>NZ_VITA01000018.1 GCF_007827695.1 Sinorhizobium medicae | reverse complement strand
AGCACGGCGTCATGCCCGCATGGCTGCCGCGCCTCGGCGATCCGGTGGTGAAAGAGCTTGCGGTCTTCGTTCATTCGCTCGGCGGCGGCGAGTAGAGGCCCTCGATCAATCGGCCGTGCACCCGCGCGGCCGATTCCTGGTCACGGGCAGGCGTGGCCAGATTTCGTTCGTGAAGGGAGCAACCGCTCCCTTCAACGCCCTATGGGTGTCGCTCCACAGCTGGGGCATCCCGCGCGTACTTGACGCAGATCAAGGTGACCGGAGTGCACATCGGCAAAATTCGTCTCACAAGGGAAACTATCGCCGGGACCTGCCTGCATGCTCCACCAGCCGATAACCAAAGATCCAGTCGAACGCCTCGACGCCGAAGCGGTCAATTCCGCCCGCGTGCGAGGGCCGCTCTACGAGAAGCGCCGGAAGATCTTCCCGAAGCGGGCCGAGGGCCGCTTTCGCCGGTTCAAGTGGCTATTGATGCTGATGACGCTCGGCGTCTACTATCTGACGCCATGGATCCGCTGGGACCGCGGGGCGCATGCGCCGGATCAGGCAGTCCTTATCGACCTCGATTCCCGGCGCTTCTATTTCTTCTTCATAGAAATTTGGCCGCAGGAATTCTTCTTCGTCGCGGGGCTTCTGGTGATGGCAGGCTTCGGGCTTTTCCTCGTGACCTCTGCGGTCGGGCGGGCTTGGTGCGGCTACGCTTGCCCGCAGACCGTCTGGGTCGATCTCTTCCTCGTCGTCGAGCGCTTCATCGAGGGCGACCGCAACGCGCGCATGCGCCTAGACGCCGCACCGTGGAGCCTCGACAAGATCCGTAAGCGCGTGGCCAAGCATGCCATATGGCTGGCGATCGGTGTTGCGACCGGCGGCGCGTGGATATTCTATTTCGCCGACGCGCCGTCGCTGTTGGTGAGTTTGGTCGCACTCGACTCGCCGCCGGTCGCCTATAGCACGATCGGCATCCTGACTGCTACGACCTACGTCTTCGGCGGACTGATGCGGGAGCAGGTCTGCACCTACATGTGCCCATGGCCGCGCATCCAGGCGGCCATGCTGGACGAGAACTCGCTCGTCGTCACCTATAACGACTGGCGGGGGGAGCCGCGCTCGCGGCATGCGAAAAAATCGGCTGCGGCCGGCGAGGTCGTCGGAGATTGCGTCGACTGCAACGCCTGCGTCGCCGTCTGTCCAATGGGAATCGACATCCGCGACGGCCAGCAGCTCGAGTGCATCACCTGCGCGCTCTGCATCGACGCCTGCGACGGCGTGATGGATAAGCTCGGCCGCGAGCAGGGGCTAATCTCATACGCGACGTTCAGCGACTATGCCGCCAACATAGCTCTCGCGACGAGCGGCACGACCGCGGCGATCGATCCGAGCCGCGTGCGCGACGCCGATGGCGCTTTCCGTGACAAGGTGAGGCATCTCAACTGCCGCATCGTCTTCCGGCCCCGCGTTCTCGTCTATTTCGGCATCTGGGCGATTGTCGGACTCGGTCTTCTTTTCGGCCTGCTGGCGCGCGACCGGCTGGAGCTGAACGTCCTGCACGACCGCAACCCTCAGTTCGTCGTCGAATCCGACGGCTCGGTGCGCAACGGCTACATGGTCAAGCTTCTCAACATGATCCCAAAACAGCGCACCATCAGCCTGACGATCGAGGGTATGCCCGCCGCCACCATACGCATGGCCGGACAGGCAACGGACGATGGACGCAGCATCACCATCGGAGTCGAGCCGGACAAGGTCACCTCGCTCAAAGTCTTCGTCACTTTGCCGAAAGGCAGATTCGCCGAGGCTGAAGAGGGCTTCTCCCTCATCGCGGAGGATCCGTCCAGCCACGAACGCGATGTGTATCAGGCCAATTTCAATCTACCGGGAGCAGCAAGACGATGAGCACGGCAACGAAACAGTGCAGTCCGGAGCGCGGATTCACCGGTTGGCACATGGTGGCGGTCATGAGCCTCTTCTTCGGCACCATCATCTCCGTCAACCTCGTCATGGCCTGGAACGCAAGCCGAAGCTGGAGCGGCCTTGTCGTAGAGAACACGTATATCGCTAGCCAGCAGTTCAACGGCAAGGTAGCCGAGGGTCGCGCCTTTCAGGCCAGCGGCATCAAGGGGCGGCTAACGGCCGGACGCGACGCAGTCCGCTACGTCCTTACCCGCAACGGAGAACCGGAGCGACAAATCGACAAGGTTATCGCCGTTTTCAAACGACCGGTTGAGGAGCATGAGGACCTTCGCGTCGAGCTCCACCCTCGGGGCGAGGGCGTTTTTGTTTTGGGTGAAGAGCTGCGGGCCGGTCAATGGATCGCCGCCATGACGGCCATGGAGGGGGATGCGGTGGTCCACCGTCACACTGTACGCTTCATCGCAGAGGGAAGAGACAAATGAGCTGCTGCGCCGTTGGTGCGGCAACCATGGTTGCCGAAGGAAGGCAGGCGTCGCCCGCGTCCGAGGAACTTTGGCTTGCGAGCCGGGACCTCGGAGGCGGGTTGCGCCAGACGGAGCTAAGCGTCCCCGGCGCATATTGCGGCGCCTGCATCGCCACGATCGAAGGAGCGCTGCGCACCAAGCCCGAAGTCGAACGCGCCCGCGTCAACCTCTCCTCCCGTCGCGTTTCAATCGTCTGGAAAGAGGAGGTCGGCGGTCGTCGGACCGATCCTTGTGATTTCTTGCATGCCATCGCCGAGCGTGGATATCAGACACACCTCTTTTCGCCCGGCGGGGAGGAAGGCGACGACCTGCTGAAGCAGTTGATCCTCGCGGTCGCCGTTTCCGGCTTCGCCGCGACCAATATTATGCTGCTCTCCGTGTCAGTCTGGTCCGGGGCAGATGCGGCCACCCGCGATCTCTTTCATTGGATCTCGGCGCTTATCGCCGGACCGGCGCTGATCTATGCTGGCCGCTTTTTCTACAAGTCGGCATGGAACGCCGTTCGCCACGGGCGAACCAACATGGATGTGCCGATCGCGCTCGCCGTCAGCCTTTCCTATGGCATGTCGCTCCACGAGACGATCGGTCATGGCGAACATGCCTGGTTCGATGCATCCGTGACCTTGCTGTTTTTCCTGCTGATCGGCAGAACGCTTGATCACATGATGAGGGGCCGTGCACGAACGGCGATCAGCGGTCTCGCACGCCTGTCGCCACGCGGGGCCACCGTCGTTCATCCGGATGGCTCGCGCGAGTACCGCGCCGTCGACGAGATCAAGCCAGGTGAACGCCTGATCGTCGCTGCTGGCGAGCGTATCCCCGTCGATGGACGGGTGGTGTACGGGACGAGCGATATCGATCGGTCCGTGGTCAACGGCGAGAGCTCGCCGGCGGTGGTCGCCACAGGGGATACGGTTCAGGCCGGCACGCTCAACCTTACGGGTCCGCTGACGCTGGAGGCGACCGCCGCGGCGCGCGATTCGTTCATCGCCGAAATCATCGGAATGATGGAGGCTGCCGAGGGGGGGAGGGCGCGCTACCGACGTATCGCCGACCGCGCCGCTCGCTTTTATTCGCCCGCCGTCCATCTGCTGGCGCTTCTGACCTTCGTCGGCTGGATGCTGGTGGAGGGAGATGTCCGCCATGCCCTGCTGATCGCGGTGGCGGTGCTCATCATCACATGCCCCTGCGCACTCGGTCTTGCCGTTCCGGTCGTCCAGGTCGTTGCAGCCGGTCGGCTATTCCAGGGCGGGGTGATGGTCAAGGATGGCTCGGCAATGGAGCGTCTCGCCGAGATCGACATGGTGCTCCTCGATAAGACCGGCACGCTGACCATCGGCAGACCGCGGCTCGTGAATGCGCACGAGATCGCACCTTGTCGGCTCGCGAAGGCGGCGGCTATCGCGTTGCATTCGCGCCATCCGATCGCAGTAGCGATTCAGAATTCGGCACGGGCAGTCTCGCCGCTTGCCGGCGGCATCCGGGAAATTCCCGGCGCGGGCATCGAAGTGAAAACCGAGGACGGCGTCTACCGGCTCGGGAGCCGCAATTTTGCGGTCGGCAATCCGGGCTCTGACGGCGGACAATCGCAGGCAATCCTGTCGTTGGATTTTCGCGAGCTTGCCTGCTTTCGGTTCGAGGACCGGCCGCGCCCGGCTTCGCGCGAATCGATCGAAGCCCTTGCCCGACTGGACATTGCGACCGGAATCCTGTCCGGCGATCGGGAACCCGTGGTGGCGGCCCTCGCCGGCAGCTTGGGGATTTCGAATTGGCATGGCGACCTCTCGCCACGCGAAAAGGTCAAGGCATGCGACGCTGCCGCCGAGGCAGGTCACAAGGCACTGGTAGTGGGGGACGGCATAAACGACGCGCCCGTTCTGCGTGCAGCGCATGTTTCCATGGCTCCGGCGACTGCCGCCGATGTCGGACGCCAGGCCGCCGACTTCGTCTTCATGCATGAGCCGCTTTCGGCAGTTCCCTTCGCCATCGAGACTTCGCGACATGCCGGCCGACTTATCCGGCAGAACTTCGCGCTCGCCATCGGCTACAACGTCATCGCCGTACCAATCGCAATTCTTGGTTACGCGACTCCGCTCATTGCCGCTGTAGCGATGTCCACCTCGTCGCTAGTGGTAGTCTTCAATGCTCTGAGACTGAAGCGAACCCTTGCTGCCGGTAAGGTCGCGAAAGCAGCCGCATTGATCCAATCAGGGGCGGTGACCTCATGAACACCCTCATCTACCTAATACCGGTCGCACTCAGTCTCGGTGGTCTGGGGCTCGTCGCATTTCTGTGGGCGCTCAAGAGCGGGCAATACGAGGACCTCGACGGGGCGTCCTGGCGCATACTCGATGACGGCGATGGGGAGGGTGACTCAAGCCAGGCTAGCTGTTTGACCAAGATCAACTTACCGAAACCGACAGAGGGCTAAACTGGTGGGTGTTTATTGGGACATGCGCAATGGAGACACTGCAATTGACTTCGAGCGATTGGACCACTTTGTTGGGTTCGCGCTTCTTCGTGCGGCTGCCGCGCTCCACCGTGGAGGCCATTCTCGAGGAGACGAGGCTGTCCACCTACGAGGAGCACGACGTCCTCTTCCACCAGGGCGACAGCATCGGCGACGTGTTCTTTGTACTTTCAGGTCTGATCCGCCTCTACCGTGTTGGGAAAGACCGGCGCGAGGCAGATGTCGCCGTGTTGTCAAAAGGCGAAATGTTTGCCGAGAACGCCATTTATCTAGGGCGTGCCACCGCCAGCGCGGAGGCTGCCGAAGCATCCGTAATTGCGCGCATTGACAGTTCTAAGCTTCGCAAAATCGCGGCCGCAGACCCCGATGTGGCACAGGCTTTCATTGAGCATCTCTGCCATCGAGGCAAAATGACGGAAGACATGCTCGCGCAAGATCGTCTGCTCACCGCTACGCAGCGCGTTGCAAGCTACATCCTCAGCCATTGTCCAAACGGCACCAACACAAGCTTCTCGTTCCGCTTGCCGTTCCAGAAGAACATACTTGCAGGGAAACTTGGCGTCGCCCCGGAAGCCCTGTCCCGCGCCTTCTCGACGCTGCGCCAGTCCGGAGTCATCGTAAAAGGCCGGATGATCGAAATTCACGACAGGCACGCGCTGGAGCGGTTCTGATGCGACCTTCTTCGCTCGTCGGGCACGCCGCGGATCTACCCCTCATAGTGCTCCCGGTGATCAGCCCATTCGAGCTTCTTCCTAAATTCTGTGCCAGCGAAGGAACTGGGTCGACGCCAAGGTGGTGAAGAGCTGTTCCGGACCCTGTCGACACCGGCTTCAGGAGCGCAGCGAAGTCCAGGTCGTTTTCCTCCAGCGCGGCTTAGATTGCCAGCCCCATTTGATCTAACAGGTTTTAAAAATAAGGCTCTGTTGCAGTTGCACTGGGAGCCATATGCCGTACCTTGGAGCACCGAACCACAAGGATAGATGCGCATCGGCAAAACATCGGTCTAAGCCTTGATTTGTTACCCTGGGAGATAGATGCTCGTTTCAGGGCTGTCATGCGAGGGAGCGGCTTCATGGGACAGTTGACGACCCGCGAACGGGATCTGGCCGCGGCAATATTGCTCGTCCTGGCTATTGTCGGCATTGCCATGGCGGCAGCAGGCCGGTTCGATCCGATCGGGGTACATGGGGCTATCGTCCTCTTATACAGCCTCGGCCTGCTGTATCTCATCATGTCCAGCTCTTTCGGACCTCCTCCGGACCCGTCGCGAATCTCGCGCTATTACGACGATCCCATCAAGGTCGGCGTCTGGTTTACGCTGTTGTGGGCGATCTTCGGCATGTTCATCGGCGTCTGGGCGGCGGCGCAGCTTGCCTGGCCTAGCCTCAATTTCGACACCGCCTGGGCGAGCTTCGGGCGGATCAGGCCCGCCCACACGACCGGGGTCATTTTTGGGTTCGGCGGCAACGCCCTGATCACAACCTCGTTCCATGTGGTTCAAAGGACCTCGCGCGCCCGGCTGGCGGATCAACTCAGCCCGTGGTTCGTTCTGTTCGGCTACAATCTATTCTGCATCGTGGCCGTGACCGGCTATTTCATGGGCGTGACGCAATCGAAGGAATATGCGGAGGCGGAATGGTATGCCGACCTCTGGCTCGTTATCGTCTGGGTCACCTATTTCGTCCTTTACATCCGTACGCTGGCGCGCCGCAGGGAGCCTCACATTTACGTCGCCAACTGGTACTACTTGGCCTTCATCGTGGTCGTGGCGATCCTACACATCATCAACAATCTTACGGTTCCGGTCTCCCTCGGCCATGCCAAGAGCTACACGATCTGGCCGGGCGTGCAGGACTCGATGGTGCAGTGGTGGTACGGGCACAATGCGGTCGCCTTCTTCCTGACGGCAGGCTTCCTGGCGATGCTCTACTATTACCTGCCGAAACGAGCCGAGCGGCCCATCTTTTCCTACCGGCTTTCGATCCTCAGCTTCTGGGGCATAACCTTTTTCTACATGTGGGCCGGCTCCCACCACCTTCACTACACGGCCCTGCCGCACTGGGTACAGAACCTCGGAATGACGTTCTCGGTAATGCTGCTGGTTCCCTCATGGGCATCGGCCGGCAACGCCCTGCTGACGCTGAACGGCGCATGGCACAAGGTTCGTGACGACGCGACGCTGCGCTTCATCATGATGGCCGCCTTCTTCTACGGCCTCTCGACCTTCGAGGGCTCGTTTCTCGCGGTTCGTCCCGTCAATTCGCTGTCGCACTACACCGACTGGACTGTCGGCCATGTCCATGCGGGGGCCCTGGGCTGGGTGGCGTTGATCACCTACGGGTCGCTCTACACGCTCGTGCCGGCGATCTGGAAGCGCGAGAGGATGTATTCGGCGGCCCTCGTCGAGGTCCATTTCTGGCTCGCCTTCGCCGGCACCGTCATCTACGTCTTCGCAATGTGGAACTCGGGCATCATCCAAGGTCTGATGTGGCGGACCTATACCGGGGAGGGGACGCTCGCCTATTCCTTCGTGGACTCACTCGTGGCGATGTACCCCTACTATATCGCCCGCGCCTTTGGCGGCCTGCTGTTCCTGATCGGAGCCGTCGTCGCCACCTACAACATCTGGATGACCGTTCGCGGCGTCCCCGCTCTGGCCGAGCGGCACGAGGATGTTCCGGTTGCCGCGCATCTAGCGGACGGCGCGGCAACGGGACCGGCGGAGTAGGAACATGCGCGAACTTATCCATCGAAAGCTCGAGCGGACGGCGATCGGATTCGTGCTGGCGATCATCCTGGCGGCCAGTGTCGGCGGCATCGTGGAGATCGCTCCGCTGTTCACCATCGACGAGACCGTCGAAGACGTCGAGGACATGCGGCTCTACACGCCGCTGGAGCTCGCCGGCCGCAACATCTATATCCGCGAGGGCTGCTATGCCTGCCACAGTCAGATGATCCGCACGCTGCGCGACGAGGTCGAGCGCTACGGCCCGTTCTCGCTGGCGGTCGAATCCAAATATGACCACCCGATGCTGTGGGGATCGAAGCGAACCGGACCGGATCTCGCAAGGGTAGGAGGCAAGTATTCCGATTTCTGGCACGTAGCCCATCTCACCAACCCGCGGGACGTCGTGCCGGAGTCGAACATGCCAGCCTATGCCTGGTTGGCGCGAACCCCGCTGCGCCTCGACGATCTCGGCTCTCATCTGGCGGCGCAGCGAAGCGTTGGCGTGCCCTATACCGACGAAATGATAGAGAACGCCGCACGCGATGCTTTCGGTCAGGCGGTGCCCGACAGCGAGCAGGCATCGGGCGTCACCGAACGATATGGCGAGGAGACCCAGGTCAGCGCCTTCGACGGGGTCGCAACACGGGTCACGGAAATGGATGCACTCGTCGCGTATCTGCAGATCCTCGGACGGCTGACAAAGGCGGCATACCAGAACACCGCAGCGCCGGAACAGGTACCCGATCCAAGCGATTGAACGAAAAAGGGATAAATCGTCATGGACGTGACGCACGCGACACTGGTCGAGGCAGCGAAGAGCTGGGGGCTCTTCTATCTCATCGGATTCTCAATCTGCGTCATCATCTACACGTTCTGGCCGGCTAACCGGGAGCTTTTCGATCGCGCCAAGAAGGGAATTCTCGACAAGGACGACCAGCCATGGACGTAGAGGAAGTCGATCCGATCAGCGGTAGAAAGACCACCGGACATGAGTGGAACGGCATAAAGGAGCTCGACACGCCGGTTCCCCGAGGAGTGCTGCTTTTCCTGGTCGTCACCCATGTCTTCGCCCTCCTCTGGTGGGTGCTGTTGCCGACGTGGCCGCTCGGCACCACCTACACCAAGGGCCTGCTCGGAATTGACGAGCGGAACGTCGTCGAAGAGAAGCTTGCCGCCGCGGCTGCAGCCAGGGCGGTTTGGGAGAAGAGGATCGATACGCTCTCCTACGAGCAGATAAGGGCGGACGAGGGGCTGATGGCGACGGTCCGCTCTACCGGCCATCAGGTGTTCGGCGACAACTGCGCCGTCTGCCACGGCGTCGACGGAAAGGGCCGGAGCAACTATCCGGACCTAACCGACGATGACTGGCTTTGGGGCGGTGGACCGGAGGATATCGAACAGACCCTCAGGGTCGGTATCAACACGCGGCATATCGAAAGCCGCGTTGCTCAGATGCCCTCGTTCGGACGTGACCAGATGCTCGAACGCAACCAGGTCCGTGACGTCGCCGCCTATGTCTATTCGTTGACCAATCCCGAATACTCCACGCCGGAAAACATCGGCCGTATCGAGGCGGGCAGAGAAGTGTTCCTCACGACTTGCGCCGCCTGCCATGGCGAGGACGCGAGAGGCAGTCGGGAGGTCGGCGCTCCGAACCTGACCGACGCCTACTGGATCTATGGCGGCACGATGCAGAGTATCATCGAGTCCGTCCACGGCGGGCGCCAGGGTCACATGCCGACATGGGATGAGCGGCTGACGCCCGCGGAGATCAAAATTCTGGCGCTCTATGTCAACTCTCTGGGCGTGGAGAAACCGTGATGACGAAGGCTGCCGGCAGACGAAGCAGGTCGCTTCTAGGCTGGTGGGGCCTTGTCGCCGCGGCCGTCTTTCTCGCTGCCAACGCCCACATGCTTTACGTCGCGATCGACAGCGATCCCGGATGCGCCGCTCACCTGAAAGAGACGGGATCGGCGCCGGGACAGTACAGGGCCGCGAAATCATCCTGCTAACGTCATGGTGTACCCGTGGAGAGACATATGTCCGGGACTGGAAAGTTACAGCGGTGGGTAGGCGAGGTCTCAGGCATAGAGGAGACCTGGAATCCGAAGTGGCAACGCCATCTGCCGGCCCAGGCACCCTTTGAGTGGTTGGCGAAAGGTTGGCGTGACCTGATCACTTACCCGATGCTCAGCCTGAGCTACGGGGTTGCCGTGTTTGTGGTTTCCTTCCTGATCATCTGGCTCCTGTTCGCCACCGGACGGGACTATTTCCTGTTCCCCGCAGTGGCCGGCTTCATGATCATCGCGCCGCTGCTCGCCACCGGGCTTTATCTGAAGAGTTCGCGCCTCGAGCGATCCGAGCCGGTCAGTCTCGGGAGCATGCTGCGCGTCAGACCGGTGGCCGGCGCCCAGGTGTTCTTCACCGGGCTTCTGCTGTGCATGCTCATGCTGCTGTGGATGCGCGCGGCCGTGCTCATCTATGCCTTGTTCTTCGGGGTGCGGCCGTTTCCCGGCCTCGGGCATGTCACGCAAATGCTGCTGACGACGCCCACCGGCTGGGCCATGCTTGCAGTCGGTGTTTTCATCGGCGCGATTTTTGCCGGATTTTCCTTTGCCATAAGCGTGTTCTCCATCCCGATGCTGCTCGACCAGCGCATCGATGCGTTCACGGCAATGGGCGTCAGCGTGGCGCTCGTCTGGAACAACCTCCGTCCGATGCTCGTCTGGGGCGCGATCGTGCTGGGACTGTTCCTGCTCAGCGTCGCCACCGGGCTGCTGGGTCTGGTCGTGATCTTCCCCTTGCTGGGGCATGCCACCTGGCACGCCTACAGAGCGGTGCGCTAGCCATGTCCTGCTGCTCCGGCATTGCTGTTCCAATCACCGCGGGCGCGGGCGACAAGTCAGCGCGTGCGGAGGAGATCCGCCTGGCAAGCCGCGACTTGGGCGACGGTCTTCGCCAGACCATATTGACGCTGCCCGATGTACATTGCGCAGCCTGTATTGCTGCCGTGGAACGCGCTCTCCGGAAAATCTCCGGAGTCGAGCTTGCCCGAGTGAACCTGTCGAGCCGTCGGGTCACCATCAACTGGCGGGGCAATGACGACGAGAGTCCGGATTTCGCCGCGGAACTTGCTAAAATCGGCTATGCCTCGCATCTGGCCTCCATCGAGGAGGACGGCCAGGATCCGGTACTTTCCTCCCTCTTGAAGGCGCTCGCGGTCGCCGGTTTCTCGGCGATGAACATCATGATCCTCTCGGTATCGGTCTGGTCCGGAGCCGATCCCGCGACGCGCCATGCTTTCCATCTGATCTCGGCGGCGCTCGCTCTGCCGGCGATCGTCTATTCCGGCAGGGTCTTCTACCGCTCGGCCTGGGAGGCACTGCGGCATGGTCGCACCAACATGGACGTACCGATCAGCGTCGGCGTTCTCCTCGCCTTCGCGCTCAGCGTCTACGACACCCTTCACAACGCGGCCTATGCCTATTTCGACGCAAGTACTTCGTTGTTGTTCGTCCTGCTGGCAGGGCGGACGCTGGACCACCTGATGCGGGGCAGGGCGCGTTCCGCCGTGGGAGCGCTTGAAAGGCTCGCGCCGCGGGGCGCCAATGTCATCCGGGCGGACGGCGCGATCGATTACGTGCCGCTTTCCGAGATCAAGCCGGGCATGCATTTGCTCGTCGCCGCCGGAGAGCGCGTGCCGGTCGACGGCGTTGTCGTCAAAGGAGCCTCGGAGCTCGATTGTTCTCTCGTTTCAGGGGAGAGCGCGTGGAAGCGTGCCGAGCCGGGAATCGCGCTGCAGGCAGGCGTGATGAACGTAGGCAATCCGCTGACCCTGTTGGCGACCGTGTCCGCCGACGGTTCCTTTCTGGCCGAAATGACCCGCATGATGGAGGCTGCCGAGAGCGGGCGCTCCACTTACCGTCGCATCGCTGATCGCGCCGCAAGCCTGTACGCGCCTGTCGTGCACGGCGTCGCCCTCCTTTCGATGTTCGGGTGGTTTTATGGAACCGGAGATCTCCACAAGTCCGTCACCATTGCCATAGCCGTGCTGATCATTACCTGCCCCTGCGCCCTTGGACTTGCCGTTCCGATGGTGCAGGTGGTCGCGGCCCGGCGCCTCTTCGAACGAGGCATCATGGCGCGCGACGGATCCGCATTCGAGAGGCTGAACGACATCGACACCGTGCTCTTCGACAAGACCGGAACGCTGACCCTCGGCGAGATGCGCCTGGTCAACGCGGGCGACGTTCAGCCCCGGCTCCTGTCGCTGGCAGCCGCGATGGCGAGGGTCTCGCGGCATCCCGCGTCCGCCGCCATCGCCCTGGCGGGCGCCGGACGGCATACCGCGCCTGTGGAGTTCGACAGCCTGGAGGAGGTTCATGGCTGCGGAATCGAGGGTCGGGCAGGGGACGCGGTCTACCGGCTCGGACGCCCGTCGTGGGCGTCGAATGCGACGCAAGTCGACCTGGGGACGGCGTCGGCAACCGTGCTGTCGAAGGACGACGAAACGATGGCGGTTTTCGCGTTCGAGGAATCCGTCCGCCCCGGTGCTCGCGAGCTTGTCCAGACGCTGCGCTCGGCCGGCGTTTCGGTGCGCATCCTTTCGGGAGATCGTAGTGCCGCGGTTTCGTCCATCGCCGGGCAATTGGAAATCGAGGCGTTCTCGGCTGAGCTGCTTCCGGATGAAAAGGTCGAGGCCATCAGGGCACTCGCGGCGAAAGGCCGCAAGGTGCTGATGATCGGCGATGGTCTCAACGACGCGCCGGCGCTGGCGGCCGCGCACGTGTCGATCGCCCCGTCGTCGGCAACGGACGTCGGACGGAGCGCATCCGACTTCGTCTTTCTCGGACAGAGCCTGCTGGCTGTCCGAGACATCATCCTGACCGCGGCGAGGGCCGACGTGCTGATCCGTCAGAACTTCGCAATGGCAATCGCCTACAATGTCGTCAGCGTGCCCTTCGCGATTGCCGGACTGGTTACGCCGCTCGCTGCTGCGCTTGCCATGTCCCTGTCCTCGATCGTTGTCGTTGGAAACGCGCTGCGCCTAGGTGCAAAGGTTAAGAAGGGGCCGCGCACCTTCGGCGCGACCAAGCCAGCCACGGTGAAGATATGAATTATCTTGCTCTCCTCGTTCCGGTTGCCTTGGCGATGGGCTTCGTCGGACTACTGGCATTCTTCTGGTCGCTGCGTTCCGGGCAATACGATGATCTCGACGGAGCGGCCGAGAGGATCCTGCTGGACGACGAGGAAGACGAGGGACCGCTGGCGGACCCGGTTCGGAACGGAACTGCCAACAGACGCCAGTGTTCTCGCCCGAAAGAGGACGATGAATCGAAGCTCTATTCCGGAGTATCCAATGCCAAACACGGATGAACGCCAGCGGGCCACAGAGGGGCCAGATCCGACACAGAAAGAGGTTCCCGACCGGCAGATCGATCCGTCGGAGTCCGTCACCCTGTTTGCAATTGCCCTTGGAGCGATCGGCGCTCTAGTCGGACTCGTCGCCGGTATCGCTTTCCTGTCGGACGCCGCTTTGGGGGCTGTCGTCCTCAATTGCCTGATTGCGGTCCTTGCTGGCGGTTCTGCGGGCGTGGTCGCCGGGGGGACGCTGGGAGCTGCGATCGGCGTCATGCGTGGGGTCAGGGTGCCCAAGCAAGTTGACGGGTGAAAGCCGCAATCACGTTGCCGCCTTAATTGACCGCGGCGACAGCGGATATCTCTACGACACCAACGGTTGTTGATCTGGAACAATGTCCGGATCCGGAGGCTCGTCTATTTGTCGGGTTGATTGCAGCGCCGGAATGGAGATTGGATGAGGGCGAGACGACGGAAGGGATCGAGCCGGGGGCTGGCGCTGGTCGCCGCCTTCATGCTCGTCCTGCATTCCGTCGTTCCCGCGTTCGCCGGCCAGGCACCAGACATCCTACCATTCGACGCGTTCGGCAATCCGCTCTGCATTACGGGCGCAAGCCATTCTGACACCCGGCATGGCGGCGGCGATCATGACAAGCTGCCCGAGTGCTGCATTCTTGGATGCGGCATGTCCTCGGCGCTGCCGGATGCACCTACAAGTCGCCGATTTTAACGCCGCGGTCTTCACGCGCTGTCCTGCTTGCGTACTGCGAGTTGTTCGTCCGCAGAAGCGACCATGATCCCGCCAGTCCCTCGAGCCCCGCCGCCGATCGCCCGATGGCGTCGTGCGTGCCTTCGCACGCCGGAAACTGCCTGCCGCAGACCATCGTTCGTCCAGGTGCGGGCTATCGAACTTTGTGAAGCAGGCGGGCGCCGAGTCCGCAAGTCAGTCCCGTCAGCAATGAAGCGGACCCCGGAACTGGTCCGCGCGATCCCCGCCGGCGGGAGCCGGAATCCGACCCAGGAGAGAATTCCGATGCTTAAGAAGCTGTCATTAACCGCCGCCCTGGTTGCCGCTGGCTCGCGAGCGGCGATCCCTCACACCTCGCTCGAAACGAAAGAAGCTCCGGTAAGCGCGAGCTACAAGGCCGTCTTAGGCTGGTAGGCTCAATCCTCTGAGAACGTATGGCCGCGATGAGATCGCCGCTGACCATCACGTGAGACGCGGCTCCCCGAGTAAGCCTCTCCAGCCTACCACATTCACGGTGTCCCCGATGATCGTGTACTCTAGTCTTCTGGCATGTCCGGTGTTGCCGACGACAACTTCCCCGGAGTGCAAGCCGATCCTGTTCCGATGGGCTCCAGACCAGCCTCTGTTCTTTCGTGGTTCCACGATGCGATTTCCGTGAGCACCGTCGCCATCGCTCTTCGTTGTCTGTGGCTTGAGGCTCGTTCCGCCGCGTGCTTATGGCCCTCGCACCTTGTTTTTCAGGTGGCATTTTGCTACCTCTCTCGTCAGGCAGGAGGTTCACTATGGCCCAGTCCGTAAAACTCGCAGACGATGTAATGTCACTGGTGCGCCGGGAAGCCGAGCTTCAGAGCAGGTCCGTCGCAGGGCAGATCGCCCATTGGATAAAGATCGGCCGGGCGATCGAACGTTCCAGCGCTTTCGACTATAGCCGGATCAAGCAGGCGCTCGAGGGCCGGCTCGACACGACCGAACTCAAAGAGGGTGAAGAGGCCGCCTGGCTGGACGAGCTCACCAACAAGATGGCTGAACCGACGGCAGATGAACAAGAGTTCTTCGCTCAGCGCAGGATGTTGGGCCGCGGAGTCGGGTTGGATGCTGGCGGCAACCTCATCTACGCGAAAGATGACGTAGCCCCATGAGACCCAGCCTTGTCCTGCTTGCGGGACCGAATGGCGCTGGCAAGTCTACCCTCTACCAGACCCGCGTTGCTCCACGCTTCGCGGGTCCTTTCGTCAAAGCGGACATCATCCAGCGCAAGGAGATCAAGGACGCCTCCACGGAAGCGTCCTATAAGGCAGCCGAGGTTGCGCGCGACCGTCGGGCGGAGTTGTTTGGCTCAGGCAAGAGCTTTGCGACCGGGACCGTCTTCTCCCATCCATCGAAACTGGAAATCATCGAAGAGGCACGGTCGCGCGGCTACATCGTCATCGTCATGCACGTCGGCGTAGAGAGTCCTGATCTCTCGGTTGCACGGGTCAAAGGGCGGTCGGCGAAGGCGGCCATGACGTTCCGGAAGAGAAGATACGAACACGCTACACCCGTGGACAGCCACTCATCCGCAAAGCCATCCTGCGTTCCGACCGCGGTATGGTTTTCGACAACTCCCGCCTCAACGAGCCCCCTCGTCAGGTTCTTGCATTTGCGAATGGGCGTCTTCTGGAAGCCGCTTACCGACTACCCGACTGGGTACTCTCGGTTTATGCCGACGACCTCCAAGTCCGCTGACGCCCATTTTCTGCGGCCAGCAGGGAGCCTTTCCAGCGTCCATTCCTGTTAGCTCACCTCGTCAGCTTTTCGCTTGATCTACCGGCAACGTGTCGGCAGCCGCATGTCGGTTCCTGATGCGGCAAAGATATCTTTGGACGAGCGCCGTGCGCGTTCGCTTCACGCGTCGAGCCGTTAGCCTGGTTGCGCCACGTCCTCACCGAATTGCCTCAGCGTGCCGACTTCGCCGATATCACCGACCTGCTGTCCTTCAACTTCCCCAAAACCACCACTGCCGGCTGATCCAGCGCGACGCTTTCCCAATTAAACGCCGAAAGGCGGCGCCAACGTGCGGGGAAAATCGCGCTTACTGTCGATTCAAGCCGTCATGCAGAAGATCGCTCGATGGCAGGTTTCGGCTCAACAGCCCCAGCGAGCCTCTAAGCGGGAACGGAAAACGACGCCGCTATAGCTACTCGGCACCGGAGCATCTTCGTGTAATCCGCCTTGTATTCCATTGGCTTGCTTACTCGACCTCTATTCTTCACGCCTAAATAGCACGTCGTGAATATCCTTACATCAGAAAGTGCAACACCTCAAAGTCGGTTGGACGGCCGATAATGGCTCTTATCGGCCACCGCCTCTCATCACCTGCTAAGCGATTGACCGCCTTATGCGACATTGGCGGACATTTTCTCGTTTTATGCGAAACTGACGGACAAATCGATTGGCTTTCGCACCCGTACGCGAAGCATGCTATGCGAAACGGGCGGACATCTTTCGGTCTGGCTACTTGGTGACACCGCGGAATACCTTTTCCCGAAGGCGTGAACGCCCGTAGGCGCCCATGACGATAAGATCCGCCGAAGTTGTCCAGTGCATGCTGATTGGGAACGTCCTCGACCTCACGCCCGCCGCTGGGAACCCGATCGACCGACACTTTTATACCGTGGTGCCCGGTTCCTCCCCATCTTCCGCCGAGGCGGCTCTTACTGAGGCGATTTCAAGGATGTCTTATCCTCGGCCGTTGTCTCTAACGTCGGGAGAAGCTGCTTCCGCTCGGTGGCGGCGCAGCCGTCACCCGCGCAGACCCGGCGCCTCTTGTCCGGTGCGCTCGACATATTCGCTGTAACCGCCGCCATACTGATGGATGCCGTCAGGCGTCAGCTCCAGCACGCGATTGGAAAGTGCCGACAGGAAACGGCGGTCGTGCGAGACGAACAGCATGGTGCCCTGGTAAGCCGAGAGCGCCTGGATCAGCATTTCCTTCGTATCGAGGTCGAGGTGGTTGGTCGGCTCGTCCAGGACGAGGAAGTTCGGCGGGTCAAACAGCATTGCGGCCATGACCAGCCGTGCCTTCTCTCCGCCGGAGAGGGACCGGCATCGCTTCTCGACGTCATCGCCCGAAAAGCCGAAACAGCCGGCCAGCGCCCGGAGTGGCGCCTGTCCGGCCTTGGGAAAGCGGTCCTCCAGCCATTGCAAAATGGTGCTCTCGCCGTCGAGCAGATCCATGGAATGCTGGGCGAAATAGCCGAGCTTCACGCTGGCGCCGAGTGAAACGCTGCCCCTGTCCGGTGTGGTTGTGCCGGTGGCCAGCTTGAGCAGCGTCGACTTGCCGGCGCCGTTGACGCCCATGATGCACCAGCGTTCGCGCCGGCGCACCATGAAGTCGAGACCCTCGTAAATGGCGCGGCTGCCATAGGCCTTGTGGACATTCCTGAGATTGACGACGTCTTCGCCGGAGCGCGGAGCCGGCAGGAATTCGAAGGAGACGGTCTGGCGACGACGCGGCGGCTCGACGCGGTCGATCTTGTCAAGCTTCTTCACCCGGCTTTGAACCTGCGACGCGTGCGAGGCGCGGGCCTTGAAACGCTCGATGAATTTGATCTCCTTGGCGAGCATCGCCTGCTGACGCTCGAACTGGGCCTGCAATTGCCTTTCGTTCAGCGCCCGCTGCTCCTCATAGAAGCCGTAATCGCCGGAATAGGTCGTCAACGCGCCGCCGTCGATTTCTACGATCTTGGTAACGATCCGGTTCATGAACTCCCGATCGTGCGACGTCATCAGCAGGGCGCCGTCATAGCCCTTCAGGAAGTCTTCCAGCCAGATCAGGCTTTCGAGATCGAGATGGTTGCTCGGCTCGTCGAGCAGCATGACGTCCGGACGCATCAGGAGGATGCGGGCGAGCGCCACGCGCATCTTCCAGCCGCCCGACAGCTTGCCGACGTCGCCGTCCATCATTTCCTGGCTGAAGCTGAGACCGGCGAGAACCTCGCGCGCACGCCCCTCGAGCGCATAGCCGTCGAGCTCCTCATAGCGGGCCTGCACTTCGCCGTAGCGCTCGATGATCGCATCCATTTCATCCATGCGGTCCGGGTCCGACATGGCCGCCTCGAGCGCCCGCAGCTCCGCCGCCACGGCGCTGACTGGGCCTGCCCCTCCATCACCTCCGCGACGGCCGACCGGCCGGACATCTCGCCGACATCCTGATCGAAATAGCCGATCGTCACGCCCTTTTCGACGGAAACCTGTCCCTCGTCGGGTTCCTCCTCACCGGTGATCATCCGAAAGAGGGTCGTCTTTCCCGCCCCGTTCGGGCCAACGAGCCCGATCTTTTCGCCGCGATTCAACGCGGCTGAAGCTTCGATGAAGAGTATGCGATGGCTGTTGGACTTGCTGATATTTTCGACACGGATCATAGGAAGGGGAGCCTGGTTGGGTGCGGGCACCCCTATGCCACGGGCCGGCGCCGCTGTCACGCCATGCTAGCGCACCTTTCCGTCCCGGGTTCAATATCCCTGTTCGATACGGCTGGCCGGCTTAAGCGCCTTTCCTGCGATGCGGGTCGGAGCGTATGGCGGCGTGCGTGAGGCCGGCATTTGCCGGCTGCCGCCACCTTCTGCGCAATGGGCGGACAGCCTCAATCTGCCATAGGAGAAGGCATCGGGCCTCTCATGCAGGTTCAGAACCCGGCTGACCGGCCGATACCGTCAGGTCGTCGAGAAAATCCCGGCACCAGCGTGAAACGTCGTGTTCCAGCAGGTGATCCATCATCGACTTCCAGCGATCCTTCCGCTCGTCCAGCGGCATGCTGAGCGCCCGCGCCATGGCAAAGGCGGTACCCTCTATGTCATACGGGTTGACGAGCAGAGCGCCTCTCAGTTCGCGAGCAGCTCCGGCAAAGCGCGAAAGTACAAGCACGCCTGGGTCCTCGGGGTCCTGCGCGGCTACATATTCCTTTGCGACGAGGTTCATCCCGTCTCGAAGCGGCGTCACCAGGCCGACTTTGCCGAACCGGTAAAGACCGGCAAGAATATGTCTGCCGACCGAGCGGTTGATGTATCGAATGGGAACCCAGTCGACCGCGCCGAGCGCGCCGTTCACCCGGCCGGCCTGTTCGGCCACGGTGCGCTGCATGGCTTCGTATTCAGGCACTTCGGAGCGGGACTTCGGCGTAATCTGCAGATAGGTGACACGCCCCTGCTGAGCCGGATTGGCCAGGACGAAACGCTCGAACGCATCGATGCGCTGCGTGATCCCTTTGGAATAGTCCAGGCGATCGACACCTATGATGAGGTTGCGGTGCTCGATGCTTTCGCGCGCTTTTCTGACGGTCTTGTTGGTCATCGCCTTTTTGGCGAATTCGGCAAAGGCCGCGGTCTCGATGCCGATCGGATAAACGCCCCCCTTGAACACACGGCCATAGGCACTGAAGCGGCCCCCGCCAAGTTCATCGCCGATGCCTTCCCGTCTGAGGCAGCCGGCGAAGTTCTCAAGGTCATGATCGGTCTGAAAGCCGACGACGTCGTAATGCGACAGGCCGCGCATGATTTCCTCGTGAACGGGCATGGTGAAGAGCACGTCGGCAGGCGGCCAGGGAATATGAAGGAAAAAGCCGATGCGGTTCTTCAAACCCATCTGGCGCAGTTCCGCGGCGAGAGGAATCAAGTGGTAGTCATGCACCCAGATGATGTCATCCGGTTCGACGAGCGGCGCCAGCCGATGGGCGAAGAAGCGGTTGACGCGGAAATACCCCGCCATCTCCTTGCGACCATATTCCGCGAGATCCAACCGATAATGGCAAATCGGCCAGAGAACCCTGTTGGCGAAGCCATGGTAATATTCTTCGACATCGGTATCGGTCAGATCCGTGAGTGCATAGGTGATATTGCCTTGGCGCAGTTGAGCCATGGGCTGCGGCTCGTGTTCGCCGCTCGACTGCCCCGACCAGCCCATCCATATGCCGCCATGCTCTTCAAGGGCCACTTTCAGCGCGACCGCCAACCCGCCGGCGGGCGCAATGCCACCCTTGTCCGGAACGGGCACACGATTGGAAACGATTACGAGACGGCTCATGCCGAACTCCTTTCATGCAGGAATATAGGTCAGGTGCTCAAACAGTCAGGAGGCCAGGGCGGCGATGATGCCGCGCAGCGCCTCGGCAGAGCGGGTGGAACCGAGCGCTTCGCTCGCAGGCAAGTGTGGTCCGATGCGTATCGAATAGCCTCCGAGACGGTTGGCCGCGCGAAACATCGCTTCGTCGGTGACATCATCCCCGATCGCAATCGGGCGTCTGCCTGCAAAGGGGGGCTTGGCCAGGAAGGCCGATATTGCCTTGCCCTTGTCGGCACTGGCCGGACGGATTTCGATCACCATCTTTCCCTGCTGGACGGTCCAGTTCGGTCCGGCGCGGATCAACGCTCGCTCCATCACCAGTTCGACGTCGTCCTTTCTGTCCGGCGCAAGCCGGTAATGGGCGGCGACTGCCGCCCCCTTGTCCTCGATGAAAACGCCCGCCCAGCTGGCGGTATCGGCCACGAGATCGGCCTTCAGCCGCTCGAACTCTGCCGTCGCCGTGGCCTTGTGCAGTTGACCGTCCGGATCGCGGCGCTCGGCGCCGTGAAGTCCTGCAATGGGAAAATGCGACAGCGAGAAGAGCTGGTCGGCGTAGTCAAGACTGCGGCCGGTCACGAGCGCGAGCGCACCGTCGAGCTTTTTCGACAAGGCGTCGAGATCGGCGGGCAGCGAAGGCGGTACGGTAATAGCGTCCGGGGTTTCCGCAAGGTCGAGCAATGTCCCATCGATATCGAGGAACAGGGCCCAGCTTTGCAAATCTGTCGAGAGAGCGGAGAGGATGAAATCCTCTCCTGAAACCACGTCCGGTTTCGCGGTGCTGAGAAGTTGCTCCTGGCTCACCATGAGGTCATGTCTACATCAGGCTGCTTTGTCAGCCAACCCCATCTTTCCAGGATTCAGACAGATTGCCGCAAGAGACGATTGAGCCCTTGGTCCGGCAGGCGCAAAACCTATATGAGAGCGGCAGAGCCGGAGTTTGAAATGGCTGACGAAATGCAGAGCCGCACGATCCATGCCGCTGCGATCCGGGAACGGGCGGAAGCGGAAATGAAGGCCATGGGTGTCGATGACGCGTTCATCAGCACTCTGGTCGACACGTTCTATGCCCGCGTGCTGGCACATCCGGAACTCGGACCCATCTTCGACGCAAGGCTATCGGGACGCTGGCCCGAGCACATGGAGAAGATGAAAAGCTTCTGGTCCGCCGTGGCCTTCCGCAGCGGTGCCTATGGCGGCAAACCGGTTCAGGCGCATCTCGGCGTTGCCAATCTGACGCCGGAGCTTTTCCCGAAATGGCTGGAGCTCTTTGCTGCGACGCTCGACGATATTGCGCCGAACGACGAGGCGAAGGCCTGGTTCATGGAAACGGCGGAGCGTATCGCCCGAAGCCTGACGCTCTCGCTGTTCTATAATCCGGCGCTCGACGACCCGGCGCTTGTGCCTGGCGCGAATGCGAGCGCTTCGGCTCGCAAGGTCTAGGGCGGCACTGCTCTCAAGATTTCAGCGGATCGACCTACAGGCACCCGATCTCAAGCCCGGCTACAGTCTGAGCTCTCCGAGATAGGTGACGGAGAGCCCCCGAAGCGTATCGACGATGTCACGCGGAACACCGATGCCGTCCCGAGCACGTCTTTCGGCCCCTATGGCCTCCATTTCTCCCGGCATAAAGACCGGACCGCCGTCGGCCGACGGCATTGCCTTGATGTTGGCGACTACGCTGTCGACACTCGACTTGAAGAGTTCCGGCGAAATGAATCGGCTGACGTCGAAAGCGATCATCAGATGTCCGGTGCGGGAGGGGCCGGAAATGTCGGTGATATTCTTCACCTCGCCGGTCAGCCCCGTACCGGTCAGGACGCCGGTCAGAAGATCGATGATCAGCGACAGGCCGGCCCCCTTCGGTCCTCCGATAGGAGCAAGGCTGCCCTTCAGCGCGGCATGCGCGTCTTCGGTCGGAAGCCCCCGATCGTCATAGGCCCAGCCCAGAGGGATCGGCTTGCCGGTGAGCGAGGCGAGGCGGATCTTGCCGCGAGCGACCAACGAGGTCGACATGTCCAGTATGATCGGCCGCTCGGCGCCGGCGGGGATTCCGAAGGCGATCGGATTGGTGCCGATCAGCGGAATGCGGGTATTGAAGGCCGTCATGGCGGGGGAGGAGTTCGTCAACACGATCCCCACCATGCCGGCGCGCGTCGCCCGTTCGGCAAAATAGGCGGCAACGCCGAAATGATTGGAATTGGCAATGCCGATCACCGCGCTGCCTGCGGATTTTGCCTTCTCGATCGCAATCTCCATTGCCGTCATGCCGGCGATCTGGCCGAAGCCGTTGCCTGCGTCGAGCAGGCCGCTTGCCGGCGCTTCGCGGATGAGCCTCATCTGCGGATCGATCTCCATGACGCCGGCACGGATACGATCCAGATAGGAACCCAGCCGCGCGACGCCATGAGAAGAAACGCCGCGCAGATCGGCGTAAACAAGCGTATCGGCGACGGTTGCCGCCGGTTGCGGGCGCATACCGGCAGCTTTGAGGACGTCTTCGGTGAAGCCTCGCAGCGCTTCAGCCTCAAGGATGACATGATCTGACATGTTTTTTCCCGCTATGGGCCTTCAGGCGGCAGCCGTTTCCCGGCGGCTGCGGAGGAAGGACAGGACGATGGGTGCCGTGAGGGCGATGAAGGCGAGTACAAGCAAGCTTGCTGAAATCGGCCTTGCGACGAAGACCGAGAGATCCCCCTGCGACATGGTCATGGCCCGGCGGAACTGCTGCTCGGCGAGGGGTCCGAGGATCATGCCGATGATCACGGGGCTGGTCGGAAAATCGTAGCGCCGCATGAAGAAGCCGGCCAGCCCGATGGCATAGAGCATGACGAGGTCGAAGACCGAACGGCTGATGCCGTAGGTGCCTACGGTCGCGAAGAGCAGGATGCCGCCATAAAGATAGGGCGTCGGAATGCGAAGGATCTGCACCCAGAGCCCGACGAGCGGCAGGTTCAGGATAAGCAGCATCACGTTGCCGATATAGAGGCTGGCGATCAGCGTCCATACGAGATCGGCGTGGCTGGTCAGGAGTTGCGGACCGGGGTTGATGCCATAGCTCTGGAAGGCCGACAGCATGACGGCGGCCGTCGCCGAGGTCGGAATGCCGAGCGTCAGCAGCGGCACGAAGACGCCGGCTCCCGCCGCATTGTTCGCGGCTTCCGGACCGGCGACGCCCTCAATGGCCCCGTGGCCGAATTCTTCCGGATGTTTCGAGAGCTTCTTTTCGACGAAATAGGAGAGAAAGGTCGGAATCTCGGCCCCCCCTGCGGGCATCGCACCGATGGGAAAGCCGATCAGCGCGCCGCGGATCCAGGCTTTCCAGGAGCGTGCCCAGTCCTGCGCCGTCATCCACATGGAGCCCTTCACCGGAATGATCTCTTCCGGGGAGGAGCGGTAGCGGGTGGCGAGATGCAGCGTCTCGCCGACCGCAAAAAGTCCGACGACGACGATGATCACGTCGATGCCGTCCAGCAGGTCGAGCGCGCCGAATGTGAAGCGGGCCTGGCCTGATTGCAGATCCACACCGACGAGGCCGAGCAGGAGGCCGAGGCTGAGACTGGTAAGTCCTCGTATGACGGAATTGCCCAGCACGGCGGCGACGGTGACGAAGGACAGAACCATCAGCGCGAAATAGTCTGCCGGCGCGAAGGCGAGCGCCAGCTTGACGACCACGGGCGCGAGGAGGCTCAGACAGACGACGCCGATCGTGCCGGCGACAAAGGAGCCGATCGCAGCAGTCGCAAGGGCTGGCGCGCCGCGGCCGTTACGGGCCATTCGGTTGCCTTCCAGCGCGGTCACGATCGAGGCGCTTTCACCGGGCGTGTTGATGAGGATCGAGGTCGTCGAGCCGCCGAACTGCGAGCCGAAATAGATGCCGCCGAAGACGATGAACGCCGCGGCCGGATCGACCTGGAAGGTTATGGGCAGCAGAAGTGCGATGGTCAGCGCGGGACCAAGACCCGGCAATACGCCGATGAACGTGCCGAGCGTGACGCCGAGGAGCGCCCATAGCAGGTTCATCGGAGAGAGCGCGGAGCCGAAGCCGCCGAGAAGCGCATTGAGGGTGTCCATCAGAACAAGTCCTCGATGAAGCCGCCGCCAATCCTCAGATCAAGCATGCGGGCAAAGCCGTAATAGGTGGCAAGGGCGAGTGCGAAACCGATCAGCACCGACAGCCAGAGGCGGCGCGCACCGAAGGCCCTTGCCGTGAAGGCGAACATCAGCGTCGATGCGAGAATGAAACCCGCGCTCTTGATGAGCAGGACGTTCACGATCATGCCGCAGGCCAGAATGCCGAGCGGTACGAGATCGAGACCGGGTGCTGCGGGATCGGTCGCTTCGCAGTCCCAGGGCGCGCGGCTCGCCTCCAGCAGAAGCAGCAGGCCGCAGGCAATGAGAAGCAGCCCGACGCCGAAGGGAAACGACCGCGGGCCCACGGCGGCGACGCCGGGTCCGACCGGTATCGTCGTCGCAGTCCACATGACCGCCGCCCCGACCGCCAGCACGATCAGGGAGACGATGACGAGCTGTGGGCGTGCCGCGAGCGCTTTCATTTCGCCAGGCCGAGGTCCACGAGAACGCTGCGCGTGGCGATCGTATCCTTCTCAAGATAGGCCGCGAATTCGGCCCCCGGCAGGAACTGATCGCTCCATCCGCGTGTGGCGAGCTGGTCCTTCCAATCCCTGGTCTGGACCATCGTGGTCGTGAGGTCGATCAGCGCCTTGACCTCGTCGTCGCCGATGTTCGGCGCGCCGAAGACGCCGCGCCAGTTGGAGATCGTGACGTCGACGCCCTGTTCCACAAGCGTCGGAACCTCGATGCCGGACACGCGTTCCGGCGCGGAAATCGCGATCGCCCGCAAATTTCCGGCTTTGATCTGCTCCGCGAATTCGCCGTAACCGGAAATGCCGCAGGAGACCTGGTTGCCGAGAAGGGATGCCATGGCCTCGCCACCGCCGCCGGTATAGGCGACATAGGAGAGATCGCCGAGCGCGACACCGGCCGCCTTCGCGATCATGCAGGCAAAGATGTGGTCGGTGCCGCCGGGCGCTCCGCCGGCCCAGGTCACAGACCTTGGATCCTTCTTCAGCAGTGCCACGAAGTCGGTCAGGTTCTGTACAGGGGAAGCGGACGGGACGACGAGCACCTGGTACTCGCCGGTCAGTCGCGCCACCGGCTTCAGCATCGTCAGGTCGACCGGCGTGTTGTTGGTAATGGTGGTGCCCACCATGATGGCGCCGGCGACGAACAGCGCATCGGCTTCGCCGTCATACTGGTTGATGAACTGCGGCAGACCGATCGTACCGCCGGCGCCGCCGGCATTGGTGATCCGCGAATTGCCGATGAGGCCGTTCTTCTTCATGACCTCGTCAATAACGCGGCCGGTGAGGTCCCAGCCGCCGCCGGGCGAACCGGGGATGAAGATGTCCATCGATTCAAAAGTCGCAGCCAGGCTGATGCGAATACCTGCGAAACCCGCCATTGCGACGCCGGCCGTGCCGGCGAGAAATCCACGTCTGCTGATCATTATGTCGTCTCCTCCAGATGAGCCGGCTTTCCCAGCGCCGGCATATGTGTATTTCCAGTTTTCAGACCGGGCAGCCCTTTTGCCGCAACAAGGTGTTGAAACGGTCCCAGTCCGGCTCGCCGGTCCTGTTCTTTTCATTGATGGCGCGTTCGCGCTCGGCATGGGCGCGGCATCTGGCGAGCAGGCTTTCAGCGTCCGCTGCCGGCACGGCCACCACACCATCCGCATCCGCCAGAATCAGATCGCCCGGCATCACCGACAGGCCCGCACAGGCCACCGGCACGTTAAGTGCACCGGGACCTTCTTTGCTCGGGCCGCGATGCACATTGCCGCGCGCGAAGGCACCAACGCCGCCCTCCTTCCACTCGGCGACATCGCGAAGCGCGCCGTCGAGCACGAAAGCGGCGATGCCGCGAGCAAGAGCGCTGGTGCGCATCAGACCGCCGATGACCGCAGTCGAGAGATCGCCGCCGCCGTCGATGACGATCACATCACCCGGCTCGGCCGTCATGATGGCAAGGTGGATCATCAGATTGTCGCCAGGACGGATACGGACCGTGAGAGCCGGTCCGGCAATCGTCGCCGGTTGTTCGCCATGATAGGCGATAAGCCCGCGGGCGCCAGTATGGCGGCCCATGCAGTCGCTGGCATGGGGCACGGGGACGGAACGATAGGCCTCGATCAGTTCCGTCGAGAGATGCGATTGGCGCGGGTTGACGACGAAGCCTGCCGGCCACGCGGCGGCAGGAGCATCTTTCGCGAGAGAGACTGTCATGGAAAACTCACTTTGCTTCGACGGTGCGGTGTTCGAGAACCGCCGGGTTGACGAGAAGACGGCGATCGACCTTGCCGTCGATCAGGACGTCGAGCACGTTGCGCGCTGCGCTGATCGCAACGCCATCAAGCGCGACGTCGGTGCTTCCGCCCATATGCGGAGTCATCACGATCTGCGGCAGAGAAAGGAACGGATGGTCGGCGGGGAGGGGTTCATCGGCGAAGGTGTCGAGACCTGCACCGGCAAGATGTCCGGAAAGAACGGCCTCGGCCAATGCCTTTTCGTCGATCAGGCCGCCACGCGCGGTATTGATCAGGATTGCGCCCGGCTTCATCCGCGCCAGCCGCGGCGCGGTGATCATGTTGCGGGTCTCCGGCGTCAACGGGCAATGAAGCGAAACGAGATCGCTTTCCTGCAGGAGTTCGTCCAGCGTCTCGGTCCAATCGACCCCGGTCGTGGAACGGTCGCGCGCATGGGGGTCGAAGGCGATGATCCGCATGTCCATTGCCCTCAGAATTTCCGCTACCCGCCGGCCGATCGCACCGAAGGCGACGATCCCTGCCGTCTTGCCGGCAAATTGCAGGCCGTAGGCAGAGCGATTCCACTGGCGGGCGCGAATCGAGGCGTCTTGCGTCGTGATTTTGCGGGCCACCGAAAGGGCGAGGCCGACGGCAAGTTCGGCGACCGATTTGCCATTCGCGCCATCGGCAATCAGCACCGGCACTCCGCGCCGGGTGGCGCTTTCGATATCGACATTATTATAGCCGACACCGTGGCGGGAGATGACGCGCAGGGCAGGTGCCGTCTCGATCATCATTGCCGGTAGCGCCAAGGTGCGGGAGATGACGGCATCGAAGGGAGTCGACCGCAGACTTTCTGCGAGTTCCGCTTCCGTGCCTTCCTTAAGAAAGGAGACCGCGCAGCCGGCTTGCTCGAGCAGGGCCAGCCCCGGCGTAGCAAGCGTCTTTGCGGTCATCAGAACCTTTGGCCCCATCGTCTTCTCCCATCCGTGAGCATGCCTCTATTGACACTCGGTGATACCGCTGGTCAAATTCATAAAATTCCTGAAAACATATCCAAGGGGAATGAATGGAGCTGCGGGACCTGCAATATTTCGAAGTCATCGCAACGACGGGCCATATCGGCCGTGCCGCCGAGAAACTCGGCCGCACCCAGCCCGCGCTGAGCAAGTCGGTGCGACGCATCGAAAGCGAGATCGGCACGAAGCTGCTGGTCAAATCCGGTCGCGGCGTGGCGCTGACGACCGCCGGCAGGGTCATGCTGGAGCGCGCGCGCAGTCTGCGCATGTCGGTAGAGCAGAATCTTCGGGAGATGGCGGACATCGCCAAGGGTGCGGTCGGCAATGTCCGCGTGGGGTCGGGAGCGACGACAGCCGAATACCTGTTGCCGCTCGTCTGCAGCCGTATTCTCCGGGAGGCGCCGGGCATCAAGTTTGAGATCAGCATCGGCATGAACGACGTGCTGCGCACCGCGCTCAACGACGGAAAAGTCGATATCGTCGTCGGCCCGGTTACGAAGGGCGATGAGTCGAACTACACCGTCCATCGTCTGGGTGAGGATTCCGTCGTCGTGGCGGCGGCCCGTGGTCATCCGCTCACGCGCAAGAAGGCGACGATTGCCGATCTGCAGGACTACGGCTGGGTTCTGCCGGCCCGCTCGGTCGTGACCCGGCAATGGATCGATGCGGCCTTCGCCTCACGCGATCTGAGCGAACCCGATGTCGCTATCCAGACCAACAACATTTCGCTCTCGCCGCGGCTGATCGCGCCGACCGACCTTCTGACATTCATTTCCCGGCGCAATCTCGGCCGGGGACGCGTCGGGGAACCGCTCGTCGAGATCAGCCTGCCGGAGACGACAATGCACCGCGAGGTGGTCGCAGTGCATCGCAATTCAAGCTACATGCCGCCCGCCGTCGAACGGTTCATCGCCATCTTGAAGCAAGAGGCAGGGCCGGCGCTCGAGGCAATTCCGGAATTCGAATTGTCGTGACGTCCTTCCGGACCGGGGGTGCGGCCCTCTCACTTCCACATCGACCGCATCCGGGCTCCGACATCCACTCGGATTTGTCGGGCACTTCGGTCGCCGGCATTCGCGGTGACCTTCGGCCAGCTCGTCGTTTCGAAAAACTGAAGGAGCGTGGCTGGGATGAACCGGGTCCGCGAAGCGTAGACGTGACGGTCACCCAGTGCATTTTGTCCCCCCGTGAAAAATCTCTGCGGCGTCAGAAGGTCCAGACTGTCCCGCGCCCGCGTCATGCCGACGTAAAGCAAGCGGCGCTCTTCTTCGAGCTCGGCCGTCGTGCCGGCCGCGAGGTCGGAAGGAATGCACCCGTCCACCACGTTCAGCATGAAGACGGAGCGCCACTCCTGGCCCTTGGCAGAATGGATGGTTGATAGGACCAGATAGTCTTCGTCGAGAAGCGGTACGCCGGCCTGGTCGCTGGTGGCGTCCGGCGGATCCAACGTAAGTTCCGTAAGGAATCGCTCGCGATTGGGATAGCCGGAGGCGATCTGCTCCAGCTGCAGCAGATCCGCTTTGCGCGTTCCGGCATCCTCATGGATGCGGTCGAGGTGCGGTTCGTACCAGGCCCGGGCGGAAGCGATTTCTTCGGGCCATCCGACGCCGGCTTTTCTCAAGGTCGACAGCAGAGTTACGAACTCGGTCCAATGATCCCCAGTTTTCGGCGGAGATGGAATTTCGGTGAGCGAAAAGAGCGGTTCGGGATCGGCGGCTATTGTGTCGAGGATCTTTCCGGCCGTCTGAGGGCCAACTCCCGGAAGCATCTGGAGAAGGCGGAAGCCGGCGACGCGGTCGCGTGGGTTCTGCGCAAAACGGAGAACGGCCAGCAGATCCTTCACGTGAGCGGCATCGAGAAACTTCAGACCGCCGAATTTCACGAAGGGAATGTTGCGGCGTGTCAATTCCACTTCCAAGGCTCCGCTGTGGTTCGATGACCGGAACAGTACCGCCTGTTGCTTCAGCGGAACGCCAAGGTCGCGGTTTCCCAGAACCTGCTCCACGATGTAGTTGGCCTGATCGGCCTCATCCTTGACCGAAACGAGCCGCGGCCGCTGTTCCGACTGCCTGTCCGTCCAGAGGTTCTTGGTGAAACGCTCGCGGGCGAGGTCGATGACGCCGTTGGCAGCCGCGAGGATCGGCTGCGTCGAGCGGTAATTGCGCTCGAGTGTGATCACGTCAGCGGGCGCCGGAGAAAACGCTTTCGGAAAGTCGAGAATGTTGCGGATCGTCGCCGCCCGGAAAGAATAAATCGACTGCGCATCGTCGCCGACCACCGTGAGCCCCCGGCCGGCGGGCTTGAGGGACAGCAGAATCGAGGACTGAAGGCGGTTCGTGTCCTGATACTCGTCGACCAGGATATGGTCGAAGCGCGTGCCGACATCCTCGGCGAGTCCCGGATCGGACACCATTTGCGCCCAGTAGAGCAGGAGATCGTCATAGTCGAGAACGTTCTGCGCCTGCTTGGATTCCACATAGCCCGCGAAGAGCTGCTTCAGCTGCTCCTCCCACGCCGATACCCAGGGATAGGAGGACTTGAGAACCTCGGAGATCGAGCTCTCGGAATTGACCACGCGCGAATAGATGGCAAGGCAGGTGTTCTTTGTCGGAAAGCGGCTTTCGGTCCGTGAAAAGCCGAGTTCGTGGCGTATGAGATTCATCAGGTCTGCGGCATCTTCCCGGTCGTGAATGGTGAAATCCACGTTTACGCCTATCTGCTCGGCATAGATGCGAAGGAGCCTCGCGCCGATCCCGTGGAAGGTCCCGGCCCAGGTCAAGGCGTCGCCGATGGCGGCGGCTTGGTTCCCAAGCACCTGCCGACAGATGCTTTTTACGCGACGGGTCATTTCGTAAGCGGCGCGGCGGGAAAAGGTCATGAGCAGGATACGGCGTGGATCTGCGCCGTTGACGATCAGGTGGGCGACGCGATGGGCGAGCGTATTGGTTTTTCCTGAACCTGCGCCTGCGATGATGAGCAGCGGCCCACCGATTTCACTGCTTGGGCGACCGATCCCATGTTCCACCGCCTCCCTCTGGCGGTCATTGAGCTTTTCCAGATAGGCAGGGTTCATGGGGCCTCTTTGTCAGGGATAGCTTCTGCTCGTGAAGATTGAATGCGAACGGCTGGCACTGCGTCCGAAATCTCGGCAACCGACAGCCTTGCGGCGTCCGGCCGCGCCGTCAGAACGAAAACGGAACATAAACAAGTCTCCGCCCATTGAAAAGGGAGCTTGACCACGAAGACGCCCCGACATACGCATCGCGGCCTCGAATGAAACCTCTTTCCTTCGAGCTCCGGTGAACAGGACGAATTTTCCAATAGTGACGCGATCCCCCGTCGCTCATGTCCTGACTCTGCGCCCACCGTGCGGTAGAAATCCGCAACTGAATACGGGAGCTTCATCAATGCGCCTTGCATCATTGGCATTCACGCTGACTGTCCTCGCCTCCTCCGCTCTGGCCGCCGAGGTCAAACCGCTCGTCGACGCCGAATGGGTCAAGGCGAAGGCCGGCGACGAAAACGTGGTTATCCTCGACATCCGCGACAAGGTCGCCGAGACCGAGCTGGGCGACAAGCCCTACATCGAGGGAGCGGTGGTCGCGCCCTATGCGAGCGCCGGCTGGCGCACCGAGGTGGACGGCGTCCCCGGCATGCTGCCGCCGCTCGAGCAGATCACCAAGCTGATCGGCGATCTCGGCATCGACAATGACGATCACGTCGTCATCATACCCTGGGGCACCGATTCGAGCGAATTCGGAGGCGCGACCCGCATCTATTGGACCTTCAAATATCTCGGTCATGACGAGGTTTCGATCCTCGATGGCGGTTGGCGGCAATACGACGCCGCCGGCGGCGCGCGTTCCGCGGAGCCGGCAAAGCCTGAACCGGCCACCTTCGCCGCCGAGCCGCAGGAAGAGCTGCTGGCGACGACCGAGGAAGTCGCCGCGGCGCTCGAAGCCGGCAAAAAGCTCATCGACGGTCGCCCGGCCGAGCAATACGAGGGCAAGTCGAAGAGCCCGATCGTGCGCGCCAACGGCACGATCCCGGGCTCAGCCAATATCGAGCATTCCAAGCTCTACAGCAAGGACCACGCCCTCTTTGCGCGACCCGAGACGGTGAAGGCGCTGACCGAGGCGGTGGGTCTGGCCGCGGATGAGGAGAACATCACATTCTGCAACACCGGTCACTGGGCATCTGTCACCTGGTTTGCCCTTTCCGAGGTACTGGGCAACAAGAAGACGAGCATGTATGACGGTTCGATGGCCGAATGGACGGCCGACCCGGCGCGTGCGGTCGAGAACAAGTCGGGCACCTGAAGGCGCCGGGATCCGAAATGACTGATATTTCCCTTGATCGTTCGCGTCATTTGCCGCCAGTGACGGTCGACCGTGCCCCGGCGCTCGTCGCCGGATGCGCGCTGCTCGGCGGCTTTCTCGCGATTGCGCAGCTGGTCGATCTGCGGCAGGCGGCGCTCTTCGCCGTCGGCGCGCTGCTGGGGGTCGCCCTTTATCACGGCTCCTTCGGTTTTACCGGTGGTTGGCGGCGTATGGTCGTCGAGCGCCGCGGCCGTGGCATCCGCGCGCAGATGCTGATGATCGGTGTGGCGGCAGTTGCCATGATCCCGCTGATCTCGGCAGGTAGCCTCGGTGGCCAGCCACTCGTCGGCGCGCTGGCGCCGGTAGGGGTCTCGGTGCTCGTCGGCGCTGCCCTGTTCGGGCTCGGCATGCAACTCGGCGGCGGCTGCGGCTCGGGCACATTGTTCACCGTGGGCGGCGGCTCGGCGCGCATGCTCGTCACGCTCGCCTTCTTCATCGTCGGCGCGCTGATCGGTACGGCGCATCTACCGTGGTGGCTGACGCTCCCGTCCTTCGGCACGATCGATCTCGGCCGGCAGCTTGGGACCGGCGCTGCCATACTGGCGACGCTTGCCGGCCTAGGGGTTGTTTCGCTGCTAACTGCCCTGGTCGAACAGCGGGCCCACGGCGATGTAGAGCGGGAGCCGGCACCCTCGCGCCAGGGCTGGACATGGGTGCTATACGGCCCTTGGCCTTTGGTCGGAGCGGGGCTGCTCATGGCTCTGCTCAACATTGCGACGCTGCTGCTCGCCGGCCATCCCTGGTCGGTTACCTTTGGCTTCGGCCTGTGGGGCGCCAAGGCGGCGCAGATCGCCGGCGTTCCGGTCGCCGATTGGGCGTTCTGGAACTGGCCGGGCCCGCGAACGGCGCTCAACAGCAGCGTGCTCGCCGACATCACCTCGGTGATGAATTTCGGCATTATCCTCGGCGCAGCAATTGCGGCGAGCCTCACCGGTAAATTCGCGCCGAAGGCGAAGATCCCGCTCGGCTCCGTACTGGCGGCCGCTATCGGCGGTCTGTTGATGGGCTACGGCGCGCGGCTTTCCTTCGGATGCAATATAGGTGCGCTGTTTTCCGGCATCGCTTCGGGTAGCCTGCACGGGTGGCTGTGGTTTGCGGCTGCCTTTGTCGGTTCACTCGCCGGTATCTGGATGCGCCCGCTGTTCGGGCTCGAGGGGCTCGCGAGGAAATGACGGCCAGGAACACGCTCCTTTTCGGTGCAGCACTGGCGGCGGCGACAGCAGCCGTCGCCGTCGACCATTACACGCACCCCGTTCCACCCGCGCAGGCCGCGGTGGCCTCCGGCTCGGCCGGAAGCGCGCCGCCTTGCGCCGCAGGAGCCCCTTGCGCCGCTGCCGCCCCGTTGGCGCCAGCTCCAGCGCCCGCGACGACTTCCGCACCTTGCGCTGCCGCAGCCCCGTGCGCGGCCGCGGCGCCCAAGCTCGCGCCTCCCCCGCCGCCGATTCCGCTTCCGGAGGGACGTAAAAAGCTTCCGCCGCCTCCGCCACCCCTTCCGCTGCCGGTCCAGGGAAATGGCTGAGAACGCGAGAGAGCTAGCCCGGCGCGAGATCGCCTTCTGCGAGAGCCTGCTCGCCAAGGGCGGGCTCAGCGTGCTCACGGACACCTTTCGCGATACCACTGAAATCAGGGCGTGGGACCATTATCCACCGGGTGATGTGTTCGATCCGGCCAGTGGCTCGCAGTGGTTCTACCACTGTCACCCGGCTGAAGAGGGCGCCGAAGAACACGGTCATTTCCACTGCTTCCTGCGCCCTCGAGGCCCGGAGGGACCAATACACCATCTCGCAGCGGTCGGGGTCGACGCGCGCGGGCGCCTCCTTCGCCTTTTCACGGTAAACCAGTGGGTGGTCGGCGACGATTGGCTCGATGCGGAAGGCACGATCGCGCTTCTGCCGCGTTTCGACGTGCAGATGCCGCGGCCGTCCTATCTCGTGAACCGCTGGCTCACGGCTGTTTTCGCCGCCTGGGATGAGGAGATAGCCGGACTGATCCGCGAACGTGACCGCGCACTTGCCACGCACCGCCCAGCCGAAGGCGTGGAAGCGCGCCAGGACCGGGTGCTGGAGGTCATTTCCGAGCTCAAGCTCGCGGCCGGGTAGGTATCTCGCAGACTGAGTTTGTCCAGCTCGAAGCCAGCCAGCTCCACGGCGGTTGGTTGGCACGGCGGTTCGAGAACCTGTTATGTATTTGCATTACAACCGAATTGCTGTGAACTTGCCATTTTGGCGGGCTGATCATGGAGGCCATTATGGGAGCGCGTGTATTTGTCGGGATCATGTTCGGCGTGATTTCGGTCGGAGCCCTGCAAGTCGGCTTTCTCGGTGCCGCTGTCGCCGGCACGACGATCGTGAACGTTTCCTATGACTCGACGCGAAAACTCTACAAGGAGTTCAATGCTGCGTTCGCTGAAAAATGGGAGACGGAGACCGGCGAGAAGGTGACGATCGACATGTCGCACGGCGGTTCGGGCAAGCAAGCGCGATTGGTGATCGATGGCCTCGAAGCGGATGTGGTGACACTGGCGCTCGAAGGCGATATCGATGCCATTGCTCAGGCGACCGGCAAGCTTCCCCCGGATTGGAGAACACGCCTCGAGAACAATAGTGCGCCCTACACATCGACGGTCGTTTTCCTGGTTCGCAAGGGCAATCCGAGAGGCATCCGGGATTGGGGCGATCTGACGAAGGAGGGCATCCAGGTCGTCACGCCGAACCCGAAGACCTCGGGTGGCGCGCGCTGGAACTTCCTTGCAGCCTGGGCCTGGGCGCGGGATGCAAACAACGGCGACGAGGCCAAGGCGCAGGAATATGCGGCGGCGCTTTTCAAGCAGGTTCTCGTTCTCGACACCGGCGCGTGGGGAGCGATGACCACTTTCGTCCATCGCGGGCTCGGCGACGTGCTGCTCGCCTGGGAGAATGAGGCCTATCTCGCGCTCGATGAACTCGGCCCCGACAAGTTCGAGATCGTGACACCGTCCATATCGATCAGGGCCGAGCCCTCCGTGGCGCTCTTGGACGGGAATGTCGACAGCAAAGGCACCCGCAATGTTGCCGAAGCCTATCTCGGCTACCTCTACAGCGACGTCGGCCAGAAGATCGTCGCCAAGCACTACTATCGGCCGTTCAAGCCCGAGCTGGCCGACCCCGCGGACTCGGCACGCTTTGCCGATCTCAAACTGGTCACCATTGGCGACTTCGGCGGTTGGCAGGAAGCCCAGCCGAAGTTCTTCGACGATGGGGGGATTTTCGACCAGATCTATAAGCCGGGCCGATAGACATCCTATGCAGCCGCGTTCGCGCGCGGCCTTATGATGCGCGGTGCTCGGACGCTCGCGCGCCTATACGGAGTCGTTCCGGAAACGAATCGTTGCGCGTGTGCCTTGACCCGGCGTGGAGATCACCTGGAGATCAGCCCTGGAATTTTCGCGAAGCGACTGCGCGATCAACTCGCCAAGCTTGCCGTGTTTGGGCCAGGTCTCTCCGTCCGGGAAACCTATTCCGTCGTCCGCAACGATGACACGGTAGCCATCATCCTCAAAAGTGCTTCGCAGCGTGATTACTCCTCCTTCGCGGCCGTTGAAAGCATGCTTGAGCGCGTTGGTGAGCAGCTCGTTGACGACCAGTCCAGTTGGCATGGCGACGTTGACGGAAACCGGATAGGGATCGATTTTCATGTCGAGGCTGACCCCATCGCAGGCGTTCGAGGCCATGACGGCAGCTGCGATCTGACCGATATAGGTGCCGAGATCGACTTCCTGGCTGCTGTCGCCATTAGCCATGGCGTCATAAAGGGTGGTGAGTGCTTCGACACGGCCCGCCAACCTTTCGAAAGAGCGCGTGTCGGGAGGCGGGTTGCCGCGAGCTTCGAGACGGATGAGCGCCGTTATCATCTGAAGATTATTCTTCACACGATGCTGCAGCTCCCGAAGCAGGAGATCCTGCTCCTTAATGCGACTTTCGAGCTCCTCGCGTTCGGTCTGCTTGTGCTCGGTAACATCCACAAGTGCGACGAGGCGGAAGCACGGCGTTCCTTCGTCGTCTTCGACCACATTTGAATAGACGTCGAGCAGGGCGGTCGAGTCTCCCGCATTCCTTTTGTAAGTTCCGATGCGGTCGGTCCCGGCAGTAACGGCTTGACCGAGCGATGCTCCCTCCTGTGCGGCCGCGGGCACTGCTTCAAGCACGGCCCATTCCTGGTTCTCGACCTCCGCCACCGCCAATCCCGAGAGCCTCTCGAATTCGGGATTCGCGTAGATTATCCGTTCGCCCCCGCTACCGATTCTGGAGATCACGAGAGCGATCGGCACTTGATCGAGAAATCGTTTGAACTGTTTGTTTTCGAGAGCTTCCACGAGGTCGGAATTGCCGAGAAGCCGATCGACTTGTTCAGGCACATTATCGGAGGTCATTTCGAGTCCCCACGTTGGAAATCAAGTGTAGCAGAAACAGCGATGGCGGGGAGCCAAAATGCGCGGGGGCGAGGTATCGGCGTGCGCGGCACAGGAAGCGCCATTCCAGAAGCGGAATGAGGAAAGTGTCCTGGACGCCTGCAGCGGCTATTTCAGGTCAGACAAGGGAGACACAGCCGGCCCGTTGAGAGCTGTGCCGTCGAAGGCAAAATGCGATCCGTGACACGGGCAGTCCCAGCAGCGCTCGAGGGAGTTCCAGTGCACGTGGCAGCCGACATGCGTGCAGGATGCCGAACGTTTGTAGAGTGTGCCATCCTCGTCCCGATAGGCAGCGATTTTGGTGAGCCCTTCGCGGACGATGGCACCTTCACCCGGCTGCAGCTTTTCCACCGCATCGATTTCGCCAGGCGCGACATATTCGGCGAAATTCTTGATCGCCGTCGCGTTTTCCACGAGATAATCGCGGAACGCCCGTGCGGTCTTGCGGGAAGGGTTATAAGCCTCGCGCCAAGGGCTGTCGCCGTTACGAACGAGATCACGGATCACAAGAGAGGCAACCACACCGTGGGTCATGCCTTCGCCGGAGTCGCCGGTAACGACGAACACTCTGTTGTTGCCGGGATTGAGCCCGATAAAGCCGGTGTAGTCGATGGTTTCCATCACCTGCCCCGACCATCTGTGCGTTTCGGCGCCGAGATCGGGCACCAGGCTTCTGACCCAGGCGCCCAGCCTCGCAAAGCGCTCGCCGGCATCGTCGACGGCGCCGGTTTTATGGTCTTCACCGCCGACGATGAGAGAGTCCGTTTCTCCATCGCCGGGTTGCAGGCGAACATAGTGATAAGGGTCTTCGGTATCCCAGTAGAGAGCGTCAGGGACGACACCGCGCGCGATCTCGAACGACATGGCATAGGTTCGGTAGGGTGCCTGTTTGGTATGGAGGGCGACACGGTCGTTGATCGGAGAATTTGTAGCAACGATCGCCCATTTTCCAGTGACGACGAAGCCGGAAGTTGTTGCAACGCGGACCCCGCTCTCGGTTTCCTCGACCTTTTCCACCACGGTGTCGGCGAAAAGCGCGCCACCGCGCGCGCGGACTGCGACGGCCAGCGCGCGCAGATATTTGAGCGGGTGGAATGTCGCCTGACCGGCGTAGCGCAGAGCGGGGGAGGCGGAAAACCCCGCAAAGGGCAGACCGGTGGTTCGTTCGACGGCGACGCCGATTTGGAGTGCGGCGTCGAGTTCGCGTTCGAGGTCGGCTTCCTGCGTTGCGGATGATGGAAAAAGGAATCCATCGACGCGCCTGAAATCGCAAGCGACACGCTCCGTCTGTTGGATCGCTTCAATGCGGTCGATTGCGGCCGATTGGCTCTCGTAAAAGAGCCGCGCCAGGTCATGCCCTCGCAATTCGATGAGCTTGGAAAAATAGTCGTCGCAGATCGATGTCAGATGCGCGGTCGTGCGGGCCGTCATTCCGCTGCCGATAGGACCGCGATCGATGACGGCCACTTTCTGGCCCGCGAGCGCGAGTTCGTAGGCTACCGACAAGCCGGCGATTCCGGATCCGATAACCGCGACATCGACTTGCTCATCCCGGGTGAGTGGCGCGGCGTCAGGCGCAACTTCCACCGCCGCCCACAGGGAAACCGTTCTTTCAGCGCTCACATTCATGGCGGAATTCTCCGAAACCGACACCCGCTAAATAGAGGCAAGAACGCAAAAGTTCCGCTTGACGCGCTATACGGCGGCACTCGGGACTTTCCGGATCAAGGAAGGGCGCGCTGTTCCGGTCGGCGATAGAGAATCATGCCGGCGTGATGCAGCACGCCCGCAATGAAATCTCCATCTGCGGTGAAACCTGTGTCATCCCAATATTCGATATGCGTGCCCGTGACTTCGTAACGTCCTTCATAGGCGCGTTCACGCGTACCGCGCGCCTCGACATAGCGCCCGTTCGGCAGGAGTTCATGCCGGATATAGTTGTCTTCCGTGACCCACAGCCCGACATAGGAGTGGTTGGCCTCAGAACCGGACTCTCCGGCGTTTACGGACTGGCTTAGCAGTGCAGCGGTCATCAAGGTTGCAAAGCTACGCATGTCAATCTCCTCATTTCCAAGGGTTCAATAATTAGGTCGTGGCGGCGGCCGACCGAGCTCTGTTCCGCGCCGGTCAGGCGGCCCGGAAGAGACTGCGGGAAACCGACGGGGTCGGCTCGCGCCGGATCAGTTGCTCGATGCGGTCGGCCTGATCGTGATCTCGCTGGTGTCGACGCTCGCCGGAGCCTCGATCACCTGCCGGATCGCACGCGCGATATCGGCCGGCTGTAACGCGATGGCGCGATAGGCGTCCATCGCTGCCATGGTGTCTTCGTGGGTGATGGTTTGCGCAAGCTCGCTCTCGACGACGCCGGGGTTCACACAGGTCACGCGAATGTTGCTGCTCTCCTGGCGTAGCCCGTCGGATATCGCGCGAACGGCAAACTTCGTCGCACAATAGACCGCGGCCGTGGGGACGACCGACAGAGCGCCGATGGAACCGATGTTGATGATCTGTCCGCTATGCTGTGCCGTCATGACCGGCAACACCGCGCCGATGCCCCAAAGCACGCCCTTGATGTTCACGTCGACCATGTGCTCCCATTCGTCTAGCTTCAGGGCCGAAAGCGGCGAGAGCGGCATGACGCCGGCATTGTTCACCAGAACGTCGATGCGGCCCCATGTCTCAACTGCGCTCTTCGCAAAGGCTGCCATCGACTGACGATCGGTCACGTCCAGTATCTGCGCCCTGGCGGTTCCGCCTGCGCTCCTGATGTCTTCGGCAATGGCCTCGATACGGTCCAGGCGGCGCGCACCCAACAATAATCTCGCTCCGGCTGCGCCAAGCTCCCGGGCGATGCCCTCGCCGATACCACTGGATGCGCCGGTGATCAGAATGACCTTGTCCATGCTGTAACTCCGTTCGTTGCTTACACGGATAAGATGGACTTTGTTGACTGTCGCCGGTATCCGTCGATCACTGAACTCGGTGGTTAGAAGCGCTTTACAATGCAAATTGACATGAACCTTCTGCCGCTCTTCGTGGCGGTCGCTGAAGAGGATAATTTCCGTGCTGCCGCAGATAGGCTCGGCGTGACGCGCTCTGCCGTCAGCCAAGGGGTGCGGAGGCTCGAAGATGCCTTTGGTACGACGCTCGTCACCCGCACCACGCGCTCGGTGCGGCTGACCGAGGCGGGGGAGCGTCTGCGTGAGGCTCTGTCGCAGCCCCTGTCGGACATTGCATCGGCACTCGATCGTGTGGCGGCCGAGGATGAGCCGCGCGGCCACCTGCGGGTCGCGGTCACCTCGATCGCCGAGCGTTTCCTTTCCGGTCCGCTCATTGCCTCCTTTGCCGAGGCACATCCGAAGGTGACGATGGATGTCACCGTAACGGACGAGGAGTTCGACATCGTGGCCGCGGGTTTCGACGCTGGTGTCAGGCTTGGCGAGGTGATCGAGCAGGACATGATCGCGGTGCCCTTGACGGGGGACCAGCGCGAGATGGCCGTTGCTGCCCCATCCTATCTGGCCGCGCACGGCACACCGCTGCATCCGCGCGAACTGGTGCATCATCGCTGCGTCGGATGGCGGCGAGCGCCGAATGTCGCGCCCTACAGATGGGAATTCGAAGAAAACGGAATTCCATTCGACGTGGCGGTCGAGCCGCAGATCACCACCAATGATCTGCGCTTCATGCTTCGTTCAGCACTCTGCGGGGCAGGGATCACCTTCGCAACGGAAGAGACCTTCCGGCCATTCGTGGAGGACGGTCGACTCGTCCCTCTGCTGGAAGATTTCCTTCCGCCATTCCCCGGATTTTATCTGTACTTCCCTCAGCGCCGCAACATGGCGCCAAAGATGCGGGCCTTGATCGAGCACGTACGACGGTGGCGATAGCGGCGAAAGACCTGGTTTCGTTTTGGCCGCCCGGGGGCATCTGAACGAGCCGTCGCTCAACTCCGTTCCGGGAAAAGTGCCTTCAGGCCTTCCGGCGAAGCGTCGGCGACGCCGCGCTCGGTAATGAGGCCGGTGATGAGGCGTGCAGGCGTAACATCAAAGGCCGGGTTGGCTGCCGGGCTGCCTTCCGGCGAAATGCGCACGCTGGCAATCGAGCCGTCGGGCGCTCGTCCCTGCACGAAGCTCACTTCTTCACCCGCCCGCTCCTCGATCGGGATTTCCTTCACCCCGTCATGGACGGTCCAGTCGATGGTCGGAGAGGGAAGCGCCACGTAGAACGGGATGCCGTTGTCGCGCGCGGCAAGGGCCTTCAGATAGGTCCCGATCTTGTTGCAGACGTCGCCATTGGCCGTGGTGCGATCCGTGCCGACGATGACGAGATCGACGTCCCCATGCTGCATGAGATGTCCGCCTGCATTGTCGACGATCAACGTATGAGGTACGCCGTGGCCGTTCATTTCCCAGGCGGTCAGATAGGCTCCCTGATTGCGTGGCCGCGTCTCGTCGACATAGACGTGGACGGGAAGACCTTCCTCGACCGCCATGTAGATCGGAGCGGTCGCGGTGCCGTAGTCAACGGTTGCAAGCCATCCGGCATTGCAGTGGGTAAGGATTTTCACCGGTTCGCCCGGCTTCTTCCTCGCGGCAATTTCGCGGATCACCTTGAGACCGTTGGCGCCTATCGCACGGTTCAGCTCGATGTCTTCCTCTGCGATCTCGGCAGCGCGCTGATAAGCCGCTTCAGCACGCTCCTGCTCCGGCAACGCACGCAAGTGCTCGCGCATGGCATTCAGGGCCCAGCGCAGGTTGATCGCGGTCGGACGCGTCTCGTGGAGCTCTTCCCACACCGAGTCGAGATGTGTGTCCGAGGGGTCCTCCGCCATGGCGATCGCGACGCCGTAGGCAGCGGTGACGCCGATAAGCGGGGCGCCGCGTACCCACATGTCCCGGATCGCGACAGCGATATCGGCAATCGTCTTGAGCGTCACCACGCGGAATTCATGGGGCAACCAGCGCTGGTCGATGATATCGACCGATCGGCCGTCCTCGTTGAGCCAGATCGTATGGTAGTGGCGGTCTCCGACTTTCACGAGAGTGTTTCCTTCTGAAGCCGTTCTGCCGTCTCACGAATGTCCCTAAGGCTGTGGATACGGTGGCGGTTCACGGCGATATGGCGGCCGAGTTTCAGCGCCTTGCTTTCGCAGTTGGCGCGACGATCCGGGTCGGCGATCATCTCGAAATCGGCATTGTGAGCGAGGCCGAGAATGCGGCGGTGTATTTCAACGCCCGCGAAGCCCAGCATCTCGCGGTAGATTTCGTCGAGCACGATGTTTAATGCCTGTTCGGCCGCGAGCGGGTCGCCACGGTCTTCGAAGAGGCTTGCCTGGTAGAGGATCCCGCGGCGTTCCGTGCGCCAGAGCCTCGAGAATTCGACGCGGAAAGTTTCCCAGATGGTCTCAATCGTGTCGAGCAGATAGGAGCGCACCTCGTCACGTGAGCCACGCTCGGCCTCATGCCCGCTTTGCGAGAAATAGCTCATCCAGAAATTGGCGAGGAGCATGCCGACGTCGAAGCTGATCGGCCCGTAAAAGGCGAACTCCGGATCGATGATGCGGGTCTCGTCGTCCGTCACCATGATCGAACCGGTATGCAGGTCGCCATGGCAGAGTGTTTCGGCCTTGGCAGAGAAAAGGTGCTTCAACCGTTGCGCCTCGACCTTGAGGTCGCGGTCTGCGCGCAGCTCGGCCACCAGCGGATCGAGTTGCGGCGCGGTGTGGCGATTGAGCTCGGCTTCGAAATAGGGATCGGAGAAGACCAGGTTTTCCGTAATGTCGCAGAGTTCGACATTGTCGGCAAATAGCGCCACGTCGGCCTTCTTTTCGCGCGTCGGCATGGAGAAGTCGGAGCCCCGGAAGAGCGGGCGGGCGGCGAAGAGCCCGAGGTCGCGGCCGATTTTCGGCAGCCGGCGACCTTCTATCAGTGCGCGGCGCAGAATGACGTGCGGTGTGAGAAACTCCATGACGATGATGGCCTGCTCAACGTCAAAGAAGACGATTTCCGGCACCATGCCCGGATCGCGCGCGCCCTGGCGCACGAGTGCATGATATTCGAAGAAAGAGCGCTTTAGCGGCAGCGGCCAGCTCTCACCGACGAGGCGCACATAGGGGAGAGCCTGCTTGATTATCGCAGAACCCTTGTCGCCCGTGACGATGAATACGAGATTGAGGTTGCCGTCGCCAACTTCGTTGACCGTCCAGCGTTCGCAATTCTCGCCGATCTTCTCTTTGAGAGCAGCGTTGCCGCCAATGCGGAGCGGCAGCGTCTCGGCGCTCAGCGCCTCGAAGACTTGCTTGTCCATAGGGTCCTCCTCCTGCATGCGCCGTACAGCCTCCACGGCACGTCGCCATGCGTGACGAGTTCTCAGCTAAGGCACCATGCTGGCAAATGTCAATAACCTTGACATTTGATGAGACGCTATCCTAACGTGCTGCCTTGGGAGGAGAACATGGGCGAACAGGCAGTGTTTCGCATTGCGGGCGTGCGGAAAACCTTCGGGGCTGTGCCGGTGCTTCAGGGGGTTGATCTCGCACTCAAGCCGGGTGCAGTCACCATTCTGATGGGCGCCAACGGCGCCGGGAAGTCGACGCTCGTGCGCATACTGAGTGGCGTGTACCGGCGGGATGCCGGAACGATCACCCTCGCAGACCAACCTTTCGAACCAGCAACGCCCGCAGGAGCGATCCGGGCCGGCGTCGTGACAGTGCACCAGAGCATTGACGACGGCGTCGTTGCCGATCTCGACGTCGCGACCAATCTCACTCTCGACCGTCTCAACAGAAAGGGCGCGCGGTTCTTCTTCAATCCGCGCCGGGTGCGCCTCGAGGCGGCGGCGGTCGCCTCCCGCATGGGGCTCTCGATAAACCTCGGCGCCGGCATCAGCGAGCTTACACTTGCCGACCGCCAGATGGTGGCGATTGCCAGGGCGATGGCGCATGAGCCCAAGGTACTGATCCTTGACGAGCCGACATCGTCTTTATCCAGCGCCGAGGCCGAGAGGCTGTTCGAGCTCATCGGTCGGCTGAAGGCGCGGGGCGTGGCCATCCTTTATATTTCGCATCGTATGTCGGATATCCGGCGGCTTGCCGACAGCATCGTCGCGCTGCGCGATGGTCGTATTGCCGGCAGTTTCGAGGGACCCGATCTCGATTATGAAGGCGCCGTCAATGCGATGCTGGGCAAGAAGGTCTCGTCAGGTTCTGTCAATGTTAGGGAAGCAGGCGCCCCTGTTTTCAAAGCCTGCGGCCTGAGGCTCTCTGCGCAGTCGCGCCCCATCGATCTGAGTTTGGGCGACGGCGAGATCGTTGCTGTCACCGGCCTGGTGGGCGTTGGAAAGACTGCGCTTGCCGAAACCCTTTTCGGCGCGCGTTCTCCCGCCGCCGGCAAGATGGTGCTCGATGGGCAGCCTTATGCGCCGAAAGCGACAGGTCAGGCTATTGCGCGCGGCGTTTTCCTGGTCGCCAAGGATCGTGCCGAAAGTGGCATCGTCCCCGATTTCAACATCTATGAGAATACGAGCCTACCCTTTCTGCGGAGGCTCTCTCGCTTCAGCGTGTCGAACCGGCGTGCGGAGCGGGCGAGGGCGAGGGGGCAGATCACCTCCCTTGGCGTCGTTTGCCGCAGCGAGCGAGACGAAATGCAAACGCTGTCGGGCGGCAACCAGCAGAAGGTGATGGTCGGCCGCTGGCTTTCCGAGCCATCTCGCGTTCTCATCCTCGATGAGCCGTTCCAAGGCGTCGATATCGCTGCGCGCCGCGACATCGGAGCGAAGCTGCGCGCTTCCGCGGTCGGGCGCTCTACCATCCTTTTCCTGACCGAGCTGGACGAAGCCTTCGAGGTCGCGGACCGCATTCTGGTCATGTCGGAGCAGACCATCGTCGGCGAACATCGCAACGCCGGCATCGATGTCGAGCGGCTTCTCTCCGAGATCGCAGGGCAAAAACACCAACAGGTCAGCGGATCATGAGCATTGAACAGAGCAAACCGGCGGCGAGCCAGGCGATTCCGTCGTCAGCTGGCGTGCGGGAAGCAGCGATAAGATACGGCTTTCTCGTGCTTTTGGCCGGGATGATCCTCTATTTCTCATTGGTCACCGGTGGATTCGCCTCTCCGCAAAGCGCAGTTTTCATTCTGCAATCGGTCTCGATCACAGGCATCCTCGCGCTCGGCGTAACGGCGACCCTGGTCGTCGGCGGCTTCGACCTGTCGATAGGCTCCATCGCCACGACGGCGATGATGGCCTCGTCCTACGTCATGGTCGTGCTGGGTGGGGATGCTTTGACGGCGACCCTCGTGTGCTTCTCGATCGGGGTTCTCATCGGGCTGATCAATGGCATCATTATCGTCTACATGCGCGTGCCCGACCTGCTCGCGACGCTCGGCATGATGTTCCTGCTGCTCGGCCTTCAGCGCATCCCGACAGAGGGACGCTCGATCGCCGCCGGCATGACCCTGCCCGACGGCACCGTTGCGCCCGGCACTTTCAGCCCTGCCTTTCTGGCGCTCGGGCGTCATCGCTTCGATTTCGTCCTGCCAAATCTCGTGCCGGTCTCTGTCGTGGTCCTGATTATTCTTGCGGTCGTTATCTGGTTCTTCCTCGAATATACGCGCTTCGGCCGGATGATGTACGCCGTGGGCTCGAACGAACGTGCCGCCAGCCTCGCGGGCGCGCCGGTCAATGCTTACAAAATCTGGGCCTATATCATTTCCGGCGTCTTTGCCTCGATCGGCGGTATCCTGCTCGCGGCCCGCCTCGGCCGCGGGGATATCGCCTCCGGCAACAACCTGCTGCTGGACGCCGTCGCCGCTGCGCTGATCGGTTTCGCCGTACTCGGTGCCACTAAGCCGAACGCCTTCGGCACGGCCGTCGGCGCGCTCTTCGTCGGCATCCTGCTGCAGGGCCTGACGATGATGAACGCGCCCTACTACACCCAGGATTTCGTCAAGGGCGCGGTGCTGGTCATTGCCCTGATTTTCACCTTTGCGCTCTCGAAAAGAGGCAGACGCTGACGGCGCGGCCTTCGGCGGGCAACCAAAGTTCACCAGTGGAGGAGACTGAAATGAACATTACGCGCAGGACGGTGGGCAGATGGACGTTGGGGCTGTTGGGGGTGGCATTCGCCATGCCGTCTCTGGCGGCCGATTTGCCTAAACCTTTCGATAAGCCCGGCGAGGTGAAAATCGCGCTCGTGCGATACCTGTCGACAGGCGATTTTTTCCAGTCCTACCTTGCGGGCGTCGAGGCGCAGGCCAAGGCGCTCGGCGTCGAGCTGCAGGTCTTGGACAGCCGTCAGGACGCTGCGCTCCAGGCAGACATGGTCGACCAGGCGATCGCGCTGGGCGTGCAGGGCATCATTATCCAGCACGGTCTGACGGAATCCATGAAGGAAGCCGCCCAGCGCGCGGTCGACGCCGGCATCAAGGTCGTTGCCTTCGACGTGAATGTCGAGAACGAGAATATTCCGCAGATCGAACAGTCCGACCGCGACCTCGCCCGCCTTGCGCTCGAACAGCCGGTCAAGGACAACGGCGAGAGCTTTAAGGCCGGCTACGTCTATGTCGCCGGAATTGCGCCGCTTGACCGTCGCGACGAGACCTGGAAGGCGTTCAAGGCGAAGTACTCGGGCATCAACGAAGCCGCGCAGTTCGGCACGATGGACAATCCGATCGCCAATTCGGTGGCCAACCAGGCCCGGTCCGTGATTTCCGCCAACCCGGACATCACCGTGATGTTCGCCCCTTACGACGAGTTCGCCAAGGGTGTGAAGATTGCGGTAGACGAGGCGGGAATGTCCTCCAGCGTGAAGATCTATTCGGCCGACATCTCGACCTCGGACATCGCGGCCATGCGTGAACCGGATTCCGCCTGGGTTGCGACCGCGGCGACGAACCCGGCCGTCGTGGGTCAGGTTTCCGTTCGCGCGCTCGCCATGCTGCTCGCGGGCGAGGATCCGGGCCGTCAGGTCATCGTACCGCCGACGCTCATCACCCAGAAGGATCTGAACGATCAGGACATCAAGAATATGGAAGATCTCGGTGCAAAGCTGCCGCAGTTCGCCCATGCCGAAGTCGCGATGCCTGGCTGGATGCCCAGGCCCTGATGTCGGGTACCGGGCGGCCGCTGGGCCGCCCTAGGGCTTGGCAGGGGCACTCCTGCCAAGCCCGTCTCGGCTCCAGCGATCCATGATCCGCCGCGCCATCGAAGCGGTGACGACGAGGTGCGAGGCGAAGCCTCCCTTCAGAGCGGCCAACAGGGGTTCAAACTTGTTTTCCTCCTGCACGACGAGCATGCGCTTCCTGATCGCGCGGATGGAATTGAGATCGGCGGAGATGCAGCGCCGATTGTGCGCGCAATCCATCCATTGACCGTTGTGATCGATGATCTGCCCGGCGATCACTCCGGCCGCGCCCCTCTCGCCCATGGCATGCATCTCGTCGGCCGAAAGGGCGCCGCATTTGACGAGATGGCTGTCGTCCTCGATTCCTCCGACGGAGTAGAGCGAAAGCCGGCAGTCGGAAATGGTCGCGAGCTGCTCCCGAATGACCGGCTCGGCGCGCAGTTCCTCAGCAAGCCGCTCTGAAGAGAGAACGAGGGGTGCGTAGATATTGACGCCCTCGGCGTTGAGGCGACGCGCAATTTCGGTGGTGCACTGATCGGGGCGGTAGGAATAGGGTGCGCCCAGATTGCCGCAAAGCTGCACGACGGTGACGCCCTTGAGGTCTGCGAAGGGCATGACGTCGGCGATATGATATACGGTGCGGCCCCATGCCACCCCAATTCGGTCGCCCTTGTTGATCAGCTCCAGAAAGACCGAGGCTGCGACCTCCGGAACCTCCGCAGCCGGGTTCATCGCTTGCCGATCTTCCGGGACGATCCAAGCGGTCGTCAGTCCCGTGGCGTCTTCGAGTTCCCGGGCGAGAACGTCACTGGAGAAGAGTTCCGATGAGGTGGTGATCGTGACGATACCCATCTCCCGGGCGCGCCGCAGATACATGGCGATGGAAGCACGCGAGATTTCCAGCCTCCGGGCAACTTCGTCCTGGCGAAGGCCGTGCGTATAGTAAAGCCAGGCGGCCTTGTGAATGATCTGGTCGTTGACGCGGATCGGCATATCGGTCTTTCATGAAACGGACCTGACATAATTCATCAATGCTGACAAAAGTCAACGAGGCGCTTCCGGCCTTCATTCATGAGCTTGGCCACCAAGCGATCATATCGGACGTTCCGCCACAACCAGTAGCAGGAAAGCACCGAGATCACGCCATCTGCTGAACCGGGGCACTGTCTTACAAGCTTCCTCCGTGGGCTGCGGCTCCTCAATTCGGCTTATGCGAAAGCCGGCAGATGCCACAGCGTTGAGATAGTCTCCGATCGTCCTCGGAAAACGAGGTACCGCGAATGGGACGACATTTTCCCCTGTCGGCCGATTTCCGAACTTCCAGTGCTCTGTAAAACTGGACCTGTCGAAATAGCGTGCGACGCAAAGACCAGTCGTCCGGCCATGCTCATCTTTCTGCCATTGCAATCCGGGCGTGATAAAACACGGATGCAAGACGCTGAACGCGACAAAGCCGCCCGGACGAAGCAAGCGATAGGCTTCACACATCGCCCCTTGAAAATCAGGACCGTCCATCAACGCCATCGTCGAAAGGACGGCATCAAAGGAAGAGGCCGGAAATCCCGTGTCGGAACTATAGGACGCTACCTTGTAGGTCACCCCAACAGGGTCGGCGACCTCTGCCTGACGGGCATGCTCGATCAAGCCTTGCGAGATATCGATGCCCGTCACCTTGGCACCCATCCGCGCGAAATGTCGGGTATTCGAACCTTCACCACATCCAAAATCAAGGACTTCCAAGCCTGCAATAGGCGGCAGACATTGCTGAAAGGCCGGGAAAGTGAACAAGTCACGATAGACATCGTAGCCGTTGCGCACATCGTTCGTCCACTGATCGGCGTTTTGATTCCAGCGAGCGGCGACTTCTTCCTGTGCCTGGTCGGTCATTTCATCTCTCCGCAGTATGTTGCTCAGCTCTCCCAAGGCCGAGTTGATTGCGCCAAGCAACGTCGGCCACGAGCGGCAGAACCCCCGGCGCGATCCGATTTCGGCCGGCCGCGCCAGGGCAGGATGTTTTCAGGACCACCGTCATGCCGGCGCGTCGGCGACGGAAGCCCGTTCGATGAGTTCGGTTTGCAGCACGACTCGGCGGGCACTTGCTTCATATCCGTTCAGCCGCTCGACCAGCAGTTTCGCGGCTGTTTCGCCCAGGCGATAGACGGGTTGCCTCACCACCGTCACAGGGGGCGAGGTGACCGAGGTCCAATCGGCGTCATGGAACGATACGAGCGACAGCTCGTCCGGGATAGCAATGCCGGCTGCGCGGCTGGTCTTGAAAACTTCGAGGCCGATCACGCTGTCGGAGGCGATGATCGCGGTCGGGCGCTCGCTCGACTGCAACATCGCCGAGACGATGCCCCGCGTATGGTCCGGCGTGATCGCGCCCACACGCACCCAGCCTTCCATTCCCTGAAGGCCAGCCTCCCGGCAGACGCCAAGAAAACCTTCGACGCGCCGGCGCACCGAGCCCGTATTTACGTCTGAGGGCACGCGGAAAACATGATCCGGTGTGTCGCACGCAGTGATATAGGCGATGCGGCGATGGCCGAGCGCAATGAGCCGTCGCGTGATGCCTTCGGCGGCGTGTCTGTCATCGGCAATAACGGTGTCAACGTCGAGCGTCTCACTGCCGCGGTCGAGCAGCGCCAGCGGCCGGCCCGAGCGGGCGGCTTCCTGAAGGTGATCGACATTGCTTTCCTTGGCCGGCGAGACGATCAAGCCGTCCACGCGCTTGGCCAGCAGGGTGCGAATGGCCGCCTTCTCGACAGCCACGTCCTCGCCGGAATTTATGAGGATGACCGTAAAGCCGGCCTGGCGGGCCACGTCGGTGATGCCCCGCATGGCAAGACTGAAAAATGGGTTCTCTATGTCGCCCACCACGACGCCGATCGTGCCGGAGCGGCCCGTCGTCATGCTGCGGGCGAGCTCGTTCGGACGGTAATCGAGTGCCCGGGCAGCGGCTGTCACGGCGTCGCGCACCGGGTCGCTCACCGTTCCGTAGCCGCCCAGCACGCGCGCTGCCGTCGCCTTGGAGACGCCTGCCTTGCGTGCGACGTCGGCAACGGTGACGGATGTGGATCGGGGCGGGTTCTGGTCCATGAACGGTAGCCTTACAAGAGATGTTGACGACAGGCAAACGCGAAGATAACAATTGCGAACAGAAAAAGAGACCGGTCTCTTAGAGAGTGAGACCGGTCTCTGAGCCGTGAGAAGTCTTTTCGCCGCATGTGGCGGCATGGGGCCAGGCGATGGAGTTGCGCCGTCGCCCGGAGGGGAACCCTGCGCCCGAAACACCGCAAATGACATAACCAGAGGAGAACGAACCGATGGAATTTCTCGAAGCGATCAAATTACCCTTTACGGGACTGCGAGCAGCGATCCTGGCGGCCGTCCTGACTTTTGCGGCAGGCGCCGCAGTGCCGGCTGCCGCAGAGGACAATCCGCTCGGCCTGATTGATCCGGCCACCGTCAGCGTCGGCACGATGGGTGATGCCAAGCCCTATGCCTTTACCACCTCGGACGGCAATTTCACGGGTTTCGATATCGAGCTCTTCCTCAATGTCGCAGAGCGCATCGGCTTCAAGAAGGATCAGGTGATCTTCACCGGTCAGGAGTTCGCCGCGCTGATGCCGTCGGTCGCCAACAGCCGCTTCGATGTCGCGGCAGCAGCGATCGGCACCACGGAGAAGCGCAAGGAGACAGTCGATTTCTCCGACGGCTATATTGCAGGCTACCTCTCCGTACTGACGGCGGATGCCTCCATCACCGATGCTGCCGGCTTGAAGGGCAAGCGGCTCGGAGTCGTGCAGGGCACGCTCCAGGAAATCTATGCCGAGAAGAATTTTACCGGGGCCGATCTCGTCAAATTCCCGGACAACAACTCTGCCGTGGCGGCGCTCAACAACGCCACCGTAAATGCGCATTTCCTCGACTACGAGGCGGCGAAGGACTATTCGAGCCGCTATCCGGAGCTGAAGATTGCCATCAATATTCCAAGTTTCGATGCACCGGCCGGCTTCGTCGTCCGGAAGGGCAACGATGCACTGCGGGAGGCGCTGAACAAGGCGCTGCACGCCGCCATGCAGGACGGCACCTGGAAAACGCTGCACGAAAAGTGGTTCCCGGGAACGCCGATGCCTGAAGCATATCTTCCGAAGCCTTGACCTGCTTTGCCGGTCCGCCCCCTGCCGGCCGGACCGGCTACTCGTTAGAGCGCGATGAGGAAAAGTGTGTGCTGTTTTTCGCCCGCATCCCGCGCTTCAACTTACTGGAATCGATCACGTTCATGATCTCAGGTCGATCCGACCTAAAAAATCGTGATCCAAAGGGACTGCCTGATGAACTGGCTTGAAAACCTGCGCCGCAGCTTCCTCGACTGGAATGCGATGGCCGAAGTCCTGCCGGCCATGGTCACGGTCGGCCTCAAGAACACGCTGATCCTTGCGGCGGCCCCCACGGTGCTCGGCGTTGTCATCGGCATGGTACTGGCCATCATGGGTATTTCGCGAGCCCCCTGGCTGCGCATTCCAGCCCGCATCTATACGGACATCTTCCGAGGCCTTCCCGCCATCGTCACCATCCTTTTGATCGGCCAGGGCTTTGCCCGTATCGGCCGCGAACTGTTCGGGCCCTCGCCCTATCCCCTCGGCATTCTCGCGCTCAGCCTGATTGCCGGGGCCTATATCGGCGAAATCTTTCGCTCGGGCATTCAGAGCGTCGATCGGGGCCAGATGGAGGCATGCCGCGCGCTCAGCATGAGCTATGGCCAGGGCATGCGCCTTATCGTCGTGCCGCAGGGCGTGCGCCGCGTGCTGCCGGCGCTGGTCAATCAGTTCATAGGCAATGTGAAGGATTCGAGCCTCGTCTATTTCCTCGGCCTGCTCGCCTCTGAACGCGAGATCTTCCGCGTCGGCCAGGACCAGGCCGTGGTGACCGGCAACCTTTCGCCGCTGCTTCTCGCGGGCGTCTTCTATCTCGTGGTAACCGTGCCGCTCACCCACGTCGTCAATGCGATCGACAGTCGCCTCCGGCTCGGCAAGCAGCGCCCGGCGATCATCACCAGCGGACTGCAGGAGGTCAGCGAACTCGACAGCGCAAATCGCGCCTCGCAGGCCACATTCAAGGGTGGCAGCCTGGAGGTCCGCGATCTGGGCATGGCCTATGGCGAGCTCGACGTGCTGAAGGGCGTTGATCTTTCGGTAAAGCCCGGTAGCGTCACCTGCGTCATCGGCCCATCCGGCTCCGGCAAGTCGACGCTTCTGCGCTGCCTCAACCGTCTGGTCGAACCAAAGTACGGCGATATCCTGCTCGACGGCGAGAGCATTCTTGCCATGAAGCCGGAACGGCTGCGCCGCCGGGTGGGCATGGTTTTCCAGCACTTCAACCTTTTTCCGGATCATACGGCGCTGGAAAACGTCATGCTTTCGCTGACGAAGATCAAGCGCTTGCCGAAAGCCGAAGCCGAGCGCATCGCCACCGCGCGGTTGGCTGATGTCGGCCTGGCAGGCCGTCAGCATCACCGTCCCGGCGGGCTTTCCGGCGGGCAGCAGCAGCGCGTCGCCATAGCCCGTGCGCTGGCGATGGAACCGGAAGTCATTCTGTTCGACGAAGTGACGAGCGCGCTCGATCCCGAACTGGTCAAGGGCGTGCTCAACCTTATGGCCGAACTCGGCGAGCGCGGTATGACCATGGTCGTCGTCACCCACGAAATGGGCTTCGCCAGACGCGTCGCCGACCAGGTCGTCTTCATGGACGAGGGCCGCGTCGTTGAAGCCGGCACGCCCGAGGCGATCTTCGACAAGCCGCAAAGCCCGCGGCTTCAGCGCTTCCTGGCGGAAGTGCTCTGATCGCGGCGGCAATCCTTCACCATCATAATCCCCCACGGACTGAAAGACAGCGACCATGAAAGACAACACAATCACCTCGGCGGTTATCGTCGGCGCAGGCATTTTCGGCGTATCCACGGGCGTGCAGCTCGCTCGGCGCGGCATCCGCGTGATCATGCTGAACGAAGGGCCACCTGCCGGGGGCGCTTCCGGTCGATCGCTATCCTGGCTGAATTCCTCCCGAATGCGCTCCGAGCCCTATCATCGCTTGCGCATGGCCGGCATAGATCGCTATCGCACACTTTCGGCTCGCTTTCCCGATGCGGATTGGCTTCGCTTCGAAGGCGGCCTGACCTGGGATGCCGATGACGCAAGTAACGGCATCGATGCAGCTTATCGCCACGAAGTATCACTCGGCTACGATGCGAGACATCTTTCCGCAGGCGAGGTTGCGGCGATCACGCCTGGCGTCGATACGAGCACGATTACGCCTCAGGGCGCCATCTTCAATCCGGGCGAAGGGTGGGTCGATCTGCCAAGCCTGATCGGCCTGCTCCTAAAGGAATTTGCCGCTCTCGGAGGAACCCTCGTGACCGATCAGGGTGCAGCAAAAATCGTGGTGGAAGGCGGCAGGGCCGTCGGCGCCGAGACTGCGGCAGGCAATAGCTTTACGGCCGATGCCGTCGTGCTCGCCACCGGCCCGGCGGTGCCGAAGATGGTGGCCGAGGCCGGAGAGACCATCGGCGATGCAACCCCCGTCGCCCTTCTGGTCCAGACGAAACCGCTCGCCCATCCGCTGCGCGCCGTCTTGAACACGCCGCGCGTCGCCGTGCGGCCGGCGCCGGGCGGCACCTTCTCACTGGACGCAGACTGGGCGGCGGACGAAGGCTTGAGGTTGCGCGAGGACGGCGGCCACGACATCGACCGAACCATCGTAGAGGCGCTACTCGCGGAGGCTTCCAAGGTGATGGAGGGCAATCCGAAGCTGAAGATCGCATCGATCGGCGTCGGCAGCAAACCCATCCCTGGTGACGGCGAACCGGTGGTGGGCGCGCTCAGGGCCATTCCCGGCTACCATGTCGCCTTCAGCCACAGTGGCGCGACCCTCGGCCTGATCATCGGCGAACTTCTCGCGCACGAGGTCGCAACCGGTTCGGAGCACCCGATGCTTGCCACGTTCCGCCCCGAGCGCTTCGCGTCACGGTGAGGGGAGGGGACATCAGTCCCGATCGTCGAACCCGGTACTCCCCTCCCGGGCATTTTGCGCCGGGGTCGGCCATTCGCGAGTCGTGCCCGGCTGCACCGGCCGCTCCAGATAGGTTGAAAGAACGACATAGCTGCGTGTCGCCTTCACTCCGGGCGTATCGTAGAGCCGGGCCAGCAGCCCTTCGAGCGCATGGGTGCTTTCCGTGCGCACCTTGAGCAGCATGCAGGTGTCGCCAGCGACCGAGTGGATTTCTTCGACTTCCGGGTGCTGCTCGATCGCGAGCAGCGCCGGGGTTTTGCCCCAGCCGGTCGTGTCGACATGGACGAAGGCGAGCAAGGTCTTTCCGACAGCCTCCGGATCGATCAGCGCTGCGACGCGGCGGATTGCGCCCGATCGCCGCAATCGCTTCACCCGCTCGTGCGCGGCTGGCGGCGAAAGCCCGACTCGATCGCCGAGTTCGGCGTAGCTTGTCGTTGCGTCCTCGACCAGAACGCCTAACAGCTTTCGGTCCATCGCGTCGAGGTCACGCTCGGGCTGCCGCTTCCGCCGAACTTCATCTGTATTTTGTTCCATTCAGGTGTTTCCTCTTGATGCCGAACAACGTTCTGCAACTATGGAGAAATGACGAACATCAATCAATCCATCCCCGCCGCATCCGCGGAAAGGGCCCGCATTCCGCCCGTGGCATTCATGCTGACCGCCTGCGTCGGCGTCATCGGTTCGAATTCGCTGGCGCTCGGCCCGATCGCGCCGGAAGTGGCGCGCAGCCTCGGCGCTGGAGTACCAGCCGTGATGACGGCATCGGCTGCCTTCGGTCTCGGCACGGCAGCGAGCGCAGTCTTTCTCGGTCGTCTCATCGATCGTCATGGAGCAAGGCGCATGCTGGCCGTCGCGCTTCTGGTCCTTGCCGTCGGGCTTGGCGGCAGCGCGGTCGCACCGGCCCTGCCGCTTCTCGTCGCCGCGCAACTCCTCGTCGGGATCGCCGCAGGCATAGCACTTCCCGCCATCTACACGCTTGCCGCCGTTGTCGCCCCGGCGGGCCGCGAGAGTGAGACCATCGGACTGGTGCTGACCGGCTGGACGCTGAGCATGGTAGCGGGCGTCCCGCTGTCGGCGGCGGTCGCCGATTTCGCGGGCTGGCGGGCGGTCTACGCACTTGTCGCCGCCGCCACGCTGATTGCCTGCGCCGCTGTCCGGCTCGCTGCCGTGCGGGAGGGATCGAAAGGCAACGCGACTTCGCCGCTCGCGGCACTCGGCGTGCGCGGGGTCGTCCCTCTTCTGGCCGCCTGCGCCGCCTTCATGGCCGCATTCTATGGTGTCTACGGCTATATCGGCGATCATCTCCATGCCGCGCTTGGGCTGCCGCTCAGTGCCAACGGCCTCGTTGCGGTCTCGTACGGCCTTGGCTTCGGCGCTGCAGCCTTCCTCGACCGCCTGATCGATCGCTTCGGCGCGGCGAGACTGTTGCCGCTGATATTTCTTGCCGTCGCTGGCGTCTACGTCTCGATGTCGGCTGCGAGCGGCTCTTACACAGCCATGCTGGGGGTCGTATTTCTGTGGGGCCTCTGCAATCATTTCGGGCTGAACGTGCTGATCATGCGGCTCACCGCACTCGATCCCGCAAAACGCGGCGCCATCATGGGGCTGAACAGCGGCGTCACCTATCTCGCCCTTTTCGCCGGTACGATCGGCTTCGGCGAAATTTACGCCCTGACCGGCTTTTCCATTCTTCCGATGGCCGCGGCCGGATTGATGCTGACGGCGGTCTTCACCGTTGCGCTTACGTCACGCTAGCGGGGGATGAGGCCCGGGGATCACCCCGGGCCCGGACGGTCATAGGGCCTCTGCCACGCGTTGACGCAGAAGCGCTGCCGTTCTCTGCGCTGCGGTTTTCCGGTTGCTCCATTCGTCATTCACTCTGCCCAAATAGGCGTCACGCGCATAGAGCAGTGTCTGAGCTTCCGTGTCCGGCATCTGGTTCGCCGCCCATTCGGCCGCCGCATCCTTGGTGATGAAGTCGCCGCTGACCGACGTGCGCCACATCCGCGCGAGGGTCAGCAATACGTTCCGCTCATCCCCATGGAGACCGTCGACCAATACGGGAAGCGCCTCGCGCATTGCGCCGCGGACGTGTTCCAACGGAATGGAGGGCAGGAGCCCCGTAGGCTCTGGACCTAATATCGGCACTGCCTCTTGTCGAGCCTGAGCGAGCACCAGCGTATTCTCCGGATCGGACACCGGCATCGGGAGTTGCCCGGATTCAAAGGCATCCCGCAACCATTCGCCGTAAATGAATTCAGCCCGAACGGGAAACATCGGCGCGGAGATGTCTACCTGCAGAAACACCATCAATTCGACGCAGCGTGGAGCTCCCGGCGGGCGGGGATGACGCCCGGAAATGCGCAGCAAAGCCGAAAGAAGAGCTCTGCGTTGTTCGTCAGTCATGGGGCGGTCTGTGACGGCCAGGAGGTCAACGTCACTCTGCGGCCGCAACCCACCCGAAACGGCCGATCCATGCAGATAGACGGCGAGAAGCGCGTCCTGAAGGATCCTGCTGATCGTCTCCGATGCTGCCAGCGCCTGGTCGCTCGGCTGTGGTGGTGTCGCTGATTGCATCCCGCATCTCAACTCATCGTGATCCGGTGATCAGCTCGCTGCGCGAAATGGCTTTGCCAGCGAGGCCGGAAAGTGCAGTGCCAGCATCTGGCGATTTTGCGAAATGATCACCAGAACGATGATCGTTGCGAGGTAGGGAAGGGCGGAGAGGAGCTCTGACGGGACTGCTATGCCGAGAGCCTGCCCTTGTAGCTGCAGGATCGTCATGCCGCCGAACAACCAGGCGCCGATCAGGACGCGCAGCGGCCGCCATGTCGCAAAAACGACGAGTGCCAGCGAAATCCAGCCCTTACCGGCCGTCATGTTCTCCACCCAGAGTGGGGTGTAGGCGACCGACAGATATGCGCCGGCCAGGCCGGCCATCAGCCCACCGAAAAGCACCGCCATATATCGGATCCTGGTGACCGGATAACCGATCGCGTGTGACGTCTCGGGCGATTCGCCGATGGTGCGGAGAATGAGGCCGCCTTTGGTCCGGTAAAGGAACCAGGTGATGAGCCCGAATATAGCGATCGCCAGGTAGACCATCGGGTCGAAGCGGAAGAACAGCGGCCCGACCACAGGGATATCGGACAGCAGGGGTATATGGATGCGTTTGAGCGCATCGATCGGCGTGCTGCCGAAACCGCGCCCGAGGAACGCCGAGACCCCCGATCCGAATATGGCGAGCGCCAGGCCGGCTGCATACTGGTTGGTCAGAAAAGTCAGCGCCAGAACGCCGAAGAGAAGCGAGGTGGCGGCGCCGGCGAGTGCGCCGGCCGCAATGGCTACCGGCATGGGGAGGCCGGAGATCACCGCCCAAAAGGCAAAAGCCGCTCCCATCAGCATCATTCCCTCCAGGCCGAGGTTGAGTACGCCGGATTTTTCGACGACGAGCTCCCCGAGGGATGCGAAAATCAATGGCGTCGCGGCGATAATGGTGCCGGTGAAAATGGCAATGAAAAGGTCCATCACGCGTGCTCCGGAATGTGGCGAAGGCGGTAGTAGATGAAGAAATCGGCGGCGAGCAGAAAGAACAGAAGAACCCCTTGGAAGATGCGGGTGAGCGCTGCCGGAAGGCCGAGCGTCATCTGAACGGTTTCGCCGCCGAGGAAGAGAAGCGACATCAAAAGCCCCCCGAGGACGATGCCGAATGCGTTCAGGCGTCCGATGAACGCAACGATGATTGCGGCAAAGCCATAGCCGGGCGAAATCTGCGGCGACAATTGCCCGAGAGGACCGGCGACTTCGGCCATGCCGGCAATTCCTGCCGCCGCGCCGCCGGCAAGCAATCCTGTCCAGACTGCGGAGGACTCACGAAAACCTGCATAGCGTGCCGCAAGCGGAGCGGCGCCGCTCACCGACATCTTGTAGCCGAGAAAGCTCCGATCGGCGAAGAGCCACATAAGCACCACCGCCACGGCCGTGATGAAGACAGATGGATTGAGCCGATAGGCATAATCGAAAGGCTCGAACATTGCCGCCGGGGGCAAAAGCGCGGTTTGCGGGTAATTGAACCCAGCCGGATCGCGCCACGGGCCGTGCACCAGAAAGGATAGCAACAGCGTCGCGATATAGGTCAGCATGAGCGTGACGAGGATCTCGTTGGTGTTCATGCGGGCCCTGAGAAAAGCCGGGATCGCCGCCCAAACCATGCCGGCGCCTGTGCCGGCGAGAAACATCAGCGGCAGCAGGAGCGGGCTCTCCGGATTGGGATAAAAGAGGCCGACGCCGCAGGCGGCGATGGCACCGATGATCAGTTGTCCTTCGGCGCCGATGTTCCAGATATTGGCACGGAATCCGACCGCGAGCCCGCAAGCGATCAGGATCAGGGGCGAAGCCTTCAGCAGCCATTCGGACAGGCCGTTGATGGAATTGAGCGGGGCGACGAAGAAAGCGTGCAGTGTGATCAGCGGATCATAGCCCAGCGCGGCAAACAGGACGGAGCCGGCAAGAAAGGTCAGCGCCGTCGCGATCACCGGAGCGGCGATCCGCATCTGGGCGGACGGTTCCGGCCTTTGTTCAATTCTCAAGCGCAACTTCGCTTCTCCTTGCTTCGCCATGACCGACGCGTGTCATCAGCAGGCCGATTTCTTCGCGATTGGTTTGCTTTCTGATCAAAGGCGGTGAAACCCGGCCGTTCGAGATGACGAGCAGCCGATCGCAGATCTCGAACAGCTCGTCCAATTCCTCCGAAACGACGAGCACCGCGGCCCCGGCGCGGCTGAGATCGACGAGCGTTTGACGGATGAAGGCGGCGGCACCGACGTCCACGCCCCAGGTCGGTTGGGACACGAGGAGCAGCTTGGGTTCCAAAGTGAGCTCGCGTCCGACGATGAATTTCTGGAGATTGCCGCCGGACAGGCTTTGAGCGCTCGATTGAGGTCCATTCGCCTTTACCTTGAAGCGATCGATGATGCGCCTTGCGAAATCGCGGGCCTGCCCGCGCTCGACGAGGCCTTTTCGCACCAGGCCCGTCCGGTGCGCCGTCAGCAGGGCATTCTCCCACAGGCAATGGGGCGGCACCGCGCCACGGCCGAGGCGTTCCTCCGGAACGAAGGCCATTCCGAGCTTGCGCCGTTCTCCGGCGCCAAGATGGCCCGACGGCCTGCCGCCGATGAGGATGGTCTCCGAACGCGAATGGGTCCGTTCGCCGCTCAACAGCGCGATCAACTCGGCCTGACCATTTCCCGACACGCCGGCCAGTCCAACGATCTCGCCGCCATGCACATCGAAGGAGATATTCGTCAGTTCGGTGCCGTATTCGTCGCGGGCGGGAGCGGAAAGACCGCGGACTTCCAGCACCGGTTTTTCGCTCGGCACCGAAGGGCTGACATGCATTTCCGGAAGCTGCGAACCGACCATCATCCGGGCAAGCTCCAGCGAAGTCGTTTCCTTCGGTCTGGCCACGCCGGTCACCCGGCCGTTACGCAGCACTGTGGCGGTATCGCAAAGTTCCTGCACTTCATCGAGTTTGTGGCTGATGTAGACGATGCTGCAGCCTTCGCTCGCGAGCTGGCGTAGCGTTTCGAACAACTTAACCACAGCCTGTGGTGTGAGTACCGACGTCGGTTCGTCGAGTATCAGAAGCTTGGGTGACTGCAGCAGGCAACGCACGATCTCGACACGCTGGCGCTCGCCGACGGATAGGTCATGTACCCGGCGGTGCGGATCGATGGGCATGCCGTAGCGGGCCGACAGGGTCTTGATCTCGGCCGCGAGCCTGTCGAGATCGAAAACGCCTTTAATCGCCAAGGCGATATTCTCGACCACCGAAACGGATTCGAAGAGCGCGAAATGTTGATAAACCATTTCGATCCCGAGCGAGCGCGAGATTGCCGGATTATGGGCTTCTATCCGTTTGCCGTCGCAGTAGATTTCACCGGAATCGGCCTGGGCTGCGCCATAGATGATCTTCATCAGCGTCGATTTGCCGGCGCCGTTCTCGCCCAGGACCGCATGAACCTCTCCTCGCTGAATCGACAGGGAGATGTCTTCGTTTGCGACGATGCCGGGATAGCTCTTGGTAATGTTGTGCAGTTCGAGGCGGGGGATCATGGCCGCTCCTGCCGAATATTGGTAAAGCCGAGGGGAGGGATCTGGACACGACCGGCATGTCCGCCGGTCATGTCCTTTTGCCGGCGGCTCAGCCGAGCTTGCCGATCATTCCCCTGACGAACCAGTTCATGCCCCGAATATCCGTATCGGAGAGGACAGACCCTGCCGCCACTTTCACGTTGCCGTCCTGGTCCTTCAATTCGCCGGCATAGGGATGGAGTTTGCCGGCACCGATGTCGGCCTCGAGCTGCTTGAGCTTGCCTTGGACATCGGCGGGGATCGCCTCGTTATACGGCGCCATCTTGACCACGCCGGCGGCCAAGCCATCCCAGCGTGCCTCGGCTTTCCAGTTCCCTTCCGCCACCCCCTTCGCCGCGCGGACGTAATTGGTGGACCAGTCAAGGACGAAGGCTGTGAGGTGCTTGCCGGAGCCGAACTTGGCCATATCGCTAGCATAGCCGATCGACCAGGCGCCGCCTTCGCCGGCGACCTGCACGCCGGTTGCCGTATCGGTCATGGAGCAGATGACGTCACATCCTTGCGACAGCAGAGTATTGGCCGCTTCCTTCTCCTTTCCCGGATCGAACCAGGAATTGAGAAAAATGGCATTGCAAGTGATCTCCGGATTGACGCTCTGGGCGCCAAGCAGCAGCGCGTTCGCCGGCCCGACAATGTCGGGAATTGGGAAGCCGCCGATGAAACCGATTTTGCCGGACTTGCTCATATGCGCGCCGGCAGCACCTGCGACGAAAGTGCCCTCGTAATATTTGGCTTCGAAGGTGCCGAGATTTGCGAGGTGCACAATGCCCGAACAGTGCTCGAACGCAGTTTTGGGGAAGCGCGGCGCCACTTTCTGCAGCGGCGTGCCATGCGAGAAGCTGGTGCCGAAGATTAGTTGATTGCCGGAGGCAGCAAGCTCGCGGAACACCCGCTCGGCATCCTGCGGCATGAAGATGTTGTCGAGGACGGTAATGGCGACTTTGTCGCCGAACTCGTTCTTGATCGCATCTACCCCGAGGCTGTGCTGTTTTGTCCAACCGATTTCCGCGATTGGCGACACATAGACAACGCCGATCTTAAGAGGGTCTTCGGCGCTGGCAGCCTGCGCAAGGCCGCCGGTGCTGAGTGCCACACCGGTGGCGCCGGAATATCGAAGAAATTGTCGTCTGGTCAGTCTGAACATGGCAGTACCCCTTTGTCGGTTCGTGTCGTTTCGCCCGGCTTGTGGCGCCGGGTCTATTTCGTGGCGTGGACGTGGCCGTGCGTGCCGGTCCCGCCGCTTTCTGCGGTTTTCTTGCGCAGCGGTTTCGGCGCCTTGTCGATCTTGCCGTCGATATAGGGCTGAAGCGCCTCGCGTGGCGTCAGCTCCGGAAAGACCTGTCGATCCATGATATAGCCGCGCACGACGCTGCGATGATGCGCATCGATCAGTTCCATGACCTGCTTCAGCCGGCCTCGTTCGAGCAGGTCGATCACCCGCTGATGATCGTCGAGCAGATTGCAATAGTCGAAGTCGGCGGAGATCAACGAGCGCAGAAGCGTTGTGCGCCGCACAAGTTGAGCATGGATTTCCTGCATCACCTTATTGCGGCTCAGACGGACGAAGAGCGTGTGGAACTCCTGGCCGAGAACGTCGGCGAGCGCATCATTGCCCGCTTCGATGGCCTGACGCTGCCGTTCCACGTGCTGGCGCAGCTCGGCAAACCCCGCAGGGCCAAGCCTGTCGCTGAGCTGTGCGGCCACGCCTTGTTCGACCAGCGTCAGCGCGTCGTAGATCTCCATCGCCTCCTGCATGCTGGGGCGGGCGACGAATGCACCGCGATTGCGTTCGATCTGCGCCAGACCATCGTCTGCGAGCCGGATCAATGCCTGGCGAATGACAATCCGGCTGACCTTGAAGATTTCGGCAAGCTCACGTTCGCCCAGCTTGCAGCCCGGCACGAGCCGGTGATCGATGATTGCACGGGTCAAGATGTCGGCAATCGCCTGCGAACGGCTGCTCATGACAAATTTCTCCACGATCCACAGAATTGACTGCGGGACAGCATATGGAGCATCGACCGGCTGCATATACCGCGTTACGATTTGCATATCGGTATTCAATCAGCGCGGGCTGTCAATCAAAAAAGAATATTTGGCAGACAATTTTTTATTGATTGATATCCAATCTTGTGTTTCCAATGATCCCATCAGAGCTAGGTTCATGGGGAAGTGCTAGCCAGGGAGGATGCGATGAGCGGATCTGCCCTTCGCAGCAATGGAGTTTCTCTCCGCGTGGTCACCTATGGCGCGTTTCTGGCCCCGGTCATAGGCACAGCAGCCATTTACGGAGGATTCAACAGATGACGCCCACCAAATGCCAGGATCAGGTCGTCCTCGACCTGTGGCACCCGCTTGCAGCGCTCGCCGAGGTACCTGCGGGTTTCGTCCAGGAAACGGTGCTGCTGGAAGAACGTGTCAGTTACGCGACGGATGGCGGCGGCAACGCCGCAGTGTGGCTTTCGCGCCCGGACCTGGTAGCCGGCTGTCCCTTTGAACCCGGCGCACTGACGAGGGCGCTGCCGGCCAAGGTCGCCTACGGCTACATCTGGACATCGCTCGGCACTCCGCCGACCGAACTGTTTTTCATTCCTGAATATGCCGAGCCCGACCGCCGGAGGCTCAACGCTGCCACCGTCGGTGTGAACGTCTCTGCGCCACGCGCCATCGAGAACTTCCTCGACATGGGCCACTTTCCCTATGTCCATACTGACATTCTCGGGGCGGAACCGCACACAGAGGTCAAGGAATACGATGTCGAGCTCTCGGTCGAGCGCGACGAGATTGTCGCGACGCGCTGTCGCTTCTTTCAGCCCAAAGCCTCGACCGCTTCGACAGAAGGTGCCGACGTCGAATACATCTACCGGGTGCCGCATCCCTACTGCTCGATCCTCTACAAATCGAGCCCGGTAGACGAGACGCGGCTCGACGTCATAGCCGTTTTCCTCCAGCCGATGGATCAGGAGCACATCCGCGCACATATGATGCTCTGCGTCCTTGACGATGAGAATGAAGACAAGGTGATCAAGCGCTTCCAGCAGACCATTTTCGGCCAGGACAAGCCGATCCTGGAGAACCAGTTCCCGAAGCGACTGCCGCTCGATCCGCGCGCCGAAACCCCGATCCGAGCCGACAAGTCGGCGATCGCCTACCGCCGATGGCTCAGCCAGAAGGGCGTGACCTACGGGGTCATCCCGGCCGCCACCTGACGTTTCAGAATTCTGGAGAGAACGATGCTCGATACCGCCAAGACCAGATGGCATCCCATCGCCGCGAGCTATGACCTGCCGTTCCGCCACGTGTTTCACGCCCAATTGCTCGGCCGCGAATTCGCCGTCTGGCGCGCCGACGACGGCTACGTCAACATCTGGGAAAACCGCTGCCTTCATCGCGGCGTCCGCCTGTCGATCGGCATCAACGACGGTCGGGAGCTGAAATGTCAGTATCATGGCTGGCGCTATTCCAACCGCACCGCCGGCTGCACCTATATACCCGCGCATCCGGCCGACGCGCCGGCACGCACCATCACCAACCGCACCTTCGCCGGCGTCGAGCGTTACGGTCTGGTCTGGTCGGCTGAGGAGCCGCATGGACGGGTGCCGGACGTTGCCGGCCTCCGAGAAGGCGAACAACTGGCGCTTCGCGGTATCCCGCTCAATGCGCCGGCCGATGCGGTTGTCTCGGCGCTGACGGGATATCGCTTTCAGCCGAATGGCAGGCTTCAAGGTAACACGGCGAATGTGTCGCTGGAGGGGAGCGATACTTTTTCGGTGGCGCTCCGGGCCTACGAGGAGGGGGCTGAGACGCTTGTCGTCTTCTTCGTCCAGCCGGTCGACTCCAGCCGATCGGTCATCCGCGGCGTACTCGATGCCGGCCCCCAGGGCGCCGAACGGCTGGCCATCCTGCGCCATCATAACGAACGGCTTTCGAAGCTCCGCGAGATCGCGGAGCGCGAGGCTCAAGCCGCACCGCAGCCGGCGCCGCTCGAGCCGGTAATCGAGCGCGTCTCGCCGGAGCTTGCCGAGATGCCGGAAATGACCGCCCATGGCCGCAAGGCGACCATCCGTGTGACGGTCGCGCGGAAGTGGCTGGCTGCCGACGGGATCGCCGCGTTCGAGCTGCGTCCGGTCCAGGGGCTGCTGCCCACTTTCCAACCCGGCGCCCATATCGACGTGCACATGCCGAATGGGCTGGTCCGGCAATACTCGATCACCAATGGTCCGGGCGAAAGCGACAGCTATGTCATTGGTGTCAAGCTTGAGCGGGATTCGATGGGGGGCTCGCTGTGCATGCATGAGACCGTCCGCGAGGGCGACCTTCTCGCCATCTCGGAGCCGCGCAACAATTTCCCACTGCGCCGCGATGCGGTGCGCACCATCTTCGTTGCAGGCGGCATCGGCGTTACGCCGCTCCTTGCAATGGCGCAGGCGCTCAAGAATCAGAACCTCGACTACGAGTTCCACTATTTTGCCCAAAACCAGGAACAACTCGCATTCCCGGAAAAGACCGCGCTCCTGGGCGAGGCACTGAAGCCCCATCTGGGGTTTCTCCCGGAAACGACTGCCGCTAAGCTTAAGGAGATTCTTTCCGGGTACCGGCCCGATATGCACGTCTATCTATGCGGGCCCGGGCCTATGTTGGAGGCGGCGCGCCGGATCGCAGCGGACCTCGGCTGGCCCGAAACCGCGGTGCATTTCGAATATTTCAAGAACACCAACACGATCGATGACAGCTCGAGCTTCGAGGTGGCCTTAGCGCGCTCCTGCGTGACTTTGCAGGTGACCGCCGGCAAAACCATTCTGGAGACCATGCGCGAAGCCGGAATCGACATGCCCTCATCCTGCGAGCAGGGTGCCTGCGGCACCTGTCTTGCGACGGTGATCGAGGGCGAGCCAGACCACCAGGACGTCTATCTCAACGATGCCGAGCGCAAGTCCGGCACCAAGATCATGACCTGCGTGTCGCGCGCCAGGTCCGCGCGCCTCGTCCTCGATCTCTAGGAGCTGCCCGATGATCACCCTCTACGATTACGAACTCTCGGGCAATTGCTACAAGCTCAGACTTCTGATGAGCATGCTCGGCATCGAGTACAATACGGTACCGGTCGATTTCTACCCCGGCCGCGAACACAAGTCGGATTGGTTCCTGAGACTCAATCCGCTCGGACAACTGCCGGTGATCGAGGATGACGGACTGGTGCTGCGCGACGCGCAGGCGATCCTCGTCTATCTCGCCTCCAAATATGATCCTTCCGGCACCTGGTACCCGCGCAGCGATCCGGCGCTTCTCGGCGAGATCAGCCAATGGCTCGCCTTTGCCGACGGTATCACCGGCACGGCTTCGGCCGCACGTCTCCATGACGGCCTATTCTACGATCTTGACGTCGAGTCGGCTCGAGCCGGGGCGCACAGGCTGTTTCGCATCCTCGACGAACACCTCTGGTTCGGCGAGCAGGAACGGCGTGATTGGATCTGCTCGGGGCAACATCCGACAGTCGCCGACATCGCGTGCTTCCCCTACGTCATGCTGTCCGAAGAGGGTGGGGTCTCCAGGCAGGATTACCCGGCAATTCGCCGCTGGTGCGATCGCGTCAAGCGAATCAAAGGGTTTACGGTCATGTCCGGGATCTTTCCCGCCGGCCCTGCGCGTGCGGCCTGACCTGAGCGGAAACACTAACGATGCACGGGCAATCAGGCACCCTATGCCCACGTTCGACAAACTCGTTCCGTACGGCCGATTGGGAAGCCGGAGGGTAGAGCGCCAAACGTTCTAAGTGTGCCTTGCAACTCGCATAACCGGATCCCTCAAACTGCTGCCTGCCATCCGGTCCGGATGTGACGGTATCCTTCGCGATAGACCGCTTCGGGCGTCTCGGAGAAATCGCGCCAGACCTTCGTTGCTGCCGCAAGATCCTTTAACGCGCGACCAAAGGCCTCGATTGTAAGCCAGCCGTCATAGCCGCTCGCGCGAATTGCCTTGAAGGTCTCGGTCCATGGAATGTTCCCGCGCCCCGGGACGCCGCGGTCGTTCTCCGAAATGTGGACGTGTACGATGCAATCCTTGTTACGGGTGAAAGCTCCGATAGGGTCGGCTTCTTCGATATTGCTGTGGAACGTATCGTACATCGCACGAATATTCGGATGGCCAATCTCATCGAGATGGGCGGCAAGGTCATCCATTGTGTTCAAGAGGTAACATTCGAAGCGGTTCAGCGCTTCAAGCGCAACTGTGACGCCGCGCTTGGCAGCATGTTCGCCGATCGTCCGCTGCGAGGAAATGGACCACCTTAGTTCCGCGGCCGTCGGCCCGGCGCCGGAAAAGTGCCCAAGAGTAGAATGCAGAGGGCCGCTCAGCCTGTCCGCACCGAGAGCCGCGGTGCAGTCGATAGCCCATTGCGTGTAGGTGATGCCGCGATTACGTGTCTCAGGATCAGGCGAAATCAGGTTCATGGAAGGGTCGGGCATGGCTGAAACCGCCGTGCGCTCCAGGCCTATGTCATCGAGCAGCCCGCCAAGTCGGCGGTAGTCATCCGGGCTGCCCTCGAAGATCGGAATCTCTACCCCATCGAAGCCGGTCGCATGAATGTCCCGCAGTAGTTTCTCATGTTTTCGGCCAACGCTTGTGGTCCAGAGAAACATGCACATACCGATCTTCATGGGTGCGCCCTCCAGGTTCTCGCAAACGCGGCCAGTCTCCTGCACTCACGCGTCTGGTATTACCAATTCTACGATCAAGGTCAAGCAAGCAACGTCACTCATTCCAAATGAGCCCCCAGCGATGCTCTTTTACGCAACGTATTCGTTGAATTTCGCGGGAAAAATCGAATGAGCAGACGCATTGCTGATCGGGCTCGTTTAGGATAAAACCAACTGAAAAGCAAGAATTGGCCGAACCAGTTTCGTTTCGCCCAAGTTGAGGAGGGCCGCGCGCACCCTCTGGGTACCGCGGATAAAGATAGTCTCGGAGGACATTATGCACCTTTCGACGCACAACTGGATGCGAGCAGAGCCACTCGCCGTGACGCTGAAGCGCATTAAAAAATATGGCTACGAGAGCATCGAAATTTCGGGTGAGCCGGCCCAATACGACATCAAGGACACTCGCGCGCTGCTTAAGGAACACGGCATCCGTTGTTGGGGCGCGGTGACACTAACCTTGGGCGAGCGCAATTTCGCAGCCAAGGACGAGAGTCAGCGCGCAAAGTCGGTGGATTACGTAAAGAGTGTCATCACAATGGTGAGTGAACTCGAAGGCGAAATCGTTACCCTCGTGCCGGCAACTGTCGGCAAGCTCATTCCGGATGCCACCGAGGAGGAGGAGTGGACGTGGGTTGTTGATGCGACGAAGGAATGCTTCGCCCACGCGCAGAAAAAAGGCGTCCGGCTGGCGGTCGAGCCGCTCAACCGTTTCGAGACATACCTCTTCAATCGTGCTGCGCAAGCGCTTGCGCTCGCCGACGCAGTCAGTCCCGAGTGCGGTGTCTGCCTTGATGCCTTCCACCTAAATATCGAGGAGGAGGACATATACGATGCAATCAGACTCGCCGGAAATCGACTTTTGGACTTCCACGTGGCAGATAACAACCGCTTTGCGGCAGGTCTGGGTCATCTTGACTGGCCGAAGATCGTCGCCACTCTGAAAGAGATCGGATACGATGGTGCGCTCACGAATGAGTTCGTGGCACCGGTAGATCGCACGCCGGCCGCCAAATATCCCGACATGGTGGAGCGCACTCCGGTTGATATCCCGCCGGAGCAGCTAAAGTTCATCCAGGATCATGGATCGAGCTTGCTCACTGAGAAGTTCTACGACGACCAGATGCGGATCACAGCAGAGACCATACTGCCGCTGATCAAGTGACGACCGGGGGCGAGCATGCCCTCACGGCCCTCGCGCTGTGAGGTTCAGGGAGGCAAAATGCGTATTAAGACTGTCCAGGCCTGGTGGGTTCGCATACCCATCGAAGCAAGTCGGCAGCATCGCAGCGATTTCGGTCGCCTGACGACCTTCGACGCGGCGATCCTGCGAATCGAGACGAATGACGGCATAGTTGGATGGGGCGAGGGCAAGAACGCCGCGGGCAGCGCGGGTACTTACGGCACACTCGTACACATGCTCAACCATGAGGTGGGGCGACAGCTCATCGGTCGCGACCCCGCTGATATCTCCACAATCTGGGAGACGCTTTATAACGGCACGCGCCACGAAACGGCGGCGGCGTCGGGGCATGCGATGCCAGAACTTGCACGGCGTGGCCTCTCTGTCGCCGCGATCAGTGCGGTCGACATTGCCCTGTGGGACATTCTCGGCAAGTCGCTGGGCGTGCCGGTTTGGAAGCTTCTTGGCGGACGTAAGGCGGATCGGTTGCCTGCCTATGCTTCCGGTGGATGGGAAACAGCTGAGAAGATCGGCGACCAACTGCGATCCTACATTGCCAGTGGCGGCTTCAAGTCGGTCAAGATGCGGGTCGGTGCGATGGATGCCGGGCCGCATGTCTCGGCAGCCCGCGTGCGTGCCGCGCGGAAGGCGCTGGGGCCTTCGGTGGATCTCATGGTCGATGCGCATGGCACCTACACGGTTGCTGACGCTAAGCGGTTCATCCAACTCGTCCAAGACTTCGATCTCGCCTGGTTCGAGGAGCCGGTGATCGCGGACGACAAGTACGGCATGGCGGAGGTGCGTGCCGCCGGCAACGTGCCGATCGCGGCCGGAGAGAGCGAGGCGACCCGTTTCGCCTTCCGAGACCTTGCTGTGCTGCGCGCGGTCGATATATTCCAGCCCGACCCGGCATTCTGTGGCGGGATAACGGAAGCGATGCGCATTGGTGCGATCGCCAGTGCCTTCAACCTCCGTTTCGCTCCGCATCTGTGGGCCGGTGCTCCGTGTTTCTTCTCCGGACTGCAGATCTGTGCGGCTTCTCCGGCAAGCTTCGTCGTCGAATACTCCCTCGGTGCAAACCCGATGATCCACGACCTCGTCGAAGACACTGTGGCCGTAAAGGACGGTATGATAGAGATCCCCGATAGACCCGGTCTGGGGTTTACGATCAACGAGCGCGTCCTAGAGAACCACGCGCAAAGACTGTGACGATGAAAGAAAGCAACCTCCTATCGGACCTAGCGGCCCACCTTTTTTCGAGTTCGAGCGGCAACGGCCGAACGCCCTCGGAGCGGGAACTGGCCGAGCATTTCACCGTTAGCCGCGGGCAGGTCCGGGAAGCCTTGGCAATCCTTGAGGCCATGCGTATCGTGGAGCGCCGAGCGAAGTCGGGCATCTATCTGACGACGACTGAAGCGAGCGTCGAGGCAATAGCACTGTTCGCGCGGGCAGGCGTGCCCCTCGATCCGATTGTGATCTACGAGACGGTGGAACTGCGCAAGATCCACGAGATCAAGGCGGCGGAACTCGCCAGCGCGCGGGCGACGGAGGAAAATTACGAGCGCCTGCGCGAAATTCTTGCCGCATCCGAGCGGAAGATCGCAGCAGGCGAGGGCCTCGCGCGCGAGGACAGGGACTTTCATCTGGAAATCGTCCGGGCGACGAAAAATAGCGTGTTTCACCGTGTCTGCAGCGTTTACTACACGATGGGCGAAAAGCGGCTCCCAATCTACTTCGCGGATCTCGACCGCAGCCGTCGCTCGCACGACGAGCATATTCGCATTTACGAGGCGCTGCTAGCACGCGACGGAAATCTCGCCCAGGCATTGATGAACGCGCATCTTCAAGGCGCAGAAAGCTACTGGAAGGGCCTGATCGGCGGGCCAGCGACAGTTGTGGAATAGGCCGTGGAGTGAGAGGAAGCCGATGAGTGTCATTTTCTCCACCCATCCGCTGCACCCCCAGGCCGAGGCTTTGCTGAAAGCCGCGGGTGATTTGCGCATCGCGTCCGCTCCCGATCCCGAGACGCTGCTTCGGGAAGGCGCGGGTGCGGAGATTGTCATCGTGCGCGCGCGGATCCCACCGGCGTTTTTCCAGCTCGCATCGATGCTGCGTGCGGTCATCAGGCACGGCGCGGGGATCGACATGATCCCTTATGATACGGCCACGGCGGCGGGTGTGTTGATCGCCAACGTGCCGGGCGCGAATGCACTGACTGTTGCGGAGCACGTCCTCATGGTTTCGCTTGCGCTGCTGCGTCAATTCCGTCCGATGGACCGGGATCTCAGAGACATCGGGTGGAGCGCTGGGCGAGCCCACAGCGACCGAGCGCTCGATCTCGCCGGCCGCACTATGGGCATTGTCGGCATGGGTAGTGTGGGAAAGGCGGTCTTCCGCATAGCAAAATACGGGTTTGGGCTGGAGATTGTGGCCAACAGTCGCGCGCCGGCAAGCCTCCCCCATGGTGTACGATTTGTTTCGGTCGACGACTTGGTTTCGACTGCGGACATCGTCGTTCTCTGCTGTCCGCTTACACCCGAGACGACCGGGCTTGTAAGCCGCGATCGGATAGCGCGCATGAAGCCAGGTACGATCCTCGTCAATGTGTCGCGCGGCCCCGTAGTGGACGATGCAGCGTTGATCCAGGCGCTAGAGGGGGGCCGTATCGGGGGCGCGGCGCTCGACGTGTTCTCCACCCAGCCCCTGCCGCTCGAGCATCCTTACTTCAGGCTCAACAATGTGATCGTGACGCCTCATCTCGCCGGCATTACCGAGGAGAGCATGATGCGGATGGGGACGGAAGCTGCGGCGGAAGCCATCCGCGTCTTGGAAGGCGGGTTGCCCACTAATCTGCGCAACCCTGAGGTTATTCAACACTATAGGCGAAGGTTCCCGGCGTAAGGCATAGCGATCCCATCCTACTCCCGGTCTCCTTTTGCGGAACCGCGCATCGTTGTGGGGCCGGTATAATGCTGATCCTAGGGAGGCGACAGGGTGGCTGGTCGCAATCGTCAGACCGCCAGCTCGGCCGTTGTCGGCCGCGTCTTAGCCAACGTGGCGCAGGCTCTTCCCGCTTCCGCCGTCAAAGAGTACGACTTTATCAGGGTTCCAGGAGAAGCGAACAGCCTCCTCGATCGCAAGGTCCATCTGAGCCGGAACCGTCGCCTGCAAGAAGTGATTGCCTGTGCGAAGCGTAACGATCTTCTCGACGCCGTGGTTTTCGACGCCGTGGACGCGCGCTTCGGCGGGTGCGCCGCTTTCAAGGAAGAGATCTTCAGGACGGATCCCGAAGGTGAGGCGCTGACCCTCAGCCGACGGGCCGAACGCCGCCCCGAATGGTAAGCGATAGCCTTCGTCTGCGATCGCCTCGCATCCCGAAAGTTTTCCTGAGAACAGGTTCATCGGCGGCGAGCCTACGGCGCGTGCAACGAAAGTGTTGACCGGATTGCGATAGATCTCGTGCGGTGTGCCAGATTGAACGAGTTGGCCGTTGTTGAGGACGCCGATCTTGTCGCCCATCGACATGGCTTCGATCTGGTCGTGGGTCACGAAGAGGAAGGTCGCCCCGAGATTCATCTGGAGATTCTTGAGCTCCGTTCGCAGCGCCTCCCGCAGTTTGGCATCGAGAGCGGAAAGAGGCTCGTCCATCAGAAAGACGCGGGGCTTGCGTACGATGGCCCGGCCGATTGAAACGCGCTGCATCTCGCCACCAGATAGGCGGTCCGTTTTGCGGTCAAGCAGATGCTCGATGCGGAGTGTCCTCGCCACCCGGGCGACCCGCTCTTTGATCTCGGCTGGCTCAACACGCCGGATGCGAGCCTTGAGCGGGAATTCGAGGTTCTCGCGAACCGTGTAGCGCGGATAAAGGGAATATTGCTGCAGGACGAGCGCAACGTCGCGCTCTGCCGCGCCCCAGTCGGCGACATCCTCACCGTCGATAAAGATCTGCCCGCCCGTTGGCTTTTCAAGGCCGGCAATCAGCCTGAGGGTCGTCGTCTTGCCTGCGCCCGTTTCGCCCAGCAGCACAAAAAACTCGCCGTCGGCTATCTCGAAACTGAGATCCTTAAGGGCGGTGTGGGTACCGAAAGCCTTGTTGATGCCCTTGAGTTCGATATGTGCCATCAGAGCCTGATCCCGAAAGATGCGCCGGTAGAGCTCTTGAAGAAATGCGCCTGAGCCGGATTCAACCTGGCCCAGACAGCCACACCAGGTCTCTGCACGAACCCACTTTTTGTCCGTGCGCGCAGCATCTGATCGCCTAGCTGCAAGTCTATGATGTCATGCGAGCCGAGCGGTTCAATGATATGGGCCTCGGCGGTCACGAAGCCCTCGCGTGGTTCCCGGGAGACGAGGACCCCTTCAGGTCGTATGCCGAGCGTGAGATTGCCGTTTTCGGCCCCAGCGGCAGCGAGTTGGGCCGTAAGAGTGGATGGAAGATTGAAAGCGGTTGGAGCACCTCGCAGCAGGACCTGGGCATGCTGCGCCGCCTCGGAAACTGTCACCTCAGCCATGTTCATGACCGGACTACCGACGAATTGAGCGACGAACATGTTGGATGGATGGGCGTAGACCTCATGAGGGGTGCCGACCTGCTGCAGCACGCCCTCATGCATTACGACAATACGATCAGCGAGCGACATGGCCTCGACCTGGTCATGGGTTACGTAGATTGTCGTCGAGCCCTGTTTGATGTGAAGTCGCTTGATCTCGGCGCGCATCTCTTCACGGAGCTTCGCGTCGAGCGCGCCGATAGGCTCATCCATGAGCATCGCTTTTGGGCGCCTGACGAGTGCCCGGCCGATCGCCACGCGCTGCATGTCGCCACCTGAAAGAGCGGAGGGTCTTTTGGAGAGCAGGTGCGTGATCTGCAGCGTCTTGGCAACCGCCTGAACCTCGCGCTCGATCTCGCTACGGTTGCCGCGAGTGGCTCGAAGCGGAAAGGCGATATTTTCGAAGACCGTCATGTGCGGGTAGAGCGAAAACGACTGGAACACGAAAGCGATGTCGCGGGCCGAAGCTTTCATATGCTGCACCGGCTGGCCATCGATGAGGACGTCGCCTTCATCAATCGTTTCAAGCCCGGCGATCGCGCGCAGCGTCGTCGTCTTGCCGCAGCCTGACTGACCAAGCAGAACAATGAACTCGTTGTCTGCGATGGCGAGATTGAGGTTCTTGATGACCTGGACGGCGCCAAAGCGCTTCTCAATGTTGCGTAATTCGATCTGCGTCATGGGCTCGTGCTCTCGTCTGTCTTTTGATCCGGCGGCACCTTCGACGTGATCATGAAAGCAATCAGCCCCACCAGTGTCATCGTCAGCCCGTAGCGGTGAAGGAACAGGTTCCATGGCTGGCACAGCGCAATGATGCCGAATATCATCAGCAGCTGTGACCCTGGTTCGAAATACTTCCGGTTTATGGCACGAAACGTCATTTGCGGATCGCTCCAAAACTCATGCCTCTCAGGAGATGGTTCCTGAGCAGGAACGTGAAAATCGCGACGGGTAGCAAGAACAAGAAGGTACCGGCGGCAATGACGGTCCAATCCGGAAGACCACTGCCGACCTGGCTTGGGATGAAGGGCGGTGCCGTTTGTGCCCGCCGATTCGTCATGATCAACGCGAATGCATACTCGTTCCACGCCGTGATGAAGCAAAAGACCGCAGTCGCGGCTATTCCTGTGGCGGCCTCTGGCAGTACAATCTTGAAGAAAGCTTCCAAGCGCGTATAGCCATCGACGAGTGCCGCTTCTTCGTACTCCTTCGGAATCTCGTCGATGAAGCCCTTCATGAGCCAGACCGAGAAGGAGAGATTGAAGGCGGTGTAGAGGATGATAAGGCCCCAGTGGGTGTCGTTCAGCCCCACTGCCCGGTACATAAGGAACATGGGGATCGCTACGACCACGGGCGGCAGCATGCGTGTCGACAAAATGAAGAACAACAGGTCCGCTTCGCCCTTCACCCTAAAGCGCGAGAAGCCGTAAGCTGTAAACGTACCCATGCCGACGGCAAGCACTGTCGAGGTGATCGCCACGATAAGCGAATTCATGAAGCGGTTGGGATAGCCGGATAATTGCACCTCACCCCTGCCCGAGCGTACGACCTTCTCGCCGCCGTCGAAGACCAGCCGTTCCCACCAGGGAGCGGCGGCATAGACTTCAGGCGCCGGCGCTGTACGCAACTGAGAGCGCTTGGTAAAGAGCTTCACGAATGGCGAGATCTCCGGCTCGAAGATAACCGTCGGCGGAATTGTTGTCGCGAGATTGCGCGGTTTGAAAGCCGTCGACGTGATCCAGTAGATGGGCGCAAGGAACAGCAGCGTGATCACGAGCACGGCGGCGATCGCCAACCGGTGGAGGGCACGCTCGGAGCGAGTTTGCACGGCCGCCATCTCAGCGCTCCTTCACCCTGTTGAGGTATTTGACGTAAATGTTGGTGATCGCGAGCACCATGATGAGCACGATATAGGCGAGAGCGCAGGACCGCCCGGTCTGCCATTCCTGGAACGCCATTTTGTAAAGGCGGATCGAGATCACTTCGGTAGTCGGCTGGCTCGTGAGGATGTAGGCAAGGTCGAAAGTCTTGAAGGCCTCCATGGTTCGGAAGATGATCGCGATCATAAGTATCGGCGCGACAAGCGGGAGGGTGATGCGGAAGAAGGTATAGAAAGGACCGGCCCGGTCGATGGCCGCCGCTTCATAAAGATGTCTCGGTACGGCTGAGAGGCCCGCGAGCGAGAGCAGCATCACAAAAGGTGACCACATCCAAATGTCGGTAATCGCAACAGCGTAGAGCGCCATGTCGGGATTGGCCAACCACTCGAAAGTACCAAGACCGAGCGCATAGTTGATGATGCCAAAGGACGGATCGTAGAGCAGCTTCCAGAAGAGTCCGACCACTGCCATGGAGAGCATCATCGGCAGCAGGAGCAGCGTTGTAATCAGGCCTTTGAACGGAATTGCGCGGTTGAGCAACATTGCCGTGCCGAAGCCGACCACAACTTGACCGGTGACCGAAACGATCACGTACTTCGCCGTGATTGCGAAGTTTGCCCAGATGAACGGGTCGTTTAGCAGCTCCCGATAGTTCTGCAGGCCGACAAAGTTGGCCGGAGCGTTCGAAGAGGCGCGAAAGTCAGTGAAAGAGTAGCCGAGCGAATAGATGAGCGGGAAGATGTTGAAGACGATCAGGAACAGGATTGTCGGAATAATGAAAAGGTTGCGAATCTTGATGTCGCTCAAGCCTCGCGAAGCAGCACGCGACCTCGAATCCAACGATGTCATAACCACTGTGGCCAATGTGTTCCTCCTCCCAAACCCAGCGCCGGGCGCTCTCCCGTCCTGCTGCGCATTGCTTAGCCGCGACGGCTGCGCCGCGTGAGCACCTTCTGGTGCCAGTGAAGAAAGGGGAGGGAGCCCAGAAACGGCGGGCTCACTCCCACGGAACAGCGCCCTTTAGTGGCGGCCGTACTTCTTGAAGGTTGCGTTCCAGTCCTCAGCAAGTGCGTCGAGCGCCTCCTTTGCCGTGCCCTGGCCCGCGGTGACATAAGGATAGATGCGCTGGTTCATCTGGATCAGCAACTCGGCATATTCCGGTGTTGCCCAGAAGTCCTTCACCCGGAACATGGTCTCGTAAAATGCCTTGTTGTATGGCGTCGCGTTCTGGAACTCTTCCGACTCCAGAACCTTGGCGCTTGCCGTATAGCCGCCGAGCTCGGCCCAGCGCTTCTGTGTCTCGTCCTTGATGAACCATTCGAGAAATTTCATCGCCTCTTCCTTGTTCTGGGAATAGGAGACAATCGAAATGCCCTGGCCGCCAAGAGCGGCATACTGGTCCCCGTCTGGACCGGCGGGATTGGCGAAGAAGCCGGTGACCTTCGCGTTCGGGTTCGAAGCTTCATTGACCAGCGCCGGGAAGAAGGCGAAGTAGTTCATGCTCATCGCTGCCAGGTTCTCGGTGATAGCCTGGTTGTTCTCGACAAAGAAAGACTTGGCCCAGCCCGGAGGCGTGAAACCATAGAGCTCGCGGTACGTTTCCAGAGCCTTGACGTTCTTCTCCGAGTTGATGATGCTGTCCACCTTGTAGGTGCTGTAGTCGCCGAGTTCTCCACCGAAAGAGAAGATGGCGTTCTCTACGCCCATGACCAATCCGTCATAGGAGTTGTCGGTGTAGATTGCGATGCCGTAGCGCTTCTGGTCCGGACGATGGAAGAATTCGGCGATGTCACGCAGTTGTTTCCAATCCTTCGGAGGAGCAAGGTCATAGCCATACTTCGCCTTGAAGGCCTCCATTTCCTTTGGATCTTCAAACCAATCCTTACGATAGGACCAACCGACAGCGTCGCCTTCGGCCGGTATCGACCAGTATTTACCGGAGTTTGCCGGGTACTCCGCGTAGTACTTCACGGTCGCCGGGGCCATTACCTCCTTTAGCTTGTGCTTGTTGAAGAACTCCGTGAGATCCACGTAGTGGCCGGCCTCCGACGCGGCCCCGATCCATTGAGAGTCGCCGACGACCATATCATAGGCTGATCCCTTGGCATTGAACTCGGTGAAGGCCTTCGTCTGGAAATCCGCCCAAGGTGTCGTCTCCACGGTGATCGTCACACCGGTCTCGGCTTCGTACTCGTTTACAAGCTCCTGGAGGTAGTTGGCTGGATCCCATTCCGCCCAGAAGATCGTCAGTTCTTGCGACTGCGCCGATGTTCCGCAGGCAAACATGAAACCGATGCCGGTCATTAGTCCGGCCACTGTCTTGCGCATGTTATTTCCTCCCCTTTTTATGTGCGCCGCCCGGATTGCGCGAGCGGTCGGCCTGTCAAATCCTCCTGGCGGTTCCGCGGGCGGGGCCTCCTCGACCCTTATGCCTTGAACCGGATCTAAACCTTGACAGGCCGTAGTCCCAATCTGGTAGTACCAAAGCTAACGAGCGTCAAGGTTCCTGTCTGATGGCCTTCGCCCGACTCACCACGCGAAACGAACCTATAGTTTGGAACGTAGCCTGGCATGCTCTCCCAACAGTTTAACTGCGCCTCACGAGCAGGTCACCAATCTGGTCAAACCAGTTTACTGCCGGACAGGAGTAAACGGTGTCTCATGGTGCTGCAGTCTGCGCCTCCCGGACCGCCGCCTCGACCAAGGCCGCCGCCGCCCATTCGGCAACGGATTGCGCGCGTTCGGCCGAGAGACCCCAAATATCCTTGAGGACGATGAGTACCTCAAGTCCGAAGACGAGCGAGAGCGCCTGAGCGAGTTGCTCTCGCGACTCCTTGGAAACTTTGCCCTCCAGCGGTGCGGTAGCCTGCCGCAGCAGTTCCACGCGGTGACCGCGCATGAACTGTGGTTCGTTGCCCAGCGTGCCGGCCTGGCGCTGCGCCCACTGGTCGAGCGAGAGCTTGAGCGCAGCCTTGAAAGTCGCTTCAAATTCGTCAATGCGCGGCATAGCCGTGGCGAGCAGATCGGCGATGCGGGTGAGGGCATCGGGCGCGTCGGAGCGCCAATCGAGGATCGGCCCGAGTGCCTCATCGACGACCGCGTGAACCAACGCCGCCTGGCTGGGAAAGTAGCGATAGGCCGTGGCCCGGGACACTTCGGCCGCTTCCGCGACCTCACTCACCGACGGCGTGAAACCGGACTGCATCAGCCGTGTAGCGGTTTCCAACATGAGCTTGCGGGTGCGGGCTCGGGGACCGCGTTCGGGGGAGGGTTCGCTCTGTTGACGTGAGACATCCATATCTTTACGATACGCACATCTCATAATTTTGCAAGAGCCGGCAGACCCGCCGGGATTGCGTGGAATTTCAAGGCAGAGGAGGCCTGAGCCGCCAGGGGAGGAGAAATGCAGCGCATCTACATCGTAGGCACGGCCGACACGAAGGGGGAGGAACTCACTTATCTGGCGGCGCGGGTCGAGGCCGCCGGCGGCCGGCCCGTTCGCGTCGATGTCGGCACGCGTCGCCCCACGGTTGCGGTGGACATCTCAGCCGAGACAGTGGCGGCCGCGCATCCTGACGGCGTTGCAGCAGTGCTTTCCGGCGATGACCGGGGGAAGGCGGTCGCTGCAATGGGTGAGGCCTTCGCGCGCTTCCTTCCTAAATGCGACGATGTCGCCGGCGTGGTAGGCATTGGTGGTGGGGGCGGCACATTAATCATCACTGCGGGCATGCGCGGATTGCCACTCGGTCTGCCGAAGCTCATGGTCTCGACGCTCGCGTCCGGCGACGTAGCACCTTACGTTGACGTTTCCGACATTGTCATGATGCCATCGGTCACAGACATGGCCGGGCTCAACCGCATCAGCCGCGTGATCTTGCAAAACGCGGCGGCGGCAATTACGGCAATGGCCAGTCGGCCAACTGAGGAAGCGGCCTCCAAGCCCGCTCTCGGTCTTACTATGTTTGGCGTGACGACTCCCTGCGTGACCACCATTGTCGACAGACTGAGGGCGGATCACGATTGTCTGGTCTTCCACGCCACTGGCGCAGGCGGACGCACGATGGAGAAGCTCGCAGATAGCGGGTTTCTTTCAGGCGTGCTCGACATTACCACGACAGAGGTTTGCGACTTTCTCCTTGGTGGCGTCCTTTCGGCAACGCAGGATCGCTTCGGTGCGATTGCGCGCACGGGACTGCCTTATGTCGGCTCCGTCGGTGCGTTGGATATGGTGAATTTCTGGGCGCCCGAAACCGTGCCGGAGCGCTACGCGGGGCGACTTCTCTATCACCATAATCCCAACGTCACGCTCATGCGTACGACTCCGAGGGAGTGCGCTGCCATCGGAAGATGGATTGGGGCCAAGCTCAACCTCTGCAAAGGTGTCGTTCGCTTCCTTATTCCGGAGAAGGGCGTGTCGGCCCTCGATGTCGAGGGGGGAGCCTTTTTCGATCCGACAGCAGACGCGGCCCTTTTCGAGGCGCTGGAAGCGACTGTCGACAGGACCGAGCGCCGCCGTATCGTCCGTCTTCCGCTTCACATCAACGATCCGCAGTTTGCCGAGGCCGCAGTCGCGGCCTACCGAGAAATCGCAAAACATTGAGAGAGACAAATATGCCAAGCATCCCCCGCCGGAACATTCTCGAAAACTTCCACGCCATGATCGCCGCCGGCAAGCCGATCATCGGCGGTGGCGCCGGCACGGGGATTTCGGCCAAGGCCGAGGAGGCGGGCGGCATCGACCTGATCATCATCTACAATTCCGGCCGCTATAGAATGGCGGGGCGAGGTTCGGCGGCCGGCCTGCTCGCCTATGGCAACGCCAACGAGATCGTGAAGGAAATGGCCCTGGAGGTCTTGCCGGTGGTGAAGGCCACGCCGGTACTCGCTGGGGTAAACGGCACAGACCCATTCGTCTCCATCCCGCAATTCCTTGCAGAACTGAAGGCGATGGGCTTTTCGGGCGTGCAAAATTTTCCGACCATTGGTCTCTTCGATGGACGGATGCGGCGGAGCTTCGAGGAAACCGGCATGGGCTACGCTCTCGAGGTGGATATGATCGCCGAGGCCAACCGGCTCGACCTGTTAACCACGCCTTATGTCTTCAACGCAGAAGAAGCGATCGCGATGGCCGAGGCGGGCGCCGACATCGTCGTCGCGCATATGGGCGTTACAACAGGCGGCGCGATCGGCGCCACTTCCGCGATCTCGCTCGATGGCTGTGTGAGAGAAATTGATGCAATAGCAAAGGCCGCACGGTCGGTGCGCAAAGACGTCATCGTGCTATGCCATGGAGGACCGATTTCTATGCCCGAGGATGCACGCTACATCCTGGACCATTGCTCAGGCTGCAATGGTTTTTATGGCGCAAGTTCCATGGAGCGCCTGCCCGCCGAGATGGCGATCCGAAAGCAAACGGAAGATTTCAAAGCGCTAGCCGCCAGGACGGTGGTCTGAAAACGGGGCAAGGGGGCGAGAGGAGGCCTCGACATGACAAAGCACAAATTTTTTCTTTATCCCAAGGACGTCGACAGCTTCGGCTTCGACTGGGGCCGTCTCGCACTGACGGTCGCGCCGGAGGTGAATGGGGCCGAACGCTTCTCGGGTGGTGTCGTGGACTTGCCAAGCGGTGAGGGGCATGCGCGCCACAATCACCCCGGGTCGGAGGAGATCATCTTCGTCATTTCGGGTGAGGGCGAGCAGATGGTGGAGGACGAGAACGGCATTCCGGTGACGAAAAATGTCGGGCCCGGCTGCACGATCTATGTACCAGAAAGCCGATTTCACTCGACGAAAAACACGGGACACGGCCCGATGCAACTCTTCGTCGTCTATTCGCCGGCCGGTCCAGAGCGTGCGCTTCGGGATCTGCCTGATTTCCGATTAGTTCCGCCTGGGATCTAAAGGCGCACGGAGTGGGAGAAATACCGTGAACATCAACGCAAGGGACGCGCGGGCAGGGGAGCCGCCCTTCGATGCCGCGAAACTCGACAGACTGATGGAACAGGCGGGTATCGACGTTCTGCTCGCCACCTCCAAGCACAATACGCAGTACCTGCTGGGCGGCTATAAATTCATCTTCTTCGCCGCAATGGATGCGATCGGCCACAGCCGCTATCTGCCGATTGTCGTTTATGAGAAGGGCTCACCCGATCATGCCGCTTATGTTGGCAATCGCATGGAGGGAGGAGAACATCAGAACAATCCGTTCTGGACGCCCGCCGTTCATACAGCGACTTGGGGTACGCTCGACGCTGCAGAGCTTGCCGTAGAGCATCTGACGAAGATAGGTAAGGCGAGTGCTCGCATCGGTATTGAGCCGGCCTTTCTGCCGGCGGATGCGCGGGACTTTCTGGCTTCTCGTCTCGAAGGTGCGCGGTTCATGGATGCGACGCACGCGCTGGAGCGACTGCGGGCGATCAAGAGGCCTGAGGAACTGCAGAAGCTCAAGCTGGCGTCCGAACTGATCACGGATTCAATGCTCGCCACCATCGCGGCAGCGCGGGAGGGTTCCACCAAGATCGAGATCATTGAACGGCTCAGGCGGGAGGAGACCAATCGCGGGCTGCATTTCGAGTATTGCCTGCTGACCTTAGGTGCCAGTCACAACCGTGCGGCCTCGCTGCAGGCGTGGGAGAAGGGCGAGGTGCTTTCGATAGATTCCGGGGGGAACCATTGCGGCTACATCGGGGACCTTTGCCGTATGGGAGTGCTCGGAGACCCCGATGCGGAGCTCGAAGATCTGCTGGCTGAAGTCGAGTCGATCCAGCAGACGGCCTTCGCCAAGATCAAGGCCGGGGCCGCGGCCAGTGAGATGATTGCGGCCGCGGAAGAGGTTTTGCAAAGCTCGCCATCGGCCGCCTTTACCGATTTTTTCTGCCACGGCATGGGGCTCATTAGCCACGAAGCTCCGTTTTTGATGACCAACCACCCGGTCGCCTATGAAGGCAAGGACGCGGATCAGCCGCTGGAGGCAGGCATGGTCATTTCTGTGGAGACGACGATGCTTCACCCAAAGCGCGGTTTCATCAAGCTCGAGGATACGCTCGCCGTCACGAACGGCGGATACGAGATGTTCGGCAACAGTGGGCGCGGCTGGAATCTCGGGGCGGCATAGCGCCGGCGAAGCTTGTACGAAAAGACGGGAGCCAGAAGCTCCACCATGCCCCGGTTTCGGAGTCTACCTGTTGTGGTAGATCTCGGTGGCCGCCTGCAAATCGGCACTGATGAGGTCAAGGGATGCACAAGTTCACTGTTACCATTACAGAAGAATTCGAAGCTGACACCGCCGAGGAAGCTGCCTTGCTTATGTATCAGGAGCTGACGAAGCGGCCGGCACCTCTGCACTACACGGCCATGGATGAATTAAGGACTGTAACCAATCTCACGCTGGACCGGGAAAAGGCAGATGCGTTCGCCAGTGTGGATCACACGGCGGACCCCGGTAACTGGTAGCGCGATCGGCTGACGAATACATACGAGGCCGCGTCAATGGCAGGCGAGAGGAGGGATTCGCCGACATTGGCGACAGCTTTCGGGCTGGTTTTGAAGGCGCAGTTAACCGAGCACCCGCAAAGCACTCAGGTCATGAATTTGGGCAATTGAGCCGCCAAGGCATCGATTGCAACGCGAACTTTGAGCGGCAAATGCGGCGTCTGCAGCCACAAGGCGTGACAATCATAGAGAAATGGCGCCTGCTCGGGCAGAAGCCGCACGAGCCTGCCCTCCTCGATCCGGTTCCGCACCAGCCATAAAGGAAGCCAGGCAAGCCCCATCCCCGCCATGGCGGCGTCCGCTATCGCATCGAGGTCGTCGAGGCGGAACCGGTGGAGCGGCGTTACCTCGATCGGGCGTTGTCCCTCCCTTGGAAAGAGCCAAGGTGGGACCGGTCCGGACCGGCGATAGACGATTGCCGCGTGCTGCGACAGATCCTCTACCGTCTCGGGATAGCCATGCGGTTCCAGATAGGCGGGTGAGGCGCAAACGATCATCGGCTGTCGTGCGACACGGCGGGCTATCAATCCGGCCCTGTCCTCCAACAAGCCAGTTCGAATGGAGAGATCATAGCCGTCTTCGGCGAGGTCAATAAGGCGATCACTGAACGACAGATCAAGTTCCAGTGCCGGATATCTTCGAGCGAGCTCCAGCAATACCGGGATGACGCAGTGCCGGCCGAAATGGACCGGCATCGTCACGCGCAGCTTGCCGCTGGGCTCGGAAAGCTGATCGGCGGCAAGCGCGTCCGCTGCCTGCGCTTCCGCGAGCACCACCCGGCAGCGCTCGTAATAGACGCAGCCGAATTCCGTCAGGCTCTGCCGCCGGGTGGTACGGTTTATAAGCCGCACGCCGAGCCGATCCTCCAGAAACCGAACATGTTTGCCGACCATCGGCCCGGATAGGTCGAGCGCTTCCGCCGCCGCGGCAAACGAGCCGAGATCGACCGCTTTGACGAAGACAGCCATGCTGGTCAGGCGATCCATATTGAAAACTCCCCGTTTCGACTGTGCTGCCCTTCTCGCTATTTATCCACTACACCGCCGCTGTCATAGCTCATTCAACGCATTTGTTTTGGAGTGTTGCCATGGCGCGCGTCGTTCGCTTTCATGAATTGGGTGGTCCGGAAGTGCTGCGGATCGAGGAGGTCGACCTTCCGGAGCCAGGCCCGGGAGAAGTTCGTATCCGGGTCAAGGCGCTGGGCCTGAACCGGGCGGAGGCGTTGATGCGTTCGGGTGCCTACATCGAGACCGCCACTCTTCCCTCAGGGCTTGGTCTCGAGGCAGCCGGGTTGGTGGAAAGGATCGGTTTGGGGGTCCAAGGTTTCGAACCTGGCGACCCGGTCAGTGTGCTGCCGCCAAAATCTATGGTCCGGTGGCCCGCCTACGGGGAACTTGCAACATTTCCCGCCGCGCTGCTCGCCAGACACCCGCCCTCACTGACCTGGGAAGAGGCGGCCGCTGTGTGGATGCAGTATCTCACCGCCTATGGCGGACTTGTGGATATCGGAGGGCTGCGCAGGGGAGACTTCGTCGTCATAACAGCGGCCTCGAGCAGCGTTGGGCTTGCCGCAATCCAGATCGCCAACAGGATCGGCGCCATACCGGTGGCCGTCACCCGGACCTCAGCCAAGAGGCAGCTTCTGCTTGAGGCCGGTGCGGCGCATGTCATCGCTTCTCAGGAGGAGGAGCTGGAAGCGCGGTTGAGGCGCGTTTCCCCGCGGGGGGTCCGCCTCGTCTTCGATCCCGTAGGCGGACCGGTCTTTGAGCCTTTGGCCGCCGCAATGGCACCTGGTGGCATCCTTATCGAGTACGGAGGGCTGAGCCCGCAGAAGACTCCGTTTCCACTGTTGGCCGTGCTGAGCAAGACATTGACGCTGCGTGGCTATCTGGTCCATGAACTGCTCGCCGATCCGATGCGCCTCGAGCGCGCCAAGGCGTTCATCCTGGACGGATTGGAGGAAGGCGACCTGAAGCCCATTATCGCCAGGACGTTCCAATTCGATCAGATCGTAGAGGCGCACCGTTTTCTGGAATCCAACGAACAGTTCGGCAAGATCGTCGTGACCGTCTGATGCATAAAGCGCTTTCCGCCCCCGCACTTCGACTTGGCCGTACTTCGACTTGGCGCTGCGCTGAGGACAAGCGTTGTCAGGCAAACCGCATCGCCGATCGCTCGCGTGCCTTTGCTGCGACCTCCTCTCGATTGCGCGCAGGCTGCGAAGTCTCCAACGAATCCAGAAGTTCGCGAGCGCATGCCGCAATCGAACTAACCGCGCGTTCGAAGGCTTCCTCGTTGCGTTTCGCGGGTTTGGTTGTTCCGCTCAGCTTGCGCACGAACTGCAGCGCCGCGTCGCGGATCTCCTCGTCCGTTGCCGGCGGATCGAAGTTGAACAGGGGTTTTATGTTTCGGCACATGACTTTGCTCCCGGTCATCTTTCTCCCGGCCACGGAGGGAAGTAGCCCTGTTGCTGAAGTTAGTCGCTCGACCGCCATTTGCAACCGGTCGAGCCGGGTGCAGCGCCAAGCAGTGCCTTAGCGCGGGATGAGGATAAAGTGTGCGCGGCTTTTCCGGCTGCCTCACTGCCTCGGCGGCTCATCGCCGCCTGCCTCCGGCGTTACGGCGCCGAGCCCGTCCGGAAAGCGGTCGGCGACGAGGTTCAGTTGTACGCCGTGTTCCAGGAAAGCTTTTAATCCGGCCAGCACGAGTGTGAAACCTTCGGTCGAGCCGACGGCGTGCTCGATCCGCTCTACGTCGTCACCGTTAAAGCCCCAATTGGTTATGCTGACGAAGGTGGAGCCATCCGGGCGCGGCGTAAACACCCACTCCACTTCCGTAGAGCTGTCCAGATCGCCGAGCCAATCGATAAGGATGCGCCTGTTCTCTTCGAGCGCTTTCACGGTCACGGGAACCGTTACGCCGTACATGGCCCATTCCCAGGTGACGCTCTTACCCTTTTCAAGTCTGCCGCTGCCGCCCGTAAACCAGAATTTCGCGGTGATCTCCGGGTCGACGAAGGCTTCGAAGACCTCCCGGACCGGCTTCCGGATAAGCATTTCCGCTCTTGCACGGGGATGAACAGTCACGCGCTTGCCTCCTCCAATGTCACACGTCTCAATTTTTGTCGTCGGGCGCCGATAATGAGGCAGATTGCGACGGGGATGCCAAGCGGGAACCCGCTCACTTCGATTATCAGCGACGCGACGACGATCCAGGCCAGCAGCGACCAACCGAGGAAGGACGGGAGCGGTAAATGCTTCCCGCCCAGCCAGACCACCAAGGCGCCAATCATGATCAGCGGCAAGGCAAAACTTCCAACCGTCGACCAAAATGCGGCATTGCTTGCCAGCACTTCGAGACGCTGCGTGCGGAGAGGCTGCCAATGCTCCACCGTCCAAAGCTCCAGCCTCAACCAGCCCGTGATTTCAGCCGCGGCATCAATGCCCAGCACCACCATGTGCAGAATTCCGATCACCATCAACGCAATTCCGCTCCACCTGATCATAGCTGCAATCCTTTTAATACGCCGAACCTTTGGTCCTGGACTTCGAGCCTGGGAAGCTGGGCCGCCTTGGCTAAGTATTCCATACGGCACCGTATGTACAATGCTCGCTTCTCAATGTCCATACCCTGGCGTATGGAGCTCGTATGCCGCTGTTGCCGTTCGGGAAGGAGAGTCATTTGACCAGGAAAGCAAAGGAATTGACCCGCAACGATTGGGTTCTGGCCGGTCTCGCTGCGTTGGCCGAAGGGGGTATCGATTCCGTCCGGGTGGAGCGGCTCGCAAAAAGTCTGAATGTCAGCAAGGGATCTTTCTACTGGCACTTTTCGGACCGGTCAGACTTGCTTTCCGCCCTGCTCGACCTTTGGGAGAAGGACTTCACGGCCCAACTGATTGCCAATGTCGCCTCCCAGCCGACGCCACGCGCACGCTTGCTCGCGCTCGCTGAGGAAGCGCTGGACGCGAGCATGGATGGTGTAGACGTGGCGCAAGCCGAGGGCGCGTTCAGTGCCTGGGCCGTGCTCGACCCCGCCGCTGCGGTTCGAGTGCGCGCCATCGAGGCGCAGCGCATCGGTTACCTCGTGCGCGAGCTTTCGCTTATGGGCGCCGACACGGCTCAGGCTGAGCTGCTCGCCAAGGGCATTTATCTTGCTTTGCTGGGCGTCTTTGCGGCCCGCCGGTACAATCCGGCGCTGGCCGAGGATGCCGTGTTCAGGCGGATCGTGGCTCTTGCGCTGGATGCCGTGGGAGGACGGAGACGATGAGCATTCGTTCCATTTCAGCCTGCAGCGAAGCGGAATCCGTTGACTCGAAAGTAATCGGCGACACGGATCACCAGTTCGACGGTTTGCTTGTCAAAAACAGGAAGCACTCGCCGCCGGGCACCTCCATGGGCGATCAGCGAAGCGTTTTGAAGACTTTCGCCGCGTTCTGCCTATACCGGACCTCATCCTGCAGAAGCGCCGGTCCCACTTCGGGTGCCGCGGCCTCAGTAGTCCACGACGCGATCATCGCTGGGGTCCGCCCATCGGGTGTTCGGGACGACCGAGAACCAGCCGGGGCGGGACGGATCCCGGTCATAGGAATAGCCACCGAGCGTCTTGTGAAGATCGGCATACTGGCCGAGCTTGTTGCGATCGAGCTCGACCCCGAGGCCGGGCGCCGTCGGCACCTTGATCGCGCCGTTCTCGTAACGCATCGGTCCCCCGATGATGATGTCGTCCGTGAGCTGGTGATAATGCGCGTCGGCATGGAAAACGAGGTTCGGAAGGACCGCGCCGAGATGCAGCATGGTGGCGAGCTGAACGCCAAGTTCGCCAGATGAATGCACCGCGATGCCGAGCTGAAAGGTCTCGCAAACGCCCGCCGCCTTTACGCATGGCCGGATGCCGCCCCAGAAGGTGGTGTCGAGCAGAATGACGTCGACCGCGGGATTGAGAATATTGGCGGCGAGCTGTTCGAAATTCACGACAACGGTGTTGGTGGCGAGCGGCATCGTCGTGTTTTCGCGCACCCGCCGCATGCCGTTCAACCCCCAGGTCGGGTCCTCATAATAATCATTGTTCAGATCTTCGATGCCCCTGGCGAAGCGGATCGCCTCCTCGACGCTGAAGGCCGCGTTGGGGTCGTAGCGGACGCTGTCGGGGCCGAGCGCCTTTGACCATGCGCGAAAAACCTCCAGCTCATAATCCGGCGGGAAGACGCCGCTCTTCAGCTTGTGCGAGGTGAAGCCGCACTTCTTTTTCAGCGCCAAGGTCTGCTCGATAAGCTGATCGGCCGTGCGCGTCTCGCCCTCGCCGGTATCCTTGTTGGCGAGGCGGAAAAACATGTAGCTGGCAAAAGGAACGGCATCGCGCATCTTACCGCCCAGGATGTCGCAGACCGGCACGCCGAGAAACTTGCCCATGATGTCCAGACAGGCGAATTCGATGGCCGCATGCATCTGGGTGCGATTGTTGTAGAGGCTGGCGGTCGGGTTGCAGATCATGAAGCGGAGATTTTCCAGCTCGAAGGGATCGTGGCCGACGAGATAGGACTTCAAGGCCCGAAACGCCGCCTCGGCGCTCTCCCCGCCGCCGCCCATCTCGCCAAGGCCGATGATGCCCACGTCGGTCTCTACCTCGACGATGGTGCGCACGAACCGCCCCCAATGGGCGCCGTTGGAATGGCGCAGCGGCGCCTCCAGCGGAACCGTGACGGTGGTTGCACGGATGTCGGTGATTCTGGGTCGCTTCATGGCAGGCTCCAGGCAATCTCTTCTGTGGGGAGGGCAGGGGGCGCCGGCTACAGGTCCGTACACCCCGGCGGCGTGCATCAGCTGATCATGCGGGTCATCTCGTCCACCCTGATCTCGTTGGCCGGCAGGGCAATCTTCTCTCCGCCCGCCGTCGCAACGATACGGTCGGAAATCGGATCCATATATTTTGCCTGGGCTCTACTTCGCTTCCCCAAGCACGCGCAGAATTTCGTAGCAGGCCCCGAATGGATGGTAGTCGGTCTTGCCCGAAGGGCTTTTGATATCGCTCTGCTTCACGCCCTCCGGCGAGAGTATGCGGAACCAGCAGCCATATTCATGGTCGATCAGGTGCCGCCAGCTGTAGCGCCAGAGCCTGTCGTAATCCTGCCAGTAACGCTCCCGGCCGGTGCGCCCGGCAAGTGCTGCCGCGGCGGCCAGCGTTTCGCAATGGACCCAATGATACTTATCGGGATCGTAGAGCCTTCCGTCCGGACCGTAAGTGTAATGCATGCCCCCGAATTCGAGATCGGCGCTGTTTGCCAGGGCCGTCTCGTAGAGGAGAATGGCTTTCGGCAGGATCCAGTCCTGCGGTCGGTAGCGCTCGAGGATCAGCAGCAGCTTGGTCCATTCCGTCATATGGCCTGGCAGATAGCCGTAGGGTCGGAACAGGTGCTTCGGATCGTCCTTGTTGTAATCCCAGTCGATCGACCAGTCCGCGCGGTAATGCTCCCAGACCACACCTTGAGCGGTGGCGGCAAGTTCCACACAGATACGCCGGGCGAGCGTTTCGGCACGGTCGAGATAGCGAATCTCACCGGTCGCCTCATAGGCCGCCAGCATCGCCTCTGTCATATGCATGTTGGCGTTCTGGCCCCGATAGGGCGAGATCTTCTGCCAGTCGCGGCTGATCTCGTCCTTGTAGAGCTCGCGCTCCGGCTCCCAGAAGCGGTTTTCGAGAAGGCCCCATGTGTCCGAAATCCGCGCGCCCATGCCTGGAATACCGGCCTTCATGGCGGCCGCGTAAGCGAGCAAAACGAAGGCGTGGCCGTAGCAGTGCTTCGTCGTATCCGCTGCCCCGCGCCCGTGCATTACCCAGAAATAGCCACCGTGCTCGGAATCGCGGTGGACCTCGTCGAGATATCTGACGCCATGGGCAGCCGCCTCTGCGTAATCCGGCCTCTGGAAGAGGACGGAGGCTGTCGCATAGTTGAAGATGAAGCGGGTGGTTGAGACGAGGTGCTGGGTCTTCCGATCGGTGATGAAGCCGTCGTCACGATATTCGTTATGGTAGCCGCCGTGTTCCCTGTTGAGGCAGATCGGATGATAGAAATCCATGATCTCGCGCATATGGGCGAGCAGGAAGTCTTTCGAGCGGAAATCGGGGAATGGTCTCATGACGGGCTTCCGGTCAATCTGGGATGACGATGCCGAGCTTGGAGAGGACTCCGCCGTCGATCTTGACGTCGGCGCCGGTGATGAAGCGGGCTTTTTCGCTGGCGAGGAAGGCGACCAGTTCGGCGACTTCGCAAGGCTTGCCTATGCGGCCGAGTGGATGCCCTCTGCCCCAGGCATCGAGCGTCGCCTCGGCGGTACCGTCACCCTTCCAGAGATCAGCGGCCCAGTGCAGCATCGGAGTATCGATGGAGGCGGGGCACACGGCGTTGACCGTGATATTGTCCCCGGCATGGTCGAGCGCCATGGCACGCACGAGCGCGTTGATCGCGCCCTTGCTCGCCGTATAGGCGGCGACGCCCGCCTGCGAAGCATAGGCCTGCACGGATGAGATGGCGACGATCGCGCCGCCGCCGCGCTTGCGCATTTCGGGGATTGCGAATTTGGAGGCGAGAAAGATGCCCTTCAGATTGATATCGAGAACGTCGTCCCAGACCTCTTCCGGCGTATCGACCACGGTCCCGTAGCGCTGAATGCCGGCGCAGCAGGCGAGAACATCCACGCCGCCATGGCGCGATGCCGCGGTCTGAACCGCCGCCGCCATATCGTCGTTGCGGCGGACATCGCCGACAAACCCGGCGGCGTTCTCGCCGATCTCGGCAACGGCACTGTCGACCGAAGCCTTGTCGTTCGCCACGATCATCACCTTGCCGCCGCCCGCGGCAAAGCGACGGGCACAGGCGAGGCCCATGCCGAGACCGCCTCCGGTGACGATGATACTCTTGCCGTTGAAATCACTCATCGCGCTATCTCCAAAGCAGAACGGGTTATGTCCGGCGCCGATCCGAACTTCGGTTCGGCAAGTCCGCGCCCCACGCCCTCGACCGCGAACAATCCGCCCTCCAGCGGATGCGCGTCGAGATGTGCGCCCGGCATGGCAAAGCGCGCCGACGTGACATAGAGGGTGGCAAGATCCGCGCCGCCGAATGCGCAGCTTGTCGGCCAGCTTGCGGGGAGTTCGACCAGCTCCAGCAGACGGCCATTGCCGTCGAATCCCGCGACGGCTGCGCCGCCGGCCACACGGCAGTTCCAGAGCCGGCCCTCCGCGTCGAGGCAGGAGCCGTCCGGCAGGCCGCGCTCGAAGCCGGCAGATATGGTGCGACGGTTGTCGATCGTCCCGGCGGAAAGATCGCAGTCGAACACGTAGATTTCGTTCGCGAGCGTGTCGGCGAAAAAGAAGCGATCGTCGCGCGTCCAGCCCATGGTGTTGCTGATGCCATATTCGTTGGGCGTAAGCTGCGCGACGTGACCGGCAGGATCAATGCGGTAGATCGCTCCCGACTGTCGGTCCATGTCCTTCGGGGAGCCATCCGGGTTGAGATTACTCTGCATCGTCGCGACCCAAAATGAGCCGTCCGGTGAGACGCGCCCTTCATTCAGGCGGTTTTCCGGCAGATCCGGCTCCGGCACGGCAAACTCTTCGAAGACCCCTTCGGGGGTCCATAGGCAAACGGCACGGGTGAGCCCGACAATGAAACCGCCATCTGCCCGCATGCCGATGGACGTCACGAAATCCGGTGTCGGCCACAGGTCATGGCGACCGTTTTCCGGCTCCAGCCGATGGATGCGCTTTCCGACGATGTCGACCCAGTAGAGCGCCTTTTCTTCCTCGGACCACAGGATGCTCTCGCCGACGATATCCTTCGCGTCGAGGATCAGGGAAACCTCGCTCATGGCATGATCCCCTGCGTCTTTTTACCAGCCATGGCCACCTCCCAGCCTGTTGCATTCTTGTATGCAATATTCTAACGTTCGTCAAGCATCTGCATAGAGCGAGTAGAAATGGCCAGCGCTTCAAGCTATTCTGCGCAAAATTAAATCTTGCATGCAAGAAAGCAAAGGTTACCACTATATGGCGCGTGACGCGACAATCTCGGCGGCGCAGCATTGCTACCGCACCCTTTCGCGCAAGATCATCGGGTTGGAGCTCAAGCCGAACGCGCCGATCGGAGAGCATACTCTCGCGGGTCTCCTCGGCGTCAGCCGCACGCCTGTGCGCGAGGCTTTGTCGCGGTTGAGCGCGGAAGGACTTGTCGACCTGCGGTCAAGGGCAGGCGTCGTGGTCGCGCCGATCCGCATGGATGCGGTCCGTACGGCACAATTTGTTCGCGAACAGCTGGAGGTGGCAATCGTCGCCGAAGCGGCCCGGCAAAGCAACCGCCGCATACTGCTCGGCATCAGGCAGGCGATAGAGGAGCAGGAGCTTGCCATCCTCGAAGACAATCCCGACCTGTTCTTCGAGTGCGACGAGCGCATGCACGCGCTTTACTGCAACCTCGCAGGACGCGATGGGGTGTGGAGCTTCATTTCCGAAGCCAAGAAGCACATGGACCGCGTTCGCCGGCTATCGATACAGGCTGGCCAGCTCGACCAGCTGGTCGAGGACCACCAGAGGGTCCTCGAGGCGGTGACCGAAGGGGATGCCGCCAGTGCTCAGGAGACCATGCGGCTCCACCTGCGGCGCGCAATGCTCGACCTGAACGAGCTTGCCCGGCGGTTTCCCTCCTATTTTGCGTCGGACGCCTCCTGACTTCCTCGCTTTTGAGATCGAAGCTTGCAAGATACTTCATCAGACGGTCGGCATCGTTGCTGGTTCTCTTATCCAGCCGCATTTCCTGACCATATGACCTTTACACGAAGGCCAGATGGACAATGCAACGACAGCAGGCCGTTCTGCAGATCGCCGGCAAGCCGCACGAACCGGCGGAACACAATGCTGTCGCCTTAGGGCCTATGCTAGGATAGCTGGCGCCGGGTCGCTCAGCCTTCGAAAAGCGGCCGGTCCCGCCGACATGTCGGAGAGCACCTGAATGCGCGTACGGAAGCGGGGCTTCTCCGGCGAACAGACCAAGGATTAACTGCTGCGGCCGAGCGCCGTGGTAGGTTTCTACAAGTCTCTTGAGCGCTACTTCTCCGGGCGACTCGCCCGAACCTGGTTCGCCCGCCCGAACACCAGCCCTCTTTTTGCTGGTGCACGACCAGTCGAAACCGCCACCGAAGGTGGCCTGCCGCAGATTCTGGCGATCCGGACCTTTTTCGACGCTCTGCGGGGCGGCACGAGAAAGACCAAGCCCTCGGTCCGAGGCCCGGTCCGCTGTTGTCAGCAACCTACCGCGCTGGGCGGGCTGGTCGATGCCGATGAACTGCAAGTCCTCGCCGAGATCGAGGGCCAGCGCCGGCTACTCGCAAAGCGCGGCCGCAATCCGCATCTCTATCCTCGGGAATTGGCCTGGCGGCGCCGTGATCGCGGCCTGCGTATTTACGGCGACACGCATATCAATGCGGCATTCACCTTCCCGGGATGATAGGAGGCAACCGCTTCAATTCCGAAGAGCGCGGCGCCTGGTTTTGCGCCTGGGACGTCATGGTTTCCGTCTCCGGCATGGCCTGGCACCGAGCCCGCGAGCTTGGTTTCACAGGCTGGTTTTGCGACCGGGCCCATGTCGCGCTGCTCGCGGATTTCATCGCAGAGTTCGACGAACTGACCGATGAGCCCAGTCATCCTGCGCTTAACCCTGAGCCCGCGGTCGGATATCCCGAGGGCAGAATCTGGCGGCCCGACTACGGCATGAGGGGACCGTGGCCTGATCTCTCCGTCCGCGCAGCCGGCGGGAACAGCTTGGCCTGCTTCGAACCCAGAGCGGTCCGGTCGGTCCGGCCGGGGCGCCCTGGGATCTGGTGTGGAAAGGAGCGCCAGACTATTCGTCATCCGTCTCGAAGCAGCAACGCGCTTCCAAAAGAGCGTTGACAACAGCTGAAGGCCAATCTATCAAAAGGTAGATTCTAACCTATCATATAGGTAGGAGGGTAACCTGATAGAGCTCGGAACACAAAAGCCGTCGGCCGGCCGCTCGAGAGGCGATGGGCTGCTTGGCGGGGTAATGACCGCCGTGAAGACTCATATCCGCGACAACGGTCTTCAGGTCGGCGACTGGCTGCCGAGCGAGGGGGCCTTTGCCGAGACGCTCGGCGTCTCGCGCAGCATCGTGCGCGAAGCTTACCGTTCGCTCGCCGCGCTGACGCTGATCGACATCGGCAATGGCCGACGCCCGCGTGTCGCGGCACCTAAGGCCGACGTCCTGGCCCTGGTGACCGACCATGCTGTGCATACCGACCAGGTGACGATCCAGCAGATTTTCGACGTCCGCCGCACCATAGAGAGCCGCACCGTCGTGCTGGCCGCCATGCGGCGCACGGACAAGGAGGCGGCCGAGATCATCGCGCTGGCGGAAGCGATGCGGCGGGATTTCGAAGAGCCCGCTCGGGTGATGGAACACGACATCGCATTTCACGAAGCGATCGGCACGGCTTCGCGCAATCCGATGTTCGCGCTGATCGTTGGCTCGTTCCACGTGGTTACGCGGCATACCTGGCCGATCGGCTGGGCGAGCCGCGGCAGCAACGAGACGCGGCAGGAGAGCATTGAAGGGCACGTGACGATCGCGCAGGCGATCGCCAACGGCGACCCGACGAAAGGCGAACAGGCAATGGTCGAGCATTTCGACCTGACAGTGAAGGCGCTGCTGGCGGCTGGAGTATATTGAGCATGAAAATTACGTCGTTCGAAACGGTTCGAGTCCGTGACTTTCCCAACATTCTCTGGGTTCGTATCCACACCGACGAAGGCCTTGTCGGGCTCGGCGAAACCTTCTTCATGGCGCAAACCGTGGAGACCTATATCCATGAGGTCGTAGCCCCCAAACTCCTCGGGCGTGATCCACTGGAGATCGACCGCATCTCCAAGGATCTGACGGGCTATCTCGGTTTTCGCTCGACTGGAGCGGAGATGCGCGGAAATTCGGCGGTCGATATCGGGCTCTGGGACCTCTTCGGCAAGGCGACGAACCTGCCGATCGCTCAGCTTCTCGGGGGTTTTTCGCGGCGCGAGATCCGCACCTATAATACCTGCGCCGGCAACACCTATATGCGCGACGCAAGGGGCCAGCAGACCGCAAACTACGGCATTGGCGGACCGCGGCGCGACTATGACGACCTGAACGGATTTCTGGAACGGGCGGACGAACTCGCCGAGGACCTCCTGTCGGAGGGTATCACGGCCATGAAGATCTGGCCGTTCGACATCGCGGCGGAGAAGAGCGGCGGCCAGTATATTTCCGGGCCGGACCTGCGCAAGGCGCTGGAGCCCTTCGAGAAGATCCGCAAGCGCGTCGGCGACCGCATCGACATCATGGTCGAGTTCCACTCCATGTGGCAATTGACGCCCGCCATCCAGATCGCCCGGGCGCTCGAGCCCTATGCCACCTTCTGGCATGAGGATCCGATCAAGATGGACTCGCTTTCAAGCCTCAAGCGCTATGCCGCGGCAAGCCGCGCGCCGCTTTGCGCCTCGGAGACACTTGCGACCCGCTGGGCCTTCCGCGATCTCATGGAGACGGATGCGGCCGGAGTTGTCATGCTCGACCTCTCCTGGTGCGGCGGCGTCTCGGAAGCCAAGAAGATCGCAACCATGGCCGAGGCCTGGCACCTGCCGGTCGCGCCGCATGATTGCACCGGGCCGGTGGTACTGGCCGCATCGACGCATCTGTCGCTGAATGCGCCGAACGCGCTCGTCCAGGAAAGCGTGCGCGCCTATTACAAAACGTGGTACGCGGAGCTGACGACGCAGCTGCCGACCGTGACGAACGGCATGATCACCATTCCGCCGGGGGCAGGGCACGGGGTCGATCTTGCGCCCGACCTCGACCGGAAATTCGAGGTATCGCGGCGCAGCTCCGAGGTCCAACCGTGAATCGGGACTTGACTTGTATGGTAGTAGGTCAGTAGCTTCGAAGCATTGGGGGGGCGGATGCAGAACAGCAAACCACAGCGCGTGCTGTCCGCGATCGAAGCTGTCGGTCCGCAGGTCCATCGCATTCTGCGCGAGCGGATCATCCAGGCGGAGCTCATGCCCGGGGAACGCATTTCGGAAGCGGAGATCGCAAAAGCACTTTCGATCAGCCGCCAGCCGGTGCGCGAGGCATTCATCAAGCTGTCGGAGGAGGGCCTGGTCCAGGTACTGCCCCAACGCGGCACCTATGTGACCCGGATTTCGGCCGAGTCCGTCATGGATGTGCGCTTCGTGCGCGAGGCGATCGAGGCGGATATCGTGCGCCAGGTCGCGAGCGAACACAGGGCGGCGACCGTGGACGAGCTGCGCGATCAGATCGTTCGACAGAAGCAGGTGCCGCATGACGACCGCGCCGCGTTCCTGCGGCTCGACGAGCTCTTCCACCATACGCTGGCGACCGCCGCCGGCCGGGCCTATGCCTGGAGCGTGATCGAGAGCGTCAAGGCGCAGATGGATCGCGTCCGGTTCCTGAGCGTCGACGACCTGCAGGTCGGCCGGTTGATCGAACAGCACGAACGCATCGTCGATGCGATCGCGTCGGGGGAGGTCGGCGAAGCCGAGCAGGCGCTGCGCATGCATTTGCGCGAAATTCTCAAATCGCTGCCCGAGATCGCACGATCGCGGGCGGAGTTCTTCGACGGCACGGAGTGAGGTCGCCGAAACCATGATCGATGTTCAACGGGAGGTAACGCATCATGATCCGGAAATTGGTAGCAGGAACGGCCCTCGGGCTGACGCTGATGGCCCCGGCCGCCAGCGCGGAGGGACTCAATATCGCCTTCATCAGCCATTCCTCGGCCTCGAATACATTTTGGCAGGCGGTGAAGAAGGGCTATGATGACGCTTGCGAAAAGGTCGGCGCCTCGTGCCAGCTGATCCTCACGCAGACGGAAGGCGCAGTCGAACAGGCCGTGGCCAACCTGCAGGCGGCGATCGCTTCCAGGCCGGACGCGATTTTCGTCGCGATCGTAGACAACAATGCCTATGACAACCTGATCAAGGAAGCCGTCGATTCCGGCATCCTTGTGCTCGCGGTCAATGTCGACGACAGCGAAGGCGCCAAGGGCAACGCCCGTAAGGCCTTCATCGGCCAGGGTTTCTCCGCTGCCGGCTACTCGCTCGCCAAAGCCCAATCGGAAAACTTCCCGAAGGAGGGCCCGCTCAACCTTGTGGTCGGCGTCAATGCGCCGGGCCAGACCTGGTCGGAGCAACGCGCCGGCGGGGTTACGAAGTTCCTCGAGGAGTATAAGGCCGAGCACTCCGATCGCGAGATCAACATTACCCGTGTCGACTCTGCGACGGACCTCGCGCTGACGGCCGACCGTATCGGCGCCTACCTCAACGCCAATCCGGATACGACCGCCTATTTCGATACGGGCTACTGGCATGCCGGTGTTGCAAAAGTACTGAAGGATCGCGGCATCGAGCCCGGCAAGGTGCTGCTCGGCGGATTCGACCTCGTGCCCGAGGTGCTGCAGCAGATGCAGGCGGGCTATGTCCAGGTGCAGGTCGACCAGCAGCCATACATGCAGGGCTTCATCCCCGTCATGCAGGCCTATCTCTGGAAGACCGCCGGGCTGACGCCCTCCGACGTCGATACGGGGCAGGGCATCGTCACTCCTGAGGACGTGCCGACGATCCTCGAACTGGCGAAGCAGGGTCTGCGCTGATCCAACGCATCCAAAATGTAACCCGGCGTTTTGCCCAAGCAAATTGGCACGGAGCGGATCACGTCACGGTGTCAGGCCGAACCGGCCTGACACCGTCGCAATCCGACGGGCAATTCGCCGAACCTTGAGTGGCAACCCATGAAGCGGTTTCTGAAAATCTATCTCGACAAGCCGGAACTTGCCGGCCTTGCCTTGCTGATCGTCCTCGTCCTCGTCTTTCAGGCGAAATCGAACGGCATTCTTCTTTCCTTCGAGAACATACGCGGCGTCATGGGCCTTCTGCCCGAAATGGCACTCGTCGCCATCGGCGTGACGCTGCTGATGATCTGCGGCGAATTCGACCTGTCTGTCGGTTCCGTCTTTGCATTGATGCCGATGTCGATGGCGGTGATCCTGAACTCCGGCGTGCCCTTCACCGCCGCGGTGCTGCTCGGTCTCATGATCTGCGGAGCGGTCGGTTTCATCAATGGCTATGTCACCCTGCAATTCTCGATACCGAGCTTCATCACGACGCTCGGCATGCTCTTCATCGCGCGTTCGCTGACCATCGTCATCTCCGGGGGCTTCCCGCCGCTCCTGCCGCCCGACCTGCCGACTTGGCTGTTCACGGACTATATCGGTGGCTCGCCTTTCCGCATGTCCTTCCTCTGGTTCGTGGTCATTGCCGCGCTGGTGGCGGCACTGCTGTCGCTCACCAATTTCGGCAACTGGATCCGGGCGACGGGCGGTTTCAACGAGGCCGCCGCCTCGATGGGCATCCCGGTCAAGCGGGTGAAGATCGCCTGCTTCATGCTCTGCTCGGTGCTGGCTGGCTTTGCCGGCCTGCTTCAGGTGCTGCGCCTCGGCTCGCCGCTGCCTTCGATCGGGGAGGGGCTGGAATTGCAGGCCGTCGCGGCGGCCGTCATCGGCGGCACGGCCCTTGCCGGTGGCATCGGGACAGTCTTCGGCGCCATTGTCGGCACGCTCCTCATCCGCACGATCGATAACGGCCTCGTGCTCTCCCGCGTCGATGCCAACTGGTTCAAGTTCGCGATCGGCGTTCTGACCATGTTCGCTGTCATAGCCAATGCCTGGATGGGCAAGATGTCCCGCAAGATCAAGGTGGAGGCGCACAAATGACCACACCCATCATCGAGTGCCGCAACCTTCAGAAGTGGTATAGCGGCGTGCATGCGCTGAAGAATGTCGACCTCACCATTCATCCCGGCGAGACAGTCGGTCTCGTCGGCGACAACGGCGCCGGCAAGTCGACACTCATCAAGATCCTCTCGGGCGTCCATCATCAGGATTCCGGCGAGGTGCTTATCGAAGGGCGCAAAGTCGCCCTTCGTAGTCCGAAGGATGCCATGCGACACGGACTGGAGACGATCTATCAGTACAATTCCATGGTCCCTACTATGTCGATCGCCCGCAATCTCTTCATCGGTCGCGAACCGATGAAATGGTCCGTCTTCGGCGTGGGCATCATGGACCAGCAGCGCATGCGCGCCGAAAGCATCAAGGCCATCGCCGACGTCGACCTGCACCTGCGCTCGCCGGATGCGCTGGTCGGAGAACTTTCGGGCGGGCAGCGGCAGGGCGTGGCAATTGCACGCGCAATGCATTTCAAGTCGAAGGTGCTCATCCTCGATGAGCCGACGAACCACCTTTCGGTCAAGGAAACGGACAAGGTGATCGGTTTCGTCCGTGGCCTGAAGGCACAGGGCCTGACCGGCATTTTCATCTCGCACAACATGCAGCACGTGTTCCAATCCTGTGACCGCATCGTCGCAATGGCACGCGGCGAGATCGTGTTCGATAAGCCCACCGCCGAAACGTCCATCGACGAGGTTCACGCGCTTCTGTGAGGCAACCATGACAGATCTTTCCGCAAAGACCGTCCTCATCACCGGTGCGCTCGGCACGCTCGGCCGCGCCCAGGCCGAGCGGCTGGCCCGTGCCGGCGCTGCCCTGCTATTGCTCGACCGGCCCAGCGCCGAGGCCGGCGAGCGCTTCGCCGCCCATATCGCCGCGGATCACGACACCAGGGCGATCTATGTGGGGGAGGACCTGAACAACCTGGCTTCGGCGGAGCGACGCGTGGCAGCACTTGCCGGCGAGCATGGCGGCATCGACATTCTCATCAACAACGCGGCGCTCATCATCAACAAGCCTTTCGAGGACTTTTCGCTCGAGGAATACGAGGACCAGGTCCGCGTCAACTCGTCGGCCGCCTTCGCGCTCGCCCGGGCCGTCGCGCCGGGCATGAAGGAAAAGCGTTACGGCAAGATCGTCAATTTCTGCTCGCTTACGCTGAACGGCCGCTGGGACGGCTATGTGCCCTATGTTGCGTCCAAGGGCGCGATGCTTGGGCTGACGAAGGGGCTTGCGCGCGAACTTGGTCCCCACGGCGTGCGCGTCAACGCTGTCTCGCCGGGGGCGGTGGTTTCGGAGGCGGAGGAGCGCGTTTTCGCCGATCGCCTGCAGCAATACAATGACTGGATACTTGAAAATCAATCGCTGAAGGCGCGTATCCAGCCCCTTGATGTCGCCGAGCTGGTGCACTTCCTCGTCTCGCCGGCTTCCGACATGATCTCCGGCCAGAACATCGCGATCGACGGCGGCTGGTGATGACGGCGATCGGCCTCTCCAACGGCGACGCCCGCATCGTTGTGCGCCCCGATCTGGGCGCCGGGCTGTGCGCATTCGACGTGCACCACGACGGCGTCTGGCAGCCGATCCTCCGCAGTGTCGATCCGGCTACCGCGCATCCCTTCGCCCTGTCGAACATCTTGCTTCTTCCTTTCTCGGGTCGCGTTTCCGGCGGCGGTTTTGCGCTTGACGGGACCTTTCACTCCTTGCCGCGGAACCTGGAGACGGAGCCATACCCGATCCACGGCAATGGCTTTTCAGCCGCATGGGACGTCGCCTTCCGAAGCACGGATGCCGTCACGCTCACCCTTTCGTCGGAAGGACCGGGGCCTTTCTGTTATGCTGCGAGGATGACCTACCGCCTGCAAGGCGCCGGTCTCGTGATGGAGCTGAGCTTCGTCAACCGTGCCAAGATCCGGCTGCCTTACGGTGCCGGATTTCATCCCTGGTTCGTGCGCGAACCGGATACGACCCTTCGCGCCCCGGCCGGCGGCGTATGGCTCGAGCGATCGGATCACCTGCCAAGGGCTTATGAAGCGATCGCGGCACATCCGGATATGGACTTCAACAGTCCGCAGCCTCTGCCGGCGCGCTGGATCAATAGCTGGTTCGACGGCTGGAACGGCAAGGCCCGTATCGACTGGCCGGGACGTCGGCTCGCGGCAGATCTGAAAGCCAGCGAAGCGCTCCGCCAATATGTCGTCTTCTCACCCGCAGCCGACGCCGACTTCTTCTGCTTCGAACCGGTGACGCATCCCGTCGATGCGTTCAATCTTCCCGGCAAGCCGGAAGCCCACGGCCTCACGATTCTCGGACCGGGTGAGGGGTTGACCGTTTCTGCCACCATTGCCGCTCTCTGAAGCGAAACAGTCTTACGGCAATCACTCGATGACCGGCCCTCCAAGCGCGGGATGGCGGGTCCATTGGCGTCTGGAGTTCGCCCAAGCGCGTGCTACGAAAGTTATCTCGAAAACCGGACCGCCTTCGACCGGCTGGTCCGCGCACCCTTCGATGCCCGGCGCTCTATGGCGATGCCGTCATGGACATGGTGCAAAGCGGGAGGTCGGGAATGTCTGTGGCTGTTGTCGCTCATTGCTATTGGAGTGTCGACCGTAAGAAGCGATGGATGTGCGTTGCCGAGCGCCGAGGGACTGGCTGGATCATCTCCGCACCCGAACCCGTCCGCGACACCGCGGACCTGATCCCTCGGCTGCGGCGCCGCTGCGAAACGGACGGAGCCCTCCTCATGGGCTTCGTGGACGCCAAACGGAGATAACACGACGCAACAAGGCGGCACAGGCGATATCGGCGCAATCTCTTTGGAACTTGCAGCAACAAATCCAGCGTAACGCTCAGCGGCGTCGAAATCGGCGGCATGTCTCGCCAGTCCAATGGTCGTGAAGCTCAAATCGCTGCAAGGGCTTTGGCTTCGCCCGCCATGAAGTCGCAGAACAACTTTACGCGCAAGGGCACCGTGCGCCCGAAGGCGTGCAGAGCATTGAACGGTAGCTTGGGCAGGGCGAGTTCGGGTACGAGGTCGAGCAAGACGCCCTCATTCAGCTCTCGGGCGACCAAACATCTTAGCAGATAAGCCGCACCAAGACCGCTCCGCGCGGCGTAGATCAAAGCCCGTCCAGAATCGCAGTCAACACGCCCAGAGGGAATGAATGTCCTTCCATCGGCCAAACGCAAGGGCGATACCATGCCACCGGACATAAATCGGGCGAACGGAACGCCTGTCAGGGCCTCTGCGGATCCCAACAATCCCCAACTCTTCAGGAATGGCGAGGATGCCACCACTACCATTGGGAGATCTGCCAGGTGACGGACAATGAGATCGCCCTGTCTGGGATCTCCAACACGCAGAACGACGTCATAGTCTTCCCTGATAAGATCGACAAAACGGTCCGTCAAACCGATATCGAGATGTAGGTCCGGATAGGCAGTTGCAAAGCGCTCAAACAGGCCAGGCAGCAGTAATGGCGCCAGTTCCCCGGGCATGCTGATGCGCAACCGTCCAGACGGTGCAGCTTGAGACCGGATCGCATCGTCGCTCGAATCGAGTTCCCGCAGGAGCGGCGCCACACGTTTGAAAAAAAGCTGGCCATCCTGGGTAAGGGTGAGTGCACGGGTAGTGCGGAAAAAAAGCCGTGTCCCGATTTTCTTTTCCAACCGAGCAACGCTTTTGGAGACTGCCGATGGAGTCGTGTTCAGATCGCGGGCTGCAGCGCTGAAAGATCCGGCTTCTACGGTCCGAACAAACGCCATTAATCCCGACGTCTCACCCAATAGGTTTGGCATTTGCATCTCCCCGGCACAGCTCATGTGCCCGACTGTGATCTAACGGCGCAAGGCACTCCTGTTTATCTCAGTCTCAGCAGAAAACGGAGATAAACAATGCAACATTTGAAAGACAAGGTTGCCGTGATTACCGGCGGGAACAGCGGTATCGGCAAGGCGACTGCGCGCTTGTTTGCACAGGAAGGCGCGCAGGTTCTTATCACAGGCCGGCGACAGAACGTCGTAGATCAGGTGGTGGATGAAATAGGCAACGGCGTCATTGGCATCGTTGGCGATGTTGCCGACCTTGAACACCATCAAAAGCTTGCAGAGATAGTGAAGAGCCGGTTTGGCAGCTTGGACATCTACATGGCCAACGCCGGGATCATCAACCTTACCGCTTCCGGCACCGTCACACCGGAAGACTATGACAGGCACTTCGCCACCAATACGCGCGGAGTGTTTTTTGGCGTGCAGGCGATGGAACCGTTGATCCGCGATGGTGGCAATATCATTGTCACGAGCTCGCTGGCTGCCACGAAAGTTCTGCCGGATCATGCCGTTTATGCCGGCTCCAAAGCCGCCATCGCCGCATTTGCAAAGAACTGGGCGATCGAGTTCAAGCCCCGAAAGATCCGCGTTAACATCTTGAGCCCGGGACCGGTAGATACTGCGATCCTCGGCAAGCTTGGAGTTTCGGATGCCGATCGCCCGGCGCTCGAAAGCCATTTGGCTACCATCATCCCGGCTGGCCGTCTCGGACAGCCCGAAGAACTGGCCCGCGCCGCTCTCTTTCTCGCCTCTGAGGCGGGTAGCTTCGTCAATGGCGTAGAGTTGCATGTCGACGGCGGTATGACCTTGGCTTGAAAGGAGTGAGAGAAATGGCGCCAATTCTGCCGAAGCGATCTTAGACTGGTCAGTAGCAGTGAGCCCACCTTTCACTGTCCAACGCGACCATCGATCGGCTCTCTACCCCCCCCAACGCTGACCGGACAATATGGCAGCGTTGGACTCCCTTCGCTAAACCCTGGTACGATTAGGAGCGAACTGCAATGACCATTGTAGTCTCTATTGAACAGGAAGTTTTCCTTCGAATATTTGTAATATTTGCTCAATACAAGAAACGTGCGAATATCGGGGAGCACTGCGAAATCGCTCGCGACATTGGGGGATAAATGCGTAGTAGGACTGACAAATTCGGCCGCCATAGGCCGACGTACGTTCATGCTGCGAGTACCACCGACATCGCACATAAGCTGCAGCACCTAAAGAACGTGCATCGATGAGTTTGCCTTCCGCCAGCGAACCTGCCGAAAGCTCTCCGGCTGAGACAATCGACGCACATCGGCACGAGATGCCCGATGTTAACCGGAATCCCGCGAACGAAATGTCACGCGTTCTCGGGACTGAGCCGGTCCATCTAGCGGCAGACCCGTCCGGCGGCGCAATCGCCCATTGGCATCACGACGCCTTGCATGACGTCGTCGAGCCTATGACCGATCACGTCATCATGGCTTATAACGGCGCGATACAACGCATGGAAAGGCGGTCCGGAAGATCGATCGAGAGCGGAACGTTTCGTCGCGGGGTGGTGATCATCATTCCAGCTGGGTCAAGCTCCCGCTGGGATATTCCAAAGCCGGTGGATGTCGTGCAGCTCTATCTTCCCCACGCGACACTGACGCGCATTGCCGACGAAACCGATACATTCACTCCGACCGACCTCCTGGAGCGAACCGCGCATCCGGACCACATTACATCCCGATTGCTCCTGAGTGCGGCCGATGTCTTAGAAGGCAATACGGCACTGGATACACTGTTCAGGCAGCAGTTGACCGACCTTCTGGCCACGCGCCTGCTGGCTGCGCACACTGGCAGGGCGCCGAGCTATCGGCCGGCGGTCGGCGGCCTCGCGCCGAGCGTTCTGCGCAGGGCCGTCGAACGATTACGGTCGGACGCGGACGCCGACGTCTCCCTTGCGGCCCTTGCTGCCGATTCCGGGCTGTCGCGGTTTCATTTCTGTCGGGCCTTCAAGGAAAGCACGGGGCTTTCACCTCACAACTGGCTGCGTCAATATCGACTCGAGCAGGCCATAAACATGCTACGTGATCCTCAACAATCGATCGCGTTGGTCGCAGCTTCCCTCGGGTATGCCTCGCAAACTGCATTTGCAGCTGCGTTCCGCAAATTGACCGGTGAAACACCGACAGATTGGCGCCGCCGCCACGGCTGACCGCGATCTCCTTTCGCCCTCCCTCAGGTTCGGGACTCTCTCGTTCTTCGCTTGCACGCGATCGGATCGGGCACACAACCGTGCTTCGCGATCCGCTTGGCATGCGTCGGTCGCGGCGTCATTGTGCCTTGCGGACAGCCATGGCCGTGTAAAACGTTGCGATGAACCGCGCCGCATCGGCTAAACCGCAATCGCTCTGCAATAGCGCCAATCGCTCTGGCGCAGCGGGAGACCTGTTCCGCTAAACCACCATTGCGTCCATGCCAATGGATCCTGCGAAAACAGAGGTTGGGTGTGGGATGAGACCGATTAGGGGTCAATCGTAACGACCCGTGGCGGCTTGCATGTAACCAATTTTAGCAACGATCCGTTCGAATCGATGACGGTCAACGAAACAATTATTTTACAAAGGATCTGCACAATGACCTCCATTACAACCAGCAACGGTGTTCAACTTTTCTACAAAGACTGGGGACCGAAGTCCGCTCAACCGATCGTCTTTCACCACGGCTGGCCGCTCAGCTCCGACGATTGGGATAATCAGATGCTCTTCTTCCTCAGCAAGGGCTTTCGCGTGATCGCTCATGATCGCCGCGGTCATGGCCGGTCTAACCAGGTGAGCGACGGTCACGACATGGATCACTATGCCTCCGATGTTGCCGCAATGATCGACTACCTCGATCTTCGCAACGCTATCCACGTCGGACACTCTACCGGGGGCGGTGAAGCCGCGCGGTATGTCGCACGTTACGGGAAGGGCCGCGTTGCCAAACTAATCCTGATTGCGGCCGTGCCGCCATTGATGCTGAAGACCGCCGCCAATCCCGGCGGCTTGCCTATCGACGCATTCGACGGATTGCGCAGCCAACTGGTCGCGAACCGTTCGCAGTTCTATCACGATTTTCCGAGTGGCCCGTTCTATGGTTACAACCGCCCGGGTTCGGAGCCTTCGCAGGCGGTCATCTCAAACTGGTGGCGTCAGGGTATGATGGGCGGTGCGAAAGCGCATTACGATGGCATCAAGGCATTCTCGGAAACAGATTTCACCGAGGACCTGAAGAGCATCACAGTGCCGGCGCTGGTGTTGCATGGCGATGACGACCAGATCGTCCCGATCGGCGCATCTGCTCCGTTGTCGGCGAAGCTCCTGCAGGCCGGGACGCTGAAGATCTACGAGAATCTGCCGCATGGGCTGTGCACGACCCATGCAGATGTCATCAATGCCGACGTGCTGGCGTTCATCGCCGGCTAAGCGACATCGCTTCACGAATCCGCGCGCCATCGATTGCCGAACATCTCGCCGCCCACCAGAAGCGGCAACGGTGACGCGCGGCCCTCGGAAACTACAGATTTCGGAGTGAATAATATGAGACTTGTAATAGTGGGCGCCGGCTTTGCTGGCATGTACGCCGCACTTTCCGCAGCCCGCTTGCGCGATATCGAAGGAATTTCGCCCGAAGAGCTCGAAATCGCGCTGGTGTCACCGGAACCGACGCTCGTCATCCGCCCCCGGCTTTACGAGCCGAAGCCAGAAACCCTGACGGCACCTCTGCAGGCTGTATTTGACGCAATCGATGTCGCCTATGTGCAGGGCAGCGTCGAAGAGATTGACCCGAAGGCCCGCACCATCGACGTCGTCAATGCCAAGCACGAACGAAAGCCCCTTCAGTACCATCGCCTTGTGATTGCCACCGGCAGCAGGCTGTTCCGCCCGAATATTCCCGGCCTTGCCGAATACCCCTTCAGCATCGATAACATCGATGATGCTATCGCCCTCGATCGCCATCTCCACGAGCTTGCGAAGATGCCGGCTTCGGCCGCGCGCGACACCATCGTTGTTGCCGGCGCCGGCTTCACAGGAATCGAGGCGGCGACCGGAATGCAATCGCGGCTGAGGACCTTGTTCGACAAACCCGCTTATCCCCGCGTCATTATCATCGATCGCAGCAGTGCGGTCGCTCCCGATATGGGCGAAGGTCCTCGGCCGGTCATCGAGGAAGCACTGCGCAAGCTCGGCGTTGAAACGCGGCTCAACGCCGGGGTTTCATCGCTGGATAAGTCAGGTTTGACATTGAGTACCGGCGAGCATATCGAAACCATGACCGTGATCTGGGCGGGAGGCATGCGCGCCAATCCGCTGACCACAAAAATCCCCGGCGAACGCGATAAGTTCGACCGGCTGCTGGTCGACGGCTGCTTGCGTGTGCCGTCCGTGCCTGGCATCTTCGCCGCCGGGGACGCAGCGCGTGCCGCTTGCGACAACTGCGGCAACTACGCACTGATGTCATGCCAGCACGCCACGCGCATGGGCGCCTTCGCGGGCAACAATGCCGCCGCCGAACTGTTGGGCGTAGCGACACGGCAATACCACCAGGAGGCCTATGTCACTTGCTTGGACCTCGGCGATGCCGGAGCACTCTTCACCCGAGGCTGGGACGGTATGGTAGAGATGGTCGGCGAGAAAGCGAAGGCGGCCAAGCAGGAGATCAACACCGTCTGGATCTATCCGCCGCAGCCTGAGCGCGCGGCCGCGTTGGCCTCCGCCGATCCTGAGCGTGTAACGAAGCTCTGAATGCATCACACTATGCGAGCTGCCTATGGCACGAGCGCAGCTCGTTATATTACGATCCACCTCGTAACACGCTCCATCGCATAGAAGCCTTCTCCTGTCAGTCGTGAGAGGGCGCTTGAACGCTCGCAAGGTCGCGTTAGCGCTGTCCGGGACGAGCCATCCAGAAAACAGTACGTTTATTATCAGTTCACGGTCCGCGCTCACCGCGGTCGTCACCGGCGTCAAGGCCCAATGGTCGCTCCATTGGGGCATCATCAACTTGGACGGGATCGCGCGCTCATCTATGGCTGAGCTCTCCGCAAGATATCTGCCTTGAAATCGATTCACACCTATTCGGAGTCAATGTTGGTCTTCAGCTTGCGGCTTTATGAATAGGGCAACGGTGGAGAAGGATTTTATCGGCGGCGACCTAGATCGATCGAGATGAATGAATCGTTGCTCACGGCAGCATTGTTTCCCATCGGTGCCGGCACGAAAGCGAGGCTTTCGGCAGGCATGGCCAGAGAAAGCCCTCTTACTTTGCATTGATCATGGATCAAGTCTACGATCTCGTTCCTGGCCGGCGTTCGAACGGCAACGCTGTCGACGTGAAATTGCAGCTCGACTTCGATGGCGATGGCGTCGATGGCTTTTAGGACGACGACCGGCGGTGGATTCTTGATGATCAGGACGCTGGATTGTAGCACAGACCGCATGACTTCGTCGACAAGGCGCGGTGCTTGCGTTGCGGCGATGCGCACACGCACCGCGATTTGGTGGGTCTCGTCAGGACGGCTGAGATTTGTCACTCCCTGCTTTGCTAGGATGCTGTTCGGCAGCACGACGACGTTGTGGGTAACGGTCAGCAGGTTGGTGGAGCGCCAGTTGGTTTCGATGATGCGCCCCTCGGTTCCGTCGGTCAAATGGATCCAGTCGCCTATTGCATAGGCTCTGCCGAGTGTCAGCGCGATGCCGGAAAAGACGTCTCCGAGCGTATTCTGCAACGCAAGGCCGAAGATAACGGCTATCACGCCCGACGTTGTGACCAACGTGCCAACCGGCATGTCGAAGACGAAACCGATTACGGACAGCGCCACGCCTAGATAGATGATGGCTATGGCCATATCCTGGATGAGACGCGCTTCGCGTGGCTTGCGGTTCAATCTGAAGTAGATTTGGATGAACCCGATGATCGCCCAGGCGAGATGAGTCCACCACAGGATCCTGGCTGATTTGGAAAGCAGCGCACCAAAGCCCTGCGTATAGAGACCGTCTGGCCGATGAGGTGCGATGCCTGCCATATAGAGCACGAGGCTCATGCCGGTAAAGAACAGGATCTGGAGGAGCAAGCGGCTCGTCGGGCGGTTGCCGCCCTGGATGTGCCAAACAACGATGCCGGCAGTACCCAGGAGGTTGACCAGAATAACAGGCACGAAATTGTCATCACCAAACATGGCATAATCACCGATTATGGTTGCATCTAAGAACGGCCGGGCAGCAGCACTGCAAGCCCGGCCTGATAGACTATTTCTTGATCGGGTAGATCAATTCCTGCTCAGCGGTATCGACCACGAAGACAGCGAGCAGCTTTGCCGGGTGACTCTTGCTGGCGTTTTCACTTAGACCATGGCGGTCGCCTGGCAATTCCGAAAAGCTTTCACCCGCCTTATAAACCGCGACGGGACCGTCATTAACCTGACTGCGGATCGCGCCTTCGAGAACGGTAGCGTAAATGAAGGAGGACACTGGATGCGTGTGGCCTTCCGAGAACCCGCCCGGAGCATATTCGACGAGAACGCCTTTCATGCTCTTGCCGGGAACGTTCGGCAATTCATGGTCATAGACCACCGTAATCTTCGCGCCCTCGCCGCCGTCCAGCGCATCATGTGCAAGAGCCGCACCTGCTAGGAGAACCGTCAACGCAACGGCAAAATGCAATGACTTGATCATGTCTATCGTCCTTTCGTGAGTGGGGCACCGGCCGCCCCGCAGGCGGCCCGTGTGCTCTTTATTTTCTCAGTGTTGTCGCAAACCAGTCATCGAAACGGATGCGGCCGATGCGAGGATGATTGTCGGAGACGAGTGACCCGTCCTCCAACTTGGCCCCGAAATACCGGGCCTGCGGATCTGCGACAACGTTGCGGGTATCTCCGATCGCCTTGAGGTAGCGCGCCGCGAAGTCGCACAGCCGCGCTCGCTCGGGACCGCAGATTTCGATGATGCCGTTGGCTGGCACAACAAGGGCTGCCTCAGCTACGAAATCAGCTACGTCGTCGGACGCGATCGGCTGCAGGAAACCCGTCGACAAGCGGGCGGTATCCCCGACCGTGCCCTCTTGGGCGATGCCGCCGAGAAACTCCATGAACTGTGTCGAACGCACGATTGTATATGGAATGTTGCCTTCCCGAATAATCTTTTCCTGGGCGACCTTGGCTCGAAGATAGCCGCTGTCCGGCAATCGATCGGTGCCTACGATGGAAAGCGCGATATGGTGTTTCACGCCGGCATACATTTCCGCGGCCATTAGGTTCCTGCCCGCGGTCTGGAAGAATTCGAGCACGGCCTTATCCTCAAAGGAAGGCGAGTTCGCGAGGTCGATCACAACTTCTGTATTCTCAAGTACTTCCGCTAAGCCCTCGCCGGTCAGGGTGTTAACACCGGTTTTGGGGGCAGCGGCAATGACCTCATGCCCTTTCTTTCGTAGGCGGTCAGCAGTCTTGGAGCCGATCAATCCCGTTCCGCCAATGATCACGATTTTCATGAGATACCTCCATATGCAGCTTCCCGTATGGGGTGCATCGTTCGATAGTGATTAGGGGGAAGGCCGAACCGGTTATAAGCTTCAAGGGCACACGTGCCGGCTCGGCCCCAACTCAAGTGGCGTTAGTAGTCCCAGGCAATTGGTACCCAACGAAAGGCGTCACCTTCGACCGCGACGTGGCCCGTGGACGGGAATGGCATATGCGTGGCCACCAGCAGTTCGCCGGTCGCTGCCAGCTCCTTCAAGAGCCGAACCCGAACGCGGGCAGCCTCCTCCGGGTCGTGTTCGAAACCATTGTGCCAGTCGGGGTGGTCGAAGCCGACCGTGAACACGGCGTCACCGGCGAACATCAATCGGTCGCTGCCCGACGTCAGACGCACGATACTGTGGCCGGGGGTGTGGCCGCCGGTGCGGGTAACGACCACTCCCGGCGCTACCTCGTATTCCTCATCGAACAGGCGCAAATTGCCGCGATATTCTTCCGCGAACCGCTTGGCGGCAGCCCGAAGCGCGTCCGGGAAGCCGGCCGGCATGTGCACACGAGAGAAATCGGGCGCTTCCCAGAATTTGACCTCGGCGGCGGCTACGTGAATCCTTAGATCCGGCCGCAACTGCTCCTTCACTCCGCCAACGATCAACCCGCCAACGTGGTCCATATGCATATGGGTCAACACAATATCGGTCACCGAACCAAGATCAATGCCGGCAGACTCCAGTCGCCTGACCAATTGCCCGGCCTTCGGAAGGTTCAAGTCGGGATCCAATCCTAGTCCAGCATCGATGAGTATGGTCTGAGCTCCGCTGCGCACCACAACTACGTTCAGCGCCCAATCGCAAGCGTCCTTCGACAGGAACATGTCGCCCAGCCAGGTTTCCCGGTCGGCCAAGGCGGCATTGTGTCCCAACATTTCGGTTGGAAGCGGTAGCACTCCATCGCTGACCACCAGGACATCAATCTCGCCGATCCGCAGCGCGTAGCGCGACGGAACCAGTTCTTCTGTTCCTGGTCTGCTCGTTTGGGATGTGGTGTCCAGATTTATGTTTGCCTTCTGAGAGTTATTGATCATCTGGTTCATCTTTCAAAACTCCTGCGTTCTTTGGTGCTAGATTCTGGGTGGCTTACTCTTCCTGGCTAGACTGGAAGCGCGGTCGCCGGTGAAGTCTTTAGCTATTGGCGACACCCACTGCTGGCGTGTCCTCTGATGTTCTATCGAAGCTGATTTGCGGCCGCGCCAGAACAATTGCTGTCGCTGTAGAGCGATTGCTGCCGTCTCATGCGCATCCGGAAACCGTTCGAAGGTTCGGCGGTCACTTGAACGTGGCGGATGTGATTCATGTGAATGCTGGAGCGCCCCGACAGGCGGATAACCGTTGCGCGAGGCGTTGCTTCACGAGCGATGGAGGTCTAAATCTGGGCTGAGGCTGCGAGGGTGCTTCCTCGGATATCCACTGGCTGGATGGCGGGCGTGGTAAAATGGTCTCGAGGATGCCCGAACGTGCCTCGTTCGGTCATCCTAAGGTTTTCGGCACTTGGCCGCATACTCTAACTGTACTGAGACAGAGGGTCGCACACCGCAGGCTACAACCCAAAAATGATCGGACTTATTTAGCAAATGCCACAGATTCTTGCAGCGGTGTCCGTTGGCAAGAGGTTCCCGCTCATCGAGGGCGTTCCAGAAATATCCGAATTAAGCCGGCAACCTTTTCAGGGTCTTCCCAATGGAGGGTATGGCCATGGCCGGGGAGGGAGTGAACTCCGCGCCGGCGATACCAGCCTGCATAATTGCCTGATGTTCCTCAGCGATCGCATCCTCCTCGCCCCGGAGGATGAACGTCGGCGCGGAAATGTCCTGTAGCAGCGGCGACGGATCATAGGCGAGCTGTTCGTAATATTGAATGCCAGATTCGTTACGGGACCGCGGCGCTTTCACGGCGGGCATGGGCGAGGAAATTCTCGTCGACCGGAACTGCGCCAGAAGACCATTCCCGAATGAAAGGGCTTTTGGATCGATCGGATCGCAGAGCATCCGGATGTTTTCCCACACCCACCCCCGACGTTCGCGTAGCGCGGCGGAGGTCGACACAAGAACGATTTTTCGGACGAGATGAGGCCATCGCTCGGCGATCGCTTGGCCAAGCCGCCCCCAAGCGAGTGGCCGACCACGTGCGTCGGCGCAAGTTCCAGAACCTCTGTCAGGAACCTGACGTCATTCGCCATCTCAGGAATAGTGTAGCAACCCTCAGGCTGGTCCGAATTCCCGTGCCCCGCAGGTCTGGCGCTACGAGCCGAAAGCCCGTTGCGAGATAAGGCGCGGTGAGGGTCCAGCTTCGAGCGCCTCAGACGAAACGCGGGAAGCCTGCAGCCGTCGGGAGGCGATCGGGGCAAAACTCCAGGCAGTGGGGTGGTGCTATGGCCGGGAAGGGGAATATGGCTATTAGATGGAATGGCATGTTTGCGGAAGGTAATGCTAAGGGGTGCGCCCTAGATGGGTGTTGGATGCTGACAAAACCCGAACTTCTGTTCCTCAAGCCGCAGGATCTGGGTCCAGATGACGTGTTCGACGCGAAGGGGCGGTCAATCAAAGACGTGAAGGATGAGGCCCAAGGCACTGGGCAAGGTGCTGGTCGTCGGCGTGCCTTGTGGCTCCGGAGGACATCGTCTGCGCACGCGGCACGGCCATTGCGTCAAATGCAAACCCGCAACGCTCGATTCTCAAGCGCGCTCGGCTCTTGGGAACTTCTACATTGCCGCTTCGCTCAGCCTGAACTGGACAAAAGCAGCGCGGCGTAACGTCGAATACTCGGCTTCGTGAAGCCGTCCCATGTCGTCAGACAGGCTTCGACGGTTGACCTGATCACCCAGTGCTCGCCTTCGGACGCGAATTGAAGTGCCGCGTCCGTTCCGGGGCGCGACGCTACCGAAGTGCTTGGCAGCTTTCGGCCCAAAGCCGGCATACAACCTCATCCCCGATGTTCTGCGGCATCGAGTTGGGTCAACAACGATCAAGCGGATCAACTTACGGCGGACCCTTGAAACCCGGAAGCGGTTATTTATCTAGTGCGCAAGATACTAGTGTTCTCGGAAGATGCCGTGTTAAAGGAACTCGTTGGGGATCGTGAACTGGGAACGCAGCTGTCCTTTGCGCTCTATGGGGCGGCCAACCGCATGGCACGCCTGCACAAACCATTTCTTGAGCCGCTGGGACTGACGTTTCCGCAGTACCTGGTAATGCTCGAACTGTATGGCGGCACGCCGCGCAGTGTGGGGGAATTGGGCGCGGCACTTGGCATGGATACTGGAACGATCACGCCGCTTCTCAAGCGCCTTGAAGCCCTTTCCATGATTACCCGCACCCGCGACAGAAATGACGAGCGCCGGGTCATGATCAACCTGACAGAAGGCGGAGAGGCGCTTCGAGAAGAGCTCTGGATTGTCACCGAGAAGATCAAGACTGCATGCCAACTCGACCATGACGGTCTCGCAAAACTCCGGGACACGCTGACGGCGCTGGCACGTCCTGCGCACGACTAAAGTCCATTTTTGAACAGGAAGGAACACCCCATGAAGGTCGGCATCATCGGCGCGGGCAATATCGGAGCGACACTGGCCCGAAAGCTCGCCGCGCAAGGCCATGAGGTCAAGATCGCGAATTCAAAAGGTCCGGCTAGCCTGGCCGACCTCTCTCGCAACGTCGGGGCGACTGCAGTTCCCAAGGAAGATGCCGTGGCGGACGTCGAGGTGGTCATTCTCTCAATCCCATTTGGGAGCTATCCCAATCTTTCCAAGATTTTCCAGAACGTGCCGGAGGACGTCATCGTGGTGGATACGTCCAATTACTACCCGTTCCGCGATGGTTCAATTCCGGAGGTCGATGCCGGAAAGCCGGAGTCTGTTTGGGTCAGCGATCACATCAAGCATCCCATCGTGAAGGCCTGGAATGCCGTTCTGGCAGCCACGCTGTCGGAGCGGGGCAAGCAATCAGGGGACAAAGACCGCATCGCCATTCCCGTTGCAGGCAACGATCCTAAGGCGAAGTCGGTTGTCATGAACCTGGTCGAGGAGACCGGGTTCGATCCGGTGGATTCTGGAGAGCTAGTCTCGTCCTGGCGTCAGCAGCCAGGCACCCCTGCGTATTGCACCGAACTCACGGCAGAGCAGTTGAAAGCAGCACTCGAAGCAGCGGATCGGTCTCGTGCGGCCAGTATTCGGGACGCTTTGATCAAGCAGTTCATGGAAGCGGGAGCGCCGGTTTCCCATGACGACATGGTTGCTCGCAACCGTGCTGCTACAACATGAGGCCAGTGCCATTAGCATGCTCCGGCATAGCTCGTTGACGACAGGAACGGCTGAACTTCGCCTCTCGCACACCCACGACAATAGGAGAATGATCCATGAGAATAGGTATCCTCGGCTTTGGCCACATCGGCAAGACGCTGGTCCGAACGCTGAGCGCGGCGGGACATGAGGTAAAGGTAGCCAACTCGCGCGGCCCGGAAACCATCCCTTCTGACGTCCTGTCATCGGGAGGACGCGCAGTCAACGTAGAGGAGGCGGTCAAGGACGTGGAGGCTCTAATCCTATCGATCCCGCTCAACCGTATTCCGAACGTCGCACCCATGATTGCATCAGTCCCATCGGACACCGTGATCATCGACACATCGAACTACTATCCAGCACGAGACAATAAAATCGACGCTATCGAAGCGGGGAAAGTCGAAAGTGTGTGGGTGTCGGAGCAATTGAGCCGACCAATCGCGAAGGCATGGAACGCCATCGGCTCGGATTCCTTCGCGCGAAAGGGCAAGCCTGCAGGTAGCGCAGACCGCGTTGCTATTCCGGTCGCGGCCGACCGGGACAAAGATCGTGAGATCGCGATGATGCTTGTTGAAGATTCAGGCCTCGATGCCGTGTATTCCGGTTCCATTGCAGAGTCCTGGCGGCAGCAGCCGGGCGCTCCAGCTTATTGCACTGATCTTACACGGGAGGAGATGGCAGGTGCGCTGGCAGCGGCCGACAAGGATCGCCTGCCCAAGCGACGCGACATTGCAGTTGCCGCCTTCTTGGAAAGAATGGGCGACCCGAAGACGAACCCTGACGCGGACTTTGGGGTCCGTGTAAGTCGGGCGTTGTTCATGTAGTATCCGTGCTCCGACGATCACAAATGATCGTCGGAGGCATCCGAAGGCCCATGAAATCCGCTGTCAGGGAGGTTCCACATGCCCGTTGCAATCCAATTCACTGAGACCGGTGACCCCGATGTGTTGCACGCCACTGAAGTCGACGACGTCGCGCCTGGATCGAATGATGTTGTAATCGAAAACGAGGCCATCGGGGTGAACTACCTCGATATCACGCAGAGAAATGGTGCGGTGAAGGTACCTTTGCCGTCGGGCCTGGGCCTTGACGCTGCCGGTGTCGTGAGCGCAGTTGGCTCCTCCGTAAGGACCTGAAGGTGGGGGATCGCGCTGCCTATATTCTCGGTCCTCTGGGAGCTTACTCAGAAAGCCAGACGATTCCGCCGACAGAGTCATCCCGTTGCCACCAAGTGTGACATCCTACATCACTGCGACGGTCCTCTTTGAAGGCATAACAGCGCAGTACCTCCTGAAATCCACCTATCAGGTCAAACAGGGGACGGTCGTACTACTCTATGGCGTCGGCGGAGCGCTCGGCCAGATCATGGCACCTTGGGCAAAGCACCTTGGAGCGACGGTGATAGGCGTCGTCTCGAAGGCGTCGAGCGTAGACCGGGCGCGTGTGCTCGGATGCGACGAAGTCCTGGTTTGGAGGAAAGGCGACCTCGCGGAGAAGGTCGCGGCTTTCACGAACGGACACAAGGCTGACTTGGTCTATGATGGCGTGGGTAAGCTTACCTTTGAGGCTTCAATCAACAGTCTGCGTCCACGTGGGCTTATGGTCTCTATCGGTGCCTCCACCGGTGCGCCACCGCCCGTCGAAGTCGGTACACTTAAAGCCATGGGGTCACTGTTTCTGACCCGCCCTGGGCTCGCAGCACACGAGCGAGCCGCCGACGTTCTTGAAGCAGCCACCAAAGGCATGTTCCCTACTGCCTTCTGGAAGGAATTTCCCCTCAATGAGGCTACCGCAGCGCATGAAGCAATCCAAAGTGGTCAAGCTAGCGGACCAGTTATACTTCGCCCTTGACCGCGCCCGGCTTCAGTCTTTTCCGGTCGTCGCTCCTTTGTACGTCCGCTTCTGGCGCATTACCGTCCTTCGCCGTTACGCTGCGAACTTCCGTCCTCCCCCGGAACGGAAGTTGGCGTCGGGCATGGCCAAAGCCGCTTTTGACGGCCATTGCCACGGTGACATCGCTTCAGGCCGCCGGGTACTAGCCTGCGTACAATCTCACCCACTTTTGGTGAACCCAGCCTGACTTACAAGGCTTAGTATAAGGCTGCGTAGAAATCCACGGTGCTGTGACGTTACAGTGCTGCCGCTGATTGGAGTAAACGACGCCGAACCACTTGCCCCTCGCTGTGCAAATACACTTCTTCGCCGTTATGAAGGCGGTCGATTTCCGCATACTCGGGGCCAGGCCCGCTTCTGACTGCGCATTTCATTAAATTGGGACAGCGGTTTCAGAAAGTCGCGGACAATTTCAGTAAGTCCGGGACAGCGATTTCACTAAGTCGCGGACAGGCATAGCGGCGGATTTAGATCGATTTTCGTGAGCGCCGATCTGGCACTTTGCCCTCGTGTTTTTGAGCGAGGACATGATGCCCAGACGGAAGCAAGCGAGACATACTGACGTGAAGGACATCCGATCGATACTGCGGCTGACGTTTGAGCAGGAATTGTCGATACGCGCCGTTTCTGAGCGGCTGAAGATTAGCAAAACGTCGGTTTCGACGTATCTGCTGCGGGCGCGCGAGAAGCCGGGCTTGCGGTCTGGCCGCTTCCACCGGGCCTGGATGATGACGAGGTTCTGGAGCAACGACTATTCCGCCGCACGCATCAGTATCGGGATCGGCTTCGATCACAACGGGAACCTGGGGCCTTCTGCCGGGTTCCTGGCTCCAGGAGGTGGTGGCTGAACTAATCGGCATCAACGGAGGCGAGGTTCGTCGCAACTTAAGATTAAAACAAATGTAAAATAGCTTTACTTGTTAGGGGATGCGCGGGCCTGGACCGGATCGCAAGCTGCGGAGCGCAAGCTGCAGGGACTAGCGAAACCGGGCGCGTTAGTGGTCAGTTTCGTGCTACGGGCTGAGCCTGGCACGCCTTCCGTCGCCTTTGAACGGCGCTCCGCAGATTTCTCGAGCCAGTTAACGATCCAGCCGAAGCCGTCCCATTCGCGCCCGTCGAGCGGATCAGCAAAAGCATTGGTTCTTTTCTTGCGGTGTTGGGTTACTAGCTCTCTATATACAATCGTCCATTGCAGTAACATCTCGTTTCTCCGCCATGCTGTCTGGCCAGAATGTGGTTCGTGGCGGCTTGAAGATGTAGACGCACAAGCGAAAGGCACGTTTCAGAGATGAAACTCGAGAATTGGGATGATCTTCGTTTGTTCCTGCACGTCGCTGAACAAGGCGGGCTGGCGGGTGCCGCCGAGAGGGCGGGCGTCAGCGCGCCTACAATCGGACGGCGCATGCTGGCGCTTGAACGCGCCATTGGGAGAGCGTTGTTTGTACGGGCGCGTACGGGATACGAGCTTGCACCGGACGGACACGTTCTGCTGGAGCGCGTGAAGGCGATGTATGAGGCGGCGCAAGATATCCACAACTGGCAGGAGTCGGTGCACTCGCTGCCAATGGTGCGGCTTCTTTCCGACAGCACGTTGTCGTGCTTCACGGCCGCGAGCTTCAACCACCTGTGGTCGCCCAGCGACTCGTTTCGCGTGTGTTTCAAAACTTCCGAGGCCATCCTGGACCTGACGTACCGCGAAGCAGACATAGGACTAGCCGCCGAGCGGCCGGAGACTGGTAATGTCGCTGCCCGCCGTTCCGTCCGGATCGCCTACGCGCCCTACTGCGCCCAGGGTTTTGATCAGCAACGCAACAACAACTGGGTGTCGCTCGGCACCGACGTCGCAAATCAGCGGTGGAAGCGGTGGACGTTTGAACATCGGGGCCAGTTCATCACAAACTGGGTGAATGCACCTCGTTCGATGTTCGATCTTGTGAAGGCGGGAGCGGGCGTCGGTGTTCTGCCGTGCTTCATCGGCGATCGCGATCCCGGCTTCCTTCGGGCGGGCCACGTGATTGACGAGCTGAGCCACCACTTGTGGATCGTGCTGCATGATGACGAGCGGGAGCGGGAATCCGTCCGCGCTGTCGCTGACCGTCTGTCGGCGCTGCTTGCAGCGAACGCCCCGCTATTCTGTGGATTCACCGGGCAAGATCCCTTGTGAACGGAGCGGGTAAGCGACCCCAGCAGGCTCAAGTGCGTGATCCGCTGACACATCTGTTCACCTCAACTTGACGCGCATAAGGTCTCGCCTCAATTACTGCCCCATACGCCCATCAGCATCTTGAGAAACCTTTCCGCGGCCGGCGACAGGGTGCCGCCGCGACGGCGGACCACGCCGATGGTACGCGATATCTCGGGATCGCTAATCGGGCGTGTGTTCAAGAACGGATGGTCATCCTGCGGGGGGTCGTCATGCGCGGCAGGACTGAAATCCCTAAGGGCATCGACCAGACCGAGCGAGGTGGACAGATTGGTCACTTCGTAGAACCAGCGCAGCTTGATATTCGATTTTGCCAGGGCCACGTCCAGCAAGTATAGCGCGGCGATCAGGATGAGACGGCGTATTGCCGCACCTAACGATGCTCCCCGATATTACCACGGTGCCTCATTCATTTTGCTCCCGGGTTAGGGCGAAGGAGGCCGGGCGCGGAGATG
>NZ_VITA01000017.1 GCF_007827695.1 Sinorhizobium medicae | reverse complement strand
GGCGGAGGACCAGAGCCAGCACACGGTCTTTAAAGACCAGGATTCCGACGGCCTTCCGCCCGCACCCATATAAGCACAGTTTCGACACACAGGATGCCAGCCGGACCAAGTCCTTGGGCTGAAGAGGCTCTTTTACTCCACTCGCGGCTTGTCAAAATAATCTATATGTGAATTAGATATTCAAATAAGAATGACATCTTGTTCGAGATTGCCGCAGGGAAAGAGTAGCTACGCATGACAACAGAGTCCGAATTGCCGCTTGCCGGCCTCGTCGTGGTCGACATGAGCCAGTTTCTTTCCGGCCCTTACTGTTCGCTTCGGCTGATGGATCTCGGCGCGCGCGTCATCAAAATCGAGCGGCCGGACGGCGGCGATCTTTCCCGGCGGCTTTACCTGAGCGACACGGAGATCGGCGGCGATTCTACCATCTTCCACGCCATCAATCGTGCCAAGGAAAGCTTTGCGATCGATCTCAAGAACGAAGACGACCTGGCGGCGCTGAAGCGGCTTCTCGCCAAGGCGGACGTGATGATCCAGAATTTCCGGCCGGGCGTCATCGAAAGGCTGGGCCTGGATTACGAAGCGGTCAGGGCGATCAATCCGTGCATCGTCTATGCCTCGATCAGCGGCTATGGCGAAGAAGGCCCCTGGGTAAAGCGTCCCGGCCAGGACCTGCTGGCGCAGGCGCGCTCGGGCGTCATGTGGCTGAATGGCGACGAAGGGCAGGGGCCCGTTCCCTTCGGTCTCGCCATCGGCGATATGCTGGCCGGCGCGGCCGCTGCTCAAGGGGTTCTCGCGGCATTGGTGCGGCGGGGCATTTCGGGTAAAGGAAGCCTGGTGGAAACGAGCCTCCTCGAGGCGCTCGTCGATTTCCAGTTCGAGGTCCTGACGACTCATCTCAACGACGGCCGCCGGCTGCCGAAGCGGTCGGCGTTCCGAAGCGCGCATGCTTATCTTTCCGCGCCCTACGGGGTTTACGCGGCAAGCGACGGCTTTCTCGCGATCGCGATGACGCCGATTCCAAAGCTGGCAGACCTGTTGCAGATCGACGCGCTCGCGCCCTATCGCGACGATCCCTCTGCGTGGTTCACCGAGCGCGACCCCATCAAGGCGCTGATTGCCGCACGAATCGCGGAACGCACCGTCGACGAATGGCTCGCGGTGCTGGAGCCGGCCGACATATGGTGCGCGCGCGTGCTCGATTGGAACGAACTCCTGGAAAGCGAGGGTTTTCAGGTCCTCGACATGCTGCAGACGGTGATGCGCGAAGACGACGTGTCGATTATGACCACGCGTTCGCCGCTGCGGATCAATGGCCGCCGGCCGAGCGTCGAGCGCGCGGCGCCACGGATCGGCGAGCACGGCGCATCCATCAGAGAGGAGTTCGGCCTGTGAACCACGTCCTCAAGGGAATGACCTGGAACCATCCGCGCGGCTACGACCCGATGGTGGCCTGCTCGCGGGCTTGGCAGGAGAAGTCGGGCGTCGAGATCCAATGGGAGAAGCGGTCACTGCAGGACTTCGAGACCTTTCCGGTGGAAGTCCTTGCAAGGGATTACGACCTGATCATCATCGATCATCCGCATGTCGGCCAGATCACCAGCGAAAACTGCCTGCTTCCGCTGGACGTGCCCGGGCGTGAGGCCGATCGGCAGGCTCTCTCGGCGGCAAGTGTCGGCCCCTCCTATCGCAGCTACGAATGGAACGCCCGCCAATGGGCCTTTCCGATCGATGCCGCGACCCAGGTGCAGGCCTGGCGGCCGGATCGGACCGGGAGCCTGCGGACCTGGCGGGAGGTTCTGGACCTGGCGCGTTCAGGCGGCGTCGTTCTGCCGCTTCGCCCGCCGCATTCGCTGATGAGCTTCTTCACCCTCTGCGGCAATCTGGGGCGGCCCTGCCGCAGCAACGGGCAGGGTGATCTCGTCGATGCCGAGACAGGTGCCACTGCAATCGAGCTGCTGAAGGAGATCGCAGCCCTGGTCGACCCGGTCTGCTTCGACATGGATCCGATCGCAGCCTTCGAGGCGATGGCGGAAGAGGGGGCCGCGTTTGCCTGCGCGCCGCTCATCTACGGCTATGTTAGCTACTCGATGGCGGGCTTTCGACCGGCGCTCATCCGCTTCGGCGATATTCCTGAGATAGGCGCGGCAGGACCGGTCGGCTCGGCTCTCGGCGGGACGGGCATTGCGGTCTCCGCCTTCTCGAAGGCGCCGGAGCAGGCGATCGATTTTGCCTATTGGGTGGCGAGCGGCGACGTGCAGCGGGGTATCTACGCCGCCTGCGGCGGCCAGCCCGGCCATGGCGCCGCCTGGCAGGACGAGACGGTCAATGCGGCGACCCATGATTTCTACCGCGCCACGCGGGCGACCCTTGAGGCTGCCTGGCTCCGGCCGCGCCATGACGGCTATATGGCGTTCCAGCAGGCGGGTTCGGATCGCCTAAACGAAGGGCTCAGGCGCGGCGATCGGCCGAGCCTCGTGGCCGAAGAACTCAATAGGCTGTTTCGCAAGAGTTTTCGGTGAAGCAAGCTGCTCGCCGGGCCATCATCCGGCTGCCGCCCCTTCTCCCCGTTTTGACGGGGAGAAGGGATATACCGCGCCGTCTTGCTCAACTGCCCCCGCGGCCCTCGTAAAGGATGGATTCAATCTTTCTTGGTAATTTCCCGTTAGCAAGTCTCGTCAGTGGGTCCTGGCGGCACATGCGCCGTCGACTTTTCGTATTGCGTGCGGGTCCTCATGCGTCATTTTTCAGTTGTTTCAGCGATCGTCATATTTGGTCTGGTTCTGTCGGGCTGCGGCTTCGGGGGTGATCGTCCCTCTCGGGAGACGACGAGCTCCGTGCGTCCGGCAAGTCCGGTTCCGTCAGCGGAAGTCAGCGCCGTTGCCGCGAAAAGCGCGCCGGAGGCGCTCGCCTGGGCGGGGCCGGTGCCGGAGCCCCAGGCTTTTACGTCCGCGCAGAGGACCGTCGGCATGCCCGTGCCGGCCGAGCGTCCGCTTGCGATGCTCGCTCCGGAAAATTCCGCGGGGCCTCAGGGCGGCCGCACACGCGTTTACAGCCACAGCTTCCGTGATGCCCATCCGATCAACTTCGGCAAGAGATCACCGCGCAAAATGGCCGTTCATGGCGTCGACGTTTCGCGTTGGCAGGGAGACATAAACTGGGCGAAGCTGCGCAGCCAGGGCGCCAACTTCGCCTATATCAAGGCGACCGATGGCGGCGATCATCTCGATCCCATGTTCAAGAAGAACTGGCGCCGGGCGAACGAAGCCGGACTGAAACGCGGCGCCTATCACTTCTTCTACTGGTGCCGCACGGCCGGCGAGCAGGCTGACTGGTTCATTCGCAACGTGCCGCGGGATCCGACCGCGCTTCCCCACGTGATCGATGTCGAATGGAACGGTGAGTCGAGCTGCAAACGGCGCCCCTCGCGCGAGCGGGTGCTCGAAAAGATGCAGGTCTTCATGGACAAGCTGGAGCGGCATTACGGCCAGCGCCCGATCATCTACACCGCGCCTGACTTCTACCGCGACAATCTGCAGGGCGCGTTTCCCAATCATCCCTTCTGGCTGCGCTCGGTCGCGGCCCATCCGTCCAAGGTTTATCCCGGACGCAAATGGGTGTTCTGGCAATATTCGGGTTCGGGTCTGTCCCACGGCGTCGAGGGGCGGATCGATCTCAACGTCTTCAACGGCAGCGAGGAGGATTGGCACAATTGGGTGGCGGCGCGCTCGAGTTGAGCCGATAAAACGGAATCTGTGATGCTACCAATCCGCCTGCTGCAGCCAGATGATCCGGCCCTGCCGGCGCTCGCGATACTGATCGAGGAAATGCAGGCGCATTTACCGGGTGCCTGTCCAGCCGCGCGAGCCCACGGCCGCTCTTCGCCCGCGACGCAGTCCTGTCGCTTTGGATCGATGAATTCGAGTCCACCCATGCCTGGAGCGGCGTCACGACGCTCGTGCTGCACCCGCAGGTGTCAGGCCGTCCGATGCGCTGGCATCTCCTTCGTGATTTCCTTCGCCACGTCCAGGAAAAGGGCGACGTGTGGATCGCGACCGGCGAGGAGATCACCAATCATTTCGAGGCGCTGGAACGCCACCGCGGCACATCATGACGGCGGCACCCGGCACGGTTTGCTCTCCCTCCTTTGACATGCACAGAGATGCGGGGGATGAATGCACCCGCCAGAGCTGTAATGCCGTCAGGCTAGATTCCATATCCGGCGTGCATTGCCCGAAAGCAGCTTCGTCCGCTCATCGAGGCTGCAACCTTCGATGAGGGCATGGGTCGCCGCGACCCAGGTCGACAGGTTGCCGCCAAGCGTGCAGACCGGCCAGTCACTGCCCCAGACAATACGGTCCCAGCCGAAAGCGGCGATCGTGTGCTCGACATAGGGGCGGATCGAGGCAAGCGTCCAATCTTCCTCGGCATAGGCGATCACCCCGGAAATCTTCGCGGTCACATTCGGCCGTTGGGCGATTTCGGTCATATGCTCGCGCCAGGGGTGCTCCGCCCGGCCCTTGATGTCCGGTACGCCGCAATGATCGAGAACGAACCGGACGTCCGGCGCGAGGTCGGCAAGAGCCATCGCTTTCGGGATCTGGTGCGGCAGCACGCACAGATCGAAGGTGAAGCGCGTCCCTGAAAGGCGCCTGATGTTTTCGCGAAAAAGAGGCTGTTCCGAAAGATCGTCGGCAACGACGTGAAGCACCCGCCTGAATCCCCGGACGAAGGCGTTCGCTTCCTGCCGCTCGAGATAGGCGGCAAAGCCGTCGTCTTCTGGCCGGCAGGCGGCGATCGCGCCCCTCAGAAGGCTTCCCGGCTCACGCGACAGACGCGCAATCTCGCTCGTTTCGCGTTCGATCTGACCCGCCTCGACGTCGACTTCCATGTGCAGCGAAGCGGCAATGCCGACACGCTTTGCTTCTGCCGCATAGGCCGAATAGAGAAAATCGCGATCGAGTGCGGGGACGCCGCCAAGCCAGGGATAGCTCAACGCGGATTTGTCGATCAGATGCAGGTGCGTGTCGATGATCAAGGCTGCTCCTCCTCTTCAGGCGATCAGAGTCCACATAGGAACGGTTCATTCAGATGAGAATACGCTTCAGCCTTGTGCAACATCAGCACCCGCCAGCGCCGAAAGCTGCGACGCGGTCTTGAGCAAGAGCGATATTGTCTCGGTAATGTCGGGCGCCGAAGGATTGTTCACCAGGGAAATATAGGGGCAGGTGAGCGCCGCGAGGCTGCGCCCGTCCGAGCTGAGGATCGGAGCAGACAGGTTGTAGACGCCTGCGGTCTGCGCGCTTGCCATCATCTCATAGCCGCGCTCGCGGATCTGGTCGAGACGGACGTAGAATTCCGGCGTGAGATTGATCTCGTCTCTGCTGCGAACATGTTCGGAGATCATCATCTCCCGTTCTTCCGGCGACCGGAATGCAAGCAGAACGTGGCCCGATCCGGTGTCGAACAGGCTGATATGCGAGCCGACGCGGATCGAAATGCCCCAATAGTCAGGGGCTTCCTGCTGGGCGATCACGACCGCCGAACCGCGGTCGAAGACCGCAAGCTGGTTGGCCTGCTTTGAGCGCTGCGCCAGTTCGCGCATCAGCGGCGTGGCGAAGGAAACGAGCCTGCGCACCGGTGCATGCAGCTGCGCCAGGCCGAAGAGCTTCAGCGTCAGAGAATAAAGGTCGCCATCGATCCGCGTCACATAGCCTCGGCGCACGAGCCTGTCGAGCATGCGGTAGAACTCGTTCGGACTGCGGTTCAGCCTCTTTGAGATTTCCGCCTGGGTGAGGCCGCCGTCCACGCTGGCGAGCAACTCCAGAATGTCGAGCCCCTTATCCAGCGCCGGCGCGCGATACTTGTCGGACTCTTCACTGTCCATTCCGCGTCATCTCCAATGAATATAAAGAACCATATACGCATAAAAAACGGGATACGAAAGGGAACCGCCCTTGACCGAGGATAAATTTGTTGTTTGTATATAAATTAGTTTCTCACGGATGAGGACTCGTGCCCCAGGAGAAGGGTGCGTTCAGCGGAGGAGATGCAATGAACAGGCTGCTTTCCGGCGTATCGGCCGGTGTAATCATGCTTGTCTGCGCTATGGGGGCGGCAAGTGCCGCTGACCTGCCGGGCAAGTTCGAGGGTGTTACCATCGACGCCAAGCTGATTGGCGGCCAGCAATATGAAAAGCTCTACGAGCGCATCGGCGAATGGGAGAAGGCGACCGGCGCCAAGGTCAACATCCTGTCGAAGAAGAACCACTTCGAACTCGACAAGGAGATCAAATCGGACATCGCCACCGGCGGCATCACCTGGTGCGTCGGTTCGAATCATTCCTCTTTCGCACCGCAATATCCGGATATTTACGCCGATCTTTTCGGCCTGATCCCGTCCGAGGAGGTCGCCAGGTTCGTGCCGGCCGTGATCGATGCCTCGACGCTCGAAGGCAAGCTTGTCATGCTGCCGCGGGCGCAATTCGACGTCTCGGCACTCTATTACCAGAAGAGCCTTTATCAGGACGAGGCGAAGAAGGCCGAGTTCAAGGCCAAGTACGGCTATGATCTCGCGCCGCCCGACACCTGGGCTCAGGTGAGCGATCAGGCGGAATTCTTCGCCGCGCCGCCGAACTTCTACGGCACGCAGTTCGCCGGCAAGGAGGAAGCGATCAACGGCCGCTTCTACGAGATGCTGGTCGCCGAGGGTGGAGAATATCTCGACAAGGACGGTCGACCGGCATTCAATTCGGAAGCGGGCGTGCGCGCCCTCGATTGGTTCGTCAAGCTCTACAAAAGCAAAGCGGTTCCGCCGGGCACCACCAACTATCTCTGGGACGATCTCGGCCAGGGCTTCGCTTCGGGCTCGATCGCGGTCAATCTCGACTGGCCTGGCTGGGCGTCCTTTTTCAACGATCCGAAATCCTCGAAGGTTGCCGGCAATGTCGGGGTGAAGGTTCAGCCGGCCGGGTCGTCCGGCAAGCGCACCGGCTGGTCCGGGCATCACGGCTTTTCGGTAACGGAGTCCTGCGGGAGCAAGGAGGCAGCCGCCTCGCTCGTCTGGTGGCTGACCAACGAAGACAGCCAGATGCTCGAATCCGCAGCCGGCCCTCTTCCGACCCGCAGCGCCGTATGGGATCACAACATCAAGGCCGCCGAGGGCGACGCCTACAAGACCGAGGTGCTGCAGGCCTTCCAGGAGGCAGCAAAGCACGCCTTCCCGGTTCCGCAGACGGCCGAGTGGATCGAGATATCCAATGCCGTCTATCCGGAGCTTCAGGCGGCCATCCTCGGCGACAAGACGTCGAAGGAAGCGCTCGATGCTGCCGCCGAAAAGGCGACCGGCATCCTCGAAGACGCCGGCAAGCTCTAGCGCAAATTGCGAGGACGGCGCCGGCCGAGCCGGCGCCGTTCTGCATCTTCACCTTGTTAGTGGATCTCCGATGAAGCTCTCGAAATTGTCAGCACCTACGCTTCTGCTGCTTCCGGCCTTCATCGTTCTGGCAGTCTTCATCGTGCTGCCGCTGATGTTTTCGCTCTACTCCAGCTTTACGCCGTTCCGGCTGACAAAGCCCGACACGCTTTGGGTATTCATCGGCTTCAGGAACTACGTGAACGTGCTCACCAATGCCGAGTTCTGGGTCGCATTCGGCCGGACGGTGCTCCTGCTTACGATCGCTCTCAACGCCGAAATGCTTCTTGGCCTCGGTTTGGCGCTGCTCGTCAACAAGGCGACGCGCGGCCAGCGTATTCTGCGAACGGCGATGATGTTTCCGATGATGTTTTCGCCGGTACTCGTGGGCTTCCAGTTCAAATTTCTGTTCAACGACAATATCGGCTTCGTCAACAATGCGCTGCAGTCGCTGGGCCTGACCGACCGCGCTATCCCCTGGCTGATCGACGGCAATCTCGCGCTCTTCTCTATCATCGTTGCCGAGGTCTGGTCGTCGACGGCCGTCTTCGCGATCCTCATCCTCGCCGGCCTGCTCGCCATGCCGAAGGATCCGGTCGAAGCGGCGCATGTCGATGGCTGCACGCCCTGGCAAACCTTCCGCTACGTCACCTGGCCCTATCTGATGCCCTTCGCCTTCATCGCGATGACGATCCGTTCGCTCGATGTCGCGCGCGCCTACGACATCGTCAAGATCATGACGGATGGCGGTCCGGCCAAGCGCACAGAGCTGCTCTGGACCCTCGTCGGCCGTACCGCCTATGGCGACGCCCGCATGGGATTGGCCAACGCCATGGCCTATGTGGCCATCCTGCTCTCGATCGTCTTCACCGTGTATTTCTTCCGCAAGCTCGCCGCGGCGCGCCAGCAGATCGGAGCCGAGTGGTAATGGATACGAACGCATCCCATCGCCTGCGCCGGCGACTCCTGAAAGCGGCGCACTTCGTGGGACTTTTCCTCGCGATGGCCGTGATTTGCCTGCCAGGCCTCTGGATCGTGCTTTCATCGTTGCGGCCGACTGTAGAGATCATGGCGAAGCCGCCGGTCTGGATTCCCGAGACGCTCTCTCTCGACGCCTACCGGGCAATGTTTTCGGGTGCCGGCCAGGGAGGCGTCCCGGTCTGGGATTATTTCCGCAATTCGCTCATCGTCTCGGTCACCTCCACCGTCATCGCACTCGCGATCGGCCTTTCCGGCGGCTATGCTTTCGCACGGTACCGTTTCAAGGCGAAATCGGCGATCTTCCTCGGCTTCATGCTGACGCGCGCAGTGCCGGGCATTGCGCTGTCCCTGCCGCTCTTCATGCTCTATGCCCGCACCGGCATTATCGACACGCATTTCTCGCTGATCCTCACCTATGTCGCGCTCAACGTTCCCTTCACGATCTGGCTGATCGACGGCTTTTTCCGTCAGGTGCCGAAGGATCTCGCAGAGGCCGCACAGATCGACGGCTGCACTCCCTGGCAGGCCTTCTGGCAGGTGGAGTTTCCGCTGGCCGGCCCCGGCATTGCTTCAGCCGGCATCTTCGCCTTCCTGACGTCTTGGAACGAATATGCCCTCGCTTCGCAGATCACACGCTCCGTCAACTCCAAGACCCTGCCGGTGGGGCTCCTCGACTATACTGCCGAATTCACCATCGACTGGCGCGGCATGTGCGCGCTTGCCGTTGTGATGATCGTTCCCGCGTTGACCCTCACTTTCATCATTCAGAAGCACCTCGTCTCGGGCCTGACCTTCGGCGCGGTGAAAGGATAATCGTCCATGGCGCCCGTTACCCTCAGGAAACTCGTCAAGCGCTACGGCGCGCTGGAGGTCGTGCACGGCATCGATCTCGAGGTGAAGGACCGCGAGTTCATCGCGCTGGTCGGACCCTCGGGCTGCGGCAAGTCGACGACGCTGCGCATGATCGCGGGGCTCGAGGAGGTCAGCGGCGGCGCGATTGAGATCGGCGGGCGCAAGGTCAACGATCTGCCTCCACGGGCACGCAACATCTCGATGGTCTTCCAATCCTATGCGCTCTACCCGCATATGACCGTCGCCGAGAACATGGGGTTTTCTCTGAAGATCGCCGGGCGTTCCGCCGACGAGATCAAGACCCGTGTCGACGAAGCGGCAGCCATACTCGATCTCGGTCACCTCCTCGAACGCCGGCCTTCGCAACTGTCGGGCGGCCAGCGTCAGCGCGTAGCGATGGGGCGGGCGATCGTGCGCCAGCCGGACGTCTTCCTCTTCGACGAACCGCTGTCGAATCTCGATGCCAAGCTCAGGACCCAGGTCCGCACGGAGATAAAGAAGCTGCACGCCCGCATGCAGGCGACGATGATCTATGTCACCCATGATCAGGTCGAGGCGATGACGCTTTCCGATCGGATCGTCATCATGCGCGACGGCCATATCGAACAGGTGGGCACGCCGGAGGATGTCTTCCGCCGCCCGGCCACCAAGTTTGTCGCCGGCTTCATCGGTTCGCCTCCGATGAACATGGAGGAGGCGGTGCTGACGGACGGAAAGCTCGCCTTTACGACTGGAGCGAGCCTGCCGGTTCCACCGCGCTTCCGTTCTTCGCTGCGCGAAGGACAGAAAGTGACCTTCGGCCTTCGGCCCGACGACATCTATCCTTCCGGGCATGGCCTCCATGCGGGCGATGCGGATGCGGTCCACGAGCTCGAGCTTCCGGTCACGATCACCGAACCCTTGGGGAACGAAACGCTCGTCTTCACGCAATTCAACGGGCGGGATTGGGTCTCGCGCATGCTGAACCCGCGGCCGTTGCGCTCGGGGGAGAAGATGCGCATGAGCCTCGATCTCTCCCGGGCGCATATCTTCGACGGCGAAACGGGAAAGGCTTTGGCAGGCTGACATGGCGAGGATTGAGAGAATAGAACTGCGGATGGTGGATCTTCCGCCGAAGGTCAAACGCACCGATGCGATCCAGAGCTTCGTAAGCCAGGAAACGCCGATCGTCACGATCACGGACTCCGACGGCGCGGCGGGCACCGGCTACAGCTATACGATCGGCACCAGCGGGTCGTCCGTCATGCGGCTCCTATCCGATCATCTCGTACCGATGCTGATCGGGGAGGATGCGGATTGCATCGAGGCGCTTTGGCACAAGATGGAGTTTGCGACGCATGCGACGACCATCGGCGCCATTACGGCGCTGGCGCTTGCCGCCGTCGACACGGCCCTTTGGGATTTGCGGGCGAGAAAGCAGAAACTGCCGCTCTGGAAACTTGCCGGCGGCGCGAAGGAGAGCTGCCCGCTTTACACCACCGAAGGCGGCTGGCTGCACATCGAAAAACAGGCTCTCGTCGAGGATGCATTGCAGGCGAAGGCCAAGGGCTTCTCAGGATCGAAGGTCAAGATCGGCAAGCCGAGCGGGGCAGAGGACTACGACCGGCTCGCCGCCATGCGCGCGGCACTTGGCGACGGTTTCGAGATCATGACCGATTGCAATCAGGGCTTCACCGTCGACGAGGCGATCCGCCGTGCCGCGCGGCTGCGGGAGCTCGATCTCGCCTGGATCGAGGAGCCGCTGCCGGCCGATGATCTCGATGGTCATATCCGCCTGACGCGGTCGACATCGACGCCGATCGCCGTTGGTGAATCCATCTATTCGATCCGCCATTTCCGCGAATACATGCAGAAGGGGGCCTGCTCGATCGTGCAGGTGGATGTGGCGCGGATCGGCGGCATCACGCCCTGGCTGAAAGTGGCCCATGCGGCGGAGGCCTTCGACATTCCCGTCTGCCCGCATTTCCTGATGGAACTGCATGTGAGCCTCGTCTGCGCCGTGCCCAACGGAAAGTATGTCGAATATATTCCGCAGCTCGACGATTTGACACAGAAGGGAATGGAGATCCGCGAGGGCAGGGCGGTCGCGCCTTCCGATCCGGGCATCGGAATTGTGTGGGATTGGGAAGCGGTCAAGGCGCGCTCGGTCGCCGAGTTCAACCGCGAGTTTCGCCGGTAGAAGGGAACGGTCATGCAGAGAATGGGAATGGTGATCGGGCTCGAGCCGGCGAAACTGGCGGAATACAAGAGGCTGCATGCGGCCGTCTGGCCGGATATCCTCGCGCTGATCAGCGAATGCAACATCACCAACTACTCGATCTTCCTCAAGGAGCCGGAAAACCTTCTCTTCGGCTATTGGGAGTATGTCGGTCAGGACTTCGATGCCGACATGGCAAAGATGGCGGCGCATCCGAAAAATAAGGAATGGTGGTCGGTGTGCATGCCCTGCCAGAAACCGCTTGCTACCCGCAAGGAGGGCGAGTGGTGGGCGATGATGGAGGAAGTCTTCCATCATGACTGAAGCCTTCATTCCCTCCTCTCTCCGGCAATGGTGGCCGAAGCCGGCGAACCCGCGTCCCATCGTGATCTTCGGTGCAGGCAGCATCGTCGGCGACGCGCATCTTCCGGCCTACAGGAAGGCTGGCTTCCCGGTGGCCGGCATATTCGACCCGGACGGGGAAAAGGCGGCGGCGCTTGCCCGGCAGTGGGACATCCGGGCATTTGCGACCGAAGAGGAAGCGGTGGCGGCGGAAAACGCGGTGTTCGATCTTGCGACGCCGCCGGCTGCACACGTCCCCATTCTCTCGAAACTGCCCGAGGGCTCCTTCGCGCTGATTCAGAAGCCGATGGGCGGCAATCTTGCAGCGGCAACGGATATCCTTGAAATCTGCCGCGCGCGGCAGATTAAGGCGGCAGTGAACTTTCAGCTCCGCTTCGCACCGATGATGATTGCACTCAAGGACGCCATCGCCAGAGGCTATCTCGGAGAGGTGGTCGATTTCGACGCCTGGTTGGCACTGGCAACGCCTTGGGGCCTTTGGCCGTTCCTGAAGGGACTGCCGCGCATCGAGATTGCGATGCATTCCATCCATTACCTGGACCTCGTCCGCGACCTCCTGGGTGATCCGCAGGGCGTTCACGCCAAGTCCATCGGCCATCCGAACCACGATGTGGCGCAGACCCGCACGGCCGCGATCCTCGATTATGGCGAGAAGGTGCGCTGCGTGCTTTCGGTCAATCACGATCATGATTACGGGCGGAAATTTCAGGCCTGCGAGTTTCGGATCTCAGGGACAAGGGGTGCCGCCTATGTCAAGCTCGGCGTCAATCTCGATTATCCGCGGGGCGAGCCGGACGAGCTGTGGATTCGGCCCTCGGATTGCAGCGAATGGGTCCCAGTGCCGCTTGAAGGTTCGTGGTTTCCGGATGCCTTTGCCAACCGGATGGCCAACATACAGCGCCATGCGTCGGGCGATGATGATGAACTCATAGGGTCGGTCGAGGACGCATGGCGAACGATGGCCCTGGTCGAGGCCGCCTACCAGTCGAGCGCCCGACCGGCAACGCCGATCCCGGCGCTCCCAGCGGAAAAGTGAAAATGAGCGAGCAGACGATCTATTTCGAGGATTATGAACGGGGACATGTGCGGCTGACGAGCGGGCGTACGATCACGGAAACGGACTTTGTCGTCCATGCCGGGCATACGGGCGACTTCTTTCCGCATCATATGGATTCGGAGTTCGCCAAGACGCTGCCCGGCGGGCAGCGCATTGCTCATGGTACCATGATCTTCTCTATCGGCGTCGGGCTCACCGCCTCCTTGATCAATCCCGTCGCCTTCTCCTACGGTTATGACCGTCTGCGATTCGTCCGCCCCGTCCACATCGGCGATACGATCCGCACACGGGTCACCATCGCCGCCAAGGAAGATGATCCGAAGCGGCCGGCGGCCGGCCGGGTCGTCGAGCGATGCGAGGTCATCAATCAACGCGGCGAGGTCGTTCTCGCCGCCGATCACATTCTGATCGTCGAACGCAAATCTGAAGGAACCATCCAATGACAGCGAACCTTGCCGGAAAGGTCGTCCTCGTCACAGCTGCGGCGCAGGGGATAGGGCGCGCAACCGCACTCGCCTTCGCCAGAGCCGGTGCCAAGGTTCACGCGACGGATATCAACACCGACGCCCTCGGCAACTTCGGAGGCGAGGCGGGTATCAGCACCCATCGGCTGGATGTCCTCGACACCGCCGCGGTCGAGGCGCTGATCACCGAGACCGGTGCCGTCGACGTGCTTTTCAACTGCGCCGGCTTCGTCCATGCTGGCTCGGTACTCACGATGAAGGACGAGGATCTCGACTTCGCCTTCGACCTCAACGTCAAGTCGATGATTCGTACCATTCGAGCGGTCCTGCCCGGCATGATCGCACGCAAGGACGGTTCGATCATCAACATGGCTTCCGTGGCTTCCAGCATAAAGGGCGTGCCGAACCGCTTCGCCTATGGCGTGACGAAGGCGGCGGTCATCGGGCTGACGAAAGCCGTTGCCGCCGATTACGTGGGTGACGGCATCCGCTGCAACGCGATCTGCCCAGGAACGGTCGAAAGCCCGTCGCTCGAGAGCCGCATGCGGGCGCAGGGAGACTACGAGACTGCGCGTGCGGCCTTCATCTCCCGCCAACCGATGGGTCGTCTCGGAACGCCCGAAGAAATCGCCGATCTCGCCGTGTATCTCGCCGGCGCAACTTACACCTCGGGTCAGGCCTATGCCATAGATGGCGGCTGGACCATTTGAACGTTCATCAGGGAAAAAGCACATGAAGTTTCTTCGTTATGGCGAACCGGGCCAGGAAAAGCCGGGTCTTCTCGGTTCCGACGGCATCATCCGCGATCTTTCCGGCCAGGTGCCCGATCTCGCCGCCGGCGCCCTCGATCCGAGCAAGCTCACCGAACTGGCGAAGCTCGATGTCGAGGCGCTGCCTGCCGTCAACGGTAATCCGAGACTCGGACCCTGCGTCGCAGGCACCGGCAAGTTCATCTGCATCGGTCTCAACTATTCCGACCACGCCGCCGAAACCGGCGCGACCGTTCCGCCGGAACCGATTATATTCATGAAGGCCACCTCGGCTATCGTCGGGCCGAACGACGACCTGATCCTGCCGCGCGGTTCGGAAAAGACCGACTGGGAAGTGGAACTCGGCATCGTCATTGGCAGGACGGCGAAATATGTGAGCGAAGCAGAGGCACTCGATTATGTCGCCGGCTATTGCACCGTTCACGACGTTTCGGAACGCGCATTCCAGACCGAGCGTCATGGTCAATGGACGAAGGGCAAGTCCTGCGACACCTTCGGGCCCACCGGACCGTGGCTCGTAACCAAGGACGAGGTCGAGGACCCGCAAAACCTCGCAATGTGGCTGAAGGTCAATGGCGAGACGATGCAGGACGGCTCGACGAAGACGATGGTCTACGGCGTCGCCTATCTCGTCTCCTACCTCTCCCAGTTCATGTCGCTGCACCCTGGTGACGTCATATCCACCGGCACGCCGCCGGGCGTCGGCATGGGCATGAAGCCACCGCGCTATCTGAAGGCAGGCGACGTGGTAGAGCTCGGCATCGAGGGCCTCGGCAGCCAGAAACAACGCGTACGCGCGGACGACTGATTCGGCACCATCATATTCCTGCAGCGCCTCTCATTTGCACGTCTGTCAGACGCGCGGCGCTGCAGGACCATCGGAGCAAATATGACCCGCATAACAGACCTGCGCGTCTTCGACCTGCGCTTCCCGACCTCCGCAAGCCTTGATGGCTCGGATGCCATGAACCCGGACCCGGACTATTCGGCGGCCTACGTCATCCTCGATACCGATCGCCCAGGGCTGGCGGGGCACGGCCTCACCTTCACCATCGGGCGCGGCAATGACATCTGCTGCATGGCTATCGAGGCCATGCGGCATCTCGTCGTCGGTCAGGACATTGGAGATATTCTGAAACATCCCGGTCGCTTCTGGCGGCACCTGACCAGCGACAGCCAGTTGCGCTGGATCGGACCTGAAAAGGGCGCGATCCATCTTGCGACTGGGGCAATCGTCAACGCGATCTGGGACCTCCTTGCGAAGGACGCCGGCAAGCCGGTATGGCGGCTCGTCAGCGAGATGTCGGCGGAAGAGATCGCCGACATCGTCGACTACCGTTACATCACGGATGTGCTTACCCGCGACGAGGCGATCGAGATTTTGCGGCGGGCCGAACCCGGCAAAGCCGACCGGATCGCCGCGCTCGAGAAGGAGGGCTATCCCTGCTACACGACCTCGGCGGGTTGGCTCGGTTATGACGACGAGAAGCTCCGGCGGCTTGCGCAGGAGGCAGTCGACGCAGGCTTCAACCATATCAAGATGAAAGTCGGCCGCGATCTCGCCGACGATATGCGCAGGCTGAGGATCGCCCGGGAAGTGATCGGCCCCGACAGATATCTGATGATCGACGCGAACCAGGTCTGGGAAGTCGGCGAGGCGATCGACTGGGTGCAGAAGCTCGCTTTCGCCAAGCCCTTCTTCATCGAGGAGCCGACGAGCCCCGACGACGTCGCCGGGCATCGCAAGATCCGCGAGGCGATCGGGCCGGTCAAGGTCGCAACCGGTGAGATGTGCCAGAACCGTATCATGTTCAAGCAGTTCATCGCCGAGGGTGCGATCGACATCGTGCAGATCGATTCCTGCCGGATGGGTGGGCTCAACGAGGTTCTGGCCGTGCTTCTGATCGCTGCCAAATACGGACTTCCCGTATGGCCGCACGCCGGTGGGGTCGGTCTCTGCGAATATGTGCAGCACCTGTCGATGATCGACTACGTCGCCGTTTCGGGTACGAAAGACGGCCGGGTCATCGAATATGTCGACCACCTGCACGAGCACTTCCTGGATCCGTGCGTCATCATCAACGCTGCCTATATGCCGCCGTCCCGACCCGGATTCTCGATTGAGATGAAGGAAAAGTCGATTGAGGATTATACGTTTCGCGGCTGATGCGAGCAGAACCGTCGTTGTGATGCTTGCGTGTGGATCCTCGGGTCAAGCCCGAGGATGACGACCGGAGGAGTCGGTGAACGACAAGGGAAGAGCCCGAGGATAACGACCGGCGTCGCCCGAGGATGACGACGGGAGGAATCCGCGCACGGTAGAGAGCACGTTGCGGCAATCTTCGCATGACGTGCGAACTGCCCCCGGCCGCGCTGCAATGCAAACGATCGAGGGCTCGGCACACGTACCTCGGCCGGTTTCGTGCGCCAACCCCTCTCACCGCTATCCACGGCTTGACCCGAGGATCCATTCACGGACGTTCGAAACGGAAGCGCTGCCACAGCGCCACTTTAGGCGCCGCACCATCCACGGCCGTTGCGGTGTGAAATTGTGCCGTTTCCCGTGTCTCGGCGCCCCTGAGAGACAATCGTCACTTGACGGAAGAAGTTCATTTGTGAATAGATTATTCACATATCGTGAGTTCCGGCAGGGAGTCCGGAAGAAGGAGGAGAGCATGAAGACCCTGATCGCTGCAGCCGCGATGGCTGCCCTGTCGTTCTGCGGCATTGCCAGTGCGCAGGAATACAGCTTGCGGTTCTCGACCTCGCAGGTGAATCCGAACGAGCCGATCATCAAAGCGATGAAGACTTACGCCGAGCGTGTTGGTGAACGCTCCGGCGGGCGAATCGCGATCACCGTGATGACGGGTGATCAGCTTGGTGCGCAAAAGAAGGTCAACGAGATGGTCATGAGCGGCGCGAGTCTGCTCAGCGCCACCGACTATGGTCAGCTTGGCCAGTTCGTACCGGATCTGTCTATCCTTGCCGGTCCCTATGTCTATCCGGATCTGGCCGCGACGGAGCGCCTCTTCGCATCGGATCTCTACAAGGAACTTTCCGGCAAGCTGGAAGCGCGTGGTATCAAGATCATCATGCCGAACGGCCTCTTCGGCTACCGTCACATCATTTCCAACAAGCCGGTTCGCTCGCCGGCTGATCTCGCCGGCGTGACCATTCGCGTACCCTCGTCGCCGATCATGATGGCGACCTTCGGCAACTACGGCGCAAGGCCGACGGAATTGCCGTGGGGGGACGTCTACAATGCGCTTCAGACCGGCGTCGTCGACGCAGCCGAAGGGCCTTTCGGCTCAATAGCCGGGGCGAAGCTGAACGAGACCCGCAAAGTCATTTCGAAGACCGGCCATCAGATCATGTTCACCGCCTGGGTAGCCTCCAGCCAGTTCTTCAACAGCCTGCCCGAAGACCTTCAAAAGATCCTCCTCGAGGAAGGGCGGGCGATCGCCAGTGAATTGACGCAGATGACACTGGAAACGGATAACGCCTATGCAAAGCAGCTATCTGCCTCCGGCGTCGAGATCGTGACCGATGTCGACATTCCGGCTTTCATCGAGGCCTCCCGGGCCGCCTACGACAAGGTTCCGAATATAACGCCTGGCATCTACGAGCAGGTGCAGAAGGCGATGAAGCAATAACAAGTCTCATCGGGCGCGGCCGCGTTCTCGATTGCGCGGCCGTGGCCCGCTCCGTCAGCCCTTCAACAGTTCGAGGCATTATGGAAACCTCACGCTCGCCGGAGGAGACTATCCCCCTCATCAGCCTGCGCCGCGCCGATGAGGCGGTTGGCGTCGTGGCGCTAATCGTCATCGTGTTCTCGATCCTCTGGGGGGTGGTCAGTCGTTACGTATTCCCGCAGCCTGCCGCCTGGACCTATGAACTGGCGATGATGGCCTTTGCCTATCTCGTGTTCTTCGGCGCCGTGGCTGGCGTCCGTCTCGGTACCCACGCCGCAATCGATGTGCTTGTCGCGGCCCTGCCTGACGGCTGGCAGAAAGCAGTCGCCTGGTTCAACTATCTGCTGCTGGCGCTCTTCTTCATGGTCATGACGATCCTTTTCGCCTGGCAGTCATGGACGTCCCGCCATGTGCATACGATCGCGCTCGACCTGTCGCGCGCCCTGTCCTACGCGCCGCTGGCGCTCGCTTCTGCCGGAATGCTTTTCCAGCACCTTATCGCCGAAAGGCCTTGGTCTGTCCGGCTGCATCGAAATCCGGAATCGCTGATATGACCCTGTTCCATCTCGCCGGCCCCTCGCTTCTGGTCGTCGTGCTGTTCTTGCTGTCGACGCCGATCACCTGGGCCATGGCGATCGGGGCGCTGGCCTTCTTTCTCATCAATATGGACATGATCCCGCTGGCCAACTTCGCGCAAGAAGTGGCGGAGGGCACTCAATCCGTATCCCTGTTGGCCCTGCCGCTATTTGTGCTTGCCGGCTGTATCATGAACGCATCCGGCATCACCCGGCGTCTGTTGACGCTTGCAGACGTGCTGGTCGGCCACATGACCGGCGCGCTGGCGCAGATGTGCCCGGTACTCGGCACCTTGCTCGGCGGCCTTACTGCGTCTGCGAATGCCGATGCGGCGATGCTCGCCAAAACGCTCGGCGTCGAGATGTCTGAAAGAGGCTATAGCCGCGCCTTCGCTGCGGTCATAACGTCCTCGGCGGCCATCATCACCAGCCTTATTCCGCCCTCCATCGGCCTGATCGTTTATGGCTTTCTGGCGGAGACTTCCATCGGCCGGCTCTTCGCGGCGGGGGTGGTGCCCGGCCTCCTTCTGGCAGCCGGGCTGATGGTGACCACCTATTTCATCGCCCGCAAGCGTGGCTACAAACCGCTGCGCAAGCAGCGCGCCACCCGCGCGGAGGCGACCCGGGCGCTGATCGACGGCCTCTGGGCGCTGTCGATCCCGGTGGTGATCTTCGCGGGTACGCGGTACGGTCTTTTCACGACCACCGAAGCCGGTGCCGTGGTCGTCGTTTACGTGCTCTTTGTCGCTGTGTTCGGCTACCGGGAGTTCACCGTCCGCCAGATTCCGGAGGTTTTGGCCGAAGCTGTACGCGATTCAGCCGTGGTGATGATCATGATCTGCGCGGCGGCAGCCTTCGGTTTCTATCTCGCCTGGGAGCAGGTGCCGCAGGCCATGTCGGGCTGGCTCGGCGAAGCGACGGACAACCCGCTCCTGATGCTGCTCCTCATCAACGTGCTGCTGATCGTCATCGGGACGGCAATCGAGGGATCGGCGGCGCTGATCATCCTCACGCCGATGCTGATTCCTCTCATCGACGGCGTAGGCATCGATCGCGTGCATTTCGGCATCGTGTTCATCACCAATCTGACAATTGCCGGTATTACACCGCCGGTTGGGGGGCTGATGTATATTTCGTCCATGGTGCTGAAGGTGCCGATGATGGCCTATGCACGCGAGGTGCTGCCCTATCTGGCGATGATGATGGCCCTTCTCATCGTGCTGAGCATGTTTCCGCAACTGTCTCTTTGGTTGCCTGATCTGGTCTATGAGACGTCCGCGGTCCAATAGCACCAAACCAGGCTTCTCCGCCCCATGGACGCAGAGGCCGGGAGATCCGCTTTTCAACCGACCTTTTTACGCAGGTGCTGATTATGGATGAGTTTATGCCCACCGTCGGAGTTTCGTCGACGCATCCCGCCGACATGCCGGACGATCACGCCGCTCTGCCCGTGTGGAACGCGGAAAACTGGTTCTATGAAGATTGGCCCGTCGGTCAGCGTATCCGGTCGCTGCGTCGGACGATCGGCGAGAGCGATAGCCATCTCTTCAATACACTTGTCGTCGATATCCATCCTTATGTTCAGGATCAGATGTTCGCGGAGCGGGAAGGAATATTCGGCCGTCGCCTCGTCGCCGGCGCCTTCGTATTCTCGGCCGGTCTCGGCCTCGTCGCGACAAACTGCGTGAACGCTTTTTCCTACGGTTACGACAAGCTGCGCTTCATCAAGCCGGTCTTCATCGGTGACACGATTTACACGATCCGGACCAACATGGAGAAGGTGCCCCGTTACAAAGACCTCGGCCTCATTCGCGCCAGCTACCAGGTCTTCAAGAACGAAGGTGAACTGGTTCTCTACTGCGAGCACCTTCAAACCGTGAAGTACCAGAACCCGGCCGACTTCGTTGGCAAGACCGAAAGGTAGGAAAACAGCAGCGAAAGGCCGAACTACCTCTTATCCGCATTTTAGGGTCGGTCTGGGCTCGTTTCCCTTGGCGCTACCGTCGCCGCGGCACTTTGACTTGCCGCCTGATTTTTCTCCCTTAATCGCGTACGATCAAAGGAAACCACGCACTAGGTGGAACGCATGATCAGGCTTGTCGTCATTTTCCTTGCACTCCTCAGTTTCCTCCCGGTCGCAGCCGCGCAGGATCGGTCGGCCGTCGCGACCCTGGTGACGAGCCTGGCGACCAGGGACGAGCTGAAGCCCCTGAGGGCGGTTATCGTTGCCCAGCACGGCGAGACGATCGCGGAAAAGGGTTATCGAGGCCACACGACATCGGAGTCGACCAACATAAAATCGGCGTCCAAGTCGATCATATCCGCACTGGTGGGGATTGCGATCGACAAGGGGCTGCTCGACGGGCCCGAGCAGAAGATCGCGGCGCTCCTCAAGGCGGAACTCCCGCCGCAGCCGGACCCCCGGATCAACGAGATCACGATCGGCAACCTGCTCTCGATGCAAGCGGGCCTGGGGCGGATGTCCGGGCCGAACTATGGCCGCTGGGTCTCGAGCCGCAACTGGGTACGTTTCGCCCTGGCACAGCCCTTCGACGACGAGCCCGGAGGGCGGATGCTCTATTCGACCGCTTCCACGCATCTGCTTTCGGCAATACTGACCAAGGTCGGTGGCAAGTCGACACTGGAGCTTGCGCGCGAATGGCTCGCTCCATTGGAAGGCTTCCGCATCGGGGCCTGGGATCGCGATCCGCAAGGTATCTATTTGGGTGGCAACCAGATGGCGATGAGCGCGCGATCGCTCCTTGCCTTCGGCGAACTCTACCGTAATCGCGGCCGCACTCCCGAGGGACGGCAGGTCGTCCCGGCCGATTGGATCGAGCTTTCGTGGCAGCCGCGAACGGAGTCGCGTTTCACAGGTGACGGTTATGGATATGGTTGGTTCATGCGCCGGATCGGCGACGAGGATGTGTATTATGGGTGGGGCTATGGCGGCCAGATGCTCTACATCGTCCCGGCCTTGAGTCTGACTGTAGTCATGACCTCGGATGAAAGCGGGCCGTCGGCACGCAATGGCTATCGTGATGCGTTACACGGGGTTTTGTCAGAGATCATCGGCGTGGCCAAAGCAAGTTAAAGCAATAGATTCGTAAAATGGAGCAAGGGCGCACCAAACCAGCGTATTCGGTGCGCCCATCATTTTTCCTTCTGGCCTGGATGGCTATGTTTAGGCCGTCGGTTGTTTCGTCTTCCGCAGGTAGGGAAGCACGGTGTCGAAGGAGCCGAAGCGTTGAACGGCATCTTCGTTGGAAACGGCCGCCGTGATGATGACGTCGTCGCCCTGCTGCCAGTTGGCGGGCGTTGCCACCTGATGCCGGGCAGTGAGTTGGATCGAGTCAATGGCGCGCAGTATCTCGTTGAAGTTACGGCCTGTGGTCATCGGATAGGTGAGGATCAGCTTGATCTTCTTATCCGGGCCGATGACATAGACCGAACGCACCGTGGCGTTGTCCGCAGGCGTTCGGCCCTCGGACGTGTCGCCGGCGCCGGCGGGCAGCATGTCGTAAAGCTTTGCCACCTTCAGATCGCGGTCGCCGATCAGCGGATAGTCGACATCGAAGCCGGTTGCCACCTTGATGTCGTTCTTCCATTTGGTGTGACTTTCGACCGGATCCACCGAGATACCGATGATCTTTACGCCGCGCTTCCGGAACTCCGGCTCGATCCCGGCCATCGCGCCGAGCTCCGTCGTGCAGACGGGGGTGAAATTCTTCGGATGGGAGAAGAGAACAGCCCAGCCGTCGCCGATCCATTCATGGAAGTTGATCGTACCCTGCGTTGTCTCGGCAGTGAAATCAGGGGCAGTGTCGTTGATGCGCAGGCTCATGGCTCGTTCCTTTGTTAGGCAAAAGTTCGCTAACCATAGCGCAATTGCTACCGATTTCGAGGAGGAAACGAGCGGCTGGCGCCTACAGGAGAAATAAGCGCATCGTAGTCTGTCGCTTGGCGGAAAATACGACCCGGCCAGCGGGAAGCGCCAGTCTCAATAGCTTTTGCGAGGTCGCGTTGACATGGCGCTGCCGCACCTCATAGATAGCGCTTTCCGAGGGGAGCACCGGGCGGTGCTGAGATGGTGTTGAACCGGACCCTTGAACCTGATCCGGGTTTGCTAACACCCTGAAAATGCTGGATTTCCGTGGTTCTGTCAAGGCAGAATGTAGCAACCGGCGTAGCAGGAATGTAGCAAAAAACAGTCCTCGTCTGATCATCCTTCGATATAAGGTTGGTCACTCACATGCAAGAAGTGCCAGAATTTCCCAATCCGCACCTCCGGCAGGAACTGCTCTTTGATCCAACCGGTATATTCTGCATACTGTTTTTCAAGATTTCTGTTGTACTCGTCGAAGGCGTCCCTTTCCTCACCGAGGAGGCTGAAGTTTAAGTTTTTGTGCGGGTTCAACGACTTGAACTGAATGTAATCATGAATCTGCTGCGCAATCGCTTCGAACCATTCTTCAATGGAGCGATCAAAGACAAACCCACTTTCCTGAGCAAGGTTTGTCATAGCCCAATAGGATTCATCCCTGTAGTCCTTGCCGGTGTGGGCTTCATTGAACTTGATGAACGACTGATAGATCGCAAAGCGTTTGTCGAAGAGACTTAACCTGTAAGCCTGCTTGGCGTTCTCGACTGATTGATTGTGTTGGAGCGACAATAGAGCGTTTTGCGCGTTGATAGTTTTCAACTGCGCATCGACCACTTTCTGGTTTTCTACGAACTGATCGCGCGTTTCGTTCAATTCCTGTCGTTGTGTGAGAACGGCGGCAATCAGCCATACCAGCGCCAATGGTGCCAAAAGACCGGCAAGGAAGTCTCCTACTTCGTTCAAGTCGGGTTCTGTTGTCAGAAAGCTCCACGTGCGTGACCATCCCAACGTGTAGCCCACGGCAATGACATATAATGCAGTTGCGACCCCCGCGACCGCCAACCAGTTCATTCGCTTCCAAGTGTCTCTGAATGCCATCCGCCCGAAGCTCCCCCGCGATAACCGTGCCGCGCAAGCTAAGGCGGCACAACCTAACGAGCAAGAAGCCGTTCACCTTGTCCTCACCGGATACGGGGCAGCCGTTGGTCATTGCTGAGTTTGGCATCCAACGCTCGCACCTCACCCCGCCTGAGCGTTATCGTGAATTTCCAATCTTCAGCGCTCTTTCGGATGAGACTGCGAACCGGTTCTTCCGGTCCGTTGTAAAGAATGTGGGCGCCGCGCTTTACGATGCCTCCGAAGTCAAGCCAAACGAAAATCAGGTGATTGGCAGGTTTGCCGGGAGTGTATGAAGGACCGGACTTCACGTCTTGTGTTGCCTTGATCTGGACTGTTCGTCCGTCGAGCGCACGCCCGTCAACACCGCCTTCCCGCTGTTCACAAAGGGTGATGCCGAAGGCGTCCGCAACCAAAGCTTCGCCGATGTCGCCGAGCAACCTGCCGTCAAGTGTAAACTTCAGTCGGGGATGACTGAAATGCTGGCACATGGCTCTATGCGCTTCGTACAGGTCCAGAACTGGCTTTGGTAGTTCGATCATGTGTTGCTCCATCGGATGGCGCGAAGTGCCGTCTTCCCGCAACTGTAAAATGTCTTTGCGCCCCGAAGCAAGAAAACCACTGAAGCCGGGGCGTAGTCGAACGGGTTGGTTGGCGTTCGTTCAGCCGCCTGACAGGTGCCGCTTGAAATCGCGCACCGGCAGCGCCATCACACTTCGGCGCACGTAACCCCGAACTGCCTCTAAGGCTTCTTCGGATAGGGCCTTTCCGTCTTCCAAAGCGATAATTGCGCCGACATCGGAATCCGGATCGGTGTCCGCGAATGCCTTCTTCACGACTGCGAACGGCACTTCCTCAATCGAGAATGTTACCGGCGTGTTCGGCATCGCATCGGCGAGATTGTCGGCGTTGGTTTCAAGACTAATGGCGAGCGCAAGGACGAACCTCTTCCCGGCTCTCTGAATGATTTGCATGGTGGAATTGGGCGACTGAAGTCCCAAGCATATAGCTTTGATTGTCATGGGTGATAGCTCCTGTTTTTATGGAGGTATTTAGCCAAAATCAAAGTTTTGGAACGACGCGCAAAACGCAAGAAAATCGCGCCACGCCGCCAAAAAATGCAAGTTTACGCGTGAAAATGGACCGAATTTCAGGGACCGGGGAACTAAATAATTACGTAATAACAAACAGGAGAATATTGAAATGAATAGCGTAAATGAGAACTGCGGCGTCTACATCATTGAGCACCGAGATACGGGGAACATATATGTCGGCGCATCGAGCAACCTCAAGAAAAGACACTACCAGCACCTACGGGAACTTTATAAGGGGACACACCATAACGAAGAGCTTCAGGAAGCTTATAATCAAAGCGCAACGGGCAATTCATGCTTGGAATTTCGAACCATCGAACTGTGCGATATAGACGTGTTGGGGGAGCGCGAGACGGCGCACATCGCCACACTTAATCCGGTTTTCAATCAGTACGATGGCGGCGGCGGCTATTTCGTAGTTTCTGACTCTTGGCGGGACAAGCAGCGCAAAAAGTTGATTGGCAAACAGCTTCGAACGGTAGGGACGTATCTGACACCTTGGGGTTCGTTCACTTCAGGCAACAGCGCGGCAAAAGCAATCGGCGACCTGATCAGCCAACCGGCGATCTGGAATGTCTGTACACGTCCGGAAACGATAATCACCCGCCAAGCCTATTGTAAGTCTCGCTACCTGATGACGACTTTCGATGAAAGCGTTGTCGGCAAGCGTTGGTCCGAATTGGGTTTCGGCTTCATTGAAAAAGCTAACGAGCAACATTGATTTCAGAGGATATCAAGAAAATGAATAACGTCATCAATTTCCCAAACAGCGCCGAATTCGAAGACCTTTCCTTGGCTGAGCGCATGATCATTATCGAGTCTTGGCATGAAGAAATGGAAGACACCTTGAGGCGAATGCGCGAGAATGTCGCCTCAATCGAAGCACTCATTGAAGCCAACAAGCGCTTTGATCGGGGATAGATCGTCATCCGCTGCTATATAATGGATGACAAACACCACTTCCCCCAAAGCAATCTCACTCATCAAAACGTCCGAAGGCTGCGAGCTTCGGGCGTATCTCTGTCCCGCTGGTATTCCGACAATCGGATACGGGCATACGAAGACCGTCACCAAAGACGACGTCAAGCGCCGGCAGACCATCACTGAAGCCGAAGCCGAACGACTGTTGAAATCCGATCTTGCCGTTTTCGAAAGTGGCGTGGCGAAGCTCGTGAAGGTCAAACTGTGTGATGACCAGTTCGGAGCACTCGTTTCCTTCGCGTACAATCTCGGTATCGGTGCGTTCGGTTCGTCTACCTTGCTGAAACGCATCAACGCCAAAGCGCCATTGGCTGATATTGAACGCGCTTGGCTTCAATGGAACAAGGCGCGGGTGAATGGCGTCCTGAAGCCTCTTGCCGGTCTAACCAAGCGTCGTAATGTTGAATTCGCTCTGTTCGCCGGTAGATGACGTGGTTCTATCGCAGTGAGCCGTTCACGTCCGAGGACATCAGCGCTTACCATTCGTTCGTCTACAAGATCACAGACAAAGAGACCGGACGCTTTCACGTCGGCAAGAAGATTTTCTTCAGCACGCGCAAACTGCCGCCATTGAAAGGACAGAAGCGTAAGCGAACTGTCATTAAAGAGAGTGATTGGCTTTCATATTACGGCAGTAATGACGCATTGAAGGTGCTTGTCGAAGAGCACGGTCCGGACCGGTTCAACCGCGAAATCCTTCATCTATGCAGGTCGAAGGGTGAAGCCTCTTTCATGGAAGCTTACGAGCAATTCGCACATGACGTGTTGAGACGGGATGACTGCTTCAACGACTGGATCATTGTGAAGGTACACAGAAAGCACCTGACATAGGCATATTCGCCAGAAAAAATGAAGCCGCCACGGGAAACAGGAAACCCCGTGGCGGCTTTGTCATGCGCGTGGCAATTAAAAATTATGGCTTTCAGTATCGACGCTTCTATTTAGCGTCTGGAGTCCTTCGGTTTTCGCCTATCCATAAGCGGGCGCAAATGAAAGCCAACGCAAACCCGATTGCGAGAAAGAAGGCTGCTTCCTCGTTCCTCATTGAATGACCAATCCCCGAACCAATCGCCAAGGACGCGATGACGCCTGATATCCAGAGCGCGGCAGGACGAAAGTTGTCCATCCTTTAAACCTTGCCCTTCTTCGCCAACACGTCGGCGGCATCGAACGCACCACGCGCACCGGCTTCGTTCGCGCGGAACATGATCACGGTCACGCCAATCTGTGCCGTGGGAGCATATACAGGGGTCGAGAATGACGAACCGGAATAGCTTCCATAAGCGTTGTTTCCGTAGACGCTCGCTTGCGCGGTCCCGCTTCCATACGTGCTCATGCCAGCAAATCGTGAACCGGAAGACGTCTGTGCCTGATCAAGCCGAAAATGCGTGTAGCCGCGCCGCAAGGTCGCTTCAGCGGCTTTCTTCATGGTGATCGCACCGGCTGCGCTTGTGAAGATCAATCCGGATGCGTTCGTATCAAGCCGCACCATATTCTGTGCGAGCGGCATTTCGCTCGTAGTCGCACAACTAACCAGCGCCGCCGACAGCAGCGCGGACGCAATAAGATTCCGATACATGAATTCCCCCAGCAAATCCCAACGACAGATTGCATAGCCTGATTTCGAAGCTCTTGCGAGTGCTGCCCCTCGTCACATCAGGCATTGCTAACAAGAAAGTGCCAAAAGCGGCGAAAGCAGTTCTGGCACTTGAGAGACCGGGTGAGGGGCGTTACAGGCTCGCGGCTTCTGTCCACATCGTATCAATTTGCTCTTCGCCAATGGCAAGAGCGGCACCAACGGTCGCGATCAGGGGATGTGTGCGTTCAAACGTGGTCGCATATCCCCATTCGATGCGCGCCGTTTCCTTGTCAGCACCTTCCGGCATTCCTTCAATTACCGCCGTCACCTGAGACATAGAGAAGCCGTTGCCGACAAGACCAAGCCGAAGCTGGCGCGCGGTAAGGGTAGGCATGTTTGCCCGAACTTCTTCAATGGTCGGCGATACATACGGCGCAACCGTGCCAGCACTCGCCAAAGCAAATAGTTCTCTGCCGTGTGCCTCCGGGTCCTGTGCGGTCGCCGTGAAGGGAATCCACCCAAATGTTGGATGGTTTACTTCCATGTCAATCGCCGAACCATCTTGTCGGCTATAAAAAGCGTTTCGAAATTCCATTAAGATATCCTCAAGAATAGTGAAAGCGAGCCGCCCGCCGTCGACCCAGCGCCGATGTTGCCCATACAGCGCCAAGTGCCCGATTGTACGGTTCCGTCACCGCTGGACGAACTGGCGCTTTCAAGGTTCGCGCCGCCAATAGTAGCCCCAAAGGCATATCCATTGGTGTTACCGACACGCTGAGCGAACATGTACGTACCGACAGCGCCAGCACCAAGCGCCGCCATGCCAACTGAAACAATGCTGTCTTCGTCTACTTCGTGTGTGTGGCTGGTCGAAGTTACCGAGTTCGTCGTGCCAGACGTCAGCGTGCCGGGAGTGCCGAGCGTTACCGTACGGGATGCCGCGAGAGTACCACCGCCCGAAAGACCGTTACCCGCCGTAATACTGATCGAAGACGATGCGCCACCAAGATCGGCAAGTGTCAAATTTCCCGAATGCCAAACGGTTCTGTGTGCCGTCGTGGAGGAGTCGTAAAACTTCAAGGCGTCCACATCACCGACGTTCGACAGGTAAAGATAATCGTCGGTGACGTCGTTGAATAGTCTGAAGCCAGCACCAGTGCCGGTTCCATCGGTGTGTTGAATATAAGCCTGTCGCACGCCACCAGCATAGAAGGTGATGTACGGATCGTCGGCAGCAGCCGGACCAGCCACACGAAGTGCTTCGCCAGCATTGGTAACAGTCAGCAGACCGGTTGTAGAAAGCGTTGTAATGCCGGAATACGCACCGGAAATCCGCGCGTTCGGAACAGTACCCGCATTCAAGTTGGATGCGCTGAGATAATACGCGCTGCTTTGACCGTCGAGCAAATCGGCATCAAGACCGGAACCCGCGCCATCGTTCCCGGCGTGCCACATGACGTTGCCGTTGTACTTGGCATCATTGACACCATTACCGGTGATTTGGATGTAGCCTTCGGCAGCACCCGTCGTTTCGTTGTAGCGGCGCATAACCAGACCGCCGCCGACGTCACGGTAAAGGCGACCAGAAAGAACGCCAGCCAATTCAAAACGAAGGTCCGCCGTCGTCGCGTGGTCAATCGTCGTGTTCGAAATGAATGTCTTACCAGCCATCGACGTCGGCAAGCGAGCATCCGAAAGTGTACCGGTCGTCAAATCGGTAGCAGAACCGGAAGCCGCAACCGCTACGAGACCAAGGTTTGTACGGGCGGTAGCGGCGTCATTTGCGCCTGTTCCACCACGAGAAAGTGCGAGCGTACCAAGCGTAATATTGTTTGCGTTGTCGGTTCCAAGCGCAGTGCGCGCAGCCGCCGCCGTTGTCGAACCAGTACCGCCTTCAGGAATGGTCAAGGCAGTCGTGAGAGTCAGCGTATTTGCCGACACATCGCCAAGCTTCAAGTTCTGATCGACGTAGCCATTCATCACGAAGGACGTGCCATTGTAGATGACCGAAACAACCCGACCGGCTTTGATTTGGTTCGCAGTCAGCGCCGAGCCATCGGGCATGACAAGGGCTTTCGCGCCGAGCCCGTTGACGTTCAGCGTTACTGCGCCAGTGTTCGCCCGATCCGCAAAGAACTCGTAGGGATCACCCTTGGTGTAGGCGAGAGGCGCACCGACGTACGTCAAGACGTAAGCGTTTCCGGTGCCCGTCGTAGTGTAATACGGATTGGTTCGGACGTGAGCGCGCTTTATTGCGCCGCGAATGCCGCGAATGATCGGGGCGATTGTCGAAGGCTGATAGCCGCCCTGAACGCCATTCGGCGAAGGGTTCGTATTATCAGCATCAAGTTCGGTCCAATCGCTGGAGGTAATGTCTGTCATTGTGCGTTAATCCGCCTCTTATTATTGCTCGTCTTTGTAGTAACCAACGTCCCGAAGATACTCGTGAATCGCCTGAGAAAGTTCATGGTCCTGCGATACCGCGCCGATCTTTACGAGATTTTTGACGTGGCTTTCCAAGCCGCCTTTCTTCATTTCTGCTTTCGGTACGTCCGCCAGCCATTTCACAAATTCGGGACTTGTCATCATCTTGCCGACGCGATTTCTATAGACCCAATTGCCAGCCTTAGCGGCACCCGTAACGGCATACTTTGTTGCCAAGGCACTACCACCCGTAACACTCATGTCGAGTGCTGCCGCAAGCAGGTTATTCCTGTTGAACGGGTTTAGGGAATCTGCCGCAATCGCGTTGCTTAGGGTGTTCGAATGGTTGTCGAACTTGCCATGCTTCTTCAGACTGTCGGCGATCCGGGCAACTCTGTTCAAGTCTTCGATATAGCTTTCGTGCTTCGTGCCCCTAAGCAAGGCATCCTTAGCTTCCTTGCTGAACCGCTTGGGATCATTCCAGTTGTTCAGGAAGGTGGACATTTCGAAGGGTTCGTCAGGGCCTTTCTTTCCGATGTCGCTAATGATTGAACCGGTCATTTCTGCCCACTTATCCGCACCACCATCATCCTTCATGATGGTACGACGCATGGCAGCGATCTTGTTGCCGCCATCTTTCATGCTGCCAAAAACTTCGCGGTAGATGAGGTCTGTATCTTTCTTCAGAACTGTATCGGGCAGGGTCTTCTTACCAAACTCCTGAGACAATTCGCGATAATTGGAGTTAGCCTTTTGCCATGCCTTGGCGGCATCCTCGCCAGAAGAAAGGGCGGTTTCCTCCATGTCACGCGTGAGCGCGTCATAAAGACCATTCAGGCGGTTCTTCAAGGTCTTATCAAGACCCTGTTCATTCGCCAGTCCGCCGATGTAGGTGCGGTATTCCTTCAGTTCCTTGAAGTTTCCAGCGCCATTCCTGATGTCTTCGAGAAGCGGTGTTGCTTCTTCAATTACACGATCAATGTGCTTTGTGTGTATGCGCTGCCCCACATTGGACAGGCCCGCCTTTTCAGCATTCAAATCCGAGAGATATTTTGCGGTGTTGGAAGCCTTAGGCGTAGCCGTTACCTTGTTGGCGACGTCGTCATACAGGTCGTTCGAAACAGAATATGCCGCGTCCTTGGCAACTTGCGTCTGTTCCCGCAACGCTTGACCGATTTGCGGGCGCGTCATTGCGGGTTGACCGCCTGTCATATCAGTTATGATGCGGTCAAACTCATTGCCGAGTCCTGAGTGTGCGTCCCGGATACGAGCTTCGATAGCTTCTCCGGACTTGGTATTCTTCAGCACATGTTCAATTCTGGCGTGGCGAGGATTGCCAGACACCATGCCTGGAGTCGGGGTTACACCGATGGATTCAAAGTCCGCGATACGGTCGGCGACCTTGGCGGCATCATCAGCCCCGCCGACAAATGCCCTGTTGACAGTATCGCCAACGAAGTCACCAACAGCACGACCGCCCTTCCTAATGAGCGGACCGGCAACCATACCGACGCCTTCGCCAGCCGCGCCAAGAGCGAAAGTCTTCGCCATATCGACAGCTTGTTCAGTGCCGGTCCTTGAGTCCACATTGTCGAACAGCCAATTAAGACTGCGCTGAACGCCCTCACGACCGGCAGTAGCGCCAGCACCAGCGCCGCCAATCGCACCAAGAGCAGTGCCGGGACCGGGGGCAACTAAACTACCGAGCACACCGCCACCAGCTGCGCCGCCAATCGCACCGATGCCTTCGCCGACTTCCGGGAGAATGGATGCGAAATCGCCGCCAGATGGAATCCAGCCTTCGTTATTATACTGACGAACCTTGCCGTCTTTGTCTGTGAAAATGAAATTGTCTTCGCCATACGGCTGCGCATCGGGGTAATATTTGCGCAAGGCAGAAAGCCGGTCTTCCGGTTTATCCAGCGCGCCGACAGCTACACGAACAACGGCAGGAGCATCTTCGCTGTTGTCAATAAGATCGGGGTTTGGACCGCTATTGACCGGCGCACCATCATCGCCCCATTGGTACTGATCGAAAGCCTTGATTAGCTCGTCATCACCGGAAGCAGGGTTGCCCCATTCGTATTGGTCAAATGCTGCCGAAAGGTCGTCCTGATCATTCAAATGCCGAATTTTCGCGGCAGCTTCCGCCTGACTCAAGCTCTGCTTGTTCTTCTTATTATCCGGAGCCATTCGCTCGATATTCTCTCTGTTAGTAACCGCCCAATCCGCCCAATCCGCCGCGCTTCCTCTTCATCATTAACGTTGGTGCCGACGACAGCATTGCGATTTGGACCGGACCGGTATCCTGTCGAGGACGCGCACCATTCTGGATCTGTCTATTTATGGAATCGGTATCTTGGGCGAACAGCTTGGCAGCGTCACCGAGCAATCCAGCGCTTTTGTCGATATCGCTCTTCTGGTCATCTGATATATGCCAATCAGTACCGAACAGCTTGTTTGCGAGACGGACCGCGACCCCATCATTCGGATGAAGGTCTACTTTCCCGATGGAAACATTGCCGTCCGTTGGTGTGGGTGCTGACTGCGATGATGCGGACGGAGTCGGATTTGATTGAGCCAACGCTTGCATTTGCGCGGCTTGTCCGTTCTCGCCGTTCGGCGAATAACCCATCAGCGTTTTGGCGTAGCCGTATCGATTGTTCCAACCATGAGCATTGGTAGGATTGGCAGCAGACCAGCCTTGCGGGCGTTCAAAGCCGACGAAAGCGGCAGTGGCATCTTCAAGAGACTGCGAGTTGCGAAGCCTATCGCCAGCCGCCTTTTCCGTCGTGTTCAGTTCATGAATGATGTAATCAAGCTGCGCTTCGGTGTCGCTGGTGAAGGTGCCAGCTTTCCGACGCTCATCAAGGTATCTGTTTAGACCACGGGCACGTTCGCCATTCCACTGCGCAAGACCGATGCTATTGGAGCCGTCACGACCGTCACCACGGTTGACAGCGCCGGTATTCAGGCTCGATTCCTGTATGAGGTTGCCGACGACAGCAGCAGCTTGATAGTCGCTCAAGTTGTGCGTATCCATCAGGTATCGCTTTAGGTAGAACGCGCGATCATTTACCGCCATTAGTTGCGCCTCTTTCCTTTGGGGCGCGGAACGCCGTCCGGACCAACTACCCAAGTTCCTTCCGGCAGAGCTTCCAACTCTTGAGCGTTGGTCACACGAACTGGATTAGCTTGGGTTCCCGGAGCATCCGCAGTCGTCTCGCTTTCGACAGAACCGCTTTGATCATCAGTCGAAACGCCAGCCGTTTGCCGATACCGCTCAACGCCGCGCTGGACGACTGCGCGAAGCTCATTAAGCGCTTCCCGGTAGTCGTGCTCGTTCTGTGCTCGATTGAGCCGTGCGATGGCTTCTTGTGCCTTTGCGCCCTCTTGTTCGGTAATCGCGCCAGCGCCCCGCAATGAGTTGAAGGCTTGTAGGAAGGTTTGACCGCCAAGCTGATCCATCTTGGATCGAACGCGGGCAGCATCCTCTGTCAAATCCGGTGTCCGGGCATCCCAAGCACCGACCATGGAATCAAGATACGGATCATTCGCAAGGCTATCGATAGACGACAGCATTTCGTTCGCAGCGCCTTCCACCTTCGGACGGTTCGCAGCAGACTCGCCCTGTACCTTGCCTCCTGCTTTCTGGCTTGCTTCGCCCGCGACGTCCTTGGGAGTGCGGCTGATTACATTGCCGGACTTCTTATCGATAAGGACAATTTCAGTGCCGGTATCGATCTTATCAACACCGGGGGCAGCGGTGAGACCGCCCGTTTCGACCTTATGGAAGTTCCCCTTCTTGTCGATCTGCCCAAGAACAGAATTGCCGTTCTCGTCAGTCATCCAAATAGGATTGAGACCATATTCATTCGTGGTCGCGTCGTGGACTTGCTTCTGAATTGCCCTAACGCCATCCGCATCACCAGCAGCCGCATAGATGCCCATGAGTTCGTTAAGCGCTTCCGGGCTGGTGCCATTGGTGCCCCATTTGTCTTGCCATGCGGACATCTGCTTGCGAAATTCTTGGCTACCCTGAAGCTTGATCTGTGCGGACTGGTTTTGAAGGCGCTGCGCCGCCAATTCCTGATTGCCGGAAAGAGTAGCGTCATAGCCCTTCACGCCACCGGCAATACCGGAACCGAGTACGCTAAGGATGTTCATCGGATCGCGAGAGGGACCACCCGCCGCCATCATGTTAGCGCCAGCCATCAGAAGACCACGCGACAACGCTTCCCGTTTGTCCGGCTCATCCGGCAGGAATTGCGACAACCAATTCGGCTGTTCGTCCGGCGTCGTTACCGCTTCGAAATCACTCGGTTGTCCCGGCTTCTTCTTGCGCGCTGTATTCGTGAATAGATCGAAAATTGCCATTAGTCTGCCTCTCTAATCAAACAAACAGACCGGCAAGAGCCGCCAGACCGCCGAGCATTTGACCGCCAGTATTGGAATAGACTTGCGTCTTTGTATTGTTGTATCCGCCGCTATTCAGCAGGTTAATGAAGTTCGCGGCATTCTGAATTGGCTGCTGCTGCATCCGATCCCATTTGTCGATTTCAGCACGCAATTGGAGGTCGCTGCGAGCGTCACGAATGTCACCAACTCCCGCCAACTGCTGGTACGGAAGGTACTGGTTCTGGTAAGCAGTTCCCGCCATATTCGCGGCGTTTAAGCGCTGATCGGCAACCGCATTCTGCTGATTGTTCGCTGCATTCGCGGCGTTCAAACGCTGGTTATTGCCAGCGAACATGTTCGCAATGTTGTTCTGATAGTTGTTCGATGCGAGATTTGCGCCCTGCATCTGGAAATCACGGTTCGAATTTAGCGCGGCTTGCCGTGCGGCGTTCTGGCTATCCATAATGCCCGCGTAATTTGCGTTAGCACCAAGCCTTGCCGCCTGTTGAGAGTCATACGCACTCGACAGCGAGTTAGCCGCATTAAGGCGCTGAGACTGCTGCGAGTTGGCAAGGTCGCCGTAGAGGCTCGTACCAGCCTGTCGCAACTGCTGCTGCTGAGCGTCCGTACCGGCAAGCGCCTGATTGGCGTTAAGTCGGTTCGCAACATCTTGGTTGGCGAAATTTCCATATTGACCAGCAGCGTTCAGTTGGTTCGCCGTGTCCTGATTGTACTGAGCCTGATAGTCTTCGGTCGCAACCTTCGCCATTTCGTTAGCGGCGGTAGACTCCGCATTGTTTCGTTGTGTCGCGTAGGCAGCACTTCCCATTCTACCAAGGGAAGCAGCCTGTGAATCGATTCCGGGGTTCGTGATGTTCTTCAGCTTGTTGGCGATGGCGTCCTGTTGATTGGAAACCATACGGTCCAAGTACGGGTTGTTGCCGACGCTCGCACCGGAAGCCGTATTCTTCAGGAAGTCCATTGCCGGGTTGTTGGACTGCGCAAGGCTGTTCGCCTGTTTGCTCTGTAGACCAGCCGCCGCATTGGTGTACCCGCCGTAACCCTGCGCTTGTGCGAGCGCCGGATTCTGATAATTCGCCATACCCTGAAACTGAGAAATGGCACCGTTCTGATAGTTCTGTAGACCAGCGGCAGTGCCAGCAGCAGCGTTCGTATAGTTCTGCCCAACCGTCGAACCGTTGGCGATACCCTTGGCAATCGCGTCTGTCGGATTGGTGCCGAAATTCATCTGCTGCTGAAGCTGCGAGAGCGTCTGATTGGCTTGCGTATTCGTTCCTTGCGTCATTACGCCATTCACGGCATTGGTCGCGTTGGTGAGTGCCGACGTGTTGCCATTTCGTGCGAGATTTTCAGTACCCTGAAGCGCGTCAAGAGTCGCCTTCGACTGATCGGCAACCTGCTTGCCTTCCCAAGGCTTTGGCGCACCATTTTTGAACGCGTCATCAAGAAGTTTGTATTGGTCGAGCAGGTAGGGTTTAGCCCCATCCCACGGTTCGACCTTACTGGTTTGTTCCTTTGGCGAACTGGGCATTAAATTAGCTCCTTAATGAATTCTTTTTCTTGTTGTTTGAAGCCATTTTGTTTTAGAAACTGGTGCCACTCTTTGCGCGGCGTTCCTACCAATTTAGTGAACTTCAGTTCTCTGAGAAAATCGCAGAGAACAATGTGAGTACCCATGATTTCCCGAAGCGAACCGTTTCGCTTACCGCCTAATAGGACCACGTTGGCAATCCTCTCGCCTTCGTGTTCACACAGTTGGAGGACACATGCGGCGTTTTCGGTCGTAAGCAATTGCCATTCGTTGAAGCGCAATTTCTCCAACAATGTGCCTTCCGAAATGACATCCGGATTTGTATCGATAGCCGCAACAAGCCAATCACGAACCCGCGCGTACTCGCTTTCAGTGAAACCGATCCTCATACGCCGAACACCACGTAATCGAATGTTCGGACGGTCGTGGCGGACGGGTGTCCGACCACAAAGCTGCCGTTTGAAATCGAACTGATATACGCACCAGCCGAACCCGCATTAGTGTTGCGCGGCTGTAGAATGACTTTGCTGATGGTCGTGACTTTAGAGTTCGAAACGGTCGTTGTGGTCGCCGAATTAGCAAGCGAAAACGAACCAGTTGTTCCGTCGAACTGGCTCGCCAATTGGTTCACGATAGAGGCGACTTGCCGTTGGTTGGTATGTTCGTTGACTTTCTGCATTCACATATTTAGCGGAAACTCACCTTCGCCCTGATGGTTTGGCGTCGATTTCCATCGCATATGCGCGCGTCCATGGTCCGGAGATACGAACGCGGAATCGCTGATAACGGCTCTTGTTACGGAAGTATGCGTAGCCTGACTCAGAGTTGGTTTCCTGCATGTCGGACCAAACAATATCCGAGTTCGGCAGGGCCTTCGTTCCGACCTGAACACGAGCGGTGACGCTATCACCAGCGCCTTCGAACTTAGGACGAACAGCACCAATAATCGCCAGTTCAGCGCCGTGCTCGTTTGGTATTAACCGGCTCGCTTGAATCTCAGGACTGTCATACTGAAATTCGAGCGTTTCACCGCTGAACGAATAGACAGCGCCAGTAGCGGACATGCCCCACAGGAGATTCTGTCCACCCGCCCATATGGGGTCGTCAAAGGAAGCCGGAACAGCGTCAATAGAGCCGTACACGTTCAATCCATCGACCGTTTGTGGCAAGGAGACAGAGTTGAAAATGTACGTTGTAGTGGCTGTCGCCCGAGTCCATTCGCCAGACACATAGTTATAGGTAAGCATCAAATCGGGAGTTCCGGACGTTGATGCCTTCGAACAGAATTGCCAGTAGACTAAGGTTTCTCGTGGATCGGCGGCTACCGTCATGAGGCTTGCTTGGGAACTGTCGAAGTTCTCAAGAAACCACTTGTTCACCTTACCTTCCCCGATTGGCGTCAATTGACCGCCTTGGAGCATGTAGAAGCCGTTGTCACTGAGAAAGAAATGGAGACCTGAAACCGTGATAATTGAGTTCGGAACAGAGCAGCCTTTACCTACCACGCGGTCATCGAACTGGAACACGTAAGGCGCTCCAATGTATGTCATCTGAACGATGCCGCGTTGAAGGATCACATAACAACTGTCGTCCGTAACGATGCCTTGGATTGCGCCGTAGCCATGGATATCTTGAAAATCGCTTTGCGTTGCCGCGCTGAATGACCAATCGAAAGGGTTCTCAATTCCGCTCCACCGCACACGATAAGGGACGGCGGAATCGAGCGAGTCGTATGTATTTCCGACGATCACAAAGCCTTTGTGTGTGGCTATATGTCGTCCTTTCACAAGGGTTGTCAGATTTGCGAATTGTAAATCTGTGTTCATATCAAGGTACTGGATTTCGTCGTTGTAATTGGTCCAGAGTTGAAGAGACCCGAATTCAACGCTGCGCCAACGCTCTGTTGCCGACGTGATGTATCCGCCAACGCGGGAAATGTCCGTCCATTGGCGGGTGGAAGGTGCGAGCTTGTAAAGCTTCGTCGCGCATCCGCCGTAAATCTTAGCGTTTCCATCCCTGTCTTGACCGATGGCGGTTCCGAGCGGACGCGAAGCCATACTGGTGCTGCTGTAGAGCGAGGCAGCTTTCATGGGATAGAGCGTAACCGCACCTTGCGCCGATCCGCGACCAGCCGTGGCATTGTGAATGCGCGGACTGCCGGGGTTGTTCATCGCGGGTAGATCAGGTGTGAAGGATGTGAACGGGATTTCGATTAGAGCCATGTACCGAAACCCATATAGAGCGTGCCGGTTTTGCGTCCGCGCCGGTCGTCTTCTGCTACGCGCCCAAGAAGCTCTTGAAGCGTGGCTTGCTCGATAGCGACTCCTTCAGCGTCCTTCTCCCACCGGTAGAATTCCTTCATGACGGCGGCGACATAGACGGTAGGAAAGCGGTCAAACAGCCAATTGGATTGGGTCGGAGACAGGCCCTCGAAAGCGGACCAATAAAGGATCGTCACTTCGTTTTCGACGTAGTTGCCCACAAACACGAGCGTGTTGCCCGAATGATAGTACCCGACTTCATCGGCGTACAACGTTGCTTGTGCGGGATTGACCGGCTTATAGACATAGCCGTGTGATCCGGTGATTGAGCGTAGTTCGATGAAGTCGGATGGGAGTTCAGCCGTATTGTCAACGACTGAAAGGGTAACGGTCTTTTCCGCAAGATAGTGCTTGGTGACGGTCCGGAGGGAATCTTCAGCAAGACTAATGAACGTCGGAATTGGCGCGTCGGTGCGTACCGTCAGAGAATTGATAGTAGCGATAAAATCGTCATAGGTCATCGTTATACGGTCCACCTATTCGTACGGAATTTCGCAAAATCAGGGTCGTTCAGGATGCGCTTCATTTTCGCGTCATCATCCGTAATGCCCTGCCGCATCCATTCGAAGTAGAGCGAATCCGGGACCGATGCGATTTGGACCAAGTCACCGTGCCGACCCGAATAATTGAATTCGGATTCAATCGCGGCATTCTGCGCAATGATCGCATCAACCTTGGCTTCGGTAGTGATAATCAGATTGTCGCCTTGACGGGTAATCCATACGCGTCGTGTAGGGGAATCTTCCCATAGGAATGTACCTTCGGTCGGCAGCAAGTCAGCGCCAGTAAGATTAAGGTCGTTCATGTTTGCTCGTCATTCCTGCCTTGTTTATTGCTATTTAGCGGCAGTGAATTTTGAGCAGCGGGCAAAAAAAGAGGCCCCGAAATGGAGCCTCAGTTTCCCTGAATTATAGTTATATCCGTTCAGGTCAGATTAGATTACGAAAGGTCAGCGACCTTGCCGTTACCTGCTTCGTTGCGGCAAACAAGGGTAACTTCAGTGATGACCTGATATCCCTCGTAGTCGCCCCCTTCGGGAAGCTTCTTCTTGGTGAGGCCACGGAATACAGCCTGTGCCCAAAGCTCCGGATCGTAACCGATAACCGTGCTCGAACGTACGTCGCGCGAAGTCACAATATCGAAGCGACCGAAAGGTGTTTCGTACATCGTGACGTCACCGAAGACGGTCTTCTTGCTGGCGTCCTGAAACTTGGTAGTACCATTGGACAGAGCAACGATATTCTTCTTCTGTGCCGGGGGAACCAGAAGGATTTTCGGCACACCACCTTCGGAGTGGATACCTTCAGCCATCTCGACAATGAGTGCGTGAGACAGCGCACGAGCCGTGCCGTCCGTTACAGCGCCGACGAGACCGGTGCCACTGTTATAGCCAGCGGTAACGCCGCCAGTTCCATGAAGCGCATTGGTCTTGACCCAAGCTTCCATACCGCCCATTTCACGCGGCTCGCCAAGCGAAGAAGCCTTCTCCGATACAGCAGTGGCTTCGATATCGCCCTTGACTTGCTTGATGCTCTTCGCAAGCTGGTAAGCAAGTTCGTTCTTTGAACCAACCGTGTCGGATGCGATCAGACTGCCGGAAACCTGAACAGTTTCAGTGAAAATCTGTGCGTGGTTGCGGAGACGAACGGGAGCGCTATTGCTTGCGGCGGCGGCTTCAGCACCTTCGATAGCAGCGTTGTTCTTGTTACGGGCGCGAAGCTTGTCCTGAGTCCATTCGTGAGTCTTCTGCGATGCCGAAACCTTCGCAATGGAGGTAAGGAACGGGGTGTCTTCAGGCGAAATGTTCGAAATGATGTCTTCAAGGTCTTCGCGAACGTGAGAGACATCGGTTGTTTTGAGAGTAGCCATTATTAGTTAAAACCTCTTTTTATAGGCGACTGATGATGAGGGCAGCGGCGTCGTCCAGATTGCCCGATTGCTTGAATTTGGACCAATTCTTCTCACGATGATCGAAGTTTTTCCGACTTGGTTCCTTCGCGGAAATGTTCGGCTTCTGTTCGAAATTCTTCACCACTTGAGGCACGATCTTTGCGGTGTTTTCAGCCTTCCAGAGGCGGTAGAGAATATCGAGCATTCGATAGTCAGAGAGATTTTCCAGTTCTTGCTGATCAAAACTTGCGTCGATCAGCAGTTGCGTCATACCGACTTGAGCTTCCTTGGCACGGGCAGAATCGCGGAGTTCAGGATACGTTTCAAAGAACTTAGTCTTCGATTCAGTAAGCCTCTCCTGATGCAGTTGCGCCTCTTGAGCCTCACGTTGCTGAGCCATCGCCATTTCGGTTTCATACAGCTGGCGTGCGATACTATCGCGGCGCTCTTGCATTTCCTTCTGGCGGACATATTCGCCGGGATTCTCATTCAGGAGGTAATCCCAATCGATTTCGGGTTGCGTCGCATATGCGGCTGCCATTTCGCGCTTGAAAGCTTGGAGATAACCCATGCTTTCTTCACGAAGTTGCTCACGAACCTGATTCACGTCCCGCTGGTTCTCCGAGTATTGCTTTCGCAGTTCGGAAATTTCCTGAGCCTTCCGTGTGTAGTCGCTCTGTCGCAAATAGCCCTTGCGGAGTTCCGAGAGTTTCACCGGCAGCTTTTCGCCACCAATTTCAACCTCGTATTCCGGGTCGTCTTCATCGGTATTGTTCTCGGTTGCGTCAGCCTCATTCGCTTCATCAGCATTGGCTTCAGCGTCCGGTGACATTTCGCCGTCGTTATCTTCAGAGTGTTCTACTTGAGAGTCATTCGATACGCCGAGCATGCCACGAAGTTTAATCGCGGCATCATCAACAGAAAGACCTTGGCTATCGACAGTCTCCGCTTCGGAGGTATTGTCAACAAGTTCTTCATCCATACTTCTAATATAATCCTTTGGTTTTCAAAAACGTTTGAATTGCTTCTATTTAGTATTCTTCGTCGTTTGAGGCTTCGATTTGTGCCTCATAACGAGCTTTCTCAATATATTTAGTGATGCGTTCTTTGAAGAGTTTGAACCCGTGCGAAAGCTGTTGAACTTCCTTCAATGTCGCGTCGTCACCAAGCGGGACCCTGTTGAACAGAGCAAAGACATCTTCTTCGATCCAACGGCACACGTTCTGATAATCGGCATTATTCATCAGCCGTTCGGCAGCATACGCCTTGTCTACAACGTCCTGATTGATCATTGGATATTCCCCATGGGATCGCGCGGCATTCGCTGTTCAACCTTCAGTTGCTCGATTGCGACTTGTGCCGCGTATTTTGCTTCTATTTCTGCTCTCTTCAGTTCAAGTTCCTGCGCCAGCTGATCGCGCTTGAAGTCCATTTCGGCAGCAAACTTCGTCAAATCGGACTGGCGGCTCAGTTCGTCTGATTGTGACTTCAGTTGCGCCTTAACGGTCTCAACTTCGATGATTCCGGCATTCGGATCGACGGGCGGTTGCGGGGGCGGGGGCGGCGGCAATGTTGTCGGATCGGTCCAGTGAGCAGCCGTGTTCTTGTATCCCGACAGTTCAGTCAACTTCGCAACGGTGTTGAAGATGTTCTGCGCATTGACGATGGGCAGACCCTGTGCCAATGCCTGATATTGCTGCGCCAGAAGGTTATTGAGAGACGCCATTGATTGGTCGCGGGACATGACTCCAAACGCAACCGACGTGGTGACATCGAAATTGATGTTGTATTCATCAACCGGGATGAAGTTGCCCGTCAGCCTACCAATAAGTTCCTGCGACTCGTCGGGCTTCTGTACGAGCAAATCGACAATGACTTTTGTGAGATAGCGATAGCCGGTTTCGGCAAAGAAGCGTGATACGGTCTCAATCAAAGTCTGTTGCTGGTTCGAACGCTGATTGATCGCCGTGGCAGTGGTGCGCTGTAAGTCGGATGCGTCGAGCGTCATCATTTGAGGCCCAACGCCTGTCGAGAAGTCAAGCTTCTGTTCGAGCCGTTCGATAATCCCGGTAGCTTGTGCGCCAGTGAACGGATGCTGAACGAAGTTAATTCCGCCGTTCGGTGACGATGAGCGGATGACCTTACCGGGATGCAGGTTTGTTAGGTCGTCAATCGAACTAACGTCATCATCAACAACAGTGATGGGGAATACCGACATGTTGAGCGAGTCTTGAACAGCCCGCTCCATTTTCGATATTTTCTCGTGATCTTCTCCAATTCGGTCCGCGATTCCTTGCCCAAAAAGGGTGCCCGCAAGTGGATAAGGGACGAATGCCGCATACGGATAAAACCGAGTCGTCTCTTCATAATCCAGAAGAATGGGGTTGGCGGAATCGCCCCCGAACGTGATTCGGTAATGGCGCGACGTGGTATCAAGTTTGAGACGGGTATAGACCGTATAGACCTCGACCATATCCTTGTCGAATGCGCGCTCGCCTGAGACGTCTTTGAGACGTTCAAGCGCGATACCATCAGTCTTTTCATTTACACCGGGAATACGATCTACAGTCGCCTTGTCAAAGCCAAGGTCGATGAGGACGGAACGGGACATGATCTTGCGATGCCCCTGTAGCTTGGCGCGGATGCCCCCTGTTTCCGGATCAAACTGCGCATCAGTCGATAGAACCGCGTCTTCCGGATCGACCGGGAAAACATTGATGCAAGAGCGGCGGGTTACAGTGCGAATTTTTACGTCGCGTACCTGAACACCGCCTGGAATGGTGTACGGCTCGCCCGACTCTTCGATAATGATTTGTCCGGCTTCTTGCTGTTCAGAGAACTGGACAAGCTGAACGTCGGGAATCCCCTTGATCAGCCGGGGTAGGGACTCTTCCGTGATCGTCTCGAATTCGGCAGTCACTATACCCAAGCCCGTCAAGAATCCGTTTTGAAGCCATGGATGAAGGTAACTAAGGTGTTTGTTCTTGTCAGTCAGTATCCAGTTGACAACGGCGGTCTGTTGCCGCGCAATCGCTTCATCTTCGGGACCAATTGCCTGAAACTCACAAACGTGTTCGGGTGTCGTGAAGATGCGAATTAGCTGTCCGGTTGCCCAATCAACATGGTTCTGAACAAGGGGAGAAACCCACTTGGAACGGCCCCGTGGAAGTTTGGAGTCACCATCCAGCAGTTCGCGATTGTAATATTTGAGCGCCTTCTCTTGCTTCTGCGCAATGTTACCGTTCGAAAAATTGACCGAGTCCTTCAGCTTTGTGCCGATGGTCTCAAGAATTGTCCGCTCGTCTTTCTTTGAAATAGCCATTACCGCCAATCGTTTTGATCTATGAAATTCGATCTATTTAGCGGCGGGCGATGCGCAGCGATGGCTATTCCCATTGCGAAAGGTTGTCGTATTCAATTGGCTTATCCCACTGGTATTTGGACGCGTATCGAGTGTGAGATACCGAGAATGTCAGCGCCAATGCGTCGGCATAATCCGGGGATCGACCAAGCCTTTTCTTGAGCGACTTCTTGTCTTCGATCTTGATCTTTGGCGAATCCTCATAGGTCGGGATAGCCAAGTCTTCGATCAGCTTCTTATGGTTGGGAATTGACACGTCGCCAGTGTGAATCCACTCGCGCATTTCGAACCAGATTTGGTCACGGACGCGCGTATATCGGTCCGGATTGCGCTTTGGAACTTCGGCAAACATGCACTTATAGACGGGAATTTTGAAGTGCTTCAGCGCGTCATAGACGCCGGCACCAAGACCGTTGCCATCCACCGCGATAACGGCAGGACGATCCTTCTTCGATGTCTTCAGGTAGAGTTCCTTGACGCGCAAGGCGAGGGCAACCGGTTCAAGACCCGCCCATTCTTCGAAACCGCGCAAGACATTGTCGTGTCGGATGGCGAGCACTGACTTGTCTTTGCCAGCACCGGCTGGATCGAGGCCCCAAATGATCGGTGCCTTGGGATTGGGGATCGCGTCCTTGTTCGTGACGGCTTCGTCAAGGAATTCGCGTGAAATCAGCCCGTCCACGTCGGACAAGGGGAATTCGCCTTCCACCAATGTCAGATAGTCGCGGCTGGTCACGCCGCCATAGAGACGCGCAAACCTTTCCTCTTCTCCCGGTGTGTAGTTCGGCTTGTCACGAATCGAGCCGTGAACCTTTATCCAATCCTTGGATAGTTCGGGGTCGCGCCATGTCTTAAAGAAGAAGCCGCTTGCCTTATCGGGGTTGGAAACAAGGACCACCTTCGCGCCCGGACCATCGTTCAGGACGTTCAGAAGTGCGCCGGTAAAGATTACGTCTTCAATACCGCTGGCTTCGTCGGCAATGACAATGTTGTTTTTCGAGTGGAAACCACGTGCCGCAGCGATGTTGTCTTTCGATACAAGACGATATTCCGCCCAACAGGTTTCGCCGCGCGACTTCCTGAAAATCTTGGTCGCCGATACCTCGAACAGTTCTCTGAAGAGCGGTGCCATATTTGAATACAGCACTTGAAGTTCGTTCCAGATACCCGACTTGATCGTGGACTCAGAGGGGGCAAAGATCGTGACCTTGACGGGATCGAATACGATCAGCGACCACCAGAGGGAAATTGCGGAGATAAAGGTTTTACCCCATCCCGACGAACCCTTTACCGTGATCGTTTGATTGTTCTTAAATGCCTCACAATATTCAATTTGCTTAGGCGTCAAATCGACGTCGAAGACATGCTTCGCAAAAAGAGACATGTCTTCATAAAAGGCATCAATAAGTGCTTTAAGATCGCTATATTCTTGATTGTCGTTCATTCCGATATTTAGGGAATGAACGACTTTGTCTGGTCATTTCTTGGTGATCAGGCGCAATATCAGATCACGGATGAACTCTTTGAGACCTTGCGGATTCTTGGCATATTTGCGCGCAACGTTCACTAAGGCTTCTGCGAGATACATGCCAGTCATGCCGAGAACGAATGAAACAGCGTTCATGACAGATACGGCTGATATGCCGAGTAGCATACAGACGACCGGTGTAAGCCATACTGCGCAGAGCACGCCACCAAAGCCGCCGAAGAGCCGTTCCCAAACCGTACCGGATCGGGCAATGATTGCGCGCACGAACGCGCCGGAAATCGCGGCAAGGACGTATTGCGGCTGTAAAAGATGTGCGGAAACCCAAAGTCCGGCAGCAATGAGAAGGGCAACGATCCAATCAAACATCTTTGGATGTGCTCTTGTTTGAAATGGACCTGAAGAGACAGGTGCCCGCAACTGCGAAGACGAACGTCACGGCGCTTGCTGCCGCTGTAATGCCGAAGATGGAACACAAAGCGGGCGCAAGCCAGAGCGCAACCAAGAAGCCAGCGACAGAGTCGGTCATACTTCGCCCTCATCTTCAATTTCCAGAGGGACGAAGTTGGCTTCGATCACGGGAGTAGCGGGAGTGATATCCTTTATGCCGTGCCGCTGCGCATTGATGCGAGCCATCATGTCGACAATCTGGTGAGTATGGTTCACTTCGACCTTGGATTCGGTCGGAGCTTTCGAAAGCGTCATGTCGCCAAGATAGGCAGCGGCTTTCATTCGATCTTTCATTGATGCGTCTTCATCACGCATAACCGAAAGCATGAACTCGACAACTTCCACGGACTTGCTGTTCGCCAGTTCCTTGGCTTCCTTCGGTGTTGGTCTACGACCGCTACCGGGAACCTTCGGATCGCCCTTCTGCCGTCCGATCTTCTTCAGGTGATCGTTCCATTCAGGGGATTGCCAGCGTTCACGCTCTTTCTCGGTAACGGTGCGCTTGCGCCGACCTTTCTTGCGTTTGATTTCCGGAAATTCGCTGATGTCGAATTTAATTTCGTTTTCGGTTTCGTTGCCGTTGTCAATTTCATCACTCATCGATTTCGCGTCCCCCAAAGATGGTAAGGAAGACATCCGCATCCGCGTCGTCGGCGAAGTCGATTATGATGTGGGTAGGTTGGGTGATCTCGTATGAATAGTTCCCATCTACCATGCCACGAACCGGCTTTATGAACTTCTCATAGGCCCATTCGTCAAATCGACCAGCCGCCGAAGCGTCCGCGATCTGTGCCTTATAGCCGTTCTGTGGTATCTCGAATTTGATGCGCATTAACCCGCGTATTGCCCCTTGCATGCGTTGTGTATTTTCGCTTATTTAGCGGCATCATCATTTTTCGAAGGAAGGGGAATAGAATGGCGAACGGTTTGGAATTGCTTGCGCCTTATAATGAGCCGCCCAAGAATGAAGCGGTCGAAAAATTCATTGCCTATCTCAAGAACATCAAGCAGGCGGTTGCCGACCCGAATAAGACCGGGGGTAGAGGCAATTGGTCATACAAGCTTGAGGGCGACACATACCAAGTCAAACTACTTGGTCAAATTCGCTACGTACCGAAAGACAAGCTGGCTAAGCTGATGGACGATCTTATCTTGGCGGCAAGAGACGAGAAGGACACTGAGTTCCGGGCTATGATCGCAGAGTATCCCGGCAGCACGCTTCCTGTTATGGAGGGCGCGACCGAAGGCAAAGGCAAGGGCAAGAAGGCTGTTCAGACGGGACAGGCTAACGGAATAGACAGGTCCATCGATTGATAGCCACCGTAGAATAGGTGATTGGGATTATCGGGCGATCTTTTCGGGGATCGCCCTTTTCGTTTGTCTGCTCCGGATGTTCAATTTTTTATAAAAATTTTCCCCGCCACCATATAGAGAAAAGAAGTGCGCGAAGGGGGGTGTAGGGGGTGCTGTATTCCCCCGTAATCCTGCCGACGTTTTCGCCTGATCCGTATCGCCCGAATGCGCTACTTGCCCGCAACGACGGACGCGCCAAATATTAGCTATGGCTAAACGAATAGGAAAAGGCGATGTCGTTGTCATTCGTGCCAAGGTAGTGCGCGTGTGGGACAATGGACTCGTGACGCTTCACCTACCGGGCTTCGAGCACCCCGTAACAATCCACGAAAAGTATCTGGACGAAATCATTCCAGCACCGAAGCCAGCACCAGAGCCGAAGCCGCCGAAGGAACCGAAGCGACGTGGACGCGGTAAGCCGTTCTATGATGAGCCGACGTGATCGGCACTGCGTCGGCAATGTCTCAAAATGTAAAAACGGTGCGACCGTCTCTTGACGTGTCTCGTTTCATGTCTCATAACTGGCGATTAGAATAGTCTACGGGGATTTGAGACATGACACTTATTGCGTACATAAGAGTTTCATCGGTCGGGCAGTCGCTTGAAGTTCAGCGGGACAAAATGACCGCTATCGGAGTCCAGCCGGATCACCTCTTTGAGGAAAAGCGTTCTGGCGTTGACACCAATCGACCCGCATTGAAGGAAGCTCTTCGGTTCGCTCGGAAAGGCGATGTGTTCTGTGTATCGAGGATTGACAGATTGGCGCGATCCGCGACCGATCTTCTCAACATCGTCAATGAGCTTCAGGGCAAGGGTGTAGAGCTTCGCGTCCTTGATCAGAGCATTGACACCAGCACACCGGCAGGACGCGCCATGCTCCAAATGCTGGCTGTTTTCGCGGAGTTCGAAACGTCTATCCGCAAGGAACGCCAGATGGACGGCATAGCCAAGGCAAAAGCGGACGGGAAGAAGTTCGGGCGGAAAGCCAAAGCTACAGTGGACGTAACAGCGGATATCCGGAAGATGCGCGATGATGGGTTGTTGATCCGGGAAATCATGTCGAAGACCGGACTGAGCAAGGCGACCGTCTATCGAGCTTTGGCGGAATAGGGGCACATTTTTTTTGCGACGTTGGTTTTCCGTCGCATTTGGGGAAGAGACCCCTAAACCCCTTGCTTTTGCGCGGGGATTCGTGGCTACTGCGTAAGCCGTAAGCCGCACACGTTTTCCTTTGTTAATGGAGAAGTGTGCCGTGCCGAAACCCAATCCCCAAGACAATGATCGTATGCACGTCAAGCTGTTGTTCGGCTTGTTCGAAGGTTCCGCGTCTGGACCGTTCGCAGTGCTGTCTGTCGTCATTCTTGCCGTGCTCGTGCTTATCGGGCGCGGTTGCGGGTTGTGGTGATACGCCAGATACAACCTTACTGCCTATCCCCTGAGAATCAGTCGAACAACGGGTGTGGGCGACCGGCTAAACGGTACATTGCCGAAATGTTTCAACAAAGCACTGGACGCTTGAGAACGCACGCCGTTAGCTGTTTTGAAGCGCACCGACAAAAACACCGGTCAACGCAAACCAATTTGGGATTTGCGCGCGATTTGACTATTTTCATATGCAACCGAGTTCAGACAGGAGAGACGATTGCCAAGGACCAGTTCGAAAATCCCCGACCAACTGAAGCTGAAATTTCCGGGCGGCTATGAATCGACCGCGATAGGTCGCTTCTCCGTCATCTGTGCCGTGATAATCGCCATGTTCTGGACGCTGGTGTTCGCCCTGTTGACGCTGTTCGGTCACACGGTTGTCCAAGCGGCAGGGCTGGTGTGATCCGGGCGGGTTTCGGAGAGTTTCCGGGCGGTGACGCGGCGGGGGCGGAAAACGTGATCAACGACAGAAGTATTGGCGCATATTTAGTGATTGCATTTCGCAAGCAGTTCAAAATTTGTTCATATAGCGCACAACCGAATAGAGGCGGGATCGGCTGTCCTCTTGCGGCACTTCATCGGTCGGCTGTCCCTTTGCGGCACTTCATCCGGTAACAGGACTCCACCCAATGTAGGGATGATATCCCATCGGTAATGGTTCATTCGCTGGTGACTTTTCCAGTGATCGGCAGATGTTGGCAGAGGATTCCAGATGAGTAACAGAGGGAATCCAGATGTATCTTAAGGTTCATCAGGTGTTGGCAGGATACAACAGGTAATGGCAGGTTCCGCAGGATACGACAGGATTCCATCAGCGATAACATTTCTATCCAACCTATACTTCATCAGCCACGCCGGGGACGCGAGCTTGCGAGCGGACACGGGTTGCGAAGCAATTCTTTTTACCAATAGCAATTGGTTAGATTCCATCTTTATCAGTAGGTGAATGGTCGCAACCAGTTACAAATTGATTCTTATGAAGTTGCTACCAGTTCTTATGATCGACATGGTTACGAGCAAGCTCGTAAATGGTCCGCCTTCGGCGTCCCATAGTATCATGTTTATAAAGTCATTATTGATTCATATACATTGGATTCAACAAATGTCCCCGAAAAATCCGTATAAGAAGAACACCTTACGGGATAAAAGGGGACAGCCAGATTGAGTGCCGCAAGAGGGACATTCTACCTCTGAAACTTCAAATGAAACCAAGTTATTCTTTGATGTACTGTCTTGACTCGCCAAACCGTATGTGGTTAAATAGCAACACTCCCCAATACCGCAAAAATATTTTTGTGATTTCGGTCAAAAAGTACGTTTTGGCGCGAATTTTTGTGGAGCAAATCGCTAAATAAAACAGTTGGAAGCAAAGTCGGGCGAAATGACTTGGTATCCAACCGGTCATTTCGGAAAGGCTTTGGTTCCCGATCCTCAATAGTTTTCTACAGAAGAAAAGCATTTTGAAGGTCTCTCGTGTTCCTCGCCCGACGCACGAGAGACCCTTTTTCTTTTGTACTATTCTATTTGAGGAACGATTTTAATGAAGAGAACAATTCAGAAAGTTTCCGGTCACATTGGCGCTGGAAAATCCCGCTCTACCCTTCAGTGGTATGCCGAGCTTATCAAGCAGAACGACGGCAAGCCGGTCCCGGCAACATTAGCAACTCCCACCAACGAATTGAGCAAGCAGCACCGCCGCTATCTTAGCGAGATGGGAATTCCTTGCGTCGTCATTTCCCAAGAAGAAGGCTTTCGCAGCGCATCCGAAGAGTACAAGCGGCTCTGCGAAGAAGGCTATGAGGGCGTTCTTCTGGTCAACCATTGGGTTGCCCTTACGACCGCGACGAACACCGCCAACCGGCTGCTGATCATTGATGAAGCCTTTTCCCCGGTCGATAACATCAAGATTGAATTCGAGAACGCGGAAGAGCTTCAGGATTTCACGGTTAAAGAAACGGATGAACCGGGCTTCTATGAATTGGTGCCCTCTGAACACACCGTAAAGCTTCTCATGGATGTTCAGGACAAGGACGGTACACGCTACCGGAACTTCGGAAAGAAGGCGCAAGAGCTTGGTGAATTCACCGCAAACACGCACTACCGTGTGATTATCGATCAGGACAGCTTCAATATGGCTGAGACCGGGGAAGCCTTCGACAAATACAAGAAGGTCATTCTTCAGTTCACGACGTTCATGCTGCCGTCCATCATTGATTGCTATCGGGATGTTTTGATTATCAGCGCCAATATTGAGAAGACCCTTCTTTCAAGGATGTGGTCTAAGGACGTCACCTTCAAGACGAACGAATTCATTGAATCCCGGCTGGATTACTCGGATTTGAGCCACAAGGCTGAATGTGTGGAACTCCATCATGTGCCGATTCCCAACCTGTCGAAGACCTTCGTGAAGGGGCTTGCTAAAGGCAAGGAAGCGGAAGGCAATCAGACATTTTTGAACTTGGTTGCCGAACCGATAGACGAAATGTTCCCCGGTCGTCCCCACATCTATTGTACGAACAAACACCCTCGTGAAGGCAAAGAATACGATTGGTTGTTGGAAGCCGGTACACGGGTGATCACCAATCCGCATGGTTGGAACCACCTTCAAGATTGTGACATGGGGGTTTTTCTTGCCGCGATCAACTTTGATCCCGACACGGTTGAAAGGCTCTTTGCGTTCTATGGCATTACGGCTGATCAGTCGAAGGAAGCGCTCTGCTATCAACTGGTCTATCAGTTCCTTGGTAGGACGTCGCTTCGGGACAAGGACAGCCGGAAAAAGGTCGTTCTGATCGTTCAGGACGAAGGCGCTGCCAAAAACCTTCAATCGCTGATTCCAGGGTGTGCGCCATCTACCCCGCTTCCCATTGATTTCGAAGAGCGCGCCAAGCGTGGTCGTCCGCGTATCGAGCGCACCGACGAAGAGAGGAAGGAATACGAGAAACAGAAGAAGCGGGCGCAAAGAGCGAAGAAAGCCGCTGCTGCTGAAATGACGATCTAACGAATTCGGCGGCACTTCACTGATGCCACCCCACAAATTTCAATTCCACTAAATAAACCATGTAAGGAAGACGAAAGCCGGTCGGATGGCTGAATTCCTTAGCCATTGATCGGAGTCGTATTCCTTTACGTTAAATGTCTCTTTGATCAGGGGTTCAGATGCCATTCCGACCGGCGCATCTGAACCCTTTTTCATTTTCAAAGACAGGAGATATTTCATATGCCAACACTCATTGGAAAGAAGACTGAAATCACCGAGAACCGCGTTCCCACCGAAGCCGAATGGATCATCTATGATCTTATGCGGAACAAGGACATTCCGATGGCGTATCGGACCCATGCTGCCGCGTACATTCTGAACAACGTTCCCACCACCGAAGAGATTGTTGACGGCAATGTTGTCGTTGATGTTCACACGTTCTTCAGCGGTAAACGGACCTATTGAAGCCGCCAATCCCGCTTAATCCCGCCGAACACACCAATTTTCTAAATATTCCGTTCCGGTGCTGAGAGGGTGGACATCATCCAATGCGGCACATCCCGCGATCAGCGCCGGAACTCATTCATTTTCAAAACAGGAGAAAATAAAAATGACTAATCAAAACAACACCGACAGCGCCCTTCTTAAAATGGCGAAGCTTGCATACGCCGTAATGAAAGATAAAGACGCTCCGTTTCATCTTCGCCGGGAAGCATCCGAAGCCCTTATTGAATTTGATGTTTGCGACCTGATTTTCACGAAGGAAGCCAAGGCGGGAATTTCTGCCCTTAATGGCCTCATGAAGCTTTGCGATAAGCCGGGAGAGTTCGTCACTCTCGCGAATGGCGCTGAAACTGTCGCCCCTTCTCATATCGCGCCAATCGCTTGCGCATTACGTGAGGCATCAAAGCTCATTGTCGTTGATCCGAACAAGGTGACTGTCGAAGACCTTATTGGGGAAGCGCCCGCAAATGGGCATATTGCGAAATGGGAAGCCACCACGGCAACCGAAACCCCCGCCAAGCCCGCTACGGTCACCGCTGAAGAGCTTCGCGCCGAAGCGCTGCATGTCATTCGCGAAATTGCATCTGGTCGCGACCCGGAGACGTCGTATCAATATGACGCTGCGCGTTACCTACTTGATAACGCGCAAAGGATCGCCGACTAATCCACACCAGACATAACCACCAACGAAAGAACCCGCCGAAGTGGCGGGTTTCGTTTATCTGGCTGTTGCGTTTCGTAGTGCGTCGAGAGACCGCGTAAATTCGTCATTGACGCGCTTTTCCAGTTCTCCCGGCTCACCAGTACCCGACCAAGATCAAGCGCTTCTATCGCGCTCCATTCGTCCACAAACGCGGCTTCTGTTGCGGTCATCCGATCAGACAAGAATTTGTTGGCGTTCGCCAGCGCTTCGGCATCCTTGACCATCTGTTCAATCGTCTTGGTCTGCTGATCCACGGCAAGCGTGAGCGTGGCGTTCCGTTGCTCAAGAACGGCAATTTCAGCAAGGGTAATTCGCCTGTACAGGAGGAAGCCACCGGATGTGGCGACCAGTGCGAGAATAAGCGCGAGGATGATGTAAAGGTTGAACTGATTGAGCATCTACTATGTATGCGCGGATGCCGAAATTTTCCCTGAGATAAACGCGCACTTTTATTGAGCGCTACCCTACCGAGATACCATCCGGCACATTTAACGCGAATTCGCGAAATCTGCCGTCCGCAACGCCTTGTATTTCAGGGTGTTCAGCGTGGCATTTTCAAAAGATTGAAATGAATACGCCGCTTCAATCACTATACGGTAAGTCGATTTGCCGCTATTTCTGCGAGTAGATCGGCATCATCCGGTTTGGGGGAACAGATGTCCATAAAGATTTGGATTACGGCGCTTCTATTTGGGGCCTTCGTTTGGTTTGTCGGGGAAAGCGGCGGTCCGGTGATTGCTGCCGCCTTCGTCGGGGCGGTTGGTGTTGCCAACTCATTCTACCATGAACGCAAGACGGCGGAGCTTGATAAGCGCTTGGAAGACCTGTCGTGGCGGCTACGTCACGTGATGAAAGACGGGTAGGGGCGAATATGGAAAAATTCTTTTTGGGCTTACTGAGGCTGTTTATTATCGTCGGCATCCTCTTTCTATCCCTCGTGTGGAGTGGAATAGGTCTGTGCCTCTGTCTTACCCCGGCTTTATATGCCGCTGTTTGGCTGGCGCGACAGGGTGAAAGCGGAGCGGCTATGGGTGTTTTCGTTCTTGTGCTGGTCGCAACTGGATTGCTTTCTGTGTATTGGAAAGCCCTAAGCCGGGTCGTTGACGTTTTCCACCTTGGCAACCGCGTCATTTTGGGCGGCACTGAAAAGTTGCTTGCTGATCTGGACAATCGGATTGCCGGGATCGATGTGGATTAGGGAAGTTGCTCGGTCCGACCTTGGTGCGCCTTTGTCTCCTATATCGCGTGGCGCGATCCCGGCTGAAAACACCACCTTGCCGCGACGTTGAAGCCTGTATAGCGTCATCAACGGTCACGTTGGGGGTTCACATGCGACTGATTCCGCTCCTGCTTGCATTAATGATAGCCGCACCCGCGTTTGCGGTTGAGGATTTGCCACGTTTCAAGATCGACTATTACATTTACGCATATAGCGACACGACTGACGAGCAGAAACAGGCGCGTCTTAACGTGGTCCACTACTTGTCCGGTGTTCGAGATCATCTTTGGTGGGAGTGCGAATACGAGGTCACCATTCAGCAATTGCTTGAAGGCGCAAATATGCAAATTAAGGCGGCTCGCATGACTATGGACGATGCACGCTTTGATAAGTTCCTTGAAGATACTCCATTCGGTGACATGGTGTTCCTTTCCCTTCACAATGAGGCGCTGTACGGCAAAGCAGAACCGTGCTCGAAATAGTCCGAGGGGATCGAAGTGCATCAAGTTTGGAGAACGCTCACCGCAGCACTGGTGATGGGACTGATTTGGTTGGTGTGTGAATATGTTTCCGTGACCACAGCGGTGGTCATCGTCGCGGGATTGGTCGTCGTGTTGGAAGGAAGCATCAAAGACCGGCTGGACGATATGAGCAAGGCGCTGGAAATGCATAGTCGGAAGGTCTTTCCGGAACTCTGGAATTGAAGCGCGTTTGTAGGATTCGTCAACTTCCAATCCCCGCACCCGGACTTTACCTTCGCTCGCGATTCTGAAGGAGGTTTCGCCGATGGAAGAAATGACCTTGTACGCGTATCAGATTTCACCGCCGAATGATCAATTGCTCTACTTCGCGGAAACGCTTGAGGAAAGCCAAGCCGCCGCGTTGGAGGAACGTCGGGAATTGAAACAGGCTGATCCCGACGACGAGCATGAAGCCATGGCAATTTACCGCTGTTTGGTGCGGATGCCCGACCAGCAAACGTTGCTTCGTATTCTGAACGAAGAAACCAGCCCGATCGAAGCTTGTGTCGTTGAGCGAAAATTGGTTGCGCTGGTAACGGATTGATCAAAAACCCCGGTTATCCTTTCCTGGGGTTCGTTCTCAATGGACTGCGATATTCGCACCCTTTGGCATGTCTTTGTCGAGGAACGACATTATCGCGTCGTCATCCATCCAAGGGTGATCCTCCCTTGTGTCCTCGATCAAGTCCATGACGAATTCTTGAAGATCATCGTCAATCGACATGTATCCGTTATCGTCAAATGCAATCGCTGTTTCGATCACATCACACGTGTCCCGATCCATTTCGAATTGGTCGCGGGCAGTTTGGATGTCCGTGTCGCAAGTGCCGAATTCCATCTGCTGTTCGTAGAACGACGTGAAATCATCGAAATTGTTCAGGTCGTCTCGGTTGACGTTGGGGAAATTGATAATCTCTACGGGGACCGATTTCGCGCCTTCTTCAACCGCGCACGCAAAAGTGAAGTGATCCAAAATCTTTACGGTAATAGCCATGGTATGTGTCCTTCTCGATTACGCGGCTTTACGGGCGTTCAGGTCGTCCAACCAAGCCTGAACGTCTTCAAGCGTTGCCGAGTATTCATGCCCGATTGAGCCAAGAACGACGATTTTGTTTTCGTCCACAACCTCATAGCCGACCCCATAGTATTCACGCGACCAATGGCGGGGAGGGGTCTTGGTCAGGCGGTAGCCATTCTTGGACAATTCGCGACGAATTTTGCTTTCAATAAGCATTGATAAAATCTCCTTAAATGTGTGGGGGGTCGTTCGAATAATTGGACGAATACCGCAGAAGAAAACGCTCGTCAACAGGCAACGTCAACAAATAACTTGTAGTCAAAACAAGTTCTATTTGAAGGAATTTCGTTTAATTTCAACTTTTACTCTGAGCAACAAAAAAGCCCCCAAAACCGGGAGCTTGTGCGGTACACGGGAAGCGGTTCAGGTGTCGTTCCTCAACAACCTACTGCTGTTCTCCAAGTCGGTAATGGTGTTGTGACACTCATCAATGACGTGGAGCCTTTCCTCCGCGACCTTGGACAAAAGGGCATACCGTTCGTTTTGCCTTTCAACCTGAGCCCTGCTTTTGGATAGCTCTTCGGAAAGCGCCTTAAGTCGTTCTTGGATTGCCTTGTGCTTCTTCCTGTTGCGCTGACTGAAGAGAATTGCCGTCAACAGCGCCGTGCCAAGGAGACACAACGCAAGAGTTCCGTACGATAGCGTGATCAATTAACACCGCCTCCAACCTGACATAGGCTCCCGCAACGTCTCACCCCTATAAAATTAGGGTATTTACCTTGCGAGGTCTATACCGTTACGAGTGGTGAGACAAGCATTCGCGTTAATGGAGTGCGCTTGCGATGAGATTCCGAGCCGGGAGCTTATCGTGTTCGCTGATCATGCCACGTCACGCGGTTGGTTGGTTCCCCGTCTCGAAATCAGCCGCTTGCTTACGATCCTTCCGAATCCAAGTGATGACGAATGATCCGGCGAAGAGTACACCGAACCAACCATACATGATCGCATCCCCGGCAGGGCTGTTCAGAAACATAAGCGCCGGTCCCCATCCGGCTATGCCCAAGAACATCGTTAGATAGAATGAGACGATGGTTCCGGCGACGGCATAAGCGAACGCGTAGCCGATGGCGACGGCAACCCGCTTAAAGAAGTCCTCCCATCGGAAGTAGGCGAGCACGGCTAAGCCGCCGATCTGTACGACCAACCATAGTGCCGCCAGACCGACAGCCATCAACAGGACGCCAGTGTATCCGAAAAGCTGAACTGCGAACCAAGCGGTTCCTAATAAAAAGAAAAGCGGTACGAGTGTGCGCATGTTCCGGTTCTCCCTGTTTCGATTTAGTCGTATTGCGCCAAATCTTCGGCGATACGCTTCGCATTTATGTTGTGTAATCTCACCGCGTCTCGGAAACCTGCCTTTCGCGCCAACTCCCTTTGTTCGTCAATGAAGGCGAAGAAATCTGCGCGAAGATCATGATTTTCAATTAGCTTTTCGTATGTGAATTTCGGTTCTTTCAATGTCCATATCCTTGCCGGATATGGCTTCCTTCATTTTATAGAGGAGGGCGGCATTTGCGCCGCCTATTTCGCTTCAGCCATATGTGTTGCCGCTATCGTGTCAGTCTCTTGTTTTGGCGTGTTCCAGTGCGATGTCCATCGCCTCTTTTTTCAATTTAAGGTCATATTCGCCACCGTAATATGTGGCATGTCCCTTGATCTTATGACCCGTAATAGACGAGCGAATCCCAAGATCGCACTTCGAGTTCTTCAGCAAATCAGCCATTCTATGGCGGTAGCTGTAGTGTCCTTTTGACGGTGTCACCTTCCGGAAAAACTCGGACATCGCGCGGTTTATCTGCCTTGGTCCGCGTGGATGATGGAACCGCGTGAAGCCTTCAGGGAATGCCTTGATCGCCTCAAGAGCATCGCCAACAAGCGGAATGTCTCTGTGTCTATCGCCACCGGTTTTTACCTTCTTGCGAAGAGCGTTTTTGCCGATGCTGATATACGGAATAGGTGCGTCCAGATGGATATCCGAAGCCGTGAGCCATGCCAGTTCCTTGGCACCGCAACCCGTGCTTTCGCCAATCAAGATAATTGCCTTCGCTTCGTCCGACATGCCCGATGTTTCGAGCTTCGCCCGTATCGCCTTCACGTCGGCTTCAGTGAACGAGGGGCGCTTTTCGGCGTCGTCTTCCCTGATGTTCTTCAAGTCTTTTAAGGGATTGTGTGTGCCGGGGTGATCGACGCGGAAAACCTCATCAAGGATGATCTTCAGCCACATCATTTTTTTGTTGGCTGCATCCGCCTTGAATTCGCCTTCGCCAAGCCGTTCAACAAGCTTGCTCCGGTATTCGGTGGCAAGGACATTGTCGATCTTCAGGCAATCCACGTCTTCGCCCATTTCTTCGGCAAAGTCCTCAATTGCTTCTTCATACCGCCGCCAAAAGCGCTTGGTTTCGAGCGGGTCTTTGCCCAACACCTTATCCGGGCAAATCTGCTTGAACCGGTCGAACGCGTCCTTGAAGGTAAGGGCAGGGGTTTCCGTCGCGCCGACAATTGCCGCGACCTGTCGTTTGTTTAAATTGCTCATCATATTCTTTGCTTCGTATCTCTCGTTGTACATATGAATTGAATGTTCGATGGATGCAGACAGGAAGTCCCCCGCGTATGCGTAGGTGAATGGTGCGGCAAAGCTTGCCGCCGTCTGCTGTAAAGTTGGATAGGAAATTTCATCAGCCGGAATGGTTTCCGACTTGAATTGACGTCGCCACTTGGACAGAGCGGGACCGACTTTGCTGATAGCTTCGTCGGGGTCTCTTGTATCCAGCGTTTCCCAAATTTGGGTGCGTGGCTTGCCCGTTTCCGGGTCTCGGTATTTTTCCCGAAGATGCTTCGGTACTGCGATGCGGAATGTATAAATGCCGTCTCTGATAACTGTGTATGGAACCTTTTTATTTACTTTCATTTTGAATTTTGTTGACATGTTTACAATATCCTTTGATCTACATTGTGCCAGAAGTGGAGTCAACAATAAAAAACTACGTTGCTACACTTTTTAGGAATTTCATTTCATTTCAACTTTCGTTGTGCTTGTGGCGAATGTAGCAATCGATGTAGCAAGAATGTAGCAAAGTGCTGATAAGCGTTGAGTCTATTGAGTTTTTGTGCCATTTGACCGACCTGATCCGGGTCATGCCGGCGTAGGAACGGATTGAGGGCCGCCCGCGGCAAGTTCGCCTTTCGTCGCTCAGCCTGGGTTTCTTGATATCCCGTCCGGAGACCGATCGATGCCGTCCTTTCCCCCTCTACTCAAAGCAAGCGTGACGCATTCTCGTAAAAAGGATGGACGGGCGTGACGGCGATCGCTCTTACCATCGCCGGATCGGATTCGGGCGGAGGCGCCGGCATTCAGGCGGATCTCAAGACCTTTTCTGCGCTCGGCGTCTACGGCGCCAGCGTGATCACCGCGATCACGGCCCAGAACACCAAAGGCGTTTCTGCGGTCGAAGATGTTTCCGCCGAGATCGTGTCCGCTCAGATCGACGCCGTCTTCTCCGATCTCGATGTGGGCGCCGTGAAGATCGGCATGGTCTCGCGTCGGGAAACGATTGCCGCCATCGCCGATGGATTGCGCCGGTTCGGGAAGCTGGCCGTCGTCGATCCGGTGATGGTTGCGACTTCCGGCGACACGCTTCTTCGGTCGGACGCCGTTGCCGCGCTCATAGACGAGTTGCTGCCGCTGGCGATCGTCGCCACGCCCAATCTCGCCGAGGCCGCACTCATAACGGGGCGCGCGGTTGCCGAGGACGAGGCGGAGATGGGGCGCCAGGCGGAAGCGATCATGCGGTCGGGTGCACATTCGGTGCTGGTCAAGGGCGGACACCTGAAGAACGACCAGGCAACCGACCTCTTCTTCGACGGAGAGACCCTTGTCCGTCTTCCGGCGGCAAGGGTCGAGACGCGGAACGACCATGGCACCGGCTGCACCCTGTCGGCGGCAATTGCCGCCGGCCTTGCAAGAGGTGCGCCGCTGGTCGAAGCGGCAAACGCCGCCAAAACCTATCTGCATGCCGCAATTTCCGCGTCCGGCCGATTGAAGATCGGGCAGGGGCGGGGGCCAGTCCACCATTTCCACCACTGGTGGGAGGATTAGTGTGAGCAGACCCAAGCACCCGCGCGTCGGCTACCCTCAGGCGAGCACTGCGCTTTGATCAAGCGGCGGTGTTCTGATTGTCCGTGAAACTGTTTTCTATGTAGTATTTGCCGTAGCGGTGGCGGTACTTTTCGGCACCGTCGAAATCGCTGTATTTGCCCAGCTCGTTCATGTCCGTCTTGTTGAGGATCACGCCCAGCACTTTCGAATTGATCAGCGGTTCCGAGTTGAGCAGATCGCGCACGAGGCGCGAAGGCGTTCTTCCCCACTCGACCACGAAGAGGATGCCGTCGGCCAGCGGCGCGAAGGCTTTCGCGTCAACGACGGGGGCGAGCGCCGCAAGGTCGACGACGACATAGTCGAAGGCGTTGCGCGCGTTCTCGATCAGGTTCGCCATGCCCGGCGAGGCAAGCAACTCGTTACTCTGGTGGCGCTGGTGCGATGCACCGCCGGCCGGAAGGATTGCCAGTTTCGTACGCTGGTCCACCTTGATCCCGGCGGGCCAGGTGGCTTCTCCGGTCAGCGTTTCCACCAGCCCGGTGCGCGGGGCAGGCGTAATCATCTGCGTCAGGCCAGGCTTGCGTATGTCGGCATCGATGAGCAGGGTCCGCTTGCCGCTCGCGGCCAGAAGCGCGGCGAAGTTTGCGGCAATGATCGATTTCCCCTCATCCGGAAGGGCCGATGCGATGGCGATCACGCGGCTTTCACTGCCCGCCAGCATCTGGTCGCAGGCAAGCTTGGCGTTGCGAAAGGTCTCCGCGAAGGTCGACCGCGGCGCATCGACCACGATGCGCGACAATCGCTGGAACGGCATCGTATTGTCCACCGCTTCGTCGGCTCTCTTCACCGAACCGAAATGTGCGTGAACGAGTTGCGCCTTCTTCTTGATGCGCGTGCCGAGAAGCGGAACGTAGCCGAACGAACGATGGCCGAGGATCGAGCGTACGTCGCCCTCCAGGCGGAAGGTCCGTTCGCGGAATTCGAGGAAGGCCGCGTATGCACCGCCGACCATCAGGCCGAGCACCGCCGAAAGCGCCAGCGTCATGGTTTTTTTTGGGCTCGACGGTGACACGGGCACGCCCGCTTCGGAAATGACACGAGCCTTGGCGATCGGGAAGGTTTGCTGCTGAGTCGCCTGTTCGTAGCGTCCGAGATAAGACTCGTAGAGCGTCTTCAGGGCCGCGGCTTTCTGTTCCAGCTCTCTCAATTGCACGAGTTGCTCGCTCGAGTCGGAGGTTTTGCCGGCAATCCCCTGGATGCTTTTCCTGAGCGATGCCTCGCGCGACTGAGCGACCTCGTATTCGTTCTTATAGCTTGCAGTGAGCTGCTGCAGTTCCTGGTAGATCTGACGGGCCACATCCTCCTGTTCGGTGCGGAGCGATACCGCTTGCGGGTGGTCGGCGCCGAAATTGTCGGAGACTTCGCGCTCGCGCTTACCGACGGTGAGATAGCGCGTCCTCAGGTCGCGGATTACCGAATTGTCACCCTCCTTCGAGGAGATGGTGGCGTTCTTCACTGCGTTTTCCGGCCCCTGGTCGACGATCGACTTGTACTGATTGTAGCGGGCGGAGGCACTTGCCGTGTCGGCCTGGGCAACGATGAGCTGGCTGTTGAGGTCGGCCATTTGCTGCTCGGACATCAACTCGCCCCGCGCAGCCGTCAAACCGTTCTCGGCCCTGTAGTGTGCGACTTCCAGCGCGGCGGCCTGCGAGCGTTGCTGAAGATCCGTAAGCCGTTCCTGCAGCCAGACGGATGCGCGTTCCGTAGCTTCGAAATTGGCGTTCAGCTGGTCTGTCAGATATGCGCTGGCATATCCACGCGCGATGGTCGCCGCAAGCACCGGATCGCTCGAGCGAAAAGCCACGGCGACGACCGAGCTTCGCGAAACACGCTCGACCGCAAGCGACTGCTGGATGATCGCGGCAGCTTTCTGCCGCCGGCCGTTGCGCGCTGCCGCCTCGGTTACTTCAGGTCCGCCCGAAAAGAGTCCGGTGGCCGTCTTCAGCCATTCCTTCACGACGTCGACGGGCGAGCGCGGCGGATTGAGGATGGTTTCGTTTTCCGAAAGCTTGAGCTTGTCGACGACGCGAAGCGCGAGTTCGCCCGACTTGAGGATTTCGACCGCACTTGCGATCTGCGTATCCAGCATCTGGCTGTTTACCGGGACAGGCTCCTCTTCGGCGTATTTGGACAGGTTCTCGTCGAGAAGGATCTGCGTCATCGACGTGTAATAGGGCGTGGCAAACAGGAGATAAGCGGCCCCCAGTGCGATGAAGAGAACGACGAATGCGGTCACGAGCCGGGCGCGACGGAAGACGGCGGCTACAAGCCGGTCAAGGTCGATAAAGCCGTCGGACTGTTCTTCGCTGGGCATGATGCTGCTCAATGGAACGCTTCTTTGTTTCATGGGGGCCGTTCTGTTCATCTGCTTTTCCGGTCCTTGTACCGGCGGTCTCTCAGAGCGCGTCGATAGAGTTCACGTTGCGCGCTTTACGATGTTGCTTCTGCATGTTGCTCAGACTGCTGTGCGCTTCTGAGCACCATGCAAGAACCGTCGGAAGCCGCCGTTTATGCCGCGCGGATGCGGCTTTCGTGAGACAGAACCATGTCGCGGACGGATTCAAAAACGAGGTCGCCTATATCCGCACGCGCAAGTGCGAAGGCGACGTTGGCCTCGATGAAGCCCTGCTTCGCGCCACAATCGAAGGTACGGCCTTCATAGGGATGCGCGTGGAAGGACTGCGACTGCGAAAGCGTCAGCATGCCATCGGTCAGCTGGATTTCGTTGCCGGCGCCGCGCGTCTGGTGTGCCAGGATCGAGAAGATTTCCGGCTGCAGGATGTAGCGGCCATTGAGATAGTAGTTGGACGGTGCCTTTCCGGCGGCGGGCTTTTCGACCATCTCGGTCACGGCGAAACCGTGCCGGGCCGTCTCCCCCTTGCCGACGATCCCGTACTTCGACGCTTCCTCGGGCGCACATTGCTCGACACCGACGACATTGCCGCCGGCTTCGTTGTAAAGGTCCATGAGGCCGGCAAGGCAACCGCGCGCGCCGAACGAGACCATGTCCGGCAGCAGAAGTGCGAAGGGCTCGTCGCCGATCAGGTCGCGCGCGCACCACACCGCATGTCCGAGGCCGAGCGGGGCTTGCTGGCGCGTAAAGCTGACCGAACCTGCTGCCGGAAGCATGGCTTCGAGTTCGGAAATCTGAGCTTTCTTGCCGGAGCGCGAAAGCGAAGAGATGAGCTCCGGCGCGTCGTCGAAATGATCCTCGATCACCTGCTTGTTCCGGCTGGTGACGAAGACAATATGCTCGATCCCGGCCTGGCGGGCCTCGTCCACGGCATATTGAACCACCGGCCGGTCGACGATCGTCAACATTTCCTTCGGTACTGCCTTTGTCGCGGGAAGGAACCTGGTCCCGTTGCCGGCAACAGGAATAACTGCTTTTCTGACGGTCCTGACACGGTTCATTGAATCATCCTTTGCTTGTGTGGGGGTCGTCGCCCAACGGCGATCGTTCCACCGCCGTCATGGGGGCATGGGACGGCGGATGCAGCAATCGCGCGGCAAGGCGGCGCAATCGGGCAGCAATCGGCATGCCGAGATGCCGGAGTGCGAGCGGGTCGGCCAGTGCGGTTTTGAACGCGCCGGCCAACGATCTCTTTTTCAACTGATCGACGAGGACCAGAAAGGAGCGAGCCTGACGGAAGCCGCGCATACGTTTGCGCTGCATTTCCTGTGCCTGGGCGTCGAGCACGTAGCGCTGCAGAAACGCCTCGTCGGCCGCGATCATGGCGTCTATATGCTCGAGCCGCAGCACACGCGAGATCGAGCCCTCGCGGATATGATAGATATAGCCGGCCGAGGGCTCGACCGCGCAGCGCCCGCCACAGGCAAGCGCCGATGCAAGCAGGATATAGTCCTCGCCGATGCGGAGCGTCTCGTCGAAACGAAGTCCATGATTTTCGAGGAAGCGGCGCTCGAAGACCGGTTTCATGTAGCCGAAATTGTGCTCGGATCGAAAGAGTATGTTCGACCCGATAAAAGCGGGAAGTGTAAGCTGCGGCATGCGGGCGAGCTGCGCTTCGGGGAACATCCTGAGACTGCCCCCGCCGAGCGAAACGACATCAATATTATCGACCGCGATCTGTGCTCCGGCCGAATCCGCTCGCTCTATCATGCGCCTGAGCCGGTCCGGCCGGACCGTATCGTCCGAATCGAGAACCGCGATCCACTTGCCGCGTGCAGCCCCGATACCGGCGTTGCGTGCGCCGCCGGGCCCACGGTTGCGGTCGAGCGCGATCAGCCGGACGCGCAAGTCCCGGATCGCTGCCACAAGTGCCGGCGTCGCGTCCGTAGAGCAGTCGTCGACCACGATAACTTCGACCGTGACGCCTTCCTGAGACAGGGCGCTTTCGATTGCGCGCATGATCGTGTCTGCCGAATTGTAGGCGGCAACGACGAATGTGACGTCGGGGATGCTCAGAGGAGCGCTCATGGCGAGGTCACCTCGCGGGCGCCGTATTGCTCGATTTCCTTAAGTCCGAGCAGGCCGCTGATGACGCCGGCATGCAGCACGCCGCGAAGTACAAACCGGTAGCGCCTCGCTGCCGAAGGAAAGCAGAGAAGCGCGGCAGTTGCGCAAAAGCCTGATTTGGCGCCGGCAAGACAAACGTTCCAGGCCTGACGCAGGCCGTTCGACTTTTCGGCCAAGAGACGACCATGTGTCTGCCCGGAACGGAAACGCCGCTTCGCAAGCCAGGCAAGCGATGCCCTGTTTTCCGGTACCGGTTCATGGACCCAGGCTTCCGGCGAAAAGGCGATTGTTCCGCCCGCCTGGTGCATCCCGGCGAAGAAGTCCGTGTCCTCGCCTCCGCTCTTGCCGAGCGCCAGCTTGAAGCGCCGGCCGAGGAGCGAGGGCGCATCGCGCTTGAGCAGCGCATTGCATGTGTACCCGGTGCGGATTTCTCCCTTCACCCAGACCGGCAGCGTCGAATGGAAATCACCGCCGCGCATCCAGCCGGGAGCCGTAGCCGCATAGTGCGCCTTTACCGGGCCAAGCACGGCGGCAGCGCCGGTGCCGCGCGCGGTATCCAGAAGGCGGACCAGCCAGTCGCCCGATACCGTCTCGTCGTCGTCCAGAAAGGCGAGGAAATCTCCTGTGCTGTTATCGAGACAGCAATTGCGCGCGATCGAGATGTTCGAATGGGGGCAATGGACGTAGAGGATTTCGAACGGCATTTGCGGCCGAAGGCCTTCGACCAGACCTCTGGCGCTCGGATCCGTATCGTTGTCGGCGACGATGACGCGAATATCTGTACGCTCCGGCACTTTCATCGAGGCCAATGAGCGAAGCGTTTCGGCAAGCTCCGGCCGCCGATACGTGCAGACGCCGATATCTATGTGCAGGGTTTCGCTCGCCATTACGCCACCCTGCGGCGAAAGTCGAGGAGCTCGCGCCAGAAACCGGCAGACCAGGCGAGATGCATGACCATAGCCGCAACCGCGGCCAGCGGACCATAGGGGTTTCGCTGACCAAGCGCCATCCAGACGCCGTAACCAAGGCACGCCCCTGCCCAAACGCCGGCTGGCAAAACGGCCATCCAGTTGACGATCGCGAGAAGCGCTCCGAAAACGACGGGTGCGACCGCAAGCGGCACCATCTGCCTCAGCCCCGGCATGGCGCGATGCTTGAGAAAGTTCTTTGCGCGGCCGCGGCCATAGCCGAAATATTGCCGGAACAGAGGGACGATCTTCGCACGCGGGTAGTAAACCATACTGGTTCTATCGGTCATCCAGATCCGGTAGCCCGCTTTGCCCAGCCGATAGTCGAGTTCCGCGTCTTCATTGTGGCTGAAGGACTCGTCATATCCCCCAACAGCCTTGAAGGCTTCGATGCGCATCAGCGCATGATGGCCATGTTCGGCCCAGTGGCCGACGGCGCCCGAGCGGTGCTTGGAACCGCCATTGCCGAGTTTGGAGTTCTGCGCGAATGCCGTCGCCTTCTGGAAGGTGCTGAAACCGACTGTCTGCATGGCGACCACAACCGAATCCGCGCCGGTCGCCAGTGCATCCTCGACGAGCCGTTCGCAATAATCGTCCGGGTAGGTGCCATGGGCGTCGATGCGGATCAGGTAGTCGCTGTCGGCACCCAGTTCCGCAACGGCACGATTGATTGCAGCGCTCTGTATGCGCTTCGGATTGTCGAGGAAGAGCACCCGCGGATCCTCTGTAGCCAGACGGCGGGCGATATCGCGCGTCCCGTCGGTGCTGCCGCCGTCGGCAATGACGATCTGCGCGTTCAAAGGCGTGAGCGCCGGACGCAGCTTTTCGATCAGCGCCTCGATATGCGAAGCTTCGTCGAGGCACGGTATGACGATAAGGCTCGACGTGGATGTCAGTTCTTCGGAGTTCATAAGAAACCACCTTCGTTGTGGCGGGCCCCCGCCGTCGCGACTATGGGAACGTGCTGCCGCGTCTCCACGGTAAGCGCCGCCAGTTGCCGCACCAGGGCTTCGCAATCGGCGCGGCTGAATATCCAGGATCCGGGATCGCAGCGGTTGATGCGTTCTGTGGCGTCGGCATAGCTCTGCGGAGACAGCGAGCCGAGGACTGTGTCGAGGCTGTCGGCGTCGGCTTCTTCAAGAACGAGACCGATGCCCCGCACGGATAGGAAACGAGCAGTCTCCGTCCCTTTCATGGAGATGGGAACTCGGCCGTGGCGGCAGCCTTCATAGAGACGGTTCGGCAGCAGCCAGGCAGAATTCTGGCCTTCCTCGAAGAAGTCGATCGCCCAGGTGAAATGGACCTCGCCATAGATATCTGCGAGGTCTTCTGGGTTGCGATAGGCGCCTGCGAAACGCATGAAGGGCTCGTTCGTAACGAAGCCGTCGAAATCCTCGAACTCGGAGTAGGCTGGCCGGCCGCGCAGAACGACCTCGAAGCGGCCGTTCATCCTGCGCGAGAACTCGGCCAGAAGTGCGAGTGACCTCCGGCAGCGCAACGCCCCGAACCAGCCGATCTTCCAAGGCGCACCGGGCGCAGGGCATACCGGCGGTGCGGCTTTAGGTTCGGAGATGCCATCGAGTTCAAGAACCTTGTTTTCAAGCAGCATTGGCGGAGCGCCGATGCTGGAAATGGGGCGAAAATAGTGCTCGACGAAGGCCGGGGAGCTGGTGATCAGCAAGCGAACGTCCTTGCCGAGCTGGCCTTCGGCCGCTCGCAAAGTCCGTCCGACCATGTCTTGGCGAAGCATTAGGCGATGAATGTCCAGGCATTCGTAAACGATCGGAACCGTGCCGCCGAAAACGGCGACTGCCCTCCTTGCTAGTGCAAGCATCTCCAGGTTGCGCGCGATGATCAAGTCGGGCTTGGGAACGTGTGCGAGCCTGCTTTTCAGAGACATGCAAGCGCGGACGACGGCACCGATCCGCTGGCCGAAACGGCCGTCGGCGGTGGTCCCAAGTTCGATGGGCTCGACGCCGTCGATGGCTGCGAGCGGATTGGCGCCGCGGCGGAAACCGGCGAGCGCCACGCGTGCTCCGCCCGTGACGAGAGTGAGGGTTCTCCGGCGCACTGCGGGATCGGCAAGATCCTGTGCCAGATAGAGTATCTGCAGCATGAAAACGTCCGTTTTCTTGCCCAGCCCGAGGCCGAGCTTAGTTCAATTCTTTGTGCACTGCAACAATTTGAATAAATTACCTGGCGACGAGCGTTTATTCGGACGCTGCCCGCTCGAGCTGGCAAGCCACCGACTCGGCGAAGTGACATTTGTCGCCGGCTGCCGTGAAAGCGACGCGATCGACCTGCAGTTTCGTCGGCTCCTTGTAGGAGAAGGTACCCATCCAGTCGGTGAGCGTGTCTGTCCCCCAGAGGCTGAAGAAGATTTTCTGGGCGTTGACCGGGATTTTCGCCGGATCGGTTACTTCGTGAACCAGTTCGCCATTGACGTAGTAGCGGATGCGGTTCTTCTCCCAGACGAAGGCGTAATCGTTGAAACCCTGATTGGCGCCGCCCGGAACATCGGCGAGGAATTCGTTGCCGCCGGTCGCCGACACATACTGGTTGATCTGGACCTTCGCCGTATTCTTTCCGAGTACCTCGAAATCGATTTCATCATGCGGCTTCTTGTCGGCCGGGCCGATATAGGTGAAGAAGGCGGAGTTCAGCCCGGAGCCGTCGGCCGCCTTTATTCTCGCCTCATAGGTGCCGTAGCCGAAGCGCTTGCGCGTCTGGACTTCCCCGCAGGCGAAATTGCGGTCCTTTACCTTCTTCTCCTGGAAGGTCAGCTCCAGAATGCCATCGACCGTTTTCACCTGTTTCTTCGACCAAGTGCAATTCTGGTGCCCGCCATTGTTCCATCCGTCCGAGACGTACCAGATGCGCGTATCGAGACTGTCGAAATCGTCCTTGAAGGAGGTGCCGTTGGCGCCTTCCTGCGCCGCGGCGGCACTGACAAGCCCAACGAACGGAAGCGTTGCGATGAAGGCGAGACGGGCGATGCGTGTATAGCGATCGTTTGTCATGGTTGTTACCTTTGCTGTGGCGAATAGCCAGCTTGCGCGCCTTGCGGCGCCGGCACGGGTATTCGTTTCGCACCCGTCCGGCTGCCGGTAAGCACTGCAAGCAGGTCCGGCGCCAGGCGCTGTACGAGATTGTGAGACGCGACGAGGATCGCAATCGCGATGAGCGGCGCGGAGAAGTAGAAGAGTGGGTAGTAGCTGAGCCCGGTGCGGTTCCAGATCATCCAGAACAGGACGAGCAACGGATAGTGACCGCAGAAGATCCAGAAGCTTAGCCCGCTTCCGCGCCCCAACCTGCCGCCGAGGCGCGTACGAACGAGCAGTTGCGAAATTGCCCAGGAGCCGATGATACCGGCAATCGACGTCAGGCGGAGCGCCATGTCGAGCCACAGCGGGAAATCCGGACCGGTGTAATAGAGGCCGACGGCGATCGCGACGGCTATCGCCAGGAATCCGGCCGCGATCGGCCCGGCATAGCGATCAAGCGCTTTGATGTTCACGCCATGCAGGCTCGCATAGATGCCTGCCGAGAAGCCGAACAAAATGGACTTCTTGAGAAAAATCCCGTTTGGCAGCGGCAGGATCGCATAGGCGAGCAGAGCAAGCAGCGTCACGCGCGGATAACGGCTCACCAGCAACGCCAGAATGGGCGAAAGCAGGACACAGAGCATGAGGTCGCGCAGGAAATACAGTGGCAGGTTGACGGGCGTTGCCTCGAGCGCGAAGGCCATGCTCAGCCACTGGCGCGGCGTCGCACTGATTGTGTCTGGCAGATAGCCGAAGCCGACGCCCTGGTATTGGATGGCATAGACCACCACAAAAAAGGAGCCGCTCCAGATAAGGAACGGCAGGAGAACGGTCCGCGCCTTGGTCTTCAGTGTCTTCCAATAGTCGAAACCGGCAAGGCCACGCCGAAACAGGAGATAGCCGGAGATCGCGCTCAGGCAGGGAACACCGATCCGGAACAGGCTTTCGCCGAGGAAGACGCGAATCCAGTCCAGCATGCCGTAGTTGCCCAGAAATGGGCTCCACTGCGGATTGTACGGGACGTGCACGAATACGATGCCGGAGATCAGCAGAATACGCATCAGGTTGATGCGCGCCGAGACATTCGCGTCCATACTCACGATTTCAGTCACTCCCTATCGGGCAGCGCCTTGCGGCAGCCGTTTCAACAGAGCAGACCGCGGCCCGCAGAAGAGAAACTAGGGCACGCCCTTAGAAAAAATATGGCGTTGCAGCAGAAAATTGAACCGAATCATGCTGCAGTGCACCAAAATGGCGAGCGCCCGCAATATTGCCGGCGCTCCGGAGGGGGCCTGCCTGCGCGATAAATCCCGGTTTCGCCGCATGTTGCGGAACCTGTCTCCCGCAAATACTTGGGGTAACCGGTAGTTGAATTTCAGAGACTGAAATCTTTCCGGCAGTACGTAATATTTTTCGGCACCGGTTCCGAATGGATTAGTCGTGGCGCCAAATGCGGCGAGGTTGGGGCAAGCGGAGCGAGGTCAGCGGCGCCGGGATCAGTGAAGAGATTCCTCTGACCGAAGAGCAAATTCCCGACTCGGGAAGCGGGCAACCCGGGCCGGCTGCTCTAATGATCTTTCGACTTGACCGAGACCGCCTTTGTGTCGGTTTCGCGCAGCGGCCTTGCCAGCTCATCGACCTCACCCTGCCGTTTTGCGGCAACCGACGGGTCTTTCGCTTTCAGGGAAGGCACGAAGATCGCTGCAACAATTCCGATGGGCCCGAGGATGCAGCCGATAAGCAACCAAAACAGACTATGACCGCCTCTGACCGCCGCGATAACGGCAGTAGCAATAGCGCACAGGATCCAGAATTCTAAGATCATCGTCTCTCGTCTGCGGTCTCTAGCAACTCGGCTTCGGTTCACATCGTCTATACACCATCCTTATTAATTAAATTGGAAGCGCTCGCGCTCGCGATTTCAACGAAATTGGCTCCGACCGGGCTTGCCAATGATGGGATCCGCGGTTCCAGCGCCTTCGGCCGCGGAAAGGCGAGCGGCTGGGAAGCCGCAACAATAAGCGCTCCGGAACTTTGGCAACGCGCAGGGCACGCATCTGCCGCAGATGATCTAGCGCTTATGGTGGCGGTCATGCCCCATCCCCTTCCAGCCCAGCCAACCCGAACAGGCTAGCCCAGATGGGTGCCATCCACATCCGTCAAAAGCATGGGGAAAAGCCCTGCCACGTGCAAATCGGCTTGCTTCGGCGCCAGTCGGATGATTGGCGGAGCTGCGCATTCAGAAAACGAACATGTAGAGCAGGATAATGACGATGAGGGGCACGCCCATCAACCAGAGAATAATACCTTTCATCTCGAAAAATCCGTGTTGTTACCACTGGAGCGGAAACGCGGCATGAGGCAAACCGTTCCGCGGCTCGTTTGTAGCAGCAACAAAAGGCCGGTCGGACCGGCGGTGCTCCTCCGAAGCCAGACGTGTCCGGCTACTCGCCGGCTCCCGCCAGTGCGGCTCTCGATTTGCGTGCCCGCATCATGTCCAAAAGCCTCCGCAACAGGGATCGCTCCGTCAGAAGGATCAGAACCGTATAAATCGCGCCGCCGATGGCCGCCCCGGCGATCATCTGGAGAGCGGCGTTTGGAAGGTGGGCGCCGAACCGCTCGAGCATGAAACGAACGACAAGGGCCATCAGCAGCGCTGCGATCATCGGCCGGCTGGATAGGAAAAGCCCCTTGAGGAAGGGTGTATCGTCGGCACGAAAAACCACCCATGAATATCCGACAAGCGTAACGGTATTGACGATGCACAGCCAGATCATGGCCTCGATCAGCGAACCGTTGATTGCCCCGTAGGCGACCGCCCCCGTCGTCGCGGCCGCCCGAATCAGCGCCCACCAGAACAGGACCGCTCCCTTTCCGACACCCTTCAGATAGGGGATGAATGTACTGCAGGGAGTGAGAATGCCCTTTGAAAGCGCGAGAAGACCGAGGACGGGCCAGGCATAGGCCCACTGTCTTCCGAAAAGAACGAGCATCGCCGGCTCGGCCAGCGCCCAAAGGCCGAACATCATCGGGGCCAGCAGAACGGTCGTCACCTGGGTGCTGAGCATCAGCGCCTGCGAGCGCCGCTCGCGATCATGCATCATCTGGCCGAAGGTGGGAAACAGCACGCCCATGACGGCGGAGAGTACGACCTGATTAGGGATACTGGCGAAGCGGTTTGCTGCCGAATAGGCGCCAGCGTCGGAGAGCCCAAGATAACGGGATATGACGATCATCGGTGATTGGAAGGTTATGAAATTCGCGATCTCGGAACCCATCATCCCGAAACTGAAGCGGCTCAGTGCCACAACGCGTTGCATGGAGAAGACGAAGCGCGGAGCGTATCGGGAAACAGCGTAGAGCCCGGACAGGCGCACCAGCGCCGAGACGAAAAGCTGGGCGATCAGCGACCAGATGCCAAAACCAAGCAGTGCGAGGAGGACGGCAATCACGGCGCCGAGTGATTCCGAGATCATGCTCCAGACGGCATCCTTGCGAAAATTCATCCGCCGGACCAGCAGCGAATAGGCGACGTCTCCGCTGAGCTGCAGCGGGATCAGCAGGCTCATTATCTTGAGCAGGTAACTTGCCTCCGGCGCGCCGAGCAGCGTGGCCAGCGGCTCGGCAAAAACGAACAATCCAAGCGCCATCATGAGCGCGATCGCGAGGTTTGCCCAGAAGACCGAGTGTACGGTTTCCATTTCCTCTTCATGCTGGATGACGAGCGCGGAGGTGAGCCCGGCGCCGCCGATCATCGCGAGAAACTGCACCACCGTGAGCGCCACAGCGACCGCGCCGAATTCCTCGGGGGACAGAATGCGCGCCAGAATCGGTACCGTGACAAATTTAAGCCCGAATGTCCCTGTCTTGGAGAGAACGCTCCAGCCGACATTGCGCGTTACGGTTTTTGCGTTAACGGTTGGGGTCATTGAAGAAGATTCCGTGAAGTCCTTTGAGGGAGGAAATGCAAAGGACAAACTCTAGATATACGGCCGCAACCCGATGGGAGGAGACCACGCAGACTCTTTTTAGAGAAGCCGCAGGGGCGAAAAGATGGCGAAGCTGACAGTTGTCATTCCGTACTACCAAAAGGAGCCGGGTATCCTCCGCCGGGCGCTGGCATCCGTTTTTGCCCAGACGTTCGAGGATTTCCACGTTCTCATAATCGACGATCAGTCCCCCTATCCGGTTGCGGACGAGCTTGTCGGGCTTACTTCGGAGCAGGAAGTGCGCATCACGGTCGTCCGCCAGCCCAATGCTGGGCCGGGTGGCGCGCGCAATACCGGCCTCGACAATGTTCCTGCAGGCAGCGAGTTCGTCGCTTTCCTTGATTCCGACGATGTCTGGACTCCGGATCACCTCCTGAATGCCTATCAGAGCATGACGCGTTTCGACGCCGACTGCTATTGGGCTTCGATCACCGGTGGCGACGCCTTCTATTATCATTTCGGGGTCGCGGACCTCGAAAAAAGCGAGATGGTCACGCGCCTTTCGGAAGACCCGCTCGTCGTCGAACTTCCCGAGCTTCAGGACGTCATGCTGAAGGATTGGAGCTTCCTCCACATGTCCTGCATGGTCATAGGGCGCAAGCTTTTCGAAACCGCCCGTTTCGAAGCCGCGCTCAAGCTTGCGGCCGAAGACGTACTCTTCTTCTGCGATTGCGTACTGGCAGCCAAGCGCGTCGTGCTTTGCGATGCGGCGGGTGCAGTCCGCGGCGAGGGACTGAACATCTTTCATTCGATCGACAACGATTCGCCTCAGTTCCTGAAGCAGCAGTTCAACACATGGGTCGCACTCGACACGCTCGAAGGCCGATATCAGAACAGGCCCAAGGCAATGGCGGCGATTCGCTCTTACAAGCATACGGCGCGTCGGCAGGCGCTCTGGAGCCAGGCACGCCGGATAAAGAGCAGGAAATTGCCGCAATTCGATCTTCTTGCCCGCTGGCTGTGGCGAGACCCGCGATTGCTCGGCAGCGCCGCCGAACTTGCCGTCGGCAAGCTGTCTCGCTGAACCTCACTTCCGACCTGACCGGGTTAGCACTGGCGAGACCCGGAAAGCGAATGATGGCATTCGACGCCGGTGGCTGTCGTGTCGCCCCACACACTTCAAACGGAGACGGTCATGAAGCCGTATTATTGGGAATCCCAGCACGGAAATTTCGGTGATGACCTCAACCTGTGGCTCTGGGACTTCCTGTTGCCGGGTTTTCGCGAGATTCACCCCGAGACGCTGCTCGTCGGGGTTGGCACGGTCTTGAATCGCGCCCTTCTTCCGGAGGGGACGCACAAGCTCGTCATCGGCAGCGGATTCGGCTACGGCACGCTGCCGGATATGAGCGATCGTCAGGAATGGGATATTCGGTCGGTCCGGGGTCCGTTAACGGCTGCAAAAGTCGGCGTGGCGCCAGAGCTCGGCATCATCGATCCTGCCGTAATGGTTGCGGATCTCCCTGAATTTCAGGATCTAGGCAAGATATACAAGCGAAGCTTCGTGCCGCACTGGGAATCTGCGATCGCCGGGTTGTGGCCTGCGATCTGTGATGTGGTTGGGCTCAACTACATCGATCCGCGCGGGGAGGCGAAGGACGTCATTCGAAAGATCGCGCAATCGGAACTGATCGTCGCCGAGTCCATGCACGGCGCCATTCTGGCCGACGCGTTCCGCGTTCCCTGGACCGCGGTCAGCACATCGAACAGTATCAACAGCTTCAAATGGAACGATTGGGCGCAGACCCTCGGCGTCACTTATCGACCGCGGCGGGTGCCGGTGTCGACGCGAGCGGAAGCGGTGATCAAAGGCTCCCGTTTCTGGGGAATGGATTTCGAGCCGAAGGAGCCGCGGCCGGAGGATCCCAACCGACGGAATATTGACGGAGATGTCGTCGTTGCGGAGCGAGCGCCCCGACACAGTTCCTTGCGCGGTGCAGCAAAGCGCGTTCTCGCCGCCCCCTCGGCCCTGGCGCTGTGGCATGCCAGCCGTGCCACGCCGCAATTAAGCAAGGACAGCGCGCTGGCGGAGCGCAAGGAGCGTTTCCAGGTGGTGCTCGAAGGCATCCGCCGGGACTATTTTTGAGGCTGATCCATGGCCAAGGCCTCGAGCAGATAGCGGACATCGCCCGTTCCGCCGAGGGCAAGGGGAGCCGGCGCGCGGGACGGACGAAAACGCTCGGTCTTATCCGCAAGGATGCCACCCAGGATCGCCGGCAGAGCCGCTGGGTGGGTCAGGGCATAGCTGATTGCACGAGCGAAGCCCCGCTGGTTCTTGAGATCGAGAAAATGGCGCAGTTCGTAGCGGTCCCGGATGTGTCGCTCGTGTCGGCGTAGGGCTGCTTCGGCGTCGTTGCTCAGCTTGTTTCCGGCGAGAATTGCACGATCGGCCTCATAGAGACGCTTCAAGTCGATGGTTCGATGACTGCCGCTCAGCGAGTCGCCGCGCACGACCGCGGCATAGCCGCAGCTGTGGATGATCTTGTAGCGTGCGCCCTTCGCCAGCGCGCGAGCGTAGAGGTCGTAATCTTCGCCGAGGCGCAAAGTCTCGTTATAGCGCAGGCCATGCTGGTCGAGGAAGGCGCGCCGCATCAACGGCTTCAGGAATCCGATTTCTCCGCGCCGCACGCCGCGGCGCGAAATGTTTCCCTCGATGAAGCCGACAAGATCGATGAGCCGAGGAGCAGGGGCGAAGCGATCGATACTGGCTTGTGCGTTTGCCGCCTGCGCGGCATCGATAAAGGCGATATTATCGGCGATGAAGTCCCAGCCCTCCTGCGAAAGCAACTGGCGCAGCCGGCCGGGGAAGAGGAAATCATCCGCGTCGAGCACGCCAAGAAGCTGAGACTTCGAAATCTCGATTGCATGATTACGTGCCGCCGCCGGGCCGCGATTTTCCTCGAAGCGAACGACGTTCAGCCGGCCGGAGCCATCATCTGCAGCGCGCGCGACCGCAGCACTGTCATCGGTCGAGCCGTCATCGATGACGACCACTTCCGCCGCCTCCGGCTCGGCAAGCGCCGAGGAGACCGCACGGGCAATGGTGTCGGCGGCGTTCTTCGCGGCGATGATTATGCAGACATTTGTCGGCACGGCTGCGGTCATGTGAGCCCTCCAGCGGGTTATCCGCCGGCGCGATTCCGGCGTTTGCATGTTCGTCGAGAACGGATTGCTCAGCACGAAATCATGCAGCAATTCAAGGTTCTACAGCTATCCAAGCCACGCCAGCGGCGCGACGCTGAAGGGACCATGCCCGGCGATCATGTCGCAAACGCGTCGGGAAACGAATTTTTTCGCAGGTGCGAAGGAGTTATACGCTTGGGCGGAGCTTCTCAGGAATTGAAATGATGAGGCCGGTTCAGCCGGCGCAGCGGGACTTTTCCGGACTGCTTCTCGTCATTGGCAGCCTCAGCCGTCACGAATGGCTTCTGCAAGGAAACCCTGCGGCGCTCGCGCGCTTCCTTCCATACCAGGAAAAGGATGGCGGCAAAATAACCTACCTGCATGAGGACGGCACAGATCAGGGTTTGGATCGCCGTCGAGGCGAGCGAACCGTTTAAATAATAGGTTGCAACGGCAAATGCCGCCAAGGCGCCGATCATGCTTACAAAAACACGCGGTGCAAACATGGCGCTACCCTGCCTTCGGGTCTGCGATTGGAAGCGTCATAAGAGTTGTTGCCCTCTCCTCCTGCCTAGCCACTATATTAGCCGCCGCTTTTCTCTTCAACCTGGAAACGCTGCATTGTTGAAATTGAGCATACATCGGAATTCTTTCCGTCGTCTTTAGGCATTCGCTCTATTCCGCACGAATCAAACGGGTGCAACCGGCGATAAGTTCCTCCTTTTGACCCGAAATGAGGACGAGCAGTTCCGTCAGCTGGGCGACCCCTAATTTTGTTGGGCATTAGGCACTCGGCCTGGAATGCTGCCTCTCCCAGTTCGCGATCCGGCACATTTTTCGATCAACTTTTATTACAACCATTGGCACAGCACGGTTCCAAAAATGTGCGGCGCAATAAAATGTTGCGATGCAAAAAAATCGGTCAAACTTGCCGCGCGTCAATTTCTTTCGCCGCCGCTTGGGGCCCGCCGCAGTGCAAGAATGATGCGTCTATTACAATACTTTATTATTATAAGTGATTAATCATAACGATGTTTTCCTCGCGTGATGCAATCGGGAACTATCCTAGCGCTAGTTTGCCGCTCGCCAAAATTAACTCTTTGCAATATTTCGCGATCGCGCCGGCTGAAATCCCTCTCCGGGCAAGGACGCTGCGGCTTGCCATTATTCCGCCTTCAAAAATCAAAATCTGACCATACACTCGCGTTAGATCAGCCCGCGTCCCACGGGACCGACAATCGCCAACCTAAATGGAGTCATCTCTATGAAGTCCGCGACTCGCTCGGCCAGTTCGCCGTTTTTTATCCCCGATGATACCGGGGCAGTCCGACCGATCGGGGGTATGGCAAAACGCAGTTTCGACATTGTTGCCGCCTCCGTGGCCCTTCTACTCTTCAGTCCGCTCTTCCTGCTCATCATGGCCCTCGTCAAGTTCTCCGACGGCGGCAGCGTCTTCTATGGGCATCGCCGAATCGGTCACAACGGCCAGTCCTTCAAGTGCCTTAAATTTCGTACGATGATGGAGAGGGGTGACCAGATCCTCGAAGACTATTTCAAGGCCAATCCCGACGCTTACGAGGAATGGTGCGCCACTCGCAAGCTTCAGAACGATCCGCGCGTGACCGTGGTTGGGGCCGTCCTGCGCAAGCTCAGTCTCGACGAGCTGCCGCAGCTCCTCAACATCATCCGCGGTGAAATGAGTGTCGTCGGCCCGCGTCCTGTGGTCGAAGACGAACTTGAACTCTACGATTCGGCTGCCGAATTTTATCTGCGCTCGCGGCCTGGTCTGACGGGCCTCTGGCAAATCAGTGGGCGCAATGATGTGTCCTACGCCACGCGCGTTGCTTTCGACACGCAATATGTCCAGAACTGGTCGCTTTTGGTCGATTTTGTCATTGTATTCAAAACGATTCCTGCCGTCTGCCTCTCCCGCGGCAGCTACTGAAATCTTGGCGTGAGCCCTAGACGGGTAACGCTGAGCAACGGAAATATCCCAAAATGCAATCGAACAGACTACCAGGGGCATCCGCTGGTTCCCGCATGGCTTCCTGTTTAACCCGCCTGGTGCTCATGGCGGCTCTCGCCGCTTCCGCGACATCGCTGGCGCGCGCCGACGAATATCGGCTCGGCGTTATGGACAAACTCCGGGTTCGCGTCGCCGAGTGGCAGACCGCCGAAGGTGCGGTCCGCGATTGGTCCGCCGTCAGCGGCGATTATACGGTTGGTGCATCGGGAAGCATTTCCCTGCCTTTCGTCGGCGAACTGCCTGCCTCAGGCAAGACGACAGCCGAAGTGGCCGAAGAGATCGGCGTAAAGATGCAGAAGCTCTTCGGTCTCAGGGATCGGCCCTCCGCATCGGTGGAGATGGCGCAATATCGACCGGTCTATCTCTCCGGAGAGGTTCAGACGCCTGGCGAATATCCTTACGCTCCCAACATGACGGTCCTGAAGGCCGTCAGTCTCGGGGGAGGGCTGCGGCGGGCCGACAACGGCCAGCGGTTTGCACGCGACTACATCAATGCGAGCGGGGAATCGGCTGTACAGGTCGCGGAACGCAGCCGTCTCCTCATTCGCCGAGCGCGCCTGCAGGCCGAAATCGGCAAGCGTGACTCGATCGGGATGCCCGAGGAGCTCAAGAATGTACCGGGTGCCGACGAACTGCTCGCCAGCGAAACCGCCCTTATGGAATCGCGCGACAAGCGCCAGAAGCGTCAGCTCGATGCTCTCGCCGATCTGAGGTCCCTTCTTCAAAGCGAGATCGAAGCGCTCGCAAAGAAGGCTGAAACGCAGGCGCGCCAATTGGAGCTTGCCACCGAGGATCGCGACAAGGTCGACAGCCTTGCCGAGAAAGGGCTTGCGCTGAGTCAGCGCAAGCTTTCCCTCGAACAACGGGTGGCGGACGTGCAGGCTTCCCTGCTGGATATCGACACCGCATCGCTGAAAGCGAAACAGGATGCGAGCAAGGCGGCGCAGGACGAAACGAATCTGCGCAACGACTGGGATGCGCAACTTGCGCAGGAACTGCAGAACACCGAAGCCGAACTTGATACGCTGGCCTTGAAGCTCGGCACCAGCCGGGATCTCATGACAGAGGCGCTGCTGCAGTCGGCGGACGCGGCCCAGCTCGAACAGCAGGCAGCCCAGATCACCTATTCCATCATTCGCGACAAGGATGGGAAGCCGACCGAGATCGCGGCCGATGAGAACACCCCTGTGCTGCCTGGGGACGTCATCAAAGTGAATACGGCGTTGGCGGCGATGCGGTGAGGCCGGCATGAGAATATCCAAGGCGAGCCTTGTCAGACCTGGAGCGAATGACGTCTTCGGCACCTTCGCCTTGGCCCTGTCGGTCTTCGTCTTCGCCTATTCGGCGCGCTTCGGACAGGTTTCGATTCTCGCCTATTATGGCCTGTGGCTGCCGCTGGTCCTTGTCGACTACCGAAAGGTTCTCGGCAACTATGCCAGCTATCTCTGGATCCTGTCCTTCACCATCTTCGCCTGCCTCACGATCTTCTGGTCGGCGGCGCCATCCCTGTCGCTGCGGACGGGAATACAATATCTGAGCCACGTCGTCTGCGCTCTCATCGCAATGCGTACGATCGACATCCGCACGCTGACGCGCGGCATGATTGCAGGCGTTGCGATCGTGCTCCTCTATTCGCTGCTCTTCGGCTCGTATCATTACGATCCCCTGGATGGCACCTATAGCTTTGTCGGTGCGTTCGCATCGAAGAACCAGTTGGGCTTCTACGCCTCGCTCGGCATCTATTTCGCTTTCGCCGCCGTTTTTGTTCTCGGCGAAAGAGGCCTCTGGATGGGCGCGGCAGGGGGCGGCGGATTGCTTGCCGCCTATTGCCTCCTCATGTCGCAATCGGCAACGTCGGTGCTGACGACGGCAGCGGTCATCGGCCTCTGCCTCGGCATGCGCGCGATCACGACCTTGCGTCCCGCGAGCAGAAAGATCCTCTTCACCGCCGCATCGGTGTTCGGCGGCGTGGCTGCCGTGGCAATAATCTACGCCGGCGGCATCGATATGATCCTCGGCGCTTTCGGCAAGGACTCGACGCTGACCGGCCGCACCTATCTCTGGCAGCAGGGCATCGAGGCGGCAAAGGCGTCGCCCCTCGTCGGCATCGGCTATCAGGCTTATTGGGTGCAGGGCTTCTCCGAAGCCGAGCGGCTATGGGAGGAGTTCTATATCGGCTCGCGCGCCGGCTTTCATTTCCACAACACCTTCATAGAGACGGCTGTGGAGACGGGCTTCATCGGGCTTGTTCTGCTGACAATGGTGCTGGCCATGACTTTCTTCGGGCAGCTGAAGCGCCTGCTTTCGGAGGATCGCGACCCGGAATCGATGGTCCTCTTCGGTGTTGGAGCACTGCTTTTGGTGCGCGCCTTCGTGGAGATCGATATCCTCACGCCCTACCATATCGGTTCCTTCCTCCTGTACTTCACCGCTGGGAAGCTGACGATCCCGCGCCGCCGGGTGGCGGCATTGCCTTGGCCGCCGCAGCTTCATCCCGCACCCTACGGACGGGCCTTCACTCCGATGATGCAGCGACCCGGGGAAAACCGTTGAAGACGATCTACGGCATACAATATCTCCGCGCCGCGGCGGCACTCGCCGTTGTTTTCTTCCACGCGGCGGAGAAAACCGGCCATCATTTCACGATCGGTGCCGCCGGCGTCGACGTCTTCTTCGTCATAAGCGGCTTCATCATGTGGGTCATCAGCGACCGTCGGCCGGTGACACCACTGGAATTCATCAGGGATCGTGCGCGCCGCATCGTGCCGGTCTATTGGCTCGCGACCGCCGTAATGGTCGCGGGGGCGCTGGCGGGTCTGTTTCCCAATCTGGTCCTTAGCCTGGAACATGTCCTGGCGTCGCTGTTCTTCGTGCCGGCGCGCTCTCCGAGCAGCGGAGAGATCTGGCCTGTGCTCGTGCAAGGCTGGACGCTCAATTTCGAGATGCTCTTCTACCTGGTCTTCGCCGGCTCCCTCGTCTTGCCGCGCAACTGGCGGCTGCCCGCCATGTCCGGCCTTTTCCTGGCGCTTGTCATCGCCGGCCGTGTCGCAACCTTCGACGGTGCGTTGATGCTGACCTATACGCGGCCGATCATTCTTGAGTTCGTCGCCGGCATGATCATCGCGGAGTTCTGGCTGAAGGGCAGGGTACCGCCGTTGGCGGTCGGTTCCGCTCTGATGGCCTGCTCGCTCGGCGGCTTCGCTCTCATCGGCTTGCTCGCTCTGCCTTTTGACGAGCTGATAACCGGACCGCTTGCCGTGCTGCTCGTCCTCGGCGTCCTTTCGCTGGAGGCGAATGGCTGCGTACGGAAGGTGCCGCTGCCGACGCTTCTCGGCGACGCCTCCTATTCCATCTATCTCTGGCACACTTTTGCGATATCGGTCGTGGCTAAGGTGGCCCTGGAGATCGATCTCGGCGCGCTGGCAACGATGTTCGTCGCCGTCCTTTCGGGAACGCTCATCGGCGTTGCGGCATACATGATGCTCGAGCGCCCGCTGATGCGGCGGGGCAACGCCCGGCGGGTTGCCGGGGGCCTTGCCGGGCGTGCGGCGGAATAGGACGATTTCGAAAAGATGGCCGGGCTGCCTAAACGTTCCGACAGCGCGGCCAGCCGCTCTGGGAAAGTCACGCGCCCTGGTTTCTGCGGGAATGCCAGTTCCAGGCAGACCTGGTTATCGCTGCGAGATCGTATTGCGGCTCCCAGCCGAGGACCTCGCGTGCCTTGTCATTATTCGCCACCAGCGTGGTCGAATCACCTTCGCGGCGCTCCGCATAGCCGATATTGAACGACCGGCCTGCCACGTCTTCGATCGCGTTCAACAGTTCCTTCACCGTTGTACCGGTGCCGGTTCCGAGATTGAGCGCGACGCTCTCGCCGCCCTCCAGCAGATAGTCGACGGCGCGTACATGGGCATCTGCCAGGTCGAGGACGTGGATATAGTCGCGTACGCAGGTTCCGTCGCGGGTGTCGTAGTCGGTTCCGAAGACCTTGAAGCCCTCGCGGCGGCCGAGTGCCGCATCGATGGCCAGCGGGATCGCATGGGTCTCGGGCTCATGCCACTCGCCGATGCGGCCCTCGAAATCGGCGCCTGCAGCATTGAAATAGCGCAGGATTACGGAGCGCAGCCCCTTATAATGATCATAATCTTTCAGCGCCTGCTCGCAAATCCATTTGGTGCGGCCATAGGGATTGATAGGCGCCTGCTTGTGCGTCTCGTTCATCGGCACGCTGTCGGGCAGACCGTAGGTCGCGCAGGTGGAGGAGAAAACGAAGGCATCGATGCCCGCCGCCAGCGCCGCTGAAAGCAGTGTCAGGGTGCCGATGACATTGTTGTCGTAGAAGGCGGCCGGATCCTTGACCGACTCCCCCACCTCGATCATGGCCGCGAAATGCAGGATCGCCCGCGGCTTGTGCCGGGCAAGAACCTCGTCAAGGCGTTGCCTGTCGCGAATATCGCCCTTTTCGAGAACTCCCCATTTGACGAATTCCTCATGACCGTTGGAGAGGTTGTCGTAAACGACCGGTTGGTACCCCTTTGCCGCGAGCTGGAGGCAGGTATGCGAGCCGATATAGCCGGCTCCGCCGACGACGAGGATGTTGTTGTTCTGCACGGGCAACCTCAAAGGATGATTCTGAACTTTGAAAACGTGGCAGGCTTCGCAATGAATAGCGGCGAAATTTCCAACAGATTGTGAAAGTTCTATAAAATCGCGGGATTATTCAACAACTTCGCCGCCTGGATACGGCCATAAACGGCTTCTCATGCCGCAACGCAATTGAGCATGCTCGGCAGCACTCGGGAAAGTGTTGCAAACATGCAGCATCCCGTTCTGCTTTTCATGAAACGCAATACAGACGCTTGGCGTGCGCGCTGACCTCAACTATAAGCAGTCCTCCGGCAGTCAGATCAGGGAGGTTACGATGAAGGCATTTTCTTCTCCCTACGGGGCGGGCCCACGATCCTGACCCTGTGACGTGAGCGTTCGCGCTTCTTCGCAGCAATCAGGAATTGTCATCGCCCCACCGCTTCTTATTCAGAAGCCGGCGATCCGCTGATGCCGTTCTGATCTTTTCCCCGACGGCATTTTCATGTTTTCCAGATTTTGAGGCCGGTGCGCTCGCGCCACCGGGCAAATCCTATGGCATTCACCCGTTTCACGGCGCGCAACCGCGCCTTTCTCAGCGTTTTCCGATTCTCCTGGGCACATTGGAAGAGGCAACCGGTGCGGCTGGCCGCTCTTCTGGCCGCGGTGCTGTTTTCGACGCTTGCCGATGTGCTCACGCCGCTTTATTCCGGCCGGCTGGTCGATGCCGTGGTTTCCGGGGCGGCCAGTGACGAGATCGCCTGGAATGCGGCAATGGCGGCCTTCATGATGTTGATGGCCCTGTCGCTTGGCGCGATCGTGCTCAGGCACGTGACCTTCATGGGGATCGTCAGCCTGACGCTGAAGATGATGTCCGACATCGCGGCAGCAGCCTTCCATCACATTCAGCGGTTTTCCAGTGACTGGCACGCCAACAGCTTCGCCGGCTCGACGGTCCGTAAAGTGACGCGCGGCATGTGGGCGCTCGATCTGTTGAACGACACGCTCCTCGTGGCACTTTTCCCGTCCGTGGTCATGCTGGTCGGTTCCACGGCGCTGATGGCCTGGTACTGGCCGATGATGGGGGTGATCATCGGTCTCGGCTCGATCGTGTTCATCGTCGTCACCGTTTCCCTGTCGCTCGGCTATGTGGCGCCGATGGCGAGCCTTGCCAATAGCTGGGACACCCGGCTCGGCGGCGCGCTTGCCGATGCGGTCAGCTGCAACACCGTCGTCAAGGCTTTCGGAGCGGAGGGACGCGAAGACGCGCGCCTCGCCAAGGTTCTGCGCAAATGGGAGAACCGGACCCGGCGCACCTGGTCGCGCGGTACGCTCAACGGCACCGCACAGGGTGCAATGCTGCTGGTTCTGCGTGCCGCGGTGATCGGCTTCGCTCTCCTTCTGTGGGCCAGAGGGCAGGCGACCGCAGGCGATATCACCTTCGTGCTGACCTCATTCTTCATCCTGCAGGGCTATCTGCGGGAAGTGGGCATGCATATCCGCAACCTGCAGCGCTCGATCAACGACATGGAGGAACTCGTCGCCATTCACGATCAGTCGCTCGGCGTGGAGGACCGCCCCGGCGCAAAGCCCATCCGCATCACCGAAGGCGGGATTGAGTTCCGCGACGTGACCTTTCACTACGGAGCGCATCGTGCACCACTTTACCAGGGCTTCTCGGTGAGCATAGCGGCGGGCGAACGCGTCGGTCTCGTCGGGCATTCCGGCTCGGGCAAGACGACGTTCATCAAGCTGATCCAGCGTCTCCACGATCTGAATGCCGGTGAGATCCGTATCGACGGGCAGAACATCGCCGACTTCACGCAGGCGTCGCTGCGCCAGCAGATCGCCATCGTGCAGCAGGAGCCGATTCTGTTTCACCGCTCGCTTGCCGAGAATATCGCCTATGCACGGCCGGGAGCGACGCAGCGTGACATCGAGGAAGCGGCGAGGCTTGCGAGCGCTCATGATTTCATCACCGAATTGCCGAAAGGCTACGCCACGCTCGTCGGTGAACGCGGGGTGAAGCTTTCCGGCGGCGAGCGCCAGCGCGTGGCGATCGCTCGTGCATTCCTGGCTGATGCGCCGATCCTCATCCTCGATGAGGCGACGTCGAGCCTCGATTCGGAGTCTGAGGTGCTGATCCAGCAGGCGATGGAGCGGCTGATGACGGGGCGCACGACGCTGGTGGTCGCACACCGTCTTTCGACGGTGCGCGCGCTTGACCGGCTACTGGTGTTCGATCGCGGCCGCATTGCGGAAGAAGGCGACCACGGCGCGCTCATCCGCGTCAAAGGCGGCATCTATCGCAGTCTGTTTGAGCGGCAGGCGCTGGAACTGACGAAGGGCCTCATCCTCAGCGAGGGATGAGGCCAGAGTGCAATGTTTCGTTTCGCTGTTTCAGTGAGGCAGTGAAACGATCGTTCAAGCACCTGCCTGGTCGCGCTGGCGGCGCGGCATGCGGGAAGGTGCTGCGTTCGCCCGGCCGCTTTGGAGATCCCTGACGTTGCGAGAGTTTGGTGACGGAACCAGTCACTACCTGACGATAGGTTATTGGCGCAGGGACAATATCCCCGCGCTGACGACCAAGCCAATGCCGAGGATGGAAATCGTGTCCGGCACCTCAGCGAAGAAAACGATCCCCCAAATGACAGCGAATCCGACATAAGCAAAGTCGAAGGCACCTATCATGGCAGGCGGGCCGTTCTGATAGGCGATCGCCGCACCGATGCTGCCGGTCAGGATTACACCAGCCAGGAGCATCATCGAAATACATTCGCTCCATCCCATCGCCGTCCAGGGCGCAAACAAAAAGCCCTGCCGTGCCGTGTCGGGTAGCAGCGGGATCAGGCTCGCGGCCGCCACACCGACGATGACAAAGGCGGCGTTCAGCGCCAGCGACAAAATGACCGGGTGTTGGTTGCGGCATCTGGTGCGTGTCAGGATCATCGCTGCCGCATAGAGCATCGCCGAGGCAAGCGGTAAGACAGCGTATGCGTTGAAGTCGCCGGCCTTGGGGCGCAGGATCAAGACCACGCCCGAAAATCCAGCAAAGACGGCGAGCCAGCCTTTTTGCGAAATCTTGCTGCCGATGAACAGGGCGGAAAAAAGGGTGATGAAGATGGGCAGCGTGTAATAGGCAGCCGCAGCGGCCGAAAGTGTCAACTTTGGTAGGGACACGTAATAGCAGACCCACATTGCTACCAGCATCAGACTGCGCAAAATGATCCAGACAAGGTCATCTGGCATACGCAACGTGTCGGGTGCCGCCATGATCAGAATCAGGAGCAACACAGGGATCGCAATCATCGAGCGGATGACAAATATCTGCCAGATGACGAAGCTGCCACTGGACATCTTGATCAGCGCGTCGCCCAACGAAAGTGCCAGAACGGTCAGGATGATCACCCCAACCGCCAAGGGGATGTTGTCCAGGTGTCGATCTTGTGAATTTGCCTGCTGCATATGGTTCCCTTTTTCAGCCGACCGGAACGTTACGAGAACATTGACGTGCGCGCAATGACGCATTCCGGCTGGAGCCCGGCGTTGGGAGCGCCTTACCGGCCGTGCGACAAACTTCGTGTCTTTCCGCCCAGGCCATTCACAAGCCGTTCACTTTGACCTAAAAGGCGCGCAGGTAACACTCCGGTCGCAGCCTACCCGGTCAAAACAAGGACAGCTGTCATGAAGACAATCGTAATCTGCTCCGGCGGATTGGATTCCGTTTCGCTCGCGCACAAGGTCGCGGCTGAACAGGAACTCGTCTGCCTCCTGTCGTTCGACTACGGTCAGCGGCACCGCAAGGAACTGGATTTCGCCGCCGTTTGCGCCCGACGCCTCGGCGTTCCGCACCAGATCATCGACATAAGGGAGATCGGCCGCCATCTCACCGGTTCCGCGCTCACCGACGAGGTGGACGTGCCGGACGGCCACTATGCCGAAGAGACGATGAAGACCACGGTGGTGCCGAACCGCAACGCCATCATGCTCGCCATTGCCTTCGGGGTCGCCGCAGCCCGCAAGGCCGATGCGGTCGCGACCGCCGTGCATGGCGGCGACCATTTCATCTATCCCGACTGCCGGCCGGGTTTCATCGATGCTTTCCAGGCGATGCAGAACCATGCGCTCGATGGATATGCGGATGTGGGGCTCTATGCGCCCTATGTGAACGTGGCGAAGGCGGAGATCGTCGCCGACGGATCCAGGTACGGCACGCCCTTTGCAGAGACATGGTCCTGCTACAAGGGCGGTGCCCGCCATTGCGGGCGTTGCGGCACCTGCGTCGAGCGTCGGGAAGCCTTTCACCTGGCCGATGTCGCCGATCCGACGGCGTATGACGATGCCGATTTCTGGGTCACCGTGACCGGATCCTTCGTAGCGGAGGAGGTGGAATAATGTTCCGCATCACCAAGGAATTCCATTTCTCCGCCTCGCATCAGTTGAAGAACCTGCCTCCCGAGCATCAATGCGCGCGGCTGCACGGGCACAACTACATCGTCGAGGTCGAGCTTTCGGGCGAAACGTTGAACGAGCATGGTTTCGTGCGCGACTATCACGAGCTTGCGCCTCTGAAGACGTATATCGATGAGGCCTTTGACCACCGCCACCTGAACGACGTGCTCGGGCACGACCGGGTGACGGCGGAATGTCTGGCACGGCATTTCTACGAATGGTGCAAGGCTCGTCTTTTCGAAACAACGGCCGTTCGCGTCAGCGAGACGGCAAAGACCTGGGCGGAATACCGGCCATGACGAACGTCCGATCCGACGAGATCCGCGTGAGCGAGATATTCGGACCGACGATCCAGGGCGAGGGAGTGCTGATAGGCCTCCCGACGGTATTCGTCAGGAGCGGCGGCTGCGATTACCGCTGTTCCTGGTGCGACAGCCTGCATGCCGTCGAGAGCAGTTACCGGCATGAATGGCACGCGATGTCGACGGAGGCGGTCTGGCAGGAAATCGTTCGGCTGTCCCGGGGCGAGGCGGTGATGGTTTCGCTGTCGGGCGGAAATCCGGCTATACAGCCGTTCGGCGATCTGATCGGCCGCGGGCACCGGAACGGCTACCGGTTCGCGCTGGAGACGCAGGGCTCGATCGCCCGGGAGTGGTTCGCCGAACTCGATGTGCTGGTACTCAGTCCAAAACCGCCCTCGAGCGGGATGGAGACGGATTGGCAGGCCTTCGACGTCTGCCTGCGAATGGCTGCAGGCAAGCCGCAGACCGTGTTGAAGTTCGTGGTTTTCGACGAGGCGGATTATGTCTATGCAAGGGCTGCAGCCGCGCGCCACCCGCATCTGCCCGTCTATCTGCAGCCTGGCAACCATACGCCGCCACCCTCCGACAACAAGGATGCGCCGATCGATCTCGAGGGTGTGATGGAGCGGATGCGTTGGCTGGTCGACGCGACAATTGAGGACCGATGGTTCGAGGCGCGGGTGCTGCCGCAGCTGCATGTCCTCATTTGGGGCAATAAGCGGGGCGTTTGATACTCGCAGACCTCAAGGCGCGCTGCGCGCCGCCAACTCCAATTCGGCGACCCCGCCCCCCAGGCGCACCGGTTTGAGGGCTGGGGCATCCGCGTCCTTAACGATACGAATCACGCGGGAAAACAACCCGCCATTCCGCGGCGTGCGGCCGATCTTGATGACCGCGGTCTCCCGCAGGTCGACCTCGAAAATCGAAAGCGCGCGTTTCAGCGCATCGCTGTCCATGCTCTCGAGCGCCTCGTCGATGACCACCCAGCGGGGCTTTTGCACCAGCAGCCGGGCAAATGCCAGGAGGCGCTGATCATCTTCGCCGAGTTCGCGCTCCCAACGTGCCTCTCTGTTCAGCGAGGTTGCCAGATGGTCGAGACCGACCTTTGAAAGTGCGCTCACGAGGACTGAATCCGCAAATTCGTCAGCGTGCGGATAGGCAAGCGCATCCCTGAGCCGGCCACGGGGGAAATAGGGTGCGCGTGGAATGAAGGCCACGGCCTCGCCCGCCGGCATTCCCACGCGGCCGCTTCCCCAGGGCCATAGCCCCGCCACGGCCCGGAAAAGCAGCGTCTTCCCGGCATGTGGATCACCGATGATGTTAACCCTCTGGCCGGGGGCAATTTCGATCCGGGACTCGGCCAAACTGGTTCTGCCCGAGGGGGAGACGACCTCCAGATTATCAAGCGTCATCACATCCCTGTCGTTCTCGACGAATTCGATGCGTTTCTCGTCGCCATGCAGGGTATCCGCCGCGACCAGGGCGCGACGGAAGGCCGCGACGCGCAGCAGCGTCGCCCGCCAGTCGGTGATCGCGCTGACATTGGCCACGAACCATTTGAGCGACGAATGCACCTGGTTGAAGGCGCCAACCGCCATCATCAGGCCGCCGAAACTGATGTTTCCCGCGAAATAGACGGGCGCGGCAACGAGGATGGGGGCGACGACCGTGACCCAGCCGTAGCCGTCCTGGACCCAGGCAAGATTGATCTCGGCGCGGAATATGTTGCGTGTGGCGACGAGGACCGAAGCAAGATCGAGTTGCAGGCGCCGGCGTTCGCCGGCCTCTCCGCCCGCAAGCGATATGCCGTCTATATGCTCGTTGGCATGCATCATGGAAAAGCGCAGGTCGGCCTCACGGGCGTAGCGCTCGCCGTTCAAGACGATCATTCGGCGTCCGACCAGCCAGCTCAACCACGATGCCGAACCGGCATAGAGAATTGCCGCCCACACCATATAACCAGGAATTTCGAGCTTCTGTCCGCCGATATCGAAGGCAAAACCGGCTGAGAGGGACCATAGGACGCCGACGAAAGATATGAGCATGATCGAGGATTGCACGAGGCCGAAACCGAGCCCGGTCGTAAGATCTGCGAGATGCCCCGCATCCTCCTGCATCCGCTGATCCGGGTTCACTCCGATCGTGCCGGCATTTGCAAGTCGAAAGGCGCGTCGAGGCCGCATCCATTCGTTGATCAGATCCAGTGTCAGTCCCTCGCGCAGCTTCAAGCGCACCATCTGATTGAGCCACTGCTGACCGACGTTGAAGACCAGGAGGACGCCGGCGATCGCGACGAACAACATGAGCTGATAAAAGAAACTGTTGATGTCCCGCCGTTCAATCGCATCGAAGAAGGGCCGGTACCAGCGGTTCAGAACGACCTGCCCGATCGCGGTGGCGACGATGACGGCGAAGCTCCCGGTGGTCAGCCACAGGATGGGCTTCAGTACCGGCGAGGCGGCGAAGGCGTGGCGCATCATCTCGAACTGCTGCCAGATATTGCTGACTTCCGGTGGTGCGGCGGGCGTTCGATCCTTCTTCCTTTTGCCGGTCTGGTTTTTCATGTCCAGTTTCCTCCATCTCGGCATGCACCGCATGCCAAATCAGTCAGGTCGGTATATCTGGCGCTTGCCCCTGCACGCTGCAGGAACAGACGAGGCGGCCTTCATATTTTCGAGGCTGACTCTGCGGCTGGAACAATCTGCCGGTGAGGGCAGGCGCCACGGGGCAATGCCCGGTCTGAAAGCAAACACGCCGCTCGAAATCCAAAAGTGCTGAAATAAAGCTAAATTAGAAATCAACATATACTGAATGTATGGACAATAACGCCTGCTGAAAACCGGATTTTGGGCCGCGGCGGCTGACACAAGGCGTACTCACGGCGGGATGCGGTAATTGCCGCCCGGGTTGCGCGGCACGCGACCCATTGATTGTATTTGCGATTTCATGCGGTGCGGCGGCATTGGGGGACAAGTAGGGGCGGCTTATCTATTCCAGTAAACTTTTGTGATATTCAGGTTCCCAGCGTTATTCGCCCGGCCTCTGACATCCGCGCAACCGGCGGCCGGTCACGCTTCGCCGCCTGCGCGCCGAATCACTTCTTTGCAACCGGAGAATTCTGGGAAGCCTTCCAGGCCCTCGCTGGCGCCGGCGGTGTACAAGCTCGATTTCGGCTTGTCCATGTTACAGCGATGACATAAAACGTTACCGTCGTCCTGCAGCGCCGCGTCTTCAGACGCAGAAGGTCGTTGCAGCACTTTAATCTGCTGCATGTTCTCCTTGAACCAATTTCGGTGCAGGAACCATGCAGCGACGCTTGTCGACCCGTACTCAACAGCAAAATTCGCAAGAATTTTCATGCCAAGAGAAGGAGACATTTATGTCTATTTCACACTCCAATATTGCCCACAAGGAAGCTGCGCTTGTCCCGAACGGCGACATCGCCGCTCGCGTCAAGGCCGCGCGTGAAGCGGTCGGCTACAGCATCGAGGATCTCGCCGTCACCTGCGGCCTCGCCGTCGTCGAAATCAACGACATCGAGAACGGCACAGACTTCAGTCCAGCGAAGCTCAAGCGCATCGCCGGCGCCCTGCAGGTGCCGGTTTCCCATTTCCTGCCCACCGAAATGTGAACTTCGCGGCGGGTGATTAATGATCACGCCCTGGCCGGCCAACGCGCCGGCCGGGGCGTCATGAGACGGGGTATATGTCGCTTATCTTCCGGATGAGCTGCGTGCCGTCGAAAGGCTTTGCCAGACGAGGCAATGCACGAAAGCGTTCCGGCAGATCGTGCGCCGCATAGCCGGTCAACAGCAGAACGGGCACCTTGCGATCGACGAGTTCGTCGACAAGCGGATAGGCGAACTCCCCACGCAGATTGAGATCCAGGGTCGCAATGTCGAAGGGGTGCGCGCGGGCGGCGGAGATAGACTGGGCAAGGCTGGTGAAGGGGCCGACCACCACATAGCCGGCCGCGAGGAGATCGGCTTCGATCTGAAGCGCAACAAGAAACTCGTCCTCGACGACGAGCACCCGGCATCGGTTGCCCGCATTCATCCCGGAGCCCCGCGCGGATACGGAACATCGATCGTACAAACCAGCCCCTGCGGCTTGAATTCGAGGTGCACTTCGCCACCAAGATCCGAAGCCAGGACACGCTCGAGCAGCAGTCGACCGAATCCATTGTGCGCGGGTGTGACAACGGGCGGCCCGCCCGACTCGCGCCAGCAGATCCGAAGCCGATCGGTGTCCACGTCAACCACCCACTCGATATCCACTTTGCCGCTCTTGACGGAAAGTGCCCCGTGTTTCGCGGCATTGGTGGCAAGCTCATGCGCCGCCATGCCAAGGGTGAGCGCATGCTTGGGCGGCAACATTGCTGTCGGCCCTTGAAGCTTGACATTGGTCCTGCCGTCATCCTGATAGGGGGCCAGTTCGTCGTACAGCACGGTCTGCAAGGAAACGCCGGACCAACTCGCCTCGGCGAGGCGAGTGTGTGTTTGCGCAAGCGCCCTGATGCGCGCATCGAACGAACGGTGCGCCGTGCGCGCGTCTGGACTGGTCGAGAAGGTCTGTCGAGCAATCGAGCCGACGATTGCAAGCGTATTTTTCACGCGGTGGCTGAGTTCGGCCACCAAGAGATTGCGCTGCGCTTCGGCCTCCCTGCGTTCCGTGATGTCCATGCAGACGCCGATCAATCGCCTCGATGGACCGTTGCTCGGTGAAAATTGCGCGAAGGCTTCCATCCAGCGGACGGTCCCGTCGAGCAGGCGCGCACGGTAGACGACGTGGTAGTCTCCTTTGGTCTCGACGGCTTTGGCTATCTCGCGATCGATCAAGGGGAGATCGTCCGGATGAACGTTGCGCTTGAAATCCGCAAGCGTTCTTCCGAAGCTACCACGCTCGAGACGGTGCAGAGCCTCGAGCCCGGGTGACCAGATCACCTCATCCGTTCCAAGGTTCCATTCCCAGGCGCCCATATGTCCAGCATCCAGCGCCAGCTGCAGGCGCCGTTCGCTTTCCTGAAGTGCCTCTTCCGCCTGCCTGCGCTCGGTTATGTCGACCGAGGCGGCGACGGCGCCGATCACTTCGCCTGCGGCGTCACGCAACGGCGTTGCGTTTCCGAAAATATATCGGGAGCTTCCGTCCTCAAACCACACCTCCTCCTCGAAGTTCCGCACTTCCTCGCCGCGTGCTGCCCTTTGTACCGGCAGTTCATCGGGTGACAGTGCGCGTCCGCCGGAGAATACGCGGAAGTTGGTGGGGCGCTCGCCCGAAGGAGCCGACAGAGACAGGTTGCTGTCATGCGGCAGCCGCAGCATTTCGTAAGAGCTCTTGTTTCCGCTGATGACGTGGCAATCAGGCGTGCGCGCAATCCAGATCAGAGCCGGGACCGCTTCCATTATCGCGGCCAATTCGCCTGCGCGCGCTCTTTCGTTCGCCTCGTTGCGGCGCAAGCGTTCCTCTGCCTGACGGCGCGCATTTTCGGTTTCCATGCGCTGAAGGCTGAAACCGAGTTGCCGTGCGATGGTCACCGCTACGCCGATTTCGGATTCCGCAAACCGGTGCGGCTCGTCGTAATAGGTCATGAACTTGCCGATGAGCTTTCCGTCCAGGACCAGAGGGACAAAGCCGAGAGCGCCGATACCCTCCTGGGCAATGGCCTCCTTCAACGCCCGCGACATGTCCGCGTTATCTACATTTTCGACGAAGATCGGTTCGGGTTCGTTTGCGCCCGAAGCCCAGGGCGAGTGTCCATCGACAGCGCTCTGATAGGCCTCTGAAAGACCCCGCGAAGCCACAAAACGGATGGTCCCGGAGGGATCGAACAGCAGAATGGAGGCGCGGTCACAGCTCAACGCTCCCTGGATCGCGTCCAGCGAGGCCTCGAAGACGTCTTCGATCCGCTTGGTACGCTGCACTCTTTCCGTGAAGCGATACAAGGCGGCCTGCTCGCGAAATCGCGCTGACAATGCTTCTGCCGCGCGTTTGGTCTCGGTGATGTCGCGAGCGATCTTGGAAGCGCCGACGATGCGGCCGGTAGCATCTTTGACGGGAGAAACGGTGAGCGAAACGTCTATCAGACTCCCGTCCTTGCGACGCCGTTTCGTCTCGAAATGGTCGACTTTATCCCCTCTACGGATGCGTTCGAGGATGCCGGGCTCCTCGCTCAGCCGGTCCTGGGGTATGAGGATGGTGATCGATTTTCCGATAACGTCTTCGGCCGTGTAGCCGAAAAGCCGCTCGGCACCACGATTCCAGCTGGTGATGATTCCGTTCAGGTCCTTCGCGACGATCGCATCGTCCGATGACTCGACGATCGCGGCGAGGTAACGGGAGCTTCGCTCCATGTCCTTTGTGTTGCTGAGATCGATGAGGACATTGACCGCTCCGGTCAATGCGCCAGCGGCATCGAACATCGGCGTTGGGTGGGGCAGAAGCGGAACCGAGGCGCCGTTCGGCCGAACCGCGATCAGTTCTTCGCCCCTGATCGGCCGCCTTTCCTTCAGTGCACGTGCCATTGGGCACTGTTCGTGCGGAAGCGGTGATCCGTCCGGCCGTCGCAGCTGCCAGCTGACGCACCACCGATCCTTCCCCAGTTCCGGATCGCGTCCGGCGATGGCTGCGGCTGCTGCGTTGTAATAGGTGACGACCCCCTCCGCGTCGGTGGCGTACACGGCCACCGTCAACGCGTCGAGCACGGCTCGAAAGTCAGGCTCATGTAAACTTGTTTCGTCGTCAAACACATCTTTAGGTAGAATTTCTGCGCCGTGCATGTTCCCTCCGCGGCCGCCGTCAACTCCAAGAAACGCCTCCATCGCGGCTTTGTTCCGCACGGCCCCCCAACTCTTTGGGGTTATATGCGCGACAGGGCGCTCTAGAATAAACGAGAGGAGGCATCGTGAGCGGAGGAAAACCACCAATCAACTGGAGAAAGTTCGATGAGCAGAACCATACTGAACGCGGTTGGAACGCCGCTTTATTACAGCGGCAGTTCGACGGCGTGGTTTTCCGCCACCGGGTCAGGACCAGCACTTTATGGCACCGCCGGCAATGATTCCATCTGGGGCGACAGTTCCGTGAACGTAACGATGATCGGCGGTCGAGGCGACGATATCTATTATCTCTATTCCTCGATCAACCGGGCCTTCGAGGCAGCCGGCGAGGGCGTTGACACGATAAACACGTGGATGAGCTATACGCTTCCGGAGAATTTCGAGAACCTTACCGTCACTGGAAACGGCCGTTCCGCTTTCGGCAATGAGACGGATAACATCATTAAAGGCGGTTCGGGCAGCCAAACGATCGACGGCCGCGGCGGCAACGACGTTTTGATCGGGGCTGGCGGCACCGACACCTTCGTGTTCGCGCGGGGCAACGGAAGCGACCTGATCACCGATTTCAACTATGATGACATTATCCGCCTCGACGATTACGGCTTCACATCGTTCGAGCAGGTTCTGGCCAATGTCGCGCAGGAAGGCGCGGATCTCCGGCTTCACCTCACCGATGGTGAGAGCCTGGTCTTTGCGAACACGACGGCCGACGAACTGGAGGCGCGCCAATTCAGGCTCAGTCTCGACCGTTCCGTCCTGTCGGAAACCTTTTCCGACGAGTTCAATACGCTCGATCTGCGAAACGGCACAAGCGGTGTCTGGGACGCGAAATACTGGTGGGCGCCGGAAAAGGGCGCGACGCTTTCCAGCAATGGCGAGCAGCAATGGTATATCAATCCGAGCTACGCGCCGACTGCTTCCGCCAACCCGTTTTCCGTCAGTAACGGCGTGCTGACGATCACGGCGGCCCCGGCATCGGAGGCGATCCAGGCCGAGATCAACGGCTATGATTACACGTCCGGCATGCTGACGACCCACTCGTCCTTCGCTCAGACCTACGGTTATTTCGAAATGCGTGCGGACATGCCGGACGACCATGGCGTTTGGCCTGCCTTCTGGCTGCTGCCCGCCGACGGATCCTGGCCGCCGGAACTCGATGTGGTGGAAATGCGCGGACAGGACTCCAACACCGTGATTACCACGGTGCATTCCAACGAAACGGGCTCGAGGGCCAGCATCGAAAACGCGGTGAAGGTGGCCGACGCAAGCGGCTTCCATACCTATGGTGTGCTTTGGACGGAGGAAGAAATCGTCTGGTATTTCGACGATGCGGCGATTGCACGCGCCGATACCCCTGCCGATATGCACGACCCGATGTACATGCTCGTCAACCTTGCCGTCGGCGGCATGGCCGGCACGCCGAATGATGGGCTTGCCGACGGGTCAGAAATGAAGATCGATTACATTAGAGCCTATGCGCTCGATGCAGACTGGCAGATCTGAACCACTGAGTTCGGCCCGACACCCTGCGGCGCCGCGCGCCGCAGGGTGTCGGCTTTGGCCGGCTATTTCTGGATGCAGGTGTCCGCGGTCTCTTTTGTGCACTCGTCGAGGCCGGTAAAGACCGGGTCTTCGACAGGTTTACCGGCGATCAGGTCGAGCATCACCTGAGGTGCCTTATAGCCCATTTCGAACGGCCGCTGTCCGACCAGAGCGGTGACCAATCCTTCCCGCGCGATCGCGACCTCCTCGCCGATCGTGTCGGCGGCACCGATGACGAATTCGTTCTTGGCGATCTTGTCGGCCACCGGCCTGAACAGGTCGCGATAGGGCTGCGGCGCGCCGAACAGCGGCCATCCCCCCATGATCCCGAAAGCGTCCAGGTCGGGGTTGGCGGCAAGGATGTCCGTCATCGCCTGCACGCCCTTGGCGCCGTCGTCATTGGTGAAGACGGGGCAACCGGCCACTTCGGTCCAGCCGCCTTCGCCCTTGAGCTCCGCCAGGTCCTTCTGGCCGGTCAGCGCGTCGCGCATGCCCTGGGCGCGCCGCAGAATGTTGTCGGCCCCCGGGTTACCCTCGATGGTGCAGATCTTGCCGCCATCGGGCTTGGCTTTCTTGATGTACTCGCCGATGCGGTAGCCCATCAGGTAGTTGTCGGTTCCCAGATATGTTTTGCGCAGGGCCGAATCCTCGGCCGCGAGGTCCGCATCCACGGTCATCACCGGGACGGTAGGGTTTGAGGTTTTCAGCGTCTGGGCAATGAGTTTCGCATTGGACGGCGAGATGGCGATGGCGGCGGTTTCAGCTTTGCCCAGCATGTCCTGAACGATCTGGGCCTCGCCTGCCTCATCGGAAGTTGAAGCCGGGCCTGTGTAGAAACATTCGTATTCGGAGTCCGGATTTTCCTTGTTCCATTTCTGGCAACCCTGGTTGATGGCTTCAAAGAAGGGATTGTCGAGCCCCTTCACCACAATGACGAGCTGTTTCTTCTGGGCCATGGTCGTTCCGGCGCTGAGTGCCAGAGCGGCAACGGCAAGCAATAGTGCCTTCCTCATTCCTTCCTCCCTTGAAACAAGCGGGCACTCGTGTGCCCGCGCCTTAAATCACGAAAATTTCAGGCTTAGCTGCGACTATGCACAGCCGACGGCAATCGATCGAGGCATTGAAGAGCGGCAATTCGCGCGCAGTTCGTCAAGCAGAGTCGCTGTGAGTGCCGCCTGATCCTGCCCTGTGCCCCAAGAGCAAGTATCAGCATGCTCTCCTCCCGAAGACTAGCTAATATCCGCGTGAACGGCGCGTCAACGAATATTTGTATTACAATATATGTTTCGCGTATATGCGGGGTCATTTGTAGGACTATTGATTGACGCATTCCTGCGCATTTGCGTAAATGGTGATGGTCGCCTTGCCGGGAAGAGTGCGGGAGCGGGTGAGCGATCGAGAAGGCGGCCCGCTGCTTCGGGAGGCTAATCGGCTGTGGCAGTTCTCGAACTCGTCAACATTTCCAAGCATTTCGGCGCGATTCAGGCGGTAACCGATGTATCGCTTTCGCTTAACCGTGGCGAAGTGGTCGGGCTCATGGGCGACAACGGCGCCGGCAAGTCCACGCTGGTCAAGATGATTGCTGGCAACTTCAGGCCGAGCCAGGGCACAATGCGGCTCGACGGTGCCGAAATCGTACTTCACCGCCCCGTGGAGGCACGGCAGCACGGCATAGAGATCGTTTATCAGGACCTGGCGCTCTGCGACAATTTAACCGCTGCGGCTAATGTCTTCCTGGGACGGGAGATCAGGCGCGGGATCGGGCCCTTGAGCATTCTCGATTACAAAGCGATGTACCGCCGCGCCGGAGAGATTTTCAAGGAACTGAAGTCGGAGACGCCGCCGCGCGACTTCGTCCGGCAGATGTCGGGCGGTCAAAGGCAGGCGGTGGCAATCGCGCGTACGATGCTGTCTGATGCCAAGATCGTGCTGATGGACGAGCCGACGGCGGCGATTTCGGTGCGGCAGGTTGCGGAAGTCCTCAACCTGATCCGCGCGTTGCGCGATCGCGGCATCGCCGTCGTGCTGATCAGCCACCGCATGCCGGACGTCTTTACGGTCGCCGACCGGGTAATCGTCATGCGACGGGGCAGGAAGGTCGCCGATAAGGCGATCGAGCAGAGCTCTCCGGAGGAAGTGACCGGTTTGATCACCGGTGCCATCGAACAGGTATAAACCATTCTCAACGAAAGTGAAGGTTGGCCATGGCAATTACGCTCGATCGGGCAGTCGGTCAGAGGGACCGGGGATGGCTCTCGTTCCTGTTCGCAAGTCAGGCGTTCTGGGTTCTTATCGCCGTCATTCTCGCCTGCCTCTTCCTGTCTGTCGCTACCGACTCCTTCGCCACAGCCAAAAACCTCTATAACATCACGCGGAATTTCACCTTTGTCGCAATCATCGCGCTTGGGATGACGCTGGTCATCATCACCGGCGGCATCGATCTGTCGGTGGGATCGGTCCTTTGCCTGAGCAGTATGGTGCTTGCCGTCGTCATGCATGCCGGCTACGGCATCGAGGTGGGAATTGCCGCCTCGATCGGCACGGCTTTGCTGGCCGGCGCCTTCAATGGCGTCATGATTGCCTATCTCGGCTTTCCGCCGTTCGTGATCACGCTCGGGATGCTCTCGATCGCACGCAGCCTGGCGATGGTCGCATCCAACAATACGGTTGTCTTCGAGTTCGGACCGGACCACGATGCGCTGCTCGCGCTGGGCGGCGGCGCATGGTTCTTCGGCATCGCCAATCCGGTTCTCTATATGATTGTCCTGGCGCTCGTGACCGGCTTCGTGCTGCGCTGGACGAAGTTCGGCCGCTATGTTTTCGCAATCGGTGGCAACGAGCATGCAGCAAGGCTCACCGGCGTTCCGGTCAGGCGGATCAAGGTCATCGTATACATGATCTCTGCGCTGGCCGCCGGCATCGCCGGCATCGTCCAGACCGGCTGGCTCGGGGCGGTGACCACCAATATCGGCGCAGGAATGGAGCTTCAGGTCATCGCTGCTGCCGTGATCGGCGGCGCCAATCTGGCGGGTGGCGTTGGTACGGCGTCCGGCGCCCTGATAGGAGCCGCGCTGATCGAGGTGATCCGCAATAGCCTCGGCCTGCTTGGCATTAACGCATTCTGGCAAGGCGCCTTCATCGGCGGCGCCATCGTTCTTGCAGTGCTCTTCGACCGAATCCGAAACTTCCGGCAAAGCGAATAGTCGAGGGGAAACTCAGCGACGGTCCAGGAAACCGATCGCCGCTTCAGTCTTTGGTAAGGATACGCCGCATCTCTTCAAAGGCAGCTTCGCGCTGCGGGTCGCGGCCGGCGGCGTAAGGCAGGGGGAAGGTAGCAATAATGTCCGGTTCGACGCCGCGCCCTTCCAGTCGCACATCGTCATCGATCACCGCGTCCGATACCGCAAGCTCCAGAATGCTGTCGTCCGGCAGGAGATAGGCGCGGCCGGCAAGAAGAGCGCCTGCCGTGCGCGTCCCCACAAGCGGGATTCCATTGGACTTCAGCGCATAGGCGAAAAGTTCGAGGCCGCTTCTAGAGCCCTCGTCTATGATGGCGACGACCGGACGGCGCCAGCGTACATTTGCCAGCATGTCCTTGCCGCCGCGCGCAATCAGCCGGAAGTTGGGCGTGTCGCCGACGAAGAGCTCCGCCGCGTCGGGTGGGCCGCCGCCCCACCGGCCGCGCAGATCGACGATGACGCCATCGGCATCCTTGAGGCGACCTGTGGCAAGTTCGCGCGCCACGATATCGAGCCCATCGGGACTGGAAAGCGTCCATAGACGGAGATAACCGATGCTCCGTCCCCCCTCTTCGTGGAGGGTGACGCTTTTGTCGATAGCCTTTTCGAAGGTGGGCAAGGGCCGCAAGCGCTCCACAGCGACCGTGGCCTTGAAAGGTTGCGCGTCCGCCTCGCGCCGAAGGCGGATCTCCACCGTTCGTCCGATCCTGTCTCGAAAGGAATCGATTTCGCGATACGGCGCGCCATCCACCGAAAGAACTTCGTCGCCAACGCGTATGCCGGCCTTGTCCGCAGGCGAGCCGTCATAGACGTCGCTTACGAAGCGCAGCCCGTTTTCCATCCGGGTGACCATGCCTACCCCGGCATAGGTCGCCGCGCCATCCGGCGGGAACAGCCGCTTCATGTCGTGGCGAATAGCAAACCGGAATATGTCGGCAAGTTCGTAATATGCGATCGTATCCTGCTTGAAGCGGGCCGTGTGCGAGGCCTCGAGACTTGCGAGGATCCTCTCGATAGCGGTATCGACCCGGGGCCCCGGGCTTTCTGAGTTCAATGGCTGGCGGTCATTGAGTTCCCGCCGAACCGCTGCGCCAAAACCGTCGAGAGCAGCGGGATCATGGAAATTGTCGACGACAAGCGTGACGACCCGGTCGAATACAGGATGATTCGAGCGCGGCAGGTCGAGGCCGAAACCTTGGCTGGGTACAAGGAGAAACAGCAAGCCGGCCAGCAGGACCCGGGGCATCTTCGCGTGCATTGACGATCTCCGTTCTTTGCGGATCATACCGGCACAAGGGCGGCTGCAGTGAGGCCTGGATCAACAACATTCCGTGAGATCAGCGAGAGCGGCTGGTTTCCGTTTTTCCTGGAACACTTACCTGTCGGCAAAGTTGGAATTCTTGCTGGCGTTACACGCGCAAGGACGGACCATGGTCGTTTATCTTGCAGGTCTTCTATCATTGCTGCTCGGCGCACTCAGCCTTGGTCCCTCCTTCGCCCATGTTCTGGAGGCACCGCCGCGGTTGTTCGTCTGGTCGCCGGAACTATGGCGCGAGGCAACCGTCTTCAACGGCCAGTTCGCACTTTTTGCGAAGGTCGGCGGGCCGCTCGATGTTGCGACGATATTGGCTACGTGCTTCCTTTCCTATCTGCTTTCCAACGAGCGGCCTGCTTTCTGGTTCGCGCTCGCCGGTGGGGGCTTCTTCGCAGGCGGCCTGGCAGCGTGGTTCACGCTCGTCGCGCCGGCAAACGCCATACTGGCCACGTGGCAGCCGGGTCCGATACCGGTGGATTTCGAAGCGGTACGCCTCAGATGGGAGACCGGTCACATGGCTGTTGCGGCGCTGAAGGTCCTCGGCTTCGGTTCGATCTCAGTCGCCCTGCTGGCACCGCGGCTGGGCAGCGGCTAGAGCGGGATGAGAAAATGCGGTTTTGCTGATCCCGTTCTATTTAGCAGCGCGTTAGTAGCGGGCAAGGATTCTGTTCATCTCGGCTATCTCACGCTTCTGCGAGTCGATGATGCGTTCACACAAGGCGGCGATTTCGGGGTCGGCCAGCGAGGACTCCCGGCACATCAGGATGGCGCCAGAATGGTGCGGGATCATCGAACGCAAAAACTGCGCGTCACCGACGAAGGTCTGCATGCGCATGAAGGTAAAAGCTGCGATGAAGAGAATGGCGAAGGCGAGGTGGAGGCCGAGGTTCAACCTCTTTTTCGGATACATCGGGGCCATCATCAGGAGCATCAGCATGGCCATTGGCGCGACCATCATGATGGCCATGTAGAACATGTTGAGGTTGTTGTAGAAGTCGTTGATTCCGTCGATCATCGTGAACATCACGAGATATATGATCACCAGGCTGATCAGGAGATTGAGCGCGTATTTGAGATAGTGCGTAGACATCGTGTTTCCCCGATGTTCGTTTTCGACGCTCCCGTCAGCGGAATGCACTGCGCGGGAAATCCTGTCAGAGAGCTATTGCCGTTGCGAGCATGACCAGGCTGACGAAACCGAAAGCGGCCCGCACGACATGCGACCGCTCCCAGCGATCCCGGAGGGCGGTCCAGTCTTCACTTTCAGGAACAGACTTGGCACGAACGGTGCCCACTGCGAAAAACCGTCCACTGGTTCCTGCCAGTTGCGTGTCCTTGAGCCAGAAGTTGTTCACCGGATGCGTCAGGATCCAATAGGTGGCATGCATTGCGAGCAGGCCGATCAATGCGCCGACCGTCATCCAAAAGGCCGGCGTGCCTCTCGGCATGAGGACGAGGAGTGCGGCGGTAAAGAGTAGCGATAGCGGCTCGGCGACGCCGCCAATTGTGAAACCCGGATAGTAGATCGCCTGAATCGCCAGATACTGGTCCTTCGGCAGGCGCAGTTTGCCGGGCCACTCCAGTGCGTGGGCAAGGGCCAGTGCTGTTGCGATCGCGACCAGAACGATCGTGATGACTTCAACCGTCACGAGCATGATTCAACCCGGACTGCATGATGCATGCGCCTTCCAGCACGGCCGGATCAAGGGCCGGCTCATCGGAAGACATGCAGCGATTCGAAGCGCTTCAGCGCCTGCAAGATATCGTCCGAACTCCAAAGCATGGATTCGGTTCCATCCGGCCTGGACTTTACCCTCGGCTTCCGGTCTGCCGCAGGTGTCCGAACCGAAAGCGGCCGGCGGCGGCTGCACGCACCATCATCATCTCGCCGATCGTCTCGTGTGTCATCAATCCGACGAGGCGATTCGAGCCGTCGACGACCGCGACCGCAGGCGAATGGGATTCTTGCATGAGCCGCAGGCTCTCTTCCAAGCGTTTGCGATGATGAATGGTGGGCACGTCCCGGCGCATCGCAGCGACCACCGGTGTCGCAGCACCTTTTTCCTTGAGTGTCCGGATCATGTCGTCGCGTGTCAGCAGCCCCTCGAAATGGCCGGCAAGATCGACCACTGGAAACTCCCGCTGTGTCGTGGCGAGCAATGTGTCGATGGCTTCATCTATCGTTGCCGAGCGATCGAGGGTCGCGAATTCGGTAATCATCACATCGGCAATCATCACGCTGCTGGAGACCTCGCGGATCTGGGCGTTCTGCGCTTCGGCCGTTGCGGCCAGATAGACGAAAATCGCGATGAAGATCAGCAGCGGATTGTAGAACAGGCCGGCGAAGCCGAAGACGAAGGCAAGCCCCTGTCCGATGGTTGCCGCGATCTGGGTCGCACGCGACCAGCTAAGCCGGGATGCGAGCGCCGCCCGCAACACGCGACCGCCGTCCATCGGGAAGGCGGGGATCATATTGAAGAGCACGAGGAAGACATTGACGCCGGCAAGCCTGGCGAGAAAGCCGCTCTGCGGGTCCTCCACGTCAGCTAATTGCCCCATTACCGTATAGCTGCCGAGGATCGCGACGAGCACCCCGGCAATCGCCACATTGACCAGAGGGCCTGCGATAGCGATCATGAATTCCTGGCCGGGCTCCTCCGGCATTCGCTCGAGCCGGGCGACGCCGCCGATCGGCAGCAGCGTTATGTCCGGCGTCTTAATGCCGAAGCGGCGGGCGGCAGCTATGTGGCCGAACTCGTGGAGCACGACGCAAACAAAGACAGCGACGATAAAAGCAATCCCCTCCATCGCCGCCACCGTGCCGCCGATCCGGTAGTGCGTCAGCCATATCCAGATCAGAAGCAGCGCGAAGGTCACGTGCACGCGAATAGCAGTGCCGGCGATCGTTCCGATTCTGAAGGACCAAGCCATGCGCGAGATGCTCCGTCCGGTCGTGAATCCCCACCCTTGAGAGGATGCCTCTGACCATCATGACAGTGGCGGCCCCGACACACAATCTGGGTGCCTTTCACATCTAATCGGCTGGCTTCCGGTTCGTTCCGCGGCGGGGCAATGGTCTCGACGCTTCTCTCGGCATTCCGGATCATCATTCGATCCGCTTTCGCATCGGCATCGACGAGAAAGCCGAGAACCCGGGCGGGCTCAATATCTTCGGCAAGGGTTTCGAGGATTTCGATCAGGATATCGTCATGACCCTCTATTTCTAGCGGAGTGAGCCTGAATTTTTCTAATGGCTCGTGCAAAATATCGTCGTTTGTCGGAGGCGTACGGAGCTCATATGCATCTCTCGTCCGAATGCCTCTTCGGCTCGATCGCCTAAGAGCAGGCAACAACAAACGCGAGGTCTATGTATCCGTGATGACTAAAATTTCCATCGGAGCAACTGGAATGGCTGCGATCGCTCTGCTCTCCTGCGGAGGCGGCGCTCACGCAGCAGGGCAAGGTGATGAAGGGCAGCTGGCACGCGTAGTGGACGAGGCTATCCGGCCCCTCATGGAGGAAAACGGCGTGCCCGGCATGGCTATCGCGGTGACCGTGCGCGGCAAGAGATACGTCTTCAACTATGGCCTGGCGTCGAAAGAGGCGGGAAGAAGGTCACGGACGATACGATGTTCGAAATCGGATCGATCAGCAAGACCTTCACTGCGACGCTCGCCGCCTACGCTGAAGCGCGCGGCAATTTGAGTTTAGCAGAGCCGGCCAGCAAATATCTCCCGGCGCTATCCGGAACGCCATTCGATGAAATCAGACTTCTCGATCTGGGCACCTATGCGGCCGGCGGACTGCCTTTGCAGTTTCCGGACGCGGTCTCCGGTGAGGAGAGCATGATCGAATACTTCAAAAGCTGGCGCCCGACCTACGCCGCAGGAACGTACAGGCTCTATTCCAATCCGAGCATAGGTCTGTTCGGCTATCTCGCCGCCAAAAGCATGGGCGCGCCCTTCGCCGATCTGATGGAGGAGACGGTCATTCGGGGACTGGCACTGAAGAACACCTTCATCAGCGTTCCAGACGATCGGATGGACGATTATGCTTATGGCTATTCGAAGGCCGGCAAACCGATCCGGGTTACGCGCGGTGTCTTCGACTCGCAAGCCTATGGCGTGAAGACGACCGCTGCCGACTTGCTTCGCTTCGTAGAGGCAAGCATCGACGATACCGGCCTGGAAGAAATGCTACGGCACGCGATCACCGCAACGCATACCGGTCATTTCAAGGTAGGCCCCATGACGCAGGGCCTCGGATGGGAGATGTACGCTTATCCGCCAAAACTCGACGACTTGCTGACCGGCAATTCCGCCCGGATGGCTCTCGAGCCGAGCAAGGTTGACAAGATCGTTCCGCCGTCTGCGCCACGCAAAGATATTTGGATCAACAAAACCGGCTCGACCAACGGGTTCGGCGCCTATGCAGCCTTCGTCCCGGCCGAGCGAATCGGCATTGTGATGCTCGCGAACAGAAATTACCCGATCGCTGCTCGCGTCAAGGCCGCATACCGGATCTTGACGACCCTGGACGACAAGCTCGGCTCAGCCGATCCCCGCTGACGCCTTGCCCGCCATCGCGCCGCGCTCCTGGTCGAGGGAGCGCGGTTGCCGTGACGGCGGCGGCCTTACCGCAACAGTCAGTATGCTCTTGGGGGTACGAACAGGCAGATTGTCTTCCCATAGGCTTTGCCCGACGCGGAGCACCAGTGGTATTCGCCATCGGGCGACATACGGACCCGGCTGTCGGCGTAGGGCAGGACTTCGCCGGTGGCTCTGACGATGTAGCCCTGCGGTCGCTCGCTGATGTCGTTTTGTGCGACCTTGCGGCAATCCATCGTCGAACAGCAGGCGCTCGGATACTGCCAACCATTCGGAGCGTCGTGGGCTAGGGCCGTCGTTGCGGACAACCCGGCCAAAAGGAAGATAAATCCGCGCATGGGATCTCCTTTCAGGAGCAGTCACCAATCCGGACTGCAGCCGGCGGGTTCGCTACGGCGCTCGGGCGTCCAAGCGCCGAATCCGCGTAGCGGTTTTGCGTGCTCCATGACTCATCCTGCAATCAGTTCCCGGTTTGAGGAACCATGCAGCAAGCTTCAAACCTGCGGATTGCCGAAATGATCCCTTGCGCCGCCGCCTATGTCAGCCGCGACTTTCGTCGCCATTGACGCGAAAGCCGTCGCTTTCGCCTTCGATGAGCTCCATCGGCCAGACCGCATTTGTCAACGCCTGCGGGTAATGCTCCTGGAAAGTCGGCATAGTGGAAAGCAGCGTCTCCGCAAGCGCTATGCCGAGGTCGCGCAGCGACAGACGGAAACAGGTGAGCGGCGGCGAAAGAAAATGCGCATGCGGGCTGTAGCGCCCTATCACCGCGATGTCGCGGCCGGGCCTGACGCCGGCTTCGGAAAGGCCCTGGTAAAATCCGATGGCGATCGTCTCGTTGACGAGCAAGGCAGCCGTCGGCCGGTCCTCAAGCTTCAGGAGTTCGCGTGCGATCTGATAGCCACCGGTTTCGTTCGGCGTCGATCGGAAGATCAGCTCCTCCTCCAGAGTGAGGCCATGCGCGGCGAGCGCTTCGCGGCAGCGGTCGACGAAGATGTAGCCGAGATTGGCGTCGTCATGGGGGCGGGTGACCGCGATACGGCGATGTCCACGGGCGACGAGACGGTCGATCGCGATCTGAGCCATTCCCTCGAAATCGAGATCCAGCCAGGGCCGCCCGACATCCGTGAGGCTTCGGCCAAGGGTAACGAAGGGGATGTTGCGTTCGGCCAGATACTCGATGCGCGGATCGTGCCGCTGCGTGGCCGAGAGGATCAGGCCGTCGGCGAAACCGCGCGCAACGACGCGGCGCAGGTAATCGCTCTGATCCTCCTCGGACGAGCAGAGCAGGGCGACGAGGTCGAGCTTATGCTTGGCGAAGACCGCCTGCACGCCGTCGAAGACACTCATGAAGAAGGTGTCGCCCTGGCCAGTGATCTCCGTGCCGGTCTGCATCATGAAGCCAATGATGTTGGTGGTGCCCTGCCTCAGGCTGCGGCCCGACTGGTTCGGCACATAGCCGAGCTTCTCGGCCGCTTCGAGGACCCGCCTGCGCGTCTCCTCGTTAACGTCGGGGCGGCCGTTCAATGCACGCGAAACCGTTCCGATCGAAATATCGAGATGTTGCGCTAGGCGCCGAATTCCCTTCATGCGGAGCGTTTTCCTACTTCTCCACCGGCCGGCTCACTCCAATATACTAGCGATTGACGTGATCGAAGATATTGTGAGACCCGGTGGGCGAGCGAGCACCATCAGCCCGCCTTTACTCATTCCGACCGAACTTCTGAAATCCCTATTGACATGTTTCGGAAAGTCCGCATAGTTCCGTAAACGTTTACGGAGACCAAAGCAAGCCGGAAACGCCGGTTTGCGGGAGGAGAATAGTGATTTTTCGCGCAGTTCTTTGCGGGTGCGGAGCTATGGCCAGAGGTTGGCTCAAGGCGATTGCCGCGGACCGCGAACTTCAGTCGATAATCCGGGTCGTCGGGCTCGTCGACGTGAATCCGGAGGCCGCCCGTGCGCTCGCGGCGGAATTTGAAATCGAAGATGCCGTTATCGGTTCGGATCTCGATGCCGTGCTGACGGAAACGGCACCCGACATCCTCTTCGACATAGTCATTCCGGCCGCGCGCCGCGACGTCGTCGCGACCGCACTCCGTCATGGCTGCCATGTGCTGAGCGAAAAGCCGATGGCGGCGTCACTGGAAGCGGCTCGTGAATTGATCGAGCTCGCCGGCAATGCGGGCAGGATACATGCGATCGTACAGAACCGCCGTTTCATCGCCGGCATACGCCGCATCCGCCGCTTTATCGAAAGCGGGGCGATCGGCGACCTGACGGCCATCCATTGCGACTTCTTCATCGGCGCACATTTCGGCGGTTTTCGCGAAGAAATGGAGCATGTGCTGCTTCTCGATATGGCGATCCACACCTTCGACGCCGCTCGGTTCATTGCCGACAAGACGCCGCTCGCCGTCTATTGCCACGAAGAAAATCCGCGGGGCTCCTGGTACGCGCATGGCGCGGCTGCAACTGCGATCTTCGAACTTACCGACGATGTGACCTTCACCTATCGCGGATCCTGGTGTGCCGAAGGCGCCAATACGAGCTGGGAGAGCGAATGGCGCATCATCGGAACTGAAGGCACGCTGCTCTGGGATGGCGCCGAGGCGCTCAGTGCGAACCGTGTCGCCGGCAGCGACGGGTTCTTCCGTCCGCTCGCCCCCATCGAAATTCCCAACCCGGCGGACCTGCGTCAGACGCAGGGGCATGCGAGCGTGATCGCCGATTTCGTTGCGGCGGTCCGTACCGGCACCAAGCCGGAGACGGTTGGCGACGACAATATCAACAGCCTTGCAATGGTGTTCGCGGCGATCGAAAGCGCCCGGACCCGGCAGCGCGTTACAATTTGAGTGAGGCATATAATGAGCAATCCAGCCAAATCCATCCGTATCGGGACCATGGTCAGCGCCACCAATGGCGAGGCCGCGAAGCGCATCGGCGAGATCGCCGATCTGGGCTTTGAAAGCTTCGAGCCGTTCTTTTGGCAGACCACCAACGGACAGGATCTTGCCGAACTCGGCAAGCGCTGCCGCGACGCGATCGGCGACCGCGACATCACGATCTCGACGCTCGGCATGTTCGGCAATCCGCTGGAGGAAACCGACATCGATCTGCAGACGCTGCAGGGCTGGAAGGATTGCATCGACAACGCCCATCATTTCGGCGCGACATGCGTCGCCGGCTTCACCGGACGCATCCGCAACCGGCCATTGACCGACAGCCTGCCGCGTTACCGTAAGGTCTGGAGCGAGCTCGCTCAGCGCGCCGCCGACAAGGGCGTGAAGGTCGCTTTCGAGAATTGCGCCATGGATGGCAACTGGGCGACGGGCGACTGGAATATCGCTCACAATCCGGACGCCTGGGAGCTGATCTTCAACGAAACGCCCGACGACAACATCGGCATCGAGTGGGAGCCTTGCCACCAGATGGTCTATCTGATCGACCCGCTGCCGCAAATCCGTAAATGGGCGCACAAGATCTTTCATGTGCACGGCAAGGACGCGACGATCCGCTGGGACGTCATTCGCGAGCACGGCATCTTCGGCAAGGAAAAATTTGTGTTCATGCGCACGCCCGGCTTCGGCGACAGCAACTGGACCGACATCATCTCCGAGCTTCGGCTCGCGGGCTGGTCCGGATCCATCGACATCGAAGGATGGCACGATCCGGTCTATCGCGATGCACTGGAGATGACGGGGCAGGTGCATGCTCTGAATTACCTGAAAGGCAGCCGCGGCGGCGACTTCGTGGCCGACCGGGCCTGAGGCATGCCGACGGCCGGTAAGGGGGCGCCGGTCGCGGGAAAACCCAAAAGAGGAGGAGTCCATGGGTATCCGAAAATATGCAATGCTGGGCGCATTCGCGCTCGCCAGCTTTTCCTTGTCAGCCTTTGCCGCAAGCGCCGAGGACGTGACGATCAGAGTCTGGTCGCTTGATCGAGACATTCAGCCGGCACCGAACTTGATAAAGGATTTCAACAAGCTGAACTCCGGTATTAAAGTCGAGTATCGGCAGATTCAGTTCGATGATGTGGTCAGCGAGGCGATGCGGGCCTATTCAACCGGGCAAGCGCCGGACATCATTGCCGTCGATAATCCCGAACACGCGCTCTTTGCGTCTCGCGGCGCGTTTCTCGATCTGAGCGACATGATCGCGAAGTCCTCCGTCGTAAAGCCGGAGAACTACTTCAAGGGGCCGCTCGCCTCCGTGACCTGGGACGGGAAATATTACGGTATCCCCAAGGCGACCAACACGATCGCCCTTTATTACAACAAGGACATGTTCAAGGCGAAAGGTCTGGACCCGAACAAGCCTCCGCAAACCTGGGACGAACTGGTCGAGGCGGCACGCAAGCTGAGCGACCCCGCTCAGAACGTCTACGGCATCACCTTTTCGGCAAAGGCCAACGAGGAGGGGACATTCCAGTTCCTGCCCTGGGCGCAGATGGCCGGGGGTGGTTACGACAACATCAATTCCGAAGGCGCGGTCAAGGCGCTCGACGTCTGGAAGACGATCATCGACGAGAAGCTTGCCTCGCCGGACACGCTGACACGCAGCCAATGGGACGCCACCGGTACCTTCAATTCCGGCAACGCGGCCATGGCGATTTCCGGCCCCTGGGAACTCGACCGCATGCTCGAGGAAGCGAAGTTCGATTGGGGCGTCGCGCTGATGCCCGTGCCGCAGGCCGGCGCTGAACGCTCTTCGGCCATGGGCGATTTCAATTGGGCGATCTTTGCGAACACCGAGCATCCGGAAGAGGCCTTCAAGGTCCTCGAATATTTCGTTTCCCAGGACGACCGGATGTTCAAGGACTTCGGACAACTGCCGCCTCGTTCGGACATCGCCATTCCGGCGACGGGCGAGCCGAAAAAGGACGCGGCTCTCCAGGTCTTCGTGGAGCAGCTGAAATATGCCAAGCCGCGTGGCCCCCATCCCGCATGGCCCAAGATCTCCAAGGCGATCCAGGACGCCATCCAGGCGGCGCTTACCGGGCAGATGAGCTCGAAGGAAGCGCTCGACCAGGCGGCGGAGAAGATCAAGGCGGTTCTTGGCTGACCCACCGCGCCACCGAAACGGTGAGCGGAATTCATCGGCGGGTTGTCGCGACGATCCGTCCCCGCATTTTCTCCCGAGAGAGGCGATCTCCGGCTTCGGCCGGGGTCGCCGCCGCACACTGCATGTTGCGCGCTGATGGTGCGCAGCGCTGTAGTCCGCACCATCAGCGGCTCAACGGACAGGTGATCGCAAATGAAGAGAATATTATCCAGCATCACGGATGGCAGGGGCTTTGATGTCGGCCTCGTGAGCTTGCCGCTCGCCTTCCTGTTCGTTCTTTCCGGGCTGCCGCTCGTCTACAACGTCGTGATGAGCTTCCAGGAGGTCGACATGTTCAGCCTCGGCAGCTTTTCGCGGCCGTTCGTGGGCTTCAAGAATTATATCGACCTTTTCGGCCAGCCTGAAACCTGGCCCATTCTCCTCAATACCGCCATCTTCGTGACGGCTTCGATCGCGGGCCAGTTTCTTATTGGCTTCGGTCTTGCGCTCTTCTTCTGGGTCAGTTTCCCCGGTGCGTCCTGGCTTCGCGGCCTCTTCCTCGTCTCCTGGGTCATGCCCGGCCTCGTCGTGGGCGCCATCTGGAACTGGATTCTGTCGGGCGACTTCGGCGTACTCAACTTTCTGCTGCGCGAAACGGGTGTGATCTCCGGCAACATCTTCTGGCGATCGGATCCGAGCTATTCTCTTTGGGCGGTCATCATCGCCAATATCTGGTTGGGCACGTCGTTCAACATGATCCTGCTTTCGGTCGGCCTTTCAGGCATTCCGAAGGACCTCTACGAGGCGGCCGAACTGGATGGTGCCAACGCGTTTCAACGCTTCTGGACGATTACCCTGCCGATGATGCGTTCGACGATCGGCGCCATCGTCGCGCTCGGACTCATCTTCACGCTGCAGCAATTCGATCTCTTCGCCGCAATCACGTCCGGAGGGCCGAACAATACGTCCAATGTCACGCAATACTGGGCCTGGGACCTTTCCTTCCGCCAGTATGATTTTGCCAAGGGTGCGACGATCTCGGTGATCATGATCGTCTTCGTGATGTTCGCCTCCGTCGTTTATGTCCGCTCAACGCGCCATGAGGTCAGAGGATGAGTGACACTTTCCGCAACCGCTTGATGCTGGCTGTCGCGTTGGTGCTCGCGGCCATCTATCTCTTCCCGCTTTACTGGATGTACATCACCGCGCTGAAGACCGGCTCGGCGATGTTCGCGACCCCGCCGAAGTTTTGGCCCAGCGAGCCGCAATGGAGCATCTACGCCCATGTCTGGGAGAGCCGCAACATGGGCCGGTATCTCTGGAATTCGCTCGTCATCGCCTTCGGCTCCGTGGCGCTGATCGCCGTGCTCGGCGTCGGATGCGCCTATGTGCTTGCGCGCTATCGCAATGTCTGGGTCGATATCGGCCTGTTTCTAATCCTCATGCTCCAGGTGCTGCCCGCCTCGCTGATGGTGACGCCGATTTTCGTCGGCTTCTCGCAGGTGGGCCTCCTTGACACGCCGCGCCTTGCCGTCATCCTGGCGATTGCTGCCAAAAGCATGCCCTTTTTCGTGGTTCTTGTCCGCGCTACTTTCATGAGCGTGCCGATGGAACTCGAAGAAGCGGCTCTCGTCGACGGCAATTCACGCATCGGTGCCTTCTTCAACATCGTGCTGCCGCTCGCCCGCAACGGGATTCTCGTCAGCGCGATCCTGATCTTCATGCAAGCCTTCGGCGAATTCGTCTATTCGAAATCGATGATCCAGGCTGTCGAGTTGCAGCCCGCAAGCGTTGGCCTGAATACCTTCATGGGGCCGAACACCAATGAATGGAACAACATCATGGCCTATGCCACGATCTATGTGACGCCCATCCTTGCCGCCTTTATCCTCTTGCAGCGCCGCATTGTGTCCGGCCTCACTTCAGGAGCCCTCAAATGACCCTTCAGATCGAGCTAAACGGCGTCAACAAGTTCTACGGCTCCTATCATGCACTCAAGAACATCGATCTGGCGATCGAGGAGGGAACCTTCGTCGCTCTGGTCGGACCTTCCGGCTGCGGCAAGTCCACGCTCCTGCGGTCGCTGGCCGGGCTCGAGAAGATTTCAGCCGGTGAGATGAAGATCGCCGGGGCGCGGATGAACGACGTTCCGCCGCGCAAGCGCGACGTCGCAATGGTTTTCCAGTCCTATGCGCTCTATCCGCACATGACCGTGGAGGAGAACCTGACCTACAGCTTGCGCATCCGCGGCGTGAAAAAGGCGGAGGCACTAAGGGCGGCGGCCGAGGTGGCGACGACCACCGGCCTTTCACACCTCATGAAGCGCTATCCGCGCGAGCTTTCCGGCGGACAACGCCAGCGTGTGGCTATGAGCCGCGCGATCATCCGCCATCCGAAGGCGTTTCTTTTCGACGAGCCCTTGTCCAATCTCGACGCGGCATTGCGCGTCCATATGCGCAAGGAGATCCGCGCGCTGCATGACCGACTCGGGGCGACCTCCGTCTATGTGACGCACGATCAAATCGAGGCGATGACCATGGCGGACCATGTTGTTGTCATGCGCGATGGCATCATCGAACAGCAGGGCCGTCCGCTCGACCTTTACGACCGACCTGCGAACCGCTTCGTTGCCGGGTTCATCGGTTCGCCGGCGATGAACTTCATCCCGGCGGTGGTGGAGCAAGATGGCAGACATCTCGCGCTCGACCTTGGCGCGACACAGGCAAGGCTCGCGCTTGTCGAAACCGTTCCAGCGGGAGCGTCGGTGACCGTCGGAATTCGGCCGGAGCATATCCGCATCGTCGGTGCGGGTCAGGGCGCCCTCGACATTCCTGTCGGTGTCGTCGAGTCGACCGGTTCGGCCACCTACATCACGTCCGCGACTCAACCGGAACTGATGGTCGTGGAGACCGGACGCTCCGCGGCGGTGGGCGGAGAGCTGATTGGTCTTGCTATAGATCCGGCTCAGTTGCACCTCTTCGACGCGGAAACGGGCAACAGGCTCGGAATCGGGAGAGCGCATGAGAGCGAGAAATTCGCGCCTCGCGCAGCCCCTCATCCCGCTGCCGCGACCTTCTCCCCGTCGTGACGGGAAGAAGGGGGAAGCCGCGTTTGCTCCGTCCTCTCCGCTGCTGGCCAAAGGAGGTAGCGCGCCACGGGTCCGCTTCGCCCCGCCTGCGGGGAGAAGGTTGCCGGAAGTCCGGATGAGGGGCCATTCCGCGTACCGTCAGCCCTGCCGCTCCTTGAGATTCAAGATCAGCCGCTCCTGGCCGACACGGATCACGTGCTCCATCGCTCGGCGCGCGCCATCCTCGTTGCGGCGCCTGATTTCCTCGACGATACGGATATGCGCGATCGCGACACGGTCGATCTCCGTTTCATCGGCCGTCGGGCTCGTCAGCTGAAATACGCCGATCAGCGCCGCTTCGATCAGGCTGCCGACCGTTCGCATGAACGGGTTGAGCGAGGCCTCGAGGAGGCGGAGGTGGAACTCGAGATCGGCCTGCGCCAGCGTGTGAGGGCTGTGGCCGGCATCGCCCATGGCGACGGCGAGCCGCATCATCCTGGCGATATCGGCATCGCTGGCGCGGCGCGCCGCAAGGGCAGCCGCATAGGGTTCGAGCGCCAGGCGAACTTCACTCACATGACGCAGAAACTTCTCATCGACACCCGCACCGAAATGCCATGTGAGCACGTCGCTGTCGAAGAGATTCCAGTGTGCTTTTGGCAGCACCCGTGTACCGATGCGGGCACGTGGAACGACCAGGCCTTTGGCGGCCAGCGTCTTCATCGCTTCACGCAATACTGTACGCGAAACGTTGAAGCGTGCGGCAAGGTCGGTGTCGCCCGGAAGCGTGTCGCCGACAGAAAACTCACCACCAACCACTGCCTGCCCGAGTTCGTCGACAACCAGTCTATGGCTCGTGCGCTTTCCGCGTTGAGTACCGAAGGCCCCCGGCATCTCGCCCGCTCCTGCGGCTAGGCCCGCTGTCGTTCGGGGCGCGACAGGTGAATGATCCCCTTCTGCAGCAGGATGAAGGCAAAGAGCAGGAGCCCGATCAGGATTTTGGTCCACCAGCTCGAGAGCGTACCGTCGAAGGTGATGTAGGTCTGGATGAGACCCTGGATGAGGATGCCGACGAGCGTTCCGGCGACAAAGCCGGATCCACCGGTAAGCAGCGTCCCACCGATGACGACGGCCGTGATGGCATCCAGCTCGACGCCGACAGCGGCCAGCGAATATCCAGCCGAGGTGTAGAGAGAGAAAACGATGCCGGACAACCCTGCGAGGAGCCCCGATAGCGCATAGATCCTGACCGTGGTAGCCGCGACCGGAACGCCCATGAGCTTCGCCGTCGCCGTACCGCCGCCGAGCGCATAGATATTCGTGCCGAAGCGGGTCCTGTGTGCAATGAGAATGCCGATTGCGAAGACGAGCAGCATCAAGCCGCCGATCAGAGTGATGCGCCCGCCGCCGGGCAGCTTGTAATAGAGGCTTTTTAACGTCCCGTAGAAGGGGTGCTTGATCGGTACGGAATCGATCGACAGCACGAAGGCCATGCCGCGCGCGAGGAACATGCCGGCGAGCGTGACGATGAAGGCCGGCATTTCGAGGTAGTGGATGATTGCCCCCATCAGCGCTCCGAAAAGCGTCGTGATGGTCAGAAGAAGCGCGAAGGCGACGAGTGGATGCATGCTGCCATGCTCCAGCACGACCGCCAGAAAGACGCCGGCAAACGCGATCACCGCTCCGATGGACAGGTCGATGCCACCCGAAAGGATGACGAAGGTCATGCCGACGGCGGCGATTCCCAGAAATGCGTTATCGGTCAGGAGGTTCCCGATCACGCGAGTCGACAGTATGTTCGGGTACTGCGCGGCGCAGAGCGCATAACTTAAGACAAAGATCAGGATCGTCGCCGTAAGTGGTAGATATTTCTGCTTCATTTCGCTTCTCGCTCGGTCGGCTTGCCGGCTGCCCCCGGGATGCTCAGAAACGAGAATGCCGTGCGGAAGCGCGGTGACTGGAGCACCAGGATGAAGATGATGATCGCCGCCTTGATGATGAGGTTGAACTCGGGCGGGAAGCCGGACAGGAGAATGCCTGTGTTGATCGCCTGGATGATGATGGCACCAAGCACCGAGGCCGCAATGCTGAACCGGCCGCCGAGCAGCGATGTTCCGCCGACGACCACCGCCAGTATGGCGTCGAGTTCCAGCCAGAGCCCGGCATTGTTCGCATCGGCGCCCCTGATGTCGGCGGCGGCAATGATGCCGGCGATCGCCGCACAAAGGCCGGACAGCACATAAGCCGCCACGAGAAGGACCGGCGTGAGCACGCCCGAGAGCGTACTTGCCTGACGGTTGATGCCGATCGCTTCAATCAGCATGCCAAGTGCGGTCCGCCGAACCAGAACGGCCACGAGCAGACCGAACACCAGCCAGATCACGATCGGCATGGGCAAACCGATAAAGGAACCGCTGCCGATAAAGATCAGGCCGGGCTCGTTGAAGGTGAGAATGGTTCCCTCGGTGATGAGCTGGGCTATGCCGCGTCCGGCCACCATCAGCACGAGCGTGGCGATGATCGGCTGGATGTCGAGAAAGGCTACGAGGACCCCGTTCCATATGCCGCAGAGGATACCGATTGCGAGCGTGGCGAGCAGGGTCTCGGCAAGCGAATGTCCTGACGTGATCAGCGACGCGGCAACCGCGCCGCAGATCGCCATAACCGCACCGACGGAAAGATCGATCCCCTTGGTGGCGATGACGACCGTCATCCCAATCGCCAGAAGAACGACCGGCGCACCGCGGTTGAGAATATCGATGAGGCTGCCATACAGACGGCCATTTTGGATCTGCAAGTTTAGAAAACCGGGAAAGACGATTGAAATCGCTATTACAATTATCACTAGCGCAATGCACTGAGGCAGCAGCCGGCCGGCATAGTTCCGCATGATCGGCATCACGAGGCTTTCCTCCCATTGGTCGCAGCGATCGCTTCGACGATCCGATGTGCCGTCAATTGAGCTCCATTGAGTTCGGCGACGTGGGCGTGATCTCGAAGCACGACGACCCGCGTGCTGTAGGCTACGAGCTCTTCTATTTCCGATGAGATGACGATGAGCGACATGCCTTTTTCCCGCAGGCTTTCGATAAGCCTGATGATTTCCGCATGCGCGCCGACGTCGATGCCGCGCGTGGGCTCATCGAGGATAAGCAAGTCCGGTTCGGTCGCGAGCCAACGGGCGAGAATGGCCTTCTGCTGATTGCCGCCGGAAAGGAGCTTTATCGGCTTCTCGCGATCGGCGGTTCGGATATCGAGTGCCCGGATGTAGAGGTCCGCGAGCCGGTTCTGCTCCACACGCGGGATCGGCCGGGTCCAGCCGCGCCTTGCCTGCAAGGCGAGGACGATGTTCTCGCGCACGGAGAGGTCGCCGACGATGCCGGCGGTCTTGCGGTCTTCCGGGCAGAAGCCGAACTTCTGCCGGATGGCGGCGCGCGGTGAGGAAAGGTCGACTGTCCGGCCATCGACCTTGGCCGTACCGCTGTCGGCGCGATGAGCACCGAAGAGGATTTCTGCGGTTTCCGTGCGCCCCGAGCCGAGCAGGCCCGCCATGCCAACGACTTCGCCGGCGCGGACATCGAGATCGAAGGGATCTATTTTGCCTCGGCGGCCATAGTTCCTGAAGGTGTAGCGTGTTTCGCCCTCGACCGCATCGGGATGGACGGACTGGATTTCCGTCGCCAGTTCCCGGCCGATCATCAGGGCGATCAATTCGCGTCTGTCGAGTTCTCTCGCCTCTCGCGTGCCAACCAATTGTCCGTTCCGCAAAACGGTGATGCGGTCCGAAATGGCATAGACCTGTTCGAGGAAGTGGGTGATGAAGATGATGCCGAGTCCGCGCTTCTTGAGGCGCCGCACGATCCGGAAGAGCATCTCCACCTCGTGCGCATCGAGACTTGCGGTCGGCTCGTCCAGGATCAGTACCTTGCCGGAAAGATCCACTGCCCGGGCGATGGCAACGACCTGCTGGATCGCCACGGAATAGCTCGCAAGATCGCGGGTAACGTCGATATCGAGTTCGTACTCCGCCAGCAGTTCGCGCGCCTTGCGGTTCATGCTGCGCGTGTCCACCATGCCGAAACGGCGCGGCTGTCGCCCCAGATAGAGGTTCTCCGCAACCGTGAGATTCGGCAGCAGGTTGACCTCCTGGTAGACGGTCCCGATGCCAAGCCTCTGGGCTTCGAAGGTGTCGCGGGGGTCCACCTCGGCTCCGTCGAGGAGGATGCTGCCGCCATCCCGGCGATAGGCACCCGTCAGACATTTGATGAGCGTCGATTTGCCGGCGCCGTTCTCACCCAGCAGCGCGTGGACCTCGCCGCGCCGCAGATGCAGATCGACCTTGTCGAGCGCCTTTGTGCCGGGGAAGCCCTTTTCGATCCGGACGGCTGAAAGGATGTTGTCGCTGTTGGTCTGCATGGATACCGTCTCTGGATCGCGTCCGACGAACGCGCAGGCGTCCGTTCGTTGAACGGCCCGCGACACCCGCCGCGGGCCGTAAGCGAGGTCAGTAACCGAGACCCTTCTTTTCTTCGTAGACCTTCATCGGATCGTCGGCCTGGGTGTAGAGCTTCGATTCCGTCTGGATCCACTTCGGAGGCTCTTTGCCGTCCTTGAGGTAGGCTGCAAGTGCATCGAAGGCAGGGCCTGCCATGTTTGGCGTGAGCTCGACCGTCGCATTTGCTTCTCCGGCGGCCATAGCCTGGAAGATGTCGGGCACAGCGTCGATTGAGACGACGAGGATGTCCTTGCCGGGCTTCAGGCCGGCTTCCTTGATCGCCTGGATCGCGCCCACCGCCATATCGTCGTTATGGGCGTAGAGCGCACAGATGTTCTTGCCGCCGTCCTCGGCCTTGAGGAAGCTTTCCATCACTTCCTTGCCCTTCGTGCGGGTGAAATCGCCTGTCTGGCTACGCACGATCTTCAGATTGTCGTTGCCGGAGAGCGCCTGCTCAAAGCCCTTCTTGCGGTCGATGGCCGGCGAGGAGCCGGTGGTGCCCTGGAGTTCGACGACGTTGCACGGCTTGCCCGCAACGGTGTCGACAAGCCATTTGCCGGCCACGCTGCCTTCGTGAACGAGATCGGACGTGACTGCAGTCAGATAAAGATCCTTTGAAGCGTCGACGGTTCGGTCGAGCAGTATGACCGGGATTTCCGCATCCTTCGCCTCTTCCAGCACTTCATCCCAGCCGGTCGCCACGACCGGGGCAAGAAGAATCGCGTTCACGCCCTGGGCGATAAAGGAACGGATTGCCTTGATCTGGTTTTCCTGTTTCTGCTGCGCATCGGCAAATTTGAGGTCGATGCCGCGCTCTTCTGCCTGCTGTTTCGTCATCGTCGTCTCGGCTGCGCGCCAGCCGGACTCCGATCCGATCTGAGAAAAGCCGACGACGAGATCCGCGGCCGAAGCGCTGCCGAAAGTGCAGGCAGCAAGGATCGTTGCACTCGCAAGTGCCTTCATGAGTTTCATGATTTCCTCCCAAAGAATGCTGCTCTCCGCGCAGCTGAAGAGAAAAAATCATATTATATTACTTTTGTAAACTCACTTTTATTGTCGGCGAGACGCTCTGGTCGGGACATCCACAGATCGTCCCAAGCCGGCGCCCATCAAAGGATCGCAAGCGTTCGGTTCTGAACCTTCCCGCGATAGAGCTCCTGAATCCGCAATTTGTTCTCCAGTGCAATGATGATGTCCTCGCTGAAGTCCATACCATGAATCGCTGCAATTTCGGGGAGGCCGCCCGGCGTGAAGACATTGGCTTCGAGCACCTTGTCCCCGACGATGTCGAGACCCACCAGGAACATGCCGTCTTCGATCAGCTTTGGACGGAGCCGTTCCGCGATCTCGAGGATCTCTGGCGTGATTGTCGCGGCTTCCGCGGTGCCGCTCGCATGCATGTTCGAGCGAACGTCGCCTTTGGCAGGGACGCGCCTGAAGGCCGCGTAAACGCCATTGCGCTCGAGCGGTTTTCCATTCAGCAAAAAGAGGCGGATATCGCCTGCGACCGCGTCGGGAATATAGGTTTGCGCGATCAGGTATCCGCCATCGCTGGCAACCTCGAAGATCTGGTTGAGATTGGTCTCGTCCTTGGAATCGATCTTGAACACGTTTTTGCCGCCGGACCCTTGCAACGGCTTCAGAATGGCCCCGCCCGGGTGATCCGCAAGGAAGCTGCGGATCTCCTCGATGCTTCTGGAAATCAGGCTGGTCGGCCGGATGATCTCTGGAAACTCCTGGAAGTAGAGCTTGTTCTGCGCAAGCGACAAGCCGTCGGGATCGTTCACGACGATTACGCCACGTGCAGCGGCGAGACGCCCGAAATTCGTGCCGACATAGACTGCCCAGGGACGCGTATCTGCGTCTTCGGACGGATCATTGCGCAGGAAAAGCACCTGTACCTCGCGCAGATCGAGCGTAACGATCTCGGCCTGTTTGCCTTGTAGCGCGGCGAGGAACGTCTCGGGTTTTTTCGGCTTCGTGCCCCTCAGCGTCGTTGCACGGATCAGCAGGCTGTCGTCCTGGCGCAACACGAAATCGCCCGGCGTGACGTAGCAGACCTCATGGCCGCGTGCGAGTGCCGCAAGCGCCAGCCAAGTCGTCGTGTAATACGATGCTTCGCCTTCGATGGAGTTGACGAAAAAGGCGATGCGCATGTTGGCCGCTCCTATTGCTGCAGCAAATCGAGTGGAGCCATCCGCTCGCACGTTCTGGCAAGCCGCGACGACGCTTCTGGACTATCGAGAAAAAGCGGGAGGACCGACGGGCCGCGGAGCAGCCCACGGGCGTGCAGTTCCTGCATGACATCGAAATGAGAGGCGGCGATCTTGCCCATCCAGAAGGGCTCGAGTGCGCCTCCACCTGCCAGGTGATCGAGCAGTTGCAGAAGCCCTCGCAGGTAGATCGCATCCTTGGCGAGACCTCCGCCGCGATAGATGCGCAGGACAACGTTGAAAGCGTCTGCTTCTCGGAAGCCGTGATCATTTACCAGCCGATGATAGACTTCCGGCAGGGACGCGCCCTCAAGCATTGCGGCGCAGGCGGTCACACGGGCGGCAAGGAGACGCAATCGCTCGCCCGTCATCCCCCCGGAAAGATACTCCGAAAAGACGGCAAGGCCCTCCTGCATCCCTTCATATCCGGCGAGACCCGAGCGAAACAGTCTAAGGCCCTGCGCCGAGCCGTTAAAGTAGGTCAGGAGGTGAACGCCAATCTCGTGGCTGAGGATCGGTTCGACGCGATCGGGCGCCATGCTGGTGCTTCGCGCGATGAACAGTCGTTTACCTGAAACCAGCAAGCCGGCGGGTAGATCGTCGCGTATCTCCACAAGCGCTTCGAATCCGGCATAGCGCTGTGCATAGGCGTCGATCATCTGGCGCGCCCTCTTCTCGATGACATGGCTGTCGGCGCGCAGTTCGGCTGCGGGTGCCGCCGGGTAACCGGCGAGATTTCGGCTTTGGTCCAGGATGTTTTCGGCTGCTCGCAGCAGATCCGGCTCGACCGGGCCGTACAGCGCGCGACTATATTCGACGAATTTCTTCGTCTCGCGGGCGGAGAGCATCGATAGCTGCAGATCCAGCTCCTGCTGCTTTTCACGATAGAGTTGGTAAAGCACCGGGTCTTCGAGATGATCGAAGGGGATCGAGAAAAGCATCTTCTTCGCGTTCTCGATTTCGATGACCAACGGCCGGTAGAGGAATCGCGGCGCACGCGCGAAGCCGCCAGCCGCAAACTCGCTCCAGGCGGCTTCCGCGTTTATGGGCGTGACGGCGAGGAGAAAATCGAAACTCGAGGCGACCTCATCGATGCTGCGGTCCGTTCGTTCCACGGCATCGATGAAAGCTCTTCTGCCGAGCGCGCGGTGAGAGGGAAATTCGAGGCTGCCCGTCGCCTTCGCGAAGGCAGCAAAGGCGTGCAGGGCGGCGTCGAAAATGGTGGCGATCAGCCGCTCGCGTAGTTCCGGGAAAACCTGACCGGAGTCGGGCTGCCGATAGATAGGCGCGAAACGAACCCGCATCGAAGGGAATGGCAGATCGAGTGCTTCTTCTTCCCGATACGCCTGCCATTCGTGACGCTCGACACGCGGCGTGCGGAACTGCGCCCGGGTCGCCTCGACGGCGTCGATAAAGGCCTTTGCTGCGGGTTGGATATTTCGCCGGCGGTCCGCCATAACATCGACCTTGAAGGGCGGCAGGAAAGGAGACTTGTCGGTCAGGAGCTCGTCTTTTGCCAGTTCGCCGATATCGAGAACCATGAAGGCGCCGAAGCGACGCTCGAGCAATTCTCCAATGGCTGTGACGAGGGGCTTCGCCGTGGCAGCATCCGGCGCGAGCAGGTGGGAGGCGTTTGCACGGACGATTTCGCGGGCAACAGGTGCGGCATCGCCGGCAAGGTGCACGCAGAGAAAGGGCAGGGCCCTATCGATGTGAAGGCGCCCGCCGCCTGCGAATTCCTGGCGTACGGCTTTCCCTGCATGGATCGCCGCAAGCGCCTCCGCCAGCCAATCGGGATGGTTCGCTTCGGCCTGGATCGATGCGCGCGCTAGCTTCATCGTTCCGCCTTCAATGCTTCAACGAGAACGGGCAGCGTCGCGGCGAGCATTCTCCTCAACGCCACCAGCGCTTCTGGCCGCGGCTCGCCTGTCCATTCCTCCATGAAGAATTTCTTGAACTCGACGGCGATCGCACAGCCTGTTTCGGGGAAGTGTTCATGGATGAAACGCGTCTGTTCGCCCCGGCCCTGAAAAGCGACGTTCTCACGCACGTCCAGCGATCCGCCCGGAAAATCGAAGGAGCGCAACGCCGCCATGAAATCATCGACGACGCACGCCCATTTTCGACGGTCCATGGAGATGGTGCCGATATTGATATCCGGAGCATCCGCGGCGGGCGCAGCCTCCGCTTTTCGTCCGGCACGGCGATGGTTGTAGCTATGCACGTCGAGGACGACGAAGCGCCCGTGGCAACGTTCGATGCCAGCGAGAAACGATTTCAACATCTCGTAATATTCGTCGTGCATGGAAAGCGATGCATCGACAACGGCCTGCGGCGGCTCCTCCGCCCAGACGTCGAGGCCCCAGGCCTGCTCCGGCCGCAGATAGACCGCGCCTGCGCGGGGACGATTGATGTCGACTTCGAAACGGGAGCGGTGGACGACGATCCGGTTTGAGAAGTCGCGGATCAAAAACTCTGTGAAGGGGTCTTCCTCGCGCAGGCGTTCCGCCTCATCAAGCGCGCAGAGACGCTGCACCGCGTCTCGAACAGCATGACCATCGTGAATGGCGGTCGCAACTACGGGCGAGTCGCCACGGTGCTGCGTCCACCAATCAGAGGCGGCGCATGGCGCCAAATTCAACGGCTCTGGGCCGGGATTCATGTTCATCGCTTCCGCAGGTGCATCCATCGGCTTTCCGGATCTCACTCCAATCGACTCAGGCACGATTGATGGTCGGAAGAAGCAGTTCGACTTCGCGCTGCATCTCCGGCGGCAGCGTTTCGATATTTCTCCTCCAGAAGGCGTCCGCTTCGGCAGGCTCGTTTTCCCAGTTTCTGACCGATGTCTGGTTATCGTCGATCACGACCCGGCGATGGCCGCCGAGGCGCAGGTACTCGGTTGCAAGTTTACGTGCGTTCGTCCGTTCCATTGCTGAACTCCAATTTTTAGATTTCGGAACGCCAGCCGGCTGCCATATGGATCGAAAACGTTCCGGGCTCGGGGACGTTCCCGGTTCATTGCGACTTTGATGTTATTGCCCTTTTTACCCATCGAAGCGAAAAGCCGGTTTGGCGACAGTAACCCAGCGGCGCCATCACAGCGTGAGAAGCCTATAGGCGAAATAGGCGGCTGCAAGACTGGCAGCGAAGCCAAGCGCCAGCAGGAACCCGTTTCTGGCCAATAGCCCCAGGCCGAATACGGCAACCATCGTCATCGGAACATTCGTGACGAAGGGGACGAATTCCAGGAGCGGAACGGGCACGGCGAGAAGCACGCAGATCAAACCAGCGAGCCGGTCGAAGGGAGGTTCCGTCAACGGGCGCAGTCCGCGCGTCAGCCACGGATCGAGCCAGCGCGACCACGTCTTCATCGTCCGTCCTGCCCCCTCGACAAGCCGAGGGGACAGCTTCTTCCGGCGCAGAGAGTGGGGTATCCAGATATGCCGCAGGCCCGCGACAAGCTGCAGCGAGACGAAGACGACGACAACAGCCAGCAGAGTGGACGCCGCCGGGATCAACCCCGCCGGAGACAGATTTGCACCGGCCGCCAGAACGAGAACCGCGCCGAAACTCCGGTCGCCTATCAGAAGCAACAATTCTCCCAGCGACAATGACTCAGCCCGGGCCGCACCGGCCACCAACGCGTCTGCCAGAGCGCCGATCGACGGAGCATCTTTTCTGTCGCGCCGATCGCCATAGCGCACGGTATCTAGGAGGCGAGCCTTCATGGACGGATAACGCCTGACGCGAATGCATTGTTCGCGTCGGGCGTGTTCCTCACGCCGCCTCGAGCCCCACTTTCTTCGGCTCCTCCTCCGGCGTAGGGTCAGCTGGTGCTCGGATGCTCGGCAGACTTCGATAGATGTCTATATAATCCCGCGTCATCCGGTCCGTGGTGAACCGCTTCTCGAAGCTCTCCCGTACCTTCCGCCGGTTGAGTCCCAGCACTCGGTCAAGGCGCTTGACGGCCTGTTCCACCGTGTCGACCAGGATCCCCGAAACGCCGTCATCGATCACCTCCGGCGCCGAGCCGTAACGGAAGGCAAGCACCGGCGTGCCGCACGCCATGGATTCGATCATGACGAGGCCAAATGGTTCGGGCCAGTTTATCGGGAAGAGGAGTGCAGCCGCATTGCCGAGAAAGTCCGCCTTCTGGCTTTCGCCGATTTCCCCGACATATTCGACATTGGAATGCCTCCGGATCAGTGGCTCGACAACCGAATCCCAATAGTCTCTGTCCTGAGCGTCGACTTTCGCGGCGATCTTCAGAGGCATGCCTGCCCGCACGGCGATCTCGATCGCCCGATCGGGGCCTTTCTCCGGCGAAATCCGCCCCAGAAAGGCCAGGTAAGCTCCGGACGGCCTTTCCTTGAATGGCAGAACGGTCGGGTCCAACCCATGCAGCACCGTGCCTCTCCAGTTGACCGGCGGCATCGGCGTTCGTTGGTGCTCCGAAATGGAAACCAGCGGGACATCCGGAAAGGCCAGATAGAAGGGATGCACGTCCGACAGATCGAGGCGCGTGTGGAGCGTCGTCACCGTCTTGCCGGCGAAATCCTTGATGAGGGGGAAATGCAGGAACTCGATATGGAAATGCAGAATATCGAATTGATGCGCGCGGCGGCGGACTTCTTCCAGCATGGCCACATGATGCGGAAGGAAATCGCGCACCTTCGGATTAAGTCTGAGTGCAACATCGCAACAGGGCACCAGTTCGGCACTGGTGAGCGAATCGCCGCTGGCAAAGAGGGTCACGTCATGGCCCAGCTTAACGAGCTCTTCGGTAAGGCAATGGACGATTCGCTCCGTCCCTCCGTAAAGCTTCGGCGGGACGCGTTCTGCAAGGGGTGCGATCTGCGCAATTTTCATCGCTTGACTCCTGAAATCGATGGACGCCGACCGGGGCGTCCGTCGGCAGGAGAACCTCGTTCTCAGCTGCACAATTGCCGGACAGCCGGTCTTGTTCCCGCTTGCCAGCTGTGCTTGCAGGGGCGGGCAGGTGGATTTACCTGCGGCTGCATGATGCATTCCGAAAGCCGCCGAAGAGGCTGCCGATGCCCAGCATTCAGGATTTCGAGCAAGGATATCTGCTGCGCCTCTTCGAACGGGCGCTTACTTCAACGACGCGACGCCGAAGCGGGGATTGATTTCGGTTTTAGCAGGTCCGCCGCCCTTGGCCATTTCTTCGATGATCGGACAATCCGGACGGCCGTCGCCGTGACAATGGCTGGCGAGATGCTTGAGGGTTCGCGTCATGTCCTGGATCGCTGCAAGCTTGCGTTCGAGTTCTGCAATGTGCTCCAGAGCTACAGCCTTCACGTCCGAACTCGCCCTGGAACGATCGCGCCACAGGGCAAGCAGCTCCTTGATCTGCTCCACCGAAAATCCGAGATCGCGTGCCCGACGGATGAAACGAAGCGTGTGGACGTCGTTGTCGCCATAGGTCCGATAGCTGGAGGCGGTCCTGACGGCAGGACTGATCAGGCCGATCTGTTCGTAATAGCGGATCATTTTCGAGGAGACGCCGCTTACTTTCGAGGCTTCGCCGATATTCATGTCTTTCCCTTTCTTCAGAAGGGGGCGTCCCGCGTGTGACCGGACGCACCTAAAGCATCTCCGCTTTTCTCCAAATCACGGAAGCTTTCTAACCTCTTGTTTTCCGCAATTGCGGACGGAAAACCGCTACGCACCTTTCCTGAAGTTGCTCTAGGCCGGATCGAACGATTTCAGCCGCAGCGCATTGCCAAGAACAAAGACGCTCGACATCGCCATGGCCGCCGCCGCAAAGATCGGCGAGAGCAGGGTGCCGTTCACGGGGTAAAGAACGCCGGCCGCGACAGGCACCAGACTGATGTTATAGACGAAGGCCCAGAACAGGTTCTGCTTGATGTTGCGGATCGTTGCCTTGCTGAGCGCGAGCGCCTTCGCAACGCCGTTCAAGTCTCCTGACATCAGCACGACATCGGCGCTTTCAATGGCGATATCGGTTCCCGTGCCCACGGCGATGCCGACATCCGCTTCGGCCAGAGCCGGCGCATCATTGATGCCGTCGCCGATGAAGGCGACCGAGCGGCCGCCCTGACGGAGCTTTCTCACCGCTTCCACCTTGCCTTCCGGCAGCACCTCGGCGACGACCTCATCGATGCCGAGCTTTTTGGCAATCGCCTCGGCAGTGCGGCGGTTGTCTCCGGTGACCATCGCCACTTTCAAGCCGAGTGCATGCAGGGATTTGATTGCCTGAGGTGTGCTTTCCTTGACCGGGTCCGAAACCGCGACGATCGCCGCCAGCCGCCCGTCGATGGCCGCATAGAGCGGTGACTTGCCGCCGCTGCCGAGGCGTTCCGCTTCATCTGCGAAGCCGGTAATATCTATTCCGTTCTTGACAAGCGCGCGGTCGGCGCCGACGAGCACCCGCCGTCCGGAAACAGTCCCGCTTACGCCAAATCCCGGCGTCGCTTCAAAGGCGCTGACGGCAACCGTTGCTATCCCCCTGGACTTTGCCGCCGACACGATTGCCTCCGCGATCGGGTGTTCCGAAAGCGTTTCGAGGCTTGCGACAAGGCAGAGGACTTCGTCCGGCTCAAAACCCTCAGCGGCGACGAGATCGGTCAGCTCGGGACGGCCCTTCGTCAACGTCCCTGTCTTATCGACCGCGACGACGTCGGCGTCGCGAAGGCTCTGTAGAGCCTCCCCTTTGCGGAAAAGGATGCCGAGCTCCGCCGCGCGGCCGGTGCCGACCATGATCGAGGTCGGCGTCGCCAGGCCCATGGCACATGGGCAGGCGATGATGAGGACCGCTACGGCATTCACGAGGGCGAACGAGAGCGCAGGGGAGGGGCCAAGCACGTACCAGGCAGCAAAGGTCAGCAATGCCGCCAGGATTACCACCGGGACGAACCATGCGGTAACTCTGTCCACCAGCGCCTGGATCGGCAGCTTCGAGCCCTGAGCGGCTTCGACCAGTCTGATGATCTGCGCCAGCAGTGTGTCGCTGCCGACCTTGGTGGCCTTGAAGGTGATGGAGCCGGTCTTGTTGATCGTACCGCCGATCACAGCACTGTCCGTGGCTTTTTGCACGGGAACAGGCTCACCGGTAATCATCGACTCATCCACATAGGAGCTGCCGTCCGTGACTGTGCCGTCCACGGGGATCTTCTCACCCGGCCGGATCCGGATCACGTCACCGGTTACGACCTCAGTGATCTCAGTCTCGACGAATTCGCCGCTATGCAAAACGAAGGCCGTCTTCGGCTGCAGCCCGACGAGACGCTTGATGGCCTGACTGGTGCGGCCTTTTGCCCGCGACTCGAGATAGCGGCCGACGAGAATCAAGGTGACGATCACGGCGGCAGCCTCGTAATAGACGTTCGCCGTCCCGGAGGGCAGTATCGCGGGAACGAAAGTCGTCACGACGGAATAGCCCCAGGCTGCGGTCGTCCCGAGAACGACCAGCGAGTTCATGTCGGGTGTCCAGCGCAGCAAGTTCGGCACGCCCTTCCTGAAGAAGCGCAGCCCCGGTCCGAACAGGACGAGCGTGGCGAGCGCAAATTGAAGATAGAGATTGTTGCGCATACCGATCGTGCCCATGATGAAGTCATGGACGCCGGGAATGAAGTGCGATCCCATTTCGAGCAGGAAAAGCGGAAGGGTCATCAGCGACGAAATCGTCACTGCGGATTTCAGAGAGCGGAGCTCGGCTGTGCGGTGATCCACATCTTCCTTCATGGCTTCGGCAGGCGTCGCCTTCCGAATACCGTAGCCCGCCCCTTTGACCGCGGCCGCGAGGGCCGAAATCTCGGCGGTTCCGGAAACCAGCCGCACGGTCGCCTTCTCCGTGGCAAGGTTCACGGATGCATCGGCAACGCCGGGAACGGCCTTCAGCGCCTTCTCGACACGCGAAACACACGAAGCGCAAGTCATGCCTTCGATCTGGATTTCCTCGGTTACGATCCTCGGCGTGTAGCCGGCTTTCTCGACCGCGCGGAGCACGGATGTCGTTTCGGGCACTCCATTGAACTGAACCGTCGCGCGCTCCGTGGCCAGGTTGACGTTCGCAGAAGCGACGCCCGGCACCGCGGCGATGGCCTTTTCGACGCGTCGTACACATGAGGCACACGTCATACCTTCGATGTCGAAATCGAAGGACATCGGAAGCGATGTGGATTTTTCGGTCTGTTTCAGTGCAGTCATCGGAACGTCCTTTCCAAACTGCACCCTTGATAATCCTTCCAACAATGGGAAGGTCAAGCGCCTTTTGAGTTCCTGGATGGCTTTTTTACGACAACGGTCCGCCGAGCCCCTGGAATCCGAAATTGCTCTAGGCGACAGATGGAATCGACGCTAACGATTGGCCTTCGATTTGAAGTTGGATAGATGCAGGACGAAGAGATCGATATTCTCCGCTGGCTGGCCAATGCCGGGCTGCGCGGCGACGAGCCGAACGAGATGTTCCGCGCCTTCTGCGAACGCTGCAGCAGGGCCGGCATCCCGATTTCCTACGCAATGGGCCTCATGGACACACTGCATCCGGAATTCGAGGGGCACGCCTTCGAGTGGCGGGCACAGGATAACGGCCCGCGACCGCTCCAGACCTACTCGTCGAGCGACAGCGGGAATGTTCGTGAGACGTGGGAAAGTTCGGCATTCAACCATTTGCGGCAAACGGGTGAGAGCGAGTTGCGACGGGAGATCGGCAAGGGCGCGCCGGTCGATTTCTATCGCCTGCCGGAGTTGAGGGAAGAGGGGTGTACCGATGTGATCTTTCACATCGAGCGCTTCACCCGCAAGGGCAGCATCGGCGCCATGGATGCCTTCTATTCTGTCTGGGGCACAGACGAGCCCGATGGATTCACCGAGGATCAGCTCGCGCTGCTGCGCCGGCTTCTGCCGACGCTCGCGCTCGCGTTGAAAAGCGTCGGCAGCATTCGAATCGTCAAAACTCTGGCGCGCGTCTATCTCGGCCAGGATGCGGCCAGCCGCGTCATTGACGGACAGGTCGCGCGCGGGCAGGCCGAGACGATCGACGCGATCATCTGGCTGTCCGACCTGAAGGACTACACGGCCATCATGGATGCCGCCCGGCCGGAACAGATCATTCCGCTCCTCAACGACTATTCCTCGGTTGTCATCGGCGCGCTCCATCGCAACGGCGGAAACGTGCTGAAGCTGATCGGCGACGGCGTGCTTGCTATCTTCAAAGGGCCCGATCTGACGGCCGCCGCTTCCCGCGCGCTTCAGACCGAGCGCGAATTGCGCAGAGACCTCGATCATCTCAACCGGCGGCGCGGCGCGCGGGGCGAGCCTTCCACCGGCCTTTATGTCAGCCTCCACTTAGGCACGGTCTTCTACGGCAATATAGGGAGCCGGAACAGGCTCGATTTCACCGTCGTCGGACCGGCCGTCAACGAAGTCAGCCGCATCTGCACGATCTGCAAGACCACCAATAACGACGCTCTGGTCTCGGCCGACTTCGTCAACGTCTGCAGACCGGCGTCACGCGAGGGGCTTTCGCCGCTCGGCGAGTTTTCATTGCGCGGTGTGAGCGAACCAATGGTGCTCTACACGGTGAATCGCGGGTCGGTTTCCGTGGTAGTCTAGGTTGGAATACACCAAGCTTCCAGTTGCGAAAGACGGAGACGCAGAATGTCGGATCATCTTCAACATCCCGAACATCACGATCATGGGGAGGATCGGTGGAAGCATAACGGTGTTCGCGTGATCAAAGGGGACCAACTCGATGACAACACGGCCCAGACACCGGGCATGTATCGGCAGGCCGCCATCAACCGCGCCCGTGTCGGCGCCCAGAAAATCTGGGCCGGAACGGTGGCGATCCAGCCGAATGCCAAGACAGGCGTGCATCACCATGGGCCGCTTGAAAGCGTGATCTTCGTCGTTCGCGGCAAGGCGCGCATGCGCTGGGGCGATAGGCTTGAATATGTCGCGGAAGCCGGGCCGGGCGACTTCATCTTCGTACCACCCTTTGTGCCGCACCAGGAAATCAATGCCGATCCCGCCAACGTGCTCGAATGCGTGCTCGTGCGGTCTGACAATGAGGCGGTGGTGGTCAACGTCACCGATGTGGAACCGGTGGAAAAGCCGGAGGAGGTCTATTGGGTCGATCCCATTCACAGGCATCCGGGCTGACGTTTTCCTCCCGAGCAGAGGCCCCGAGCAGAGGCCCCGAGAAGCGCGATCCGCGCACGCTCCCAACGCCATTATTCCTGTGCTCGTCGCGGGAATCCAGCCATGCCAAGTCCTTGGCTGAAAAGACTTCTTCCGGGCCGCATACGCGTCGCTGATCTCTGTCAAGAGCACAGAGATGGGCGAGGAGAAAACGCGGCCCTCCGATATGTTGCCGTGGCCTGTCAGCGACCTATTGTGGCCGCTACCTATTCTACGACGCAATCGTCCGCTTTCGCGGCTGCTGCCTGCTCACCCATCTGCTGCGCTTCTGCGTCCTGCTGCGACGTGGCGAGGTTCTTGTCCCCTCCGCCCTGCTGGTTTGCCAAAGGCATGGTCTCGCCGTCCTTGCTGGCGGCATTATTCTCGGTCTCAAGCGGGGCAGTGGTCCCGTCCTTGGCTATCCCCGGCTTTTCGGCATTGATGGAGGCGGTGGTGTCCGTAGAAGTCCCATCCTTGCAGGCGGCCGTGGCTGTACCGGAAACGAGGCCGGCGATCGAAATGGCTGTCAGAACTGTGGCGATCACTTTCATTGTAGTCTCCGTTATCTCTAACCAGATGTGTGAAAACCGATCGGCACGCGGATCGTTCCATGGTTTGCGCCGATCTCGACTTGATGCATGGAAACGGCGATCTCCCTCGGACTTGCCGAGCGCTGCAAATTCGACTAGTAGACGTTTGAATTGTTTTAGGATCATTGAAACATGGATGAGCCGCGTGCCCGTCTGTCCTTTGCCGCCCTGTCGCAGGAGACCCGACTTGGGATCGTCAGAACGCTCGTCGTAACGGGTCCGGGCGGCATGGCCGCGGGTGCGATTGCCGAGAAGGTGGGTGTCTCTCCCTCGAATGTATCGTTCCACCTGAAGGAACTGGAGAGGGCCGGATTGGTTGCGCAGAGGCGCGAATCACGTTCCATCGTTTACAGCGCCCGCTACGACGCTCTTGCGGACCTCGTGACATTCCTGATGGAGGACTGCTGCGTCGGGCACCCCAGCGTGCGGGCATCACTGAATGAACGGGCGTCGTGTCGTTCGACATCGCCAGCCTCGGATGAAAGCGGGACCCTCTGAATGAAGTCCGGAATCCCCGCAGGCATCGTCGCCGCACTCGGGCTCACCCAGATCGTCGGCTACGGAACGCTTTACTACAGCTTCAGCATCCTTGCGCCCGGAATGGCGCGCGACCTCGGCCAGACTGTCGAGCAAGTGTTTGCCGTGTTCTCCGCTTCGTTGCTGGTGGGCGGCCTTTCGGCTCCGATCATGGGCGGTTGGATGGATCGGTTCGGTGCCGCGACGATCATGACTTTTGGTTCGGCCGTCTCCGCCGTGGCGCTTTTATTGTGCGCATGGTCTCCTTCGATGCCGGTGTTCGCCATAGCCATCGTTCTTTTGGAGGTGGCGTCCGGCATGGTGCAATATCAGGCAGCCTTTGCGACGCTCGTGGAAGTCCGTCCCAAGATGGCCTCGCGCAGTATCACCTATCTGACGCTGATCGGGGGCTTCGCCTCGACGATCTTCTGGCCGATTGCCGTGAACCTGAGTGAGCTTCTCTCATGGCGTGAGATCTACGTCGCCTATGCGGGGTTGAACCTGCTCATCTGTCTTCCACTGCATTACTGGATTCTGCGAAGCAGGAAGCACGGGGCGCTCGAACGTTCTCGTATCGATCGAGAGGCTATCGCCGGAGCGCTTCCAACACGGGTGAGGCGGCGGGGCATGCTCCTTGTTTCATTGGCCTTTGCCCTCCAGGGGTTCACCCTTTCAGCAATATTGACACATATGGTACCGATGCTCGGAGCAATCGGGTTCGGGCCGGCAGCCGTCGTGATAGGGTCGCTGTTCGGACCGTCTCAAGTTCTGAGCAGGCTGATCAACATGACGCTAGGCGCTAACCTGCTGCCGCCCATGCTTGCGACGCTGTCGGCCGTGCTGATCGTCGCCGGTGTCGTCGTACTCGGTCTTTCCGGGACATGGCTACCCGGGGCCGTGGCTTTCGCCATCTGCCTCGGTCTTGGCTCGGGCATCAACAGCATTGCGCAGGGCTCGCTTCCGCTCTGGCTGTTCGGATCCTCCGGCTATGGAGCCATTACGGGCCGGATGGCCGCCGCTCGGCTGGCTGCAGCCGCCATGGCCCCCTTTGTCTTTTCCGTCCTGATGGAACGGTTCGGCACCGATGTCGCCCTGATGGCCAATGCCTGCCTGGGTGCGATCGGTATAGCGGCATTCGTCGCGGTAGCCTCGGCGGCCAAGCGTCAGCCGGGTGCGCACTAGACCGGGATACCAGGACATCTCGGGCATGGCTGTCGGAATCGCCTTCAGCCACTCGTCTTCGAAACAGACGAGCTATGGAGAACAACGATGACTATCACGATTACCGCCTTTGAACGGTCGCCCGATCGCGGGAAGGGACTGGCCCGCGACATGCGTGTTCGCTGGGCACTCGAAGAAGTGGGTCAGCCTTACGACGTTCGTCTTCTTTCCTTCGAGGAGATGAAGCAACCAGCCCATATCGCGCTTCATCCTTTCGGGCAGATTCCGACCTATGAAGAAGGCGACCTGGCGTTGTTCGAGTCGGGGGCAATCGTCTTGCATATCGCAGAAAACCATGCGGGCCTGCTGCCGGACGACCCAAATGCCAGAGCGCGCGCCATCACATGGATGTTCGCCGCACTCAACACGGTGGAACCGCCGATCTTTGATCACGACCTCGCCAGGATATTCGAGCGCGACGAACCCTGGTACGAACAGCGTCTGCGCTTCCTCAAGGACAGCATCGGAAAGCGGCTCGGTGCGCTTTCCGACCGGCTTGGCGAGGCCGAATGGCTCGATGGTCTTTTCAGTGCCGGTGACCTCCTGATGGTGTCGGTGCTTCTCAGGTCCAAAGGATCGGGCATGCTGGAGGACTATCCGAACCTCGCTGCATACGTCGCCCGCGGCGAAGCCCGGCCCGGATACAAACGTGCATTTGAGGCTCAGCTGGCGGTTTTTACCGCCGCTTCAACTATCTGACGAAAGCCCGCTCCGGGTGCCAAATGCTGGCGGACCGGCAGGGTTTTACTTCCGGGGGCCGGTGTCGTGGACGGTTCAGTCCGTGAACTCGGTGATCACTCCCGGTTTGACCATCTCGGCAAGTTCCTCTGCGTCCCAGTTAGTCAGGCGGACGCATCCGTGCGACTGAGCCTTGTCGATGAGAGACGGCTCGGGCGTGCCGTGAATGCCGTAGGTAGGCTTCGTCAGATCGATCCACACGGTTCCAACCGGGTTGTTCGGACCTTTGGGCAGCGTCAGGGGCTTGTTGTTGTCGGCCTGCTGGAAGTTGACTTCCGGATCGTAGACGTATGGGGGCATCCGAGCGACGCCTTTTACCTTGTGTCTGCCGCTCGGCGAGGGTGACGCTTCGCTGCCGATGGAGGCGGGATACACGGCGATCGGCGCACCGTCTTCGGCGAATGCCAGGACCTGGCCCGATCGTTTGCGCACTTCTATCCTCTTGACCACGCCCTCCTTCGGAGCGCCGGGCATCGCAACCCACACCGTTTCTCCGGTATCGAACGACGAATTCGGGTTCAAAGTCTTGAGGAGGTCGACGTCCATGTGAAAGCGCTCGGACAGTCTCTCTTCGACGCTCTTATATCCGAGATGGTCCATTTCCGCTTGTTCAGAGTAATCGTTGGGAATGTCAGAGACGAGATCCTCGGTGTCCTCTTCGGTGATGACATAGGATTGTATAGCGGGTTTGTCCTCCGAAAGCCGGCTCACCACCTCGGGATCCAACTTCCCATCGGTGGGAAGCTTCTGCATGGCCTCGAAACCGGCAATCGCCTTAGTGACGTTCTCGCCATAGTAGCCGTCTATCACTCCGGGAGACGAGCCCGCCCTATCCAGAAGAACCTGGAGATGGACGATGGCGGGATCCGGGTGAGGCGATTCCTTCGGCGGCCGTTCCGGTGCAATGGACGCGATCGGAGCAGTGTTTATCGCTTCCGGTTGAAGTTCCTCGGCGAGAGCGGTGGCAGTGAGCCCCATCGTCAGGGATGCTGCGGCAAAAACGATGATCTTCATGAACATCAAATGGACAGCCGGCCCAACTTGTTCCGCGCCTTGACATCTTGTCCTCGGCAGTGAATGCGGCGACCGGCGCAAGCCGCATCCACTGCTTAGTCTAGAGGACTGCAGGAGACGGTGGAACTGCCCCCGGAAGTGGTTTATTCAAAGTTCAGAGCGCGGCTTTGATCTTCTCCGCGGCCTCGGGCGAGACCCACTTCGACCACATGTCTTGGTTCTCTTCGAGGAAGCGCTTCGCACCTTCTTCACCGCTTGCCTGATTGTCGGTCATCCAGGCCATCAACTTGCTGACGGTCTCGTTGCTCCAGGACCTCTTGGTCAGATAATCCATCACCTCGGGGCCGACCCGCTCGGAAAAGGGCTTGGCGACCAGCGTCACGATCGTGTCGACGGGCCATGCGTTCGGTTTGGGATCGGGGCAATCCGCTACCGTGTTGCAGCGCTTCCACTCGGCCGAGTCGTGCGGAACGCCGGGCTCGAGCTTGACCATCTCGTATTTGCCGAGGAGGGCAGTCGGGGACCAGTAATAGGTAAAAAGACCTTCCTTGCGCTCATACGCCTTGGCGATGGCGCCATCCAGGCCGGCGGCAGAGCCGGTATCGATCAGGGTGAATCCGGCTTTCTCGCCGTCGAACGCGTTGAAAAGCTGCGTCGTCACGACTGTGCCGCCCCAGCCCTGCGGTCCGTTCAGGAGAGCGCCCTTGCTCGAATCCTCGGGGGCGGGGAAGAGCTCGGGGTGCTTCAGAGCGTCGCCGATCGTTTTGATATCCGGGTGGGCGTCGGCAAGATACTTCGGAATCCACCAGCCCTGCACGCCGCCATCCGGCAACGGGGAACCGACCGTGATGATACGACCGTCGTCCTGCCCCTTCTTGACGACGTCGGGCAGGAGGTCGATCCAGGCTTCGGGTGCTATATCGGGCTGACCTTTCTCCGCCATGGAGGTGATTGTCGGCACGGTATCGCCAATCGTTATCTCGGCGCTGCACCCGTAACCTTCGTTGAGAATGAACTTGTCCAGGTTCGAGAGGACCTCGGCACTCTGCCAGTTCATGCTGGCGATGGTGACGCTCCCACATTCGGCAGCATTCGACGCGGATGCTCCCGCCGTGAGGCAAAGCATGAGACATGTAGACGCAAGCAGCTTGTTCATTAGGCTGTTCCCATTTCTTGCTGCGGCACATTATTAAAGGAGCAGGATGCCGCTTACCCGCTCGATCAGATCCAGGAACACAGTTTCACACCAGCCGATATCCTGAGACCGGCTATAATGACTTCAGCAAGGCAATGCCTCGCCCATCCTCAAGCGCCTTTTTTGCTGTCCGAGTAGCCATGCCTGGCGAAAAAGCGGTCGAGCTCTCTCTGCTCCGGCGCTTGTCCAGTGAAGATTTCCACATATTCCGGGATGCGCTTCATGCGGACGGCGGTGTCCTCCTTCGTCTGCATAGAAATGTAGCCGATCTGTACGAGATAGATCGTGCGCGCGCGCACATCGGCTCGGGCCTCGTTCTGCCCAAATCGCAGGAACATGCGCGTGAGTGCCTCAAGCCGCTGCTGATCTGCTCTCTGGACCTCTGCGAGTATTTCGGGCGACTGAATGGCCCAGCTTCTCACGGCAAACTCGAACTGCGAGTCGAACAGGCTGCTATCCAGCCAGCAATCGAAAACGTTCAGCATCGCCTCGGCGACCGTCTCGGCGTAAGCTTCGGCCTGCTTGATGAGATTGCCGGTGTTTTTCTCACGCCATCGTATGACGAGCGCATCGAGCAATTCTTCCCGGTCTTTGAAGAACCAGTAGAAGCTTGTCCGCGAAAGATTGAGCTTCTTTGCCAGCGGCTGGATCTTCACCGCATCGACACCCGCCTCCAGAAGAGACTCGTAAGCCGCCCCGAGCCAAACATCCGGTGAACCACGCCAACCACTATCGTTCATGGTCTGCTCCATAATTGCTTCCTAACAAACGGAGGGACGTATCGCAAGCAAAATGTACATGCGTGTCAACTCAGGTGACATTTATGGTCTCTTTCTTGACACAAGTGTACATTCCGGGCTACTTCTTGCGGACGTATTTAACCGGAGCCTGGCAGATGTCGAATGATCCCCTTTTGCAACCCTATCAGCTCAAGCATCTGACCCTCCGCAATCGCATCATCGTAACCGCGCATGAGCCCGCCTATCCGGAGGATGGCATGCCGAAGGCGCGTTATCGCGCCTACACCGTTGAGCGCGCGAAAGGGGGGGTGGCACTGACGATGACTGCGGGCTCCGCGGCCATCTCGAGAGACAGTCCTCCGGTGTTCAACAATCTGCTCGCCTATAAGGACGAGATCGTGCCGTGGATCAGGGAAATGACCGACGCTGTGCACGAGCAGGGTGCGGCGATCATGATTCAGCTTACCCATCTCGGCCGCCGGACGCGTTGGGACAAGGGGGATTGGCTTCCGGTCGTCGCCCCCTCGCATCTCCGGGAAGCCTCGCACCGCGCCTTTCCAAAAAAGATCGAAGACTGGGACATCGAGAGGATAATCAAGGATTTTGCCGACGCGGCCGAACGCATGAAGGCCGGCGGTATGGATGGCGTTGAGCTGGAGGCATACGGCCACCTGCTCGACCAGTTCGCGTCGCCGCTGACCAACGAACTCGACGGGCCTTATGGCGGGTCGCTCGACAACCGTATGCGCTTCTGTTTCGACGTGCTGAGGGCGATCCGAACGCGCGTTGGAGACGATTTCATCCTGGGCGTGCGTTATACGGCCGACGAATGTCTTCCCGGCGGGACGGGCAAGGCGGAGGGCCTAGAAATCTCAAAACGCCTGAAGGAAAGCGGGCTTATCGATTACCTGAACGTGATCAGGGGCCATATCGATACGGACGCCGGCCTGACCGACGTGATCCCCATCCAGGGCATGGCCAATTCGCCGCATCTCGATTTCGCAGGAGAGATCCGAGCGGCCACGGACTTTCCAACGTTCCATGCCGCGAAAATCCCCGACGTCGCGACTGCCCGCCACGCGATCGCCTCCGGCAAGATCGACATGGTCGGGATGACGCGCGCCCACATGACCGACCCGCACCTCGTTCGCAAGATCGTCGAAAAGCGGGAGGATGATATTCGCCCCTGCGTCGGCGCGAACTACTGTCTCGACCGCATCTATCAGGGCGGGGCGGCCTACTGCATCCACAATGCGGCGACCGGGCGGGAGTTGACGATGCCGCATAGCATCGCCAAGGCAGACCGCCGCAGGAAGGTGGTCATCGTCGGCACCGGGCCAGCCGGTCTGGAAGCCGCGCGTGTAGCCGGTGAGCGTGGTCATGAAGTCGTCGTTTTCGAGGCGGCAAGCGATCCGGGCGGCCAGGTTCGCCTGACCGCGCAGAGTCCGCGCCGCCGGGAAATGATCAGCATTATCGATTGGCGCATGGGCCAATGCGAGAAACTCGGCGTCACCTTTCATTTCAACACATGGGCGGAAGCGGAGACCATCCGGGCGGAACGACCCGACGTCGTCATCATCGCCACAGGTGGGCTTCCGCACACGGAAGTACTTTCAAAGGGCAACGAGCTCGTCGTGTCCGCCTGGGACATTATTTCCGGCGACGTCAAGCCGGGTACCAATGTCTTGATCTTCGACGATGCCGGGGACCATGCAGCCCTGCAGGCCGCCGAGTTTCTCGCCAGTGCCGGTGCAAGGGTCGAAATCATGACCCCGGATCGCTCCTTCGCGCCTGAGGTCATGGCAATGAACCTGGTGCCCTACATGCGTTCCCTGCAGAAGCTGGATGTGACCTTTACCGTCACCTACCGTCTCGAGGCGGTCGAGAGGAGCGGCAATCAACTGGTTGCCCATGTGGGCAGCGATTACGGCGGTATCGCCCGGCAGCAGACCTTCGACCAGGTGGTTGTCAACCACGGGACCATTCCGCTCGATGACCTCTATTTCGAGCTGAAGCCCTTTTCCAGCAACCGGGGTGAGATCGACCATGAGCGACTGATTGCCGGCGAACCGCAATCCGTCGTCCGCAACCCCGACGGCCAGTTCCAGCTTTTCCGCATCGGAGATGCGGTCGCGGCGCGCAACACGCATGCTGCGATCTATGATGCGCTTCGACTTCTCAAGGATGTCTGACGCCGGGCGACACCGGCCTTCCCGAAGCCGCGCCATACGCCAGGTCGGCTCGACGAGGATGGCAGGAATTATTTATTGGAATGTCGCACTTGGAAATAGAATGTACCCGGCTACATGGAGTGTGGCGGCAAGGTTGAAATGTCCGCTCCGGCGCAAAGTTGAAATGTCACTTTGGATACGTCTTCAGCCATTTAGAAATACGACACTCGGCATCTCCACTTGCGCTGAGGCAAGCCCCCGACCGGACCGGCTGGATCGGGTTGCAAGGGAAGGGAGGGGGCGGGTGAAGGGCACCCCTTCGGCTTTAGCTTTGACAGTTGCAGCAGCCAGTCATTCCGCCGCATCGAGCTC
>NZ_VITA01000016.1 GCF_007827695.1 Sinorhizobium medicae | reverse complement strand
CAGAGGCCAGCACACGGTCTTTAAAGACCAGGATTCCGACGGCCTTCCGCCCGCACCCATATAAGCACAGTTTCGACACACAGGATTCCTGTGACAGGCACAGGAATGAAGGCGCGGAGGTGAGGCCGCGCTCAGGCCGCGGCGTCACGGTTGGAGGCTGCTCCTTTCGGCGGAACTCTTCGTCATATTGAAATCAAGGCTCACGGCGATCCAGCGCGTCCCAAGACGCTGCGGCGCCGTGTGCGGCCGGCGATGCGCCTCCGCGTCTCCCCGAACCCGCCAGGCGGTTTCGGATTGGAGACGCGTCGATTCAAACTTGCATGACCCAAGCGCCAACTAGCGGCGCTCAAGCAAGTGGCGCCATCGTCGGCCGCAATGAAATTCTTGCACCCGGACAACATCGCGACATCACCAACCTTGAGGAGAGGCTTATGAGTGAACGGAAAAGCCCGGTTGATGGAGCCGCACCGGTGGGGAAGATCGAACGACACAGACTGACGGCGAAGAACCCCTCGACGCTCAGCCCTGAAGATGCCAAAGCGTATGCCGAAGATCTGCTCCAGGCAGCTTTATACGGCCCCAACGCCTATTTGCCTGAAGGGCCACGGAAGCCTTTGGGAGGCCTCTCCAAGGATCCACGGGACGAGGATGCCAACGCGGCCGGAGCGAGAGTAGGCCGAAGCGGTTTGCAGAAGAACCTTGAAGACGTGAAGAACGAGTTGAAGTTTCTGTTGCCGAAGGTGTCTAACGAAGATGGAGTGGCGCAGCTGAACAGCATAATTTCTTCGATTCAAGAGGCGCAGAATCGCGCTGACGATTATGAGCGGAACAGTGTTTACGAGGATCCATATAGTAATCAGCCGAATCTTTATGACGAAAAAAACAACATTCGATAAGTACGGCTTACCCGACAACGACCTGATCAGAAAAAGCGGCGGATCTTGGCTGCAAGGGCAGGTTAGTTATCGTTGGGGTCCCAGGATGACCCTCAAACAAGCGGTCTCCGGGTGGAGAGAGTAAGCGACAGGTTGCCTGATCACTGCGCACCGTTCTCCTCACTGAGCCAGTCACAGGCGAGGCGTTTCAGGCGCTTTATCTCGTGCGTCGAGGTCCTCGACCGCGATGATGAGCTTGCCGAAGGGGATCACCCCTCGATCGCCTGCCTTAGGGGTGTAATAAAGAGGGACCACGCGGGGGTGCCCGCTCCAGAGATCCAGTTCGGAGGAACCGGTGCGGGAGATGCAGCAGGGCTCCTCCTCCCAGGGGTCGGACCAGAATTTGAGTCTGTAGCTCGAACTGGTCAGGTCACGCAGCTCGATGATATGTTCGGCAATCGGCACGAAGCAGCGGTCTTTCTCATCGCACCAGCCGGTGGTGTGTTCGAAGCTTCTGTCGGCCTTCTCAAGCCAAGCCTTCACAAAATAGCGAGGCTCGCCGGTTTCTGCCGCGATGGAGGGGAGGGTCGAAGCGGCGGCCAGCAATATCGTGGCGAAGATTTGATTCATGTTCCCCCCTGCGGTGTGACGGCGGCTCGTCGAGATCCGGGCGGTGCCGCCCATTACGGCCGCAATCTGATCTGAGATTTTGGCGCAATTAGGGGTAGCAGTAAAATTGGAGTACACGCCTCACAAGACGAGCCGTTGCGCAAGGGAAGCGATGAAGACAAGCGGGAGAGCGTAATGTCCAAAGATCAAAGCGCCATGTCGGATATCGCGGCGCGGGCCGAAGCGGCGGCGAGGTCTTCCTCTGCGGGCCTGGCGCCCGCGGGGTCGCGCGACCCCTTGGGGAGCAGCTTTCTTTGCGCCGTGCAGGCGGATTTCGCACAGCATGGCGTCGGCGTGCTTGCCCGCATTCGCGAGGAGAAGCCGGAAACCTATCTGAAGCTCGTCTCGTCGATCCTGCCGAAGGATCTGAGTGCCGCAACCGGCTGCGCGGACGAGCTGTCCGACGAACAGCTCATCGAGCGCATCCAGGCCCTGGATGCGGCGATCCGGCCCTTAATCTCCGGCAAGAAGAGGGCAGGCGGCATGCGGAAGCGCCCGCCGCCCGCAAGGGCATAGCATCAATGGGTCGGCGCCACCCTTGCCGAAACAGGCGCTTCGCTGCTCGAGAAGATGATGACGGCAAAGAGCAGAACGCCGGCAAAGGCAATGAGCGAAGAGACGGCGACGATCGGCTCCACCGCAGTATTGCCTGATAGCAGCAGGTATAGAGACGGAATGAGGACCGCGACCCCGAAGGTGTAGACGGCGTATTGTATCATCGCCAGCCGCCTCGCCGCCTTTTGGGGGTTGAGCGCATGATAGCCGCCGAAAATCGCCATCGTGACCCAGCCCAGCAGGTTGGCGTGAGCATGAGCGCCCGTCGCGGCATGGTTTCCTGAGATCGACATATGCAGGCCGATCGAAATGCCAAGGATCAAAAAGACAATCGCTGTTTTGAAATAAAGGTTTGCAATACGTGGCATCGGGCTCCCCTCCGATAAAAACAAGAAAATTAGCATGTTCTCACGCATATGAGAATATCCCGATATAGGGCTCATTCGTGCGGTACTGCTGTTCCCGGCGTGACAGCTCGAAAAGCCAGGGTCGGGCGGAGGAAATTGCGTCTTCTGATTGCGCTTCACCCTGAATGCATCGCGAGGGGCGTGGAACATAATCCGGATTTTCGCATTCGTTAGGATGAACGATGCGCTTTGTAGCGCTCCAACTTCTTTCGAGACGCGCAAAAGTCGCTGTAGAAACTTGATTTGGCGCGTTATTTCGTTCTCGGAAAGTTCGATTGTGCAAGGGAGAACCGTGATATGCTTGGCACCGTCCTGCTCATTATCCTGATCCTGCTTCTGATCGGCGCCTTTCCCGCCTGGCCCTATTCGTCCGGCTGGGGCTACGGCCCTTCAGGCATTCTTGGCGTTCTGGTCGTGGTTCTGCTGATACTGCTTCTGATGGGCAGAATCTGAAGGCCACGAAGCAAGAAAGACTGCTGATTACCAGCTCGCGCCGTCGATCAGACGGTGCGGAATGTCCTCCCAGACCGAACGATCAAAGATGCGCATGTTAACCGCCATGCGGGACGTGTTGCCGCCGATGGGCGAATAATGGGTGGTGCAGCCGCAGACGCTGCAGTGGTGCATAGTCAGGGTCCTGTCTCCCTGAACATATCCGACCAGCTTTCTTTCCGGATCGGTGACGGCGACTTCGTTTGACGGATAGTAACCCCAAAGCGTTCCGAGCCTGCTGCAGAGAGAGCAGTTGCAATCGCCGAGCGTCTCGGGGCGGACGGGGACCGCGACGCGGACCGCCCTGCAATGGCAATGACCTTCGATCATGATCTTTCTCCTGTTGCGGCGCATGTATAACGGCGCGCCTTGATCATGACCGAGCATTATTGAGCTTCTCGCCCCGCAGTCCAGCGGCGAACTCGCTGCTCCGCGTCTGCCGCCGCAATTTCAAATAAAGACAGGATCACGGATGAGCGCACCCCACCCATCCGAAAGAACCGTTGCGTTCGGCCTCTCCGCGATGCTCAGGGAACAGATGTCGCTGATGGCGGAACTCCACCGGCGGCAACGAACGAATATCCTTTCCAGCTATCAGCCCTATGCCAAGCAGCGGGAGTTCCATGCCGCCGGCGCAACCTTTCGCGAGAGGCTGTTCATGGCGGGCAACCAGCTCGGCAAGACGCTTGCGGGCGCGGCGGAGGCAGCCATGCATCTGACCGGCCGCTATCCCGAATGGTGGCAGGGAAGACGGTTCGACCGGCCCGTCGCAATGCTCGCGGGCTCGGAGTCCTATGAGCTGACACGCGACGGGGTGCAGCGGTTGCTGATAGGCCCGCCTCTGAATGAGGATGAATGGGGCACCGGATTCGTGCCCAAGGCAACGATCCAGGCGACGACGCGCCGCTCCGGCGCTTCCGGGGCTCTCGACAGCGTAACGGTGCGGCACGTTGCAGGCGGAGCCTCGACGCTGCTTTTCAAAGCTTACGAGCAGGGACGGGCCAAGTGGCAGGCCAACACGGTGGACTATGTCTGGTTCGACGAGGAGCCGCCTGAGGACGTCTATTTCGAAGGGATCACCCGCACCAATGCGACCCGCGGTTCCATCGCCGTGACCTTCACGCCGCTGAAGGGCCTGAGCGCCGTGGTGGCCAGATACCTGATGGAAAAGTCGGCGGACCGCTAGGTCACCACCATGACGATCGAGGATGCGGAACATTATACGCCCGAGGAGCGCCGGCGGATCATCGACAGCTATCCCGCCCATGAGCGCGAGGCGCGCACCAAGGGCGTGCCGGCTCTCGGCTCCGGACGGATCTTTCCCGTAACCGAGGAGAGCATTCGTGCCGATCCGTTCGATATACCGAAGCACTGGGTCCAGATCGGCGGACTCGACTTCGGCTGGGACCATCCTTTCGCGGCTGTCGGCTGCGCCTGGGACCGGGATGCTGATGTCTTCTATGTGACCAAGCTCTATCGCGAGCGGGAATCGACGCCGATCATCCACGCGGCAGCCCTCAAACCCTGGGGCGGAACCTTGCCCTGGGCGTGGCCCCATGACGGGTTGCAGCATGACAAGGGCAGCGGCGAGCAACTGGCGGCCCAGTACCGGGCACAGGGGCTGGCGCTTCTTCCCGAAAGGGCGACCTTCGACGACGGCACGAACGGCGTCGAAGCCGGGCTTTCCGACATGCTGCAGCGGATGCAGACCGGGCGCTGGAAGGTGTTTTCCACCTGCACGGAATGGTTCGAGGAATTCCGCCTGTATCACCGCAAGGACGGCAGGATCGTCAAGGAGCGCGACGACCTCCTCGCCGCCTCGCGCTACGCGCTGATGATGAAGCGCCATGCACGGGCAATCGGCGGCAACGCAAACTGGAAATTCACCGCCCGAAAGGTTCTCTGATGGCCGCAATGACCGATGAACGCCTGTCCGCACTCGTCAGCCAGCTGGTGAAGGACTGCGAAGACTATCGCGACGAGCTCGCGGTCGATCGCATCAAGGCGATGGAATATTACGACGGGACGATGAAGGACGTGCCCGCAGACGCCAACCGGTCCAAGGTGGTCTCACGCGACGTGCGGGCGGCGATCAAGAAGGTGCTGCCCTCGCTGATCCGCACGATCCTCGGCAATGACAAGGTGGTGGAATACGCCCCTGTCAACGAGGGGGACGAGGCGGCGGCAAGCCAGGCGACCGACTACATCAACTATGTCGTCTTTCCCGAAAGCGACGGCTACGACGCGGTGCAGGATGCCGCCCATGATGCGCTGAAGCTCAGGAACGGCATTATCCGCTGGTGGTACGAGAAGCAGATGTCGGTCTCGGTTTCGACCCATAGCGGGCTCGACGAGGCGTCACTCATCCAGCTCGTCGGCGATGACGAGGTGGAGGTGCTGGAACAGTCGCAAACCGTCGAAAGAATGGAAACGCCGCAAGGCGTGGTGGAGCAGCCGAGCTACAGCGTGAAGATCCGCCGCCGGGCCGAACGGGGGACGCCGCGACTGGCGGCGGTGCCGCTCGAGGAATTTCTGATTCATCCGGATGCGATCTCGATCGCCGACAGCCCGATCACCGGCTTTGCCATGCGGATGCGCCGTTCGGACCTCGTGGCAATGGGACATGACCGGGACCTGATCGACGGCCTCCCGGCAGCCGAGGCCGGCGGCCGCGACGATGAGGCATCCACACGCAGGCGCGACGCCTTCGAGACGAAGGATGCGGTGCCCAAGGCGCTCGAGGAGGTGGATTATTACGAGCTCTACGTGAAAGTGGATGCCGACGACGACGGTATTGCGGAGCTGCGCCGGCTCGTCTTTGCCGGCGGCACAAGCGAGGAGAACCTGCTTTCCAACGAGGAATGGGACGAGGTGCCCTTTGCCGACCTCACCGTCGAACGCCGGCCGCACCAGCGCGAGGGCGGTTCGGTGACCGACGACATGGCGGAGATCCAGCGGGTGAAGACGGTGCTGATGCGCCAGACGCTCGACAATCTCTACTGGCAGAACAACCAGCAGCCGATCGTCCAGGAAGGCGCGATCGCCAATCCGGAAGCCGTGCTCAATCCCAAATTCGGCCAGCCGATCCGGGTGAGCCAGGGGATCGATGCGCGCGCGGCGCTCGGCTACACCATGGTGCCCTTCGTCGCCAAGGAATCCTTCGCGATGCTTTCCTATCTGGACCAGGAGGCGACCGACCGCACCGGCATTTCCGACGCATCGAGCGGCATGGCGCCGGACGCGCTGCAGAACATGACGGCGCGGGCGACGGCACTGGTCGAGCAGGCCGGGATCGGCCAGACGGAACTGATGGTGCGCACCTTTGCGCAGGGGCTGAGGCGCGTCTTTCGCGGATTGCTGCGCCTTGTCGTCAAGCATCAGGACCGGCCACGCGCCGTGCGCCTGCGCGGACAGTGGGTGACCTTCGATCCGCGCCACTGGAATGCGGAGATGGACGCGACGATCAATACCGGGCTGGGGGCAGGCACCCGCGAGCGCGACATGATGATGATCCAGATGATCCTGCAATTGCAGGAAAAGCTGCTGATGGCGCTCGGACCGGACAATCCCTATGTCTCGCCGGACAATCTCTATAACGGCATCGCCAAATCGGTGGAGGCGGCGGGGCTGAAATCGCCCGACCTCTATTTCACCAAGCCGGCGCCGGAAGAGCTCCGGCAGCGGATGCAGGCGGCTGCCTCCAAGCCTGATCCCGAGATGCAGAAACTGCAGATGCAGGCGCAGGCCGAGGCCGAGAAGGCGCGGCTGACGGCGGAAAACGAGCGGCGGAAGCTGGAGATCGGACGCGAGCTGAAGCTTGCCGAAATCCAGCGGAAGGTCGCGCTGAAGCGCTACCAGATCGACGCCGAACTGAACCTGAAACGACAGCAGAACGCCGTGGAAATCATGGGCGGCGAGCCGCTTGCAGCGGCACATATAGGAGGGTTGCCGGGGTGAGAAGGCAAATTCGTGGATTGCAGGATGTTTATAATGAAATTCCAAAGACGACATTCGCGTTGGAACTGCGCGATTTCAGCGAGGCGGCGAACAGCTTCTCGCCGAACGTGGCGAGCCCGCGCCCGCCGGATGGCAAGGGCACGGAGGTGGCCGCGACATATGTAGTGAGCAATACGAATCCGACGGGCTGGTTCGGTAACGAAATGCATAGCGGCCTTTTCATTATCCCGGACGACGGCGATCGGGAGGGAAAGTTCCTCTATGATCCTTCCGGCACTTATATGAACCGGGAAATGGGAAGCGGGCGCGCCCTCTACGGGCCCGATGTGTCACCCGAGGAATACCTCAAATATCAACTGCTGGATGGTCCAAATGTGACGATACGCAAATATGCAACAACGCCCGAAGAGGAGGCTGAAATAATCAAGCGGTCCGATGATATCGGCGGCGGCGGATTCTTTGACTGCACAACCAACGTAACGCGGGCAATAAACGGGGTCGGTCCCTTTGCCGAAATACAAGAAACGATGTGGCCGACCAAACTTGACCGGCAACTTCGACAGTCGAAGCGCGCGGTCGGGGAAGCGTATGACCTGGAGAGCCTCAAGCAACTCCTTTCCAAATGAGAGGCTTTGGGGATCAAACCAACGGCGAACGGCATGGCGGTTGCGCGTTGCAGCTACGGTGCAGTTTGCCGAGGACCGAGATCTGGTGAATGCAGACCCGCGCTCGATGAGTTTCTTCCCTTGGCGTGACCCCGCTTGGGCGGTCTTTTCAACACGCTCCGGCGCAGGGGCTGACTGATGCGTGCGAGCGATGGAGGGAAGCGCCCATCGCCTCGCGGGATGGCGAAGCGGATCTTGCCCTATTGTCTTGAATGAACTACCTAAGGTGGCATAAATGCGCCACAATCGCCTGAGATGTAAAGGAAAGCGAACGAGAATTTTGTCAAAAGCGTTCGAGAAGGCAAATTGGGGAATATCGGATGCGTTATGCGGCACTCAATACAATACGAGTCCTGCTTTGCTATGCCGTCATGCTTACGTTTGCCGAATGGTACTACGGCAATCTTTTTTCTTATGAACGGGCGAAATTCGCCTCGACATGCTACGTCTTTGCATTCGCTCCGTTGCCAAACGTTCGTTTGTCATTGAGGTTGTTATATATAACTTTGTCGATATTCCCCATTATTGCGCTACATTTCGTATATATATTTTTCGTAAATCCAGCGAATTACACTGTTGATATGGAAAGCATACATTTTTTTGTATTGGTGTCATTTGCAGTTACCTGGATTAACTGGCACTATCCTCTGTTTTTGTTGATTTATACGTTACTGGAATACTTCTTTGTGAAAAAGCTGGCGGTTCGCACAGCGACCCATAGTCGCCCATAGTTGAACGCAGAGCAGTGTCGCCGAGCTTTTGCCCGGTGGCACCCCGTGTCCGGTGGTCATTGTCGGAGGGACGGATGAGCGAATATTTACGCAACCAAATAGTCCAGAAAATGTTGGGCGAGCCGAAACAATCGCCGGCCCGAATGCCGCCAGCAAGGCAGGCGGCGGACACCCAGCCATCGAGCGGGAGCGGCCCTTTGGGTGCGGCGGAGGTTGACGCCGCAAACGCGCTCGGAGCCGCATATTACCAGTATCCGGGCTATTTCAAGAAGGGACAGGGGGGGCTCGCCGGATACCAACGGGAAAAACTGGCGGCGGAATTTGGATGGTCTCCCGCAGGCATGGGCAAATACGAGGCCGCATTGCGCGCCGGACCGTTGAACGGCCTTGCGGCATGGGGGGATTCTCGAACCGCCAGCGCCGTGGCGCCTGAGTTGAATGTGCCCGAATGCGCTCCGGGCAACGGTTATGCCCGCGCCAACAAGCGTCCGCATAACGATTGCCGCGATGCCTTCCGGCACGCTTACTGGAGCGCCTTGATGGCCCAACGCGACGAGGAGGACGCCGCCATGCTGGGTGACGCCTATGAACGGTCTTCTAAAGGGCCGTATGCCGAAGTCTACATGGACCTTTACAACAACAGGGTCGGACGACGGATCGGCTCGGCCAATAAAGATGCAAGCGGCGAGCAGATCTTCGACCTAGTCGCCGATGAGCTGGAAAAACGCCGGCTAATTACAAGTCCATTTCAGGCACTAAAACGATGATTAAAAGAAACACGCTGCTGCGTATTGCCAAATACGTACTGGGTCTGTTCTTTATAGTTTCCTTGCTCGTCGTCTTCATGTTGAGTAACTTGCTTTCGAGGAAAGTCATCGTTTATGTCGAGAACAGATCCAGCAATGTAATCGCCGTCGAAGTGGTGCTTTGGGAGCCCAACATGCGTGACTATGGCGACGAACCGGTACGCCACCTGTTGCGCTTCAATCTGGAGCCCGGCGAAGCCCTCCAACGTCTCCTGCTGCCGGCCGATGGCGGGGGAAACATCGGCACGGCAGTGCGAGACGGGCCGAACGAATACTGGGACTATGGACAATATCTCCTTGGAATGGGGAGCTTCTTTTACCTGGAGAAATATACGGTGGTTTACAGCGGTTCGGGCGTCATCAAGACACTACGTCCCAGTTTATATTAATTGCAGACTTGAGCTTGACGGCATTCCTACCCGGGGCATGGCATGGCCTGTTGCCGGCCCCGGCTACGCTGCTTACCGCGGGTGCATCACGCCACAGGTCATTTATGCACGATTGCGGCGTCTGTGGATAGCTGCATGGGCATGGCTGAGGAGCCATATGGAGACGAAGACCGTCGCGGCGAACAGCCCCGTCCTGGCCCAGTAACCATACTCCGGGAAGTGCCCAACGAGCACCAGCCCGATCGCGGCTGACATGCAGCCAATGAGCATTGTGATCCAGGCGGATGATCTCGGTTTGCGCGCGTTCGCCGCGCTCTCATTCCTGTCCATGATGTTCCCCTATGAATTGCATCTCACAAGATGTTGAGACAGTGCCACAGCCGGCACGTAGTTCAAGGTCAAACTCAATCATTGCGTGCAAATTTTCGCTGGTTGCGAGGATGGACCGCTTAACAATGCACAGGAGACAGCCTGCCATGAAGCCAGAAGAACGGATCGCAGCGGCGCAGGCGCTGCTCGACATGCCGCTGTTTCACCTGCTGATGGGCGAGCTCGAAACGGCGGCCGTCAATGCTTGCGTCAACGCAAGGCACACAGATCACGAGACCCGCGCGGCCTTTGCGGCCGAAGTGCGGGCTATCCGGAATTTCAAAGGCAAGATCAAGTTCCTCGCCGAGGAACAATCCTCTGCCTGCGGAAAGGGCGCCCCGGCCTAGGCGGCTAAACCTCGTTGGGTTCAGCCCTTCGTTGAACCACCGAACCATCGACCTCTCGAAACTACGCACCTCCCGGGAGAACCATCGCGGTCTTCCTGAAGTGCTCTGAAAGGCAAAGCCAGACATGACAGACGCAGCCACCAACTTCCCGTCCGGGGAGAGTGATAGCGGTCGCCCCGCACTCAGCTTCGATCACGCCGTCGACCTCGACTTCGCCGAGTCCTCCGAGACCAACGAACGGGAAGAGGAAGAGCGGCAATCGACGAATGCGACGGATGAGGCCCCGGAAGACGAGGGCCAAGAGACCGGCGAACCCGCAGACCAGGGCGACGAGACAACCGAACCCGGCGAAGAGGGCGAGGAGTCCAACGAAGCCCCGGACACGATCATTACCCTGAAAGGGGGCGAGCAGGTTCCCCTGGAGGAACTGAAGCTCGGCTATTTGCGGGAGCGCGACTACCGCCACAAAACTCAGGAACTCGGCAATAAGGGCCGAAATCTCGAGACCATGACAACCCGCGTCGCCACAACGGCGAACGCCATCGCAGAATTCCTGATCCAGCAGCTGCCGGCCGAGCCGACGCGAATGTTGGCGATCCAGAATCCGGCCGAGTACACGCGCCAGAAGGCTGTTTACGACGGGGCTCTGGAACAGGTTCAGCGCCTCATCGAAGTGAGCGCCGAGCCGAAACGGGTGGGCGACGAACTCAAACAGGCCGCAACGCAGGAAACCCTTGCGGCCGAGAACGCGAAGCTGCTCGAAGCCTTCCCGCGCCTCGCGAGGGAGGATGCCCGAGAGAGATTTTTTGCCGAAGCTTTCAAGGCCGGTGAGGATTTCGGGTTTTCCCAGGACGAGATGCAGGGCTTCACCGACCACCGCTACTTCAAGGTCATGCACTACGCCATGCTCGGGTTTCGGGCAGAACAGGCGAAGAGCAAGGCCTTGACGAAGGTGGCAAACGCGCCCCCGGCCACAGCGAAAAGCAAGCCGAAGGGCCCGGCGAACCCTCAGGCACGCAAGAACCAGGATGCGATGAAGAGGTTGGCAAAAACAGGTTCGATCAAGGACGCGCTCCTGATCGATTTCGAATAACCCCCATCTTCAAACACTTGTCGCGTTTGCGGACGGAAAACCGGATCGCCACTTGTCCTGCAAACGCTTTCGAAGGATCAGAACATGGCAGCTCTTGCCAATACCTATATGACCACTCAAGCCGTGGGCAACCGCGAAGAACTCTCCGATGTGGTCTCGCGCATCACGCCCGAGGACACCCCGATCTATTCGTTCATCGAAAAGGGCAAGTGCGTTTCCATTCACCCCGAATGGGAAACGGACGAGCTTGCTGCTCCGGGGGAGAACATCAAGAGCGAAGGTGACGAATATGCCTTCGGCGCCATCACCCCGCCCGAGCGCCTGGGCAACTATACCCAGATCATGCGCAAGGACTGGATCATCTCCGGTACGCAGGAAGTCGTTTCCGAGGCCGGCAACGTCCAGAAGCGCAAATACCAGAAGCTGAAGAAGGGCATCGAAATCCGCAAGGACGTCGAATATGCCATCGTCGACACCAACGCCTCGGTCGCCGGCGCGACGCGCGAATTCGGTTCGCTCAACACCTGGATCGAGACCAATGTTTCCCGCGGTGCCGGCGGCGCCAATGGCGGTTTCGACAATGCGACCGGGCTTACGGTGGCCCCGACCGATGGCGAGCAGCGCGCATTCACCAAATCCATTTTGGATAGCGTGATGCAGGCGGGCTATCAGAGCGGCGCCAATTTCCGCCACGTCTCGGTATCGCCCTACGTCAAGAGCGTGTTCGTCACCTTCATGTCGGACAGCAATGTGGCGCCGTTCCGCTACGCGGTCTCGCAAGGCGGCGAGCGCAACACCATCGTTGCCACGGCCGACTATTACGAAGGCCCGTTCGGCACCGTCATGATCCACCCGAACCGCGTTCAGGCGGCGACGGCGGCGACGGCGCGCAACGCCTTCTTCCTCGATACCGACATGCTGGAATTCCTCTGGCTGCGAAAGATCCAGGAAGACAAGGACGTTGCCAAGACCGGCGACGCCGACAAGGGTGTGATCATAGGCGAGGGCACGCTGAAGGTGAAGAACGAGAAGGGCCTCGGCGTCGCTGCCGACCTCTTCGGGCTGAGCGAGGCAGGCTGAATATAAATGGGCGAGTCTCGGCTCGCCCATTTACCACCGAGGTGGGAATTGCGAACCCGCAACACAAGTGCCGTCATCAAAACGACCACTGAACGCTGGAGGTTTCTGGAATTGGCTTTTCCCCGGAAGCGGTTCACTCCGAGAACTGATATCAGGGTTTGCCGATTGATTGAAGAATGTCGTCAGCGCTCGTAATGCTTGCATTTGTTTCCGTTATGTTCTATGAGCGCGATGGCCGCATTCACATCTCGGAAAATAACAAGACATGAAGACGTTTGTGCTCGTTGCGCTTTATCTCGCCTTTGGCCTGTGCGGTGTCGCCATCGCCCTTGGCGGCGTTGTTCTGGCTACGATCGACCCCTATTCCTTCGAGGATATGAGCCGGGGAGGCATTTGCGAGAGAAGCGGTGACGTGGCGCCGCAATGTTCACTGCCGCGCGAAAGTGCCGACAAGGTCGTGGACGCCTTTCTTTCCTGCAGCCCGCGTTTTTTCCAGGTCCTTAAGGAGGAAAGGGCGGCGTTCGGTCGTGCGGAAGTCAGGTTGCTCCCTTACGACCTCCTGGACTCGGAGGAACCCCGAACGTCCGTGGTCACCTTCGATAAACCTGTCGAAGCCCGCGCGCTGCGTCTCGTTGGTTACACGCAGGCCTGGTCTCAGCCAAGTGGCGCCGGGTCTAAGGAAATCACGTGGGGATTTCGAGTCATTGGGCGGCCGGACGACATCGAAAGGGCGATCGAAGCGCATCAACGGAGCAATGGAAAATCGACAGATGCGGCATTTACGATCGTGCCGAAGCAAGATGCAAGCCTTCCAGGGACATATATTGGCTGCTCGGTCGCAGGGGAGACGAACGGGATGGAAGACCTGCCCCACGTGCTAGATCTGTTCCTTTCGCAATCCATTGGGACGAAATTTGCAGAGAGCTTCGACTTATTTGTCGCGTCAGCTGAAAAGACGATCGCGCGGCTCTGGTGGTGATTGGAGAAGCGCAACCTCGATAGGCGCAAGTGGTCATTCGGCGTTGTTGATTATCGCGAAGCCCTTGGTGGGCAGCCGCGCGCGTCGGAAAAACTCACCTAGGCGATGTTAAAGAGAGCCGAACAAGCAAGGGCGGACGGCGCCATTTTTGCGAGCTCAGGTGAAGAACCAGAAGAAGACCAGGCATCGCGCTTCCTGTTTGGCCCTGACGAGCGGGCCAAGCCAGAGTACACGCGCCTCCGGGATCAAGACGACAACGTGTCCGCAGCTTAACAGAAGGCATTTAAATGGGCCGAAAACACGACAAAAAGAGAATCATGCTGCATTTCGACGGCGAGCGCATGAACGCGACCGAGAACGGCCGCTATTCCGGTGGCTGGAAAGCGGTGAGCGGTGAGAAAAACTCTCAATCGCCGAACCAGAAACATGCGCCTTACCAGCAACATGTGAAAGGAGAGGGGCCGATCCCGGAAGGAGTATTTTCGGTCGAAGAGCTTCAATATCCGCCCGAGGGGGGAATGGAGCGGTGGCTGGGCCATGCCGGACGAGGCACTTGGCCGGGGCTCGAAGAGTCATGGGGAAATTCGAGGGCATGGTTGACGCCTAAATCGGGCAGCCCATTCCTTCAAACAAGAAGCGGCTTCTCAATTCACGGCGGCGCGGAAGCTGGTTCTGCCGGGTGTATCGATCTGACGGACCAGATGGACGACTTCGCTGATTTATACAGGAAAACCGGGCAATCCGCCGACCTGATCGTCTCATATCCCGGGTACGAGCCGGAATTGGATCAGGCGCTGCAATTCTTACTTGAAAAGCGGGCAAGGGAGCAGTCGCCAATGAGCGAGAGCAGCGAGGGATACCGGTGGGAGCCGGATGCGTCGTCGGGCCGTACCCGGCACCCCTTAGGCGGTATTTCGCTCGGGGATGCGCTTCGAACTTTCGAGTGACGTCTGCATCTTTAGCGGCACCAATGCTCCGGTTTTGAGGCCATGCTACGACTATGCTCCTTGCGCCATTTCTCTCTTTGGTTTATCTAAATTTATGAAAGCACGTAAAGGTTGAATTTACGAGGAGACGGCGAAGAATGAAAAACTGGTTGCTGGGCGGCCTCTATCTTTTCGTCGCCCTGTCGAGCCTGAGTGGCGTGCTGTTCGGCGGGGCGGCATTTTTCCTCTACCGCTTTTATGATGATCGGGATCCCAGCCGAGCGGTCATTTGCGAGAAAAGCGGGGGTACGGCGCCTGAATGTGCGATGCCCGAAAGCGCCGACAAGGTGCTGGACGCCTTGATTACCTGCGGTATCGATTTCTTCGATGTTTTGACGGAGGAGAAGGCTGCTTTCCTGCACGTTCGGAAGGTTTTCCGCGTCAACAGCTATGGTGATGGTCAGCATCGCGAAACCAATGTTATTTTTCGGCAGCCGATCGAAGCCTATGGTCTTCGCCTGACAGGGTATACGCATTCTGCCAGCATTCCGGCTTTCATATGGAAGCCGACGAGATACTCCTGGGGGTTCCAGGTGACGGGGCTGCCGGAGGAGGCCGCGCGTGCAATCGAAATGCGGCATCCGCAGATCGAAAAGTTCAAGGAATTTTTTGGCGCCTGGATACAAGAGAGTGCGTTTACGGCGCCGGCCAGCTTCAGCATTGTTTTCCATCGAAATGAGCCCTTCCCGGGAACGTATCTCGAGTGCAAGGCCGGAGAAGAGGTTTCGGCGAGCTTGGGTAAACTCCCCGCGGTTTCCAGTCTTTTTCAGCTGACTGGAATGTGATTCCTTTCGCAATCCCCCCGCTTCGCGCGCGGACGCAAGGACCGCCTATGCGTTTCCGGGATTGCTCTAAAACGGCGCCACGTCGCTCCAGAAATGCTGTACGGGCGTGCACCGTTTCATAGCGGCCGTATGGTGATCGGTCTCGACGAAGCGAAGTCTCGTGTACGACCAGTTATAATCTTGCTCCCTGCCTTCCACCACCAGAACGGCATGGAAGTCATGGATGATACCGCGCTCCGTATGCGTAGCGTAGAGCGAGAAGCCGCGCACGTCCGCCATGCCCGCCACTTCGCCGCTTTGCTCTTCCCGCACGATACAGAACGGTTGGCCGCCGACTGTCGCGATGGAACTCAAGACGACCAGCACCGCAGTCAGGAGAGACCAAAGACCGGCGAGGCTCGCGAGTCCCATCGGAACCCACCCGAAATACAGCCTCACGTCCTTCGATTGTGCGGAGGAGACGAGACAAATGGAAGATGCCAGGCCAAACGAGAGAGCCATACCGTGCCACATCGAGAGGCTCGGCACCGCGCTGTTGACCAGGGCGTTACCAGCGAGATCAATGTGCCGAGCAGGACGATCAGTGGGTAGAGGGTCGATGCGGCGAGCGAATGTATCCGCATGCCTTGAAATCCGAGGACAGGCTCGAGAACCATACAGGGTTCGATACCCCGCACGAGCGCTTATGGGCTAAGGGGTTGAGTCTTGAAGCGGAGGAGGGGTCTGCCGGCTTGTCTCCGGTCGGCGCAAGGCCCCCGCCGGCCCCGCCAGCGCCACGGCAGCCAATAGGCGGACGGAAGAGCGAGCGGCGGGTCGAAGCGATCGGATCGGGTTCAAGCGAATCGCCAAACGCATTGCCATTCTGGGACAAGGCTGTTCGCGGCCGCGCATCGCTGCAGGATGTTCTTGCGCATTGGACCGAATGAACTGCCGCTTCGGCGGTCCCTCGGTGCTGGCGGAACCGGCAGCTTCATTCCCGAGTTGAGTTCGGAACGTGCATGAAACTAAAACAGCCCCGCGGTGATCCAAAAACCCTCTACGGGCGTGCATTTTTCCATGGCGGACGTAGGGTAGCCGGTCTCGACGAAACGATGTTTCGCGTATGACCAGTTATATTTCTGCTCGCTGCCTTCCACCACCAGCACAGCATGATATTCGAATGTCAGGCCGTGCGTCGCCTCTGTCGCGTATAGCGCGAATCCACGCACAGCCGCAACGCCCGTCACTCTGTTTCCTGAGGCTTGCGCGACGCAGAAGGGCTTGCCATCCGCAATAACAATGGAGCTCAAGACGACCAGCCCGGCCATCAGGAGAGACCAGAGGCCGGAGAGGCCGGCAAGGCCTATCGGGACCCAGCCGAAGCACAACCGCGCGTCTGCCGAACTGACCGAGGAAACGAGAAAAAGGGAAGAGGCGAGACCCAGCGTGAGCGTCATACCATGCGCCAATGAAAGGCTTAGCACAAAAGTGACCGCCACCCATACCAGCGATGCCAGAGTGCCGAAGAGCACGATCAGTCCAAAGAGAAACGATGCAAGAAGCCAATGTATGCGCATGCCGGTGAAGATATGGGCGGCGACCAGAGCAACAGGCAACAATGGCGAGGTGATACAAATGGCGGTGAGGATGGCCCATTCGAACGGCACGAATTCCGAGGTAATATATGCTAACGCGGCGGCATAATCGGGCGACAAGCCCAAAGCGATTGCGCCAGTGGCGCCGAGTAAAAACGAATGTTCGCGTTTCATCGTGCTCCCAGTTGCCGTGTGCGGTAACAGCGATTCGCCGAAGGTTGAATCTATCCTTAACTATCGCATAGATTGCGTCTATGTCGAGGCGGGCGCGCGCAGGCAAGCTTATCCCTCGTAGACAAACAGGCCGTAGAGCTGCGGCTGTACCCATGCGAGCCGAAGGCTGTCGACGACCCGCGGCCTTAGCACCGGAAGCGGATCGCTTCGACCGGAATCATCAACCAGGGGTGGGCTTCGGCTCGCCCTTTTCCGTTTCAGGAGAGACGAACATGGCAGAAGCCAAAGAGAAGACCACGCCCGTCAAGCTGCTCTACGACGTGTGGGCGGCCGGCGACAGACGGGTATCGAAGGGGACGGTTCTCGACCTTCCGGTGAAGGCGGCGAAGGCCCTTATCCAGCAAGGCAAGGCTTCGAGAGCGGACCCGCTGCCCGGAGATACCGAATGATCATCCGTGATGGTTCGTGGTCGCTCTACGATTACGACCAAATGACGGGCCGGTCGGTCTGGCATTATTTCGACGGGGAGAAGGACGTTTTTCGCGTCGACTACCCCGTCGACAATCTCATGAGTGAGAATGCCGGAATACGGAACAGCGCCGAACGTGCCTGGAAAGGCGACTGGCATCGCGTCGCCTCGATCCCCCTCAACGTCGCCCATGGGGCCGGCCTCGTGCAGGCGCATAGCGAGGGCGACGACCGCTTCGTCAAGCGGTTCCTCAACAACTCCGACAACCGCGCCTGGCGTACCAAGGAAGGCCATCTATGACCATTTCGGACTACGGCTCCCTCCTGGTGGATGCCGGCGAATATTCGGGGCGCGAGGATATCGCCCACAATTTCCCGCGTTTTCTCGGACTTGCGGAGCTGAAACTCAACCGCGGGCTTCGCGTCGCCGACATGGAGGTGACCGCCGCAATCCCGCTGGCCGATGGCGACGGTACGCTTCCGGCGGACTTCCTCGAGGCGAGGGAGGTCAGGAGCGGGGCCGGAGTCTCCATTCGTGCGGTCCCGCTGCAGCAGCTCACGAACGGCTACAGGGATCGCAACGGCGTGCAGCCGGCCGGCTACTCCATTGTCGGCAGAAGGATCAAGGTGCGGTCGGTGTCCGACCAGGGTCTCACCATTACCTATTACGCCCGCATTCCGGCCCTGACGCCGTCGAACCCGACGAACTGGCTGCTGGAGAAGGCGCCAGACGTCTACCTTTTCGCGCTGGTCAACGAGATCGCCATCTGGGGCAAGGATGTCGACGGCGCTACCGCCGCGCAGCAGCTGATGATGCTCGCAATAAGCGGGCTCAGGATCGAAGACGAGCGCAGCCGCTGGGGCAATGCGCAGACAGTCGTCGGGGGAGTAACGCCATGAGCGAAGCCAGGAAGAAGCAGATCGTTTCCATGATCCTCGGCGGCATGCCGCCGCAGCCGGGAGGCGCAGGGGGAGCGCGGCAATTTGCCGTCGACATTCCCTACGGCTCTCCGTCGCGGGCGGCGGCCACTGCTTTCTCCGGAGAAGACCTGGCGGCGATGCCGCGAAGCCTCAGCGGCGGTGCCGTGTTGCGCACCTATCATCCGACGCTGCGCGATCAACTTGCCGACTGGATTCTCGGAGACGGACGCCCCTCCGTCTATAAGCGCCGGCTTGTGACTGATCTTATAGGGTCGGCGGGTCTGGGCGGTGAGGGGCTCTCCGGCATTGACTTCACGCCGCTAGGCATGGGTTTTGCGGCGGAAGAGACGGGACGTTCCGTTGCGGATGGCAATTACGGCGAGGCGGTTATCGAGGCGTTGGGGATGTTGCCGGCACCGGCACTCCGCGCGGCTGTGAAAGGCGGGCGTTCGGCGATCGCAGGAGCAGATACTGTCATGGCGCCCCCGGTCGACAAGGCGCTGGGCATGACGGCAGAGAAGACGCAGGACGCTGGTTTTCTTGCCTCTCGCAGCGCACGAATATATGATCCTCCAGTCAAACAGCCTCGGCCATTCGAGGCTGATTACAGGCCGGGAGATCCACGACATGAAGCAGCGGGAGGCATTGCGGACGAAAGCGGAAGACTCCGCCTGGACATGGACGGAAGACCGCTTACCGCAAGATATGTCGCCGGTAGAACGGTCGTTGGCGGAGGCGATACCGGCCTATCAGCGGAAGCATATGACGAAATCGGAAAGGCAGGAACGGGCGGACGCCCTAAGGCGGTTGCGAAGAGTGCGATCGCAGGCGATGCGGGACGGTACGTGGTCGACAGAGATCGACGATCAGGGGACGTACTGAGTCAAGATATCTTTTACGATAAATCCCTGCCGGCAGACAAAGCCGGGCGCGTTGTCGCGCATGAGCTTGCACATGCAATCGATGCCATTGCCGGCAAAATGCCAACTGATGGTATCGATAAAGAACTTCGAACCATCTACAACGACCTGAACAACCCACAGAGCTATGGCAAGAGGTTTGGCCCCGAGCAGAATAAGTACTGGGGCGAACATGTGCGCAATGAGCTGGTGGCTGAGGCGATCCGGGCCTATATGGCCGCTCCGAACTATATCAAGACAGTTGCGCCGAAGGCAGCAGCCCGCATCCGCCAGTATGTCAATACCCATCCGAAGCTGAAAAATACCATACAGTTCAACAGCATCGGCGGTTTTGGCGTTACCGGGATTGCCGCCGGGACCAACGGCCTTGCCGGATACGGCGCCAACGGACAAAGGACGCGGGAGGGCGAGCTATGACCTTGCTTACCGCAATCAACCAGGTCTGCGACGTCGTCTCGCTCTCGCCTTTCGATAACGTGTATGGGTCCGCCGAGCCTAACGCGATGACGATGGTTGCGCTCGCGCAGGAAGCCGGCGACGAGATCGCGCGGCGGGCAGACTGGCAGAAGACCTTGCGGCAGCACAGGGTTGCCGTTGCTTCCGAGAACCTTCCCGATGATTTCCAGCGCCTGACGCCCGGCGGCTCTGTGCGGACCGCCGAAAAAGCCTTCGTCCGACCCGTCACCAATGGCGGTCAATGGGCGGTCATCGCCGGGATGCCTTCGATGCAGCCCTATTTCTTCATAAGGGCCGGGCAGGTGCAGTTCTCGCCCGCATCGGCGGCTCAGGGCGCCGTCATCGACTATGTTTCGAAGAATTGGGTCCTGCACGATCCGGACGGGCCGCAGGCGACGTTTACGGCGGATGACGACACGACGCTCTTTCCCGAGCGCCTCCTGCTCAAGGGCATCGTCTGGCGCTGGAAGCGGCAGAAGGGGCTCGCCTATGAGGACAATCTCGCCGAGTTCGAAGCCGACCTCGCGCAGGAGATCAATGCCGACAGGGGGGCAGGATGAGAATTCAGCCAAGACCGGCCCGTATAGGGCAATCCAATCGCGGGCCTGTCTCTCTCGGCCGGCAGCAGACTTCGCAGCCGGTGACTTTTCCTGCCCCCAGGGGCGGCCTCGTCACCACGGCCGACATGGCATCGCAGCAGCCGGGCTCGGCAACGGTGCTGCGCAACTTCTTCCCGACCCTGATGGGCTGCAAGATCCGTGGGGGATCGCAGAGGAAAGGACTGGCGGCCGACGGCGGCGACATCAGGAGCGCCTTCAAATACAAATATGGCAGCAATGAAAAGCTGTTCATGGCGACGAATGCCGGCATTTACAACATGACCGCTCCGGCCACCCCTCCCGCCACCACGGCGGCGGAGGTTTCGGGGATGAGCGGCGGTGACTGGTGCGCCTTCCAGCATAGCAATGCGGGCACGTCGTGGCTCGTCTGCCTGAACGGCGCCAACGACCGGCGGCTCTACAACGGTACCACCTGGACGACGGCCCCGGCGATCACGTTCACCGACGGCACCACTATGGCGCAGCTCAATTACGGCTGGCTGTTCAAGAACAGGGAGTTTTTCCTCAAGAACGGCACGCTGGATGCCTATTACCTGCCGGTGAACGCCGTCGGCGGGGCCGCCGTCGTCTTCCCCCTTGGCGGGGTGATGAAAAAGGGCGGCTCGCTGCTGACGGGCTTCTCCTGGTCGCTGGAAAGCGGCGACGGCCTTTCGGACCTTTGTGTCTTCCTTTCGACCGAGGGCGAAATTGCCGTCTATGCAGGGTCGGACCCTTCGAGCGCATCGGATTTCGCACTGAAGGGCGTTTACCAGATCGGGCGGCCGCTCGGCAAAAACGGGTGGATCAGGGCAGGGGCCGACATCCTGATTGCCACGACGGACGGGCTCACGCCGATGTCGCAGGTCTTCCAGCGCGACCGGCAGGCCCTGTCGCTCGTTTCCGTCTCGCGGCCGATCGAGGACGACTGGCGCAGGGCAGCCAACGCCACTGGAACCGGCTGGACGCTGAAGCAGTGGCCGGAGCAGAACCTGGTCTTCGTGGCCTTTCCCGAAAACACCGTCGTTGCGGACACGACCTTTGTCCTGAACGTGCTGACCGGGCGCTGGTCGACGATCAGCAACTGGCAGGCGCTCTGCTACGAGACCTTGCAGGGCGGCCTCTTCTTCGGCTCGCTCGACGGTTACATGTGGCAGGGCGATGCGGGCGGTACGGATGACGGGCTGAGCTTCTCGGCGACCTATCTTTCGCAGTTCTCGCCGGCAACGCAATTCGGGCAGAGGGCGACGGCAACGATGGCGCATATGTATTTCCGGGCGAAGTCCGCGCCGAAGGTGCGGCTGTTCGCCCGTGCCGATTACGATCGGTCGACGCCCACATTCACCACGTCAACGGAAGGCGAAGCAAGTTCGTCGGAATGGGACGTCGGACTTTGGGACAGGGCCATCTGGGACGGCGTATCCGAAGTGCAGCGTTACGACTTCCGGCAGAATGTCCGCGCGACGGGCGACATGATCGGGGTCGGCTGCGTCATCACCTCCGGCGGGGATTTCAAGCTCGATATCGAGGTCGACCTCGCAACGGTTCAGGTTTCGGTGGGCGAGGCCAGTGCCTGATGCTTCCAAACGATCCCGAGACTATCCGCGCGGCGTTTCTGCGCTGGACGCGCGGTGACGGGGCGGCCGCCGAATTCCTGGCAGAGATCGCCGCGATCGCACGGCTTGCCGACGACATCGTCGATGAGGAAGAGAACCGCCAGAGGAATGTCTGCTGGCTCCTGGTTCGGACGCTGACGCGGCTGCCGCAGAATTCTTTCTTCATCGAGCACGCCGCCGTCCTGGCGCCGGTCATCAACAACGTGATCGTGCAATGGCAGTTGAGCGACGAATGGCGGTCCGCCCGGGATCCGGTAAAGCGGCAATTCGGCTTCGTCATGCGCGAAGCGGTGGGCTCGATCGTCACCGCCGTTGCCGCGATCGCCGGCGGCTACGATCACGCCAAAGCCACTACGGAAGATTTTTTCGACCTCTGCCATGCCGGCTCGGGAGAGACCGTCGAAGATTGGATAAAGGATTGAATCATGGGCCTTTACGGATCCGCTCCGGAAGCACCGGACCCGAAGCAAACGGCGTCCGCGCAGACTGCGACGAACATCGGAACCGCGGTTGCCAACAACGTCATGGGCAACGCCAACCAGGTCACGCCAGACGGCAACCTGACCTATACCTATAACACTCAGAAGTGGACCGATCCTCTCAGCGGGAAAGAATACGACCTCAAGGTTCCGACGGCGACACAGACACTTTCGCCCGCGCAGCAGGCGATCAAGGACCAGGAGGACGCCGCCCAGCTGAACCTGGCGACGCTTGCCAACACCCAATCGGGAAAGCTCAACGGCCTTCTCGCCAGTAAGTTCGACATATCCGGCGCTCCAGCGGCCGGAAAGTCGGACGCGATCGGGCTGCCGCAGTATCAGAGCTTCACGAGCGGTCCGAAGCTGCAGACCAGCCTCGCAAATGCCGGCAACGTTCAAAGCTCGATTGCAGGTGCCGGTTCCATACAGAGCCAGGTTGCGGACAGCGGCAAGATCCAGACTTCGCTTGGCAATGCCGGGAACATCACCGAGAGCTATGATTTCGACATCGACACGTCGAAATACGAACAGGCGCTGATGGACCGCCTCAGCCCGCAGATCGAGCGGGACCGCGCCGCCCTTGAAACGAAGCTGACCAACCAGGGACTGCAGCCGGGCTCCGAGGCCTATGACCGTGCGATGGACGAGGCGAACCGCGCGGCGAACGACGCCCGGATAGGGGCAACCCTGAGTGCCGGGCAGGAGCAATCGCGGATCGCCGGTCTGGCGCAGAACCAGGCGCAGTTCCAGAATTCGGCACAGCAGCAAGCCTACGACCAGATGACCGGACTGGCCCAGTTCTACAATTCGGCGCAGGCACAGCAATACGCGCAGAACGCGAACGACATGCAGATGGGAAACGCCGCTCAGCAGCAGCAGTTTTCGCAGAACCAGGCGCAGATGCAGGCCAACAATGCAGGTCAGGAGCAGAAATTCAACCAGGGACTGACCGCGGCGCAGTTCGGAAACGACGCCCTGCAGCAGCAGTACCAGAACCAGAACACGGCGACGGGCGGCAACAATGCTCTGGCGGATCAGAGATTCAATTCTCAGCAGGCGAAGTACAACCTGCAAAACCAGGAGCGGGCACAATATCTGAACGAGCTTTACGCGCAGCGCAACCAGCCGATCAACGAGATCGTCGGGCTGATGTCCGGGGCGCAGGTCGACAGCCCGAGCTTCGTGCCGACCCAGAGCAACCCCATGCCGACCGTCGATTATGCCGGGCTGGTGCAACAGGACTATGCCAACAAGATGGGCGCCTACCAGCAGAAGCAAAGCACGATGCAGAACCTCTTTGGCGGCATGCTCGGTTTCGGCGGGCAACTGGCCAGCCTCTCGGACAAGCGCGCGAAGAAGGACATCAAGAAAGTCGGCGGCCTCTACGAGTACAGGTACAAAGGTGAAGGCAGGAACGCTCCCAAGCGGATAGGCGTGATGGCGCAGGAGGTGGAAAAAGTGCGCCCCGACGCTGTCGCCAAGGGCGCCGATGGCCTGCGGCGCGTGGATTACGGACTGCTCTTCAACGCAGGGAGAGGCAAATGAACGGCTATTTCGGATATCGGGGCGCGATGCCCAAGGAAGCGCGCGAGCAGCTTGCGAAGCGGCTTCAGGAGAAAATCCTGGGGCAGCCCCTCGCACAGACGATCGGGGGCGGAATGAGCATGCTCGGCGCAGGCCTTGCGGCAGGGTATGCCAAGCGCCAGGCAGCATTCCCTCCCGCGCCCGAAAGGCGCCCGTCGCAGCCCGGACTTGCAAATTACAATGCGGCCGGACCTGCGCAGGGCGATAACCGCTTCCAGGACCTGGTGACGGCAATCGGGCCCTGGTCCCGCGAAGGGCTCGGCCGGGCCGCTCAATTCCTCAACCAGGGCCGAAACGGAGGTCTGTACTGATGGCGAATTCCTACCTGTTCGGCGGCAATACGAGAGAGACACCCGAATCCGTCAGGCGCAAGCGCCAACTTGCCATGGCGATCATGGGGACGGCCGCACCGAAAAACATCGGCGAGGGACTGAACGCACTGGGCTCGGGCATCGTCGCAGGCATCATGAACCGCCGGGCGGACAGGGCGGAAGACGAGGGCCGCAGCGCTGCCCGCGCCGCCTATGACGGGGCTCTTGGCGGCATGCCGGACCGGCAGGTCTCCAATGCGAGCGCATCCGCAGCGGCTCCGTCAAACTCCTCGCATTATCGCGACGCCATCGCCTCGCTGGAGAGCGCAGGAAGCGGGGACTATACGGCTATCGGACCGATGCATCCGAAACTTGGGCGTCCGCTCGGGCGATACCAGATCATGGAAGCGAATATCGGACCCTGGTCCCGCGAGGCGCTGGGGCGCGAGGTGACGCCGGAAGAGTTCCTGTCGAGCCCCGAAATCCAGGACGCCATTTTCGACCACAAGTTCAATGCCTATGTGCAGGAATTCGGACCGGAAGGCGCCGCGCAGGCATGGTTTGCCGGTCCGGGCGGCGTCGGCAAGACGAGCCGCAAGGACGCGCTGGGAACCGATGTCGGCACCTATGGCCGCAAGTTCATGAACGTGCTCGGCCCGCGGGGTGAGCCGACAGAGGCCGGCAGAGCCGAGCCGCCGGCAGGAATGCCTCCGCCGCCTCCGGCGTCCCACTCGCCCTTCGTGCCTTCGTTCCCAGGCAAGGAAGCGGACGACCGGATAGCGGCTCCCTCCCTGACGCCGCCGAATGCGCGTCCCCCGGAACAGGCAATTCCGGCGCAGTTCCAGGGTTCTCGGCAGCTCGCCAATGCCCAGGGCGGCATCATGCCGGCGCTGATGGACGGCACGCCTGCCTCGCCCGAGCAGGTGGCGCAGGCGCAGGCGATCGGCCGGCGGCAACAGGCACAGGCGCAAGCCGCCGATCTGATGCCGTTGCTCGAGGCCATGGGCAATCCCTGGCTCTCGCCCGAGGAGAGGGCGGTTCTGCACAGGCTCTACGAGCAGCAGGTGCAGTCAGCAGAGGCCCGGCGCAACCCGCGGTGGGAATAGACCGTTCCGCCCGATCAAGATCGCAGAGGACCGCCGCAGGTTGAGCGGACGTGCTGCTTTTCGCCCACATTACCTTTTCCATGGAGGCTACATTGCCACGAACTGGTGGAGTCTATTCCCCGCCTGCGGGGACGAAGGGTGTGTCCAACACCACGATACAATCCGTGCCGTATAACGCGCTTGTAGATGACCTGACCGCCGACGCCAATGCGGCGCGGCCGATCACGGCAGGCGGCACGGGGGCGACCTCGGCGAGTGTCGCGCGGACGAATCTCGGCCTCGCGATCGGCACGAACGTGCAGGCGCATGACGCTGGTCTGCAATCGATTGCCGGCCTGACGACGGCTGCCGATCGCATGATCTATACGACGGCAGCCGATGCTTATGCGACGACTGCGCTGACGCCGTTTGCGCGGACCATTCTGGACGATTCGGACGCCGCGGCAGTGAAGTCGACACTCGGGCTGGCTGCGATCGCATCTTCCGGTTCGGCGGCCGATCTCGGCTCCGGCACGATCGCCGATGCGCGCTTGCCGAGTTCGATGGGAGGCAAGACCTTCACCGGGGACGTGCAGTTCACAGAGGGAGTCGACTTCGGATCGGCGGTTGCGGCATCCTCAACCGATCTGTCACGACACCTTGCCCTTTGGGGAACGAACTACGGCTTCTCCATTACCAGCAACACGCTGAACTATGTTTCCGCTTCCGAGCACGTCTTTCATTCCGGCACGAACGAAGTCGCCCGCATCTCCTCCAGCGGCGCCTTGACGCTCGAGACGGCACTGGCCGTCAGCGAGGGGGGTACAGGGGCAACGGATGCGGCAACGGCGCGATCGAACCTTGGGGCGAACAACGCTTCGAACCTGACGACGGGTACGCTCCCCAACGCCCGGATTTCCGGTGCCTATGACGGGATCACGACGCTGAGCACCAGCGGGAAGATCACGACAACCGGCAATGAAATAGAGATCTCCGGGGGTAGCCCTCGCGTCAGATTCAGCGACACCAATACGGATGCCTATGATTTCTGGGCCTACGTCGACAGCAACAGGTTCTACGTGCTCGCCGACCGCGACAATTCCGGCACGTGGGAAACCCCACATGCCCTCGAGCTCAATGCCAGCTCCAACGTCGGCTACCTGTTCGGAAGCCAAATCATTACTGCCGGCAATTACGACGGGCTGGGGATCACTCCGGAAGCGCGCAGCATAGCCGCCGGCAACGGCCTCACGGGCGGCGGCGACCTTTCGGCAAACCGGACGCTTACGCTGGGAACGCCGGGTAATATCAACAATTCGACCGGCAACTCCGTTACGAGCACGAGCCATACGCACGCGTTGGGGTTTACGGCCGCGGAAGTTCACCAGGGCACCGGTGTCAACGATACGAATCTCCCGATAGGTCACGTAATTTCCGTATTCTTCTCTCGTGCAATTAACCGCAACGCGACAACGACAATTAGGTTGTACAACAACACCGTCGATTACGACCTCGGAGGGACAGGTTCTATTCTTACAGGAACGTGGAGAGCACGAGGGGCTGCTTCCGAAAATCGACAGATATTTCAGAGGGTCGCGTAGATGGTTATTGAGAACAGTAATGTTGAATACCCAAGGGTTACCGAGATACTCAAAATTTCGGATACTGAAATCGGGGCTGGAACATACGATATTGAAGTAAAAATACAGTGGTTTGAAAATACGGAACCTGAGCTGGTCTCATATCGCTCCAGTCTAAACGATCCGCACGGGGTTAACCCGCAAATCCGCAAATGGTTGAGCGAAAACCCGGATGCGCCGGTGCATGTCTATGTTCCTCCTCAACCACCGACGTCCGAAGAAATCCGCGCGAACATGCCGGCTCTCGCTGCGCGACAAATGCGGCTCGGCCTTGTCGGCGCGGGCGTCTCGCCGAACGAGGTGACAGCCGCCCTTGAAGGACTGCCAGACGGACTTGAGAAAGAAGCCGCTATGATCGAGTGGGAATACGCCACGTCTTACCATCGGACGCATCCGCTCGTGGCGACGGTGGGTGCAGCGCTCGATCTGACAGACGAGCAGATCGACGCCATGTGGACGGCGGCGCTAGAGCTCTGATGGGTGCTTCTGGCACTCGATTTCAGCTACCCTGCGCAAATCGAAGTCCCTGCGGCTCTCTATTGCCTCAAGGATTTCCTGATTCGTCACCTTGGTACCGGAGCTGATCTTCAGCCATGGAATGGCGGTCTCATCAATATCTTCAGGGATCCGCTCCACCAGGCTTGGCTGGGTGAGCAAGCGCTTTAAAATGACGGGCCCTTTGAGAGTGAGTTTCGGTGTGGCCTCCCATATGGCGCAGGCCTTGCGGTCCGTTCGTATGATATACTCGAACAGGTACATCACCCAAAAATAGTGACGCAGCTTACCGCGCTTCGAATAGTACCGAAGCATCAATCGCGACCACTTCGCAACGAGATAGTTCTGCGGCACGGCGGCGAGGAACGATATGGTCACAGCTCGGCCAGGATAGCTGTCGACGTACGCGAAAAAGCCGCTACCCATCAACGTTGGAAGCCACTCATCCAGGGGCTTGACGCAAAACGTGGTGGCATCGACCCATACCCCACCATACTTCCGGAGAAGAGCGATTCTGATGAGGTCGGCCCGCCATTGAATTTTGCGGTCATTTCGGTGCGGCGGAAGGTCGACGAATTCGCCCACGTTTGAGTCACTCAGAACTCGTACATCCCACGATGGATTCTTCTTTTTCCAGGAAGATACCGCATATAGAACTATTTCAGGGGCGTACGCTACTGGTTTATCCCAGTAGATCCAAATGATGTGAGGAATCTTTTTAGGAATCTTGTCAAATGAAATTCGATAATTTCTTTCATGAAGCTTCTGTTTTCCTACGATGCTTCGGCGTATAGAATGACTTAATTTTTTCAATATTAAGAATAAATCAAAAAGAAGCATGTTTCATCCATGATATTTTGTTGGGCTTCAGACATTTTAGCTCTAGTAAAACATCAAGTTAGTTGAGTCTACGAAGGAGGCAGCTGTATTTTCGATTTATCTTAGCGAGGTAACTTTTTGTCACATTAAATGAAAAAACTTCCTGTTATAAGCCTGACACTGTCAGGTTTTTGCCGGAAAAGTTCACCACTATGTTTTTCAAATTCGATTCGAAGGGATGTGCGAAAATCGAGGCGACCCGCAACGATAAGGTGCCGATGGCCTTGGTATTCTCGGTTGCCAAGGCGCCTCGCAACCTTGTAAACGTGCGCGGGAGTTCTCTAACACCCCTGGATGCTCATGCAGGTTCGTGATTTTTTCCGCTTGTGGCTTTGGGTCCGGTCGCGCGGGCGCATTTCAATCGGCCCCAAATGTCGTATCGAGCGCGGGGCTGTTCTGGATTTACGTGAGGCGGGGAGGATCACGGTTGGTCGGAAATGTCGCCTACGGAGGGGCTCCATGCTCATTCCGTATGGCGGAGTTATCAGCATCGGAGACGATTTCAGCTTAAACCCCTATTCTGTGCTGTACGGGCATGGCGGCCTGAGTATTGGCAACAGTGTGCGCATCGCAGCGGGGTGCGTCATCATTCCGGCCAATCATGTTTTCAGTGACCCTGGCACGGCCATTCGCGCTCAGGGGCTGACGAAGCTTGGCATCGTCATTGAGGACGATGTCTGGGTCGGGGCCAACGTCACTATTTTGGATGGAGCACATATCTCTCGCGGGTGTGTAATTGCCGCCGGCTCCGTCGTCCGGGGCCAGACGGAACCTTTGGGCATCTACGCCGGTGTCCCGGCCAAGCTCATCAGGAAACGCGGAAGAATCGAGACGAGGGAGGTCGCGCAATGAGAAATTTGCTTCTGAGTGTCGTCCGAAATGACGCTTCCACTTTGGACAGTCACGCTAGCAACGCCACCTTGAGGGCGCGATGAAAAGGCTCGCACGCTCATTGCGCAAGAAGTATCGCTATCTCGTGGACGCCAGGACCGTCACAATTGATGGCGTTACTCTTATTTCGGACAAAGGACGGATACCGCACTATCTCCGGGATTTGATGTACCGCGAAGTGTATGAGGACACAGAGCGAAACGTTCTCCTAAAGATATTAAAGCCGGGGCACAGAGTTGTGGAGTTCGGCACCGGTCTCGGGTTTATTTCGCTCTTGGCAGCAAAAATTTGTGGTCCAGAAAAGGTCAACACTTACGAGGCCAATCCCACTATCGAGGCTCTTATCCGAGAGAACTTCCAACTCAACCGCGTTAATCCTTGCCTTCACATGGCTGCTGTGACACGTGACGGTCGCCGGTTATTATTCAACGCTTCGGACAACATCATTTCGTCAAGCGCTTTCGACCGGGGGATTAGCGGAAAAATGATAGAGATCGAAAGCATACCTTTCGCCGATGTCTTGCGAAGCCATTCACCGGACGTGTTGGTTATGGACGTCGAGGGTGGCGAGCATGAGCTGCTGATGTCGGATGGTCTGGCTGCGATCAGACATATTCTCGTGGAGCTCCACCCGCATATCATCGGTCAGGAGAAGGTGGATGAAATCAGAAACCATCTTGTTTCCAAGGGATTTGTTGCCGAAACCCAAGACAGAAAGACGTTTCATTTTCATAGGATCTAACAGGCTAACGGTCCAGCTAACCGTTCGCCCCCGTCACCCGGTCGGCGACGACGCGCGTTTCCTCTTGTCGCCAGCAATTGCCGTTGACCGCTGCGACGGCGACCGTTTGTTGCTCGCGCGGCGTTTAGCCGATCCGTGGGCACCCGAGTTCGTTCGAAAAGACAACACGTTTGCATTCCCCCGATGCCCCGTCCCTCGCACCTCTTCGGCGCAGAGCCTGGCTCTCCGCGCATCGATTACATCGCTCACCCGCCGATCCTCGGCGAAAAGTCACTGTGACTGTTGGCCTACGGCTTCATAAACGAACGGCCTCAAAACCCCGCCATGAGCGGGGTTTTTCTTTAAGCAAAAAAGGTAACCCAATGACAAACACCGTGCCTCAAGGCGCGGCGATGCTGCTCGAGTTTATCCGCGAGGCGGAAGTCGGCAGCAGCGGCCGCGCGTCTTACGACGTGATCTACGGACACAATCAGGGAGGGCTGGCGAAGCCGCTGACGGCAATGACGGTTGCGCAGGTGCTTGCCGCGCAGAAGGGATGGTCCAAAGCGCATGGTTCGGGCGCTGCGGGCGCTTATCAGTTCATGCGGGCCACTTTGGCAGGGCTCCTGAAGGAGGTGGCATGGCTGCGCGGCGATCATCGGTTCGATGCCGCGCTTCAGGACAGGCTGGCCCTTCACCTTCTGAACCGCCGCGGTCTTGCCGCTTTCCTCGCGGGCGAAATAGGACGTGCGGAGTTTGCCAGGCGCCTAGCCATGGAATGGGCGTCGCTGCCGGTGCTGACCGATAGCAAGGGAAGCCGGCAGCGGGTGAGGCGCGGACAGTCCTATTATGCCGGTGACGGGCAGAACAGGGCGCTGGTGCGGCCGGAGAGGCTGGAAGGGGTTCTTGGCGCGGCTCTGGCGGCGTCAAAGCAATTGGGTGAGGCAAACCGGGAGATCGAGGCGGCGCCTGTTGCTCCGGTGCGGACGCGCAAGCCGGTTTCCCGCTCCGGACGCTTCTGGACCTGGTTGCTGACCGCCGGCGGTACGATCCTCACTGCGCTGAAGGAACTGAACCTGGTGGCGCTGGACTGGCGGGTGCAACTTGCCATTCTCGCAGCGATCATCGGCTTTGCCGTTTACGCCATCTGGTCCATGCCGGCGGTTCGCGATGCACTGGGCCTCACGCGATGATGATCCCGTGGGGCAATCTGGCTGCGGCGCGCTGATACTCGCCGCAATTTCCTGGGCGGTGCACGAAATTCGTTCGGATGCCGCGCAAGCGATCCGCACCTCAATTGAAAGGCAGAACGATGAAGCAGAGAGGAACGCTGACGCCAGGCGCCTTGATTTTGATACCTGTTCTACTACTGGCGGGCTGTGGAATTTCGGGACCGGCCGATGTGAGCGGCCTTCGCGGCATCGTGGGGACTGAGCTTGCCGGCGTGCGCGGTGCCACGCAGGCTGATCAGCGCAGGATCGACCGCACCGTGGTGGGCCTCTGCGCCGCCGCGGTCTGGACGCGTTCGGAATGTGTCAAGCATGGGGAGCGCGGCCATGATTGACGCAGGCGTTCACCAGCAACTGGGCACTCTCGTCGCCGAGGTGAAGAACCTGCGGGAGGACCTGCGCCGCTCGGAAGACAGATCCGATGCGGGGCGCCTGACGATGACGCGCCGGATGGACGAAGTGGTCGAGCGAATGCGAACGCTCGAGGGATCGATGATGCTCGTCAAGGACGATATCGCCTCCATGAAGCCGGTGACCGACGACGTGCGCAAATGGAAACTGATGGGGATGGGCGCTCTCGGCGTCATTGGCATGGCTGGAGCCGCGCTCGGTGTCACCTTTGCCGATGCGGCAAGACGCGTGCTGATGCTGACGAAAGCTGGTTAGAGTATTTCCGGCATTTCGTTGAAACATCAAGCGTTCGCACCTTCCGACGCTCTGCGTCCCGAAACCGGGACACAGAACCAGAAGCGCTCCGGGCCAAAAATGCCACCAACTCAGTCGTCCCCGAAAAGGGGGAGATCACGGTAACGGCGGCTTACCAGCCGCAACGACCGGTCCGGCTCGATGACGTAGGTTTCGTAGACCCGGCGGCCGAACCGGTCGATGAACTGGTGCGGTACGACGCTGCCGACGGGCGCCTTGGTGAGCCTGGTGCGCGGCTGGCCACCATAGGTGATGCTGCCGGGGATCGGCTCCAGATAGGCGGAATAGCCCACCGAGGTCGATTCGCAGCCGCTCAAGAGCATGAGCGCGCACAGGACAGGAAGAGCGTATTTCATGACGATCCTCGCCACTTGTGTGTATGCACGCCGCCGTTCAGTCGCTGAAGATGTCGTAATCTATGCGGCGGCTGGTCAGTCGCAGCGAACGGTCCGGATTAATGACATAGGTTTCGTAAACCCGATGACCATAGGTGTCGAAGAACTGATGCGGCACCATGCTGCCGACCGGGGCCTTCGTCAGCTTCGTGCGCGGCTGACCACCATAGGTGATGCTGCCCGGCATCGGTTCCAGGTTGGGGCCGTAGCCGACCGTTTGCGTCGATGTGCAGGCGCCGAGCGCCAGGACTACGCAGAAGGGAAGTAAAGCGATTCTCATCATAAACCTCCAGCACGACGGCTTTCAGAGCATTTTCCGTTAAAGCATTTATCCGTTTCTCCGAAGGCGGGCTGCCCGAATGTTTCTTCCAAGCAATTTTGAATGGAAGACCGTTGCGCGCTGACGCAACTCTACCACGCACATGAACGCGCCGGCCCGTTCAATCCTTGCGGATTTCCTAAATCTGTTCCGACCGGAAGAAAGATGCGGTAGGCTGCGGATTGCATCGCGTGACAGATCATGTACATGCTTGGCCCATATGAGTTACATCGGCTTAGACCTTACTCGACGACGAGAAGAAAAAGCAGGACATTCCGCGTGCTTGCGGCGACCTCTCGCGTTTCGCGGGGGATTTTGCGATTTTTCGATTGCATAGGCAGGAATCTTTGAAGGATGTAATGGCCGAGCCCTGCCCATGCCCGCGGGAACTCATGCGTACCTTCCGAGGGTATCGCGCGCTTGGTTCGGCGTTGGTGCGTGGGTCCGCAAACACTACCCGGTTCCCTGACGAGTCGCTGCTTAGGTACGATCTATGACCGCCGAACAGTCCCTTTCGTTTATCGTGCTCGGCATCATGATGATCTTCTTCATGTGGGGGCGGTTTCGCTACGATATCGTGGCCTGCTCGGCGCTGATGCTCGCCGTTGCCGTCGGCATCGTTCCCTTCGATCACGCCTTTGACGGGTTCAGCGACGATATCGTCATCATCGTCGGCAGCGCGCTCATCGTCAGCGCGGGCGTGGCGCGTTCGGGGGTGGTCGATGCCGCCATCCAGCGCTTTCTGCCGGAGCTGCAGTCCGTGAGGGCGCAGCTTGCTCTTCTTGTGGTCACGGTGACCATTCTTTCAGCCTTCATAAAGAACATAGGCGCGCTTGCGATCATGATTCCGGTCGCGTTCCAGTTCGCGCGTCGCTCGAAAGTGCAGCCTTCAATATTTTTGATGCCGATGGCGTTCGGATCGCTGATCGGCGGGCTGATGACGCAGGTCGGCACATCGCCGAACGTGGTCGTGTCGCGGGTGCGTGCGGATCTCACGGGTGAGAGCTTCACCATGTTCGACTTCACGCCCGTCGGTGCTTCGCTGGCTCTGGTCGGCGCGGTGTTCCTGCTGTTCGGTTACAAGCTGGTGCCGGAGCGGAAGAGTCAGCAGGTCGGCATGGATCAGGCGGTCGAGATCACCGACTATACGTCCGAGGCGGTGGTTCCTGCCGGTTCGCCTGTCATCGGCAAGCCGCTCAGCAATCTGGTCAAGATCGGCGACGGAGGAGCGGTCGTGATCGCCGTCTTCCGTCGCGGCACGCATCTGGCGCCCTTGCCCGACGTCGTCATCGAGCTGGACGATATTCTACTGCTCGAAGGTGGTCCTGCGGCGCTCGATCGCATCGTTTCCCAAGCGAAACTCAAGATTTCCGGCGATCGCTCGCCGATGCCGAACGACAAGGCGAAAGCCGATACCGAAGCAATCGAGGCGGTGATCGCCACCGGTTCCCCCCTTATCGGCATGTCGGCGCAGCGCCTGGCGCTCTTCAACAATCACAACATCAACCTCTTGGCCGTCAGTCGCCAGGGCGAACGGTTGAAACAGAGGCTTGGCAGCATCCGGCTGCGCGCCGGCGATATCGTCGTGCTGCAGGGCACCCGCAGGGAGTTGCCCTCGTTTCTTCAGGACTTCGGCTGCCTGCCGCTCGCGCAACGGGAAATCCTGCTGGGCACCATCCGCCGTGCCACCGTGCCCCTGCTTGTGCTGGCGACCGCGATGGGCGCGACCGCGCTGGGCATCGTACCTGTGCAGATCGCATTTTTTGCTGCCGCGCTTGCCATGGTGGTGTTTCGCGTTATTCCGCTACGCGACGTCTACCGTGCGGTGGACGGACCGATCCTGGTCATGCTTGCCGCGCTCATCCCGGTCAGCGACACGTTACGCACGACAGGCGGTTCGGATCTGATCGCGGGGTGGCTGAGCGGGATGGCTGCTGATCTCCCTCCTGCCGGGGCGCTTGCCATCATGGTCGTGGCTGCCATGGCGGTCACCCCCTTCCTCAATAATGCCGCTACGGTTCTCGTCATGGCCCCCATAGCGGCCAGTTTTGCGACGGCGCTCGATTACAGGCCGGACGCCTTCCTGATGGCAGTTGCGATCGGCGCCGGCTCGGACTTCCTCACCCCGATCGGCCACCAGTGCAATACGCTGGTGATGGGACCCGGCGGCTACCGCTTCAGCGACTACCCGCGACTGGGGCTACCGCTCTCTATCGTCATCGTGATCGTCGCGGTGCCGATGCTGATGTGGATTTGGCCCCTGCGCTAAAAGGGGATAGAAAAACTGCGCGCGGTTTTTCTATAGTCGTGAGCACGTCCGAGGCCAGGCTCTCGCCAAGTTGCAAGTATCCGGTGGAAACGGCATGATCGGACCAGAAATTGCATAGGCAGCAGGGAGGCGCGAGAGCGTGATGGTGGTTGGCGAAACCGAGATATGCACGCCGGAAGAGGTGCTGAAGTTCTGGTTTACGGAACTGTCCTACGACCACTGGTTCACGCCGGATCCAGAGATCGACCAGCGATGCGCACAGCGATTTCAAGCGTCGCATCTGGCCTTGTCCCGAAAGCTCGACCATGCCTGGCGCGAGACGCCGCATAACTGGCTCGCCGCCGTCATCCTTTTCGATCAGTTGCCGCGCAACATGTATCGCGGGTCGCCGCTGGCCTTTGCCACGGATTGCCTTGCCTTACGCGAGGCGAAGCTCGCCATCGGCGCGAGTGCCGATATGGCGGTACCCAGGGAATGGCGAACTTTCTTCTATATGCCCTTCGAGCACTCCGAAAATCTGACGGACCAGACCATGTCGGTCAAGTTGTTCACCGAACTTGGAGACGCCAACTACCTCGACTATGCGATCCGACATCGGGACGTGATCGAGCGTTTCGGCCGGTTTCCCCATCGGAACGAAATCGTGGCACGCACTTCCTCAGCGGCCGAGGAGGAATATCTCGCCCAGCCAGGCGCCGGATTCTAGGTATTTCCGCCCTTTCCGTATCGCCAAAGCCGCCTATCCCATTGTTTTTACGCAATCCGGACGCAAAACCGCTACACAGTTTTGTTGAAATTGTTCTAGATGCGAGCTCTCTCCATGTGAGAGATGGTTTGCCGCTTAACGGCGATCGGGCTGACATGCATCGCGACGGACATCTGCGTAACAGGAGGAAGCCATGAGTGCTGGAGAACTGCCCTGGCATGGGGGGTGTCGCTGCGGGCAGGTGCGCATCAAAGTGAATGCGCGGCCGCTGGTCACCATGGCGTGTCATTGCACGGGCTGCCAGCGAATGACCAGCAGTGCGTTCTCGCTGAGCATTGCCATACCGAGCGAAGGGTTCGAGGTCACGAGCGGCGAGCCGGTCATCGGTGGCCTTCACGGTGCGACTCGCCACTATTTTTGCCCTCACTGCATGAGTTGGATGTTCACGCGCCCAGAAGGCATGGACTGGTTCGTGAATCTTCGAGCAACTCTGCTCGATGATGCCCGCTGGTACAGGCCTTTCATCGAGACCTGGACATGCGAGAAACTCCCCTGGGCGAACACATCCGCCATTCATAGCTACAAGGCGCTGCCACCGCTGGAAGATTTCGAACAGTTGCTCGCGGACTATGCCAGGTATTTCGAAGAGAATTGAACCGCCGAGCGGCCGGGTCCGCCCAGTCTCGCAGAGTTTGCATCATTTTGCCGTTATGCGTGCCCAGATCAGTGAGCTGGCGGAGCCTGGAGCGGTTCTGATCGCGCGGGATTGTCGAAGGATAGGAAATTGCATCTCCTCGAAAATGTGAGGGCTTTTTCAATCGCCCTATTTCTCGGTTTGCTGGCTCTCGGTGCGCTGACGCTCGCAGCCGACGGACCCGCGGTTGCGCAGGAATCCGAGCCGAGCGCTCGGCAAAGCCGGCCAGCAGAACCGGCAGTACCCATCCAGCCGGCCCAGTCCTCCCAGCCCGCGCCGCAAGCTGCACCGACAGGACCCGCTGCGGGGACCGGAGGCGATCAGCCGTCTGCCGCCGCATCGCCGGTATTGCAGCAGGCGGAGGATCAGCTTGCCCAGGCGGATCGAGAGCTGAAGCGGATCACTGAGCGGACCAACGCCGTCGAAGACGACGATGCCATGCTCGCGGAACTCAGGGCGCAGGTCGACGAGCTTTCAAAGCAGATCATTGCGGCCTCTGTTCCCACCCGTCCGAGGCTCGATGAAATAAAGGCGAGGCTGACGGAGCTCGGCGACCCGCCCGGTGAGGGACAGCCGCCGGAAGACGCGGTCATCACCGATGAACGCAAACGTCTCCTTGCCGAGCGTGGCGCGATCAATGCTCTGACGGGGAGGGCGGAGAATCTCTCGATCGAGGCGAGGAAACTTGCCAACAGAATTACCGCGACACGCCGGGCGATCTTCTCCAATACCCTGCTGAGACATACCGATGTTTCGGTAGAGATGTTGAGCGAGGCCGCCACGGCAACGCTCCATGAAGCGATGGCCCTGTCGCGAAGCATCGGCGGGTGGCTGACATTCGCCTGGAACTACAAACGCGTGCCTTTGCTGAGCGCTCTCTTTCTCTCCCTATGCGCGGCGCTGCTCTTTCTCGTTGGCGGTTACAGGCTTTTTTCGCCAGTGCTGATGCGTCCCGAGGAGGCGGACGAGCCGACCTACTTCCGGCGGCTTTCGCTGGCGTTCTGGTCGACGCTCATTCCGACCGTGGCACTCGCCGCATTTGCCATGTCGAGCTATTTCTTCCTCAGCAGCTTCAATATCCTGCGTCCTGATATCGCGCCCATTATCGCGATCACACTTGCCATGGGCGTCGTACTGTTCTTCATAGCCAGGCTTGCCAGCGCCGTTCTGTCGCCGAGCCGGTCGAGCTGGCGGCTTGTACGTGTTTCGGACCGTGGCGCGAAGATGTTGATGGTGCCGATTTTTGCCATGGCGCTCGTCAACGGCCTCGACTATCTGCTCGGCAGCATCAGCGAGTCTCTCGGCTCTCCGGTGGTGCTGACGATTGCCAAGAGCTTCGTGGCATCTATCATCATCGGTCTCATTCTGATGTCGATGGCGTGGATCCGGCCCGTGCTAAGGGGCGATGAGCCCTATGATGCACCGGGACATCCCTGGCCGCGGGTGATTTCGTTCTCCTTCCTTCTGCTTGGTGCGGCCCTCATCGCGACCGCTTTGTCGGGCTATGTCGGCCTGGCACGCTTCATCGCGACGCAGATCACAGTGACAAGCGCGATCCTGGTCACTGTCTATATCGGTCTCCTGACGGGGAAGTCGGTGTCCAGACAGGGCGCTTTCGCCGAAACGGTTGCCGGGCGGTATCTGGAACGCCGCTTCCAGCTGGAGCCGGTCGCGCTCGATCAGTTCGGCCTCTTTGCCGGCCTCGGCATCTATGTGCTCGTTCTGGCGTTCTTCATCCCGCTCATATTGTTGCAGTGGGGCTTCAAGACCGCCGACATCGAATCCTGGACTTACCGTGTGCTGACGGAAATCAGGGTCGGTACGATCACGATTTCGCTGGTTGGCATTCTCGCGGGGATACTGCTCTTCGCACTCGGATTTCTCGTCACACGCTGGGTTCAGCGTTGGATCGACCGCAATGTCATGGCGCGTAGCCGGGTCGACGCAGGCGTGCGCAACTCCATTCGTACCGGAATCGGCTATATGGGTGTGGGCGTTGCCGGGCTTATCGGCCTGTCCGCCGCAGGCATTGATCTTTCGAGCCTAGCCCTGGTGGCCGGCGCTCTCTCCCTCGGCGTCGGTTTCGGCCTGCAGAACATCGTCTCCAACTTCGTTTCCGGTCTGATCCTTCTCGTGGAGCGTCCCTTCAAGGTAGGCGACTGGATCGTCAGCGGCACGACCGAAGGCTTCGTGCGGCGTATCTCCGTCCGCGCAACCGAAATCGAGACCTTTCAACACCAGTCGATCATGATGCCGAACTCGTTGCTCATCAACGCCTCGGTCGGAAACTGGACTCATCGGAACAAGCTCGGCCGGTCGGAAATTGCAGTAACGGTTACCTATGACAGCGACCCGCGGCGGATAATCGAACTGCTGCACGACATCGCCGCGGCTCATCCGATGGTGCTCAAAAATCCAGCCCCGAATGTCGGCTTCACCGCCTTCGGCGACGATCGAATGACGTTTGAGTTGCGCATCTATGTCGCTGACGTGCTGACGGCCGGTGGCGTGCGCAACGATCTTCGTGTCTCGATCTACGAGCGCTTTCGCGACGAGGGTATAGGGGCGCCGTTCCCGATGAAGATCGAGGACATTACGCCTGAAGAAGAAGTCGAAGGCGCGAACGAAGAACCTTCGGTTGTCGACGAAGAGAAGGTCCGATCTGGCTGAAGCGAAGCGCAGGACGCCAGCGCCCCGAAACTTCGACTGCTCAATAGAGTGAGGGAGGAGCGGTAATGCCGCTTCTCCCTGCACATCCGGCCTGGATCCGGCCAGCCGCCTCTTGTTTGCACGCGGCTCAGCTTACAGACGTGATCTAGAGACCAGCCAGCGCCTGCGCCACCGGCACGACATGTGGCCAGACCTCCAGCGCGCCGCGGTAGATCATATCAAGAGCGACGTAGAGAATGATCGCCAGACCGATATAAGCGATCCAGTGATAGCGGCCGAGCAGACGCGCGATGAAGCTCGCGGCGATACCCATCATTGCGATGGAGAGCGCAAGACCAAAGACGAGCACGGTTGGATGCTCGCGGGCGGCCCCGGCGACGGCAAGAACGTTGTCGAGCGACATGGAGACATCTGCGATGACGATCTGGGTTGCCGCCTGTCTGAAAGTCTTTCTAGGGCCCGAATTGTCCGCGTTCTCGAGGTCGCCAAGTTCGTGCCCGCCTGAGCGAAGCTCGCGCCACATCTTCCAGCAGACCCAAAGCAGAAGGAGGCCACCGGCAAGCAGAAGTCCGATGATTGCAAGAAGCTGGACCGTGAAGATGGCGAGCACAATGCGAAGCACGGTGGCGGCGAGAATGCCGACGAGAATGGCCTTCTTGCGTTGCTCCAGCGGCAAGCCGGCTGCGGCAAGGCCGATGACGACCGCATTGTCGCCGGCGAGCACCAGGTCGATCACAATGACCTGCAGCAACGCCGTCAGGCCGGCGGAAGTGAAAATCTCCATATCTGGTAACCCTTTTTGTACCGAGACGCCGGCGGCGTCGAAAACGCATAGACCGTGAACAATCGACGGATCAAGTGGGCCGGGACAACTAATAGGTTTTTCGCACAGGCAGCACATCGCAACACATAGGATCGATTACGCTCTGTCGCGTGCCCTCTGAAGCGGATCGGGGCTCTGCATTGTTTTTCCCCGTGAGGTTTACGCCTCGCGAATTTCTGCGGTAGGCTGGTTGCGGCTAGAGGGGTGGCTGGCGTCTTCACGTGAATGGAAGGCGGCCGGCCAAAATGGGGACGGCGCGCTTGCGCGCCGAAATGCAATGAAAACATCTGCTATCATTATTGCGTCCGCCGTGCTGTCAGCCGGCGGCGCCAATTCGGCGACCGTGACAAACAAGGACGGCGAGGCTGCTGTTCTGGTGATCGTCGAAGGGGACAGCCGAGTAGAGATGGCACTCAATGCGGGCGCGACGGAAACGTTCTGCCTGAGCGGCTGCTTCCTCACCACTCCAAGCGGCGACCGGGTTGGCCTTCAAGGCGACGAGACAGTGGAAATTGTCGAGGGCTCCGTCGTCGTGAAATAGCTTCGCCCGGAAAGGCGTTTGCGTCAGTCGGACGAGCTTGAGCCGTGCCGCAAGACCGCGGGGCCGAAGCCCCGCGTCGACGATCCGCGACCGCACGGCGGAGTGGCCAGATCAGGTCAATTTTCTTCGCCGCTCCAGTTCCGCCGCGGTCGGCTGCTCGAACTCAAACGATCCCGTAACGACCGGGCCGTTGCGGACGTATTTGCTGATCGTGACGCCGGTCCCGGAGACTTTCGAGCCCACGAGTTTCAAAGCCATCGGCACGGCGCCATCACCGAAGAGCCGCTTGCCCTTTCCGAGCACGATCGGAAAGCATGAGATGTGCAGCTCGTCTACGAGATCATTGCGAAACAAGGTCTGCAGGAAATCGGTCGATCCCTGCGTCAACAGGTCGGCGCCTTCCTCACTTTTCAACTCACCGAGCGCTGCAACCGTATCGGAGCCGAGAGGGCGGCTATTCTGCCAATCGAGTTTCAGACTGGGGTTGCGCGTTGCGACATATTTGGTGATCCGGTCAAAGAGCGGTCCGATCGGATCGCCGGAGCCCGCATAGGGCCAATGTGCGGCGAAGATGTCATAGGTCTTCCGTCCAAGCAGTAGATCGAACGGGTTCGAAAACATCTCGCCCACCGCCTGTCCCATGGTCTCGTCAAAATACGGGGCTGCCCAGCCGCCATGGTAGAAGCCGCCGACGGGATCCTCGTGCGGTCCGCCGGGTGCCTGCATGATGCCGTCGAGGCTTATGAATGCGCCAACGATGATCTTTCTCATTCGGGTTCTCCTCGATTGTGTTACCCAGCCTAGGACGCAGCAGTCGGGCCGGTTCCGACATCGGGCGTAAGACTCGCAGGCGCCAAGCTGCTCCAAAGGGACAACGTTCAGCGGCACTTCATTGCCTTCTTGGTTGCGCCTTCCGGGATAGGTGCGGGGGGTATACGCAGTCTACACCTGCGAGTAACTTAATTATATATTTGAAGTAATTTAATGTATATTATCACCAGTATTTATTTTTGATTGCATCTCGATTTTTCTTTAAGCAATAATATTAATCTCATGCTTCGCATTCAGGGGGAAGAGCGACATGACCACAGTAGTGGGCACGGCCGGAGTCGATATACTGGTTGGAACAGAGGAGAAGGACCGCATTTGGGGCCTTGCAGGCGCGGATGATATCGAGGCCGGTGGCGGCGACGATCTCGTCGACGGTGGCGCCGGGGACGATCGTCTGGCAAGTACGAGCGGATACGACCGCCTCGACGGCGGCGAGGGGGATGATCAAATAACCCTGATCGGTACCGGCGGCGCGGTTACGGGCGGGGCCGGTACCGATACGTTGGTGATCGACCTTGCGAACGTCAGCACTTCCGTCCGGTTCAGCGGCGAGCACGGTCACGGCATCATCGGCTACAACACGTCAGACTGGGAGCATATATTCTTCAACCGCATCGAAAGGCTAGTGCTGACCACCGGCAGCGGCAATGACCGAATATTCGGCGCCTCGACTGATGATATCATCTCGACCGGTGGTGGTAACGACATTGTCGGGCCGTATGGCACCGACGGCGATGACGGCACAAGCATGCAGGGCGACGACACGATCAACACTGGCACCGGGGGCGACATCATCAATGACACTGTTGGCTCGAACCGGATTTTTGCCGGTGACCATGACGACATCATCTTTACGACGCTTTCTTCCACGGTGATCGACGGCGGGACCGGCTGGGACAGACTCACCCTGCTCGATGAAGAAAGAACCGGGGACGTGACCCTCGATTTTGCGCGGGGATTCGCCTCGACGGGTACTCTGATCAACGGCATCGAGGTCGCCAACATCAATCTCGGTAATGGCAGCGACACGCTGATCGCCGGCAATCTCCTTTCGCTCAGCGCTCATCTGGGCGAAGGTGACAATTACGCAGCCGGCAGCAGCGGCAGGGATTACATCGCTTCCGGGAGCGGAGACGATGCCCTCTATGGCGACAGTGGCGACGACATCCTGATCAGCAACGGCGGTAATGACGTGCTCGTCGGGGGCGATGGGAACGACGAGATTCATGACTCGGGATCGCGCTTCGATGACGGTGACACGTATATTGACGGCGGCTCCGGCGACGATCTCATCCAGATGGTTGCGCCCTCCGGCTTCATCGATGGCGGCGCCGGCAGCGATACATTGCGCGTCGTCGGCCCTCTGACGGGCACACATTTCGATGCCTCGACGGGCATGCTGGGCACTTCTCTTGTCTTTACCAATATCGAGAGGTTCGAACTTTCCGGCGACTCAGGGGACGATACAATCCGCACGCTTGGAGGCGACGATCAGCTCGCCGGCAATGAGGGTAACGACCGGCTCGACGGAGGAGCCGGCAAGGATGTGCTCTGGGGCGGGGGCGGTGACGATGTGATGACGGGCGGCGCCGGTGCCGATACCTACCTCTGGTCTTCGGACACGTTTTCGTTCTCGGGTGTCGACCGCATTACCGATTTCGATTTCGACGGCGGGGATGTGCTGCGCTTTATCGGCAATGCATCGGATTCGACACGAATCGAGAGCTTCGCCGATCTGGTTGCTGCTGCGACCGAGACGGACGACGGGCTCTATATCGCCTTCAACGGGTCCGACAATTTCGGACTGTTCCTGGACAACGTTGCGCTTCAAGACCTTTCCGCGGACGATATCGTTTTTGTCTGAGAGCCCGAGCAGCTTCTTGAATCGCTGATTGGTACACAACGGCCGCTTTTCGGCGGCCGGGGTATGCAATCCATCCGCGGTTTGTGTCGATATCGGCGCTGGCCGCTATTAACACCGAATAAATTCTTTTGCCGCTACGGTGTCATGCGGGGACAATCTTTTCATAGGCGATAAATGTCATTCTTCGGCGTTTCCGGAATGTACTATTCCGGCGAATCCCTTGGCGAGCACCGGATCGTGCTTGCCGAGGACTCCCATCTCTTTGCCTCAATGGTCTCAAAGCGGTTGAAGGAGCTTTTCGACATCGACGTCATCGTCTGTCGCGACTATGAGGACCTGCTGTTCGCGGTCGAAAACGCTTCTTTCGCGCCGTCTCTTGCCATTTCCAATATCAATCTCCCTGGCGCGGAGAACGGGGAGGCGCTCACCTATCTGATCGATATGAGCGTACCGACGGTCGTCTTCACCGGCTCGTTCCAGGAGAGCACGCGCGAGGCCATTCTCGCGAAGGATATTGTAGACTACGTGATTAAGGACAGCGTCTTTGCCGTCGACATGCTGGCGGAATCCGTCTGCCGATTCCTGACCAATCAGCAGCACCACGTTTTGATCGTCGACGATAGCCCAACCGCACGAGCCGTTCTGACGACGCAGTTGAAGCGCCACAACTTCCGCACGAGCACGGCGGAAAGCGGATTCGCCGCGCTGGAAATCCTGAAGAACAATTCGGACATTGCCCTCGTCATTACCGACTACAATATGCCGGATATCGATGGATTCGAGCTTACGCGTCGGATCCGAGCAGCGCACGGCCCACATCAGGTACGCATCATCGGCGTGTCGTCGTCGATGGATCGGCTGCTCTCTGCGCGCTTCCTCAAAGCCGGCGGCAACGATTTTGTCGTCCGGCCCTTCGTAAACGAGGAATTCTACTGCCGCGTCAACCAGAACCTCGATACGCTGACCAAGATAAAAACACTGAACGCGAGGGCGGGATGAGGGAAGCGTGCGGTTTTCCGGCCGCATCCCGCATCTCATCTTGTTGAAATCGATTACGGCTTGAAGGTCGACGGCCGATTTCGGAGGAGTTGGATCTCGGCTTGAGAACGACAGCATCAAACGCTCGTCGGCTCACAGCAAAAAATCGCCGGCTGTCAAGCTCTTCAAGCCGGAAAGCTCAATCTGGAAATCGGCGCGGCCGTCTCCGTTGAGATCGCCATAGACAACCGTCTTGTCGTCGGCGGTGCCCGCGGGATTGAAGGTTTTATAAATGAGTTCGCCCGCGTGGCGCGAAGCGGCGCATCCGCGCCGCTCAACGACAAAAGGGTGGCGCCCTGGGCGTCGTTGGCGATGGAAAGTGTAGCGACCTTCAAGGCGATCCCCGTCGACGTATTTTCAGCGATACGGGTGTGCTGCACGACCGCGCTGCCGCAGCCGGAAGCAAAACCCGCTTTCTGCTCCCTACCTGTTTTGGACGAACGACCGCGCGATTCGCCCTGACTCAATGGAAACGAGGACATTTCAGGCCGTTTCCGCCTTAAATCATCGTGGTCTACCGCGCCATCTGTAACGTCAGCTTGCGTTCGGCGCGTTCCTGTTGCGGCGAGCGGTTGTAGAGCTCCCGATAACACTTCGAAAAATGTGAAGCGGATACGAAACCGCAGGCCACAGCGACTTCCACGACCGGCATGGAAGACTGGATAAGCAGATGCCGGGCGCGATCGAGGCGAATCTCGAGATAGTAGCGGGCTGGCGACCGTCCCATTTCCTGGCGGAAGAGCCGCTCGATCTGACGGCGGGACAGGTCGGCGCTCTCCGCTATCTCAAGGAGGGACAGCGGTTCGGAAAGGTTGCTTTCCATCAGTTCGATGATCGAAAGGACCTTGGAGTTCTGAACGCCAAGGCGTGCTCTCAGTGGCAGCCGCTGCCGGTCGTGCGGCCCGCGCACGCGGTCGGTCAGCGCCTGCTCGCAGACGCGGTTGACGAGGTTCTCGCCGAAATCCTGATCGATCAGGTTCAGCATCATGTCGAGCGAAGCGGTGCCGCCGGCGCAGGTATAGATGTTGCCGTCGATCTCATAGAGGTCCGCATATACGTCGGCCTGAGGGAAGCTCTCGGAGAAGCCTGGTAGGTTTTCCCAATGGATCGCGCAGCGCTTGCCCGTGAGCAGGCCCGCCGAAGCGAGCACGTGGGCGCCGGTACAGAGACTGCCGACCGCAATGCCGCGGTTGTAGGCCTCGCGCAGCCAAGCATTTACCGACTTGTTCTGGAAGTCTTCGACATAGACGCCCGAACAGACCAGAACCATCGAGGGCCGGTTCTCTCCACCGAGATATTTGCGCTCGTCGGCAAGCGAGGTGTTGACTTCGAGCGCAATGCCCGCCGACGAATAGACCTTCTGGCCGTCGGTCGAAGCGAGGCGCCAGGTATAGGCCTCGTAACCGAGCATGCGATTGGCAATGCGCAGTGTTTCGATCGCGGCCGAGAAGGGTAGCATCGAAAAATTCGGCACCAGAAAGAAGACGAGCGAACGCTTCTTCGTCAGCGGTTTGTGCATAAAACCTCCCATGCTGAAGGGCGTTGCAATCAATCGAGTTCATGCGCGCGCTTCAGATCATTGCTTCTGTGCAAGTCGTCAGCCCCAAACCGCTGCGCACTCATGGGCGACATGCATCAAGGCTTACATATTCGTCGCTTGGAATATGCGCTTCAGCTTGTCGAATTACGACATTCGCATGGAAAGCCGCGACTGGAAAGAAATTTTGCTTGCGACATGCATGGGCCGGGAGCCCGTTGCGGGCTCGACCCGGTGGTTGTGTGAAATGCGACAATATCGGGGAGGCGCATGCCGCAATAGAGCAAAAACAACGCTGATTGACCCGATGCAGCCCATGCGAGCTAAAGTTGCGGCTGTGCCGATTGCGACTCCTGGGCTCGGCGGCTTTCGCATGTCGGAATCTGACAATCGACGGATCGCGGCTCGGCGGCAATGCAGCCGTCAGCCGACGGCTTGCATAGACGGCAAAGATAGGGTACCCCCCTATGCTATGTCACACACGAACAGAGATCAGGCAAAGTTGCTCGCCCGTATCCGCCGACTCAAGGGTCAGATGGAGGCTGTCGAACGCGCGCTCGATGCGGGCCAGTCATGCGGCGACATTCTCAATCTCGTCGCCTCCGTTCGCGGAGCGGTCAACGGGCTGACGGTCGAGCTGATAGAGGACCATATCCGAGGGCACGTCGCCGGCCATGATACGCAGGTCGAGCGCGAAGAAGGTGCTGCCGAACTGATTGAAATCGTCAGGAGATACCTGAAATGACCGATATCCATTCACCGGCGCCTGCCGCCCACGATCATGTGTTTCTCGGCGACAATCACCAGCGCAATGAAAGGCGAACGTGGTTCGTCATTGCGCTCACCGCGGGAATGATGGTCGCGGAAATCGCCGCGGGTACCTTCTACGGCTCGATGGCTCTGGTCGCCGACGGCTGGCACATGTCGACGCATGCTGCAGCTCTGCTGATTGCGGCGCTCGCCTATCTCTATGCGCGGCGAAACGCCCGCAACCCCCGGTTTACATTCGGTACCGGCAAACTCGGCGACCTTGCTGGTTTTTCCAGTGCGATCGTACTTGCCCTGATCGCTCTGCTCATCGGCTGGGAAAGTCTTCTCCGGCTGGCCAATCCGGTGGCGATCAGTTTTCCGCAGGCCATTTCGGTAGCCGTGCTTGGGCTTGTGGTCAATCTCGTCTGTGCCTGGCTGCTTCGCGAGGACCATTCGCATCACCACCATGGTCACCATCACCACCACGGCCACGGGCACGATCACGATCACGGACACCACCACACCGCCGCCCAAGCCCGGGACAACAACCTGCGTGCCGCCTATCTGCATGTGCTGGCGGATGCGCTGACCTCGGTTCTTGCGATTGTCGCGCTCGCAGCCGGCAGCGTCTACGGCTGGATATGGCTCGACCCGCTGATGGGTATTGTCGGCGCTCTGGTGATTGCCCGCTGGTCCATGGGGCTGATCCGGGATAGCGGCAGCGTGCTGCTGGATTATATCCAGGCGGGCGAGGATCTGCCGGACGAGATACGTGCGGTAATCGAAAAGGACGGGGATCGGATTACGGATCTGCACGTGTGGCAGCTTGGGCCCGGTCACCATGGCGCCATCGTTTCGCTGGTGACGAAAAACCCGCAGAGCCCGTCGATCTACCGCCGGAAGCTTCAGCATATCCACGAGCTTTCACATGTGACGGTCGAGGTCGAGCCTCTGGCTGCGTGAAGCGCCGTCTGTCTCCCAGATACTATCGAGCTTTGCGCCGCGGGTAGGGCGTCTCGCCCCGGCTCAGCATCCCGACATATTTATCGATGCGCGCAGCGCGCGTCTCAGCCTTCTTCGCGTCGTGAATGCGGAATAGGATGGCGTAGCGGTTCCGGCTGTCGAGATCGTCGAACAGCAACTTCGCGGCTGCATTCTGCGCGAGCGCATCATGAAGGTCGTCAGGCACGGTGGCCTTGCTCGGCGGCGGGGCAGCGGCATCCCACCGGCCGTCGGCCTTGGCGCGCTCCACTTCGGCAAGGCCGCGGGGGGCCATGCGCCCTTCGGCAATCAATTCCATCGCTCGAGCGCAATTGACCTGCGACCATCTGCTGCGCGCCCGACGCGGCGTGTACTTGTTCAAGAAATAGTCGCCGTCGGCTCCCAGTCGCTGACCATCGATCCAGCCATGACAGAGCGCTACGTCGAGTGCCTCTCTCGGCGTAAGGCTTGCTATTCCGGACGCTTTTCTCGCGAATTTCACCCAAAGGCCTTGGGACGCGGGGCCCTGCTTTGCCATCCATGTCTCGAAGGCCTTCGCGTCCACGAAATGAATCACGGGCAATTGAATTTCTTTTTCACTCATGAGAATCACCAATCTGCTGAAAGATCTCGGATCGAACCGAGTTTTACGAAAGCAAAAACATGTGGCGACGCCAGATACACGTTTCTACCAGAAGGTAAGCAGCGAGAGGACGCGCAGCCGCTGAGAAAATTCCGGGCTTGATGTCGGGGAGCGGGAACCTCGCTCGTCTTATCGTAGACGCCGGCATAGGTCGGGTGAAAATCGAGGAGAGACAGATGTTCCGCACTATACTGTTCACCGTAGCTCTGCTTGTTGCAGGAACCACACTTGCCCAATCCGAACCGGCGGGCGATAGGGTCAGCGTCAATGGCATGGAGATGTATTTCGAGGTTTCGGGCGAAGGCGATCCCTTGATCGTCCTGCATGGCGCCTACATGAACATTCCGTCTATGGGTGCCATTATCCCGAAGCTCGCAGAGACCCACAAGGTCTATGCAATCGAATTCCAAGGTCACGGCCGCACCACGGATATCGATCGGCCGATCACCTATTCCAATCTGGCCGACGACGTCGCAGCCTTCATGGATGCCGTGCAGATCGAGAAGGCGGACGTTTTCGGCTACTCCATGGGCGCCGGTGCCGGCCTGCAGCTTGCCATTCGCCATCCGGGTAAAGTGAAGAAGCTCGCCGCCGCCTCCGTAGCCTATGATGCCGAGGGCTGGCAACCGGAGTTCAAGGCCTTCATTCCCCAGATGTCCGTCGAGATGTTCGTCAACATGCCGTTCGCTGAGGATTATCGTAAGCTCGCGGCCAATCCCGACGGCTTTCCCGAACTCGTCAGGAAGCTGATAGCGCTCGAGAAGGAGCCCACGGCATGGGAGCCGGAGGTCAAGGCGCTGAAGACCCCGGTTCTCATCATCACCGGCGATGCGGATGTGGCGACGCTCGAACATTCGGTCGCGCTGTTCCGGCTGCTTGGCGGCGGCGTCATGGGCGACATGGGCAAACCGCTGCCGGCTTCGCGGCTCGCCGTGCTTCCGGCTACGTCGCATACAGCCGTCATAAGTCAGCCCGACCTTCTTCATGCGTTCGTCGAGCCTTTTTTGCAGGGCAAAACGCCGAAGGGGTTTTTCGAATAGGCAGCAACGCGCGAAGCAACAGTCGCCGGCAGGCATCAATGAAAAAGGGCATTCCGTTGGAATGCCCTATAGTTTGGTCTTGCGGTCAATGCCGGGAGGTTGGCATCTGCGGTCTTTATTCATTGTTCCGTCTTATGCGCCGCGTCATCGACGGAGGGGAAGCCGATATCCTTCAACGTGTCGTAGGAGAGGTTCTCCAGCACACGTTCGTTGCGATGCCGCTTCCAGGCGGCCCAGGCGCGAGCGCGCAGGTTAAAAAGGCCGGGCAAGGATGCAAGGCTCTGCCTCGAGGCGGACGACACATGTTCGTTCATAGACATTGCTGGTTCCTTCTGAGTTCCTCAAAAGGTCGCGACCATGGACGTTATGGTGCAACGCGATTGATCATTCAAACGAATATGTTTGATGTGATTCATCAAACATAATGATCGATTCCGCCCGCTACCGCCGGTCTATCAAATGCTGTGACAGGCTGGTGTTCCACGGGTAACAGGTCATTGCGGACCCGGCTCGGGAGTCTCGCCAATTGTCGGCGCGTTTCCACCCGATTCCTGACAAGGTTGCCAACGCGTCGTCGTTCAGCAATCCGTTCGATGAAAGACCGGGCATGCCACAGCAGTGTCAGTACGATGTCTCCTTCATCGATGAAGCGTTCCATGGTGCTGTCTAAGCTGCTGTTCAGTATCCAAGGCGCTTTACCGGCCGCTGCGGAGCTTGAGGTCCATCCTGTGCCGGGGGTGCCATTGTCAATCGCCAATGTCAGTGTGGACATAGCCTTCTCCTTGTCAGTGGGACTTTTCCCGTCGTTGCAGCTTGACTATCGCGCATGGCTGATGTTCAATCAAACGAAATGGAAGAATGTTATCATTCAGTTTTTCTGATCTAGGATGCCGCCATGAACATGATGATGCGCCATGCTCTTCCGCTGCTCGAAATGGATGTGCTCAAGACCTTCGTCGCCATTGCCGAGACCGGCAACTTCACGACTGCGGCGGAGACGGTCTACCGCACGCCCTCAGCTGTTTCCATGCAGATCAAGAAGCTCGAGGAAATGCTCGGCTGCACGTTGTTCCTGCGCGACGCCCGATCTGTCTCGCTTACTCCGAAGGGCGAACTCCTGCTCGGTTATGCCCGGCGGCTCCTGTCGCTGAACAATGAGACGGTGTCCCGCTTCCTGCTGCCCGACATGAACGGTGTTGTGCGGGTCGGTGCGCCGGAGGATGTCGGCGAACGAATCCTGCCGGCCGTGTTGAAGCGCTTTGCCGAGACTTATCCGAACGTCACCATCGACGTTTCGATCGGCATGAGCAATGCTATGCGCAAGCGGGTTGACGAGCATCGGTTGGATATCGCGGTGTACAACAGCCTATCGGACGAATCTTCGAAGGACGGCGAGATTCTGATGCAGGAGAAACTGGTCTGGGCCGGTGCGAAATGCGGAAACGCACATCTGCGCGATCCTCTGCCGGTTTCCATGTGGGAGGACGGCTGCGTCTGGCGCGCCGATGCGGTCGAGAAGCTGTCGCGCGCCGGCCGGAAGTTCCGCGTCGCATTTTTGAGTGCCTATACGACCGGACAGCGCGCCGCTGTCCTCGCCGGGCTCGCGATCGCACCGCTGCCGCGCTATCTCGTGCAGGGCGAAATGGTTCAACTCGGCGAGCGTGACGGCCTGCCGGATCTCGGTCACTACGACATTGGCCTCAAGGTCATCGAGGATGCGCCGGCGCCGGTTCTGGCGGTTGCGGAGCATGTTCGCGCCGCATTCGCCGAGCTGCAGATGCAGGCGGCATAGCGGCGGGCGGAACATGCCGGGAATGAACATTTAATCCGGCTGCGAACCCCTTGCGGTCGCGGCCAGTCGCTGGAATGCCGTCGGCGTGGTCGGCCCGGCATCCAGCCGCTTGCGGATGAGCGCGGCGCATTCCCCAGGCGTCATCATCGACGTATCGACCGCGAGATCGTAGATGCCGGGGCGATGCACCTCGCGCTGCCACGCGAGCACTTGGTGCGGAACGGGTTCGGACCCGCCACCGGTTAGATAGCGGCCTTCGCGACCGGGCTGCCCGCGATTGCGTCTCTCCATGATAGTCTCCACCCGGCAGCGCACTCCAACGAAGAGAACCGGCAGGCCCAGGAGCCGACGGGCACAGTCGGGAAGGATATTGCGAGGTTCGGCATAGGCGTCGTGGTGGCCCAAATCGGCGACGACATTCAGACCCAACCGGCTATGCGCGGCGATGGACTCGTAGAGGGCGGCATAGAAAACGGGTACCAGCGCTTCGATCTCAGGCAACTCACCGCCGGGCCGTAACCCTATGCCCGGCAGGTAGCGCGGAGGCGTGACCCGCTCCATATAGGTGTCGACGCCAAGGTTCATCCATGGACCGTCGAACGTCGCCTGGATCGCCTCCGCTATGCTAGACTTTCCGGATCGTGGCGCACCGTTGAGGATGACGATCTGTCCAGGATTGCAGCCGGTCTTCATCGAATCCCCTCGCTCGCCGAGGCAAGGCTGCTTTGCTGAAGGTGGCGACCTTGGCCCTATCCGGCAGTTCAAGGTGGTGGCGGCGCAGGGGGACTATTCCCTGTTGCGTCGCCGTCTGCGTCCACTTCCGTCGCCACCGTCATCGGTCAGCACCTTGCGTGCCGGCAAGGTAACCACTTCGGCGAGTTTCGGGAAGGCATCCACCTTGTTCGGCATCGCCATTGCGTTGACGAAATGCTCCTGAAATTTTGATTCAAGCGCCGTCTCTATCTTCTCGATTTTCCTCACGGTTTGCTCGATTTCGCGACGGTGTCCGCGATTGAGGAGCGCCATCAGCGCGCCGGTGCCGGCGGCATTGCCAACCGCCTTCACTTCCGTGAGGTCGCAATCGGGTATCAGGCCCAGCACCATGGCATATTTTGGATCGATGAAGGAGCCGAAGGCGCCGGCAAACCGGATCGTGTCGACGTGATCGACGCCCTGTTTCTCCATGAGCAGCTTAATTCCGGCATAGAGCGCCGACTTGGCGAGCTGGATCGCCCTGATGTCGTTCTGCGTCACGGTGATTCGTTGTGCGCCATCGTGCAGTAGGTAGGAAAAGGTGCGGCCGTTCGGGATGATGCGGGGGCTTTTCGCCGCCATTGCGCCGTCGACGACGCCGTCCTGCGAAATGATGCCCGTGAGGTACATCTCCGCCACGACCTCGATAATCGCCGAGCCGCAGATTCCAGTTACACCGACTGCCGCGGCGGCTTCGGCGAAACCTTCTTCGTCCGACCATTTATCGACACCGATCACCCGGAACCGCGGCTCCAAAGTCTCGGGATCGATGCGCACGCGCTCGATCGCCCCTGGTGCTGCACGTTGTCCGGAAGAAATCTCGGCCCCTTCAAACGCCGGGCCGGTCGGCGAGGAGGCCGCGACGACGCGCTCCTTGTTGCCGAGTACGATTTCGGCATTGGTCCCTACGTCGACCAGCAGCATCATGTTGTCCTGGCGGTGCGGCCCTTCGGAAAGTGTCGCACCTGCGGCATCCGCTCCGACATGGCCGGCGATACAGGGAAGCATATAGATGCGCGCGCCGCGGTTGACCTCGATGTCGATCTCATGCGCCCAATATTGTAGGGCACCGGAGACGGCGAGGGCAAATGGTGCCTGTCCGAGTTCTGTCGGATCAATCCCGAGAAACAGATGATGCATGATCGGATTGCCGACGAAGACCAGATCGAGGATGTCGTGGCGATCGACCTCGCCTTCGGCGCAAACCTTGCCGATGAGGTCGTTCACGGCGTCGCGCACGGCCTTGGTCATTGCCTCCCGGCCATCCGGGTTCATCATCACGTAAGAAACGCGGCTCATCAGATCCTCACCAAAGCGGATCTGCGGATTCGAGGTTCCCGAGGAGGCGGCTATACGTCCGGACAGCAGCGATACGAGATGCATCGCAATCGTCGTCGAGCCGATGTCGCAGGCGACGCCATATGCCTCGTTCTTCAGCCCCGGCCATAGCCCGACGATAAAGGGACGGGAGGAATCCATGTCGCGGTGGATTGCTGCGGTCACCGTCCAATTTCCCTTGCGCAATATGCCTTGCACCTGTGGGATGAGGTGTGGAGCGATCAGGAGATCCTTCCAGCCCCAGTCTTTCTCCAATACGGCCTTCATCCGATCGAAATCGCCGAGCGGCTTGTGCATATCCGGCTCGTCGATTTCGACATAACACAGTTGTACTGCAGCATTGCGCTCGATAACGCGGTCGGTCGCGGCCTTGCGCACCACCTGAGCGTTGATGACTGTGTCCTGCGGCACGTCTATGACGAGATCGCCGAGGATCTGGGCCGAGCACGATAGGCGGCGGCCGTCGGGCAATTGACGTACGCTGGCGTAACGCTGCTCCTTGGGCCCGAATGGCGAGATATGGTCGTTGGAAGAGACGATTTTGTGCTTGGCGAAATTGCCTTCCTGGACGGACACCTGGCACCGCCCGCAGGTGGCGCGACCGCCGCAGACGCTTTCGACATAGACCCCGAGCGAGCGAGCGGCATCGAGGATCGGCGTGCCAACCGGGAAGCGGCCGCGTTTGCCCGATGGCATGAAGAGCACCAGCGGTTCGTTCTTTTCGTCCTTCGAAGGCACGTTCAACATTTTCTATCTCGCCAGCAGATTATTTCGCCAGCCGGCGGGCGTTAGCCCGCACGCGCTTGGCATAGGGCCGAACAACCGCCGCCGCTATTCGGTTGTGCGCGGCGGCAGAGTTCATCTTTCCGGTGGCAAGTGCCGCGGCGGCACCCATTCCTTCCTTCACCAGGGCGACATTGACGGCGGCGACGCTTTCTGCGGCGGCAGCCATCTTTTCGGTCACCATCCGGCTCGCTTCGACGTAATCGGTCGTGGAGCCGGTCATCGCGGCCACCGCCATCGCCTGCGTGCGCGCGGCGATGACCATCGGCGCCTGAAACCAGAGTGCAATCAGATCGCTTGTGAAGGAGTGATGCTTTGCCATTTTATTCCGCCCGAGCGATGCCGGCGCGGGCTGCGCGGCCTCCGCGCCGTCCTCCGGATGCCGACGGGGCAGCGGCCGCCACGGCGTGGCCTCCTTCGGCCGGCTTGTGGTCGCGATAGGTCATGATCCAGTTCGTGCAGTTCGGGTCGGTGCCGTTAAGCACGTTGGCCGCGCGAACCGCCTCCATCTCCTGCGGGCGGCAGGGGTTCATGATTGCCGAGGTCATGCCGGCACCGATAACCATCGGAATGAAGCCGGCATTGATGCCGTGGCGGTGCGGCAGGCCGAAGGAGATGTTGGAGAGGCCGCAGGTCGTGTTGACCTTCAGCTCCTCGCGCAGGCGGCGCAGAAGCGCGAAGACCTGCCGGCCGGCATCGCCCAGGGCCCCGATGGGCATGACGAGCGGATCGACGACGATATCGTGGGGCTTGATCCCGTGGTCCATGGCGCGCTCAACGATCTTCTTGGCGACCGCAAAGCGAACGTCCGGATCCATGGAAATGCCGGTTTCGTCGTTGGAGATGGCTACGACGGGGACGTCGTATTTCTTGATGAGCGGCAGGATCGCTTCCAGCTTCTCTTCTTCGCCGGTGACCGAGTTCACCAGCGGGCGGCCCTTGGCGACACGCAAGCCCGCCTCGATGGCTGCGGTCACCGAGCTGTCGATCGACAGCGGTACGTCGACGAGGCCTTGGACGATCTCGAGTGTTTTGACGAGGAGCGGAGGCTCGGTCTCGTTCGGGTTGACGGCTGTCACGCCCGCATTGACGTCGAGCATCGTAGCTCCGGCGGCGACCTGCTCCAGCGCATCCTTGATCACTGTGTCGAAGTTGCCTTCGAGCATTTCGGCGGCGAGCTTCTTTCGGCCGGTCGGATTGATGCGTTCGCCGATGACGCAGAAGGGCTGGTCGAAGCCGATCACGATCTCACGGGTGGCGGAGGCGACGATGGTGCGAGTCATATAAGATCCTCTGATCCTCGAGCGATGGCCTTCATGAAATGGCCGTTCGTGTTTTTGTAGCGTGCCGGACGGTCCGAGCACTTTGACCTGCTGCATGCTTCCTTACCGCATTGGATGAAAGGAAACATGCAGTAAAGCCGCTGGTTCACTGCTTTGTCTCATGCGGGTGGTGCGCGGCGGCCTCGGCCATCTGCTGCTGGTTTTCCTCCCTGCCTTCGCGAATATGCTCCAGCCGTTCGGCAACCATCGCATCGGTCGGCGCGGCTTCGCGCTTCCACGGCTTGCGGCCCCTCAGGACGCCTGATTCATGTACGATTTCCGCGACATACTCCTCCTGGCGGTACGCCATGACATGGACGCCTGAGACACCCTCGATCTCCTTCACCTCGTTCATGACGTCGATGCAGAGCTGCTTGCCTTCCTTCTTCTGATCCTGGGCGCCCTCGAGCCGCCTGATAATGCCATCCGGAATGTGGATGCCAGGAACATTGGATCGGATCCAGCGGGCAGTCTTGGCGGAAGCCAACGGCCCGACGCCCACCAGGATGAAGCACTTCTCGTGCAAACCGAGGTCGCGCACCTTTTTCATATATTCGCGGAACATCGGAACGTCGAAGCAATACTGGCTCTGGACGAATTGAGCGCCGGCTTCGATCTTCTTGGCGAGGCGGTAGGGGCGGAAATCGTAGGGAGGGGCGAAAGGGTTGATTGCCGCTCCAAGAAATACGTGGGGCGGCGTCGATAGCTTGCGGCCCGAAAGAAACTTGGAATTGTCGCGCATGATGCGCACCGTCTCGAGCAGGGACATGCAGTCCAGATCGAAGACGGGCTTGGCCCCGGGCTGGTCGCCGGCCTGTACGCCGTCGCCCGTCAAGCACATGATGTTCTGGACGCCCATGGCCGAGGCGCCGAGAACGTCGCCCTGAATGGCGATGCGATTTCTGTCCCGGCAGGCGATCTGCATGATCGGCGCATAGCCCATGCGCGTCAGCAGCGCGCAGATACCGACGGAAGACATATGGCAATTGGCGCCCGAGGCGTCGACTGCGTTGATGCCGTCAACCCACCCGTCGAAGATCGCCGCGCGCTCGTAGACGTCATGCGGATTGGCGCTGTCCGGCGGGTTGAGCTCGGCGGTCACGGCGAATTCACCGCGACGCAGAACGCGCTCCAGCCGCCCGCGCGAAGAATGGCCGGGGAGCGGGTCGAGCGGGGCGCCCGGATCGTAAGGATTGATATCCGGGCTCATAGCTGCTGGCCCTCCGATTTCGCTGCTTCGCGGGCGGCCGCGGCTTCGGCCGTCACCCGCAACCAGGAAGAGGTCTCGCGCAGCGACTGATTGACCGGCTGCTGCACCCTCATGATTGCGTCGCCCTTCACCATGTTCTGCGAACCCTTCCAGGCCTGCACCCAGACGCAGGGCATGTCCGGCTCGACCTCGCAATTGCCGTTTGCGCGCACGCCGCCGCAGGGTCCGTTCCTGAGCTGCTTCGGACAGTTCATTGGGCAGGACATGCCGGTCGATGACAGAGCGCATTGACCGCACATGCGACAGTCGAAGAGGAAGCCCTTGACGTGACGCTCGACGAAGGTCACTGGCCTTTCAACCCTGTTATAACCAATTGCGTTCCACAGCGGATGCAGCAGTAGGAACAGGTCAGCGAAGCGGTTGTAAAACCATTCCAAGAAACGCGAATTGCGCACGGCCCAAAGGCGCACCGTGTATTTGTGGCGCGAGCGCCGGCTGGGGGACACGCCCTGTGGCGTATAGGCGCCGGTTGCCGCCTTCTTGGCCGACTGGGCGTTGCCCGTTACGACCTTCGGGTCAGGCATTGTCGCGGCCCCCGGCCTTAACAAGTGCGACGAGGCGCTCCCGATCAAAGGCGGCCTCCAGTTCGGCCGCCGCCTTGTCCGCTTCGGCCTCGAGGTCGTCGGAGACCGAAACGGGATCCCCCTTGCGCCATTCGGCAAGGTAGTCGTCGGTTTCGGCGGCGCCAGTGCGCATGGCGCACATGTCGATTGCCTCCGTGAAGCGCAGCGATAGCTCGCGTTTCGCGCTCTTGCGGCCCTGTTTGATGATGACTTGCGCGGGGATATCGCGCCAGTAGACGATAATGCGGTCTGCCATCGGATCCTGTTCTCCTATAGGGCGACAATGCGCATGTCCACGCGCCGTGGCTCACCTTGCCACGACGTCCGATATGTCCAAAAACGACGCTGCACCGCCGTCTGTGAGAAGCTTGCGTTCCCGGAGCAACAGGTGCCCTTTGCCAAGGCGAAAACCTTCCCGTCATCACCATGAAACAGAGGCAGGTAATGTGCGAACCGGATCGATCAGGCTCTTTAAGAATATCATCAACTTGGCATTCACGGCGCGTTCACCTGGCTGGCGGCAAAAGCTGCACCTGAAGCGCGTCGCATTCGATCCAATTCACGCCACGCGCTTTCAGATGTTGTTCGTGCATGTCGTTTTCTCAAATCGCACATTCGGGCGACATGCGGTATTCGAAGCATATAGGTGTGGTGATGAAGAAGATTGGGATACTGTTCCTGGCGGCCCTGACGGCTTTCACCGGCAATGTGCCTGCTGAGGCTATGCCCGTCATTTCCGCTCGGGTCTCGCAGGAAAGCGACGTGAAGCTGGTCGATCACCGGGGCTGGCGCGGTCACGGACACCGCCCACGCCACGGCTGGCGCCGTCACGGCCATCGTCATGGATGGCACAATGGCCATCGCGGCTACAACTACCACCGGCACGGCTACCGCAGGCACAGCGACGGCTGGTGGTATCCTCTGGCCGCTTTCGGAGCCGGGATGATCATCGGTGGCGCCATCGCTCAGCCGCCCCGTTATGCCGAGCCGCGTTACGCGGTGCCCGCACTGCCGGCAAGTCATGTCAACTGGTGCTATGGCCGCTATCGCTCGTACCGGGCTGCGGACAATTCCTACCAGCCCTATAACGGCCCCAGGCAGCAGTGCTATTCGCCATATTCCTGAGACCGCGGGGGGCCGTCTCCACAACGACGAATGAGCCGGCTCGCCAACTCGGTTTGCGGCGGGCCGGCTCAGTAACCGGAGCTGCTACCACCGGAACTTCCCATTCCACCGCTGCCGGCGCCTGCTGCTGCGCTGGTACCGCCACTTTGCTGAGGACTGTTGGTCGTGCGGGCGGACTGGCTGCTCATGCACCCCGCGAGGGCCAACAGGGCGAGCGCGGCTGCGAGGATCGATGGTCTGGCGATCATGACGTTCTCCAATCCCCGGATTGGATATAAGGGAAATCTAATACTCTCTCATGATTCAGCCGAAGACAAGCTTGCTTACCGCTCTTGATTTCCCGCAAGCGTGCATCATCTTCCCTGCTGCATGTTTCCTTTAATCGGATCCGACTGAAGGATAAAACATGCGCAAATCAAAGTGCTGCAGCGACCTTTGTGCGTCTGATAAGACGCACGGCGCTGTAGGATCGCCGGTCTGTTGCCGAGGTCGTCATGCCGAACACTGTGATTGCAAGTCTATGCATAGTGCTGATCGTCGCCTCCTCCTGCGCCAACACGGCACACGGATTCAGGGAAGACAGCGCGCAGACCGGCCATGCCGTCGACCGTGCGACCCACCGGGTGCTGGGCGCGGGGGCGCAATAGCCGGCAAATCAACATGCCTATCAGACGGCGAGCAGCGACTCGGTGAGGTCGCCATAGCCGGTGTAGCGGTACTCGTATTCGAGCCCGAGAGTATCGGCTGCGCGCCGGGCCTTCTCCTGCAATGCCTTGTCCTCCTGTTGGGAGAGATAGACGAGCTTGCGATAGTGGCCGAAATACATGTCGCGCAATTCCGGATGCCGGTCGAGACCGAGCGGTTCGATAACGAAGGCCTCGAACTGGCGGGCGAGAAAGTCTGTCAGGAAGAAGGCGGTGATATCCTCGTCCCATCGCGCGGCGAAGTCCGCGTTTCCTGCAAAGAAGGAATAGCAATGCGGACCCGGGATTCGTGTCACCCCTTCCTCTTCACAGAGCCGGTCGATCAGCCCGCCGGTGCCGCAATCGGCATAGGCGAGAAAGATGTGCTCGAAGCCGCTCGCCCGCGCCTTGACGATACCCTCTCGCAACCCGGGTGTGATTTTCTCCGGCGTATTGTGCCAGATGGCGGGCAGACAGCTAAGCTCGATGTGCTCCAGCCCGTTGGCCTCGCAGACGGCAAGGATCTCGCGCGCAATCGCACCGCAAGCTATAACATGAACTTTCTTCGGTTGTGCACGTTCTCTTGCCGACATTGCACTTTCCATCTTAACTCCGCCTTGTATCAACACAAAGGAATCATGGTCATGACGACAAAATCCATTGCGACGATCGGAGCCGTTCTGATAGCGCTGGCAACCCTGAGTTCCTGCGCAAACACGATCCGCGGTGCGGGGCAGGATACTGCAAATGCAGTAAATGCGACACAGGGAGCCGGCAATCGGGTTGCGAGGGCCGCCAACTGACGGTGGCGCGATAGAGCCGCCGCGTTCACGCTCTCCTCGTCGCTAAAAACAGAAAAGCCGGCTGCTCGTTTCACACGAGCAGCCGGCTTTTTCATGTCGAATCGTCTCAGCCGGCTGCAAGCTGGTTGTGCTTACGCTTCATGTAGTCCTTGGCGGTCTCGACTGCGACTGCGGCATCGCGGCAATAGGCGTCAGCGCCGACGGCCTTGCCGAACTCCTCATTGAGCGGTGCACCGCCCACGAGGACGACGTATTCGTCGCGCAACCCCTTCTCTTTCATCGTGTCGATAACGACCTTCATATAGGGCATGGTGGTCGTGAGCAGTGCCGACATGCCGAGGATGTCGGGCTTCTCACGCTCGAGCGCTTCGAGGTAGTTTTCAACCGGGTTGTTGATACCGAGGTCGACGACATCGAAGCCGGCGCCTTCCATCATCATGCCGACGAGGTTCTTGCCGATGTCGTGGATGTCGCCCTTGACCGTACCGATAACCATCTTTCCGAGCTTCGGCGCTCCAGTCTCGACGAGAAGCGGGCGCAGGATGAACATACCGGCCTTCATCGCATTGGCGGAAAGCAGCACTTCCGGAACAAAGAGAATGCCGTCGCGGAAATCTATCCCGACGATGCGCATGCCTTCGACCAGGGCTTGGGTCAGGACGTCGTATGGCGTCCAGCCACGCTTGAGGAGGATTCGCGTCGCTTCCTCGATTTCCTCTTTGAGACCGTCATAAAGGTCGTCATGCATCTGCTGCACGAGTTCCTCATCGGAAAGGTCCTCGAGAATGATTTCATCGTCTGCCATAGTTGGGTTCCTCGGTTCCTGGCACAGTCATTTCGCACGGGTGGCACGAGAGAGGTCGCAATCCGGACGCGTTCCCCAATCCTTAGCGGGCTACACCTAATAATCTCTTGTTGAAAGCGACGTCGCATATGATGAAAAACGACGGCGCCCGACGTAAGTGCTGCCACAAGGTGATCACAAGGAATCATTCCGCGATCCGGAAACTGTCGCGCCGTAAAATTATGCAGGTCTTCAAGGCGTTAGAGTGGCGCTTATGCGGTCCTTCCTGCAGCATCCGAAAGAAGCGTGCCCAAGACATCGCAGGGAGCAACGACCGAAGATTGAGTGTCTAAGATGCGCCAACCGTTGGCGCATTAAGACCCGTACCGGCCCGGCGCCTTGGTAGCATTAGGCTAAATCGATTATCGGATGCATATGCCCGCCGCTGGATTTGACCTCGCGAAAGGGGTATGCGCCCACCCATCAAAGTGTTGCGGCGTTCATCGCGCATGATGCGCGGGGTGCCGCGGGAAGAGGAATGAGCGAATGAGCGACGTTACAGTACAAGGTGCCGAAGGCGGCGGACGCCGCGCGCGTGGCGAAGGACGGGGAGCAGCGGCGCGTCGCGCGTCTCGTACCGGCGGCGGCCCGGGACCGTCTCTGCCCTATATCCAGCGCAGGATTCGCGAATACGAAGTGCTCGATGAGGAGGGGCTGCAGCTCATCGAACGCAATGCGGACGTCGTGCTCGAGGAGATCGGCATCGAGTTTCGCGACGACGCGGAAGCGCTCGACCTCTGGAAGGCGGCTGGAGCCGACGTTCGCGGCCAACGCGTGCATTTTCCCAAGGGCCTTTGCCGCGAGCTCCTGAAGTCGGCGCCGAAGGAATTCACCTGGCATGCGCGCAATCCCGAGCGCAGCGTTCAGATCGGCGGCAAGTCGACCGTCTTTGCGCCGGTATACGGTCCGCCCTTCGTGCGCGACCTCGACGGCAACCGCCGCTATGCGACGATCGAAGACTTCCGGAATTTCGTGAAGCTCGCCTATATGGCGCCGTCGATGCACTCTTCCGGCGGTACTGTTTGTGAGCCGGTCGATGTCGCCGTCAACAAGCGTCATCTCGACATGGTCTACAGTCATATTCGCTATTCCGACAAACCCTTCATGGGATCGGTCACCGCGCCCGAGCGCGCCGAAGACACCGTCGCAATGGCAAAGATTCTGTTCGGAGACGATTTCGTCGAGAACAATGCCGTGACTTTGAACCTCATCAACGCCAACTCGCCGATGGTCTTCGATGAGACGATGCTCGGTGCCGCGAAGGTCTATGCTCGCCATAACCAGGCTTGCGTCGTTTCGCCCTTCATTCTGTCGGGGGCCATGAGTCCGGTCACGGTTGCGGGCACGCTGACGCAGATCCTGGCCGAAGTGCTTGCGGGCGCTGCCTTTACCCAGCTCATCCGCAAGGGTGCGCCGGTGCTGTTCGGCACCTTCGCCGCGTCGATCTCGATGCAGTCGGGCGCGCCGACCTTCGGCACTCCGGAGCCGTCGCTCGTTTCCTATGGCGCCGCTCAGCTTGCCCGCCGTCTCGGCCTGCCGTTCCGTACCGGCGGTTCGCTCTGCGGTTCGAAAGTTCCGGACGCCCAGGCTGCGCATGAATCGGCCAATACGCTGAACATGACGCTGCTTGCCGGCACCAACTTCGTGCTGCATGCGGCCGGCTGGCTCGAGGGCGGTCTCGTCTCGTCCTACGAGAAGTTCATGATCGATCAGGATCAGCTCGGCATGATGCAGAAGATGGCCGAGGGCGTTGACCTTTCCGAAAATGCTCAGGCGCTCGACGCAATCCGCGAAGTAGGCCCCGGCAGCCATTATCTCGGCTGCGCCCACACTCAGGCGAACTTCCAGAGCGCCTTCTATCGCTCGCAGCTCGCCGACAACAATTCCTTCGAGCAGTGGGAAATCGAGGGGGAAAAGCGGGTTGAACAGCGCGCCAATGCGCTCGCCCGCTCCTGGCTCGAGCAATACGAGGCGCCTTATCTCGATCCGGCGATCGACGACGCGCTGAAGGAATTCATCGCCAAGCGTAAGGACTCGATGCCGGACGCCTTCACCTGAAAGGCTCCCGAGCGAGCCAGGGAGCAAGGCGGCGCGGCGCAGGTGGCCGATATGATCCAGAAGGAGGTCTGGCGCCCGCATTACGAAACTCAAGGGCCGAAACCGAAATGACGGCTCCTTCCGCATCGACCAGCGATGTACTCGAAGCAATCCGTGCGGCGCTTGCGCCGCACGGTCTTTTTTTGCGCGGGACCGTGAATTTCGCGTCGCGGACGGCGGCACCGGCGCTCGAAGGCGGCAAACCGGCTGCAAGCGTGGTGCTGATCGGCAATCTCGGCGGCTCGAACTGGGAGCCCTTCAGTCACTGGCGCGAAGGCGAACCGGATGGCGGCGGGAAGGACCCGCTCGACACCTGGTCGAAACAGATCATCAGCCCGGTCGCGGCAGCAGCGCGCGCCACGGCCTGGTTTCCGTCCGATCCCCCTTGGCAGCCGTTCCAGCAGTGGGCGATGCGTGCCGAAGGGTTGAAGCCATCGCCGCTCGGCATTCTCATTCATCCTCGCTACGGGCTGTGGCACGGGTATCGCGGTGCGCTCGGCTTCGATCGAGAGATGCCGGTGACGGGCGAGACGGTAGTTGGGCACCCTTGCGAAACCTGCACGGAGAAGCCGTGCCTTTCAAGCTGCCCCCCGGATGCACTAGCGGGACGTATGTTCGATTACGGACGCTGCCGTGCGCATCTGAGAAGCGGGGAGGGCGAGGCAGGCTGCCTTGCTCACGGCTGCCTCTCCCGCAATGCCTGCCCGGTGGGGCGCGACTTTCGTTATGCGGTCCGGCAATTGCGTTTTCATATGGCGGCGCTCAAGCCGTGAACGGCAAGCGCGGGCGGGTCACATCAATCCGCCGCAATCCGAGCGATGCTGCACCAGGAGATTCCCTTCAGGTCTAGTCGATGCCACTGTTTTCAAGAGCTTTCATCGCTGGCGCCGCACTTCTGTCCGCCGGCATCGCTGCGCCCGCATCGGCTGCCTGCCGCGATGTCCGCCATCTCGGCGAAGCCTACATCGCGTGCTCGTTCGACCCTCAGACAAACGATTTACGGATCTACAACAAGGATCGGGCGGGGGTACCGTTCAGCTCATTCAGAGCCCTGTCGCTCGAACTCCGTCGTCGCGGCCAGTATCTCATCTTTGCGATGAACGGCGGGATGTACCAAGAAGACCTCTCTCCAGTCGGTCTGCATGTGGAGGAGGGCACGGAGCAGACGCCGCTTAACACAAATCCCGGTTGGGGCAATTTTCACATGCTGCCGAACGGCGTCTTTCATGTCGACGGCGGCAAGGCCGGTGTCATTGCGGCGGAGGCCTATCGGCTCGCGGGCATCAAGCCGCGTTTCGCCACGCAATCCGGCCCGATGCTCGTCGTCGACGGCGCGCTCCATCCGCGCTTCCTTCCGGATAGTGACAGCCTCAGGACACGCAACGGCGTCGGGGTCGCCACGAACGGCAAGGTGGTTTTCGCCGCGTCGAAACGGCCCGTACGCTTCCACGACTTCGCCACGCTGTTCCGCGATGCGCTCGATTGTCCCAATGCGCTCTTTCTGGACGGAACGATCTCGAGCCTCTACGCGCCTGAGATCAACCGTCACGACCGGCTTTTTCCGCTCGGGCCAATTATCGCGGTGGTTGCCGATTTTCCGCGGTGAGCTGACGAGCCCGAGTGCACAGGCGTTGGGGTGGTCGGTATGCGAAGGGTTTGATCCATCGAAAGTTGCGGTGCACTGACATCCGGCGGGGTGGTTTCGGGTGGCCGCTCGTGTTAACGACGCGCGACTTTTATGAAAGCTTCTGCCTCGCATTATGCATTACAGACCTGAAATCGACGGGCTTCGCGCAGTCGCTGTAATCCCCGTCCTGCTGTTTCACGCCGGTTTCGGCTTTATATCCGGTGGTTTCGCGGGGGTCGACGTTTTCTTCGTGATCAGCGGTTTCCTGATCACGGCCCTCATTCATCAGGAAATCCGCAGTGGCGCATTCAGCGTCATCGGATTTTATGAGCGTCGTGCCCGGCGGCTCGCGCCGGCTCTTCTGTTCGTCTGTATCGCCTGCATTCCCTTCGCGCTTATGTGGATGCTGCCGAAGGAATTGAACGAGTTCGGCAAGAGCCTTTATGCGGCGAATCTGTTCGCGGCCAATTTCTTCTTCTGGGACCAGACGAATTATTTCACGCCCGATACCGGCCTCATGCCGCTGCTGCACACCTGGTCTCTGGCGGTGGAGGAGCAGTTCTACGTCGTTTTCCCCTTGCTTTTGATTTCGCTGCGCCGCTTCACGGAGGCGGCCGCGCTCAGAGCCGTCGTCGCGGTGACTGTTCTGAGCTTCGGTGCGACCCAGCTCGTCGTGGGCATCGACCCGGCGGCAAACTTCTATCTCCTGCCCAGTCGCTTCTGGGAACTCGGCCTCGGTGCCGCTGTTGCCCTCTCGGGCATTGCGCATCGTGAGCTTTCCAGATCGCTGCGCGAGTGCTTCGCGTGCTTCGGGGTTTTCCTGATCGGCGCGAGCTATCTGTCAATTACCGAAGCGCAACATTATCCAGGCTGGGCGACTGTCCCGGTGGTCGCCGGTACGGCTTTGGTCATCGCTTTTGGCCGCAGAGACACGCTGATCGGCAAGTGCCTTTCAGTCCGCCCGCTCGTTGCGATCGGGCTCTGCAGTTACAGCCTATATCTCTGGCATCAGCCGGTATTCGCATTTGCGCGGATGCGCATGAACGACAGTTTGACGCCTGCCGGCTGCCTGGCACTGATCTCGCTCTGCTTCGGACTGGCCTATCTAAGCTGGCGATATGTCGAGAGGCCCTTTCGCAATCGTGCCCGTTTCAGCCGGACGGCGATATTCGCGACCGTCGCATCTATCGGCTCCATCACTGTTGCGGCTGGCCTCGTCCTGGACGGCAGCGACGGGCTTGCTGGACACAACGTCGAACTCGCCCGTCTGGCCAAGCCGAGCGTCGGCTTAAGCAAGGACTGCAATGCGGTAATCGACTTGAAGTGCAGCACAAGCAGCCAGCCGGTGATTGCCGTCTGGGGAGACTCCTTCGCCCGGCACCTCGTCGACGGGATCCTGGCCTCCGAACCAGAAGCCCGGCTCGTGCAACTGACGAACAATAATTGCGGTCCGCTCACCGGACTTGCCCCGATTCTCCCCAGGCTGGACCCCGCCTGGCCGCAGAAGTGCATCGGCCACAATAAGGAGGTGCAGCGCTTCCTTCTGGCGCACAGGTCAATCCGCTATGTCGTTCTGTCCTCGCCACTGAACCAGTATCTCGCGGAGAAAACGATGCTTCTCGAGGGCAGGGGAGCGGTGCAGTCGGACGCCTGGATTGTTGCCGACAGCTTTCGAGCAAGCCTTGCATGGTTGCGAAGCAATGGCTTTCGGCCAGTCGTCATCGCACCGCCACCACAGGACGGGCGCGACAGCGGCCTTTGCGTTGCGCGAGCGCGCCTGCTCGGCGCCTCTGCCGAAGGCTGCGGTGCATCGTTTGAAACCGTACGGATGCACGACCGAGACGTGCTCACTGTCCTGGCGGGCATCGCCCGGGACTATCCGGTCGTGAGCTTCAACGGTTATCTCTGCGATGACGGCCGCTGCAGGACCGAGGACAAAGGCGTGGCTATTTTCGAGGACCACGGGCATTTTTCAGACGAAGGCTCCCGCCACCTCGGCACCACGCTTGAATTTTACCAAGTGTTTGCCAGCGCAGCCGAATATGGCTGCACTGCGGAACGCGGTCGGCTCGGGGCGCCCATTCGCGGGATATGCAATCCTGCCGAGGACACCATTATGGTGAGTGCCAGCGCAAACGACGTTTTCCCAGCACGTTCACGCACTGGCGTTGAACGCGCGCAATAGGAGAGCTACGGCTTTATTGCCGGAGCTCCTGCCAGCAGTGATTTATGCGCGCCGGCGGCGCTCGCGAGCGGGGGCGGCGGGGCCTTCATTTGCAGACTTGTTGCGCAACGGACCGATTTTCTCGACGATCGTCTCGAGTGTCGGGCGCTCACCTTTGATGTGATTGTCGATCGCGAGACGCATTGCGGCCAAATGGTTGCAGGAGGTGCCGCAACAGCCGCCGATGATCCTGGCGCCGGCGTCCATGGCCAACCGCGCATATTCCGCCATCAGCGGCGGCGTGCCCGAATAGTGGATCTCGGAGCCGCGGAACTCGGGAATTCCACAATTGCCTTTGACGACGATCGTTGCATCCGGGCTTTCGGCCGTCATGTCGAGGAGGGACGAGAGGATATCCGACGCCCCGACGCCGCAGTTGGCGCCGACGGCGACCGGGCCTTCGCCGATGTCGGCGGCGACGCCGTGAATGTCCTTCGGGTGCAGGCCCATCATCGTTTTGCCGGCAGTGTCGAAGGAACCGGTGTAGACATAGGGAAGGCCGACCTTCACGGCCGCTTCGGCGGCTGCGCGGATTTCGTCCGCAGAAGACATGGTTTCGATCCAGGCAACTTCCGCACCGCCGGCCTTCAGCCCCTCGATCTGTTCCACAAAGGCTGCGACGGCGTCCTCATAGGAGAGTGCGCCGAGCGGAATCAGCAGTTCGCCGGTCGGGCCGACCGAGCCAGCCGTAATGACCTTTCGCGGCGCTTTGTCAGCGACTGCGCGCGCGATTTCCGCAGCGCGCTTGTTGAGCTGATGGACCCGGTCTTCGGCCTGATGAAGCTTCAACCGGTGGCGCGTGCCACCAAAGGAATTGGTAAGAATGATGTCCGCGCCCGCATCTACGAAGTCCTGATGCAGCTTGGTTATGTTTTCCGGTTTCGTCTCGTTCCAGATCTCCGGTGCTTCGCCCGCTTCGAGCCCCATGGCGAAGAGCGATGTGCCGGTAGCACCATCGGCAAGCAGGACACCCTTCTGGGCGAGGAGGTCGGCAAGAGCATGCGGTGCAACGGACATCGGTTTTTCCCGGCTGAATGGAACTGTAACAGGATATAAAGATATCTTTATGTGTTGGCAACAGAATTGCGCGCATCAGGCTGAAATGCGTTCTGGCCTCTGAGCCCAGTCTTGTCGCAGTTCGTCCGCCAGAAGGGCGGCAAGATCGGCTGCCGGCTCCTCCGCACGGGTGCGCAGGCGCAGGCTGAACTCGGCCGGCGGCAGCGACGGCAGGGCGAGGTGCTCAGGAGCGCGCCCGATTCCGGCACTGAGAAACAGTTCCGTCCGGGTGGTGACGGCGATGCTGCTCAGGACCGCTGCGCGCAGACCTGACAGGCTGGGACTCGTTGCCGCGATTCGAAAGCGACGGCCGGTGGCTTCGAGGACGGATATGGCGGCCGTGCGGAAGCCGCAGGGCGCGTCGAGGACTGCTAGCGGCACTTCATCCGTGTCCGTTACCAAGCCCCTGTCGGAGCAAAGCCAAAGCATCTGTTCTCGGAGGACGATCAACTCGTCTGCGGCAGCAGACTGCCGCATGGCGAGAAGAATGTCGATCTGGCCCTGATCGAAGGCGATCGTCAGTTCCTTCGATCGGCCGATTCTCAAGTCCAGGCGAACGCGCGGATGAGAGCGCGCAAAGAGGCGCAGCAATCCGGGCAGCATCGTATCGGCGAAGTCCTGAGTGCTGCCGAGGACAATTCGTCCATCGGCGCGCGCGCCCCTGAGGCTGAGCCACGCGTCACGATGCGCATCGAGAATGCGCCGGGCGTGCGGCGGCGAGCTCCTCGCCGATGGGCGTAAGCACCCGGCCGCGGCCGGCGGGTGCAAGAATCCGCTCACCGATCAGAGCTTCCAATCGCTGCATCTGCGCCGTTACGGCAGAGGGTGTTCGGTTGACGACTATCGCGGCTCTCGCAAGTGAGCCTCCTTCGGCGAACGCCAGAAAGGTACGCAAAAGGTCAGGATCGATTGGCCTCATAATTCAATGTTGCAAAAGTATCGCTGAAAAACAATTCAATTTTCTTGATGTGAATGAAGTGACAATTTCCGGGGGTGGCAATTTCAAAAAGAGGAGCCTCTGATGCCCATCATCAATATCAGCATTGCCGGAGAACCCGATCCGGAACGTTCCACGAAAATAGCGGCAAGGCTAAGCGAGCTTACGCAATCGCATCTCCGTAAGGACCCGTCGGTAACGGCTATCATAGTCACCTATGTCGATCCGCGGCATTGGTTCGCCGGCGGCAAATCGATCGCATCGCAGCAGCTCGACAGTTTCTGGCTCGATATCAAGGTCGTCGACGGCACCAATACGAAACAGGAACTCGCCGGATATATCGAGGCGACCTTCGGTGCCTTCGAGGAATTTCTCGGAAAGCTCCATCCGGAAAGTTACGTACTCGTGCATGAAGTACCCGCCGCGGCTTACGGCTATGGAGGCAAGACTCAGGAGTTTCGCTACATCAGCGGCAGACTGGCCGCTTCGTGAGCCGGAAAAAGCAAAGGGCACCTCGCGAGGGTGCCCCTTGCATGTGCGTTCTGTCGGAATGACATCAAGCCGCCTGCAGATCAGTATGCTTTACCGGCGTCACCATGGCGGAAATGATCATCTGCAGGTCGATCGCGCCGATCGGTCGCCCGTTGGCGTCAACGACATGCGCGTTGCTGATGTGGGCACCGGTCATCGTGCGTGCAGCGGTTTCGAGCACGGTGCCTGCGGCGAGCGACAGACCTTCCGGATTGCCGGAGAGCGGTCGCATGATTGTCTCGACATTGATAACCCGCCCGCGATTCACTTCTTGTACGAAGGCTGTGATGTAGTCATCAGCCGGCGACAGGACGATCTCCTGACCCGTTCCCTGCTGCACGACGTGCCCGTCGCGCAGGATCGCGATCTTGTCGCCGAGCCTCAGGGCCTCGTCGAGATCGTGGGTGATGAAGACCACGGTTTTCTTCAGTTCCTTTTGCAATTCGAGCAGCACGGACTGCATATCGACGCGGATCAGCGGATCGAGTGCCGAATAGGCCTCGTCCATCAGCAGGATGTCGGCGTCGTTTGTCAGCGCGCGGGCAAGGCCGACGCGCTGCTGCATACCGCCGGAAAGCTGGTTCGGATAATGCTTCTCGAAACCCTGAAGGCCGACGCGATCGATCCACCCAAGCGCACGCTTTTCGCTTTCGCGCCGGTCAATACCCTGGATTTCCAGGCCGTAGATTGTGTTTTCGAGAACGGTGCGGTGCGGCAGCAGCGCAAATTTCTGGAATACCATGGCCGTCTTGTGGCGGCGGAACGAGCGAAGGTCGTTCTCGTTCATCTTGCAGACGTCCACGCCGTCGTAGAGGACCTCTCCGGCGGTCGGATCGATCAGCCGGTTTATGTGTCGGATCAGCGTCGATTTGCCGGAACCGGACAGGCCCATCACGACCGTTATGCAACCGCCGGGCATGGAGATGTTGATATCCTGCAGCCCGAGCACGTGACCATGTTTTTCGTTGAGTTCGGCCTTGCCCATCCCCTTCTCGACGAGTTTAACGTAATCCTCGCCGCGGGGGCCGAAAATCTTGTAGAGGTTTTTCACCTCGATTGCGTGACTTGCCATGAACGAATTTTCCCCTTCTTGGCTCGGAGCTTTCTTCGGCGACTGTACTTTTCGGCTCCTTGCATTGGAACTGTGACAGCGGAATGTTTCGGCCGCTGTACTGTTTGCGACGCCGGGGCCGGTCCTGCGTCGCGCATCGGCAGCTGCATCCTCAGAGCGGATGAGAAATCTTCAGAGCGCCGCCTTCACTTTTTCGGCGACTTCCGGACTCACCCACTGCGTCCATATCTCTTGAAAGTTTCCGAGGAAGTAGCGGGCCGCGTCTTCGTTCGTGGCCTGGTTCTGATCCATCCAGGCCAGAACCTTGTTGATCGTCGCGTTCTCCCATTGCCGCGCCCCGACATAATTCATGGCGCTACCTGCTCTGTCGGCAAAGGACCCGGTCACCACAGTGTAGACATCGGAGACCGGATAGGAGTTTACCTTCGGGGCGGGGCAGTCCGGAACGGCGGTGCAGGAGTCCCACTCCGCCTTGTCGTGATCGACGCCGAAGGACAACAACGTCATCTCGTATTTACCGAGCACTGCGGTGGGGGCCCAATAATAGCCGAGCCAGCCGGTCTTCTTCTCGAATGCTTCGGCGATAGAACCGTCGAGGCCGGCGGCCGAGCCTGGGTCGACAAGCTGGAAGCCGGCCTTATCCCCTTCGAGTGCCTTGTAGAGGTTGGCGGTGGAGAACCGGCAGTTCCAGCTCGATGGGCAATTATGGACTGCCCCCTTTGCGGGGTCGTCGGGTGAGGGAAAGAGTTCCGGGTGCTTCAAAGCGTCCTGCACCGTTCGGATCTTCGGGTGTGCGTCGGCGATGAACTTTGGAATCCACCAGCCTTCTACCCCGCCTTCGCTCAAGACCCTGGCGCCTTCGACGAGGCGACCCTCCTTGACTGCGGCGTCGAAAGGCGTCCGCACGGAGTTGATCCAGAGTTCCGGGACCAGGTCGGGCTCTGCCTTATCGTTCATCGAAGAGAATGTCGGCATAGTGTCGCCGGGGACCAGCTTGACGCTGCATCCATAGCCGTTTTCAAGGATGAGCCTGTCCACGCGAGCCGCAACGCCAGCCGAGGCCCAGTCCATCTCGGCAATAGTGACGTTTCCGCATTCGTCAGCTCCTAAGGAACCCGCCATAAGGCATATGCCCGCAGCGAGTAGGAGGGGAGCAAGGAGTTTCTTCATGTCCTTCGACACCTTCAGTCAGTGCGGCCACACGTGGGAGGCGCGCCGCCCAGCCGCTCCCGCGGTCTGACATGCCGGCCGGCCTCTTCCGTTCTCACTACGCCAAGCCTAAGTGTTCGGGGTGAGAAATCAACCTTTTCAATCGGGCGGGAGCAGCGGCGGCCTTTTCGTGATGAGCATGCGGCACAGCGCCGCCAGCAGCAAAATGGCGCAAATTCACCTTTGGTTAAGACCTCGCTAACGATCCGGTAAGGTTGTGGGGATAATTGTTGCCTGCGGCGGGAAACTGCCGCGGTCCGGATCAGGTAGTGCGTGCCGGACCCGATTTTACGCGGAACAAGCCTGCGGCCGCACCCTTCCGTTCGATCGGTTGGGTGCGGTTTTTTGCATTTCCCCGGGAAGAGAACGGTGGGAGGCCGCCCAGGGCGAATACGATTTCTTTGCTCCGCTCTATCCGATGTTGGTCGTGCGGATGAAGCCGAGCGGGCCGACCGGCGCTTCCGCGACCACATTGCGAACGCGGGATTGGCCTTCCGGCGCTCGGGAGTTCCAGGCGATCTGGACGAAGTTGGGTTTGCTGAAGATGAACAGCATGGCTTGTTTACATTGGGAGACCCCGTAGTGTACGGAGTGGTTTCGATGGCGCGGATATAGGCTCCCGCAGGCTCGGCTTGAATGCCAGGCTCGGCACGGGACGTCGCAATTGAGCTAGTTCACGAGAAATCGTCGCACGCTTGAAGAAGGTCGGAAACGAGCCGTGATCGCCAGTGCCGCATTGGTGGCGGAAACGCGTCGGTACAGAGCTTTGCGGCACTCGGTTTCGATGCTACGGGGGAGGCATGACACGGAAGATCATGCTGCAGGGAACCGGCTCGGATGTCGGAAAATCGGTACTTGTCGCGGGCCTTTGCAGGCTCGCTTCAAACCGGGGGCTCAGCGTAAAGCCCTTCAAGCCCCAGAACATGTCGAACAACGCCGCCGTTTCCGACGACGGCGGCGAAATCGGCCGTGCGCAATGGCTCCAGGCGCTTGCCGCGCGCGTGCCGTCCTCCGTTCACATGAACCCCGTGCTGCTCAAACCGCAATCGGACGTGGGCAGCCAGGTCGTCGTCCAGGGAAGGGTGGCGGGGCAGGCCAGGGGGAAGGAATACCAGGCTCTGAAGCCGGGTCTCCTCGGTTCCGTCATGGAGAGTTTCGAGCTGGTCTCTGCCGGTGCCGATCTCGTCATTGTCGAGGGGGCGGGCTCACCCGCCGAGATCAATCTGCGCGCGGGCGACATCGCCAATATGGGGTTTGCGACCCGTGCCGGCGTGCCTGTCGTTCTGGTCGGAGATATCGATCGTGGCGGCGTAATCGCGTCTCTGGTCGGTACGCATGCGATCCTGTCGGATGAGGATCGGCGAATGGTCACCGGCTATTTGATCAACAAGTTCCGCGGCGACGTGACGCTGTTCGACGACGGCATAGCATCGATCCGTACCTTTACCGGCTGGCCCTGTTTCGGGGTCGTGCCGTGGCTTAAGAGCGCGGGGCGGCTGCCTGCCGAAGACTCCGTCGTGCTCGAGAGACTGGCGCGGGGCGGTGGCAAGGCGCTGAAGGTCGCCGTGCCCGTTCTGTCCCGAATCGCAAATTTCGACGACCTCGACCCTTTGGCCGCAGAACCGGATGTGGAGATCGTCTTTGTCCGGCCGGGTACGCCGCTTCCCGACGACGCGGCCCTGGTCGTGATACCCGGTTCCAAATCCACCATCGCCGATCTCGAAGACTTCCGCAGGCAGGGCTGGGACCGGGACCTTGATCGGCACATCCGGCGCGGTGGCCGGGTCATCGGAATCTGCGGCGGCTACCAGATGCTCGGAACACGAGTCATCGACCCGCTCGGTATCGAAGGCGGCAAGCGAGAGATCGAAGGCTTGGGGCTGCTTTCTGTCGAGACGGAGATGGCGCCCGAAAAAACCGTGCGCAACAGCCGTGCCTGGTCGCGGGAATACGGCGTGTTACTCGAAGGTTACGAGATCCATCTCGGCAGAACGGCAGGGATCGACTGCGGTCGTGCTCCGGTTGAGATCGACGGTCGTCGTGATGGAGCGATGTCGGCGGACGGCCGCGTCATGGGAACCTATCTCCACGGACTTTTCGGAAGCGACCCCTACAGGGCCGAACTGCTCAGGAGCTTCGGAATCGAAGGCGGCGGAGGCAATTACCGCCAGTCGGTGGATGCGGCTCTCGACGAGATCGCCGCAGAACTCGACGCGGTACTCGACCGGGTGTGGCTCGAGACATTGCTGGGTTAGCGCCGAAGGCAAGGCGCCCGCCTGTTCGGAGCCTCCCGGTGGGGCACCCTTGGCGCTGTCGGCACAGCGCCTACACGAAGGAAGGTTTGAAATGCATTATTGCGACGACGATCTTCGGCGTTTCGAAGCGGAGGGGGCGGCGGCTCTGCCTCCTGCCGCGGAACAGGGCTTTGTCGAGCACGATGGCGCCCGAATATGGTTTTCGATATACGGCGCCGGAACACCGGTGCTCCTCCTGCACGGCGGCCTCGGCCACAGCGGCAACTGGGGCTATCAGCTTGCGCCGCTTCTCGAGGCGGGCCACCGCGTCGTGCTTGTCGACAGTCGCGGACATGGGCGCAGTACGCGCGATAAGCGGCCTTACAGCTATGAATTGATGGCATCCGATGTGCTTGCGGTCATGGACAGGCTGCAGCTCCACAACGCGGCGTTGGTAGGCTGGAGCGACGGGGCATGCATCAGCCTCGTTCTTGCAAGGCAGGCTCCCGCGCGGATTGCCGGCGTCTTTTTCTTCGCCTGCAACATGGACCCGAGCGGCACAAAGGCGTTCGAGGCGACACCCGTCATCGACCGTTGCTTCGCCCGCCACCGGAAGGACTACGCCGAATTATCGGCCACGCCGGATGATTTCGATGACTTTGTCGCGGACGTCGGCGAGATGATGCGGACGCAACCCGATTATTCGGCAGCCGATCTTTCCGCGATCCGCGTGCCTGTCGCGATCGTGCATGCAGAGAAGGACGAGTTCATAAAAATGGAGCACGCCGAGTATCTCGCCCGGAGCATTCCCTCGGCCGAACTGATTCCGCTTCAAGGCGTCAGCCACTTTGCTCCGCTGCAGAGACCGGAAGTGTTCAATGGTGCCATGCTTGCGTTCCTGGAGCGAATACGTCCCGCGGGTAGTTAGAGCATTTCCGCTTTTTTCCGAATCGCGGAAACTCTCTAATCCTTTACTTTGCCGCAAATCCGGACGGAAAACCGCTACGCACTTTTCCTGGAATTGTTTTTAAGGCGCTCAACCCCTCCTAATGTTCTCCGTTGCATACGCCCTGCGAAAAATGCAGCATGGCTTCGGGGCAGGACGGTTTTTTCGCCGCTATGGCGACGGCGTCCGGCGCGAAGGGCGCTGCCATGACACGCACGCAGCTATTTGGGGTCATCGTCGGCCTTGTGATCGTGGCGGCGCTTACGACCCTGCGTGCAAGCGACCCACCACTTCTGCGGCTCGCCCGCGACCTCACCTTCGATGAATATCAACGCCTGGCGCCGCGCAGCTTCGAGAACGTTCCCGTTCGCGTCGTCGACATCGACGAGGCATCGCTCTCAGAGTTCGGCCAGTGGCCGTGGCCGCGCGATCGCATTGCGGCCTTGGTGGACAGGCTCTCGGAACTGGGTGCGGCGGTCATTGCCTTTGACATCCTGTTCTCCGAACCCGACCGTCTGTCGCCACGCAGCGTCATGCGCGATGTCGCCGGCGTCGATCCCGATCTCCTCGGGCTACTGCCGGACAATGACGAGATATTTGCCCGGTCCATCGCCGACCGGCCCGTCGTCCTCGGCTTCGGCCTTTCAAATGCAGGAGACTACCGGCCACCGGTGAAAGCCGGTTTCGCCTTCACCGGTGAAAGCCCGTTCGATGCCCCGCCGCGACTGACGGCCGCGACGCCTTTGAGGTCGCAACTCGAAACCAGTGCTGCCGGATTAGGACATATCAGTCTCAATCCCGGGAGCCGGTCCGCGGTCGTGCGCGCCGTCCCGCTGCTGTTGAGTGATGGCGGCCAGCTCTATCCGAACCTGGCGATTGAAGCGCTCCGCGTTGCCCAAGGGGTCTCCACATACGTTATTGCCGGTGCTCCGGACATACCCGACACAATCACACTGATAAAGGTTGGGGCGTTCGTCGTGCCGGTCACGGCAACCGGTGAGCTCTGGCTTTATGTCAGTCCCGACCGTGCTGAAAGATATGTCTCGGCCGGCCAGGTGCTGGCGCCCGCCGGCGCCTCCTCTGAAACGCGGGCGGCCATCGAAGGCAGCATTGTCTTTGTGGGCACGTCGGCAGCGGGCCTTCAGGATATTCGGACCACCGCGCTTGGGCACAACGTGCCCGGCGTGTCGCTGCACGCGCAGACCGTCGAACAGGTTCTGTCCGGCCGGTTTCTCTCACGGCCGGATTGGGCAGACGGGCTGGAGATACTCGCCATTGCCGTGGCCGGAATTCTGCTCGTCCTGCTGACCACCTTCGTCAGCCCAGCCGTCGCGCTTGGATGCGGCCTCATGATAACGGCGCTGGCCCTCGTGGCCTCCTGGTCCGCCTTTCTCTATGGGGGCTTGTTACTCGACCCCCTGGCGCCCATTCTCGCCGGATCGATCACCCATTTTGCGGCAACGGCCTATCGTTTCCTGGTCATCGACCGGGAGCGGCGCGTGGTGCGGCGCGCCTTTGGGCAATACTTGTCGCCGTCGCTACTCTATCGAATCGAGCATACGCAAGACGCCCTGCGTCTTGGCGGTGACGATCGGGAATTGACCATCATGTTCGTCGACGTGCGCAATTTTACGGAGATGAGCGAGCGCCTCACGCCGGGAGAGGTGGTCCGGTTCCTCAATACGCTTCTCGATGCGTTGAGCCGCCACGTGATCGCGAACGAGGGCACGCTGGACAAGTTTATCGGCGATTCGATCATGGCATTCTGGAACGCGCCTGTTGACGTCGCCGATCACACGGGCAAAGCCGTCCGCGCCGCCCTGGCCATGCGCGAAACGCTCGCTCGTCTGAATGAGAGCGATGCGTTCGGTTTCGGCAGCAAGCAAACGGTGGCCATCGGCGTGGGCATTCATACCGGGGTTGCCTGCGTCGGCAACATGGGAGCGGAGATGCACTTCAACTATTCCGCGGTTGGTGACGCGGTCAATGTCGCTGCTCGGATCGAGGCCGCCTGCAAGGATGTAGGCTTCGACATTCTGATATCCGATACGGCGGCAAAAGCGGCCGGCAGATGCGCCTTGCTCGAGGCAGGGTCGCTGGGGTTGAAAGGCAAGAGCACGCGAACACAGGTCTTTGCCGTCGTGGGTGACGAGCGGGTGGCCGCATCGCCCGAGTTTTCAGAGCTGCAGCACCTTCATGAGCAGTTGATCGGATCTCTGCGATTGAGATTTCGTCCGCGTCGCGAAATCGTGAATGCGGCGAAGCTAAAGGCGTCGGCTCTATGTGGTGGATTGTCGGATTTCTACCGCCGGATCACGCGCCGGGCGGAACATTTCGCAGGTGAACAAATGGCCGTCGAGAACGAGGGCAGGTCGGCTGAATAGCCCGCATGAGGAGGGGTCTCCTCCCGTTCAGCCGCGGCCCTTCTTCGTACCGGTATCCAGTTGGCCTTTCTTGCCGGTGTCCTGCCCCTTTTTCCCCGAATCTTGTCCCTTCTTTCCCTTGTCGAGACCTCGTTTACCGGGCTCGTTGCTGCGCGTCTTGCCCGGGCGCGCCTTCTGCGGGGTTGCTCTTTCCGGCGGGCGTGCCCGGTGCGGAGCTGTCGGCTTGATCTCGATTGCCGCAGAAATTCCGCAACTGCCGCTCATGCTCCCGAAGGAGGCGGACAGTTTTTGATCGCCTGAAAGGAAGGGAAGGGCTTTACGGTTGCCGAGCGTCGAAAGCGTGCTGCGCCCGGCTCTATGCGTGTCCGTCATGGTGCCGTCGCGTTTTGCGATCACGCAATCGCAGCGGCGCGTGAGTTGCTGACACCCCGCCGGGCCGCAGAATCGGGCCGCCCCCTCCAAAAGAACAATCGCTGTCGTTCCATCCTTGCCGATGTAGAAATCGAAAACGGTTCCGCGTACGCCGATCGTTCCGGCCGGCGTCAGGATCTGATAGGCCGAGTGCTTCGAATTCCCGCTGATCCATCGGAACGTTCCCTTGGCAGCGGCGACGGTCAGTTTCTGTACGGTTTTTGCGTCGTCGAAGACGAAGTTGTCGATGACGACGGAAGAGCCGGCTCCCACTGCCAATTTACTGCCGTCGCGGAACACGAATTGACCGAGGCCCGATCTGGACGTGCTTATTCGCTCATCACGATGAACGGCGTCCCGCTCCGCGAGCGGTCCACCGCTGCCGGTGACCGAGGTCCTGATTCGGACCGCCTCTCCAACTGGTTCGGCCGCAATTGTCGGTGTGGAACCGTAAAGCGCTGCCCCCAACGCAGCGACTGCGACACGACGCAAGTCAAACATCGCACCCTCCACGATGATCCTCTGCGGCCAATGAAAGCCGCGATCATGAGCGTGAATGAGAATGACCGTATCGACACGATGTCGGCGGACCCCAAGCGTGATTATTACCATGATGTGGGCGGAACCGTCTGCCTACCCGTTCGGAGTAGCCGAAAGCGCGCTTCTGCCGTAATCGGCGGACGCGCTGTCGCAGGCCGTCGATTGACTTTGCCGCCAACGCTTCATAATTAACGCAGCATGGATGGTTCCCTCGTGCCGAGGTGGGGCGAGGGAGTAAATGGGAATGTGACGGGGCGGACCCATGCCGGGCGCCCTTATCGCAGCCGACCCCGCGACTGTAGAACGGTCAGGGTTCGCCATCGGGGATTTTGCCGGTTTCGAGGCGCTGCATGGGGCAGTTTCGTCGAACCTCGGCAGGATACCGGAAAAGCCACTGGCGTGGCATCGCGATCAGCCGGGCAGGACGCCTCTTCTTCTACGAATCGTCCGCCTTTCGCGATGCCGCAGACGCCGGGAAGGCGAGGCGAACCGTTCGGTCTTCTGCGCATCGTTTTCCGGACCGGATCGGTCCGTCGGAAACGTGCGGACGAGGACCGTGGCGCCGTGAGCCAGGAGACCTGCCATCCGTCAGGGTATTCCGCCCGAGGGGAGATGCTCCCCAATGCCAGCACGGAGGTTGTCGTGGCTCATAGATTTCTGATCGAACGCGCTTATTGCGCGCGCTTTTGCTTTTGCCTCCGTACCCAGAGTTGAGGCGAGCAGCATGGCCACTTCCTCCGTCGGCCCCACCCTCGTGTTGGGCGGCGCTCGCTCCGGCAAATCCAGTTTCGCAGAAAAGCGCGTCGAGACCTTCGGGTTGCCGATGCATTACCTTGCGACGGGCCGGGCTTTTGACCAGGAGATGCGGGAACGCATCGTCCTTCATCAGGCTGCACGGCAGGGCAAGGGCTGGACCACCCATGAGGAACCGCTCGAGCTCGTGGGACTGCTTCGCCGAATCAATGATCCCGGGCGTGCTGTCCTCATCGACTGCCTGACCCTGTGGGTGACCAACCTGATGATGGAGGAGCGCGACATGGACGCTGAATTCGCAGCGCTCGCCGCCTTCCTGCCCGAGGCACGCTCGCGCCTCGTGTTCGTTTCAAATGAGGTCGGTCTCGGAATTGTCCCGGACAATCGGATGGCGCGCGACTTTCGCGATCACTCCGGCCGGCTCCACCAGATCGTGGCGGAGAAATCCGCAGAAGTTTACTTTGTCGCGGCCGGACTGCCGCTGAAAATGAAGGGTTGATCCATGACACTCGCGAAGTCTCAGCAGGGCAAGATTCCCGCTACCGTCATCACCGGGTTTCTCGGTGCCGGCAAGACGACGATGATCCGCAATCTGCTGCAGAATGCCGACGGCAAGCGCATCGCGCTGATCATCAACGAGTTCGGCGACCTAGGCGTCGACGGCGACGTGTTGAAGGGTTGCGGAGCTGAAGCCTGCACGGAGGATGATATCATCGAGCTGACCAATGGCTGCATTTGCTGCACTGTTGCCGACGACTTCATTCCGACCATGACGAAGCTGCTCGAAAGAGAGAACCGTCCGGACCATATCATCATCGAGACCTCGGGCCTGGCGCTGCCGCAGCCGCTCGTCGCGGCATTCAACTGGCCGGACATCCGCAGCGAGGTAACGGTCGACGGCGTCGTTACCGTCGTCGATAGCGCCGCCGTTGCCGCGGGCCGCTTCGCAGACGATCATGACAAGGTGGACGCACTCCGCGCAGGCGATGAAAATCTCGATCATGAGAGCCCGCTCGAAGAACTCTTCGAGGACCAGCTCACAGCTGCCGACCTCATCGTTCTCAACAAGACGGATCTCATCGATGCCGCGGGGTTGAAGTCGGTGCGCGATGAAGTGGCCTCACGCATCAACCGCAAGCCCACCATGATCGAGGCGAAGAACGGTGAGGTAGCAGCTGCCATCCTGCTCGGGCTCGGGGTGGGTACGGAGGGCGACATCGTCAACCGCAAGTCTCACCACGAGATGGAGCACGAGGCGGGCGAGGAGCATGATCACGACGAATTCGACAGCTTCGTCGTCGAACTGGGTGCCATAGCCGATCCTGCCGTTTTCGTGGAACGGCTCAGAAATGTGATCGCACAGCACGACGTGCTGCGCCTCAAGGGTTTCGTCGACGTTCCCGGCAAATCGATGCGCCTCCTGATACAGGCGGTGGGCAGCCGCATCGACCAGTATTTCGATCGCGCATGGGCTCCGGGCGAAACGCGCAGCACACGGCTGGTCGTCATAGGCCTGCATGACATGGATGAGCCTGCCCTGCGGGCGGCAATATCGGCACTTGTGTAAGGTGGTTTTGACCTTGCGCGCGGAAATCGAGGAGCATCCATGCATCTCCTCCTAGCCCAGAAAGGTACGATCGCCGACGGCAACGAGGCGATCGACCTCGGGCAGAGCCCGGGCGACATCGTGTTCCTCTCCGCGGCCGATACGGAGCTTGCCTCGGTCGCTGCTGCCCACCGCCAGCGCGCGGGCGCAAGAAGCCTGCGGATCGCCAGCTTGATGAATCTCATGCATCCGATGTCCGTCGACACTTATGTCGAGCGCACGGCGAGACATGCGAAACTGATCATCGTTCGGACGCTCGGCGGTGCAAGCTACTTCCGCTATATCGTGGAGGCGCTGTACGCCGCCGCGGTCACCAACAAGTTCCAGATTGCTGTCTTGCCGGGTGACGACAAGCGGGACCCCGGCCTCGATCCCTTTTCGACCGTGTCAGTGGAAGACCGTCAGCACCTTTGGGCCTATTTCAACGAAGGCGGCGCCGATAATGCCGCCCTTCTCCTCGATTATGCAGAGGCACTGATCGATGGCTGCGAGAAGCCGCAGCAGGCGCGGCCGCTGCTCAAGGCCGGTATCTGGTGGCCCGGCGCGGGGGTAATCGGCGTCGAGGAATGGGGGCGCCTGTCGGAACTGCGTCGGGGCGACAAAGATCCGGCGGACAGTCCGGAATCCGAACCGATGGTCGCCATCTGCTTCTACCGTGCTCTCGTGCAGAGCGGGGAGACGAAACCGGTGGAAGCGCTGATCGAGGCGCTTGCGGCCGAGGGTGTGCGGGCACTTCCTGTTTTCGTCTCCAGTCTCAAGGATCAGGTCTCGATCGGAACACTCGAAGCGATCTTCGCCGAGGCTGTGCCGGATGTCGTGATGAACGCAACCGGCTTTGCCGTCTCCGCTCCCGGCGCGGATCGCCGGCCGACCGTACTCGAAGCAAACGGCGCGCCGGTGCTGCAGGTGATCTTTTCCGGGTCGTCGCGGGAGGCCTGGGAAGCCTCGGCGCAAGGGTTGATGGCGCGCGATCTCGGCATGAACGTCGCCTTGCCGGAAGTCGATGGGCGCGTCCTCTCGCGCGCCGTATCGTTCAAGGCAGCGTCGATTTATGATCCGCTCGTCGAAGCGAACATCGTCGGCCACGAGCCGCTCGCAGACCGTGTCCGTTTTGCCGCGCGCCTTGCCTCGAACTGGGCTCGCCTGCGTCGAACACAACCTCAAAGGCGCCGGGTCGCCATCGTCATGGCCAATTATCCAAACCGCGACGGCCGGCTCGGCAACGGTGTTGGACTCGACACGCCAGCAGGGACAATCGAGGTGCTGAGGGCCATGGCGACAGAGGGTTACGCTGTCGGCGATGTGCCCGAAGACGGCGACGCCCTCATGCGTTTTCTGATGGCCGGGCCGACAAATGCCGCGAGCCGCGACCGTGAAGTTCGCGAAACGATTTCGCTGAGCCAATACAGAGACTTCTTAGGCACTCTTCCGAAAAAGATTCATCAGGAGATGACCGCGCGTTGGGGCGCGCCCGAGGGCGACCCGTTCTTCCTCGACGGCGTCTTCGCCCTGCCGCTCGCGCGCTTCGGCGAAGTGCTTGTCGGCATCCAGCCGGCGCGTGGCTACAATATAGATCCGAAGGAAACCTATCACGCTCCGGACCTTGTGCCGCCGCACGGCTACCTTGCTTTCTATGCCTATCTGCGCGCGGTTTTCGGCGCACATGCCATCGTTCACATGGGAAAACATGGCAATCTCGAATGGCTTCCCGGAAAGGCGCTGGCGCTTTCCCAGGATTGCTATCCCGAGGCGATTTTCGGTCCGACGCCGCATCTTTATCCCTTCATCGTCAATGATCCCGGAGAGGGCACGCAAGCCAAGCGGCGAACGAGTGCCGTCATCATCGACCATCTCACGCCACCTTTGACGCGGGCCGAGTCCTACGGACCGCTGAAGGACCTGGAGGCGCTGGTCGATGAGTATTACGAGGCTGCTGGCGGCGATCCGCGCCGGCTGAGGCTGCTGAGCCGGCAGATTCTCGACCTCGTACGAGATATCGGGCTTGATCACGACGCCGGCATCGACAAGGCTGACACTGAAAACCGGGCTCTCGAAAAGCTCGACGCCTATCTCTGCGACCTGAAGGAAATGCAGATCCGCGACGGGTTGCACGTTTTCGGCCTGGCGCCCAAGGGGCGGCTCCTGACCGATCTCACCGTCGCGCTCGCCCGAGTACCGCGGGGCATGGGTGAGGGTGGGGATCAGAGCCTGCAGCGTGCGATTGCGGCGGACCTGGGGTTGTATGCAGCGGCACTGCCACGCACCCAACCCTTCGACCCGCTGGATTGCGTCATGTCCGATCCTTGGACCGGTACGAGGCCCGATCTCCTCGCGACCCTCTCGGATGCGCCCTGGCGCACCGCCGGCGACACCGTCGAGCGTATCGAACTGCTTGCGGCGAAGCTCGTTTCAGGCGAAATCGCCTGCTCGATGGATTGGGCCAACACCCGAGCCGTACTTGACGAGGTCGAGATGCGCCTGAAGCCCTCGATCGAGCGTTCGGGCGAGGCGGAAATCAAGGGTCTTCTGACCGGTCTCGACGGCCGGTTCGTCGCCCCCGGTCCGTCCGGTGCGCCGACGCGCGGCCGGCCGGACGTGCTGCCGACGGGCCGCAATTTCTATTCGGTCGACAGCCGTTCCGTGCCGACGCCCGCGGCCTATGAGCTTGGCAAGAAATCGGCGGAATTGCTTATCCGCCGATATCTGCAGGATCATGGCGAGTGGCCATCTTCCTTCGGACTGACGGCCTGGGGCACTTCCAACATGCGCACGGGCGGCGACGACATCGCTCAGGCTTTGGCGCTGATCGGCGCCAAGCCCGTCTGGGACATGGCCTCGCGGCGGGTGACCGGATACGAGATCGTACCGCTCGCCATCCTCGGCCGCCCCCGCGTGGACGTCACCTTGCGAATTTCCGGCTTCTTCCGTGATGCTTTTCCGGAGCAGATCGCTCTCTTCGACAAAGCGGTCCGCGCCGTCGGGGCTCTCGACGAGGACGATGCCGACAATGTGATCGCCGCCCGCATGCGTGCCGAAGCGCGGCGATGGGAAGAGCGGGGCACCGACCCAAAAGAGGCTCAACGCCGTGCCTCCTATCGTGTCTTTGGTTCGAAGCCCGGCGCTTACGGCGCGGGCCTGCAAGCGCTTGTCGACGAGAAGGGCTGGCAAACGCGCGGCGATCTTGCAGAGGCTTACCTCACCTGGGGCGGCTATGCCTACGGTGCCGGCGAGGATGGAAAGGCGGAGCGTGGCATTTTCGAGGATCGCCTGCGCTCGATAGAGGCTGTTGTCCAGAACCAGGACAACCGCGAGCACGATCTGCTCGACAGCGACGACTATTACCAGTTCGAGGGCGGCATGAGCGCGGCGGCGGAGCATCTCGCCGGCCAGCGTCCGGCCATCTACCACAACGACCATTCGCGCCCGGAAAAGCCCGTCATCCGCTCGCTAGAGGAGGAGATCGGCCGCGTCGTGCGTGGCCGTGTCGTCAATCCGAAATGGATCGACGGCGTGATGCGGCACGGCTACAAGGGCGCCTTCGAAATCGCCGCGACGGTCGATTACATGTTCGCCTTCGCTGCGACCACAGGCGCGGTGCGCGATCATCACTTCGAGGCCGCCTATCGAGCCTATATCGCCGACGAGAAGGTTCTCGGGTTTCTTCGCGAGAAGAACCCGGCCGCGCTTTCGGAAATGTCCGAGCGGCTGCTGGAGGCTATCGATAGAGGACTGTGGAACCCGCGCTCCAATTCGGCGCGATTCGAACTGAACAGCCTTTCCGGCCGCGCGGCTACTGACCGCCTTCTGGCCGGAAATCAATAGGGAGGACAACATGAGCGAGGAAATCGCGAATACCGGCGAACCGACTGCCGAAAAGGACGAAGCGCGTCATGCCTTGAAGATGGCGAAGAAGAAGACCGCCCGTGACAAGATCATGGCCACGAAGACGGACGAAAAAGGTTTGATCATCGTCCACACCGGCAAGGGCAAGGGCAAATCGACCGCGGGCTTCGGCATGATCTTTCGCCACATCGCCCACGGCATGCCCTGTGCCGTCGTTCAGTTCATCAAGGGCGCCATGCACACCGGCGAGCGCGACCTGATCGAGAAACACTTCGGCGACATCTGCCAGTTCTACACGCTCGGCGAGGGCTTCACTTGGGAAACGCAGGACCGCGCACGCGACATCGCCATGGCGGCCAAGGCCTGGGAGAAAGCCAAGGAACTCATCCGCGACGAGCGCAACTCCATGGTCCTCCTCGACGAAATCAACATCGCCCTGCGCTATGACTACATCGACGTCGCCGAGGTCGTTCGCTTTCTCAAGGAGGAGAAGCCGCACATGACGCATGTGGTCCTGACAGGCCGTAACGCCAAGGAGGACCTGATTGAGATTGCAGATCTTGTGACGGAGATGGAATTGGTGAAGCATCCATTCCGCTCGGGTATCAAGGGCCAGAAGGGCGTCGAATTCTGATGACGCAGAGCTGGCAGTTCTGGGCGCTGCTGTCCGCGGCCTTCGCAGCGCTGACTGCCATCTTCGCCAAAGTCGGTGTCGCCAATGTCAACTCCGATTTCGCGACGCTGATCCGGACGGGTGTCATTCTTGTTGTGGTCGTCGGCATCGTTGCCGCGACCGGACAATGGCAGCGCCCGACGGAGATTTCCGGGCGGACCTGGCTCTTCCTTGGCCTATCCGGTCTTGCGACAGGGGCCTCCTGGCTTGCCTATTTTCGCGCGTTGAAGCTCGGCGATGCCGCTCGCGTCGCACCGATCGACAAGCTGTCGATCGTGTTGGTTGCACTGTTCGGCGTGCTTTTTCTCGGCGAGAAACTCAACCTGATGAACTGGCTCGGTGTGGGCCTGATCGCGGCTGGCGCTCTGCTGCTGGCGGTATTCTGATAGTTCTGCACAACGGTCACCGCGGACTTCCGGTTAGGCTGTCGGTATCAGACAGCCCGGCGTATTGGCCGGCGTGTTGGCCGGCGTATTGGATTGACGACCTGAATTCCGGCGCAGTCCTTTTCGTTATCCGTCACCACCTTGCATTCATTCGCACCGGCGACTGCGGCGATAGTCATGAGCGCGCTGGGTGGCTGGCCCGCCGCTTTCACCTCCGCCATCAGCCGCGCCAAGATCAGCCCCGCCTATCGTCGAGGAGAGGGCCGCCCGGAGAACCACTTCTGGAGTGCGTCGCGCAGAGCTGTCCACGACAAATCTCCACCTTATTTCCTGTAATACAGCCGGTCCGGTGGGCACATCCCAGGCGGAAATCTGTCCATCCGTATTGACAAGCCGTATCCTAACGTTAGGCTTGGCTGAAATTACGTATCGGCATCTGGGCCTCGAAGAGAAACTCTGTTTCTCGGCGGGGCCTTTTTGCTTTTCGAGGGGCGGATGGCAGGCAAAATTTCCTTTCCGGTGGGGGTACTGTTCTCGGGAAGCGGCAGCTACGCGCAGCCTGCGAGGCAGGGCTTTCGCGGCGCCATGACGGCGATTGCGCATATCAATGCATCCCGGCGTTTTCCATTCAATCTGCAGGCACATCATTTCGATCCCGCGGGCGAGGCGGACCGCTATGCATCGCTTTGCAGGCAGCTGATCCGCGAGCGTGATGTCCGCCACGTGGTGGGCTGCACCACGTCCTGGAGCCGCAAGGAAGCGATTCCGGTGGTCGAGAAACTCGACGCGCTGCTCTGGTATCCATGCGTCTACGAAGGCTTCGAGGTTTCCGAAAACCTTATCTACGTTGCCGCCTGTGCCAACCAGCACTTGGTGCCGCTTCTCGACTATATCGCGCCGCGCTTCGGCAGCAGAGCGATGCTTGTGGGCGCGAACTATATCTGGGGCTGGGAGAACAACCGGATCGCACGCGACATTCTCCACCGCTCGGGTGGCGAGGTCCTGGGCGAGCGCTTTGTGTCGATCGGAGACACGGATATCGACCACCTCATCGATGAAGTGCGTGAGAAGAGACCGGACTTCATCCTGAACAATCTGATTGGCCCGTCCTCCTATGCCTTCCTGCGCGCATACCAGGCGCTCGGTGAAGCCGATGATCGCTTCCGCCCGGAAAAATGCCCGATCATCAGTTGCAACCTCTATGAGGGCGAGATCACCGGGCTCGGACACGCCGCGGCGGGGCATTTCACGGTCAGTTGCTATTTCCGCACGCTCCAGTCGCCGGAAAACGACTCCTTCCTGAAGACGCTTGCGGCCCTGGATCCCGGTGCCATTGTCGATGCTTTCTACGCGCAGGCATTCAGCGCCGTGGTGATGATAGCCGAGGCGATCATGCGTTGCGGCAGCGACGATGCGGATCTCGTGCGCGGCGCCCTGCGCGGCCAGTCTGTCGACACGCCTTTGGGCGCAATCAGCGTCGACCGATGGACCAACCATGTGGAGTTGCCGGCCCATATCGGCCGCGCGCGTGCGGACGGCAGTTTCGAAATCGTCAAGCGCTCACATGAAGCCATCGCGCCGGATCCTTTTCTGACATCCACGCCGCTCGTCCGCCCACTTGGGCGGGATGAAGTGCGGCCTGAACTGAGGGTGGTGAAATGAGTTCTGTTCATGTCACCCCGAATTTCGACGGCTGGCGGATGCTCATCCTGCACCGGCCTCACCGGAACGTAGACGCGCTCTTCGCGCAATGCGCCCGTATCGGGGCTGCGGCGGAGCAGGCCTGGCCGACCTTTCCCGAGGCTCGATCTGCCGAGGAGTTCGACGTCCTCCTGATCGATGCGGATATGGGGCATGACGAGCAGTTTCCCTGGCGACCGGGGGAGGCGCCTCTGCCGCTCATCGCGCTGATCGGCTCGGAGGCACCCGGCCGTATTGCCTGGACCATCGCGCAAGGGGCCGACGCCCAGCTTCTGAAGCCGATCGGGAGCGCCGGACTTTACAGTGCTCTGATGGTCGCGAGTTACAGTTTCGCCCGCCGCCGCGCGCTCGATCGCAATGTCGCCGCGCTGAAGGAGCGCCTCGCGAGGCGCCAGGAACTCGCACAGGCGACCGCGCTGCTGATGCTTCGCAAAAATTGCGGGGCGAATGAAGCCTACCAGCATCTGCGTCTGACCGCGATGACACGACGCTGCAGCATCGAGGACGTCGCTGCAGCCATCGTTGAGGAATTCGCTAACCACGGATTGAAGAATGCCGACAATGGTCGCTGAAACGGCGCGCAGTAAAGATAATAGGACACCGGGCGTGTTGGCGCGTCTCCTGCGGAGGCCGCTCGCGATCATCGGCTTTGCAATCATCGTCGTGGTGGTAAGCGCAGCAGCGCTTGCGCCATGGATAGTGCCATATGACCCGCACGAGCAGTTCTTCGAGGGCCTGACCATCGAAGGCGCGCCGCTGCCGCCCAATAGCCAATTCTGGCTGGGTACCGATCTTGTCGGACGCGATCTGCTGAGCCGCCTGATATACGGTGCGCGTACCTCGCTCATCATCGGCGTGGTCGCCAATGGCATTGCCGTTCTCATCGGCTCGCTCGTCGGCATTGCAGCCGGCTATTTTCGGGGCTGGGTGGACACCGTGCTGATGCGCTTCACCGATCTGATGATGGCTTTCCCGGCGCTTCTCCTCGCCATCGTTCTGGCCGCCATCTTCACCCCCAGCCTGTGGATCGTGGCGATGGTCATCGCCATGGTGAACTGGGTGCAGATCGCCCGCGTCGTCTATACGGAAACCCGCTCGATTGCCGAGCGCGATTTCGTCACGGCGGAGCGCGCTCTGGGGGCCGGTGCCGGGCGAATTCTCTTCCGTCACATCCTGCCGCATCTCCTGTCCACTATCATCGTCTGGGCGACGCTCGGTATCGCGACGACAGTACTTCTGGAGGCGACGCTTTCTTTCCTCGGCATCGGCGTGCAGCCGCCCATTCCCTCCTGGGGCAACATCATCTTCGAAAACCAGACCTATTTCACCTCGGCACCCTGGCTGGTGTTCATACCGGGTGCCGCGATCCTCGCGCTTGCGCTCGCCTTCAATCTGGTCGGTGATGCGCTGCGCGATGTTCTCGATCCGACGCAGCAGGGGAGGCATTGATGATGGCCTATATTGCGCGGCGACTGCTTCAGACGGTCGTCATCCTGCTCGGCATCAGCTTTGTCACCTTCATTCTGCTGTACCTGATCCCGGCCGATCCGGCGAGGCAGATCGCCGGCCGCAGTGCAACGGCCCAGACCGTGGAGAACATCCGCGAACAGCTCGGGCTCAATCTGCCCTTCTACGAACAGTATATGCGTTATGTCGGGGGCCTCGTGCAGGGCGATTTCGGCCGATCCTATCTGCAGAAGACCGAAGTTTCGACTTTGATCGCATCGCGCCTTCCGGCAAGTCTCCTGCTGATGGCCGGAGCCATTACCTGTGAACTGATCTTCGGGCTGACGATGGGCATCGTTGCAGCACTTCGGCGCGGCTCACGCACCGACGATACGCTGATGATCGCGTCATTTGTCGGTGTATCGGCGCCGCAGTTCGTGGTCGGAATCCTGCTCCTCTACGTTTTCGCCGTGAAGCTCGGCTGGTTTCCGATCGGCGGCTACGGCACCTTCGCCCATCTGGTCTTGCCCTCCCTCACGCTCGGTTTTCTGGGGGCCGGCTGGTATTCGCGCATGATGCGTTCGTCGCTGATCGAAGTGATGCGTCAGGATTTCATCCGTACGGCGCGCGCAACCGGCAACGGTCGCGCCAAGGTCCTGTTCCGGCACGCAATGCCCAACGCGATCCTTCCTGTCATCGCGATGATCGGCATCGATATCGGCCTGTTCATGTCAGGTATCGTGGTGGTGGAAAGCGTCTTCGGCTGGCCCGGGATCGGCCAGCTGGCCTGGCAGGCGATCCAGCGGGTGGACATCCCGATCATCATGGGCGTCACGCTCGTCTCGGCGTTCGCGATCGTGCTCGGCAATCTGCTCGCCGACCTCATCACGCCGCTTATCGACCCGCGCATCAAGCTGCGCTGACGCGGGAAGAACAAACTGCAGCAACAGAAAGGAACTTCAGATGAGGAACTTGTTACTGGCCGGCGTCTGCGCCGCCGCACTGATGGGAAATCCCGCATTCGCCGACGACATCAAGCAGGGTGGCGAAATGACCGTCACCTATAAGGACGATGTTTCGACACTCGATCCGGCGATCGGCTACGACTGGCAGAACTGGTCGATGATCAAGTCGCTGTTCGACGGCCTGATGGATTATGTCCCGGGCACGACCGAGTTGCGTCCCGATCTTGCCGAAGCCTATGAAATCTCCGGGGACGGCAAAATCTTCACGTTCAAGCTGCGCCAGGGCGTCAAGTTTCACAATGGTCGTGAGCTGACTGCCGAGGACGTGAAATATTCGATTGAGCGCGTGGTGAATCCGACGACCCAGAGCCCGGGTGCCGGGTTCTTCTCATCGATCAAAGGCTTCGAAGATGTCTCGGCCGGAAAGGGGGGTGATCTGTCCGGCATCGCCGTGCAGGATCCGCACACAATCAGGTTCGAACTGAGCCGGCCGGACGCCACCTTCCTCCACGTCATGGCGCTCAACTTTGCCCATGTCGTGCCAAAGGAAGAGGTCGAGAAACACGGTGCGGATTTCGGGAAAAATCCCGTCGGTTCCGGAGCGTTCAAGCTTGCCGAGTGGACGCTTGGGCAACGCCTGGTGTTCGAACGCTTCGCCGACTACTGGAACGAAGGGCTTCCGAAGCTTGACCGCATTACCTTCGAGGTCGGCCAGGAGCCCGTTGTCGCGCTCCTTCGCCTGCAGAACGGCGAAATCGACGTGCCCGGAGACGGCATTCCGCCGGCGAAGTTCGTCGAGGTGACCAAAGATCCTAATTTCAAGGAGCTGATCATTCAGGGCGGTCAGTTGCACACCGGCTATGTGACGATGAACGTCAAGATGGCCCCCTTCGACAAGGTCGAGGTGCGCAAGGCTGTGAACATGGCCATCAACAAGGATCGCATCCTGCGCATCATCAACGGTCGCGCAGTCGCCGCCAATCAGCCGCTGCCGCCCTCGATGCCGGGATATGCCAAGGATTATAAAGGATATGCCTATGATCCCGAGGGCGCCAAGAAGCTGCTCGAACAGGCCGGCCTGGGCGACGGGTTCTCGACCGAACTCTATGTCATGAACACCGACCCTCAGCCGCGTATCGCCCAGGCCATCCAGCAGGACCTGAAGGCGATCGGCATCACGGCATCGATAAAGTCGCTGGCACAGGCCAATGTCATCGCGGCGGGCGGCGAGGAGAACCAGGCGCCGATGGTCTGGTCGGGCGGCATGGCATGGATTGCCGACTTCCCGGATCCCTCGAATTTCTACGGCCCCATTCTGGGGTGCGGCGGTGCCGTGCCGGGAGGCTGGAACTGGTCCTGGTACTGCAATGAGGAGCTCGACAAGAAGGCAGCCGAAGCCGATGCCATCGTAGACCCGGCAAAGGCCGCCGAGCGCGAGGCCATGTGGCGCGACATCTATGTGAAGATCATGGAGGACGCACCCTGGGCACCGATCTTCAACGAGGAGCGCTTTACCATTCGCTCGGAGCGTATCGGCGGCGACGACAAGCTGTTCGTCGATCCGGTCCACATTCCCGTTCACTACGATCAGGTATATGCAAAAGATGTGCAGTAACTGCGACTACACCATCCATGGACGCCATCACCACTACGGCTGGGATCGTTCGATCCCGCCGGCGGAGACCGTGGCGTCCGGATCGAGGCTCGAGTTCAACTGCCTCGATTCAGGCTCCGGCCATTTTACTGCCGGCAGCACGGTGGCCGATGTCTCGACGGTGGATTTCACGAAGGTCAATCCGGTCACCGGCCCCATCTATGTCGATGGAGCCATGCCGGGTGACGCCCTGAAGGTCACCATCGAGCATTTCAAGCCAAGCGGTTTTGGCTGGACCGCCAACATTCCCGGCTTCGGGCTCCTCGCCGACCAATTTGAGGAGCCGGCGCTGGCCCTTTGGAAATATGATCCGGATACCCTTGCTCCGGCTGCCTTTGGCGAGTTCGGCCGGGTTCCGCTGAAGCCGTTCGCCGGCACGATCGGGCTTGCCCCGGCGGAGCCGGGGCTGCATTCCGTCGTTCCGCCGCGGCGTGTGGGAGGCAATCTCGACATTCGCGACCTTGCGGCGGGAACGACCCTGTACCTGCCCGTCGAGGTCGAAGGCGCCTTGTTCTCCATCGGCGATACGCATGCGGCACAGGGTGATGGCGAAGTCTGCGGAACCGCCATCGAGAGCGCCATGGATGTGGTCGTGAAGCTGGATGTGGTCAAGGGCGCGAATCTTCACATGCCGCGCTTTACCACACCCGGACCGGTCACGCGGCATCTCGATGCCGAAGGCTATGAAGTTACGACGGGTATCGGAAGCGATCTGATGGAAGGTGCGCGTGCAGCCGTATCCGGCATGATTGACCTTCTCTGTGCGACACACGGCATGAAACCGGAAGATGCCTATATGCTCTGCTCGGTCTGCGGTGATCTGCGCATCAGCGAGATCGTCGACCAGCCGAACTGGGTCGTATCCTTCTATTTTCCGCGCGTCGTGTTCGCGTGACGAAACCGGTCCTGCCCCGGTTGGAGGGGCAGGACGTTCTTCGATGACATTGCCAAGGCTTTGCCCGATGACTCTCCCTCTGCTTTCCGTGAACGACCTGAGCGTCCAGGTGGCCACGCCGACCGGGCCGAAGGTCGTCGTGGAGCGGCTGTCCTTCGATCTGCTTCCAGGCAAGACGCTTTGCCTTGCAGGTGAGAGCGGATCTGGAAAATCGATGACGGCCCTGTCGCTGATGCAACTGCTGCCGAAGCCGACGGCGCGAATCGCGGACGGCTCGGCCATTCTCGATGGTGACGACATACTCGCTCTTCCCGAAGCACGCATGCGGCAGGTTCGCGGGCGCAAGATCGGGATGATCTTTCAGGAGCCCATGACCTCGCTCAACCCCGTGATGACCGTCGGTGCGCAACTGGTCGGAGCGATCACCGCCCACGGCAGCCGAGGCCGGCGCGCTTCGCATGCGCGCGCCGTCGAACTCCTGGACCAGGTCCAGATTCCGGAACCGGAGCGCCGGCTCGGCCAGTATCCGCACGAGCTTTCCGGTGGCTTGCGTCAGCGTATCGTCATCGCGATGGCGCTCGCGCAGAACCCGCGCATTCTGATCGCGGATGAACCGACGACTGCGCTCGACGTAACGGTTCAGGCCCAGATCCTGGCGCTTATCCGCAAGCTGCAGGCCGATCACGGAATTTCGGTGATCATGATCACCCATGACATGGGCGTGGTCGCGGAGATGGCCGACGAGGTGCTGGTGATGAAGCATGGCCGAACTGTCGAGCATGCAACCACCAAGGATCTTTTCGCGCGTCCTGAGGATGCGTATACGAAGGAGCTTCTTTCGGCCGTGCCGCGTCTCGGCGAAATGGCAGGGTCGGAGATACCCAAGCGCGCTGCGGGAAGGGCGGTCGCCGGATCTTCGAGCGACGCCGAGCAGCCGATGCTCGAGGTCAAAAACCTGACGGTCCGTTTCGACATCAAGGGCGGCATTCTACAGCGCCCGGTCAAGCGCCTTCACGCGGTGGAGGGCATCTCATTCGATGTGCTGAAGGGGGAGACGCTGTCTCTTGTCGGAGAATCCGGCTGTGGCAAGTCGACGACCGGAAAGGCTCTGTTGAACCTTTTGCCATGGGCGGGGGAGATACGCGTCAACGGACGCTCCACCCGCGGCTTACGGGGGAGCACGATGCGGCCCATCCTTCGAGACGTCCAGATGATCTTCCAGGATCCTTACGCATCCCTTGATCCGCGCATGCGGGTTGGCGATCTGGTGGCGGAGCCTCTGGCAATCCATGGGCTGGCAACCGGCAGCGCATTGCGTGACCGGGTGGAATATCTCTTAAAGCGGGTTGGATTATCGCCTGAGCAGATGAAGCGTTACCCGCATGAGTTTTCCGGCGGGCAACGGCAGCGCATCTGCATTGCTCGGGCTTTGTCGCTGTCACCGAAGCTCATCGTCGCAGATGAATCCGTTGCGGCACTCGACGTGTCGATCCAGGCTCAGGTGCTCGATCTCCTGCAGGACATCCAGGACGAGACAGGCATCTCCTACCTGTTCATTTCTCACGACATGGCGGTCGTCGAGCAGATCAGCCATCGGGTAGCGGTCATGTATATGGGCCGGTTCGTCGAAATGGGGACGCGGCGACAGATATTCGAGAATCCGCAGCATCCCTATACGAAGAAACTGATGGCTGCGGTCCCCGTGGCCGATCCGACGAGACCACGTCGGGATTTCGTACCAAAAGCGGAAGACCTGCCAAGTCCCGTGCGCCCACTGGACTATACGCCATCCTTCCCGCCGGCATCGGATCTGGGCGGCGGGCATCTCGTCTGGAACGTTTGAAACGAGTGCCATTTCAGCCGGTCCGCCGCCAGTCGGTCATCGACCGGCCTACAGCCCCACCCAGACCCGCAGTGGATGCGCCGGATCGGCCAGCAGCCGGATGGCGAGCGCGATGGACACGATCACCAGCAACGGCTTGATGATCTTTGCACCCTTGGCCATCGCATAGCGGGAGCCGACCTGCGCGCCCAGGAATTGCCCGACACCCATCGTCAGCCCCACCTTCCAGAGCACGACGCCGCTCAGCAGAAAGACGAAGAATGCACCGATATTGGAACCGAAGTTCAGAAACTTGGTATGCGCCGTCGCCTTCAGAATGCCGTACCCGGCCAGCGAGACGAAACCGAGCATAAAGAAAGAGCCCGTGCCCGGACCAAAAACGCCGTCATAGAGGCCGATCAGGGGGACGAAGGTTATGGTGAACAGGAAAACCGACAGCCGCCGGTGTTTGTCGATGTCGCCGACATCAGGTTTGAAACCGAAGTAGAGCGCAATTCCGATCAACAGGAAGGGCAGCACCGCCTCCAGTATGTCGGCGGGAACGACCGTCGCAAGCAATGCGCCCAATACGGCGCCGGCCGCCGACATCAGCGCCATAGGAAGTTGCTCCCTGAGGTTGACGTGGCCGCGCCGGGCGTAGGCGATGCTCGCAGAGCCGGAGCCGAACAGGGACTGCAGCTTGTTGGTGCCGAGCGTTTCGAGCGGAGGAATCCCCGCAATCAGCATGGCCGGAATGGTGATCATCCCCCCACCGCCGGCGATCGAATCGATGAAGCCGGCAAGGAATGCCGCAGCGAAGAGAAAGAAAAGGATGTGGAGGGCGAGGTCGTGCACTGGCGTCTCGGATGAAGTGGTCGGCTGAATTGCATCAGCCTTGTGTCAGAGGTGATACCGAAATGCAAAGATTTGTCTTCAGCGCGATTTTCGGACTTCCGTACGGTTTACGACACGCCAATGGCGCAATCCGGTTTGACCGTCCAGAGGCCCTTCGTTAAAAATGACAATCATGCGACGGCGTCCGTTCAGGCGGACTGAAAGAGCGTCCGGTGCGGCCGACCCATTCAGGGGGCTTTACCCGGTGCTGTCCAGACCGGTATGAGGCATCTCGCCACGCGCCGGCGCTTCGTATGAACGCCGACGCTGCAGGGAGCCACACCGCATATGCCTTCCGCCGAAGGAATGACCCTCGTTACCGCAAAGCTCGTGATGGGCCTTGGATGTGAACGCGACACGGCGCCCGAAGAGGTGATCGCGCTTGCAGAGCAGGCTCTCGCGCACGCCGGTGTCTCCGGCCGGGATGTCGCGCTTGTGGCCTCGCTGGACGCACGCGCCGAGGAGCCGGCGATCCACGCGGTCGCGCGGCATTTTTCCGTGCCGCCGCGTTTCTTCGACGCTGCCACGCTGGAGGCGCAATCGCCACGTCTAAAAAATCCGTCAAAAGTGGTCTTTGCTCATACGGGCTGCCACGGTGTTGCCGAGGGGGCGGCTCTGTCGGGTGCGGGATCTGATGCGGTGCTGCTCGTACCTAAGATCCGCTCGGCTCGGGCAACGGTGGCAATCGCCGGACCGGCTGACTTTGCAAGGGGAACCCTGCGATGACGCTGGCTCAAACACGGACTTCCTTTAACCAGCCGATTCAATTGTCTGTGGCAGTTTCCTTCATACTGACTTTAAGTTCTTGCTCGGTCCGACCATATGGAATGCCTTGCTTTGCCCGGAGTGTCGACCGATGACGGATATCTTTACCGGCTTGCCTGAACTCGAGGCTGGTTCGGTCTGGCTCGTCGGAGCGGGTCCGGGCGACCCCGGCCTTTTGACGTTGCATGCCGCGAATGCGCTCCGTCAGGCCGATGTGATCGTTCACGATGCCCTGGTCAACGCGGATTGTCTTGAGTTGGCCAAGCCGAGCGCAACTCTCGAATTTGCGGGCAAGCGCGGCGGCAAGCCTTCGCCGAAGCAACGCGACATCTCGCTGCGTCTCGTCGAACTGGCACGCGAGGGGAAAAGAGTCTTGCGTCTCAAGGGCGGTGATCCTTTCGTCTTCGGGCGAGGCGGAGAAGAGGCACTGACCCTGGTCGAGCACCGCATACCGTTCCGCATCGTTCCCGGCATCACAGCCGGGATAGGCGGGCTTGCCTATGCCGGTATTCCGGTAACCCATCGCGAGGTCAATCATGCTGTCACATTCCTGACGGGCCATGATTCTTCGGGTGTCGTCCCGGACAGGATCGACTGGGTCGGCATTGCCAGGGGCTCTCCAGTCATCGTCATGTACATGGCGATGAAACATATCGGCCAGATCTCCGCCAACCTCATCGCCGCCGGTCGCTCGCCGGATGAGCCGGTCGCCTTTGTCTGCAACGCCGCGACACCGCAGCAGGTGGTGCTTGAAACAACGCTTTGCCGCTGCGAAACCGACATCGCCGCTTCGGGACTCGAGCCGCCGGCAATCGTCGTTGTCGGCGAGGTCGTGCGGCTGCGCGCCTCACTCGATTGGCTCGGTGCGCTCGGAGGCCGAGCGCTTGCTCCCGATCCGTTTTCGAGCCGCATTCTCCGGAATCCGGCATGAAGGGGATCATGATTGCAGCCCCGAGTTCCGGCTCTGGCAAAACCACCGTGACCCTCGGCCTGATGCGGGCGCTGAAGCGGCGCGGAGTATCGATCGCCCCTGGCAAGGCAGGACCGGATTATATCGATCCGGCGTTTCACACCGCTGCGAGCGGCAAACCCTGCCTTAATTATGACCCCTGGGCCATGCGCCCCGGACTGCTCCTCGCCAACGCGGCGGCCGCGACTGAAGATGGCTCCGTGCTCATCATGGAGGCGATGATGGGCCTTTATGATGGTGCCGCGGACGGCACCGGCGCCCCGGCGGACCTTGCCTCGGCGCTCGGGCTTGCCGTGATCCTCGTCGTCGATTGTGCGCGCCTTTCGCATTCCGTGGCCGCGCTGGTCGGCGGTTATGCCCGCCACCGCGACACCGTTCACGTCGCCGGCGTCATCCTAAACAGGGTCGGCAGCGACCGGCACGAGGGGATGTTGCGCGATGCGCTTGCCGCAATCGCGATGCCGGTCTTCGGCGTGCTGCGGCAGGACGCTGCGCTGAAGCTGCCGGAACGCCACCTGGGTCTGGTGCAGGCGGGCGAGCACGGCTCGCTTGAAGCCTTCATAGACAATGCGGCCACAAGCGTTGCATCGGCTTGCGATATCGATGCAATGCTTGGCGCCGCGACGCCCCTGACGAGGGGCGAGGGTGTCGAGGCGGCAAGGCCGGTCGGACAGCGGACAGCCGTTGCTCGCGACGTCGCCTTCGCCTTCTGCTACGAGCATCTTCTCGCAGGCTGGCGCGCGCAAGGATGTGAGATTACATTCTTTTCGCCTCTTGCCGACGAGGCACCGCATCCGGATGCCGATGCGATCTACCTCCCCGGCGGCTACCCCGAACTCCATGCCGAACGCCTCGCCAGTGCAGCGGCCTTCCGCATCGGCATGCACAAGGCCGCCAGCGCCGGGACGCGCATCTTCGGAGAGTGCGGCGGCTACATGACGCTGGGTGAGGGGCTTATTGCCGCGGATGGCGGGAAGTACGAGATGCTCGGGCTCTTGCCGCTTGTCACCAGCTTTGCCGAACGCAAGCGACATCTTGGCTATCGGCACGTGACGCCGCTTGACGACGCATTCTTTCGGGGACCGATGACGGCGCACGAATTTCACTATGCCACGATTGTTTCAGAGGGCACGGCCGAGCCTCTCTTCGCGGTAAGGGATGCGGCAGGCGTTGATCTTGGCCGCGCCGGGCTCAGACGCCGGAACGTCGCCGGATCCTTCATGCACCTCATCGATCTTTCGCAATGACCATGCCCAATCCGATCACCCATGGCGGCGGAATCTCGGAAGCTGCAGCGCGCTTCGGCGGCAGGCCGGAGGACTGGCTTGACCTCTCGACGGGCATCAATCCCTGTCCCGCGGCGCTGCCGGAGATCGATGCCCGGGCCTGGCATCGGCTGCCGGACCGGCATGTGGAAGAGGCAGCGCGCGCGGCGGCCAGCCGCTATTACCGGACCGGCGGGCTGATGCCCTTGCCGGTGCCGGGAACGCAGGCGGTCATTCAGTTGCTTCCGCGGATCGCGGATCCGGGGAAGAGGGCAGCCATCTTCGCTCCAACCTATGGGGAGTATGCACGCGTTCTGAGAGCCGCCGGCATTGCCGTCGATACTGTCGGATACGCCGATGATCTTCAGGCAGCGCACGGACTTTCCGTCATCGTCAATCCCAACAATCCGACGGGTCGTTTTTTTCCGCCGGATGAAATTCTTGCGATGGCGGAGGCGATGAGAACTCATCGCGGACTCCTCGTGGTGGACGAAGCTTTCGGCGATCTGGAGCCGGCGGCAAGCGTGGCCGGACATGTAGCGGCTCATGACAATCTTATCGTTTTCCGCTCCTTCGGTAAGTTCTTCGGTCTTGCGGGGCTTCGCCTCGGCTTTGTGGTCGCGAACCGCCCGATCGAGGAAGCGCTCCGCAACTGGCTCGGCCCATGGGCGGTCTCGGGGCCGGCACTCGCCATCTCGGCGAAGCTGATGGAGGGTGATACGAACCGGATCAAAGCCGGTATCGCGGAGCGCAAAGCTGCGCTCGACGCCCTGCTTTTTGGCGCGGGCCTTCACATCGTCGGCGGCACCGGCCTCTTCGCACTCGTCGATCACGAGCGGGCGCACGATATTCATACCGCACTCTGCGAGGCGCACATCCTGACGCGCAAATTCGACTATGCTCCGCGCTGGCTGCGAATCGGGCTGTCACCGAACCCGGCAAGCGACCGCCGGCTCGCAGAGGCGTTTAATCGAATGGGTTTTTAAGTGTCGTCAGAAATACTTCTTCTTCTCGTCATGGCACTGCTTTTGGATCGCCTCATTGGCGATCCGGACTGGCTCTGGTCGCGGATCACGCATCCCGTGGTGTTTTTCGGCCAGGCGATCGGGTTCGTCGAAAAGGCCCTGAACACCGGAGAGGTTGCCAATACCTGGCTGAAGGTGCGCGGCGCGGTCGGTATTCTGATGCTGCTCGCCGCAGCCATCGGCTCAGGTATCGTGCTTGCCCGGCTCTTCGATGTGCTTGGCGCCCTCGGCTCGTTGCTCGAAGTTGTCACCGTTGCCATCTTCCTCGCGCAAAAGAGCCTCGCGGATCACGTTTCCAGGGTTGCCGTCGGTTTACGTCGCGGTGGAGTTTCGGGCGGCCGCAAAGAAGTGTCCATGATCGTCGGACGCGATCCGAGCACGCTCGACGAGCCCGGGATATGCCGCGCAGCAATCGAAAGCCTGGCTGAGAATTTTTCGGACGGCGTCGTTGCTCCGGCATTCTGGTATGCAATTGCTGGTCTGCCCGGTCTTCTGGCCTACAAGATGCTGAACACGGCCGATTCGATGATTGGCCACAGAAGCCCGAAATATCTTCGCTTCGGTTGGGCATCGGCGCGGCTCGACGATCTGGCGAACCTGCCCGCCGCAAGGCTCTCGGCACTCCTGATCGCCGCCGGGGCCTATTTCAAGTGCGGTGAAGAAGAGGCAAAAAACGCGATACGGGTGGCGCGGCGCGATCACGGGTTTCACCGTTCGCCAAATTCCGGATGGCCGGAGGCCGCGATGGCCGGCGCCATCGGCATTCAGCTTGCCGGTCCGAGAGTCTATGGCGGCGTAAAGGTGGACGAGCCCATGATGAACGCCGCCGGTCGTGCGGCCGCAGCCATCGAGGATATCGACGCTGCCGTCACTGTCTTCTATGCGGCCTGCCTGGTGATGACGTCTGCCTTTGCCTTCGGTTTTCTGCTTCTGGCGGCTCTATAGCGATCCGAGTGCCGTCGTGGCCTGCTGCCTGCAATGATGACGCTTACGGATGCACTCAACTGTCGATGCTGGCATTCTTCATCAGCCGGCGGATATCCGGCACAATGATGCGGCGCCTGTTTTCGACGCGGATCACGCCTTCCTTGCGCAGTCTGGTAATCTGGCGGCTGACAGTCTCAATGGTCAGGCCGAGGTAGTCGGCGATATCGGCGCGGGAGAGAGGCAGGTCGAATTCCCTTGCGGGGCCGTCCTCGAAGTTGATGCGCGTGGCAACGAGATAGAGGAAATTCGCGACCCTCTCTTTCGCCGTCTTGCGCCCGAGGGTCAGCATCCAGTCGCGCGCCGCGCATAATTTCTTCAGCGTTTCCACGTGCAGGCGGCGTTGCAGATCGGGTGCCTCGGCGGCCAATCGCTCGATCAGCGCACGCGGAAAGACACAGAGGTCGACGTTCGTGACCGCTTCGGCGCTGAGCGAGCACTCGCGAAGGAAGGGCGTGCCCAGGAAATCGGGGGCGAATTGCAGCCCGACAATCTGCTGACGGCCGTCCGCCAGCATCTTGCTCAGCTTCACGACTCCGCGAACGATTGCCGCGCAATGCTCTATTCCGTCGCCCTGTCCAATTATTTCGATCTGCGGTTGAACGCGGCGCCGCGCGGTTTTACGGACGACTTGGGCGAGTTGGCTCGGCGAGAGCGTGCCGCAAACGCCGCCTTCGCGGGCATGGCAGGCGACACATGCGATCGGGATCTCCGAATGGGAATTTTTTTGGTTTGGTTGGGTCATGATCTGCAATTTCTATGTTCCTCCTCGTTTGTCCGGCGCAAAGACAGCCGAAGGGAGACTTGCCGGGCTGCTCTGATGCGAAGCGCGAAACGATATGCCGATCCGGAGGCCAATTAGCGCACTTCGTGACGGCTGCCTTGATCGAGATCAAAAAAGCCCCGTCACCCGTCGATTACACTTGCCGCGAACGCCCGGAGCCGCAGGCGCTGAACGCGCACGCTGCTCGGCCCCGGCCATTGACACATGGGCGATGATGGATGATGCATTTATCCTGAAATACGCCGCAAATCCACACGTCATGCGAGCTTCCGGGTGCATTTCTCAACGGGACGAGGCATTTTTGAGTGCGCCGTACCCGAGATGCGATGTCGGCTGCACGTGGTGGAGCGCGCATTTTCGCTCAGGCCGATCACGGCACCCGGTCGCTGTTTAGCAACACCTTTTTCAAATGCGGTGGCAAAAAGCCGTGGGGCATTGGCTTTTGCGGTGCATTTTTCTATAGGGTTCGCCAAGACTTGAATTTTAAGAGGTATGCGCGTGACAGCTACATTCGACAAGGTTGCCGATATTATCGCGGAAACGAGCGAGATCGATCGCGAGACGATCAAGCCGGAAAGCCACACGATTGATGATCTCGGCATCGACAGTCTCGACTTTCTCGACATCGTTTTTGCGATCGACAAGGAATTCGGTATCAAGATTCCGCTTGAGCAGTGGACGCAGGAAGTCAATGAAGGCAAGGTCTCGACCGAGGAATACTTCGTATTGAAGAACCTCTGTGCCAAGATCGACGAGCTTCGGGCCGCCAAAGCGGGTTGAGCAAACGGGTGAAGCGGTTTTTCCGCGCGCACTCGACTCTCCTAGAACCGGCCGCGTTGCGATTCTGGCGACAGCCAGGATCACCGTGATCGGAGCCTGAGCGACCTTCCGCTGACACGGTTCGGTTCCTTTTCCCGATGCCGCCTGTCGCGCCCCGCGCTTGACAGGCGGCATCGGCATTTTTACTTGAGCGCGAAACGAATGGGATGAGCCCTCATGCTCCTTGAATATTTCCAGATGATTGACCGGATCGAAAGCGTCGATCTGGCAGCCGGCCGTCTGGTGGCGCGCTCGAACGTGCCGGAAAAGAGCCCGGTGTTCGAAGGGCATTTCCCCGGCTATCCCCTGGTCCCCGGCGTGCTGCTTATCGAAACGATGGCGCAGGCATCCGGTTTTTTGGTGCTGGCCGCCACCAATTTCGCCGCAATGCCGTTTCTGATGACAGTCGATGGTGCGAAGATGCGCAGCTTCGTCGAACCGAACGCCGAGCTTGAGATAGAGGCCCTGCTCGAGCACGAGGGGTCCGGCTTTGCCGTGACGAAGGCCCGGATTGCGTCGGGCGGCAAGAAGATTTGCGATGCCAAGCTGAAACTGAGAACGATTCCGTTCGACCAGGTGCCGCTCGGCGACATCGTGCGCAAGCGTGCGGAAGAGCTGGGGCTGATGGCCAGGACGGCCGGTTCGGAGAAATGAACATGACGAAATCCGCCAATGATGTGGTGATCACCGGAGTGGGCATCGTGACGAGCCAGGGCGTCGGCACCGAGCCTCATGTGGCGCTGCTCGGCGCAACCGAGCCGCCCAAGGTCCGCGTCGAAACCGGACGCTTTGCCCCCTATCCGGTCCACCCCTTGCCGGAAATCGACTGGTCGCAACAGATTCCGAAGCGCGGCGATCAGCGTCAGATGGAGAACTGGCAACGCCTCGGCGTTTTCGCTGCCGGCCTGGCGCTTGACGACGCCGGTCTCAAGGACGATCTCGAAGCCTGCGGCAGCATGGACATGATCGTCGCGGCCGGCGGCGGTGAACGCGACATCAATGTCGACTCTCTCATCGTGGACGAGGCGTTGAAGCGCAACGATCGCGAGCGGCTTCTCAACGAGAAGCTCACGACGGAACTTCGCCCGACGCTGTTCCTGGCGCAACTGTCCAATTTGCTGGCCGGCAACATCTCCATCGTCCACAAGGTGACGGGCTCGTCGCGCACTTTCATGGGTGAAGAGGCGGCCGGAATATCCGCCATCGAGACGGCTTTCGCCCGTATCAAAGCGGGTCAGTCGACCCACACGCTCGTCGGTGGTGCATTCTCGGCGGAACGTCTCGATATCTTACTGATGATCGAAGCGGTCCAGGGCCATGCTCTCGGAGAGTGGCACCCGATCTGGTCGCGCAAGCCAGAGGACGGCGGGGGCATGATTCTCGGCTCGGTCGGCGCTTTCCTGGTTCTCGAGTCTCGCGACTATGCCGAGGCACGTGGTGCGCGAATCTATGCGGTGATCAACGCGATCGGCGGCGACCGCGGCAGCCGCGAGGACGGGCGGCTTGAAAGCCGTCTCAGATATCTGGCAAAGCCGGCTCTGGAACTCGATCCGCAGTCGACCGTCGTCTTTTCCGGCACTTCGGGTTTCCATGACCTTGCCGGGCGGGAAAGGGCATTTCTGGAGACGGAACTAGCGGATCGCCCTGTCCGCGCCTTTGGCGGGCTCGTCGGTCACGGCATCGAGGCGCAGTTTCCGGTCGGCATGGCTTTGGCCGCGCTCTCGCTCGGTCACGCAGCCAAGGTTCCGCCGTTCGATCCCGCGGGCGAAAACCCGATGCTGGCGCCAGCAAAGGCGGCGGTCGTTACCACCATTGGCCACGCCCGCGGCGAAGGCATCGCCGTGCTTGCCGCGGAATAAGGAGCTCGAATAATGAGCAAGGCGTATAAGGACCATCTCGGCCGTCCGATCATTGCCGTCACCGGCATGGGCGTCATAACTTCGCTCGGGCAAGGTCTCGAAGACAATTGGTCGGCACTGACCGGGGGCGTTTCGGGCATTCACAAGATAACCCGTTTCCCGACCGACGCACTTTCCACCCGCATCAGCGGCACGGTCGATTTCATCGAGATTCCTGCGGAAAATGCCGTCGAGCGCTCCTATGCCATGGCGCGCGAGACGACGCTGGAGGCTTTGGCGCAGGCCGGTCTTTCCGGCGATTTCAACGGGCCGCTTTTCCTGGCGGCCCCTCCGATCGAGCCCGAATGGAATGCCCGCTTCGAGCTTGCCGACCGCTCGCCGCCATCGAGCCAGCCGGGAGATGCCTATAACCGCTTCCTCGCGGCGATGCGGCAGAAGGCCGACCCGGTCTTCCACGAGGCCGTGCTCTTCGGCTCCATCTCGGAGCGCCTTGCAGATCGTTTCGGCACACGCGGCCTTCCGGTGACTCTTTCGACTGCCTGTGCGTCGGGGGCGACAGCCATTCAGCTTGGCGTGGAGGCTATCCGTCAGGGTCGGACCGACCGGGCGCTCACGGTCGCGACCGACGGTTCCGTCAGCGCGGAAGCGCTCATCCGTTTCTCGCTGCTGTCGGCACTCTCCACCCAGAACGATCCACCGGAAAAAGCCTCCAAGCCATTCACCAAGGACCGCGACGGATTCGTGATCGCGGAAGGTGCTGCCACGCTGGTGCTTGAATCACTGGAGGCGGCGGTCGCACGCGGCGCCCGCATCTACGGCATTCTCAAGGGCTGCGGCGAAAAGGCCGACCTCTTCCACCGCACGCGCTCCTCGCCCGATGGCGGGCCGGCGATCGCGACGATCCGCGCGGCATTGGCCGATGCCGGTATTGACGAGGGCGGGATCGGTTACATCAATGCCCATGGCACCTCAACGCCCGAAAACGACAAGATGGAATATCTGTCGATGTCTGCGGTATTCGGCGAGCGGCTGCCGTCGATTCCGGTTTCGTCGAACAAGTCGATGATCGGCCACACGTTGACGGCAGCCGGCGCGGTCGAGGCGGTCTTCTCGCTGCAGACGATGCTCACTGGCACGTTGCCGCCGACGATCAACTACCAGAACCCGGACCCGGCGATCGTTCTCGATGTCGTGCCGAACGTGAAGCGCAGTCAGCAGGTGACCGCAGTGCTGTCGAATTCCTTTGGCTTCGGCGGGCAGAACGCCAGCCTTGTCATGACCGCCGAGCCGGCTTGATCCGCTCGAAGACCGAATATCTGCCTTCCGCAAAGGAAAGACCATGCGCGCCCTGCAATTGCTCGATGACCGCAAACTTGAAATCACCGATCTGCCGGAGCCGGAGGCTCCCGGCCCCGGCGAGGTGACGCTGCGGGTCAAGGCGGTCGCCCTCAACCATATCGACGTTTGGGGCTGGCGCGGAATGGCTTTCGCCAAGCGGAAAATGCCGCTCGTCATTGGCGCGGAAGCGTCGGGGGTCGTGGAGAGCATCGGGTCGGGTGTCGCCAATGTTCTTCCCGGTCAGCTCGTCTCGATCTACGGTGCGCGCACCTGCGGCCTATGCCGTCCGTGCCGTGAGGGCCGCGACAACCTCTGCGAGCATGTGGGCGGCGTGCACGGATTCCATCTGGACGGCTTCGCGCAGGAGAAGGTCAACCTTCCTGCGCGCCTGTTGGTACCGGCGCCTCCGGGCGTCGACGAAATTGGTGCGGCACTCGCCCCGGTCACCTTCGGTACCGTCGAGCATATGCTGTTCGACAATGCCAGGCTCGAACCGGGCGAGACGATCCTCGTCCATGCGGGTGGCTCGGGCATCGGCTCGGCGGCGCTCCAGCTCGCCAAGAAGATTGGCTGCACGGTCATCACCACCGTGGGCTCGGACGACAAGATAGAGCGGGCGAAGGCGCTCGGCGCCGACCATGTCATCAACTACCGGACCGATCGTTTTGAGGGCGTCGTACGGAAGCTGACGAAGAAAAAGGGCGTCGATGTGGTCTTCGAGCATGTCGGCAAGGATACCTGGGCGGGTTCGATGCTGTCGATGAAACGGGGCGGGCGCCTTGTCACCTGCGGCTCGACCTCCGGCGTCTCGACCGACATGAACCTGATGATGCTCTTCCAGCAGCAGCTGAAATTGCTCGGCTCCTTCGGCTGCCGCATGGAGAACATGGCGAATGCCATGCAGAAAATGGCGCGCGGGCTCGTGCATCCGGTGATCGACACCGAGGTCGGACTTAACGACATCGACCGCGCGCTGGAGCGGATGGAGTCGCGCCAGATCTTCGGCAAGATCGTGCTGCGGATGGACTGATCGCGTGCGGATGCTGATCACAAGGCTGGTGCTTGCTGCGGATCGTTTCCGCCAGTGGCTGATCGCGCAGTTCGTCCTGCTGCTTCTCACGATCCTCAAGCTTTTCCCCCCGGACAAAGCGATCAATTTCATGGATCGCGTTGCCCGCTGGATCGGTCCGAAGACCGGTCGCCACAAGCTGACGCTGATCAATCTGCGCAATGCGTTTCCCGAGAAGAGCGATGCCGAGATCGAAGAGATCGCGCTGGAAAGCTGGGGCAACATGGGACGCCTCGCTGCCGAGTATGTCTTTCTCGATCGGCTCTTCGACTTCGATCCGGCGCGCATTGAGGCGGGCAGGGTGGATGTTTCCGGCATCCCGCTCTTCCTGGAACTGCGCGACAATCCGCGGCCCTTCATCGTCTTCACGGCCCATAGCGGCAATTTCGAAATGCTGCCGGTCGCAGGCTCCGCTTTCGGTCTGGACGTGACGGTGCTCTTCCGTCCTCCGAACAATCCCTACCTCGCCGACCGGGTATTTGAATTCCGCAGGCAGCGCATGGGCAACCTCGTGCCGTCGCACGCCGGCTCCTCCTTCGCCCTGGCCAGGCAGCTCGAACGCGGCGGCGGCGTCGGCGTCCTCGTCGACCAGAAGTTTCGCAAGGGTCTGAAGACGAAATTCTTCGGGCAGGACGTGCAGACGAATCCGCTGCTAGCCAAGCTCGTCCGCCAGTTCAATTGCGAGGTCTACCCGGCCCGCTGCATTCGGCTACCCGGCAACCGCTTCCGGCTGGAGCTCGAGCCGGCGGTCGAAATCCCCCGCAGAACCGACGGCAGCGTCGATGTCACGGCAACGGCGCAGATGCTGAACGACAAGGTCGAGAGCTGGGTTCGCGAATATCCGGGCCAGTGGCTCTGGTATCATGATCGCTGGCACATCAAGCGGACTCTTTGAGCCGGATCTTCAAAAGCACATCGCTTTCCCTCCGAAACTGCCGTCTCCTTAAATTGGCGCCGATTGTAGGCTTGTCTGCGAACGCGGGCGCGCAAAGAGAATCGTGACGGCATCCGACCGAGAGGAGGAAACGACATGTCACAGGAATGGCCCATGTTCATCCTGCAGTGCATCGTCGTCTTCGGGCTCGTCGGCGCCCTGTTCATCCGCTTCGGCGAATGAACACTACTGCGGCGATGCCGGCACTCAAGAGGCGCGCGCGGCCAACCACCTACTGGGCAGACCAAACGGCCAGTTCATAGCCGTCCGGGTCGGCAAAATGGAACCGCCGGCCGCCCGGGAAGGTGAAAATTGGCTTTACGATCTTGCCTCCTGCAGATTCGACCCGGCGCTGAGCGTCCTCGATCGTGTCGGCATAGATGATGACGAGCGGACCGCCGGTGCGAACCGCGCCAAGTGTGGTAAAGCCGCCGGTCAAGCGGCCGTCGGAGAATTCGCAGTATTCGGGGCCGTAATCCGTGAACGTCCAGCCGAAAGCACCGCCGTAAAAGGCCTTGCTCGCGGCGATGTCCGTAACGTCGAGTTCGACATAGTCGATCCGACTGTCATTGCCTTTGCTTGCCATGTTCCTCACCGCTTCCTTGCTTGTGGCTGCCGGTTTCCAGAATGGATTTGAGCGCGGCAAGGTCCCTTTCGACCCATTCCGCATCCTCGGCGAATTGCGAGTCGCTCATCTCGGGCTGTCTGAGAAGGACGAACATGACTTCCGCGCCTTCGCCATTCGGCACGACGCGGAGCGCATTGTTAATCTGAGCGCCGTTGTCGAGTGTCACGAGATGATCGACGACGCCGAATTCGTTGTCGGCGGCGAAGCGGACACGGGCATTTCCGAGAGGGCCCGGTGCGATCCAGTCGTCGCCGTCGCGCGTGAGCCCGGAGGAGAGACCCGTGGCCCACAATGGCATCCTCTCGTGATCGGCCATGAAGGCATAGACCTCGCGCCAGTCGCGCTCGATCGAGATATGTATTATCCGGGATGTCATCGTCGTCATGCAGTCCTCCATCGAAGCGATTTGTAGCATTTCGCCGGGCACCGGTCTTGAACCAAACGGCCATTATCTGGCGCGAGGCTGAAGCCGATGATGCAGGGCCGGCTATGTGATGAGCTCATCAAATCGTTGAACGAAGATTCCCCACCTGCCCGCTGCCAGGGCGCCCGGTCAACTGCAGCTTGATTTCGCGCGGCGTAAAGGATGTGAGGGTTCTTGCCTCGCGGGCCAGATGGGCCTGATCGCTGTAGCCGGCCTCGAGAGCGAGGCTTGCCAGCGTGTTCGCTGGCCCGCAGCGGCAGGCGGTCAGGAAGCGTTGCAGGCGAAGAATGCGGTCGAGGGTCTTTGCGCCGTAACCCAGATGCTCATGGCAGTGACGGCGCAGAGTGCGTTCGCTGATACCGATCTCCTGGAGGAGGGCGCGGATGGGATCGCCCGATGTCAGTTGATCGGCCTCAATCCGGGCGATGCAAGCAGCCAGGTCCGCCGGCGGGGAGTGGGAGGTGGCGCGGCGCTGGAGCAGGTCGGCGGCAAGAACACGGAGCCGCTCAGGCACGTCCGCTGCCTCCCGCATTCGCGTCTCGGTCTCGTCCGTACTTCGACCCCAGAGCTCATCGAACGGCACCGTCCGTCCGGTGATCTCATGCAGCGGGGTCCGCAACCACGATGCCGCCGCGCCGACCCGGAAGCGAGCACCGATAATCGTTTCGCCGGCAGGAACCGTTATAAGGGCGGCAACTCTGTCCGGCCCGACAAGAGCAAGCCCCTTCGAAGACCAGATGATGTCGCTGCAACCATCGGGTACGATGGCTATGTTCGCCGGGCTCCCGGTCGGCATCCGATGAACCCAAAGACATTTGAAATGAGAGGCAAGCGCCTCCGGGGGCGGCTGCTCCCAGTAGACGCCGCTCGTCTGCGCGAGAGAATGCGGCGGGAGCCGCACCGAATCAACGCTTCCGCTGTTGTCCAAGCCACCCAGCTGAAGCCGTTCGGGCGCGACAGGGAAACTCTCCTCGTTTGTGGGGCAGCGCTTTGCCATTCCCTTTTGTTGCGCCGCCCGGCCGCTGCGTCAATGCCATCCACCGGCGTTGTGAGCGGGATTTTGATCGCGCGACCAGATCTCGCGGTCGATCTGCCCCTGCGGCTCGTTCCAGATGCATTCCGGAACGTTAAGGGCGTCTCCCGGCGCGTGCTCTAGGCGGAGAGGCGGGGCCGGAAATGGATCAATTTCGTCAGGAATGGCTTGTCGTAAATCGATTTGAGTGCCAAAACAGCCTCCGCCGCCGCGTGCCCGTCCGGCCCTGTTTTTCACGGGGTCGGCAGACATGCGCAGATCAATTCGAGGGGCCGGCACGCGCGCAATCGCGCCCTGTGGCCGCCTCTCCTGTCCAATGGAGGCAACCACGTGTCACAGGCGGAAATCGGCCTAATCGGTCTCGGAGTCATGGGCTCGAACCTGGCGCTCAACATTGCTGAAAAAGGCAACAAGATCGCCGTTTTCAACCGCACGGTTGATGCGACGCGCAGATTTTACGCGGAGGCCGGCGCTCTGAAGGATCAGATCGTCCCCTGCGAAACGATTCAGGAATTCGTCGCCGCGATCCGCCCGCCGCGTCCGATCATCATCATGATCAAAGCCGGCGACCCGGTCGATCAGCAGATGGAGGCGCTGAAACCCCATCTCGCTAAGGGCGACATCATGATCGATGCGGGCAACGCCAATTTCCGCGACACGATGCGCCGTTTCGATGCGCTGAAGGACTCCGGCCTGACCTTTATCGGGATGGGTGTTTCCGGTGGCGAGGAGGGCGCGCGGCATGGGCCCTCCATCATGGTCGGAGGCACGGAGGAATCCTACCGGCGCGTGGAGAAGGTTCTGACTTCGATCGCTGCGAAATATGACAGCGACCCCTGCGTCGCCTGGCTCGGAGAGAACGGCGCCGGACACTTTGTCAAGACGATCCACAACGGTATCGAATATGCCGACATGCAGATGATCGCCGAGATTTACGGCATTCTGCGTGACGGGCTGAAGATGTCGGCACAGGAGATCGGCGAGGTCTTCGGCGCCTGGAACAAGGGGCGACTCAATTCGTATCTGATCGAGATAACCGAGAAGGTGCTGAAGGCCGCCGATCCGCTGACGGGCAATCCCATTGTCGACATGATCCTCGACAAGGCCGGCCAGAAGGGCACCGGCAAATGGTCGGTGATCGAGGCGCAGAACATGGGCGTGCCTGCGACCGCCATCGAAGCTGCGGTCGCAGCCCGCAGCATTTCCTCGGCGAAGGGGGAGCGCGAGGCGGCCGAGAAGATCCTCGGCCTGCCTCCGGTCGGCGAGATCCGGGTCACCGACAGGGACGCCTTCATCAAAGATCTGGAAAACGCGCTGCTCGCCGCCAAGGTCGGCGCCTATGCGCAGGGATTCGCCGTCATGTCAGCTGCGTCCAACGAGTTCGGCTGGAACCTGCCGATGCCGACGATCGCAAAGATCTGGCGCGCCGGCTGCATTATCCGCTCTCAGTTCCTAGATGAGATCACCACGGCTTTCACCAAGGCGCCCGATGCGGCGAATCTGATCGTCACGCCCGCCTTCGCGGCCATGGTCAAGGAGACCGACGGGGCCTTGCGCCGGGTGGTTTCGACGGCTGTCCTCGGAGGTCTTCCGGTACCGGCGCTTGCCTCGGCGCTCGGCTACTTCGACAGCTACCGCCGCGGCCGCGGCACTGCAAACGTCATCCAGGCGCAGCGCGACTTCTTCGGCGCCCATGGCTTCGACCGCATCGACGGCGCCGACAGCCATCATGGGCCGTGGGGCAGCGGCTTGAGCGCTTGAGTTCGCATGCGTCAGGAGGGGCGGCTGGGCCGTCCCTCTTACGACACGTCCAGGCAAGCCACGGCGTTTAAGATCTCAACAAGGGAGCCCTTCGAGAAGGCAGGCAATGAAATTTACAGTGATCGAAGGGGGTAAGGCGGTGGTGACGGCCGCCGAATCGATGACCATCCGAGACGAGGCGGAGAGGCGCATAAGGGCGGCGGGTTATGAGCAGTGGCGTGTGCGCAGCCTGGCAACCGGCGCCCCTATCCCCGGTCCCATTCAATATCTGAAGATGCAGATCGATTTCGTTGCCGGAAAGCTCGAGCAGCTCAATCCCGTCCCAAGCGATTTTGCCGACGACAAGTACTGGCCGGCCGCGGCGTTTTGAGCCCTGCCGCGCCTGCGGCGCGGATTCTCTTTTCATCCCAACGGCTTGATCCGGATGGTTTCTCTACAATCTCGCCGGCCCCGCCACCGGCGGCTGGAATTCGGGCTGGCTGAGGCTCTGAAGCTTATCCGGCGGGTGGCCTTCGATGCGGCCGATCACTGCCTTGGCGAGCTCGCGCCCGGCAATGCGGATATCCTCATACATCGTCATCACCTCCGGCCGGAGCCAGCGCAGGAAATCGCTCGGCACTTTGGAGACCATGTCGGCGTCATCGCCGACCTTCTTGCCGGCCGCCTCGACGCCCGCGATCAGCGCGATGGCGCCGGATCCACTGCCGGAAACGATGCCGTCCGGGGCATCCGAAGAGTGCATAAGCCTCTCGAACGCATCGCGAATGGCGACGAGGCTGTAGTCGATATTGACCTGATGAAAGCTCACCGATTCCGCTCCGAAATCCCGCAGCCCCCGCTCGAAGCCGGTGCGCATATGGGTGTGGAAAGTTAGATTCGGCGGTGGCTCCAGGAGCACCAGCCGCCGCCTGCCGCGGTCGACGAGCTTGCGGACGGCCTCGTAGGCGAAGCGCTCATTGTCGAAATCGTGATAGGGATGGATCAGGCCCATCTCGGTACGCCCGTGGGTGGCGAAGGGCAGGTGACGCTCGGTTAAAAGCGTTACCCGCGGGTCGTTGGGTTCGGTACGCGAAATGATCACGCCATCGGCTGCGCCGGTGTCGAGAATATAGCGGATGGGGCCGAGCGGATCCTTGGTTGAACTATAGGGTGTCACAACCAGGTGATATTGGGTGCCGGCAAGGATTTCGGTGATGCCGATGACCATGGGGCTGGTGATGCCCATGATCTCTTCCTCCAGAGTCAGCACCAGACTAATGACATTCGTCTTGCCCGTTCTGAGGCGAACGCCCGCGCGATTCGGTTGATAGCCGATCTGTTTTGCGACGAGACGCACGCGTTCCTTGGTTTCTGCGCCTATATCGGGAGCGTCCTTCAGAGCGCGCGAGACGGTGGTAATACCGAGCCCGGTCATGAAAGCGATCGTCTTCAGTGTCGGCCTGCCGCCTTCGGCCGGCGGCGCCATCGTCGCTCTGTTTTTCGTCTTGTCATCCATGCCCGTCACGCCGATCCGCTCTCCTGGATCACGGCTCTCCCATCGCTCTTGTTCAACTGCAGGCTCCGTCGCCCGCCTTATATACGAACTGCGGCTGCTGGCCATCTTCCCAGGTGTCTGGATCTCACTTCAAAATCTGTAACGATACAGTTGGAATGTCGAGCGTTTTCGTTGCTGCACCGCGAAGGGTCTAAAGAATCGGTTGCAACTTTCTTCGGAGCGCAGTCGTGTCGTTCTCGCTTTGGCATGGTTGAACGGCGTGGCAATGCCTGACGGAAATAAATCAGCACGAACAAGCGGATAGTCGTCATTTTTCTTGAATTCGGGGTGGGCGAACGGATGCTTAACCGATGGGTTCGGCCCGCAGAAATCTGCTTCCAGCACGTGTAATTTCCGATTTGTTGAGAAATGCCCATTGCGGGTGTTGCGCCCGGAAATTCTTTGAACTAAGTTTTTACGGCAACGTTACAGTGAGGGAGGAGAGACTCATGAAATTACGTTTTCTAGCCGCCGCTTTAGGCGCAACCGCTGCCTTGCCCTTCGGTGCGGCCAACGCGACCGATCTCGAGGTCACGCATTGGTGGACTTCCGGCGGTGAGGCGGCCGCGGTTGCCGAGCTCGCGAAAGCTTTCGATGCAACCGGCAACAAGTGGGTCGACGGCGCGATCGCCGGCTCCGGCGGAACGGCACGCCCGATCATGATCAGCCGCATTACCGGGGGCGATCCGATGGGCGCAACCCAGTTCAACCACGGCCGGCAGGCGGAAGAGCTGGTGCAGGCGGGCCTGATGCGCGACCTTACCGACATCGCCACGCAGGAAAACTGGAAGGAGATCGTGAAGCCGTCGAGCCTGCTTGACTCCTGCACGATCGAAGGGAAGATCTACTGCGCGCCTGTCAATATCCATTCCTGGCAGTGGCTGTGGCTCTCTAACGCCGCGTTCAAGAAGGCGGGCGTTGAAGTCCCGAAAAACTGGGACGAGTTCGTGGCCGCGGCTCCAGCGCTGGAGAAGGCCGGAATCGTTCCGCTCGCCGTCGGCGGACAGCCGTGGCAGGCAAACGGTGCCTTCGACGTGCTGATGGTTGCGATCGCAGGCAAGGACACCTTTGAAAAGGTCTTTGCCGAGAAGGACGCCGAAGTGGCAGCCGGACCGGAAATTGCCAAGGTCTTCAAGGCAGCCGACGATGCCCGTCGCATGTCGAAGGGCACCAACGTTCAGGACTGGAACCAGGCGACGAATATGGTCATCACCGGCAAGGCCGGTGGGCAGATCATGGGCGACTGGGCCCAGGGCGAGTTCCAGCTCGCGGGACAGAAAGCCGGCGTCGACTACACCTGCCTGCCGGGTCTCGGCGTGAACGAGGTGATTTCGACGGGTGGCGATGCGTTCTACTTCCCGCTTATCGAAGATGAGGAAAAGTCGAAGGCGCAGGGAGTGCTGGCATCGACCTTGCTTAAGCCGGAAACGCAGGTGGCCTTCAACCTGAAGAAGGGCTCGCTGCCGGTGCGCGGCGATGTCGATCTTGCGGCCGCCAACGACTGCATGAAGAAGGGTCTCGATATCCTGGCCAAGGGCAATGTGATCCAGGGCACGGATCAGCTTCTGTCGGCCGATAGCCAGAAGCAGAAAGAGGACCTCTTCTCGGAGTTCTTCGCGAATCACTCAATGACGCCGGAAGACGCGCAGAAGCGTTTCGCCGACATCATCGCGTCCGCGGATTGAGGCGGCCCCTATCGAACCCCGCACTCTGGCGAGGCTGATCTCTCCCACCGAACGCACGATTAGATCGTGCCGCCTGCGCTGGTTTTCACCAGCGCAGGTGCCGGAGGGGCGGCAATTTGGGCCAGCGCCGGTGGGTGTTGCCGGCGGTACCATCCGTCACTCGAAACCTTTTCAGTTCCGGAGGAGGGAAACATGACAGGTCTAACACGTGGTTCGGCGCGGCCGAACCAGTGGCTGCGAAACCTGAATGCGAAGATCGCCTCTATCCCGATGATTCTCACGGCAGTGGTCATCTTCGTGGGCGGCACGGCCTGGACGGTCGTCTACTCCTTTACCAATTCAAAGCTTCTGCCGCGGCTTTCCTTCGTCGGTTTTGACCAGTATGAGCGGCTGTGGGCGGCCCCGCGCTGGCTGATCTCGATTCAGAACCTGGCGGTCTTCGGTTTGCTGTCACTGATGTTCAGCCTGGTGATCGGCTTCGTGCTGGCCGCCCTGATGGACCAGAAGATCCGTTTCGAGAATACGTTCCGGACGATCATGCTCTACCCATTCGCCCTGTCGTTCATCGTCACGGGCCTTGTCTGGCAATGGCTGCTCAACCCGCAATACGGTATCCAGTCGATTGTCAGATCTCTCGGATGGACGAGCTTCGCTTTCGATCCGCTATATAATTCGAATATCGTCATTTACGGCATTCTCATCGCGGCGCTTTGGCAGGGCACCGGCCTCGTCATGTGCCTGATGCTGGCCGGCCTGCGCGGCATCGACGAGGATATATGGAAGGCCTCGCGCGTCGACGGCATCCCGATGTGGAAGACCTACGTGCTGATCATCATCCCGATGATGCGCGGCGTCTTCATCACCACTCTGGTGATCATCGCAAGCGGCATCGTCAAGGTTTACGACCTGGTCGTGGCGCAGACGAGCGGCGGCCCGGGGATCGCATCCGAAGTTCCGGCCAAATACGTCTACGACTACATGTTCCAGGCGCAGAACCTGGGCCAGGGCTTCGCCGCCTCTACCATGATGCTCGTGACCGTCGCGATCATCATCGTGCCGTGGGCCTATCTGGAATTTGGAGGAGGTCGTAAGCGTGGATAGCATCGCAGACAACAACATGGTCGTGGGTTACGAGACTGCCCCCGCCAGCCTCATGGCCGGTGCGCGCGGCAGGAAACCGCGCAGGACGCTCTCGCGCCGCAACATCATCGTCTACGGGACGTTGACCCTCGTGGCGCTTTATTATCTTCTGCCGCTTTATGTGATGATCGTAACGTCGCTCAAGGGCATGCCCGAGATCCGCGTCGGCAACATCTTCGCGCCGCCGCTTGAGATCACCTTCGAACCCTGGGTGAAAGCCTGGTCAGAGGCCTGCACCGGCCTCAATTGCGACGGACTTTCCCGCGGCTTCTGGAATTCGGTGCGCATTACGGTGCCGTCGGTGATCATTTCGATCGCCATCGCGTCGGTGAACGGTTACGCGCTCGCCAACTGGCGCTTCAAAGGCGCGGATCTGTTCTTCACCATCCTCATCGTCGGTGCGTTCATCCCTTACCAGGTGATGATCTATCCGATCGTCATCGTGCTGAGGGAACTGGGCGTCTACGGAACGCTGACCGGCCTGATCATCGTGCACACGATTTTCGGCATGCCGATCCTGACCCTGCTGTTCCGCAATTATTTCGCCGGGCTGCCGGAGGAACTCTTCAAGGCCGCGCGTGTCGACGGCGCAGGGTTCTGGACGATCTACTTCAAGATCATGCTGCCGATGTCACTGCCGATCTTCGTGGTCGCCATGATCCTGCAGGTGACCGGGATATGGAACGACTTCCTTTTCGGCGTGGTCTTCACCCGGCCGGAATACTACCCGATGACGGTCCAGCTCAACAATATCGTCAATTCGGTGCAGGGCGTGAAGGAATACAACGTCAACATGGCGGCCACGATCCTGACCGGCCTCGTGCCGTTGACGGTCTACTTCGTCTCCGGCCGCCTGTTCGTTCGCGGCATCGCCGCCGGCGCAGTGAAAGGGTAAGGAAGCATGACAAGCGTATCTGTCAGGGATCTGTCGTTGAATTTCGGCGCTGTAACCGTGCTCGACAGGCTCAATCTCGACATTGATCACGGGGAGTTCCTGGTTCTGCTCGGCTCTTCCGGGTGCGGTAAGTCCACGCTGCTCAACTGCATTGCCGGCCTGCTCGACGTTTCTGACGGACAGATCTTCATCAAGGACCGCAACGTCACCTGGGAGGAGCCGAAGGACCGCGGCATCGGTATGGTGTTCCAGTCCTATGCGCTCTATCCGCAGATGACTGTGGAGAAGAATCTCTCCTTCGGCCTGAAAGTCGCCAAGATTCCGCCGGCCGAAATCGACAGGCGCGTGGCGCGTGCGGCGGAGATCCTTCAGATCCAGCCCTTGCTCAAGCGCAAGCCCTCGGAGCTTTCCGGCGGTCAGCGTCAGCGTGTGGCGATCGGCCGGGCGCTGGTGCGCGATGTCGACGTCTTCCTGTTCGACGAGCCACTGTCGAATCTCGATGCCAAGCTCCGATCCGAACTGCGCGTCGAAATCAAGCGGCTGCATCAGTCGCTGAAGAATACGATGATCTATGTCACCCATGACCAGATCGAAGCGCTGACGCTTGCCGACCGGATCGCTGTCATGAAGAGCGGCGTGATCCAGCAGCTCGCCGATCCCATGACCATCTACAATGCTCCTGAGAACCTGTTCGTCGCCGGTTTCATCGGCTCGCCATCCATGAACTTCTTCCGTGGGGAGGTGGAGACGAAGGACGGACGCAGTTTCGTCCGGGTCGGCGGCGTCGCCTTCGACGTGACCGACTATCCGGGCCAGGCCAAACTGCGCACGGGTCAGAAAGTCGTGCTGGGCCTGCGGCCGGAACACGTGAAGGTCGATGAAGCAAGGGATGGCGAGGCGACGCATCAGGCGGTCGTCGATATCGAGGAACCGATGGGAGCGGACAACCTCCTTTGGCTGACATTTGCCGGCCAATCGATGTCGGTGAGGATTGCCGGCCAAAGGCGCTATCCACCTGGCAGCACCGTGCGCCTTTCCTTCGACATGGGCGTCGCATCGATCTTCGACGCCGGGAGCGAAAACCGCCTCTGACGAGCCGCAAAGCGGAGCCGGGGCAGCATGCCCCGGTCCGCGTGATCGAAACGGCGGCGGTACAGGCCGCCGCACGAATGGACTGTGGAAATGTCTTCCGACACCCCGAACCGCGATGCACTCCGTATCGATCTTTCCGGCGATTGGCTGCTCGCCTCCGCCGACAACAGCCATGCGCTGACGATCGCGCTGCCGGGCGACGTGCATAGCGCGCTGCAGCGAGCCGGCATCATCGCCGATCCATACCATGGCCGCAACGAGGCCGAGATCCAATGGGTCGCCCGGAAAGAGTGGGTGCTCGAGCGGACCGTCGTCATCGGTGCGGACGATCTGAACGGGGGATGGTATCTCGACTTCGAGAGCATCGATACCGTCGCTTCGGTCTTCGTCAACGAACAGCTTGTGCTGACGGCGGAGAACTGCTTTCGCCGTTACCGCCCCGATGTCTCGGATGCGATTGTCGCGGGCGAAAACCGTATTCGCATCATACTCCATTCGGCAATTGCCGAGGGTGAACGGCGGCAGGCGGCGCAACCTTTCTACGTGCCCTATCACGACGGCAATTCGCCGATTGCCAACGGGAATATGCTGCGCAAGCCGCAATGTCACTTTGGCTGGGACTGGAACATCGCGATCGCGCCGCTCGGTGTCTACGGCTCTCTCGCGCTTTGCCGGTTGGAGACGGCGCGCATCGAGCATCTCACGACGCGTCAGCTCTGGCTGGAGGACGGCTCGGTCGATCTGCAGGTGACGGTCCAGCTTTTTGCCCGGGATCCCGGAATAGTGCCGGTCTATTTCACGCTCGACGGAGTGCGCGAGCGATTGGATTGCGCGGTCGGCCCCGGGGAAACGCGCGTTACCCATGTCTTCACGATAGAGGAGCCGAGGCGCTGGTGGCCGGCGGGCAGCGGTGACCAAGCGTTTTCGACGCTTAAGGTGGAGGTGCCGGGCGAGACCGTTACGCGTCAAATCGGCTTCCGCACCATAAAACTCGTCACCGACAGTGACGAGGCAGGAAGCCGTTTTGCTTTCAGAGTCAACGGCCGAGAGGTATTCTGCCGCGGTGCAAACTGGATACCGGCGGATGCGCTGAGGTCGCGCGTCACCCCGGAGGCGGTGGAAGACCTCCTCCGCTCGGCAGTCGACGCGAACATGAACATGATCCGCGTCTGGGGCGGTGGCTTCTACGAGCCCGACTGGTTCTATGATCTCTGCGACCGGCTCGGTCTGCTCGTCTGGCAGGATTTCATGTTTGCCTGCAATCTGTACCCGTCGACGCCGGATTTTCTCGAGAATGTTGCGGACGAAGTGGATTATCAGGTCAGGCGGCTTTCGACCCATCCGTCCATAGCGCTCTGGTGCGGCGACAACGAACTGGTCGGTGCGCTCACCTGGTTCGAGGAGAGCCGAAAGGACCGGGATCGCTATCTCGTCTCCTACGACCGCCTGAACCGGACGGTCGAGACCGCCATGAGGCGGGCCTGCCCGGAAGCGATCTGGTGGCCGTCGAGCCCTTCCGCCGGTTACCTCGATTTCGGAGACGCCTGGCACGCCGACGGCGCCGGCGACATGCACTACTGGTCCGTCTGGCACGAGAACAAGTCCTTTGACAATTACCGCACGGTCCGGCCACGCTTCTGCTCCGAATTCGGCTTTCAATCCTACACGTCGATGCCGGTGATCCGGCAATTCGCCGGGGAACGGGACCTCAATATCGCTTCGCCGGTCATGGAGGCACATCAGAAGAATGCCGGCGGCAATGAGCGGATCGCCGGTACGATGTTCCGCTATTTCCGTTTCCCAAAGGATTTTCCGAGCTTCGTCTATCTGAGCCAGATCCAGCAGGGGCTCGCGATCCGGACCGCAGTCGATTACTGGCGGTCGCTGAAGCCCCATTGCATGGGCACGCTTTACTGGCAGCTCAACGACACCTGGCCGGTCACCTCCTGGTCGAGCCTGGACTTTGGCGGACAGTGGAAGGCAATGCACTATATGGCGCGCCGCTTCTTCCAGCCGGTTGCCGTAGCAGCGATTCCGTCCGCGGAAGGCAGTGAGGTCGCCATATCGATGGTAAACGACACGGCCGAGCCGGTCACGGTGGAGCTTCAGGCGTTCCTCGTTTCGCTCGACGGCGAACGGCAACCGCTGCTCGCCGTCGCGGGGACCTGCTCGCCCGATCGTGCTGCGACGCTCGTGGCCATTGCCGCAAAGGACATCCCGTCCGACATGCTTCTCTTCTGGTCTTTCGAAGCTTCGAACGGATCGACCGGCGAGGGGCATTATGTCAACGGCACCTATAAAGCGCTCGATCTCGCGCCCTCCGGTCTGACAGTCGAGGCAGTACCTCGGCCGGATGGTTCCTTCGATGTCTCGGTGAAGGCGGCCGGGCTTGCCCTGCACGTCATGATAGAGGCCGATATCGAGGGGCGCTATTCGGATAATGCTTTCGACCTGACCGCCGGCGAGACGAAATCGATCCGTTTCAGGCCGAGGGTGCCGGTCGATGCCGGCGCGAGCCCGCGCTTCAGCGCCTACGATCTCGAAACCTGCCAGGGAAAAGGGTGAAGGCACACTCCCACTCCCAGGCGACCGTTCCAACCACCAGGAGAGTTCGATGAAAGATGTCAGCTTCCAGCTTTACAGCGCCCGAAATTTCCCGCCCTTTGCCGAAGTCCTCTCTGCCATCGGTTCTGCGGGCTACACGCAGGTCGAGGGTTACGGAGCCCTTTACGCGGCACTCTCTGATGCGGAGATCGCCGAGTTCAAGGCCGGACTCGACCGCAACGGCCTATCCATGCCGACAGCCCATTTCGGCTTGGACATGCTGGAGGGCAATCCGTCCCGCGTTCTGCAGATCGCCGAGTCGCTCGGCATTCGCGCTATCTATTGCCCCTACCTGATGCCGGATCAGCGCCCGAGCGATGCGACCGGCTGGCGGGCCTTCGGGGGCCGTCTGCAGGCGGCCGGTAAGCCGTTCCGCGATGCCGGCCTCGATTTCGGTTGGCACAATCACGACTTCGAGTTTCACGCGCTCGCCGACGGCTCGGTGCCGCTCGACCAGATCTTGGCAGGCGGTCCCGACCTTTCCTGGGAAGCCGATATCGCCTGGATCGTGCGCGGCGGAGCGGATCCATTCGCCTGGATCTCGAAATATGGCCCCCGCATCACGGCGGTCCACGTCAAGGATATCGCGCCTAAGGGCGAGAAGGCGGACGAGGACGGTTGGGCCGATGTCGGGGAGGGGACGCTCGACTGGAAGGCACTGATACAGGCGCTTTCCAGGACGTCGGCGAAATATTTCATCGCCGAACACGACAATCCCAGCGATTTCCGGCGTTTCGCCAAGCGCTCGCTGGCCTCTATTCAATCCTACTGATCGACGGATAGGCCCATGACAAAAGAACTTGGCGTCGGCATCATCGGATGCGGCAATATTTCAACGACCTATTTCAAACTCGCTCCACTGTTCAAGGGTATCAGGATCGCCGCATGCGCCGACATCAATCCGGTGGCGGCTGAAGCACGCGGCGCGGAATTCGACGTCACGGCGCAGAGCATCGAAGCGCTTCTCGCCAACCCGGAAGCGGACATCGTCGTCAATCTGACGATTCCGGAGGCGCACTTCCCGGTTTCAAAGGCCATTTTGGAAGCGGGCAAGCATGTCTATTCGGAAAAACCTTTGGTGCTCTCGCTGGAGCAGGGGGAAGAGCTCAGGAGCATCGCCACGAGGAAAGGGCTGACTGTCGGCTGCGCACCGGACACTTTCCTCGGCGGTGCACACCAGCTCGCCCGCAATTATATCGACGCGGGCAAGATCGGCCGGGTCACCTCCGGCACCTGTCACGTCATGAGCCCCGGTATGGAAATGTGGCATCCGAATCCGGACTTCTTCTTCCTGCCGGGCGGCGGGCCGATCCTCGACCTCGGGCCCTATTACATTGCCAACCTGATCAACCTGATCGGACCGGTAAAACGCGTAGCTGCACTGTCCTCCATGGCAAGCACGACGCGGACCATCACCAGCGAGCCCCGAAAGGGCGAGGTTATCCCGGTCAGGACACCTACCAACATACACGCCCTGCTCGAATTCCAGAACGGTGCGACCATCACCCTCTCGGCAAGCTGGGATGTCTGGGCGCATCGCCATGCAAACATGGAGCTTTACGGCACAGATGGCTCACTCTTCGTTCCGGATCCAAATTTTTTCGGGGGCACGGTCGAAGCCAGCGGACGGAACAAGGACATACAGCCGCTCGAAATGTGGGACCATCCGTTCGCCGTCAACAACTGGGACCATCCGCTCGGCCCGATCGCCAATTATCGCGCGGCGGGGCTCGCGGACATGGCAGATGCGATCCTCAAGGGCCGCGACGCTCGCTGCTCGCTCGAACGCACGCTGCACGGGGTCGACGTGATGGTTTCGATCCTGAAATCGGGCGAGGAGGGAGGCTTCGTCACATTGTCGACGACCTGCACCCAGCCGGCGGCGCTTGGAATTGAAGAGGCGAGGGCGCTCTTGCGCTGAAGTGGCGCCACGGCAAGTCCCTCCCCCTTGTGGGGAGGGGTTGGGCAGGGGTATTCACTCCCATCCCGAAACAAGGAACATTTACCCATGGCCTGGCAACCGGCGGAAAATCGATACGAGAAGATGAAGTATAATCGCTGCGGCAGGAGCGGCTTGAGGCTGCCGGCGATTTCCCTGGGCCTTTGGCACAATTTCGGCGACGACACGCCGCACGAGCGTAAGGTTGACATGTGTCGCACGGCGCTCGACCTCGGCATCACGCATTTCGATCTGGCCAACAATTACGGCCCGCCGCCGGGCACCGCCGAAACCGCCTTCGGCGAAATTATGCGCAGTGATTTCAGCGGCCTGCGCGACGAACTCATCATCTCGTCCAAGGCCGGCTATTACATGTGGCCCGGCCCCTATGGCGAGTGGGGCAGCCGCAAATATCTTATCGCCTCCTGCGACCAGAGCCTGAAACGCATGGGGCTCGACTATGTCGACATCTTCTACTCCCATCGCTTCGATCCGGAAACGCCGCTCGAAGAAACCTGCGGAGCGCTCGACCACATCGTTCGCTCGGGACGTGCGCTTTATGTCGGCATTTCCTCGTACAATTCGCAGCGCACGCGCGAGGCGGCGGCGATCCTGAAAGAGCTGGGTACGCCCTGTATTATCCACCAGCCGAGCTATTCGATGCTCAACCGATGGATCGAGGACGACGGCCTCGTGGACACGCTGGAGGAGCTCGGCATCGGTTCGATCGTCTTTTCGCCGCTGGCTCAGGGCATGTTGACGACAAAGTACCTGAACGGCATTCCCGAGGACAGCCGCGCAGCGCAGAACCACTTCCTCAAGAAGGAGTTCATCCGTCCGGCGATCATCGACAACATCCGCAAGCTGAGCGCCATCGCCGAACGGCGCGGCCAGACACTCGCCCAGATGGCGCTCGCCTGGGTGCTGCGCGGCGGCCGCATCACCTCGGCGCTGATCGGCGCCAGCCGTTCCGCGCAGATTATCGATTGCGTGAAGGCACTGGAAAACGACAGTTTCACAGCAGAGGAACTGAGCGAGATCGATCTTTACGCGCGCGAGGCCGACGTGAATCTCTGGGCTAAGTCTGCGGAGCTTTGAATCTGCTCGAATGCATTGATTTGCCTCCATTTTGAGCAGTCTCAACCGGTTTGCGGCGTCTCATACAAAAGTCGAAGACGGCGCCGTAAAACGGCTGCTGGACATGCATTTGCGAATGGGTATGGTGCGTGGGTGCCGTGATGTGCGCAGCCTTCGCGGGCTTCGGCGTCTCCGGCCATAACAAGGAGGAAGAGCCTTGCGTCGCCCCGGATGGGAAGGACGAAGGTTCGGTGGGTAACGGGGCGGGCTGAACCGTACCGAAACTGCCCATGGCGGGAAACAGGGAGGAACTATGGATCGCCGTTCATTCATCAAAAATGCGAGCATTGGCGGCCTGGGTGCGGCTGCCGCGTCGGCACTGGCTGCGCCAGCCGTTGCGCAGAGCAACCCGAAGGTCACGTGGCGCTTGACCTCGTCCTTCCCGAAGTCGCTGGACACCATCTATGGTGGTGCGGAAGTCCTGTCGAAATACGTGTCTGAAGCCACTGACGGCAATTTCCAGATCCAGGCCTTCGCAGCCGGCGAGATCGTACCCGGTCTTCAGGCTGCAGATGCCGCGGCTGCCGGCACCGTCGAAGCGTGCCATACGGTCGCCTATTATTATTGGGGCAAGGATCCGACCTGGGCGCTCGGCGCAGCCGTGCCCTTCGCGCTCAACGCCCGCGGCATGAACGCCTGGCACTATCATGGCGGCGGCATCGACCTTTTCAATGAGTTTCTCGGCGCCCAGGGGCTCATCGGCTTTCCGGGCGGCAATACCGGCGTCCAGATGGGCGGTTGGTTCCGCAAGGAGATCAAGACCGTCGCCGACATGAAGGGGCTGAAGATGCGCGTCGGCGGTTTCGCGGGCAAGGTCATGGAACGTCTCGGCGTCGTGCCGCAGCAGCTCGCCGGCGGCGATATCTATCCGGCGCTCGAAAAAGGCACGATCGATGCGGCCGAATGGGTCGGCCCCTATGACGACGAAAAGCTCGGCTTCTACAAGGTCGCGCCCTATTACTACTATCCCGGCTGGTGGGAAGGCGGTCCGACCGTGCACGCCATGTTCAACAAGGCCGCTTACGAAGGACTCCCGAAGGCCTATCAGTCGCTCCTGCGGACGGCCTGCCAGGCCACCGACGCAAACATGCTGCAGAAGTACGACTATCTCAACCCGGCCGCCATCAAGCGTCTTGTTGCGGCGGGAGCGAAGTTGAGCCCGTTCAGCCCGGAAATCCTGTCGGCCTGCTTCGACGAGTCCAACAAGGTCTATGCGGAAATGGAATCCTCCAACCCCGCATTCAAGAAGATCTGGGATTCGATCAAGGCCTTCCGCGCCGAATATTTCCTCAACGCCCAGATCGCCGAATACAACTACGATACCTTCATGATGATCCAGCAGCGCAACGGCAAGATCTGAGCCGCTGTCGGAACTTTTGACGAGACAGGGCCCCGGAGTGCTTTTCCGGGGCCTTTTTTGGCGCATAAGCCTTCCTAAGCGATCTGGTTTCTCCGTCGGACGAGATAAACCAGGGCCGCGATCACAACGGTTCCTGCGATGAACAGGAATGCGGCTGCAGCGATGGCGGGGCTGATGTTTTCGCGGATCGTGGAGAACATCTGCCGTGCGACGGTTCTCTGGTTGGGACCCGCGACAAACAACGTCAGCACCACCTCATCAAGCGAGGTCGCAAACGCAAAGACTGCTCCTGAAATGATGCCCGGCATTGCCAGGGGCAGCGTGACTCTCCTGAGGACCACGATCGGCGGTGCCCCAAGGCTCGCGGCAGCGTTTTCGAGCCGGTGATCGATGCCTTGCAACGCGGCCGTGACGTTGACCACCACAAACGGAATGGCAATGACCGTATGCGCCACGATCACCCCCAGATAGGTGTTCGCGAGCCCGTACTGTGCAAACATCAACTGCATGCCGACGCCCAGAACCACCGCTGGAACCACCATCGGCAGCAGGAACACCGTGCGGAAGAAGCCGAACAGCAGCGATACGGACCTGCCGCGAAGTCCAAGCGATGCAACCGTCCCCAACACGGTTGCAAGCACGGTCGTTCCTGCTCCGATGATCAGGCTGTTGATGATCGAGCGCCTCCAGGCATCGGCCGTGAACAGTTCATCGAACCACCTCAGCGAGAAGCTCGGGATCGGGTAGTTGAGGAAGACGCTATCCGTGAACGCCAATGGCAGGATCGCAAACAGTGGTGCCATCAGAAAGACGACGACGGCAGAGCCGAATACTGCCTTGGATAGAGGAAGCGCTTTCATGCCTTTGCCTCCTCGGATGAGAGCCGCAAATACACGACATACAGAATGATCGTGGCGGTCAGCAGAACGATTCCGAGCGCGCCGGCCATGCCCCAGTTGGCCGCCCCCGTCGCATAATAAGCGATCACGGCGCTGATCATCTGGTCCTTTGCACCGCCGATCAGTGCGGGCGTGATGTAGTAGCCAAGAGCGCTCATGAATACGAGCAGCGATCCGGACACGACGCCTCGCAGGCTGAGGGGCAGAAGCACCGAAAGGAATGACCGGACAGGTGAAGCGCCCAACGAGGCCGCAGCCGGCATGAGGTTCTTGGGGATGCCGATCAAGACACTGAAGATCGGCAGCACCATGAATGGAAGCAGGACATGGGTCATCGCGATGACGACGCCGAGCCGATTGAAGATCAGAGGCAATGGCCCTTCGGTCAGGCCGATCGCCTGGAGTGTTAAATTGATCAAGCCGTTGTCTTGCAGAATGATGTACCAGGCGGCCGTCCTGACGAGGAGCGACGTCCAGAGCGGGAGCAGCACCGCTCCGAGCAAGAGTTGACGTTTCCATCCTGTGGTCGAGGCCGCAACCATCGCGAAAGGCAGCCCGATCAGAACGGTGCATATGGTTACCATGCCGGCCATGACAATGGTGCGAATCAGCGTTTCGCGGTTCGCCGAGGTACCGGCAGGCGCTTCGATGATATTGCCATTCAAATCGCGCGTCAGATCGACAGCTGCAAGAAGGTTCCTGTCGGTGACGGGCGAGCTCGCCGCATCCTGCACCGCAATCCAAAATGCCGGGTCGCTCCATCGCTTGTCGACGGAAATCAGGTCATCGAGGTTCGGGTTCTCGGCAACGGCCTTTCTGGTCTTGCCCATCAGAGTACGGAAACCGGACTTCGCGCTGTTCAGCCTGCGAACCAGGTCACCGAACAGTTCATCCTCCTGTATTCCCCGGATATCCGCGACCAACGCTCTCTGCGCATCAGCCGGCGGGGCGCTTGTACGATCCCAGCCGTCGAGGGCAGCGGCGATATTCGGAAGCGCCCGAGAAGCGACGGGATCGGAGACGGCCGTCTTCATCATGGTTACCAGCGGGGCAACGAAGAAGAAGGCAAGAAATAGCGCCAGTGGCGCAATCAGGACGAAGGATTTGGCGTGCCGCAGGAGCCAGGATCGTTGCTTCATGCGACGATCCAGCATTGTTCGGGGGAGAATGAAGCAACCGCCTCATCGCCGATACGAGGCGCGCTTGCTTTCCTGGTCGATTTTACGACGAGTGGTCCGCTCGCAGCCGCGGCGATCACCTGCAGGTGATCGCCGCGATAGACGACGTCGGACACCCTGACACTCAATTCATTCGCCGAACCGCCAGCGGGAGCGAGTTCGATGCGCTCCGGCCGAACGGACACTTTCACATGCTCACCCGGTTCGAACTTCGCGGTGGAAGCGACCTTGATTTGCTGGCCGCCCTCGACCGCAACATCCAAAAGGCCGTTCCGGCAGGCCGTGACCCTCCCGCTGAGCAGGTTGGTTTCGCCAATGAACTCGGCGACGAACTGCGTCGTCGGGCGGTCGTAGATTTCGGAAGGCTTGCCGATCTGCTCGATCTTCCCGTGATTGAAGATCGCAATTCTGTCCGACATCGTCAGCGCTTCGGCCTGATCATGCGTGACGAAAACGATGGTCAGACCCAAGCGATGATGGATGTCGCGAATGTCCATCTGCATTTGCTCGCGCAGCTTTTTGTCCAGGGCCCCGAGCGGTTCGTCCATAAGGACGACTTCGGGCTCGAAGACGAGCGCCCGCGCCAGCGCCACGCGTTGCTGCTGACCGCCGGACAACTGGCTCGGCCGCCTTTCATGGAATTGCCCGAGCTGGACCATGTCCAGAGCTTTGCCCACTCGTTCGGCGGTTTCGCTGCGAGAGACGCCTCGCATTTTGAGGGGAAACGCCACGTTTTCGGCAACTGTCATATGGGGGAACAGAGCGTAGTTCTGGAAAACCACCCCCATGTTCCGTTTGTAAGGGGGCAATGCATCGACGCGCTTACCCTTGACGGAGATCGAGCCGCTGCTAGGAGCCTCGAAGCCGGCCAGCATCATCAGAAGCGTCGTCTTGCCAGAACCCGAAGGTCCAAGCATGCTGACGAATTCGCCCTGTTGGATGGCCAGTTCGAGATTGTCGACGACCGTCATGACGCCGAACGCTTTGCTGACGTTGTCGAAGTGAATAAATGCGTTGCCCATCATCACCCACGCAAACTTGAGAAGGGCCGCCCCCTGATTGACAAAAGGGTTATACCGCCCCTACAGCAGGGGCGGCAGAGCGGCGCGAGGTAAGGCCGCTTACTGAGCGAGCCAGGCGTTGAACCGCTGGGTCAGTTCTTCGGAGTTGTCGGTCCAGAAATCCACATCGAGGGCGACCGCACCATTCAGGTTCTTTTCCGTTGTAGGCAGCTCTTCCTGAAACTGTTGCGGGACAAGTTCGGTGGCCCCGAGGTTCGGTAGGCCATATGCGATGAACTCAGGAAGCTTCGCCTGGTTTTCGGCCTTGCTGGCATAGGCGATGAAGTCCATGCCCGCGTCCTTGTTCGGGCTGTCCTTGAGGATGACCCAGCTGTCGATCGCATAGACGCTGCCCGGGAAAACGAAGCCGAACTTCTTGCCCTCGCTCCGGTTGATACCGCTGATCCGGCCGTTATATGCCGACGTCATCACGACCTGGCCGGAAGACAACAGTTGAAGCGGCTGCGCCCCGGCGTCCCACCAGATAATATCGGCCTTCAATACATCGAGCTTCTTGAAGGCGCGATCGACGCCGCCCTCGCCACTGAGCACATCGTACACCTGGTCGGGGGCGACGCCATCGGCCATCAGAGCGAACTCGAGCGCGTATTTCGGTCCCTTGCGCAGGCCGCGCTTGCCGGGGAATTTCTTGGTATCCCAGAAATCGGCCCAGGTCTTCGGACCCTCTGCAAGCTTGTCACCGTCATAAGACAGGCCCGTCGACCAAACTATATTGCCGACCCCGCAGTCGCTGACGGCGGCGGGAAGATATGCTTCCTTACCGCCCATTTTCTGCCAGTCGATCTTCTCGAAGATGCCGTCGGCACAACCCAGCGCCAATTCTTCGGCTTCGACTTCGACTACGTCCCAGTTCGGGATACCGGCCTTTACCTTGGCCTGCAACACACCGTATCCACCCTCCCAGCTTTCATCGAGGACAGGTTTCCCGGTTTCCTTGGCAAAAGTTTCGAAGAATATTTTTCGTTGCGCATCCTGGAAATTTCCGCCCCAGGACACGACGGTGAGGTCGCGCGCTTGCGCGCCGAAGGTGCCTGTCATCAGGACGCTGGAGACAATGATAGTGGCTTTGAGAATTTTCAACGGACGCGCTCCCCATTAATTTCGACTGGAGGGATAGAAAGCAGGTTTAGGAGGTTTGGGAAGTGGGGATAACCGCCCTGGTTACTATTCTCACCACGGATGTCCTGTGGCCGGCTCGTCAATAAGTCGGCGGCGTGATGGCGCTCACGACCTCGCTCTGGCCGTCGTGAACGTTCCGGAAACGATGGGGGAGGCGGCTATCGAAATAATAGCCGTCACCAGGGTGCAACACACGCTTCTGATTGCCTACCGTCACCTCGACTGCTCCGGACAGGACCATGCCGGCCTCCTGGGCTGCATGCGTGAACTCCTCGCCGGTATCTGCGCCGATCGCGTAACGTTCGTGGAGCATGAGCATCTGTCTGTTGGGGTGGTCCAGTCCGATGACGCGATAGGAGATTGTATCAACCTTTCCAATCTCGATGAGGTCGGTCGAGGAATAGAACGGCGTATACGGAAGGCTCGATTGCAGGTCGGAAAAGAAGCCGGGCAATGTGGTGCCCAGGGCATCGAGCACCGCGCCGAGCGTGTCGATCGACGGGCTCATCCGGTCTCGCTCGATAAGTGAAATCGTGGAGTGCGAAATTCCGGACCGCGCGGCAAGCTCTCTGACACCCAAGTCTCGTCTCCGGCGCAGTTCACGAAGTTTGCTTCCGATTTTCGGCATATGTCAGTTCCTCATCTGATCGGTTCGTCAGAATATCGCATTCCCGGCACGCGCCTCCTACCCGATACGCTCGCCTCTTGGTCAAAGTGGTGAGAATACTGAACAGGTGGTTTGTGGGCAATTGCCCGTCCGCAGCGGTTCAACGATGCTGAGTGCACATCACCCACAAAGGAGCTTCAAATGGCATCGCGTCTCAGTGCTTTGGACGGCAAGTTCACTCAGATCAAGAAACCTGGCCGCGATGCGGTCTCCGACACGGCTCCGGTTGAGAAGACGGTCAAGGAGATCATCGCGAACGTGCGCGAGCGGGGCGACGCCGCTGTTCGCGAATATTCGGCAGCCTTCGACAAAGTGGAGCTGGAAAAATTCGAAGTAAGCCAGGAGGAGAGGCTGAAGGCTGTCGCGGAACTCGACCCGCAGACCCGCGAAGACACCGAATTCGCTATTGCGAATGTCCGCGCCTTTGCAGAGGCTCAGCTCAAGACCATCCTCCCGCTGGAGATCGAGACGCTTCCCGGCCTGCACCTCGGCCACCGTGTCATTCCGATCGAAATCGTGGGCTGCTACGTACCCGGCGGTCGCTATCCCCTCCTGTCCGCTCCGGTCATGACCATCGTGCCGGCCAAAGTCGCCGGTTGCGATCAGGTCATCGCCTGCCTCCCGCCGAATGCACATCCTGCAATGATTGCCGGCTGCCATCTGTCCGGCGCTGATCGAATCTTCCGCGTGGGTGGAGCCCAGGCGATCGCAGCAATGGCATCCGGAACCGAAACCATCCCTGCAGTCGACAAGATCGTAGGGCCCGGCAACGCATTCGTAAACGAAGCCAAGCGCCAGGTGTTCGGTCAGGTCGGTATCGACCAGCTTGCCGGTCCGAGCGAAATCTTCATCGTCGCTGACGAGACCGGCAAGGCGGCGATGATTGCCACCGACCTCCTCGCTCAGGCGGAACATGACGTTCGCACCCGCGTCGGCCTGATCACGACCGATCGCAAACTCGCCGAAGAGACCCTGGTCGAAGTCGAAAAGCAGCTCCAGGATCTCTCCACTGCCAACGTGGCCTCGGTCGCCTGGAAAGACTATGGCGAGATTACCGTCTGCGAAGACGAAACAACCATGATTGCTTACTCGGACTACATCGCAGCCGAGCACCTTCAGGTCCACACCCGCGACCCGCAGGCGACAGCCAGGAAGCTCCGCAACTATGGTTCGCTGTTCATTGGCGAACTGGCGAGCGTGGTTTACTCGGATAAGTGCTGCGGCACCAACCACACTCTCCCGACCATGGCGGCGGGTCGCTACACGGGCGGCCTCTGGGTCGGTTCCTACCTCAAGACCTGCACGCACCAATGGTTGGATGAACGCGGCGTTGCCGCCGTGGCCCCAGCCGCCGTGCGGCAAAGCGCTACGGAGCGGCTCGAAGGCCATCGTCGCGCAGCTGCCCTGAGGCTCAGCCCCCAGCAGTTCGCTGCAGAGTAATCGCCTCCCAGGCGTATAGAGCGGGATGATGAAAACTCTGCGCCGCTTTCCGCATCCCGCTCTAATTTTTTGGAATCTATCAGGCTCATGATTGCAGTGAAGCCATCTGACAGCGTCAGATGGCTTCACTGTTTCGGCGAATAGCGGAACGATATCAGTTGAACGATGGCGGCGCGCTGAGATCGGGTGCCGTATTGTTCTGCTTCGGCGCCGTATCCGGTTGGGCCGGCTGCCGGCTCTCGTCGAGCGGGCTGCCGCCCGGCAGCTGCAGGCCGCCGGGAAGGCCGAGACCGCCGCCATTGTCGGGCAGGGTAAGCCCGCCGCCGCCGGACCCGAAACCCGGAACTTCGATCTTGATCGTCGACGGATCGACCTCCGAGCCGGTGCCTTTGTAATGCAGGACCATCTGCGGGAACATCAGCGTCAGCGCAACCATGATGATTTGTATGCAGACGAAAGGAACGGCGCCCCAATAGATCTGCCCGGTCGTTACCGGCTGCATCCTTTTGCCGGTCACCTTGTCCAGATAGGGCACTCTGGCTGCCACGGATCGCAGATAGAACAGCGCGAAGCCGAAGGGCGGATGCATGAAGCTCGTCTGCATGTTGATGCCGAGCAGCACGCCGAACCAGATCAGGTCGATCCCCAACTTGTCGGCTGCCGGTGCGAGGAGCGGCACGATGATGAAGGCGAGTTCGAAGAAATCCAGGAAGAACGCCAGGAAGAAGACGAGCACGTTCACGGCGATCAGGAAGCCGATTTCTCCGCCAGGCAGCGCAGTCAGCAGATGCTCCACCCAGAGGTGGCCGTTGACGCCGTAGAAGGTGAGCGAAAAGACGCGGGCGCCGATCAGGATGAACAGCACGAAGGCGGAGAGCCTCGTTGTGGAGGCCAGCGCGGCGCGGATGACCTCCATGCTCAGGCGGCCCTTGGCTGCCGCCATGACGAGCGCGCCGACGGCGCCCATGGCTCCGCCTTCCGTCGGGGTGGCGATGCCGAGGAAGATCGTACCGAGAACCAGGAAGATCAGAGCCAGCGGCGGGATCAAGACGATGATTACCTGCTGAGCGAGCCGGGAAAGCGCGTTGATCTTGAACGCCCTGTCGGCAAGCGCCACCAGGTAGATGAACAGGACGCCCACCGTCGCTCCGAGGATGTCTGCGTTTTCTCCCTGCGTCGGGGAAAAATAGACATGGGCCGCATAGGCTATGCCTGCGGCGACGACCAGCGCGACGAGAAGCGAGGTTACGCCGGAACCGAGCGTGCGGGCTTCCAGCGGCAATGCCGGCATGGAGTCACGCTTCAGGAACGACATGAGCAGAATGTAGCCCATGTACAGACTCGTCAGAATAAGGCCGGGAATGAGCGCGCCGGCATACATGTCGCCGACGGAACGGCCGAGCTGGTCGGCGAGAACGATCAGCACGAGGGACGGTGGGATGATCTGGGCGAGCGTGCCGGAGGCGGCGATGACGCCTGAAGCGACGCGGCGGTCGTAGCCGTAGCGCAGCATGATCGGCAGTGAGATCAGGCCCATGGCGATGACGGAAGCCGCTACGACGCCGGTCGTGGCAGCAAGCAATGCGCCTACGAAGATGACGGCGTAGGCAAGGCCGCCTCTCACCGGGCCGAAAAGCTGGCCGATGGTGTCGAGAAGGTCCTCGGCCATGCCCGATCGTTCGAGCACTATGCCCATGAAAGTGAAGAAGGGAATGGCGAGGAGCGTATCGTTCGACATGACTCCCCAGAACCGTTCCGGCAGTGCGTTGAGCAGAGGCCAGGAGAGATTGATGGAGTCGGACAAGGGCGCAAGTTCGACGCCGATTATGAAGAACAGGAGACCGTTGGCGGCGAGCGAGAAGGCGACCGGGTATCCGAGCAGAAGGAACACGATCAGCGACACGAACATGATGGGCGCCAGGTTTTCAGCGACGAACTCGATCATGAACGCGCCTCCGGCGATACGACGTCATCGAGCGGTGCATGCGCAGGAACATAAGGCGTCGGATCGTCCATGTTGCCGGTCATGATGGCGATTTTCTTGATGATTTCCGAAACGCCCTGCAGGGCGAGAAGCACGAAGCCGATCAGCAGGATCGCTTTCGCCGGCCAGATGACGAGCCCGCCCGCGCTCGAGGAAAGTTCACCCGAGACATAGGACATGCGCACGTAGGGCACGAGGTAATAGAGCATAAGAACCACGAACGGCATCAGGAAGAAGACGTGCCCGAAGAGGTCGATCCAGTGCTGTACGCGGCGCGAGAACATTCCATAGACGACGTCGATACGGATGTGCTCATTCTGGCTCAGCGTGTAAGCGGCCGCGAACATGAAGGCGGCGCCGAAGAGATACCACTGCGCCTCGAGCCATGCATTGGACGACATGTTGAACGCTTTTCGGATGATGGCGTTGCCGGCGCTCACGAGCACCGCCACCAGGATGAGCCACGAGACCGCCTTGCCGATCTTTTCCGTGATGGTGTCGATAAGTCGGCTGAAGCCGAGTAACGGTTTCATCGAGTTCCTCCCCGCATTGATTTTTTGTTTTTTGCCAAGCACAGGCACAGTGCCGATTTCAAGCCTGCTTTCAAGTCCGGCACTCGATTTTCGGGGATAGCGATGAAGTCTCAGACGAAAGTCGAATATCGCTCACCGGCGAATGAACAAAACTTAGGCAGCCAAACGCGATTCCCGCCGATGTTCCGCCGCAGCTTTCGCCGAAGATGAAGCTCGTGCCCGGAACTCCAAACGATTCGCCCTTCACAATCGCTGCCAAGGCCGGGTTGAAGCGCCTGGCGAAATGTCTTGAAAAGGCGGTGGGTATGGGGCTCGATGCAGCACGCGAGGACGGAGACAGAGATGACCGCGACAATCCGCAATCCGGTTCTGCCGGGCTTCAATCCAGACCCATCCATCTGCCGGGTCGGTGACGATTATTACATCGCGACCTCGACATTCGAATGGTATCCAGGCGTACAGATCCACCATTCGCGCGACCTCGTGAACTGGCGGCTGGTGCGTCGTCCGCTCGAGCGGGCAAGCCAGCTCGACATGCGCGGCAATCCCGATAGCTGCGGCGTGTGGGCGCCGTGCCTCTCCTATTGCGACGGGCTGTTCTGGCTGGTCTATACCGACGTCAAGCGCCTGGACGGCAACTTCAAGGATGCGCACAACTATATCGTGACGGCGGAGGCGGTGGAGGCCACCTGGTCCGACCCGGTCTATGTGAACTCGTCGGGTTTCGATCCGTCGCTCTTCCACGATGATGACGGCCGCAAGTGGTTTCTCAACATGCAGTGGAATCACCGCACCGAAAGCTTCGGCGGCTCGCCCAAGAGCCCCGCATTCGACGGTATTCTGCTGCAGGAATGGGACGAGCGGACCCGCAAGCTCGTGGGACCGGTGAAAAACATCTTCGCCGGCAGTCCGCTCGGCCTTGTCGAAGGTCCGCATCTCTTCAAACGCGACGGCTGGTATTATCTCACGGTCGCGGAGGGAGGAACCGGTTACGACCACGCCGTTGGAATGGCACGATCCCGTACGATCGATGGCCCCTATGAGATGCACCCGAACGTTCATCTCATCACTTCCAAGGATCACCCGGAGGTGGCTCTGCAGCGTGCGGGGCACGGCCAATATGTCGAGACGCCGGACGGGCAGGCCTATCATACGCATCTATGCGGCCGTCCGCTGCCGCCGCTGCGCCGCTGCACGCTGGGGCGCGAGACAGCGCTGCAGAAATGCGTCTGGCGGGAGGATGGCTGGCTCTATCTGGAAAATGGCGGTCCGGTGCCGGAGCTAACCGTGCCGGCGCCCGGAGCCACTGGAACCGTCGCTGAGCGCGTCGTGAACGAAACTGACTTCGACGAGCTGGCGCTTCCACCGGAGTTTCAGTGGCTGCGTACCCCTGTTCCCTCGCGCATTTTCTCGTTGACCGCCCGGACCGGTCATCTCCGGCTCTTCGGCCGCGAGAGCATCGGCAGCTGGTTCGAGCAGGCGCTCGTCGCCCGGCGGCAGGAGCATCATTCTTTCCGCGCCGAAACAGTCATCGACTTTGCGCCCGATACATACCAGCAGGTGGCGGGGCTCACGCATTACTATAACCGGCAAAAGTTTCATGCTCTCGGCATCACACATCACGAGACGCTTGGGCGCGTTATCACCATACTCTCCTGTCCGGGGGATTTCCCGAACGGACGGTTGGCGTACCCGATCGGGAGCGGTGTCGCCTTAGCGGATGGCCCCGTTCAGCTTGCCATGGAGGTGAGGGACAACGATCTCCGGTTCTTCTGGCGGGGAACGGCTCAGGCCGAGTGGGCGGCCATCGGTCCTGTGCTCGACGCCGGCGTCATTTCGGACGAAGGCGGCCGCGGCGAGCATGGTTCCTTTACCGGTGCGTTTACGGGAATGTTCGCTTTCGACATCTCGGGCAGAGCGATCCCTGCGGACTTCGACCGCTTCCGGTATCAGGCGCTCACCGTATGAGATTTCGAAAGCGTATGAGAATTGTCTCATAAGCATTAGTAATCATTACCTAATTGTAATGTCCGTTTTCATATTCGGTTCAGGAAGGGAGGCCTAGTTTCACCGGGTAATAACGAAAGGGAAACCCCATGAAACGCCTTCTGATCGCGCTCGTCGCCAGCTCATTCCTTGCCGCGCCGATGGCGCTTGCTCAGCCGGCCGGCTCCTATGAACTGGCGCAGGCGCATGATCGCTATCGCCACAGGTCAGTCGATCGTCATGTCGAAAAACACATCGAGAAACGCATCGACAAACGTGGGAACAGGCATGTCGAGAAGCATGTCGAAAAGCGCGTGATCATCAAGAAGCACCGCTGGGCGCGAGGCCACCGCCTGAGCCCGTCCGAGCGGCGCCACATGGCTTATGTCCGCAACTATCGCCATTATAAGCTGCGGCCGCCGCCGCGGGGTCAGCAATGGGTGCGTGTCGACAATGACTACCTCCTGATCAGCCTTGCAACGGGTGTAATCGTCGGCCTTGCCTCGGCTTATTGAGCGATACCCCGTCTTCCCCCGATCGTGGCCGATCCGGGGAAGACCCCTCAGGCGCTCACGGGTGACCACGACTATCGGGCGGTTCAGGAGAAATGGTTGCCCAGCACCTGCTCGATGTCGCGCTCGCCGCCCTTTGAGATGAATGTACGCAGATCGTCGTGCAGTTTCACTTCGCCGACGCCATCGGGGTGGGTGTGCCAGTCCTTGCAGAACAGGACAAGTAAATGCGGCGTCAGCGCCTCCCATGACCGAACCAGCACGTCGTTGCGGGAATAGCCTAGAATGGTGCGGTGAAACTCAAGATCGCACTTCGCAAGGGCGATGGCGCTCGGGGCTCTGGTCAGCTGTTCCATACGCGCGAGTACCTCGTCCAGCGGCCGTAGTGCATCCGGGTCGGCTCGGACTGCGGCTATGGCATGGCGGATTGCCACGGCTTCCAAAGCAAGGCGAACCTCGCGAACTTTTGCAGCTTGCCCCCGACCAAAATCCACGACCTTCAAGCCGCGCGCACCGGCCGATGTCAGCAGGCCTTTTGCCGCTAGGCTCAAGATAGCTTCGCGTGCCGGAACCCGGCTCACGCCCATGGCTTCGGCGACACTGCCCTCTGTGAGGCGGGATCCGGCGGCCTGCTCGCCGCTTGCGATTGCCAGGACGAGTCGCTCCTCCACTTCCTCCGAAATGGTACGCGAACGCTGAATGGGGCTGAGCAGCTTTGTCATAGGAGTCTTTCCATGGTGATTGACTATAGTATACCGTATTCTGTATAGGAAGCCATCGCTATTGCACGTGATCCGTCGCGCGCGTCGATAGGAGGATTGAAATGAATCTGGCTGGCAAAGTCGTACTCGTAACGGGGGCGGCGCGTGGGATCGGGGCGGCCATTTCTGTCCGGCTCTGGCAGGAGGGCATGTTTGTCTATGCCGCCGATATTGATGAGGAAGCGCTGGCCGGTGCGGCGCCGGCAGGCGCGGATGAACGTTGGATTCCGGCCGGGGTGGACATTACCGATCGGGGTTCGATCGACAGGCTCATTGCCGCAATCGGCCTGCGGTTCGGCGTCCTCCATGGACTGGTCAACAACGCTGCGATGCTTGACGCAAGTCTCTTAGCCGAACTGGACTATGACCGCTACCGCCGCGTAGTGGCGACGAACCTCGACGGAGCGTTGCTTTGCGTATTGAGCGCGCTTGAACTGATCAAAGCTTCCGCACCTTCGGCCATCGTAAATATCGCCTCTATCATGGGTATGGCCGGGTTGCGCGACGCAATTCCTTATTCGACGGCCAAGGCCGGTCTCATCAATATGACGCGCAATCTGGCGGTGGAATTGGCGCCCCAGTCCATCCGGGTGAACGCGGTCGCCCCCGGTTTCATCGACACGCGAATGGCGCGGCTTGCCGATGGCAGCAGCGAATATGCTACCGAAGAATTCAGGGAAGTCTATTTGAAGCACCGGCGGCTCCCGCTGGGTCATCCCGGAACCGCCGAGGATATCGCCGGACCCGTCGCGTTCCTCCTTTCCTCCGACGCCCGCTACATCACCGGCCATACGCTGGTGGTGGATGGTGGGGTTACTGCAACCTATTGATCGGACAATCCAATGACAGCCCATCTTTCTTCCGCCACATCCGTCCCCGGCTTCGACGCGCCGCCAATGCTGCGCATCTCCTCCGTCGCCTGTGTCCCCTTGGTCGGCGAAGCCCCCAAGGGAGGATGGGCCTCTGAAATCCGGCCGGAAGACTCGATTCATGCTCTGATTGCCGTTCACACCGAAGATGGACCATCGGGATATGGCTCGGTGTTCACGAATGGCCATCTGGCCCGCGAGGCGCTGCAGGTGTTGAAACCCCTCCTTGAAGGAGCGAATGCTCTGGAAACCGGGCGGACGACCGAAATTCTGCATCAGAATACATTCTGGATGGGGCGCGGCGGAACAATTACCCATGTCATAAGCGGCATCAACATCGCGCTGTGGGACATCCTCGGAAAGGTTACCGGCCTACCCGTTTCGACCCTGCTCGGGGGCCGTCACATCGAGCGGATCAGGCCCTATTGCTCGCTGCTCATGGACGAGCCCGAAATCATGCGGGACACGCTCGCCCGCTATCGGGAGCAGGGCTATAAGGCCTTCAAGATCGGCTGGGGTCCGTTCGGCCGGCGGGAAAGCTATCGATCCGACGAAGCCATCATCGCCGCTGCGCGATCGGAATTGCCCGAGGGATACGACCTCTTTGTTGATGCCGGGGCCAGCGACGCCTTCTGGCCCAATGGATTGAAATGGGCCTTGCGCACGGCGGAAATGCTCCGCGCCCATGAGGTCGGCTGGTTTGAGGAGGCTCTGGTTCCCGACGATGTCGAGGGATTCGTGACCTTGAGGGCTAACGCCGGATTGCCCATCACCGGGGGTGAGGTGCTCACCCGCCGACAAGCCTTCCAACCCTTTATCGAGCGCGGTGCTTTCGACATCATACAGCCGGATGTGACCAAGGTCGGCGGTATTTCCGAGCAGAAGCTGATCCGCGAAATGGCGGCCTGCCATGGTGTCGAATATGTGGGCCATGGCTGGAATACGGCGCTTGGACTGGCGGCGGATCTGCAGATGGCGGCGGCCTTTCCCAATACCCGCTTTGTCGAATATATCGGCGGCAGCGCCTATGTCGACGGACTCCTCGCCCGGCCTTTCGAACTGAATGCCGAAGGCTATCTCGAAATTCCCTTCACTCCCGGACTTGGCGTCGCGATCGATGCCGAGAAAGTTCGGCGCTACGCACCGGACGCAGACGACCTCCGGCTCGCCTGATGCATGAATTTGCTGCGCCTTTGGCGACCGCTGATGCTGACCGGCGTCCGGCGCCTCAGCCTCGTCGGTGAGGTCACCAACCTCGGCTCGGCGCCGGTCATCTCAAGAAGAGCGCGGGCGCACGACCGCCCGAAAGGGTGATTCAGGCTTTGACGACGCGCGCCGACCATTGCCGGCGCGCTTCACTGCGGACGGTCAATATCGATCTAGCGAATACGGTATACCGTATTGCAAGACGCGGCTGCTTATGGCAGGGTGCGCCCAATGTTGAGGGAGGACTGAATGATACGCATCGATCTCAAAAGAATTTGCAGCGTGGCGGTGATTGCCATGCTGGCAACGCCGGCGCTTGGGGAGCCCGTGACCATCGCGGTATGGATGCATGAACATCCACCAAGACTGGCGCTGGACGAGAAGTTGGTCGCCGCATTCGAGCAGGCCAATCCCGACATAAATGTCGACCTGACCATTTTCCCGAACGCTCAGTTCGAGCAGCGGCTTCAGATTGGATTCGCCAGCGGCGACGGGCCGGACCTGTTCAACAGTGGCTCGTTCAATATCGGGCAATATCGCCATTCCCGATTGTTGGCTCCGGTCGATCTGAAGACGGTGGGTGTCGATGATTTGAATGAACTCAAGGCGAAATTCGGGATCGGCATCGCCGGCGCCGAGTTTGACGGTGTCGCTTACGGACTGCCGACGGAGGTGAGCAATTATGCGTGCGTCGCCAACAATGCGCTGTGGCGTACGGCGGGGCTCGATCCCGCAAAAGATGCACCGGCCACTTGGGAGGAGATGGTTGAAGTCGCCCGCAAGCTGACCCGCCGGGATGACGGAAATGTTCCGGTCGTACGCGGCTTCGACTTCAACTGGTCCGACCCGATCTTCATGTGGTTGACGTTCAACGCGATGGTGAACCAGCTTGGCGGCACCGTCATCGATGAGGCGGCGTTGACTGCGGATTTCGACTCGGTTCAGGTCCGCACGGTCATGGACTTCTGGAGCGCCTGGGCCAATGATTGGGCACTGGGCGGACCGCAATATACCGCGAGCCGCGATGCTTTTCTGGCTGGCGAACTGGCTACGGAATGCACCTTCGGCTCATGGGGACGCGATCAGTTCAAAGCGGCAGGGATCGATTATACCTTCTTTCCTGTACCGCGCTGGCGTGAAGGAACGGTCGATACCGGTTTCAACGCCTATGCCTATTACATGATGGTCAATGCCAATGCCCCGCCGGAACGCCAGGAGGCAGCGTGGCGCTTTGCCGCGTTCTATGCGAGCCAGGGCGAGGCCCTCTTCGAAGAAGCTGGGCTCTTCACCACGGTGCCGGCAGTCCAGGAGCTGGAAAGCTATACATCCGATGGTAGTAACACGATCTTCACCGACGAGCTGGACAAGGCGGTGTTTTCGCCCCGTGTGCCGGGTTTCAACGAGCTTGGCGACGCTCTGGCTCGCGCCCGCGACCGGATCGTTATAAACCATGAAGATGCTTCCGCCGCTCTCGGCGAGCTCGAGGCTGAGGCGTCGACCATTCTCGGACGGTTTTGACGCATGGCGATGAACGACATACGACAAATGGCTGGGAGGTCCGTAACGGACCTCCCAGCTCCCTCCCTGACCAGGCACCGAAAATGGTGGGGTCTGCTGTTTGTCGCCCCGGCGGTCCTGTTCTTTGCCGTCTTCGCCATCTTTCCCATCGGCTTCGGCGTATATCTCAGCTTCACGCGGTATGATCTGCTGACGCCGCCGCAATGGATTGGGCTGGGAAACTACACCGGATTGTTTCGCGATCGCGCATTCCTCGTCGCTATCGGCAATACCATGCTTTTCGTGTTCGGGGCGACTGTTCCGGTGTGGGTGCTTTCCCTGTGGCTGGCGCTCCGGTTCGACCGCTGCTTTGCATCGCGAAATATATGGAAATCTTTGTTCTTCAGCCCTGTGTTGCCGCCATTGGTCGTCGTCGCCGTCATATGGAAGGTCCTGCTGCATCCGAATGGATTGGTGACGGGGCTCGTGGGGCCGATATTCGGCGTCACGGAAATACGCTGGCTTACCGATCCCGTTCTCTCTCGTCTGGTCATGATCGTGGTGAATGACTGGACGATGATCCCGTTCTTCTCGATGATCTGGTTGGCGGGGCTTGCGGGCGTTCCCGACGATTTGCGGCGAGCCGGCGAACTCGACGGTGCTTCGGACAAACAGATATTCTTTCTGATCACCCTGCCTTTGCTCAAGCCGACAGCCGTACTTGTCGCAGCTTTAAGCACGATCAACGCTTTCCAGGCGTTTGTGCTGCAATATGAAATGACCCCCGACCGGGGTGGGCCGGCTGACGCCAACCTGACGCTCGGCCTGCTGATCCTCAAATACGGATTCCAATATTTCCGCATGGGCGAGGCCGCCGCCGCCTCGGTGCTTTTGTTTGCCGTGATCCTGCTTGTTACGGCGGCGCAGCTATGGTTGGGACGACAGAAATGAGTGTTTTCGGTTCACCGCTTCGGCGCTCCGCAGCCCTGTCGGTCGTAATGACGGCCGTGGTGGCGATTGTCTTCTTTTTTCCGATTTATTTCATGCTGGTTTCGGCGTTCAAATCGGAGCCAGAAATCATCTCGCAAAGGTTCAGCTTCCTGCCGCTTGATTTCCAGGGCCCCGGACAGTTCCAGCGGGCAGCCGAAATCGCCCCTCTGGGGACTTATCTGTTCAATAGTTCGCTGGTCGCGGCCATCAATGTCGGGGTGACGCTTCTGTTCAGCGCGCTTGCCGGATACGGCTTTGCCAAGTTCACCTTTCCCGGGAGGACGGCACTCTTCCTCTTCGTTATCTCGACCATGATGATACCCACCCAAATTCTGGTGGTGCCGCTATTCGTCGAGATCAAGCTGCTGGGTTGGGTGAACTCCTACCAGGGTCTGATCGTGCCCGGCATGATGAATGCGTTCGGCGTCTTCATGATGCGCCAATACGTCTACGACATACCCGATGAGATAATCGAGGCGGCGCGGGCCGATGGCGCGGGCGAGATCCGCATCTTCTTCTTCATCGTGCTGCCGCTTCTCACGCCGGCTCTGGCCAGTCTGGCCATCATCATCTTCATCTGGAGCTGGGGAAATTTCCTTTGGCCCTTGGTTGCGGTGACGCGTGAAGAGCTGGCCGTCCTGGCGACCGGGATTACCAGCTATACGCAGCCCTATCAGCGCCAGCCCATGTGGGGAGCAGCCATGGCGGTGGCGACAATTGCCACGCTGCCACTGCTGGTGCTGTTCGTGTTTTTCCAACGATATCTTGTCAAAGGCCTGACGGCTGCGGCGGTCAAAGGTTAGAGGAGCAATCCATGAGTGAGATCGTGCTGCGAGGGCTGCGCAAGTCCTTCGATTCCGTTGAAGTCATCAAAGAGTTCGACCTGACCATTGCCGATGGTGAGCGGTTGGTATTCGTCGGTCCCTCCGGTTGCGGCAAGTCCACCCTGTTGAGGATGATCTGCGGCATCGACGATATCAGCTTCGGCCGGATCTATATCGACGGGGTGGATGTCACCGCACTTCCCGCGGCAAGGCGTGGTCTTGCCATGGTTTTTCAGAATTATGCCCTTTATCCGCATATGACGGTGCGGCAGAACATCGGGTTCAGCTTGCGCGTTGCCGGCGTGGAACGCACCGTTGCCAGCGAGCGGGTGGTTGAAGTGGCGCAGAGCCTGCATCTCGACCATCTGCTCGAGCGTTACCCGCGCGAATTGTCCGGCGGTCAGCGCCAGCGCGTGGCCATCGGGAGAGCCATCGTGCGGCAGCCCAAGGCATTCTTGTTCGACGAACCCCTATCGAACCTCGATGCAGCCCTTCGGGCGGAGATGCGGCTCGAGGTGGCACGGCTGCACAGCACCTACGGCGCAACCATGATCTACGTTACGCACGACCAGACCGAGGCGATGACGCTGGCGGACCGGATCGTCGTCCTCAATCAGGGGCGTATCGAGCAGATCGGCACACCCTCGGAGCTTTACGAACAGCCGGCAAACCGGTTTGTCGCCGAGTTTATCGGAAGCCCCCGGATAAACATCGTGGCTGGGCGAATGGGGCCTGAGGGCATGCTGCTGATGAGCGGCGCCGATCGGCAATTGCCGGTGGCCGCCACCCGCGACGTTCTGGCTGTCGGTATCCGGCCGGAGCATATCCGCCCGGTGGAAACGGGCGGTCACCTGAATTGCACCGTGCGCAATGTCGAGTTTTTCGGCGCGGAGAGCTTTGTTTATGCCGATTGCAATATGGGCGCGGACATCGTCTTCCGAACAGATGGCCGCGCGCCGCTTCGGCCTGGCGAAAATTGCCAGTTGCTGCTGACGCTCGAGCAGATGCTTGCGTTCGATGACGGCGGCAAAACTGTCCCTCTTCAAGCTGTCGTTTAGAGCGAACACCCATGAACGTACTGGCGATCGGAGCACATCCCGACGATATCGAAATCCTCTGCGGCGGCACATTGGCGCTTTATGCCGAGGAGGGGCATTCAATTTTCACGGCTGTTGCCACTGACGGTTCCGTAGGTACACCGGACCTGACGAAAGCCGAGATTTCCGCTATCCGCCGGCAAGAACAGGAGGCCTCCGCCGCCTTGTTGGGCGCGACACTGATCTGGATGGGGTTCGAGGATGAGTGGTTGTTTAACGATCGTCCCACCCGCACGGCCTTTCTGGACGCCATCAGGCAGGCTGATCCCGACATCATGTTCGTGCATTCGCCCAATGACTATATCGCGGACCATCGAGTGGCCAGCCAGATTGCCACGGACTGCCGAATTCCGGCCAGCGTGCGGCTGGTGGAAACGGCACTGCCTGCCTGCAGCAAGATTCCGCATGTCTTCTTCATGGACAACGTCGCCGGCATCGACTTTTCCCCGGAGCACTATGTCGATATCTCGTCGGTCTTGCCGCGAAAGGCGGAAATGCTAGCCTGCCACAAGAGCCAGGAAATCTGGATGCAGCAGGCTTATGGCGAAAGCCTGTCCGGTATTATGCTACGAAATGCGAGGCATCGCGGCCTCGCCATCAATGCCGAAGCCGCCGAAGCATTCCGCTCTCTCAGAACCTACCCGGTCACTCGAGGCGACGACCTGCTGCCCGGCAGAGCGCGATGACGTATCAGGTCGCCTAGGACAGGCACTCCTTCAGCGAAGCGCCGATGCTTTCCATCAGTTCGAAATAGAGGTCGGGGCCTGCATCGAGGGTGCCGCCTTCCGGGTCGAGCGTGCCGGATTTCGCCGGCGTGCCTTCGATCACGACGCCGACGAGCTTAGGCTCGAACTGCGGCTCGGCGAAAACGCAGGTCGCGCCCAATTCCTTGATCTTTGCGCGGATTTCGGAGAGTCGTTCCGCGCCGGGCAGCACTTCGGGGCTGACCGTGATCGAACCGGCCACGCGCACTTTGTAGCGGTGCTCGAAGTATTGATACGCGTCGTGGAAGACGACGAACGGCTTGTCCTTGATGGCAGCCACGGTCTCGGCAAGGCTCTTGTCGAGAGCGCCGATCCGCTCGTTGAGCTTCTCCAGGTTTGCTTTGTAAGTGGCGGCGTTGTCCGGATCTGCCGAGGACAGGGTCTTCTCGATCTCGGCCGCCATGGCCTTGGCGTTCATCGGGTCCAGCCACATGTGCATGTCGAATTCGCCTTCGCCATGATCGTGATGCTCATGGCCGGCTGCGTTCTCGGCACTCGCCGCTTCGCCGGCATGGGCATCGCCGTGATCCTCGTGCCCGTCATGGTCGGCTTCCCCCGCGTGACCTTCGCCCGCGTGACCCTCATCAGCGTGACCTTCTTCACCATGATCATGCCCCTCGAAAGCGCCGCCCTCGCGGAATTTCAGCTTGTCGAGCCCAGGGGCTTCGCCGAGTTCGACCACCCGGGCTCCTGTGCTGAGCGCATCAAGCGGCGTGTCGAGAAACGCCTCGAGGCCGGGCCCTACCCAGAATACGACCTTCGCGGCCTGCAGTGCGGCCGCATTTGAAGGTTTCATCGTATAGGTATGAGGGGAGGCGGCGCCTTCCATGATGAGCGACGGCTCGCCGACTCCCTCCATGATCGACGCGACCAGCGAGTGGACCGGCTTGATCGAGACGACCACATTGGGCGTCTCCGCAAGAGCTGGGGAGGCCAGAAGAACCGTCGAGGCGAAGAGAAGGGCAGTCGTCGATTTCATTGTTTTCTCCAGTTGTCCGGGAGGGCTGTGCCGGTTCTTGCGCACCGGCGTTGCTTGAAACGGCACTGTTATGTTATTACATCAATTGCGTTATGCTATAACGTGTGCGATAGCCAGTGGCAACCACCAGCCGGATTTTTTTGATGCTGAATTTCCGCTCACCAGAAACGACGACCTTGGTCAGTCTCGCCAATGCGGGGGTGTGTCGAAACGGGAAATGGCTCGTACGCGGCGTCGATTTTTCGATCAGCCGCGGGGAGATCGTTACCCTCATCGGTCCGAACGGGTCGGGCAAGACGACCACGGCGAAGACGGCGATCGGCGTGCTCAAACCGGATGAAGGTCATGTCGAGCGGGTTGCCGGCTTGCGGGTCGGCTACGTGCCCCAGAAGCTTGCCGTGGACTGGACGCTGCCATTGACGGTCGAGCGGCTGATGACGTTGACCGGGCCGCTGAAGCGCCGGGAAATCGATGAGGCGCTTGCCGCGACGGGCATGCTGCACATGGCGAAGGCTGAGGTCCAGCATCTTTCGGGTGGCGAATTCCAGCGGGCGCTTCTTGCGCGCGCGATCGCCCGCAAACCCGATCTTCTGGTCTTGGATGAGCCGGTGCAGGGCGTCGATTTTTCCGGCGAAATTGCGCTCTACGAACTGATCAAGCAGATCCGCAATCGCACCGGCTGCGGGATACTGCTCATTTCGCACGACCTCCATATCGTCATGGCGGAGACCGATACGGTCGTCTGCCTCAATGGCCACGTCTGCTGTCGCGGAACGCCGCAGGTGGTGAGCCAGAGCCCGGAATACCTCAAGCTGTTCGGACGTCGGGCAGCCGGCGCTCTTGCCGTTTACAGTCACCACCACGACCATACGCACCTGCCGGACGGGCGTGTGCTGCACGCCGACGGCAGCATCACCGAGAGCTGTTTTCCCGACGACGGCCATCACCACGGTGAAGCCGGCAATATCCATGATCACGAACCCGACTGCGGCTGCGGCCACCACACGCGGCTGCAGGGCTACGACGGTGCGGAGAAGCGTGATGCTTGACGATTTCTTCATCCGCGCGCTCGTCGCGGGAATAGGCATTGCCATGGTCGCGGGGCCGCTGGGTTGTTTCGTGATCTGGCGGCGCATGGCCTATTTCGGCGATACGATGGCGCATTCGGCGCTGCTCGGGGTGGCACTTTCGCTGCTCATGGACCTCAATCTTATGGTGAGCGTCTTCGTCGTCGCCTCCGCCGTCTCGGTGCTGCTTCTCTTTCTGCAGAAGCGAGGCGCGCTCTCGACGGACGCGCTGCTCGGCATCCTCTCGCATTCGGCGCTGTCGATCGGTCTGGTCATCGTCGCCTTCATGACCTGGGTCCGGATCGATCTCGTCGGATTCCTTTTCGGCGACATCCTCGCGGTTTCAAGAGCCGACATAGACATCGTATGGGGCGGCGGCATTCTGGTCGTCTTCGCGCTCGTCTATCTGTGGCGCCCATTGCTCGCTTCCACCGTCAACCCGGAACTCGCCGAGGCGGAAGGGCTCAAGCCAGAGCGAGCGCGGCTCTTCTTCATGCTGCTCATGGCCCTGGTGATAGCGATCGCGATGAAGATCGTCGGCATCCTGCTGATCACCTCGCTGTTGATCATACCGGCGGCAACCGCCCGCCGCTTCTCCTCATCGCCGGAAACAATGGCTGTGCTTGCTTCTCTCATCGGAGCGGTCGCCGTGGCCGGCGGGCTTTTCGGCTCGCTTCATTGGGATACGCCGTCGGGTCCGTCTATCGTGGTTGCGGCGCTGGCTCTTTTCGTGCTGAGTCTGCTGCCGGTCGGTCGCCGGATCGAGAGCGCCCCGCATTCTTCGCATGGAGGACATCACTGATGGCTACGCCTCAACTGACAAAGAACCAGGCGCTGGTCATGGGGGCACTAACCCATTCAGACGGGCCGCTGAGCGCCTATACCATCCTCGATAAGCTGCGCGACCAGGGATTTCGCGCACCGTTGCAAGTCTACCGCGCGCTCGACAAATTGCTTGAATACGGCCTGGTTCATCGCCTGGAGAGCCTCAACGCTTTCGTCGCGTGCGCGTGCCCGCATGAACACGAGCACGAGCATGGCGTCACGGCCTTTACCATCTGCGAAGGCTGCGGTCAGGTGACCGAGCTCCAGGACGAGGTGATCGAGGAACGGCTGTCGACGCTGGCGCGTGCGCAGGAGTTCAAAACGGAGAAGACGACGATTGAAATCCGGGGTCAGTGCAAGAGCTGCGCCATATAGGCTCCGGAAATTGGACGGAGTGTGGATCAATCCAGCAGCGTGAGCTGGGCAGCGTAGCGCTGCCAGTTCTTCACATAGTGTTCGGCCGAGCGCTTCAATCCTTCAACTGCGGCGTCATCCAGGGTCCGCACCACTTTGGCAGGGGCGCCGACGATGAGTGAGTTGTCGGGAAATTCCTTTCCCTCGGTCACCAGCGCATTGGCACCAACGAGGCAATTGCGGCCGATCTTCGCACCATTCAGCACCGTCGCTCCCATGCCGATCAGCGAGTTGTCGCCTATGGTGCAGCCGTGAATGATTGCACGGTGTCCGATCGTGCATCCTTCGCCGATGGTGACGGGTAAGCCTGGGTCAACGTGTACGACGACGGATTCCTGAATATTCGTGCGAGCGCCGATGCGGATCGGCTCGTTGTCGCCGCGCAGGGTCGCGCCGAACCAGATGCCGACATCTTCGCCAATCTCGACCTGCCCGATGATATTGGCATCCGGTGCGACCCAATAGCTGCCTTCGGTCGGGGTCTGTGGTCTAAGCGGTCCTAGAGCGTAGAGCGGCATGCAAGGGTCCTTTCAGAGTTGCGGCTGTGTCCTTTAATCAAGCGCGCTCTTCGTTCCGCCCGTTCAAACGATCGTGACCGACATCGCGCCGATCCCATCGACGCCGCAGGCGACGACATCGCCGCGCGTGACGGGGCCGACACCCGCCGGCGTCCCGGTCATGATGATATCGCCCGGAGCGAGAGTGAAAAGGCGGGAGAGCTCGGCGATGATTTCCGGCACTTTCCAGATCATCTGGTCGAGATCCCCCTGCTGGCGCAATTCGCCATTTACCTTGAGCCATATGTTGCCGCTTACGGGATGGCCTATCGCAGTGACCGGAACGATCGCGGATACCGGGGCTGAATGTTCGAACGCCTTGGCGGCCGTCCAGGGCTTGCCGGCCTTCTTCGCTTCCGCCTGCAGGTCACGCCGCGTGAAGTCGATGCCGACACCGTAACCGAAGATGTGATCGCCTGCTTCTCCAGCGGGAATGTCAGCTCCGCCGCTGCGCATTGCGACAATCAGCTCAACTTCGTGATGCACGTCGGACGAGAGCGGCGGGTAGGGGAAATCCTCGCCCGGCAGCAGAATATTGTCGGCGTTTTTCTGAAAGAAGAAAGGTGCCTCGCGATCCGGGTCATGGCCCATTTCGCGAGCATGGGCTGCATAGTTGCGGCCGACACAATAGACCCGGCGCACCGGAAAGCCGACGGAACTACCCGAGATCGGCAGCAGGACGAGGGGCGGGGGTGTCAAAACGGTCTGCATGAACGTCCGGCTCCGTCATTCTCTCTCGGCTTCGCCCGAAGAGCTGGTTCGACAATATCGACGCATCGGATTCCGCCCTGGCGAAATTGGAGCGACTCCGAATGCGAATCTGGAGAGGACGTTAGCAGCCGAAACGGCTGCTGCAATAGGTCGGGCGTGAGAATGTGTTGGAGCCACTCCGGCGGGGCTCAGGCGCAGCGAGCATAAGCCTCAAGCTGGTCGCGTGTGAGGAACCGCCCGTCGGAGCGCGAGTTGAGATCCGGATGGCTGTATTCGAGGCGCGGGACTTCGGGAAGTTCGAGGGCCTGGCGTACGGTCATGATGCCGATTTCCTTGCGGCCGCTCTCGCGCTTCATACTGACTTCCACGATACGATAGAGATGACTCTCTCTCATGATAGCTCTCCCGTATTATTCTTTATGTCCCTCTATCCTGGGACCTTAAAACATTCGAAATTGGTTTTTGTGAGACAATCCGGAATGTAACACCCGTAGATGAAGGCTTCGCGACAGAAATCAGGCTGCTTTGCGAAGATTTTTGATTGATTTCGAGACGGGATCTCGCTGCTGGTGTGGTCCCCTCCTCATATGCGCTGAATTGACTGCAATAGTTCCGCCTGTAAGGGCGCGTGAATATTGCGACGCACAATGATTATATTACAATAGAGGCAAGCGCGGCTGCATACGCGGTAACGTCCTTTCCTTCCGAAATGCGTCCGGGCAACACCTCCATGTCACTGCTTGCCTGAAATCGTGAACGGTTCGAGAGCGGAAGAGGAAAGCGCGCGGTTTTCCGACTGCATCGCTCCAGCCTGTCAGAATCGATCGCGTTCATGACTTCAGGTCGACCCGGACCTGAAATCGCGACCTAGTGCGCTTTGAGCCGCGCCTCTTCAGCAGCGGATAGAAACAGCTTGCGCGCTTCCTCACAGGTGCGCCGCCCGTCGATCGCAGCGCGGCACGCACTTCGCGCGGCCACGTAGTAGGGGCCTCGATATGGCCAATGGTCCGCGAGGCACGCGAGCGCGTCGGAAGGTCCTTTGACCATGCGCACATCACCTCCGTTCAAACCAAGCTCGATAGGGTCTCTCCATAAAACCTGCATGCTTCTCCTCCTGGATTCGCAACGACACGAATTAAGGTTCGCCTCGTCAATCTGTGCACGGTCCGGTGAGGCAGCGATTCGGCGCTGCCGATATCATCTACAAAAACGCTGTCGACCCGGCCCGGTTCCCTCCCGAATATGGATCGGAGGACCAGTCCGAGCGCTTCAATGTAGCCGAGGGATCCCCATTTGTCCGCAACTTTGCTGAAACACGGTTTCCTTCTGCCCGCCGCCGTCACCCGAGCCGTTATCTCTCCCGCACTTCCCTTTTGCTCCTCCGTCGAGGGGCTTTATCGATAGTTGTTTTTCCATTTGCTACTCGTATAGGGATATATCCCCTTAAATCGCGGGGTTTCAAGCACTTGGCTCTCATCCTATACATTTTCAGGTGTTGGAGGCTGGAATGGTGAGGGTTGCAGAGATCCGTTTGACTTGGCTGCCGTTGCAGAACGGAACTTTCTGCGCGATGCTTGGCAGGCATGAAGTCGCTTTTGTCATGAAACGCCATGCTCTGAGTGATTGGGCCTGGCGCATTTCCCACTGCAACGGGACCGGTGAAACAGGCTTCCGCTATGCACCGACATTCGAACGCGCGAAGGCGGAGGTTCTTGCCGGCATACAGGAGTGGTTCCGTCAGGCAGGTTTTGATTAAGCTTCAGCGGCATACCCGAAGATTGGAAAGCCGCCGCGCTGCGGGCGCAACGCGGCGGCTGGAGGGTGTGCTTCTAAGGGTCAGGCATATTTAAGTCGTCGTGCGTCAGTTGCTCGGCGTGGTCGTTGGGCTTTCGCTACCGCCTGAGCCGGTATCCTGACCGCCGCCTGAGCCGGTATCCTGACCGCCGCCGGAGCCGCCATCCTGACCGCCGCCTGAGCCGCCATCCTGACCGCCGCCGGAGCCGCCATCCTGACCGCCGCCGGAGCCGCTGTCCTGACCGCCGCCGGAGCCGCTGTCCTGACCGCCGCCGGAGCCGCTATCCTGACCGCCGCCGGAGCCGCTGTCCTGACCGCCGCCGGAACCGCTGTCCTGACCGCCGCCGGAACCGCTGTCCTGACCGCCGCCGGAACCGCTATCCTGACCGCCGCCGGAGCCGCTGTCCTGACCGCCGCCGGAACCGCTATCCTGACCGCCGCCGGAACCGCTGTCCTGGCCGCCGCCGGAGCCGCTGTCCTGACCGCCGCCGGACCCACTATCCTGACCGCCACCTGAGCCGCTCTCCTGGCCGCCGCCTGGCACGCTGCCGGCGTCGGCAACGACAAGAACATCGCCATGTTGACCGGAAAGCGCCGTACTCTGGCGCAGGCCGTCATCGAAGGCCGCTAGCGAGGCAAACGGCGTGGCAACGACATAGGCGAGACCAAGCAATGGACCGATGAGATTTTTTCCTGTTCTGCGCATTGTCCTGCTTCCTTCCCTGAAGTTTTGGACATGTTTCGAACCTCAGCCTCCAACGGGGCGAAGGATGGCACAGAAAGCACAGGCTTACGCAAGAATATTATAAACGTCTGATCTGCAACAGAATATCGGATTATAGGTACCCGCCGCCGCCCAAATTTGGCCACAAGATACAATCGGCAGTACTCTGTGACGGATTGCAATACATCCAACCGACCCGATAATGCTTTTTCTTCTATCGGTTATATTAAGAATTTCTCTTTCACTCGGCGATTGTGCCGGCTTTGCTGCAAACCGTTCGTGGTTTGCTGCATGTAGCGGTGGCAGGGCAAAACGGCTGGAAGAGGTGAAGCGAAAGCTGAAGAGAGCCATGGTTGTCCTCGTCGGGTCAACACCGCGTGAGGTTCCGATCTTGCCGCGACGTGAATCGCCCCTATCCTTTATTGTTCATCATGGAGGAACCGCATGGCAGACAATCCTGAGAAGAAAGGCCGCGATCGAGACCTGGTCTCCGAACAGGAGCACGAGGTCGCCTATCTAATGAGGACGGCCAAGGTGACGCGGCAAAAGGCGCTTCGAGCGATCCGGGAGGCCGGGCCAAGCCGAGAAAAGGTGATAGAGTATCTCGGCAAGCAATGACCCGGAATCAGCAGGAAGGCCGACGTTTCTCGCGCACCCCGCGCGCTCGGCAAGGCAGATCGAAGTCGCCGCGCCGGATTCCAGCGCCGCGCGACTTCGAGATCTCCTGAAAAGCGGCATAGGCGCCCTTGCTGTATTTCTCCCATGTGTTCGCCGCTGATCTCCAGACTCGCCATCGATGATGGTTGCGCGTGGGTGAGCGGCTCGGCAGCAAACGCCGAATGAGCAGCAAGTAGACGAGCCAGAACAACGCCTACTGGCCGAGCGAGTTCATCCAATTCCTAAAGTTCGAATCTGGTGGAACAGACGCCCACCTTAAGAGTTTTGCTGCAACACGTCCGTGTGAAGGAGGAAGGTTTGTGCCATGTTGCCCTCAACTTCATCTGTTCATGTCGTAGCTCCGGATGAGCACATTCTAACGGTCCAAGAGGCACTGGAGCCTTTGTACATGAAACTTGAGCAGGAGGCGGAGGCCAAGCTGCTCGAGGCAGCGGTGTCAGCCGGCTGGTCAGCCGAGGAAGCACTTGAAGCCATCGATGAGCTAAAACGGCATGAGCTCGAGTCAATAGCCACCCAGCACTAGAGGGTCCCTGAGCCTCGAAACCCTGATCCCCGGGGTCAATGCCGGGTTTGCGCCTCATGGCGCGATTTCCATTCATGCTGATGTTCAAAGCCGAACACATCCGGCTCCGCCTGAGCGACCGCGAAACCAAAGCTGCCCCGTTTCGTGCTGCCGGGCTGCTCGAAATCGTGGTGATAGGGGCCAGCCTCCCAATTGGGCTTTGCGCTCTGTTCGCCGCTAACCAAAGACCTCCGATGGGTCCCCAATTCTGGGGAGTTCGACTATCGATTGATTGTTCTTCTTTTGTTCTTGCATTATCTCGTCGTCATGGTCGAGACAATTGGCGAAGCTTTCAGCCTGGGATGGCAGCTTAAAGCAAGGTGTGCGTTCGGAAATCGTGAGGGCATGAAGTCCGTTCGGCAGTGTACGTGGAGCTATGATCTGGACATGCTGACGCTGGTCGCGACCCGCGGACGGGACTTTCCGCTGGCGATGCTCGCCAGTCGCCTCCGCTGTCCGCGATGTGGGTCCAGGCGCATTGCCGTCGTGTTCATGCCACCGATTGAGGGAGATCGGCGGCGAGGGGCTGCATGATCTTGGTGTGGACTGTCACGCCCTCTCGCATTATGCGGATCTGCGCAGTATATGTTTCTGCCCGTCCCGGCGCTTTCGTTCGATGGTGCCCATGAATTTGCCACGAGCCCCCGACCGTTTGCGTCAATATAGCGGTAGCACAGCGGAAATAGGCTGAAACGGGATCAAACGAGAGCTGACGAGATATGAAGGAAACGGCGCAAACGGCTGGAAACGTGGGGGAAGGCAAGTACTTCAAGGCGCCTGTCTTCGCCGTGGCGCCTATGATCGATTGGACTGAAACGGCGATAGAATCATTTAAAAACAATGGCGTCCGCAGATTTGTAGCAAAATTGTAGCACGCCGATGTCAACTCGGCGACTTGAGCGGGACATTAAGTGCCTGCATTCAGGGGCCAAGTCGCAGCTCGGGTGTCCCCGCGGCCACTGGTTTGTGTAGAAGCCGAAAGCAGGCGGCCGCTGGCTCGGGTCGCGCTTGCGCCAATTGCGGCCTTTCCCTCCGACCGAATCTTGCAGGAGGTTCCTTTAATACACGAGATCATTCTACCTGTCGCCATAGTTGCGCCCAGCATTCCCGCAGGAAGGGGCGCAACATGGCGTCGGAAAAAGACGCGCTACTTTTTGGGAACCGCTATAAATGTATCCATCAGCGCCGTAGCGTCCACTTCGGCGTAGCTTTTAAAAGGAGTCTGGAATGCGACCGATATAAACTTGCATACTTGGCGATCCCCCGGCTTAAGGTCGCCCTCCGCAATTGTCACACCAATGCCTCGTTTCGCAGCGTAAATGATTCGAAATGTCCCCGGAATAAGAGCCGTATTCTGGGCTTCATCTGGCAAACGGACGCAGACGTCCCCGCCGACATCTCCACGATTTTCCTTCGTAGCCACTTTGTATGATTTTCCGCCGGGCATCGTGGAATCAATAACGCCCTTTCCTAACTCAAAGGCGGCGCGGGGCGGAACCTCGAACGTTTTAACCTCATTGTTGACAATAATAGCAACCTGAACACTTTTATCAGGATCACGTTTGACCGTTACAAGAGCCATTTTCCGATCGAATATGTCACCCTCAAACGTCGGACCGCTACCTTCCAGTACCTGGCCCTGTGACACCTTAACTATCACCTTTGCAGTTGCAATTTCCGGCCTCTCAAGGGGCTGCCAGTTTATGCTTACGAAGAATGTTTCGTCGTCAACGATCTCTCCAGGAAATGAATACGCGATCTCCTCCTTCTGCCGGGAGTGAATGCATTCTACGTACGCTTCAACAGCATTGTCGCTTAAAGTTGACAGATGCAGTGTGTCCATCTCCCGTCGCGAGTATTCAATCTTGAGAAGCTTTTTTAGTGTGTTGCTGACGTTCTGTGACGAACCGAAGTCAAACCCGAAATCCCCGTACTTCGCACCAATTTTTGTCTTGTCTGCCTGATCAGCCGTGGAAGACATTTTATCGAGTACGGCTAAATTGACCTCAAGGTTATGGCTTAAGTCGACTATGTCTGGCTTCAGAACAGGCAGACAAGATTCTGGTTCCTGTGCGAGCGCCGGCAAGGTTGTGACCTGCCACTGAACTTTCATCCAGCGGCGATTAGAGCCTCGGCGGTTTTTGAACCGCTCCAGGTTTCTGGACCAGCGGAGGCTGGAGTTTTTCGGCTTCATTCAGGGAGGCGGGCTGGTTGCGCCTCCCGAATTCATCAGCGAG
>NZ_VITA01000015.1 GCF_007827695.1 Sinorhizobium medicae | reverse complement strand
CAGCACACGGTCTTTAAAGACCAGGATTCCGACGGCCTTCCGCCCGCACCCATATAAGCACAGTTTCGACACACAGGATTCCTGTGACGAACACATGAATGAGGAAATCAAGCAAGTCGCGGCGGGCATCCCGATTCTCAACAGCCCATAGAGCGGGATCAGGAAAAATGCGCGGTTTTTCGCCCGCATCCCGCTCCGACTTATTGCGCCCCGGTATTGTTTCGCATCACTCCGGCAGCATTTCGCGGAGCCGCAACAACGCGATCCGTTCTACCTGGAGGCATGCCGTATTGAATTCGGCTTTTCCCTCATTGCCGATGCGGGTCTCGAAGGCCGCGAGGATCTCGTCCTTGCTGCGCCCCTTGACGGCCATGATGAAAGGAAAGCCGAATTTCTCGACATAGGCATCGTTGAGCGCAGTGAAACGCTCGCGCTCCTCGTCGGTCAGCGCGTCGAGCCCCGCGGAGGCCTGCTCCGAAGTCGAGGTCTCTGTCAGCCGCTTCGCCTGGGCGAGCTTGCCGGCAAGATCCGGGTGGGCGTTCAGGACCGCCAGCCGTTCCTCTTCGCTCGCTTCACGGAAGACCGCACAAAGGGCCGCATGCAGTCCCGATGCCGTATCGTTAGCCGGTGCGAGTTCATCGGCAAAGGCGCGTCTGGCGATCCAGTCCGAGTGCTCGAAAACTCCACCGAATCGAGAAATGAAGTCATCCTTCGAGAGCCGCGACGGTCGGTTTTCGTTCGGCCGGAACGGATAGGCCTCTGCCCAGTAGCGGGCAATGTCGATGCGGCGTGCGACCCAGACTTTCTCGTGGCCCTTTACGTAATCGAGGAAGCGCGCCAGTGCGGCCGCGCGGCCGGGTCGGCCGGCTAGACGGCAATGGAGGCCGATGCTCATCATCTTCGGTGCGCCGGCGGTACCCTCGGCATAGAGAACGTCGAAGCTGTCCTTCAGATAGCTGAAGAACTGATCGCCGCTGTTGAAGCCTTGCGGGGTCGCAAAGCGCATGTCGTTGGCATCGAGGGTGTATGGAATGACGAGCTGATGCCGGCCGGCATGCTCATGCCAGTAGGGCAGGTCGTCGGCGTAGGAATCAGAGACGTAGTCGAAGCCGCCGGCCTCGGTCACGAGGTCGAGCGTGTTCACGGAGCAGCGCCCCGTGTACCAGCCGGTCGGCCGCTTTCCGGTTACGATCGTGTGGAGGCGGATCGCCTCGGCGATCTCGGCGCGCTCGCGCTCGGCGTCGAAATCCTTGTGCTCGATCCATTTGAGGCCGTGGGAGGCGATCTCCCAGCCGGCTTCCTGCATGGCCGCCACCTGTGCGGGCGAGCGCTTGAGGGCAGTGGCGACGCCATAGACGGTGGCCGCTATTTGTCTCTCGGTGAAAAGGCGGTGCAGCCGCCAGAAGCCGGCGCGCGCACCATATTCGTAGATCGATTCCATGTTCCAATGGCGCTGGGCAGGCCAGGCCTGAGCGCCGATGATTTCCGAGAGAAAGGCCTCCGAGGCGGCGTCGCCGTGAAGCACGCAATTCTCTCCGCCCTCCTCGTAATTGATCACGAATTGCACGGCGATCCGGGCGCCATCGGGCCAGGCAATATGCGGGTTCGGACCATGGCCCAGGAGATCGCGGGGATATCTCATAACAGCAGCTCCTCCAGAGATTGTCTTGTCGCCCAATTGGTAGCGAGAATTCCGATCTCCCATTCCCCCCGAAAAATTTGAAAGTCTCGAAGGTTGAGCCCGCTACACAAAGGTCCTCGCGCTTCGGATACTCTAACCTCGAAGCTGACTTTCGGAGGAGCGATAGAATGCAAGTTCAAGACGGAACGTCCGGCCGCTTGACGACCCACGTGCTGGACACGTCGAGCGGCAAACCGGCAAGCAATCTGCGCATCGATCTCTACCGGATTGAAGGTGAACGGACAGAGCTTCTCTCGTCGACACGAACCAATGACGACGGGCGATGCGATGCGCCGCTTCTCAACGGCTCCACGATGGAAACCGGAACTTACGAACTGCGCTTTCACGCCGGCGAATATCTCGGCCCCGGGGCGGAGCGCGAGGTGAACCCGTTTCTCGATGTCATCCCGATCCGCTTCGGCATCGCCGACCGGGCTGCGCATTATCACGTGCCGCTTCTGCTTTCGCCTTACGGCTATTCCACCTATCGCGGGAGCTGACGGCAATGACGATCGAATTCCGAAATACGATCCGTTTCCTTTTGAATGACCGGTCCGTCGAGCTTGCCGACGTCTCGCCGGTGCAGACGCTGCTGGACTTCCTGCGTATCGACCGCAATCTGCGCGGCACGAAAGAAGGCTGCGCGGAAGGCGATTGCGGTGCCTGCACCGTACTTGTCGGCCGCCTCCTCGACGGCAAGCTCCGATACGAATCGGTGAATGCGTGCATCCGCTTCGTCGCATCGCTTGACGGCTGTCATGTGGTGACGGTTGAAGCGCTTGCCCAGCCGAACGGGCCGTTGCATCCGGTACAGCAGGCGATGGTCGACACGCACGCCTCGCAATGCGGTTTCTGCACACCCGGTTTCGTGATGTCCCTCTACGGTCTCTGGATGGCCAACGCGAAGCCGAGCATTCAGCAGATTGAGAAGGCGTTGCAGGGCAATCTCTGTCGTTGTACCGGCTATGCGGCGATCATTCGGGCGGCCGAAGCGATCGCATCGGTGGGCGAGCTCGGCAAGGACCCGCTGATTGTGGAACGCGAGCAAATCACGCGACAACTGAAGGCCCTTCAAGACGGTCGCCGAGTGGAGATCGGGGGCGAAGACGAGCGCGTCGTGCTGCCGGCCTCGCTGGACGATTTCGCTGCGGTTCTCCAGGCCAACCCCAAGGCGACGATCGTCGCCGGTTCGACCGATGTCGGGCTCTGGGTTACCAAGTTCATGCGCAACATCGCGCCGGTCGTGCACCTCTCGCATCTGGAAGAGTTGCGGCGGATCTCGGTCGGGGTGGATGGGATCACCCTTGCTGCCGGCGTAAGCTACACGGAGGCCTACCCGGCCATCGTCAGGCACTTCCCGCAACTGCGCGAACTCTGGGACCGTATCGGCGGCGAACAGGTACGCAATATGGGCACAGTCGGCGGCAACATCGCTAACGGTTCTCCGATCGGCGACACGCCGCCTGCGCTGATCGCATTGGGCGCTTCGGTCACCCTGCGCAAGGGAACAAACCGCCGTACGCTGCCGCTCGAAGCCTTTTTCCTCGAATACGGCAAACAGGATCGCGAATCCGGCGAATTCGTCGAGTCTGTCCGGATTCCCTTTCTGGACGAGACGCACCGCTTCGCCGTCTACAAGATCTCGAAGCGATTCGATGAAGACATTTCCGCAGTCTGCGGCGCCTTCCGCGTGAAGCTCGACGGAGACGGCAGGGTTGCCGATGTGGCTATCGCCTTTGGCGGCATGGCGGGCACGCCGAAGCGCGCCCGGAATGTGGAAGCCGCTCTCAAGGGCGCGCAATGGAACGACGCTGCCGTCGAAGCTGGCTTCGCCGCCTTCGAGCGCGATTTCGCGCCGCTCACCGACTGGCGTGCCTCTTCTGAATATCGGATGCTCGTTGCCAGGAATCTCCTCCGGCGCTTCCATCTGGAAACGCAGGAGACGCGCCATGTCCGGATCGACCGCACGGTCGCGGTGGCTATGTAGAGAGGGTGGACCCATGAATGTGATGCAGCCCGTCGTCCGCGTCCGCGGCGCCGTCCACGACAAGGAACGCCACGAATCCGGTCACAAGCATGTTTCCGGAACCGCAGAATATATCGATGACATTCCGGAGCCCGCGGGTACGCTTCACGGCTATCTCGGGCTCTCGCAGCGCGCTCATGCCGAAATCCTGTCCGTGGATTTCGAGGCGGTGCATGACAGTCCCGGTGTCGTGGGTGTGCTCACGGCTCAGGACATACCCGGCGAAAACGATATCAGCCCGGCGCACAAACACGACGATCCGGTTTTTGCGACCGGCAAGGTCGAGTTCCACGGTCAGCCGATCTTCGCGGTCATCGCCACGTCGCGCGAGGCCGCCCGGCGCGCTGCCGCCAAGGTGAAGATCGACTATCGCGATCTGCCGCATGTGACGGATGTTCTCGAAGCGGCGGCTGCGAACTATCCGCTGGTGATCGATCCCCTGAAGCTCGAGCGTGGCGACATCGATGCCGGCTTTGCCAGAGCGAAGAACATCGTTTCGGGCGAAATGCGCATAGGCGGTCAGGACCACTTCTACCTCGAGGGCCAAATCTCCTTCGCCATTCCCGGTGAGGATGACGAAGTGACCGTCTTCTCCTCGACCCAGCATCCGAGCGAGACGCAGCTCATGGTCGCCCATGTTCTTGGCGTGCCCTCAAATGCGGTGACCGTCAATGTCCGCCGTATGGGCGGCGGCTTCGGCGGCAAGGAGACGCAGGCAAATCTTTTCGCGGCGGTTGCGGCAGTGGCGGCAAGGAAGTACCGCCGTGCGGTCAAGGTGCGGCCCGACCGCGACGACGACATGGCGGCGACCGGCAAGCGCCACGACTTTCACGTCGACTACAAGATCGGCTTCGACGATGATGGCCGAATCGAGGCGGTGGAGGCGGTTTTCGCCGCACGCTGCGGCTTCTCGGCCGACCTTTCCGGACCAGTGACGGATCGTGCGCTCTTTCACGCCGATAATTGCTATTTCTACCCGAATGTCCGGCTGCGCTCGCGCCCGCTCAAGACCAACACCGTGTCGAATACAGCGTTTCGCGGTTTCGGCGGACCGCAGGGCATGGTCGGCGGAGAGCGGATGATCGAAGACGTAGCCTATGCGCTCGGCAAGGACCCGCTCGAAATCCGCAAGCTCAATTTCTATGGCGGCGAAGGGCGCAACCTGACGCCGTATCACCAGACGGTCGAAGACAACATCATCGGGCGGATCATCGAGGAACTCGAAACCTCGTCTGATTACGCCGCACGGCGGAAGGCGATCATCGCCTTCAACCGCGAGAACCATGTCATCAAGCGCGGCATCGCGCTGACGCCGGTCAAATTCGGCATCTCCTTCACCAAGACCGAGTACAATCAGGCAGGCGCCCTGATCCACGTCTATACGGACGGGTCCATCCAGCTGAACCATGGCGGCACCGAAATGGGGCAGGGGCTCTATACCAAGGTCGCCCAGGTCGTAGCGGACGAGTTCCAGGTTGATCTCGACCATATCAAGGTGACGGCGACCTCGACCGGCAAGGTGCCGAACACCTCTGCAACGGCTGCGTCGTCCGGTTCGGACCTGAACGGCATGGCCGCCGCAAACGCCTGCCAGCAGATCAAGGAGCGGCTCGTGCGCTTCGCGGCCGAACGCTACGGCGTGAGCCAGGCCGATGTCGCTTTCGAGCCAAACACGGTTCGAATAGGGGCCGAGCGCATCCCCTTTGCGGATCTTATCAAGGCAGCTTATGCCGCGCGCGTGCAGCTCTCGGCGGCCGGCTTCTACAAGACTCCGAAGATCCATTGGAGCCGCGCCGAAGGGCGGGGCCGGCCTTTCTACTACTTCGCCTACGGCGCCTCATGCTCCGAGGTCAGCGTCGACACGCTGACCGGCGAATACCAGGTCGAACGAACGGACATCATTCACGACGTCGGCAAGTCGCTGAACCCTGCTCTCGACCTCGGCCAGGTCGAAGGTGCCTTCGTCCAGGGCATGGGCTGGCTGACGACCGAGGAACTCTGGTGGGATGCCAAGGGCCGGCTGCGGACGCACGCGCCATCCACCTACAAGATCCCGCTCGCGTCCGATCGCCCGCGCGTCTTCAACGTGCATCTGGCCGATTGGTCGGTGAACCGGGAGGAGACGATCCGGCGCTCGAAGGCGGTCGGGGAACCTCCCTTCATGCTAGGCATTTCGGTTCTGGAGGCGATATCCATGGCGGCGGCAAGCGTTGCGGACTATCGTATTCCGCCGCGCATCGATGCACCCGCAACACCGGAGCGCGTGCTGATGGCTGTCGAGCGCCTGCGCGCCGCCCGGGCCGGTTAGGGACAATCGCGCAGGGCAAATAGTGGACGACTGAAATGACGGGTAGAAAGGACATCCGCGATTTCCTGAGCCGTGAACCGGCCTGCGTGCTTGTCCAGGTGGCGAGCGCCGCAGGCTCGACGCCGCGCGATACGGATGCCTGGATGCTCGTCTCAGAGGATCGCACCTTCGCCACGATTGGCGGTGGACAGTTGGAATTCATGGCGATCGACCACGCGCGCAAGCTCCTTCATGGGGCGAACGGGGACCTTCGACTGGCGATCCCCCTCGGCCCCGAGATCGGCCAGTGCTGCGGCGGTCGCGTTACGCTTTCCTTCAAAAGGTTGGATGCGGTCATGCGAGCTGCAATCATCGAATCCAGCGACAATGAGATCGCGCGCCGACCGCATGTCTACATCTTCGGCGCCGGTCACGTCGGCAACGCGCTCGCCCGGGCGCTTTCGCATGTGCCGCTCAGGACCGTGCTCGTAGACACCCGCGAGCATGAGCTCTCGGCCGCCGACGTGCCTGACGTCGAGACCTGCCTGACCGCAATGCCCGAGGCTGTGGTGCGCGACGCGCCACCGGGCAGCGCCTTCGTCGTCCTTACCCACGATCACGCACTCGACTTTCTGATCACGACTGAGGCGCTCGGGCGCGAAGACGCCAGTTATGTCGGCATGATCGGATCGAAGACGAAACGCGCGACGTTCAAGAACTGGCTATCGCGAGAGGTCAATCGTCCCGAGCTTTTCGAGAGGCTCGTTTGCCCGATCGGCGGTACGGCGGTGAAGGACAAGCGGCCGGAAGTGATCGCGGCGCTTGCCGCGGCCGAGGTAGTGACTGCGGCGCTGAACCGCCATTTGCAGCCTCGCGCGCCCTCTCCGAAGAGCCAGAGATCGGTCAAGGCTTAGGCCGATCGGCAGATGACACGCATCGGCGATCGAGAGCCGCCGAACGACGGGCAAGGTCGTGCTTGTTCGTTGGCGGCGCTGCGCTCAAGCGCTGGAACGCTCCGGTACTTCAGCAGGCTCAGCGAGCATCTTGCCTATCAGCCGCTGACAGCGCTCGGCCATGAAGTCGATCATCAGACGGACTTTCGGATCCTGGAAGCGTTTGTGCGGATAGATCGCCGCAAGCTGCGCGCCGAGCGGCGGCGTCTCCTCGAGTATCGGCACGAGCAGGCCCTCGTCGATATAGTGCTTCACCTCGAATAGCGGCTTGTTGACGATGCCGCGGCCGTCGAGCGCCCATTGGGTAAGCACGTCTCCGTCATCCGAATCATAGGGCCCGGCGACTTCGAACTTGCGGACGCCATCCGGCGTCTGCAAGGTCCAGTAATATTCCTTCGACCCGGGATAGCGCAGCAGAAGACAGTCGTGGCTTTGGCTGAGGAGGTCGTCCGGCGACGAGGGCGTGCCGCGCCTTTCGAAGTAGCGCGGCGAGCCACAGAGCACGCGGTCGCAGTTCATGATGCCGCGCATGCGCAGGTTGGAATCCTCGAGTATGCCGAGCTTGAAGGCGATGTCGACGCCTTCGGCGAGAATGTCGACATTATGATCGGAGAGGCGCAGCCTGACTTCGATATCCGGATAGCGGTCATGGAACTCCGGGATTCCGGGCGCGATCAGGCGGCGGCCGATACCGAGCGGAGCGGTGATCTTCAGCGCTCCCTTCGGATTTCTTGAAAGATCGGCAATGGCGCTTTCCGCCTCGTTGACCGCTTCGAGGATCTTCACCGCGCCTTCGTAGAAGACTCGTCCGTGCTCGGTCGGCGTCAGTTTTCGGGTGGTGCGGTTGAACAGGCGCACCCCCATATGCCGCTCCAACTCTTTGATTCTGTTGCTGGCAACCGCCGGCGTAACACGTTGATCACGGCCCGCTGCCGACAGCGTTCCGAGCTCCACGACGCGCACGAACACACGCACATTATCGAGATAGGACATGCTTCCGCCTCTGTTCTTCCGGCGCGAACGTAACGCTCCGGCCTCTCTTCGATTTTATAGTTTTTTTTGAAAGAGTTGGTGCAATGTCGCCGTTCCCGCCTCCCCAAGCAATGACACATAATGAATGCGAGAGAAATGGGGAGAACTCAATGTACGAGTATGCCATCGCCTGGGATTGGCTGACATTTGCGGTGAGATGGCTGCATGTCATCACCGGCATCGCCTGGATAGGCTCATCCTTTTACTTCGTTGCGCTCGACCTGGGCCTGAAGCAGCGTCCGGGCCTGCCGGTCGGCGCCTATGGCGAAGAGTGGCAGGTGCATGGCGGCGGTTTCTACCACATCCAGAAATATCTGGTGGCGCCGGCAAACATGCCGGAGCACCTGATCTGGTTCAAATGGGAATCCTACGTCACCTGGCTCTCCGGTTTCGGCATGCTTGCGCTCGTCTATTATGCCGGCGCGGACCTCTACCTCATCGATCCGAACGTGCTCGACGTTTCGAAGCCGATGGCGATCGCCATCTCGCTCGCCTCGCTCGGCTTCGGCTGGCTCGCCTACGACATGATCTGCCGATCCCCATTCGGCAATGACAATACGCGGCTGATGGTGCTGCTCTATTTCATTCTCGTCGCCGTCGCCTGGGGTTACACCCAGCTGTTCACGGGGCGTGCCGCCTATCTGCATCTAGGCGCCTTCACGGCGACCATCATGTCGGCGAACGTGTTCTTCATCATCATCCCGAACCAGAAGAAGGTCGTTGCCGACCTGATCGCAGGCCGCACGCCCGATCCTGCTCTCGGAAAGCAGGCGAAGCAGCGTTCGACGCACAACAACTATCTGACGCTGCCTGTGCTGTTCCTGATGCTGTCGAACCATTACCCGCTCGCCTTCGGCACGCAGTATAACTGGATCATCGCCTCGCTGGTTTTCCTCATGGGGGTCACGATTCGCCACTGGTTTAACACCCGCCACGCCAACAAAGGCAGCCCGACCTGGACCTGGCTCGCGACCGTGCTCCTGTTCATCGCCATCATGTGGCTTTCCACCGTGCCCAAGGTCCTCTCGGAGGGCGGAGAGGCAAGGGCAGCGACGGCGGCCGAGGCGGTGGTCGCGTCTCCGGATTTCTACAAGGTGCGCGACACCGTGCTTGGTCGCTGTTCGATGTGCCATGCGCGGGAGCCCGGCTGGGAGGGTATCATCGTGCCGCCAAAGGGCGTGATCCTCGAATCCGACGGCGACATTGTTGCGCATGCCCGTGAAATCTACCTGCAGGCGGGGCGTTCGCATGCCATGCCGCCTGCCAATGTCACCGGCATCACCGAGGAGGAACGCCAGCTCATCGCCTCCTGGTACGAGAGGACGATAAAGGAAGGAAAAGTCCAATGAGGGATCTCTTGATCCGCGGCCGGGTGCTGACCTTTCTCAAGGAGCCCCAGGGAATCGACGATACGGCTTCTTACCGCTTCATCGAGGACGGCGCCGTTTTCGTAAGGAGCGGCAAGATTGTACACATCGGCCCTTACGCTGACGTGGCGAAGCAGGCAGGACCTGACACAGAGGTCGCCGACCACCGGCCGCATCTGGTCCTGCCCGGCTTAATCGACACGCACCTGCATTTTCCGCAGACCCAGGCGATCGCCTCCTACGGCGCGCAGCTTCTGGAATGGCTGAACACCTATATCTTCGTGGAAGAGCAGAAGTTCAAAGCTCCGGAGCATGCCGCCTTCATCGCGGGCCGCTTCATGGACGAGCTCCTGTCCAACGGCACGACCACGGCCGCCGCCTATTGCTCGGTGCATCCGGAAAGCGTCGACGCCTTCTTCGCGGCGGCCGAAGAGCGCGACATGCTCATGATCGGCGGCAAGGTGATGATGGACCGCAACGCCCCGGACGCGCTGCAAGACACGTCTCAAAAGGGCTATGACGAGACCAAGGCGCTCATCGCGAGATGGCATGGCCGCGGCCGCGCGCATTATGCGATCACCCCGCGCTTCGCCATCACCTCGACGCCGGAGCAGATGGAGATGAGCCGCGCCCTCGTCGCAGAGCATCCGGACTGCTACGTTCAGACGCATCTGTCCGAAAACCGGGACGAAATCACCTTCGCCACTTCGCTCTATCCGGAAGCCAAGGACTATACCGATATTTATGCTCGCTATGAGCTTCTCGGCCGCAAGACCCTGCTCGGCCATTGCATCCACCTGAGCGACCGCGAAATATCGGCGCTCGCCGAGACGGAGGCGGTGGGCGTCTTCTGCCCAACGTCCAACCTCTTCCTCGGCAGCGGCCTCTTCGATCGCGACCGCTTCGACAAGCTTGGAGCACGCCATGCGGTCGCCACCGATGTCGGCGCCGGCACAAGCTTCTCGATGCTCGAAACAATGGATGAAGCCTACAAGGTACTGCACCTGCAGGGGCAGCGGCTCTCCCCTCTCAATTCCTTCTATATGATGACGCTCGGCAACGCGCGCGCGCTCGATCTCGAGGATCGCATCGGCTCGCTGCACGCCGGCGCGGATGCGGACATCGTTGTTCTCGACAGCCGAGCCAAGCCGGCCATGGAACTCAGGATGCAGGTCGCCTCGTCGCTTGCCGAAGAGCTGTTCATCGTGCAAACGATGGGGGACGACCGTTCGGTGGCTGAAGTCTACGTGGCCGGTGAGCCGATGAAATGCCGCCGCCGGCAGACGAAAGCTCAGGCGGACGTCGAACTGGCAACGGCATGAACGTTGCAGAAGTCGCCTTGATCAATAGTTTCAAAAGCCATTGTAGCGCATTGATTTGGTGCGGTTATGACGCTTTCCCGGCAAGCAGAGAAAGGGAACCCCAGAGGGTGCCGCTTGTCCTTTCGCCCCGCCTGCGGAAAGAAAACGCCGACAGGCGGTTGGGGGGCTGCCGCCGCTACTGCTGATACGCGGGGGAATTGCGCCCGTCCTCCCTCTCGATCTCCCGGAACTGAAGCGCCCGCGGGCGCCGGCGCTTCAGTGCCGTCGGCATACGCAGCTACGCTGCGTGCTTTTCGCCTTCTATCTGTTTCGAGGATTCGCCGCCCGGCAGTGCTTCTGCCTGCTGTATCTCGATTCGACGCGGCTTCATCTGCTCTGGAAGCTCACGAACGAGATCAATCTTGAGCAGGCCGTTGGCGAGGTTCGCGCCGGTTACGGTGACGAAGTCGGCGAGCTGGAATCGACGCTCGAAGCTGCGTGCGGCAATGCCGCGATAGAGGTATTCGGTGTCGTCTTCCCCGGCTTTCGCACCGGTGATGGTCAGCATCTGCTGCTCGTGCGTGATGGTGATCTCGTCCGGGGCGAAGCCCGCTACCGACATTGCGATCCGGTACTGGTTCTCACCGACACGCAAGATGTCGTAAGGCGGCCAATTGTCGCCAGGTGCCAGGCGGCTTGCGGAATCCAAGAGGTCGAACAGATGTTCGAAGCCAACGCTGGAGCGCGACAGCGGCGAGAAATCGAAGCTTGTTCTCATAGCCATATCCTCCTTGAGCAACATGGACGATGAGGAGCGCCGAAGAGAACGGTGCCCCTCGACTTGCGAGCCCCTTACAGGCGGCTCTTGCACCCGATTTAGTCATTCGGAGCCAGGTTTCAAGGGCCTCCGCGACTTGATTTTCGCCGCTGTCCGGGTCCCCGGCGGAGGCAAAAATCGGCGTTCAGAACGAGGGCCAAAGCTGGTGATCGAGGTTCTTGAATTTACCTTTTCCGCTCCAATATCTATCTGGATCGGGCTGAGCCACGCGGGTGCGGTGTTCCGGCCCGCATTTCATTGACGGCATAGGAAAGGAGGAAGAAATGCTTCTCAATGAGATCCCCTGGACGATCCCTCTCACCGTGCGCCTTTCCAACGGTCTGACGCACAGTTTTGCCTCCGTGTACGAGGCTCTCGACTTCCTGGAAAACGAATGGCCCCTCAGGAGGGGCGAGCGCTACGAACGCGCGGTGCGGACGTGCCGGCGGGCGTTGAACCGGATGACGCCGGCGGCAGTGGCGCGGGAAGCCTTCATCGCCGCTTGCCTTGAGGCGGGGATGCCGCTCGTCATGACGCCACCGGCCCAAAAGCCGCAAACCGGCATCGTCAAGGCTGCGCAGTCAGCCTAAGGCCGGACGCTCGCGTCGTTTCACTGGACGAAGACGCGAACACTGGCGGCCCGACCGAGCGCGTCGATAACGGTGAGTGTCGAGTAGCCGCCGCCATCCGGCAGCCAGCGGCTGACCCGCCGGCGCGTTGCCTCGGGTAGCGGACGACCATTGGCCAGCCAGCGGAAGGGCGCCCGACCGCCCTGGAGCTTTAGCGTCAAGGGGGACATCGCTGCCTGGCCCCTTACGCTGAGCTCTACGTGAGCACCCTCGGGCGGGAACACGATCTGTGGAGCCGGCTCCCGAGCCGAGGCTGCAAGCAGACCGTTCGCATTGATGGAGAACCGCCGCTGGCTGACCGGCAGATCGGCCTGGGCAAGCCGGACAGCACCCGCCGGCGGGCCGGGCAGCGGCGTCGTCCCAATCCCGGCCTTGACAAAACCCTCGAAAAGGATTGGGGCGGCCGCACCGTAACCGGTGAGACCGGGCACCGCGCCATTGTCGGGCCTGCCGGCCCAGACACCAAGCACATAGCGGCCGTCGAACCCTACGGACCAGGCGTCGCGATAGCCGTAGCTGGTGCCGGTCTTGTAGGCGATACCGCGCCGACGGCTTCCCGCGGGCGGCAGCACGTCGGAGAGAATGTCCGCGACATGCCAGGCCGCCACTGTCGACAGGAGCGGTTCGCCGTCGATGGGACCAGGAACGCCTTCGACGCCGTTGCCCAGGCGCACCGGTATGCCGTGGTTTGCCAGGCCCGCATAGAGCTGCACCAACTCGCGAAGCGTGATGCCCACTCCGCCTAGCCCGATCGCAAGGCCCGGTGCTTCATGTGGCGGCAGTCTCGGCCGGATGTCGGCACGGCGGAAGCGGACCATCAGTCGCGATGGTCCCACGGCGTCGAGCAGGCGGATCGCCGGCACATTCAGGGAAAGTTGCAGCGCCTGCCGCACGCTGACATCGCCCTGGTAGCTCATGTCGAAATTGCGTGGGCGGTAGCCGAAGAAGTCCGCCGGCCGGTCTTCGACGATCGTCTCCTGACTGACGAGCCCCTCTTCGAATGCAAGGCCGTAGATGAAGGGTTTCAACGTCGATCCCGGGGAGCGGGTGATCCGCGTCATGTCGATCCAGCCGGACCGGCTTGCGTCGAAATAGTTTGCCGAGCCGACCTCTCCGACGATTTCGCCCGTCCTGATGTCGGCCATGACCATGGCGATCGACACCTTTGAGCCGAGCTTTACGGCACTCTCTCTCGCGACCGTTTCGAGCCCCCGCTGAACATTACGGCTGAGCGTCGTCGGATGCTCCAGGGCCGCCGGATCCTTCCGACGTGCCGCCTCCGCCAGATGGGCAGCATGGGCTGGAAGCTGAAGTCGGCGTGTCGGTATGGCGGTCATCGCCGCTCGCTCCGCTTCCCCATCGCCAATGACTTTGGCGACTGCAGCGCGGGCGAGCACACGTTTGCGGGCCGCCTCGGCGGCCGCCAGATGGCGGTCGGGCCGCCGCTTTTCCGGCAATTGCGGCAGCGCCACCATCAGTGCCGCCTCGCCCGCCGAAAGACGGCGCGGCTCCTTGCCGAACCAGGCGAGGCTTGCCGCACGTACGCCCTCGAGGTTGCCGCCATAGGGCGCACGGGTCAGATAGAGGTCGAGGATCTCGTCCTTGTCGAGACGCCGTTCAATCTGAATGGCACGCGCGACCTGCAGGAACTTCGCTGCCAGCGTCCGCCGCTCGCGGGGCTCTATAAGCCTTGCAACCTGCATGGAAAGCGTCGAGGCACCCGAAACGATGCGGCCATTGGTGAGGAATTGCAGCGCCGCCCGTCCAAGCGCCAGTGGGTCGACGCCGCGATGCTCGCGAAAGCGTTGGTCCTCATAGGCGATCAGCATCTCGATGAAGCGCGGGTCGACGTCCTCCACGGTTGTCTTCAGCCGCCATAAGCCACCTTCCGTTGCAAAGGCGCGCAGGAGATGGCCGTCTCTGTCGAGGACTTCGGCCGAGACCGTTGCAGCCTCGGAGAGGGGCGGGGGAAAGGCCCTGTCGGCCCATAAGAGGGCGATGGCTGCGAGAGCGGATACAGCGAGGGCAATAGGCACTGCGATAACCACCCGTCGTAGTCGGGACGGCCGGGCTCTGCCTTTGCGGTTCACTGTTCGCCGGAAGGACGTCATCGGGCGTTCTACTGGACTGCCAGCACCTCCATGCGGCCCGTCGCCGTACGGGCCGAGAACTGCGGCCGATACATGTCCTCGACGCTTGCAGCAGGGTGGTCGTAGGTGCCGGGCGTCACCGCGCGGACGACATAAGCGAGCGTGATCTCGCGGTTGTCGCCGGTCGAGCGGTTGAACGCGGCCACGAAGCGGTCACTGCGGAACTCCGTATGAGCAGCTTCGACTTCGCCGATCCATTCGAAGTTCGCAAGCTGGGCGCTGTCGACGAGACTTGGATTGTCGATCTCGAAGCCGGCGGGCAGGAGATCGGCGATGAGCAATCGAGAAGGCCAATCGTTGCTCTCGGTCACCTTGAGCACCGCCACATAGCGTTCGTTCTGCCGTACCTGGCTGACATTGACCGCAGTTCCGTCGAGTGTGTAATAGGTCCGCTCGATGGTGAAGCCCTCGCCGCCTGCCGAGAGCGGCTGTGCCGGAGCCGCAACGGTGGTCACTACGGCGGAAACCGCATCGGCGCCTTCGTTGCGGATCACGACGGGGTGTTCGATCAACGCATCGCCAGTAATGCGCGCGGCGTAGCTGCCGCTACGTTGGGCGCCATTTACATCTAACCTCATATCTTCGTCGCCGCCCTGGATGGCGCGTGCCGCCAGTAGCATCCAGGTCTGTTCCTGAGTGCTCGTATATTTCGCCTGCTGCCACTCACGGGCGACGATCTTGGATAGTTCCGGGATGACAGGCGGAACGGGGCGGCTCTCGGCCGCGAGCGCGAGCACGGCCGCGCCGTCGCGCAGCGAGGAGCCGTAGTCGGAGCGGGCGAGGCTGACATGGACGAGGCCGCTCGACATATTGGCGGCGACCGCGAAGATCTCCTGCGAACGCTGGGCATCGCCATAAAGAGCCAGGGCCGCAGCGATGTGAGCCTTGGCGAGCGGGGTCGGGAAATCGCCGAGCATCGTGTTCGCGTAATAGCGCAGATCGCTGATGGCGGCCTTTCGGTTGCGCGCAAGAACATAGAGCGCATAGGCGATCTCATTGCCGCGATCCCTGACGTTCGTCTCGTAGCTCAGCGCGTTTTGCAGGTTTTCGAGTGCCTGCACCATCGCCTGCTCGGGAACGTCGAACTTCTGTTCGCGCGCGCGGGTGAGGAAATCGGTGACATAGGCGTCGAGCCAGAGATCGCCGGAGCCGGGGCTCCAAAGGCCGAAACTGCCGGCGGAGGACTGATAGGCGAGCACCCGGTAGATCGCCTCCTGCACGCGCTTCTTCACGCCCTCATCGTCGGCAAGTCCGGCTTGCCCGGCAAGCTCGCCGAGATAGAGGAGCGGCAAAGCGCGGCTCGTCGTCTGCTCGGCGCAGCCGTAGGGATAGCGGTCTAGCGTCATCAGCAATGCCGGGATATCGAAGGCGGCCGAACGCGTTACATTTATACTGACCGAGGCGCCCTGCAGCAGGCTGTCGGCGAGCAGTTGCTCGTCGACCGTCAGGCTGCTGCCAGCGGCGACATTGACGACCTGACGCTGTGTGACCGGCAGGGCTGCCGGACGGACCGGAATATTCAGCGTCTGCTCCAGCGACAGGCCTGCATCATTCGAGAGCGTCACCGTGACGAGACCGTCACCCGGATACCGTCCGGCGAGCGGTAATGTCAGCATCGATTTGCTGCCGGCATCGAGGTTCAGCGTTTCGGCCGCTATTTGTTCGACCGTCACCGCGCCGTTGGTCGTGACCTGCAACTGGTAATCGCCGGCGGGACCGTCGGTGTTGGCCACTTCAAGGCGCAATTCGGCCCGGTCCCCGGGTGTCAGGAACTTCGGCAGGCTCGATGTGACGACGACCGGATCGCGTATGACGACGTCCTTGACGGCGTGGCCGACACCGGACTTCGTCCAGGCGACCGCCATGATGCGTGCCGTTCCGTTGAACTGCGGAATGTCGAAACGCATGTTTGCCATGCCTTCGGCGTCGAGCTTGATGGGGCCAGAGAAGAAGGCGACAAGCTTTTCGGTCGGGGGGCTGCCCTGGAGCGGCATTTGGCCGCCATCGCCGCCTGTGCGCAGGCGGCCGGTCGCCCCGAGCGAGCCGTCGATCAAACGTCCGTAGAGATCGCGAATCTCCAGGCCGAGCCGCCTTTGTCCGAAATACCAGCCATCTGGATCCGGCGCCTCGTGCCGTGTCAGATTCAGGATGCCGACGTCTACCGCGGCGACGGTGACATAGGCGTCTTCGTTCGCACCGGCGCCTCGCACCTGAAGGCCGATGTCGAGCGGCTGGCGCGGAACGGTCTTCTCAGGTGCATCGAGGCTGACGGCGAGCCTTCGGTCCGCCGGGTCGACAGCGGCCCATTTGACGCCGATCGACCGCATCGGCATGCGGCTCTCCTGGGCATCGCCCGGGCGGTAGAGCGTCGCTGTGACATAGGCGCCCGCGCCCCAATCGGTGGTTACCGGCAGTTCCACTTCGCCGCCGGTCTCGGAAACGGTCGCGGTCTTTGTCGTCACCAGGTTTTCGGTGCCGACAGTCACGAGGAGTTCGCCGGCAAAGCGCGGCGACACTCTGAGCTTCGCCGTTTCGCCGACCGCATAGGCCTGCTTGTCGAGAGCGATTTCCAGCCCGTCCGGTGTCTCCGTCGACGTGGCCTCGACATACCAGCCGGCATCGAACTCAACGCTCGAGGCCGGGCCGTCGGGGGTCGTTGCCTCGATCTCCAACCGGTAGCGACCCCAGCCGACGGGCACGGAAATCACGGCGCCGTCCTCCGTTACGTCGACTGAACCGCTTGCTACCTGCTTCGTGGAGATGACCGGCTCGTATTTCCAGGCGGTCCCGTCGCGGTACCACTGATAGTTCCGTTCGACGCTGATGAGCTTCCAGGGAAGAGCCGGCATGGCGGCCTTCCGGCCGTCCGCGTCCACGGCGATGACATGGAATTTGCCGACGGAGTTTTCCGCGAGATCTCCGGAGAATTCCGGCTTGATGCCGATCATCGGCCCCTCGGGTTTGACCGGCAGGGTCAAAATGCGTTCGACCGCGCGACCGCCGGCCTCGCGCATGCGAAGCGTCACATCGGCCTTGAGCAGTTGCGTCGTCGCGGGAACCTCGGCCAGATCGACATTGAAGACCGACCTGCCGGTTTCATCGAGCGGTTCGAGGGCCTCCAGAGGCAGCCGCGTATCCTCGCTTGCTTCTTCGTCCGCGAGGCCGAAGAAATAGCCCTTAAACGCCTCATCCTGCCGCGTTGGCTTCACGGTGATCTCGCCTTCCAGCGCAAGGCCTGCGGCCGGCGCGCCGTAGAGGTAGCGACCGTCTACCGAAACTTCGACCGGCGTTCCGAGTTCGATCGCCGTTGCATCGCTCGTCAGGTCGAACTCGGTGCGGTCAGGCACGAAGTCGTCTACGAGGAACTGCTTTTCAGCGATCGCCGAACTTTTCGGATCGGTGAAGATCTGCATCGTCCAGGTGCCACGCATGGCGTTCGCCGGGACCGGCAGATCGAGTGTGTGGCCGCCGAGCTTGCCGCCGTCGCTGACGAGACGGCGGTCTTCAACGCCGTCGGGGCGCAGGAAAACGAAAGTAAGCGGCAGTTTCTCGATCGCAGCGCCGTTGACGTCGCGGGCGAGTGCCGCGGCATGCACCGTTTCGCCGGCGCGATAGATGCCCCGTTCGGTCCAGGCGAAGACATCGATCGCACCCGGTGCTGCCCGCCCGGTGACGCCGCGGTCGGAAAGGTCGAAGCCGGCACGCGTCATGTCGAGGAAGACATAATCGTCGCCACCTTTCCGGGCGGTAATCACCGCCGGCGTCATGCTCGCGGTGCCGCGGATCAGCCCTGCTGAGAAGGTTGCGCGTCCGTCCGCATCGGTGGTCGCGCTCCCGAGGACTTCGTTGTTCTTGGCGACCAGCTGAAGTTCGACCTCTGCGAGAGGTTTGGCGCTGGCGAGCGAACGGGCGAATACGGTAAGCCCGTCGGTGCCGGCAAAGGTCGACATGCCGATATCGGACACGACGAACCATTGCGTCGCGCGCGTATCCCAGTCCTGGGTGAGGCCGGTTGCGGAGCTTGCAGTCAGCACATAGATGCCGGGTTTGCGTTGCGGCAGCGCCTCGTCGACCGGGAAACTCGTCACCACTTCCTTGTTGAGCTCGGTCTTGATGTCGACGCTGCCCTGCCAGACGAGTTCGCCGCTCTCGTCCTTGATGCGCTCCTCGCTGTAGCCGTCGATCTGGGTCAGGAACTGAGAACTGGTGAGCAGGGAAGTTATGTTGCGGTCGCCAATACGGTAGAGCCTGAGCTTGACGTTTTCGGTGTTGACCGAGACGATGGGAATGCCGCGCCGTGCCGTCGAGGGCAGGACGAAACTGTCGCCGGTGAAGCGTACCACCGGCATTCGGTCCTTCACATAGACTTCGAGGCTGACGGGGGTTTCCAGGACTTCCTCGACGGAGGAGGGCAGACCTTGCCTCAATACGAGTTTGTAGCGCTGCCCGTGCGACAGTCCTTCGACGCAGATTTCGCTTTCCTTTGCCTCCAACGCTTGCGGAGCCGCGCCGTTGAGCGTCACGAAGGAGGAATAGTCAGGACCATTCTTGAGAAGCGGCTCGGAGAATTGCACGCAGGCACGGGGACTGGCGCCGTCTGCATCCACTGTATGGCCGGTCACGCGGAAGCCTTGCCGCGCCCTGAGATCGAGATAGGCAGTTTCGACCGTCTTCGCCTGCACGAGTTCGAGGCTTGCCTTGTAGGCCTGGAGCGCCGCGCGGTAATTCTGCAGCCTGTCAAGCGCGAAAGCCAGAGTGGCGAGCGCATTCGCGCGCACTTCTGCCGTCCGTGTCAGCTGGTAGCCGTTGAGTGCCGCGAGGGCCGCCTCGCTCGCCACGTCCGTGCCGGTGAATTGGTTTGCGGCCTGAGCCGTTTCCAGCCATAGCGCACCGTCCTCCGGTGTTATTGCAAGCGCGCCTCGGAACGCCTTGAGCGCAGCGACAAAGTTTCCGGCCGTCGACTCGCCATGCGCCATCTCGATGAGCCCGTTTACCCCGAAACCGAGCTGATCTTCGGTCAAGGCGAGATTGGCCTTCACATCGCGCGCCTGCTGAAGGAGGTCATCCGAGACGAAATCAAGCCGAGGCGGCGCCCCGATGTCGGCTTCGCCACCGGCGGTTTCCACGACTTTTCCAGCGATCGCTCCCACGAACGTGTTCAGTTGGTTGAAGTCGGATTTGAGGAAGCACCATTTCACCTTTGGATTGTAGGTAAAGGCCCTGCAGGAGCGGTCCGCGATGCAGGCGCTCTGGCACTGGTCGAGCGAGACATTCTGCTCGGTGCGCAGATCGAAGCCGAAATAGTCGGCATCACCGGAAAGTTCGACTCTGCGCTCGGGCTCGGCGGCGAAAACCGGCGCGCCGAGTGAAATGAGAGTGAGAAGAATGGCCGAAAAACTGAGAAACGCCCGCATAGACATAAGTCCCCCCGACGCTGGCCGCTTCGATTGTAAATTACTCTTCAATCATCGCCCGGCATTGTCAATCGAGGAAACGGTACCTCCGGCACAGTCTGTGGCTGCGCGTGGCGTGACACCCTCGAGCCGAGCGTCGGTGACCCGACGCGTCCGCTTGCGGACGGCTTTGAAACTGTGATAATTCTCACAAAAGCGCATCCCGCTAGAGCTTGCTTTCGTACGGAATGAACATGGCCAGCCGTAGGGCGTCACGCATCGCCGTCTTGTCCAACGCGCTTTCATCGCGCAGGACCGTGCATCTGAAGGAGGCGGCGGCGCTGCTCGGCGTGTCGGAAATGACCGTACGCCGCGATGTCGCCGACAACCCCGGGCTTTTCGGATATCTGGGCGGTCACATCGTTTCAGCGGCCGACATCGAGAGCGATGCGCCCTACGAGCTTGCCCGCGCGGCAGACAGCCATGCCGCGGCAAAGCGGGAGGCTTGCAGGCATGCCGCCCGGCACATCCGACCCGACGAGACGATCTTCATCGATTGCGGCACCACGCTCGAATATCTGGTCGATCTGATACCGGAGAATTACTCGATAACGGCGGTATGTTATTCGTTGAACACAGCCGAAAGGCTGACGCGGAAGGCAAATCTCCGCATCGTGATGCTGGGAGGCGTCTACCATTCGTCATCTGCTTCCTTTTCCGGCGCGCCCGGTCTTGAGACACTCGAAAGGCTCGGCATCAATGTCGCTTTTCTTTCGGCCGCCGGGATTGACCCGGTGCGGGGAGCGACCTGCGTTCATTTCCATGAGGTGCCGGTCAAGCAGAAGGTGATTTCGCTGGCGCGTGAGAACTACCTCGTTGCGGACAAAAGCAAGCTGGGCAAGCTGAAGGCGGCCTTCTTCGCTCCGCTCAGTGCCTTTCGGTCGCTGGTCACGGAAGACGGTGAGACGGCGCTCGCTGGGGACTCTGCCTTGACAGGCACCTAGGAATGATGGAAATCTAACAGAAGTTGTTATAAAGCTAACATTCCGTCCGCTCCAGGAGCCGCAACAATGGTCGGGGAAGATCGGGGAGAAATCGGTTGGAAGACCTTGCTCTGAAAAGCACGGCGGTGCACCCCGCCGGCGCCGGCCATAACTGGCCGCGCAACGACGGTATCGAACTCGACCTTTCCTGGGTCCTGGATCAGCGCGTCAATTTTTCCGCGGCCGAACGCCGCGTTCAGACGCTGCCGGGCCGGCGCACCGTCAAGAAAGATGCGCAGGCCGCCTGGCTCTTGAAAGCCGTCACATGCATCGATCTGACGACGCTCAGTGGCGACGACACGACCGAACGCGTCAAGCGCCTGTGCGCCAAGGCGCGTCAGCCGGTGCGCCAGGACATTCTCGACGCACTTGGTATGGGCGATCGCGGCATCACGACCGGGGCGATCTGCGTCTATCACCGCTTCGTTTCGACTGCGGTGGATGCCCTGGAGGGCTCGGGCATTCCGGTCGCGGCAGTGTCCACAGGCTTTCCGGCCGGCCTCGTGCCGCATGACGTCAAGCTCAGGGAAATCGAAGCTTCGGTTGCCGACGGTGCCCGGGAGATCGACATCGTCATCACGCGCGAGCATGTTCTGACCGGCAACTGGCAGGCGCTCTACGACGAAATGCGGGATTTTCGTGCGGCCTGCGGCGACGCCCATGTCAAGGCCATCCTCGCGACCGGCGACCTGAAGACGCTCCGCAACGTCGCGCGCGCTTCGCTTGTCTGTATGATGGCGGGGGCCGACTTTATCAAGACATCGACGGGAAAGGAGGGGGTGAACGCGACGCTGCTCGTCACCCTCGCCATGCTCAGGATGATCCGGGCCTACGAGGAGCGGACAGGATTGAAGGTCGGTTACAAGCCGGCCGGAGGAATCTCCGCCGCCAAGGACGTGTTGAACTACCAGTTCCTCATGAAAGAGGAACTCGGGCGAGATTGGCTCGAGCCCGATCTTTTCCGCGTCGGGGCATCGAGCCTGCTCGGCGATATCGAGCGCCAGCTCGAGCATCACGTGAGCGGTGCCTATTCGGCCCTGAACAGACACCCGATAGGATGATGAAATGAGCGTTGCGACCTTCTTCGACGATATGTCCTACGGCGTGGCTCCCGAAGCCGATACGGAGGCACGCGCCTGGCTCGACCGGCATGAAGGCAAGTTCGGACACTTCATCAATGGCGCCTTTGTCGCTGCGGTCTCCGGGAAGACGTTCGACACGTTCGAACCGGCGACGGGCGCATTGCTCGCAGGAATTGCACGCGGCGGGCGCGAGGACGTCGACGCGGCGGTGGCGGCGGCGCGCAAGGCGCAGGGCCCCTGGGCCAAGCTCTCCGGCCATGCCCGCGCACGGCACCTCTATGCGCTTGCGAGGCTGATCCAGCGCCATGCCCGTTTGATCGCCGTCGTCGAAGCCCTGGACAACGGCAAACCGATCCGGGAAACGAGAGACATCGACGTCCCGCTTGCCGCCCGGCATTTCTATCATCACGCCGGATGGGCGCAGCTCCAGGAAACGGAGTTCGCCGATCAGGTGCCGGTGGGGGTCGTCGGCCAGGTCATCCCGTGGAATTTCCCGTTTTTGATGCTCGCCTGGAAAGTCGCGCCTGCACTGGCACTCGGCAACACAGTGATCCTGAAGCCCGCGGAGTATACGCCTCTAACGGCCCTGCTGTTTGCGGAGATGGCCGCCGCGTCGGGGCTTCCCCCGGGCGTTCTCAACGTGGTGACGGGCGAGGGCGAGACGGGAGCACTCATCGTAGAGCATGAGGATATCGACAAGATCGCCTTTACCGGATCGACCGAGATCGGGCGCCTCATTCGCGAAAAGACTGCCGGCTCTGGAAAGTCGCTGACCTTGGAGCTTGGCGGCAAATCGCCCTTCATCGTTTTCGACGATGCCGATATCGACGCAGCGGTCGAAGGCGTCGTGGACGCGATCTGGTTCAATCAGGGGCAGGTCTGCTGCGCTGGTTCCCGCCTCCTGGTGCAGGAAGGCGTGGCACCGGTTTTCCATGAACGTTTGAAGCGGCGCATGGACACGCTTCGCGTCGGACATCCCCTGGACAAGTCAATCGACATGGCGGCGATCGTCGCGCCCGTTCAGTTGCAGCGTATCGCAGAGCTGGTGGCAAAGGGTGTCGCCGAAGGTGCGTCGATGCATCAGCCCAGGATCGAGTTGCCGAAGGGCGGCAGTTTCTATCGGCCGACGCTGCTGACCGGGGTCCAGCCGACTTCCGTGGTCGCGACGGAGGAGATTTTCGGCCCCGTGGCCGTGTCCATGACCTTCCGTACGCCGGACGAGGCGATTCAGCTTGCCAACCATAGCCGCTACGGCCTCGCCGCGAGCGTCTGGAGCGAAACGATCGGGCTTGCCCTGCATGTTGCCGCCAAGCTTGCGGCCGGCGTCGTATGGGTGAACGCGACCAATCTCTTCGATGCAGCGGCTGGCTTCGGCGGAAAACGCGAATCGGGCTTCGGCCGAGAGGGCGGACGCGAGGGTTGCTACGAGTATTTGAAGCCGAAGGCGTGGATCGGCAGGAAGCTGCGCGCAGAACCCGCCACGCCGGCTCCGAAAACGGCGGCAGGCGACTTCGTCTTGCCTGTGCTCGATCGCACGGCCAAGCTCTTCATCGGTGGAAAGCAGGCGCGGCCGGACGGGAACTATTCGCGGCCCGTGCTTTCACCGAAAGGCAAGGTGGTCGGCGAGGTCGGCGAGGGCAACCGCAAGGATATACGCAACGCCGTCGTTGCGGCCCAGGGTGCCTCGGGCTGGTCTTCCGCAACCGCGCATAACCGCGCTCAAATCCTCTATTACATCGCCGAAAATCTGAGCAGCCGCGGGGCGGAATTCGCCGATCGCATCGCCGCAATGACGGGGGCGTCGGCCGCCAGTGCCCGAACGGAGGTCGAGGCTTCGATTGCCCGGCTCTTCAGCTACGGCGCCTGGGCGGACAAATACGAAGGCGTCGTGCATCAGCCGCCCCTGCGCGGGGTCGCTCTGGCCATGCCGGAGCCGCAGGGCGTTGTCGGCGTCATCTGCCCGCCGGAAGCGCCGCTGCTCGGGCTCGTCAGTCTCGTGGCTCCGCTGATCGCCGTCGGAAACCGGGTGATCGCGGTGCCGAGCGAAACACATCCCCTGGCCGCGACCGACTTTTATTCCGTCCTCGAGACCTCAGACGTGCCGCCCGGCGTAATCAACATCGTCACCGGTTCGGCGACCGAGCTCGCCAAGGCGCTCGCCGCGCACAACGATGTTGACGCGCTCTGGGCCTTCGGTTCGCCGGAGCTTTCGACGCTGGTCGAGAGGTTGTCCATAGGCAATCTCAAGCGTACCTTCGTCGATTACGGCCGGTCGATCGACTGGATGGATCGCTCTGCGGCGGAAGGACAGGTATTCCTGCGGCGCGCCGTCGACGTCAAGAACATCTGGATTCCTTACGGCGAATAGACTCCCGCTTTTCCCAAGCGGTGGCCTTCCCCTCGGAAGCGTGGAGAAAGGGCAACTGGCTGTTGACGGGGCGCGCCGGAAACGGCCTGATGCCATCGCGCCGCTTATCATTTCAGCTTCCCTGATGCGACGGTAGCGTGATGATCAGCGGCGGGCTTCTTTCTCCATTATTCCTGCTCGTTTAGGAATGTGGTCGGAGGGTGCGCAAAAGTCGCGGTGGTACTTTGATTTGCTGCGCGTTTCCCGGCCGGTTATTTCCCGGAGAACGCAGTGGAGGAGAACAGGAATGCTCAAGAATATCGACCCGGCTCTGAATGCCGATGTGCTGCATGCGTTGCGCTCTATGGGGCATGGTGACACGCTTGTGATTTCCGATACCAATTTCCCGTCGGATGCCATCGCACGACAGACCACGCTCGGCAAATTGCTGCATATCGACAATGTTTCGGCGGCGCGCGCGGCGAAGGCTATCCTTTCGGTGCTTCCCCTCGATACGCCGCTGCAGCCTTCGGCCGGGCGCATGGAGGTCATGGGCGCACCCGACGAGGTCCCGGGCGTGCAACGCGAGGTGCAGGCCGAAATCGATCGCGCCGAGGGGAAGCCCGCGCCGATGTACGGCATCGAGCGTTTTGCCTTCTATGAGGAAGCGAAGAAGGCCTATTGCGTCATCACCACCGGCGAGACACGGTTTTACGGCTGCTTTCTTTTTACCAAAGGCGTCGTTCCGCCAGAAACCATCTGAAAGAGGGCACGCCGATGGCCGAGCTCAAAGTGAGGACTCGGGAGACGGGGGCGAGCGCCGTTGTCGGACGAACCGGTTTGCCGCATGTTAAGTCGCTTACCGGCGGCGAGCTCGATATCGTCACAAGTCCTTCGCAGCCGGGATTCGGGCCGCTCGATCTTCTCTATGCATCGCTCGCGAGCTGCCTGGTGCTCAGCGCCCGCATCGCGGCGAGCCGTTTCGGTGTGCTCGACCGTCTCACCGAGGTTTCCGTCAAGGTCACCGGCGAGAAGGCCCATGACGAACCTTCTCGCGTCGCGCGGTTCGATATCGCCTTCATCATCAAGGGGGATTTCGACGAGACGGTCCGCCACGCCATTGCCGAGGCGGCCGAGGAGGAGATCTGCACCGTCAGCAACACGTTGCGCGGCGGGCCGGATTTCGTAAGCACGGTGTCGGCTGAATAGAAAATTAAACAAAGGGAGAAGAGTCCGCAATGACGCGTCCGGCTTATCAATTCAATTCAATCATCGCGCGCTCGCCATCGCGATCGGTCGTCAACGGTTTGCGCGCCGAAGATCGCGGCAACCCCACCTATGAGGGAGTCAAGTCTGAGCACGACGCCTATGTCGAGGCAATGCGCGATGCCGGCGTCCTTGTCACCCTGCTGCCGGCGCTCGAAGCCTTCCCGGACTCGGTTTTCGTAGAGGATCCCGCTCTCGTTTTCACGGAAGGGGCGATCCTCCTTCGACCGGGTGCGGCCACACGCGCCAAGGAGGTCGAGGAAATCTCCCCGACGCTGCACGACATGTTCGATGCGGTGCTCGACCTGCCCGAGGGCTATGCCGATGGCGGCGATGTGCTGACGACTCGGGAAAGCGTCATGATCGGCCTTTCTGCAAGAACCGATAAGGAGGGCGCAGCGGCGCTGCGGGCGTGCCTCGAAAAACTCGGGCGCGCGAGCGAGATCGTTGCGACACCTGAAGGCGTCCTGCACTTCAAGACCGATTGCTCGCTGCTCGACGATGAAACGGTGCTGTCCACCGATCGTCTTGCGCGTTCGGGCGTCTTCGGGAAGTTCCGGCAGATGATCATCCCTGAGGGCGAAGAACCGGCCGCCAACGCTCTGCGGGTCAACGACGTGGTTCTGGTCGGCTCCGATTTCCCGAGGACCATCGAGATGCTCGACAAGGCCGGCTACATGGTCGTACCGCTGAAAACGACGGAAATCGGCAAGATCGACGCGGGGCTTTCCTGCATGTCGCTGCGGTGGTTCAGCGACAGGATGTGATCGATCGCGCGGCGCCGTCTCTCGGATCTGCCCCTCTCCTCGGTTAGCCCTCTCCCGTTTGCGGGGAAAAGGTGCCCGCAGGCGAATGACGGGCGCGCTTTCAGTCCGCCGGCGAAAGATCCCCGAAAACCGTCGGGATGAGTTCCGATACGGTCGGGTGTATGTGCACGGCGCGGCTGATCGTCGTATATGGCCTCTTCGCATACATCACGTCGAGGATGCTCTGTATCGCTTCGTCCCCACCCGTCCCGAGAATCGAGGCACCCAGAATATCCTTGGTGTCCGCATCGACGATCACTTTCATGAAGCCCTGCGTTTCGCCCTTTTCGACCGCGCGGCCGACCCGGGTCATCGGCCGGGTCCCGATAAGGAGCTTGCATCCTTTTTTGCGCGCTTCGGTTTCCGTCATACCGGCGCGACCCAGCGGTGGGTCGATATACAGTGCATAGGTCTGGATGCGGTCGCTCACGCGGCGCGGATCGTCATCGAGGAGATTGGCGGCGACGATCTCGAAATCGTTGTAGGACGTGTGCGTAAATGCGCCTCGGCCATTGCAATCGCCCATCGCGAAAATGTGCGGAATATTCGTGCGCAGGCTGTCGTCGACCTCGATATAGCCCCGTGCATCGGTTTTTACACCAGCCTTTTCCAAGCCCAGGTCATCCGTATTCGGGTGGCGGCCGGTCGCAAGCAGCACATGGGAACCGGTCACCTCCGGCTCGCCCGAGGTGCAATCGACGCCGACGGCGATGCCGGCCGCTGTTTGCGAGAAGCGGATGCATTCCGCATTCGTGCGTATCCGAATGCCTTCGTTCTCGAGGATCTCGCGGATTGCATCGGAAACTTCCGGATCCTCCCGCCCGATCAGACGCGGCCCCTTCTCTATAACGGTAACATCGGAGCCGAAGCGGCGGAACATCTGGGCGAATTCGAGCCCGATATAGCTGCCTCCCACGATGACGAGATGTTCCGGCAGTTCGGCGAGGTCCATGATGGAGCTGTTGGTCAGATAGGGAATGCCGTTAACGCCGGGCAGAGCCGGAACGGCGGCGCGGCCGCCCACATTGATAAAGATCTGCTCTCCCGAAATCAGCTCCTCGCCGATGCGGATCTCCCGCGGACCGCCGAAACGGGCGTGGCCCTCGAAGAGGGTGCAGTTCGTCATACCCCTGAGCCATTTTTGCAGGCCGGAACGGGCATCGAGCCGCACCTTTTCCTTTCGCGCCATGACGCGGCCGAAATCGACCGAAACGGGCCCTGTCGTCATCCCGTATTCGGCTCCGCGGCGGGCCGTATGGATCGCATAGGCGCTTGCGACCATGGCTTTTGTCGGCATGCAGCCCGTATTGACGCAGGTGCCTCCGAAGAGCTTGCGCTCGATGAGCGCGACAGTCTTGCCGGCGTCGGTCAACCGTCCGGCGAGGGACGGCCCCGCCTGGCCGGCACCTATGATGATTGCATCGAAGTGCTTGTTCATGACAACCCCCGAGGAGATGCTGGCGCCGGGCGGAAGAGTGGTCCACATTAAGCTTGATTGCAATGTGCAACTCGACGAGGCGCCCGGTCAGAGCGGGACGGCGGCTGGTGCGGATATCAACTGCAGGGACATCCGGCTCTATTTTTCGCCGAAAGCTTACATATATGAAATGACTTGGCCGGACGCGGCGGAGAATCTGTGATCAATTTTCGAGGTTGAAACCGAGAGGGAGACAATCATGAGACTGAACTTTACCAGGACACTGATCGGCACCGCCTTCGTGCTTGCGCTTGCCACCGCGCCGGCAGAAGCCGACGTCGTCGTCTCCTCGAAGATTGATACGGAGGGCGGCGTTCTTGGCAACATCATTCTCTCCATCCTGAACGCCAACGACATCAAGACGACGGACCGCGTGCAGCTCGGCGCCACACCTGTCGTTCGAAAGGCGATCATCGCCGGCGAGATCGATATCTATCCGGAATATACCGGCAACGCCGCCTTCTTCTTCGAGAAGGCCGAGGATCCGGCCTGGAAGGATGCGGCCAAAGCCTATGAAGAGGCAAAGAAGCTCGACTACGAAGCCAACAAGATCGTCTGGCTGACGCCGTCGCCGGCCAATAACACCTGGGCTATCGCGCTGCGCAAGGACGTTGCCGAAAAGAATAATCTCAAGACGCTCTCGGATTTCGGCAAATATGTTTCCGGCGGTGGCGAGGTCGTGCTTGCGGCGTCGTCCGAATTCGTCAACTCAGCTGCCGCCTTACCGGCCTTCCAGACAACCTATTCCTTCAAGCTGAAACCGGAACAGCTGATCACGCTCTCCGGCGGCGACACCGCCGCGACGATCGCGGCTGCGGCAAACCAGACGAACGGCGCCAATGCTGCAATGGTCTACGGCACGGACGGCGGAATCGCTCCCTCTGGCCTTGTCGTCCTCGAGGATGACAAGGGCGTGCAGCCGGTCTATCAGCCTGCGCCGGTCATTCGCGAGGCGGTTCTGAAGGAAAATCCGGCAATCGAAGAACTGCTGAAAACCGTCTTCGAAAAGCTCGACCTGACGACCCTGCAGGAGCTCAACGGCCGCGTGCAGGTCGGCGGCGAGTCGGCGAAAGCCGTTGCGGAGGATTTCCTGAAGGCAAACGGCTTCCTGAAATAGCTTGACGTGAGGGAAGGGCGCTGGTCGGATAAGGCTCCGACCGCGCTTTTTTCATCTTGCGTCGAACGGACGGCCGAATGGCGATTGGTATAATCCAGGAAAAAGAACGCTTGGCATTCCGTTTCGACAAACTCGGGGTCATCATCTCGATACTCGCCCTTTATGGCGCGCTCCTTGCCCCTTTCGCGACATATCGCGCAAACAGAATCATTCAGGGCGAAGCGCGGGGTATAATGGAAGCTCTTCCTCCACACCTCGGCTACGGGCTCCTCTTCCTCGTGGTCGCCGGCGCTGCAGTCGCGCTTCTGAGGACGCCGGCCCTTTTCCGGATGGCCATGGCGCTCGCTGCACTGGCGGCTCTCGCCGGTCTGATCGGAATTGCGGCAGATCATCTGACGCCGCCGGAGAATAGCTATGCACGGGTGTCCCCCGCATCCGGCTTCTGGGTTCTGGTTTTCGCATTCTCGCTGCTGCTCACCGATGCCCTGACTCGCCTTCATCCAGGACCCGGTCTGCGCCTTCTCGTATTGGCGGGCGTTCTCGTTCTTGCAGGGTCAATGCTCGTCGCCGGCCGCTGGGACGGGCTTTCGATCATGAAGGAATATGCCAATCGGGCCGATTTGTTCTGGGCCGAGGCTGGCCGCCACGTGACGCTGGCGCTCGGCTCGCTGGCCGCCGCCACCGTCGTCGGTTTGCCTCTAGGCATTCTGTGCCACCGGGTCGAACGGCTGCGGGCGGGCGTGCTCAACGTCCTGAACGCCATCCAGACGATCCCATCCATTGCGCTTTTTGGTATTTTGATCGCGCCGCTCGGCTGGATCGCCGCAAATATTCCCGGCGCTTCGGCGGTCGGCATTCGCGGCATCGGTGCGGCCCCCGCCTTCGTCGCACTTTTCCTCTATTCTCTGCTTCCGGTCGTTGCCAACACAGTGGTGGGGCTCGCGGGTGTGCCGCGCGCAGCCAACGACGCGGCCCGAGGTATCGGCATGACGGATCGGCAGCGCCTTGTTACGATCGAGTTCCCGTTGGCCTTTCCGGTCATCCTGACCGGCATTCGTATCGTGCTCGTGCAGAATATCGGGCTCGCCACGATCGCCGCTCTTATCGGCGGAGGCGGCTTCGGCGTCTTCGTCTTCCAAGGGGTCGGTCAGACGGCGATGGATCTGGTGCTGCTGGGCGCCATCCCGACGGTCGTGCTGGCCTTCACCGCGGCGATCGTACTGGACGCATTGATCGAAATGACCGTGCCAAATAGCAGTCAGGGCAATGCCGCATGATCCAAATAGAAGAAGTTACCAAGCGCTATGGCGATACGACGGTCGTGAACGGTGTCACGCTGACGGTCGCACCGCATACGGTCACCGTTATCGTCGGCACCTCCGGCTCAGGCAAGACGACGCTCCTCAGAATGATCAACCGCCTCGTCGAACCGACGGCGGGGATCGTCAAGATCGACGGCGAGGACAATCGGTCGATCCCGGGTTACGAATTGCGGCGGCGCATCGGCTACGCCATTCAGGGCCACGGTCTTTTCCCGCATCGCACGGTCGCTCAGAACATCGCGACCGTGCCGACATTGCTCGGCTGGGAGAAGGACAGGACCGAAGCCAAGGTCGAAGAATTGCTGAAGCTCTTCCAGCTCGATCCGGCGGACTTCGGGCCGCGCTACCCTCACGAGCTTTCCGGCGGACAGCAGCAGCGGGTGGGCGTTGCGAGAGCGCTTGCGGCGGAGCCAAACGTGCTTCTGATGGACGAACCCTTCGGTGCGCTTGATCCGATCATCCGCTCCAAGGCGCAGGAAGACCTGACCGCCATTCAGAAGCACTTCGGAACCACGATCATCCTCGTTACGCATGACATGGAAGAGGCTTTCCATCTCGCCGACAAGATCGCGGTGATGGACAAGGGCGAGGTGGTGCAATATGCGACCCCCGCCGAAATGCTTGTCAAGCCCGCCACGCCCTTCGTCGAGACCCTGGTTGGCGCCAGCGAGCGTCCGTTTCGGCTGCTCGGCATCGAAACGGTCGGCGAGGCGGTCGAGCCCGGTTCGGCGGAGGGCCGGCCCGTTCCGGAGGTCCTCAGCCAGCGCGATGCGCTGTCGGAACTTCTGTGGTCGGGCCGCTCGGCGCTGCCGGTCGCGGCGGCGAACGGCGAGATTCTCGGCAGGGTTACTCTCCAAGCCATCGTGAAGCGTGCGGCGAGGCCGCGATGATGTTCACCTTACCCAATCTCTTTCGGTTGGCGGTACTTGTTGTCTTGCTGGCGTTCCTCCTGCAACCCGCATGGTTCGAGGCGATGTTGACGCCCCTGGTTCAGGAGAACGCGCCGGCCATCTACAACCAGGGCAGTCTTTTCTGGCTGACGGTTCTGCATTTGAGGACGGTCTTCATCGCGACGTTTGCCGCCACCGTCGTCGCCGTTTCTCTGGCGATCATCGTTACGCGGAAAGCGGGCGCCGAATTTCTGCCGCTCTCGCGCAGCCTTGTGAATATCGGGCAGACTTTCCCGCCGGTGGCGGTACTTGCGCTTGCGGTGCCAATCTATGGGTTCGGCGAAAAGCCGACCCTCATCGCCCTTTTCCTCTACGGGCTTCTGCCAATCTTCGAAAACGCCCTGACAGGCCTGACGACGTTGCCGCCGACCGTAGTGGAAGCTGCACGCGGCGCGGGAATGACCGGAAGCCAGCGGCTTATCAGGATCGAGCTTCCCCTGGCTCTGCCGGTGATCCTGACGGGTGTCCGCCTTTCCGTCGTGATCAGTCTTGCGACGGCAACCATCGGGTCGACTGTTGCAGCAAAGACGCTTGGCGAAGTCATCATCGCCGGACTTCAGTCGAATAATCTCGCCTTTGTCCTCCAGGGCGGCCTCATCGTCGCCGCGCTGGCTGTCCTCATTCACGACGCATTACAAGGTCTGGAGCGGACACTTGCCGGGAGGGTTCACGTCTAAATTGCGGGCGACACACTTGCACCTATGAAAATGAATTTCAACGAATATGTATTTCCCGCCTTTTTTGTTGACGCATAGAAATTTCTATCTCAGTCTACGAAAAATAATTACGTCGACCGAGGGAACAGCGTGAGCATGAAAGTCGGGATAATCGGACTCGGATTCCGTCTGGGGTACCTGGGCTACGTCTTCAAGGCGATCGATGAAGCCTTCGAGATCGCGGGATATGTCGATCCGGAGCCGGCCGGTCTGGCCACGCTGACCGAGAAGGGCATTTCCGCGGGCAAGGCGTACGCCACGCCCGAAGAGCTGATCGCCGGAGAGACGCTCGACCTCCTCATGATCGGCTCGCCGAACCATCTGCATCTCGACCATATCCGCATTGGCCTCGAAGCGGGCCTCAAGGTTTTCTGTGAAAAGCCTCTTGTCAGCACCATCGAGCAAAGCCTGGAACTTGCGGCCCTGCTTTCGAAACACGGACCTGACCGGCTGATGGTCGGCCTCGTGCTGCGCTATGCGCCGCTCTATCGCGACCTGCGCGCCGCGCAAGCCGCGGGAACGCTCGGACACGTGGTTTCGATCGAAGCCGCCGAGCACATCGAACCCTATCACGGCGCCTTCTTCATGCGCGACTGGCGCCGATACGGACGCTATGCCGGCAGCTTCATGCTCGAGAAATGCTGCCACGACCTCGATCTCTACAATGGCGTGGTCGGAGCGCGCCCCGAACGTGTCGCCAGTTTTGGTGGCCGCAAGAGTTTCATTCCCGCCAATGACCCGACCCGCGACGGCATAAACGACCTCCAGCTTTTCCACCGCAAGCCGAGTGGCTGGCGCGGTTCCGACAGGGTCTTCGACAGCGACGGCGATATCATCGACTACCAGGTCGCCATTATTGAGTATGCCAATGGCGTCGCAATGAATTTCCACACCAACCTCAACGTGCCGGACCAGTTCCGTCGCTTTTGCGTCATGGGATCGCGCGGTATGGCGGAGGGCGATTTCATCAGGGGTTATCTCGACGTGCACGAGGTGCTCTCGGGCAAGAAGGTCGTGGAGAAGCAATACGCCAAGGAAACGGCGCTTTCGCAACACTACGGCGCCGACGAACAGATGGCGGCCGAGATCATAGCGCATGTCAGGGACGGCGGGCCGCTGCCGGTCTCGCCGCTCGATGCGCTGGAAGCAGGCATTCTGGCACTCTCCATGGACGAGGCGCGGATGAAGAGGACCGTGGTCGATCTCCGACCCCTTTGGGACCGCTTCGACGGAGCCCTGCACGACCGTGCAGCCTGAGAGGGCGAGGGTATGAGCGTTCGGCGCAGCACGATCATTTTCGCCTGGATCCTGCTTCTTCCTGCCGCTCTCTACGTGACGGTGATCGTCGCCTATCCATTGGTCGACACCTTCATCCTGTCTTTCACGGACGCCTCGCTGAAGAAGACGACAAATTGGGTCGGCACGGCCAATTACAATAAGATTTTCAACGGCACTTTTGCGGAAGTTATCCTTCGCACCTTCGTCTGGACCGCCTTTTCAGTGGCGATAAAGATGCTCATAGGCACGTTCGGCGCGGTGATGCTGAACGCCGCAGTGCCGGGGCGGGCCCTGTTCCGCGTGCTCACCATGCCTCCTTGGATCGTGCCGATGGCGATCGGCATCTTCATGTGGGGCTGGATGTATAACGGCCAGTTCGGGATGATTTCCGGGCTGCTCCAGAATTGGGGGCTGGTGGACGGCCCGGTCGCTTTTCTGGCGCATGGTTCCACCGCTTTCTGGGCAACCATTATCACTGATGTCTGGATCGGCGTGCCGCTGGTGACGCTCTACCTGCTCGCCTCCATGCAGGCCATTCCGCAGGATCTCTACGAGGCTGCCTGGACCGACGGAGCAGGGCGCTTTTACCGCTTCCGCCGCATCACCCTGCCGCTCCTGGTGCCGTCGATGATAACCATGTCGATGCTGTCGCTGATCGCCACTTTCAACTCGTTCGACATCATCTGGATCCTGACCCAGGGCGGACCGAACGGCGACACGACGACGATGATCATCGATACCTACCGCACCGCGATCGGCTCAAAGAAGTATGGGGAAGGGGCGGCGCGCGCCGTGCTGATCTGCATCTTTCTGTCGATTTTCTGTGTCGCCTATTTCCGCGTCACGCATCGCCTTGCCTCGGGAGAAAGCCGATGAGCCAGCCCTCTATGATCAACCGCTATCGCTGGTACGAACTCCTTGCCATCTACGCGGGTATCTTCGTCTTCTTAAGCTTCATCCTCGCACCCTTCGTCGAAGGCTTTCTTGTTTCGCTGAAGCCGCTTGGGCGCCTTTTTTCCTCTCCCTATCGCTTCTGGCCGGAAAATGGTTCCTTCGAGGCCTATCGCACGATGTGGGTGAGCGTTCCGGGCTTCGCCCGCTATATCTTCAACTCCTTCTTTATTTCCATCATCGTAACAGCCGTCGTGCTGGCGCTGGTGGTGCCGGCCGCCTACGCTTTTGCGCGCTTCAAATTCCGTGGCAGCGGGGCGTTGCTTGCCGCGTTCCTCGCGGTCAACATGTTCTCGGGCGCCGTGCTGCTCATCCCGCTCTTCCGGTTGATGCGCAGCTTCGGCGTGCTGAACACCTACTTCGCCATGATCGTGCCTGGTGTCGCCTTCCTGATACCCTCGGCCATCTGGCTTCTGCGCACCTACATGATGCGCATACCGCGCGAGTTGGACGAAGCAGCCTTCGTCGATGGTGCAAGCCGCTTCTACACGCTGCGCCGCGTGATCCTGCCCATCGCCATGCCGGGCATCACAGTCGTGGCGATTACCACCTTCATCGGCTCCTATGCCCAGCAGTTCATCTTCGCGCTGACCTTCAACTCCAAGACCGAGTACATGCCGTTGCCCGTGGGCCTTTTCGCCTATTTCGGCCGCCAGGAAGTGGTCTGGAACGAGCTGATGGCAGCCAGTTTCGTCGGCATCGCACCCGCCGTGATCGTGATCTTCTTCCTGCAGCGCTATCTCGTCAGCGGGCTGACCGCCGGCGCGGTGAAACAATAAGCAACCACCAAAATAGGGGAGTCTAATCAGTGACAATCGCTTACAAAGCTACCTGTTTCACGCTTGCCTTGCTCGGATCGACCGCCCTCGGCAGCTTTGCCGCACAGGCTGCTGATCAGGAGATCAGCTGGATCTATTGCGGCGACAAGATTGATCCGATCCACGAGAAATACATCAAGGAATGGGAGGGCAAGAATCCCGGTTGGAAGGTCACGCCTGAAGTCGTCGGTTGGGCCCAGTGCCAGGACAAGGCGACGACGCTCGCCGTGGCCGGCACGCCGGTCGGCATGGCCTATGTGGGTTCCCGCACCCTCAAGGAATTCGCCGAGAACGAGCTGATCATCCCGGTTCCAATGACCGAGGAAGAGAAAAAGAGCTATTACCCGAACATCGTCGAGACGGTGACCTTCAACGACAATCAGTGGGGCGTGCCGATCGCCTTTTCGACCAAGGCGCTCTACTGGAACAAGGACCTATTCAAGCAGGCGGGCCTCGACCCGGAGACGCCGCCGAAGAGCTGGGCCGAAGAGATCGCCTTTGCGAAGCAAATCAAGGAAAAGACCGGAATTGCAGGTTACGGCCTTCCCGCCAAGACATTCGACAACACGATGCATCAATTCATGCATTGGGTTTACACCAATAACGGCAAGGTTATCGATGGCGACGAGATCGTCATGGACAGCCCGGAAGTGCTCGCGGCGCTGCAGGCCTACAAGGACCTTGTGCCCTATTCTGTCGAAGGGGCGACGGCCTACGAGCAGAACGAGATTCGCGCCATTTTCCTCGACGGCAAGGTGGGCATGATCCAGTCCGGCTCAGGCGCCGCCGCATTGCTGAAGGATACCAAGATCAACTGGGGCATCGCGCCGCTGCCGCTCGGCCCTTCGGCCAAGGGCGAAGGCACGCTCCTCATCACCGACAGCCTGGCGATCTTCCAGGGCACGGGCGTCGAGGAAAAGGCGATCGAGTTTGCCAAGTTCATCACATCTCCCGGTCCGCAGGGCGAGTATGAACTGCAGGGAGGCGCAGGGCTGACACCGCTGCGCCCGTCGCCGATGGTCGATGAGTTCGTAAAGGCCGACCCGTCGTGGAAGCCATTCATCGACGGGATCGCCTATGGAGGTCCGGAGCCGCTCTTCAAGGACTACAAGGGCTTCCAGAACGCTATCATCGACATGGTCCAGTCGGTCGTGACCGGCAAGGCCGAGCCGGTGGACGCTTTGAAGAAGGCGGCAGCTGACATCGAACAGTATAAGTAAATCCCACCGGGACCGCTGGGCCTCGGCTCGGCGGTCCTCCTTCATGTTGGCGGAATGCCGCTGCGCCGGTGGCCGGAGACAGATATTGGGACAGCTCACTCTCAACAAGGTTCAGAAATCCTACGGCACCTACGAGGTGTTGAAGAGCATCGAGCTCGAAGTCGGAAATGGCGAATTCGTGGTCTTCGTCGGACCTTCCGGCTGCGGCAAATCAACACTGCTCAGGATGATCGCGGGGCTTGACGAGACGACCGCGGGTGACATCGTCATCGATGGCAAGCGTGTTAACGATCTGCCGCCCGTCAGGCGCGGCATAGCCATGGTCTTCCAGTCCTATGCTCTATACCCGCATATGAGCGTGTTCGAGAACATCGCCTTTCCTCTACGGGTCGAGAAGATGCCCGAGGAGAAACTGAAGGCGAAGGTTCAGCATGCCGCCCGCATATTGCACCTCGATCAGCGGCTCGAGCAGAAGCCGGGCATGCTGTCGGGCGGGCAGCGTCAACGTGTGGCGATCGGCCGGGCAATCGTGCGCGAACCGAAGATCTTCCTGTTCGACGAGCCGCTGTCTAACCTCGATGCTGCCTTGCGCGCCGATATGCGCATTGAGCTCGCGAAGCTGCACAGGCATTTGAAGGCGACGATGATCTACGTCACGCACGACCAGGTCGAGGCGATGACGATGGCGGACCGGATTGTCGTGCTGAACGCCGGAGAGATTGCGCAGACGGGAGCGCCGCTCGAGCTTTATCACAAACCCGCAAACATATTCGTCGCAGGATTTATCGGAAACCCCAAGATGAACTTTCTGCCGGTCACCTGTACAGGTGTAAACGATGCCGGTGTGGAAGTGGACTACAAGGGACAGACGATTCTCGTTCCGGTCGTACCGCGCGCGGGCATGACCGGGCGAACCCTGACGCTCGGGGTGCGGCCGGAACATATCCGGATGGGCGACGCCGACCTGACGCTGACGGTGACCCCCTCGGTCATCGAGCGTCTCGGCGCCCATACAGTGGCCTATGTGGCGCTTGATGGGGAAGGGGAGAACTATTGCGCCATGCTGCCGGGGACACTCGCGATCCGCGCCGACCAACGGGTCAAGACCGGCATCCGTGCCATCGACTGCCACCTCTTCGACGAAAAGGGGATGGCCTTCGAGCGGCGGGTAGAGATGACCGACATCGATATGTCGCACTTCGATCCGGCGGCGGCTTGATCATGGGCGTGACGATCAGGCTGCTCAACAGCGATGATGTCGAAACCTTCCGCAGCATTCGGATCGAGGCGCTGCAGGCGGAGCCCGCATCTTTTGCCAGCAGCGCTGAAGACTGGGAGAGACTCTCAGGCGACGAATGGCGGCGCTGAACCGTCGACAACCCCGTCTTCGTCGCTTTCCAGGATGACGTTCCCGTCGGGATCGCCGGCCTCATACGTCAGAGCGCCAGCAAGATGGCGCACCGCGCAACGCTGGTCATGGTCTATGTTCGGCGGGAACTACGAGGCACGGGCGTCGCGAAACGGCTGCTGAATACAGTTGCGGATCACGCGCGGGAAATTGGGATCAGGCAGATGGAGCTTGCCGTCAGCGCCGACAATCCGGCGGCGATCCGGTTTTACAATCGCGAGGGTTTCGCCGAAGTTGGACGCATTCCGGGCGGATTGCTTCACGAGGGCCGGGAAATCGACGACGTCATAATGGTGAGACGCATTGCCGATTGAGCGCCGGCCCATCCTGCAGGCGACCCCTCCGCCGCCGCATGTTGCGGCAGAAGCGGGGGTAGCGGAAAGCAGTCCGGAAAGGCATTGACGTCTCGAACAATCGCGCGAAAATCGGTGGCTTACCGGACTGCTTTGGTTCACTCGGCGCGGGAGGCAGGAATGCCGGAAACAACCGTCAACGTGCGTTACATGGTGGACGACGTCCAGGCCGCCGTAGCGTGGTACACGAAACATCTCGGATTCTCGGTTCTCTCCAACCACGCCCCCGCTTTCGCGGATGTCCGTCGGGGAGCGCTACGGCTGCTGCTGAGCGGCCCCTTGAGCTCTGCGGGACGGCCGATGCCGGACGGCGAACGTCCTTCGCCGGGCGGCTGGAACCGGATCCACCTTGTGGTGAATGATCTGGCTGCCGAGGTCGAGCGACTGCGTGCCGCCGGCGTGGGTTTCCGCAATGATGTCGTAACCGGACCCGGCGGCTCACAGATATTGCTGAAAGACCCTGCTGGCAACTTCGTGGAACTGTTTCAGCCGGCGGCTCGCTGACCGCACACACACTTTTCCCGCTCATGAATTTCACACACCTTGATCTGGTCCATGAGGATCGGCGATCATTGGCCAGATGTCGCGCCTTGCGCGCCGGTAGGGCGTTTTCGCCGGATCGTTGGGGTAGGGCGTACCGGCAGAGCAGTAGAGGATTTCAGAGGCGATCTTCGAGAAAGACGCGTAGAAATGGTTCGTGGATTTGATCACGAGGATCTTCTTCGAGCCAGGATCGATGTCCATAGCGGAGAAAAGACTCGGGTCGAAGCTTTGTGCGCGGGTCGTGTTCAGGATGATGTCGATGCCGCGGAGCCGTATATGGGCGGCGTCGCCGAAGGGGGCGATACTCTCGCCGAAGCGCATTTCCGCATTGCGCACGAGCTTGATGACCTTGACGATGCCGTCGATCGGTCGACCTGTGCCTGGCGCGGATTTCGCGCCGAAGCGCAAGGGGATTTCGGCGCCTTCGCCCGCCGCCATGCAGATCTGCACCGCCATGGGATCCCAGATCGTGCCGACCGCAGTGTCGGTCGCCTTTCTCGCAAGCAATTCCTCCAGCACGACCGTCGCATCGCCTGCGGTTCCCCCGCCGGGATTGTCCCACATGTCGGCAATCACCACTGGCCCGGACGGAGCCGCGATCGCCTGCGCCACGGCCTGGTGCGCGTCGATTTCCGGCATGCGGTAAGTGCCGCGGCGGGAGAAGAGTTCAAGGCCCAGCTCGCGGGCAAGCGCCTTGCCTTTCTCGGCCTTGCCGTTGGTCACGACGAGCATCTTCGTGCCCATTTCTGTCACGTCACCGGCCATGAAGCCATGTACGACGGACAATGAGAGCACATCGGCGTCGTGCCGCTCGATCTGCATCAATCTATCTACGAAGCTGCGCATCGGCTCGCGGGAGGTGGGGAAAACGTCTATCATCCGGCAGTCGAAAACGGACATCACCGGCGTGACGCGGCCCTCCAGCGTGTCGACGGCGACCCGCCAGAGATCCTCGGCACGCTCGACGAAATCGGTGTGCGGGAACTCCTTGAAGAAAACGAAGAAGTCCGCGGCTGCAACGCGTCTATTCGTAAGATGGCTGTGGGGGTCGAGTTCGGCGCAGACGAGCACCTCCGGACCCACGAGTTCGCGCACGCGCTGGAGCAGGTCGCCTTCGGTGTCCTCGTAGCCGTCGGCGACCATGGCTCCATGCAGGCCAAGGATCACGGCGTCAATGGGCAGGGCGGCACGCAACTGGTCCAGGATCTCGTCGCGCAGATCCTCATAGGTTCGCCGGTTGACGAGACCGGCCGGGTCTGCCCAGGCTGCGGTGCCCTCGATCAGTATCCATCCCTTTTCCGCGGCCACCCGCCGGCCCACGGTAATCGGTGCCGTGCAGAGCGTCGGCGTTTCGGGGTGCTTTCCGGGCGAAGCGTAAAGCGAGGCCTCGAATGCACGCCTGTCGATGCAAATGGGGGAGAAAGTGTTCGTCTCGGTCGCGAGCGCCGCCGTGAAGATGCGCAATGTCTTCGTCTTTGCCGTCACCTCGGTTCACCCCATCGGATTGGGGAGATAGCCGGTGAAGCCGCATATTCTCCAACGGCTAAGATGGAGCCGGCAATAATAAACTGTCTGCCACTTCATCACATCGAAGCTGCCGTTCGCTTTCTTCACTCCGCCATCGAACTTCTTGCGGGCGAGTGCGAGCTCTCCACTGATTTCGATGTCTTCCAAGGTCGTCGTCCGGAAAATGGCTTCCCGCGGGTCCTCGGCGAAAGACTGCCGTGCGAAATCCTGCGCCTGGCGCAACCATTCGTCGCGATATTCGGCCAGAGAAGGGAAGGTGAGCCGCCACTTGTCGGGGTCCGCCTCTCGCCTTCCGTCTATACCGATGAAGCTTTCCTCCACGAAATCCTCGGCGACCATCGACCAGTCGGCGGCCAGGAAGGCGTCTATGTCGCGCGGCACCAACATCTCCCAGATGGAACGGCGAGCCGCGTCGTCACCGGGGAACGGATTCTGGAAGGGATCCCGCATGTGTTTCGCCCTAAATTGAAATTCTTTTCATAAATAAGCATTTTCTCTGGTCAAATTCCGCATTCTATGATCATTTGTCAACGAAATAAGAAAATAATTTGCAGAGAAGATTCGCATGTCGATCAAGCGGTATGGCGACGAGCAGACTGGAGCAGGTGGAAAAGCCCTGCCTTTTGCACGCGCAGTCGAGGCGGATGGCTGGCTTCATGTCTCCGGTCAGGTCGCGATGGAAAATGGCGAGATCATCGAAGGCAATATCGTCGCCCAGACGCATAGGGCGATAGGCAATCTACTGGCCATCCTGAAAGAGGCCGGCTACGGTGTCGAGCACGTGGTGAGAGTTGGCGTCTGGCTGGACGATCCGCGCGATTTCTGGAGCTTCAACAAGATCTATCAGGACTATTTCGGAGCTCATCCGCCCGCGCGTGCCTGCGTTCAGTCCTCCATGATGGTCGATTGCAAGGTGGAGATCGATTGCGTCGCCTACAAGCCGAAGGACGCCTGACAGGGAGAGGGCGCCGTTTGATGGATATTTTCGCGACACTGCAGGAAGAGAAAGGGCGGCTCTCTCAATCGGAGAACCGCATTGCCGATATCCTGCTCAACGATTTCGAGTTTGCTGTTAACGCTTCCATCATCGAGCTCGCCGGAAAAGCCGACGTTTCGCCACCGACGGTGACCCGCTTCTGCAGGCGACTTGGCTGCGAGAGCTTTTCCGATTTCAAGGTTCAACTGGCGCGTACACCCTATGTCGGGATGCGCTACCTGAAGCCGGAGCCCAAGAGCCAGGAGCCCGGCGATGTGGCCCAGGACATCATCACCAAGGCGCAGAATGCATTGCTCCTCTTACATCGGTCGCTCGACCTTGCAGCCATAGAGCGCGCGGCCGACCAGTTGGCGCAAGCGGAAATGATCTATGCCTTCGGTTCCGGCGGGAACTCCTCGATGATCGCCGGGGAGTTCCAGAACCGTCTCTTCCGCCTCGGCATGCGCATCACTTCGAGCTCCGACCACAGCATGCAAATGATGATGGCGGCGGCCGCACGTCCGGCCGATGTCATTGTTGGATCGTCTTTCTCGGGTCGGAATGCGGAACTGGTGCGAGCCTTCATCCTTGCGCGCGAGGCCAAGGTGCCGACGATCGCGCTAACCCAGAGCGGCAGCCCCGTGGCGCAGGCCGCCGACATCACCGTGCCGGTCGACCTGCCGGAAGGAAACAACATCTATCGCCCCACCTCCACCCGCATCGCCTATCTCGCTTTGCTCGATATCGTCGCGAGTCTTGTCGCCTATCGCGTCCAGCCGCAGGCAACCGTGACCCTCAGGCGCATCAAGCAGCAGCTCGTGGTGCACAGGGATGGCGACGACCGGCAGCTTATGGGAGACTGACGTGCCACAAGGAACGCCTATTCCGAAGTCCGTAGCGATCGTCACGGGAGCCGCCGGCGACATCGGCCGTGCTATTGCCCGGCGCCTGCGTGACGGACATGATACCGTCCTGTTAGCCGACATCGAGGGCGAGGCGGCCGAGAGAACGGCGCGTGATCTCGGCGGAGCGGAGCGGTTCGTGGCCGTCACCTGCGACGTGACGGACACCGCAAGCGTATCCGCAATGGCTCGGGCAGCCGCCTCCTTCGGAACCGTGCGTACACTCGTGAACAATGCGGGCGCTGCGCGCGCCGTCAGCCTGCACGACACGACGCAGGATACATGGCGCGCGGACAATGCGCTCAACCTCGAAGCGGCCTTTCTCTGTTTCAGGGCTGTCGAGGAAATGCTGAAGGAGAGCCGGGGTGCGGTCGTCAACATCGCCTCGGTAAACGGGATGAACGTTTTCGGCCATCCCGCCTACAGCGCCGCCAAGGCTGGCCTTTTGCACCTGACCCGGCTGATCGCCGTCGAATACGGCAAGTTCGGCATCCGCGCGAATGCGGTCGCGCCGGCGACGGTGCGCACGCGGGCCTGGGAGGCGCGCGCAGCCGCCAATCCCGATGTCTTCGAAGAGGCGAAGCGCTGGTACCCCCTGCAGCGCATCGTCGATCCGCAGGACGTCGCCGAGGCCGTCCATTTCCTTGCCAGTCCCGCCGCCGGAGCCATCTCCGGCATCTGCCTGCCGGTCGACTGCGGGCTTACCGCGGGCCATGCCGAAGTCGCCCGGACCTTCTCGCAATCGATCCACTACTGACCTATCCACCTTGGGAGATTGTTCATGCTGCAGGCCGCTTATCGCCTTGAATCTGCCTGGCAACCGGATGGTGGCCCATTCGGGCGCTTCACCTTCAGCCTCTTTAACCTTTCGGGCGAGCCGCTTAGCGACTTTCGGCTCGTCTACACGTCGCTCACCCGCGTCATCGATCCGGACGCATGCGAGAATGCGGTCTTCCTCCGCAGGAATGCCAATTTCCACGAGTTCGCGCCGCCCGAAGGACTGACGCTTGCCCACGGAGAGCACTGGACATTCATGATCAGCGGTCTGCACCGGCAGGCGAAGCATTGCACCGACGGGGCGAAGTCGGCCTATCTGACGCTCGCCGATGGAAGTCATGTCGCTGTGGCGGTTTCCGACCTTCGTCTGGAGGGCGCCGTAAGCGAGCCGCCGCCGGAGCGCCTCCCCGAAGGCTGGCTCGACCTTCCTTTCGCGCTGCAGCCCTGGCCCGCGGAGATCGATGCAGCGCCCGGAGACCTGCTTCCGGATTTCCTCTATCCTGCGGCGGGAAGCGCTGCGGACGAGATCGAGGCGGTCTCCAACGTACTCGCGCTCTTCCACAGGCTGTTTTCGGCGGGTCACGCTCCATTCAGCCTTGCGCCTTCCTCCCAGGGGCGGCCGATCATGTTCAAAAAGGCAGCCGAGCTCGGCGGAGAAGCCTACAGGCTTCATTTTTCCGACGAGGAGATCCGGCTCGACTATGGAGCTGCCGCCGGGAGGCAATACGGCCTGACGTCCCTCGCCCAACTGATCGACGGTGCCCGCAACCACGCCGGGAGTTTCAGTTTTCCGGTATCCGGTGTCATCGCGGACGGGCCGCGCTACGGGTGGCGCGGCTGTCATCTCGATGTGTCGCGGCAATTCTATCCGACCGCCGACATTCTGCGCCTCATTGATATCCTCGCCTGGTTCAAGCTCAACATCTTCCATTGGCACTTGACCGATGACGAAGCCTGGCGGCTTGAAATCAAGGCCTATCCGACGCTCACGACCCTGGGCGTCATGCGGGGGCCGGACGAGCCGATGCTGCCTCAGCTCGGCAACGGCGCCGAACCGGTCGGCGGCTTCTACAGCCAGGAGGAAGCAAAGGCGATCGTCGCGCATGCTGCGGCGCTCAGCATCGAAGTCGTTCCGGAGATCGACATTCCCGGACACAGCACTGCCGCGCTCGTGGCGATTGCCGAACTCTCCGATGGGCAGGAGGCGCCGGAAAGCTACCGTTCGGTCCAGGGCTATCCCAACAACGCCCTTAACCCTGCCATTCCGCTCACCTACGAATTCCTCGAGAAGGTGTTCGACGAAATGGTCGAGCTCTTCCCGAGCCGATATATCCATGTCGGCGGTGACGAGGTGGCAGACGGTTCGTGGCTCGCTTCGCCGCTGGCGCGAAAGCTTATGGAACAGGAAGGCATTTCCGGCACCTTCGCACTGCAGTCCTATTTCCTAAAGAAAGTGAAACAGATGCTGACGGCGCGAGGCCGCAAGCTTGTCGGCTGGAACGAGGTTGCCCATGGCGGCGGGGTCGGAACAAAGGACACGCTGCTGATGGCTTGGGAGAACCCCAAGGTTGGGATCGAGCTGGCACGCGAGGGTTACGACGTCGTGATGACGCCCGGCCAGGCCTATTATCTCGACATGGCCCAGGCGGATGCCTGGCAGGAACCCGGTGCCAGCTGGGCCGGCACGGCAACGCCGTCGCACACCTACGCCTATGAGGCGGAAGGGGAGTTCCCGAAAGAGCTGAAGAGCCGCATGAAGGGCGTCCAGGCCTGCATCTGGTCCGAGCATTTCCTCTCGCGGGGATATTTCAACCGCCTCGTCTTTCCCAGGCTGCCGGCAATTGCCGAGGCGGCCTGGACGCCGAAGGACAAGAAGGATTGGTTGCGCTTTGCCGCGATCGCGCCATTGAGTCCCGTTCTGTGATGTCAAGCGCCATGCGGATCGCCGTCGGTGGAATCCATACGGAATGCAGCACCTATTCCCCCGTCCTGATGACGGTTGAAGACTTCCGGGTGCTCAGGGGAGAGGATCTTCTGAATTCGGACTATTTCGGCTTCCTCAGCGCGGAGGGGATAGATCACCTTCCACTGTTGCATGCGCGTGCTGTTCCCGGGGGGCCGGTCTCGCGCCCGGCTTATGATGCTCTCAAGAGTGAGTTCCTGGAACGCTTGAAGGCGGCCCTGCCTCTCGACGGGCTCTACCTAGCCATGCACGGGGCGATCAAAGTGGACGGAATGGACGATGCCGAGGGGGACTGGATCTCCGCCGCGCGCGCCATTGTTGGCGCCAGCTGCCCGCTCGCTGTGAGCTACGATCTCCATGGCAATGTCAGCCAGCGGATCATCGATCAGATCGACATCTTTGCCGCCTACAGGACCGCGCCGCATATCGACACGCGCGAGACGATGATGCGGTCCTGGTCGATGCTGGTGGAAGCCCTCCGCTCGGGGACGCGGCCCGGCGTCGCCTGGGCGCGCGTGCCGCTTCTCCTTCCCGGAGAACGGACCTCGACGGAGGATGAGCCCGCGGCGGGCCTATATCGCGGCCTCGCTGACATTAACAGGCGGCCGGGCATTCTCGACGCCAATCTGATGGTCGGCTATGTCTGGGCGGACGAGCCGCGCGCAACCGCCTGTGCCGTCGTCACCGGCGCTGACAAGGAAGCTGCTACTAAAGCGGTGGAAGAAATCGCTGCAAGCTACTGGTTCAATAGGGAAGAGTTTCGTTTCGGGTCAATCTCTGGGTCGCTTGCGCAAATGCTCGGCATTGCCGAGAGTGCAAAAACGGCGCCGGTAATCCTCGCCGATTCCGGCGATAACCCCACGGGCGGCGGCGTTGGTGACCGGGCGGATGTGTTGATAGCCCTGATCGAGCGCGGCTGGCGCGACGCGCTGATCGCTGGGATTGCCGATCGGCCGGCAGTCGATGCCTGTTTCGCGGCTGGTACAGGCGGGATCCTGAAATTTCGGGTCGGCGGCAGTCTCGACACGTCGAGCCCGTCCGCCGAGATCGAGGCCAAGGTGGTTCGCCTTGATGACCCGGGACCCGCCACCGAGCGGCAGGCTGTTGTCGAGGCCGCGGGCATCGAGATCGTATTGTCGGCGCGGCGGCGCCCCTATCACAATATCGAGGACTTTACTCGCCTCGGTCTCGATCCCAGGGGTGTGCGGCTGCTCATCGTAAAGTCCGGCTATCTTTCGCCGGAACTTGCGCCGATCGCCAATCCGAGCCTGATGGCGCTGACGGACGGCGTCGTCAATCAGGAGATAGAGAAGCTCGCCAGCCTGCGGCGGGAACGGCCGATCTTCCCCTTCGACCGTGATTTCGAGTTCCGGCCCAGCGCCAGGCTGTCCGCCCGCTGGATTTGAGACAGTGAAACCGCCCGTCTTTTCGGGCGGTTTCGGCAGACCTTGGCCCTTGTGCGGACCCGCCTATATGCCTTCCTCGCTTCTGATCGCCATGCGCAATCCGGTCATCCGGACAAGCATGTTCGCCATTGTCCTGTTCGGTTTTTCGGGCGCTTCTACGTCGCCCTACCAGTCAGTCGTCGGCATCACTGAACTGGGCTTGAGTGACGGGCTCTATTCGGCACTGATCTTCGCCGCGGCCCTGGTCAACGTCGCGCTAAGCGTGACGATCGGCATTGTAGCCGATCGCGTCGGCAATTACCGGACTTTGATGCTGGCGGTCATTCTCTGCGGCGTTGCGGGCTACGGGGCGGTCTATCTGCTGCCAACGAAATTGAGCTTCGTGCTTGCAGCACTCATTTTGTTGCCGGCTTACGGAGCGCTCAATCCTCTACTCTTCGCCTATGTCCGCACGGCTGCGAAGGACATGGGAGGTAGGCATGCGGCTGCAGTCAATTCCGCCATTCGCGCTGCCATATCGCTTTCCTGGGTACTGGTCCCGGGACTGGTCGGATTGGTTCTGTCGGCACACGGCAGCATGCTGCCGGCCTACCTGCTGGCAAGCCTCGGCTGTCTCGCCAACTTCGTGCTTGTTTTGCGGCGGCTGCCGCCCAAGGCGGCTGTCGACCAAGCTTTGGGCAAGCGCCTCTCCTTTCTCGCGTCCTTCGGCGAGATATTGTCATTGCGCGTTGTGTTAAGGCTTCTCGCCATAGCCCTGATCTCCTCGACCCTGCACGTCAATGCGGCGGTGCTGCCACTGATCGTTACAGGTGCGGTCGGCGGCGACGTGGGCGACATCGGCATTATCGTCGGCATCGTTGCGCTGCTGGAGGTGATTTTCATCCTGGTATGGGGACGTATCCAGGACAGCCTCAGCCATATCAACGCACTCGCGCTCGGAACTGCGATCTATGTGGTCAACATGGCCCTGCTGGGGCTCTCGGCCGAGCGCTGGCACATTTATGCGCTGACGCTCGTAAGCGCTTTCGGCGCAGCGGCGCTGATCAGCATTCCGATCACATATCTGCAGGAACTGATCGCAGACCGGCCCGGGCTCGGAAGCTCGCTAATTTCGGTGAATATATTCCTCGGCGGCGGCCTCGGCGCCGCTCTGTTCGCGCTCGGAACGCGCATCAGCGACTATTCAGGAACAGCGCTTCTAAGCTCCCTCGCGGGCGTGGCCGGTCTCTCGCTGCTTCTTTTTCTGGATGGCGGGCGAGGGAAAGCCTCTGCGCTCTGAACCCGCCCCAACCTCATCCCCATGCTCGTTGTCATGGGGATGCAGAAGGTGAAACGGCTGGAGCTTCAGATCACTCGCCCAATATGCCCGGCAGGCGGAGGCCTTTTTCGCGGGCGCAGTCCAATGCGATGTCATATCCGGCATCGGCGTGGCGCATGACGCCGGTTGCCGGGTCGTTCCACAGCACCCGCTCAACGCGGCGTGCCGCATCGTCCGTACCGTCGCAGCAGATCACCATTCCGGAATGCTGCGAGAAGCCCATGCCGACCCCGCCGCCGTGGTGCAGTGATACCCAGGTGGCACCGGAGGCGGTGTTGAGGAGAGCGTTCAGGAGCGGCCAATCGGAGACGGCATCGGAGCCGTCCTTCATCGCTTCGGTCTCGCGGTTTGGCGAGGCGACGGAGCCGGAGTCGAGATGGTCGCGCCCGATGACGATCGGCGCCTTCAGCTCGCCGCTGCGCACCATCTCGTTGAAGGCGAGGCCGAGGCGGTGGCGATCGCCAAGGCCAACCCAGCAGATGCGTGCGGGCAGGCCTTGAAAGGCGATGCGCTCGCGCGCCATGTCGAGCCAGTTGTGCAGGTGCTTGTTATCCGGCAGCAGCTCCTTCACCTTCTGGTCGGTCTTGTAGATATCTTCCGGATCGCCCGAGAGAGCCGCCCAGCGGAACGGACCGATGCCCCGGCAGAAAAGCGGACGGATATAGGCCGGCACGAAACCGGGGAAATCAAAGGCGCGCTCGAGACCTTCGTCCTTGGCGACCTGGCGGATGTTGTTCCCGTAGTCGAGCGTCGGTATGCCGGAATCCCAGAAGGCAAGCATTGCTTCGACATGGTCGCGCATCGACGCGCGGGCGGCCTTCTCGACCGTCTTCGGGTCGCTCTCGCGCTTGGCCTTCCATTCGGCGATCGTCCAGCCCTTCGGCAGGTAGCCATTCACCGGATCGTGGGCGGAGGTCTGGTCGGTGACGATATCGGGGCGGATGCCGCGGCGGACCATTTCGGGCAGAATTTCAGCTGCATTGCCGAGAAGACCGACGGACTTGGCTTCGCCGGCTTTCGTCCAGCGCTCGATCATTTCCATGGCTTCCTCCAGCGTCTCGGCCTTTTCGTCGAGGTAGCGGGTACGGAGGCGGAAATCGATCGAATCCGGGTTGCATTCGACGGCGAGGCAGCAGGCCCCGGCCATGACCGCCGCAAGGGGCTGTGCTCCGCCCATACCGCCGAGGCCGCCCGTCAGGATCCACTTGCCTTTCAGGCTGCCGCCATAGTGCTGGCGGCCCGCCTCGACGAAGGTCTCATACGTGCCCTGCACGATCCCTTGAGTGCCGATATAGATCCACGAGCCGGCGGTCATCTGGCCATACATGGCGAGACCCTTCTTATCCAGCTCATTGAAATGATCCCAGTTCGCCCAGTGCGGCACGAGATTGGAGTTGGCGATCAACACCCGCGGCGCATCCCGGTGCGTGCGGAAGACTCCGACCGGCTTGCCAGACTGGACGAGCAGGGTCTCGTCTTCGTTCAGATACCTGAGCGAGGCGACGATGCGGTCGAAATCGGCCCAGGTGCGTGCAGCGCGGCCGATGCCGCCATAGACGACGAGTTCATGCGGGTTCTCGGCGACATCAGGATCGAGATTGTTCATCAGCATTCTGAGCGGCGCTTCGGTCAGCCAGCTCCTGGCGCTGATCTCGGTGCCTCGCGGGCTGCGTACTTCGCGAATATTGTGGCGCGGGTTGTTCATGTTCATGCCTCGCTCCCTGTCCTTTTGAGTTCGTTTGCTATTTTCCCGATGCGTTCCAGAATTGCCGCCAGAGGCCGGCGGAGCCTTTCGGCTTTCGCCGCATCCAGGGCGAAGGGCGGCGCTTCCGTCGCCAGATGCGTCGATTGCGCCAGTTCCATCTGGATCGCGTGCACACCCTGTTCCGGGCGGCCATAATGGCGGGTCGTCCAGCCGCCCTTGAAGCGACCATTTAGAGTATGGCTGTAACCTTCTGTTTCAGAGGCGATTTCCTCGACCGATCGCTCGATTTCCAAAGCGCAGGTTTTGCCCCTGTCGGTGCCGATGTTGAAGTCCGGCAGCGTGCCTTCAAAAAGGAAGGGAATATGTGAGCGGATCGAATGGCAATCATAGAGCACGGCAATGCCGTGGATCGCCCTGACACGGGCAATCTCCGCTGCAAGCGCCGCATGGTAGGGCGCGTGAAAATCGCGCAGGCGCTCTGCGATGTCGGCCTCCGCCGGTCCTTGGCCTTCTTTCCAGATGGGCTGACCGTCGAAGTCGCTTTCGGGCACGAGCCCCGTCGTGTTCTGGCCGGGATAGAGGCTGACGCCATTAGGGTCGCGATTGGCGTCTATGACATAGCGGTGAAAGGTCGCGCGGACAGTCGTCGCATCCGGGAGCAGACCTTCGTAGAGTTCGTGGATGTGCCAGTCGGTGTCTGCGAGAATGCGGCCATTGTCGTTGAGCCGTTCCCAGATCGACGAGGGTAGGTCCGTCCCCGTATGCGGAAAGCCGAGGATGACGGGCGAATTGCCTCGCCGGACTTCGAAGACGGCCATGTCAGTTCTCCAGTTTGGGAAGAATGCCGGCGGAGACGGCGGCGGCGAGCTGACCCGACGCCACGAGATAGGCCGCGGCCTTCAGGTCGTCGGCCATGTAGCGATCTTCCTCGATGCTGGGCGAGATGCTGCGCACGGCAGCGGCGGCCTTCTGAAGTTCCGGGCTGGTGGTGAGCGGCGCGCGGAACTCGATACCCTGCACCGCAGCGAGCGCCTCGATGCCGACGATCGCAAAGAGGTTGTCCGTCATCTGCAGAAGTCGGCGCGCACCGTGGCAGGCCATGGACACGTGGTCTTCCTGATTTGCAGACGTGGGCGTCGAGTCGACGGAGGCTGGATGGGAGAGCTGCTTGTTTTCCGACATCAACGCCGCCGACGTGACCTCCGCAATCATCAGTCCGGAATTGAGACCCGGTTTCTTGGCGAGGAAAGCCGGCAGGCCGTAGCTGAGCGCGGGGTCGACCAGAAGGGCGATGCGGCGCTGGGCAATGGCGCCGATTTCGCACACCGCAAGCGCGATCTGGTCGGCGGCAAAGGCGACCGGTTCGGCATGGAAATTGCCGCCCGAGACGACGGAATTGTCCGAAAGCACCAGCGGATTGTCGGTGACGGCGTTGGCTTCGATCGTCAAGGTGGCTGCGACGGAACGCAGGAGGTCGAGGCAGGCGCCGTCGACCTGTGGCTGGCAGCGGATGCAATAGGGATCCTGCACGCGCTCGTCGCCCTCGATATGGCTTTGGCGAATCGGGGAGCCAGTCAGCAGGTGCCGTAAGGCGGCGGCCGTGTCGATCTGGCCTTTATGGCCGCGAAGCGTATGAATATCCGGATGGAAGGGGGCGGAAGAGCCCATGGCCGCGTCGGTCGAAAGGGCGCCGGTGATAAGTGCCGCCTGGCCGGCGCGGTGGGCGCGGAAGAGCCCGGCAAGGGCGAGAGCCGTCGAGACCTGGGTGCCGTTGATCAAGGCGAGGCCCTCTTTGGCGGCAAGCGTGACGGGAGAAAGCCCCGCAGCCCGCAGCGCCGCTGCACCCGCCATGCGTTCGCCGGCATAGAAGGCCTCGCCGTGGCCCATCATCACCGCGGCCATGTGCGCAAGCGGCGCGAGGTCTCCGGACGCGCCTACGGAGCCTTTCTCCGGGATGAGCGGGATCACGCCCTTGTCCAGCATCGCTTCGAGGAGCCGGACGAGTTCGAGCCGCACACCGGAGGCGCCGCGGCCGAGAGAGATCAGCTTCAGTGCCATGATCAGCCGCACGATGTTTTCCGTGAGCGGCTGGCCGACGCCGCAGCAATGGGAGAGGATCAGATTGCGCTGCAACGTTTCCACGTCGGCGCTGTCGATCTTGATCGAAGCCAGTTTGCCGAAACCTGTATTGATGCCGTAGACGGGCGCATTGCCCGCGACGATCTCGGCAATCCGCGCTGCAGCCTTGGCCACACCAGCATCGAAGGCAGGGTCGAGGCGCGCCGGCGCGCCAGTCCAGTATATCGTTTCCAGATCGCTGAGCGGAACCGAGCCGGGCCTGAGAATGATGGTCATCGGGAAACCCTTTCGCCCTTGAAAACACGCTCGCACAGGGGATTGAAGCCGACGCGGTAGATCAGCTCCGCCGGTTGATCGATGTTCCAGATCGCAAGGTCCGCGGACTTGCCGGCTTCGATCGTACCGGTCTCGTCGAGCACCCCGAGTGCACGGGCGGCCTCGCGAGTAACTCCGGCGAGACATTCCTCCAACGTCAGGCGGAAGAGCGTCGCGGACATGTTCATTGTGAGCAGCAGCGAGGTGAGCGGCGAGGTTCCGGGATTGCAATCGGTGGCGATAGCCATGCGCGTCCCCGCCGCGCGGAGTGCTTCGACGGGTGGAAGCTGCTTTTCCCGGAGGGTGTAGAAAGCGCCGGGCAGAAGGACGGCGACCGTGCGGGCCTTTGCCATGGCGGCGGCGCCCGCAGCGTCGAGATATTCGAGGTGGTCGGCGGAAAGAGCGCCGTAGGAAGCAGCGAGCTTTGCGCCGCCGAGATCGGAAAGCTGTTCGGCGTGAAGCTTCACGGGAAGGCCGAGCGACTTCGCCTTGTCGAAGACCAAGGCGATCTCCGCCGGCGAAAAGGCTATGCCTTCGCAGAATCCGTCGACGGCATCCACAAGCCCTTCCGCATGCGCTGCTGCGAGGCCCGGCAGGACGACCTCGGCGATGTAGTCGCCGTTTCGACCCTGATATCCCGGCGGGGTCGCATGGGCTGCGAGATAGCTGGTGACGATGCGCACCGGGCGCAGGGTCTCCAACCGGCGGGCGGCGCGCAGCATCTTTAGCTCGGTCTCGACGTTGAGACCATAGCCCGACTTTACCTCGACGGTCGAAACGCCCTCCGCGAGCAGGGCGTCGAGCCGTGGCAGTGCGGCCGCCACAAGTTCGTCGACGGAAAGGGCGTTGGTCGCCTCGACGGTCGAAGCGATGCCGCCTCCGGCGCGGGCGATCGCCTCATAGGTCGCGCCTTCGAGGCGGAGCTGGAATTCCCGGGCCCGGTTGCCGCCATGAACGATATGTGTGTGGCAGTCGATCAACGCGGGGGTTACCCAGCGGCCTTCGCAATCGAAGATCTGGTCTGCGCGCGCAAGCTCCGAGGTGAGACCGGCCTCGGGGCCGGCATAAACGATCCGCTCGCCGCGAGCGGCGACGACCCCGCTCTCGACGACTCCGAGGGTGCCCAGATCTTCGCGAAGCGTCGCAAGGCGTGCGTTACGCCAGAGGCTGGTTCTGACAGGGCCTGGGTTTTCGTTTCCGTCCATAAGGCTCCACCCTTCTTTCCTGATAATGTATATACATAAAGCGGAGCATGACAAGTGGGAAATATGAATCCGTCAGATAACGCGGTTTGAGCCGCGGGCCAGAAGCACAAAGAAGCCCCGAACTCCCGTCCGGGGCTTGTCGAGAGGACCGTTGGTTTGGGCCTTAGGCCGGTTATCCGAAGCGGACGCCGTCCCGCCGCGGGCTGCGGACGATGTCGGTCTATTCCGCCGCGACGGTGGCCAAGCGCCGCCGGTGGGAGCGCAGCCCTGCATAAAGGACCGCAAGCGAAGCCACCGGAAACAGCGCGGCGAAGAAGCCGAGATCGGCTGCAGCCGTATTCTCGAGCACGCGTCCGCCGATCGCCGTGCCGGTCGCGATGCCGAGATAGATCGCCGAGGCGTTGAGCGACAGGGTCAGATGCGCGACCTCGGGTGCGAAGCCGACGATACGGCTCGCCTGGGCCGGCGGAAAGGCCCAACCTACAATGCCCCATGGCACCATGATGCCGATCAGCAGCAAGCCGGCGAGATCACGCGTGAGAAGGTGCAGGCCGGTGGCGATCATCAACGAGACCACCAGCGCCGAGATCAGCGAAGCTGTCACCACGCGCGTGGCGCCGAGCCGGTCGGCCAGATAGCCGCTGGAGAGATTGCCGATCACCGCGCCAACACCGAAGGCAAGCAGCAGGCCAGGTAGCGCCAGTTGCGAAAGCCCAGCCCCATCGATCGCCAGCGGTGCAAGATAGGAGATGATCATGAAGCCGCCGGTGAGGTAGAGAAATGTCACCGATAGCGACGAAGCGACTCCCGGACGGCCGATGGCGCCGAAGCGCTCGGACATTGTCAGCTTCGTTCCGCTGAGGCCCCGCGGCAGGCGCAGCCAGAGCACGGCGGCGCAGGAGAGCCCAAGCAGAGCAATCGCCCCGAACGTGCCGCGCCATCCCCAGAAGGCGGCGATCAGCGCGCCCAGAGGCGCGCCCAGCGCCACCGCGAACGTGGTGCCGCCCACCACGATTGAAATCGCCAGCGCGCGGTGCTCCGCTCCGGCCAGCGAAACCGCCGTCGCTTGCGCTGTGGCCGCAAAGAGGCCGCTCGCCATTCCCATCACGATCTGTGCGAACAGCAGCGTCGCGAAGGAGACGCTCGTTGCCGCGATGCAGTTGCCGACGACGAAGGTAAGCATCGCAGCCACCAGCAATCGACGCCTGTCCGCCGCGCCGGCCAACGCCGATAGCAGCGGCGCGCCGATGGCATAGGAGAGCGCGAACAGGGTGATCAGGTGCCCCGCACGAGGAATGGTCGTGTGTGTGTCGGCGGCGATCGAGGGCAGAAGGCTCGAGAATACGAAGCCGACCGTACTCATGGTGAAGGAGCCAACGGCGAGCCAGATGAGGCGCTTGTCCATGGGGAAGCCTTCTTGTTCAAAAGATGTTGAACTATTGAACTTAGTGGCTGGTCATGTCAATATGGAGTGACAGCAATCTTCGAGCCAAATGACTCTACCACATCCGACACCAGACCAGATCGCTCTGTCCAATGTACTCGCGGCCCTCGGCGACCCGACGCGGCTGGCGATCGTGGGCTATCTCGCCAGTCGAGATGGACGGCCGACCATGTGTCTGAACTTCACGACTTTCGGTTCCAAGACCAATATCAGCTATCATCTCGCCAAACTGCGCGAGGCTGGCATCACGCGCACCGAGGTGTCCGGCACGAGCCGGTTGATCACCTTGCGGCGGGACGATCTCGACATTCGCTTTCCCGGTCTCCTCGATCCCATCATCGCCGCCGCGATGGACCTGCCCATGGTCAAGATGATCGAGGACGCAGAGAAGGACGCTTTGGCGAAAGGCGAGCCGGGATGACGATTTCCGGTCTTTTATTGTCGTTTGCGGATATGCCGCTGCGGCTCAAGCGGGATGATGGCTCCTGGCCGAGTGCCGCTCCACCAGCGCGACGAATTGCCGGCCGGCGATTTCGAGCCTGTCGCTATTGTCGATCACCGTGACGTCCGGCTCGGCGATCAGGTCCGGTGCCTGCCGCGTCAGACGACGCAGGACATCTTCTTCGCTCTCCCGGCCGCGCTCCGCCAACCGCCTCGCCAGCACCGGCAGGTCGGCTGTGATCACCACGACAGCAATTTTGCCGAACGCCTGACGAATGGCGGGGAGGGCGGCGCGGCTGCCGTTCACGATCGCCGTCATGCCGGCTGCCACTTTCTCGGAGATTTCGGCCGGGATGCCGTAGCTCAATCCATGCGCGCGCCAGAAAACGGCGAAAATGCCGCTGCGTCGCATTTCCTCGAATTCCGCGTCGGAGACGCTCTCGTGCACCTCGCTGCCCGCATCGGAAGGCCGTGTGATCACCCGCCGGACGAACAGAATATCGGGGCGCTTCGCGAAATGGCGGGCGGCAAACCCCATGACGCTGTCCTTGCCGGCGCCGCTCGGTCCGACGACGACGATGAGGGTTCCGGTTCCTTGCTCGGCGGCGGTCATGCGACACGCCGACCTTCGCGCCAGACGGAGCGGACGACCGGTATGCCCTCCGGCCTGCGGACGCGTGCGAGATCGGCACGGAGGCCAACGGCGATCCGGCCGCGGTCATCGAGACCGACCGTGCGCGCCGGAGTGGCCGTCACCATTGCGATGGCTTCGGGCAGGCCGATCGATTCGACCTCATCCGCGAGTATGAAAGGCGCATGAATGAGGCTGAACGGCACGTAATCCGAAGACAGTACGTCGAGGACGCCGCGCTCGGCGAGATCACGCGCGGCGATGTTGCCGGAATGCGATTTGCCGCGCACGATATTGGGTGCGCCCATCAGCACGCTGAGACCTGCCCGATGGGAAGCTTCCGCCGCCTCGAAGCTCGTCGGAAACTCCGCAAGGCGAATACCATAGCCGATCGACTCGTCGACATGCTCGATCGTGGCGTCGTCGTGGCTGGCAATCGTGATGCCGCGTTCGGCGCAAGCTTTCGCAAGGGCGGTTCGGTGCGGTGTCGCATAGCGCGCCGACAATGCCTGCTGGCGCTCGATGAACGAAGCGAAGGCATCATCGGTGAGACCGCGCTTGGTTTTGTAGTAGAGCGTATATTGGTCCATCGTCTGGAACTGACGTTGACCGGGTGCGTGATCCATCAGCGAAACGAGGCGGACCTGCGGATCGCTCCGGAAGTCCTCGTAATGCTCCAGCACGTCGGCGGTCGACACTTCGCAGCGCAGGTGAATGAGGTGATCGGCCCTCAGTCGGCCCTCTTGCTTGGCCTGGGCGAGCGCATCGGCCATGCTGCGCATCTCGCCCTTCGGGAAGCCGCTATCCTCGTCCGAGCCCAGGCGCAGGCAATCGAAGACGGTGGTGATCCCCGAGGTGACGACCTGGGCATCATGGGCCTGGATCGCCGCGATCTTCAGCCAGCGCACGCCGGGACGCGGAGAATAATGCGCCTCGAGATGGTCGGTGTGCAGCTCGACGAGGCCGGGCAGCAGGTAGTCGCCCTCGAAATCTTCGCCCGCAGCACTGGCTCCTTCGGAAATGTCGGCGATCTTGCCGTCGCGGATCAGCACCGAGCCATCGACAATCCGATCCTCCAAGACGATGCGGGCGTTGGTCAAAACCTGTTCTTTGGGCATGTCATGCTATCTTTCGTTCGGATGCGCCGCCGAGCGGCAGCAGGGAATGGACGGTGAAGGGGGCGCCACGGCGCTCTTCGGCGAAAAGCGCAATCGTCGAAACGGCAAGCGGCTTGCCGATAAATTCGGCGAACACCGTCTCGAGCGCCTTCCTCATGGGGCGGTGCATTTCTTCCGGAACCGGTCCCGTCAGCGTCAGATGGAACTGGAATTCATCAAAGACGTATGGATAGCCCCAAGCCGCCAGGTACTCGCGCTGACGCTGCGTGAGCCTCTCCGGATTGCGGCGGGCGAGATCAGCTTCCGAGAGCGCCGCCCGGAATGGCTCGAAACGGCGAACCGCCTGCTCCGCCAAATGCTGCAGTTCCGGGCAAGCCTTGGCCGAGACGAGCGCGAAAAACGGGCCGATCTGATGCAGGGCGATCGACGGAACTTCGAACGGCTCGATCTCTGCCGCGAACTCATCGAAAGCCGCGATCAAGTCGGCTTCGCTGCGCTGGGGCGTAAGCTCGAACGGTGCCTTTAATGTCCCATGAAAGCCGTAGCGGCGCGGTTCGGCCGTCAGCACCATTTGGTCTTCGCGCCCCAGCGCCGGATTTTCCGGGCAGTCCAGAGCGCCGCCTGTGAACGCGTCGCGTCCCAGCCAACGGGAAGCGGTCTGCGACAGCCGGTCATCGGACGGCGGTGCGAAGTAGATTGCATAGCGCACGGGTTCAAACTCTCTCTATCAGTCGCCTCGGCGCAGGTTACCCCGAGTCGAGGGTTCGCGGGATGAAATGCGCAGCTAGCCGATTTGCATGACAACATCATGATGGCATCGTCGCAGAGCGCAATTCGGTTCCGAACGGGATGAACCCTATGCAGCTGTTCGTTGCATCCCGCGCTACAGCGCCGTGCGTCTTATCAGACGCACAACGGTCGCCGTAGCACTTTGATCTGCTGCATGTTTTTGTCCTTCAGTCGGATCCGATTGAAGGGAACATTCAGTAGGCTATCCGAATCAAATTGTCATTATCCGGATCGGGCCCCAATCCAGTCTACCCCCCTTCAATGTGCCTTGCGGCCCATCAACCGCGACCGGCAGATATTGGAAATGCTGTCGAAAACGAAGACCACGATCAAGATCAGCAGCACCATATAGGCGACATTTTCCCAATCCGAATTGGTACGCATCGCCTCCCAGAGCTTGAGCCCGATACCGCCGGCGCCTACGGCGCCGATAATGGTTGCCGAGCGTGTGTTGGACTCCCAAAAATAAAGGGCTTGGCTGGCGAAGACCGGCAGGACCTGCGGGAGAACGCCGAAGCGCTGCACGGCCACCGGCGCGGCGCCGACCGATTTGACGCCCTCGCGCTGCTTGTCGTCGATGTTCTCGAGCGCCTCGGAATAGAGTTTGCCAAGCGTACCGGTGTCGGTGAAGAAGATCGCCGACATACCGGCGAGCGGCCCGGGTCCGAAGGCGCGCGTGAAAAACAACGCCCAGATGAACATGTCAACGGAACGCAGGAAGTCGAAGAAGCGCTTGACGACCTGGTTGGTGATCCGGCTCGGCGTGATGTTGCGCGCTGCAAGAAAGCAAAGCGGAAAAGCGATGAAGGATGCGAAAAGCGTTCCGACGAAAGCCATGACGACCGTCTGCAGGAGCTTGGTCCAGACGTCCAGGTGCTGCCATTCGGCATTGTAGAGGATATTGTCCCAGGCCAGAGACAGGTTGGATCGCGCCGGATCGATCCGCTCGCCGGAAGAAATCAACGAGAGCACCTCGCCGTAGGACTTGCCGAAGAAGGGCGAATTGGTGTCGAAGAAAAAATTCACCCAGCCGAAGAAGCGATTGCGGATGGAAATCTCGTCGCCCTCTACCTCGGCCCAGCCTGTGGCGCCGAATGACAACGTCACTTTTTCTCCCGGCCGCTTCTGAATGGCCCAGGAGGGCAGGACGCCTTCAGGCGTCACATTGTCCGAGCCGTCGACCTTCAGCGTGAGGGTATCGCCGCCATGCGTGATGGTGACGCGTTTTTCGGCGGCTTCGATGCGCGTCGAGCGGCCGATGGTTACCACCGCATGCGTGACGACTTCTTCGGTCCGTGTCGCGGCGACCGTTTCCTGTGGCGTTGCTTCCGCACTGCCGCGCGCCGCGTTCGGTGCCATGAAGCTGAAGGAGGAGGCGCTCTTCGGCTTTTGAGCCGCGGCGGCCGGAGCCGCGACAGTGCGCGTTACCATCTCCTTTTCGAGCGAGACCCATTCGGGATCCGGATTGTCCCCAAGCGGCGAATTGCGCCCGAAAGACACGTGCATCGCTCCGTCGGGCTCGATGGCGATCTCCGGCCGGACCTCATAGGATACCCAGTCGGCGAGGTAGGTGCCGGCGATCCCCCAATTGGCGTTGGCAAGCACATGCCCGATGGAGAAGAACCACCAGCTGAAGATCATGTAGATGACGACGCCTGCAGAAATCAGTGCGGTCCGGCGCCACTTTGCCGCCGACGACTTCAGGAGATGCGGGTGGCGTGCCGCAATTGCGTCCATTTCGGATGCGTCGAGGTTGGTCGAGGCGATCATGATGTCGTCCTATTGCGCAAGCTGGAAGGCCTGGTCGCCAACGAGACGGCGGCGAAGCCAGGCGGAGAACTGATCGACGGCGAGGATCGTGGCGAAGAGCAGGAGGACGATCGCGAGCGTCTTTGCTTCATGGCCCTGACCGATCGAAAGGCGCAGGAGTTCGCCGATGCCGCCGCCCCCGACAGCGCCGATGATGGTCGAGGCGCGCACATTGATTTCAAGCCGGAGCAGGAAGTAACTGGTGAAGTTGGGAAGGACCTGGGGGACCATGCCGAACCAGACCCGTTCGATCCAATTGGCACCGACGGCGCGCAAACCTTCCTCCGGCTTCATGTCGGCATTCTCGACCACTTCGAAGAACAGCTTACCGAGCGCGCCGATCGTGTGGATGGATACCGCAGCGATGGCGGGAATAGGCCCGAGCGAGAGAATGGCCAGAAAAAAGCCGGCGATGACGACTTCCGGAAAGGCGCGCAGGATCTCCATCAGCCGGCGTACGATGCCTCTGACCCAGGGATTGGGCATCAGATTTCTTGCGGCGAGGAAGCACAGGATGAAGCCGAAGAACACGCCGATCACCGTAGAAAAGATGGCGATGTTCACCGTCTCCAGCATCTTGTGAACATATTCCGGGATGTAGAGGCTCTCCGTCAGATAGAGGCGACCCTCCGGATAATTGTATTTGAAGCTGCCGTCGTCATAGGGCGAAGGCAGATCGAAGAGAGCCCGGCCGATCTCGATCGGATCGCGCGGCATGAGATGGCCCACGAAATCGAAGAAGTGCGGCAGCCGGTCGAAGAACTTGCCGGCGTTCGAATGGTTGGCGAACCAGAGCGAACCGAAGAGCGTCAGTGCGAGGATGGCGAGACCGAGCCAGGTATAGAGTCGGCGCCGATTGTTGAGCTCCTGCCAGTGTCGCTCGATAAGGGCGCCATTCGCGCTGAGATGCCGTGTTTGCACGGAAGTGACCATTGGGTTTCCGGCAGGAGCCGGCCTCTAGAGCGGATGAGGAAAAAATGAGTGCGATTTTCCGCCCGCATGCCGCTGAGCAGGCGGGCATTGCAAGCGCCCGATAGTAGAACGCCGACCGCCACAAGGCGGTCGGCGCAGGATCATGGCTTTGGCGCTCAGCCGCCGATCGTCGCCTTGCGGGCGTCGATGATCGGCTTGTAGAATTCGCTGTTGACTTCGACGAAGCCGGTAAAATCACCGCCCTGGATGGCGGAGAAGCAAGCGGCGTCGGTCTTCGGCAGATCCATCATGAACTGCTTGAACTTGGCCTTCATGTCGCCGTTCAATGCCGTACGCACGACGATCGGGCCGTTCGGGATCAACGGCGACTTCCAGAGTTCGACGAGGTCGTTCATGTCGACGATACCCTTGTCGACCATCTTGCGCAGGTTGCCCGAGGTGTAGCCGTCCTTGAACTCGCCGACGCCCGAGCCGAAGGTCGTGCCGGCATCGAAGGTGCCCTTCACGACCTCAAGAACGAGGTTTTCGTGACCGCCGCCGAAGCCGGTTTCACCGAAATATTCCTTCACCGGAGCGCCGATGGCTTCCGGCAGGGTGACGAGCGGAACGAGGTAGCCCGAGGTCGAGTCCGGATCGGCGAATCCGAGCTTCTTGCCCTTGAGGTCTTCGAGCTTGGTGATGCCGGAGTCCTTCCGGGCGACCATGATCGAATGATAGCCCGTGGAGCCGTCGGTCTGGACGGTTGTCAGGATCGGCTCGACCGCATCGGCTTTGGCCAGATAGATCTTGGCATAACCGGAGGCGCCGAGTTCCGCGTAATCGAGCGTGCCGCCGAGGAGGCCCTGGATCACACCGTCATAGTCGGCGGCCGGGAAGAGAGAGACCTTCTCGACGCCGATCGCTGCCGGGAGCTTGTCGACCAGGCACTGGTAGTTACGAAGGCGGTCAGCTTCGTTTTCGCCACCGATGATGCCGACGCGAAATTCCTTTAGCTCTTCGGCCTGGGCATGGCCGGTGAGGGCGAAGAGCGCGACAGCGCTCAGAAGGGCTTTCTTAAACATGAGGTTCGTTCTCCCGTTGTCCGGACGCGCCGGATGTTTTCGGTTTCAGAAGGCGCCCTTTTCGCGGGCGTTTCGATCGCGGCTGCCTCAGAGGCCGGCCAGTGCCAGCGGCTTCGAGCCGGCCGATGCGGTCTCCCGCGGGGCTTCCGTGGGGATGTTGATGCTGGTCGAGGTCATCGACTCCTCGATCGCGGTATCGCCGCCATAAATCTGCGCCACGGCTGCGGAAGTGAGGTCCTTCGGCTGTCCATCGAAAACGACCCGGCCATGCGCCATGCCGATGATCCGCTCGCAATAGTTCCGCGCGGTATCCAGCGTGTGCAGATTGGTGATCACGGTGATGCCGTCGCGCTCGTTGATGTCGCGCAGCGCGTCCATCACGATCTTCGCGTTGAGCGGGTCTAGCGACGCGATAGGCTCATCGGCAAGCAGCACTTTCGGTTGCTGCATCAGCGCCCGGGCGATTGCGACGCGCTGCTGCTGGCCGCCCGATAGCGTGCCGGCTGGCTGAAGTGCGGTCTGCTCGATGCCGAGCCGCTCCAGTGCGCCGATCGCCATGAGGCGCTCATCGCGGCTGAACATGTTTAAAACGCTCAACACAGTGGATCGGTGGTTGAGCCGCCCAAGGAGTACATTGGTCAGCACATCGAGGCGCGGCACCAGATTGAACTGCTGGAAGATCATGGCGCAATCGCGCTGCCATTTGCGCAGGGCCGCCCCCCTTAGTGACGAAACCTCTGCTTCGCCGAAGGCGATCGAACCGGAGGAAGGGTCCACGAGACGGTTTATCATGCGCAGAAGTGTCGACTTGCCGGCACCGGAGCGGCCGATAATGCCAACCATCTGGCCCTGCGGGATGTCGAAGGTAACCGAGCTGACGGCGGTTTTCTTGCCGAACTGGCGGGTTACGTTCTTCAACTGAAACATTGGCAGCAGTTCCTCTTCCGGGGGACCGTTGATCGGTATGACCCTGCCATAACCGCGCTTCATGAAGGCGCAGTGTCAGTTTCGTGTCGGTTCTGTTACAGTGCACAGGGCCGCAGCCCCCGGCCGGTTCCGGCGCCTACCATGGCGGGAAAGGGGATGCGGGGGCGCTACTATCGGAAGCGGCGCGGGTCGAAAACGCTGGAGTCGAGGCCGTCAGCCCGGAAGCCTTCCGGTGGTGCCGTATCCGTCAGAAGGCTCGCTGCGAGCGCACCCAGCGCTGGCGAAGTGAGAATCCCATAGCCACCCTGGCCGGCCAGCCAGAAGAAATCCGGTCGCTCTGCGCCAAAGCCGATCACGGGCAAGCGATCTGGCGAAAAGCTACGCAGGCCAGCCCAGCTCTTGGCAATCCTTTGCACATTGATCGTGGTCGCCTCCTCGACGTAGTGTGCCGCCCAGGCGACGTCGATTTCCTCCGGCTGTACGTCCGAAGCTTCGCATGGCGTTGCGTCGGCAGGCGAGGCAAGCAGACGCCCGCCCTCCGGCTTCATGTAAAAATCCTCGTCTATCTCGTTGATTTCCGGGAGATTTGCGGCATCTACGCCGGCGGGAAGATCGACGGTGATGGCTGTACGCCGATGCGGAACAATGCCGGCAGGTTTTACGCCGAAGAGCGTGGCGATGGGGTCGGCCCAGGCTCCGGCAGCGTTGACGACGATCTTTGCCCCGATCTCCCCGCCAGCCGTGCGCAGCAGCCAGGCCGGTCCATCATGCTGTGCGCCAAGGATCTCCTGGCGTTCGAGGATCTCGCAACCGTTGCGGCGGGCACCTTTGACGTAGCCCTGGAGCAGGTTCTCGACTTCGATGTCCCAGAAGTTCGGGTCGTAGAATGTGGCTGCGACATACTCCGCTTTGAGGATCGGAACGCGGGCAATCGCTTCGTCTTTCGTGAGCCGCTCGATTTCAGGCGTGAACGCACGTTCTTCAGCGAGCAGTTTCTCAAATCGTTGGAGTTTCTCGGCACTGGCGATCATTACGCCTCCACGCTGCCTCAACAGCGGCACATCGCTGAAGCCTTCCGGCGGCCGATCGAAGAAACCTTTCGATATCGTGGCGAGTTGGCAGATTTCCGCCGCATTGTACCTGAGCACGAATTCCGCGGCCGAACGCCCCGTACTGTGATAGCCAATCGCCTCCTCCCGCTCCAGGACGGCGACGGAACGATGCGGGCTGAGGAAATAGGCAAGGGACAGGCCGGCGATCCCGCCCCCGATGATCACGATGTCATAGTTTCGCATATACCCTGCTCCCGGTTGCGCCGTGGACCATAGGAACAGTGGTGACTGCGCTCAAATTTATAGTGATTAATACCGTTATCAATCCTGCTGATGGCCGCAGTGATCCAGCGCTTCGGTGTCGGCGACATGGGCGAGGAAAGCGGCTTCGGCCGGGTTGAGGATGGAATTCGGATTGGAGATGCGGAAAACGTCGGTCGTCGGAAGGTCGCGGTAGGGCGGCAACTGCCACAACTCTCCCGTTGCCACCGACGGGCGGGCGATATGGTCGGGGAGCATGCCGATGCCGACATTGGCGGCGATCAGCCGCAAGACTTCCTCGACATTGCAGGAGATACCCCGAACCTGTTGTCCGAAGGAGCCGACGGCACGGACTGCGGTCACGGAATTCATGTGCTGTCCGCCGAGCACATCGGCGATGAAGGCGACATATGGATCGCCGCGCAGGTCATGGAAATCGACGTCCTCGGCGGCGAAAAGCCGGTGGCCGCGCCCGCAGTAGAGCGCGTAGCGCTCGCGTATGTGAAAGCTCTTGCTCAAGCCGTCGGGTATGATCCCGTCGCAAAGGCCCAGGGTCGCGATATTGCGCTCGACAGCGCTCAGGACGTCGACGGTCGTTGCCACCGTTATGGATATCGTCACCTTCGGATGCATACGAAAGAAGCTGCTGAGCTTTCTGTCCCAGGCGGGATTGTGCGCGTGGCTCACGGCATGGATATTGAGATGGCCGGTGATCTCTTCGCCGGCCGTTTCGAGAACATGCGGCAGCCGAATGACGGCTGCGAAGATATCGCGGCACTGAAGGTGCAGTTTTTCACCGGCTTCGGTCAGGTCGAAGCGACCGGGGCGGCGGTCGATCAGTTTCTGCCCGATCGTCTGCTCCAGCCGCTTGAGCGCCATGCTGACCGCCGGTTGCTGCAGGAGAAGCCGGTTTGCGGCGGCCGTGATGCTGCCTTCCTCGACGACCACGACGAAGGTGCGCAACAGGTTCCAATCGAGATTATGGGCAAAGCGTTCAAGGCGGTTACTGGTCATGATGCCCGCGGGAGCGATGGGGTACTTTGTGCATATTCAGAAGAATGGCCGCTTGCACAAGACCATTCCGCCAAAGCGCCGACCTGATAAATCATGCAACAGGCGCATGAGCCAGTGTTTCAATTTCGTTTGAAAGCCTTGACCCGGCTTGCCATAACACAGACGCGATAATGCGACGGGAGACAGATATGGCCGGCAAAAGCCAATTCCAATGGGACGATCCGTTCCTGCTCGAGGACCAGCTGACGGAAGACGAGCGGATGATCCGGGACACCGCGCGCGCCTATGCTCAGGAGAAGCTGCAGCCGCGGGTGATCGAAGCTTACCGGGAAGAGACGACGGATCCGGCGATCTTCCGCGAAATGGGCGATCTCGGCCTTCTCGGGGTCACCGTGCCCGACAGCTACGGTGGTGTCGGTGCCTCATACGTCGCCTACGGCCTGGTCGCACGAGAGGTGGAGCGCGTCGATTCCGGCTATCGCTCAATGATGAGCGTGCAATCATCGCTCGTCGTCTATCCGATCTACGCCTATGGCTCCGAGGATCAGAAGCGGAAATACCTGCCAAAGCTTATCAGCGGCGAGTGGATCGGCTGCTTCGGATTGACGGAGCCGGATGCGGGCTCCGATCCGGCCGGCATGAAGACGAGGGCGATCAGGACCGAGGGCGGCTATCGTCTGATTGGCTCGAAGATGTGGATCTCCAACGCGCCGCTCGCCGATGTCTTCGTCGTCTGGGCGAAGTCGGAAGCGCATGACAACGCCATCCGTGGCTTCGTGCTGGAGAAAGGTACCAAGGGACTTTCGGCGCCGAAGATTGCGGGCAAGCTTTCGCTGCGTGCCTCGATCACGGGGGAAATCGTCCTCGACAATGTCGAGGTCGGCGAGGAGGCGCTGCTGCCTGATGTCGAGGGACTGAAGGGCCCCTTTGGCTGCCTCAACCGCGCCCGCTACGGCATTTCCTGGGGTGCGCTCGGGGCCGCCGAATTCTGCTGGCACGCAGCGCGTCAATACGGTCTGGATCGCAAGCAGTTCAACCGGCCGCTCGCGCAGACCCAGCTGTTCCAGAAGAAGCTCGCGGACATGCAGACCGAGATCGCGCTCGGGCTGCAGGGCTCGCTGAGAGTCGGACGGCTGATGGACGAGGGCCGGATGGCACCGGAGATGATCTCGATCGTCAAGCGCAACAATTGCGGCAAGGCACTCGATATAGCGCGGCAAGCCCGCGATATGCATGGCGGCAACGGCATTTCCGAGGAATATCAGGTCATGCGGCACATGCTTAACCTCGAGACTGTCAATACCTACGAGGGTACGCATGACGTGCATGCCCTGATCCTCGGCCGCGCCCAGACCGGGCTGCAGGCCTTCTTCTGAGCGGCGCGATGGAAGCGCCGCTGAAGGGTATTCGCGTCCTCGAACTTGCCCGCATACTGGCTGGGCCCTGGATCGGGCAGACGCTTGCGGATCTCGGAGCAGACGTCATCAAGGTCGAGAGCCCGGCCGGTGACGACACCCGGAGTTGGGGGCCCCCCTTCGTGCAGGGAGAGGGCGAGGAAAGGCTGGATGCGGCCTATTTCCACGCCTGCAATCGCGGAAAGAGGTCGGTCGTTCTCGATTTTACGACCGAGGAGGGGCAGGAGGCGGTACGCCGGCTGGCGTCGCAGTCCGACGTCTTGCTCGAGAACTTCAAGGTCGGCGGCCTGGCCAAATACGGGCTCGATTATGAGAGCCTGAGGAAAGTCAATCCGCGGCTCATCTATTGCTCGGTAACAGGATTCGGGCAGGAAGGGCCCTATGCTCATCGGGCCGGCTACGACTACATCGTGCAGGGTATGAGCGGCATCATGGACTTGACGGGTGAGCCGGACGGCGAGCCGCAGAAGATCGGCGTCGCCTTCGCCGATATATTCACTGGGCTCTATGGCGTCATCGCCGTGCAGGCGGCGCTGGCGCAGCGGGAGCGCAATGGCGCGGGACAGCATATCGACATGGCGCTGCTGGACTGCATGACCGGCGTGCTCGCCAATCAGGCCCTGAACTTTCTAGTCTCGGGCAAGGCACCGCGGCGGCTCGGCAACGCCCATCCGAATATCGCGCCGTATCAGGTGTTTCCAACCTCCGACGGCCATCTCATCGTTGCCGTCGGCAACGATCGCCAGTTCGTGAAATTCTGCGAACTCCTCGGTCGGCCGGACCTCGCGTCGGATCCACGCTACCGAACGAACGCCGACCGCGTGCAGAACCGCGACAGCCTGACCCCGGAACTCGCGGCGGAAACGGCGAAGTTCGAAAGGGATACGTTGCTCGCCAGGCTCGAAGCCACAGGGGTGCCCGGCGGCCCCATCAACACCGTCGCCGACGTTTTCGCCGATCCCCAGATCATCCACCGGCAGATGCGGGTGGAGACACCGCACACCGGCGCGGCGACAGGAACCTCGCCGGGCATCCGCACGCCAATCCGCTTCTCCGATGCGGCGCTCGCGCTCGAACGGGGGGTGCCCCGGTTGGGGGAGCATACGGAAGAGGTGCTGGCGGAGATAGGGATGAGTTTGCTTGAGCCTTAAGGACGAATGCTCCCCTCATCCGGCCTGCCGGCCACCTTCTCCCCGCAGGCGGGGCGAAGGAGACTCGCAGCCGGCGTCGTGCTCATCCCCCGCCTCTTTGCGGGAAGGGGTTCCTCATCGGGTTAACCCCTAAACTCGAGGAGAGGCCACAGCTGGAACCTTAATTCCCTTACGACCCCTTCAAAGCTCGGCTGAACACGCGAGTCAGCCGTTCGGCGAAGGCGCGGGGATCCTCCGGCTTGTCGCCGTCCAGAACGCGCGCCTGGTCGAACAGCAGCTTGACCGCGTCCTCGCGGAACGTCTTGTCCTCGCCGGGGCAGCCGGCAAGGGCGGTGATCAGCTGATGCCCGGGATTGACCTCGAGCACTGGTTTTGCCGCGCTCTCGATTCGCCCGGCCCCCTGCAGCATTTTCTGGAGCTGTAGGTCCGGACCCTGTTCCGTTGCAACCAGGCAGACGGCGCTCTCCGTCAGGCGGTCGGAGGTCCGGACATCTGAAACGGCGTCGCCGAGCGTCTCCTTGGCGAAGGCCAAGAAATCGGTGACCGCGACACCCGCTTCCGCCGAAGCGGCGGCTGCCGCATCGTTCTTTTTTGCGATGCCCGCCAGATCTGCCGCACCTTGCGTGATCGATTTGAACGGCTTCCCCTCGAAGTCCGGTGCCGTCGTCACCCAGAAGCTGTCGACCGGGCACGTCAGGAGAAGCACTTCGATGCCGCGGGCGCGGAAACCTTCGAGCTGAGGCGAGGCCTTAAGCTGCGCGAGGTTGTCGCCGGTCAGGTAATAGATCGCCGCTTGGCCTTCCTTCATCTCCTTGACGTAATCGCTCAGGCTGCGCGTTTTTTCGTCGTCGACGGTGGTGCGGAAGCGAGACAGGGCGAGGAGCTGGGCCCGTCGCTCGAAATCTTCGTAGATGCCTTCCTTGATCACGCTGCCGAAGTTTTCCCACAGCTTGGCGAAAGCTTCCGGATCGCTTTCCGCGAGCTTTTCGATGCTGGTGAGGACGCGGTTCGTCACCCCCTTGCGGATGTTTGCGAGAAGAGGACTTTCCTGGATCATCTCGCGCGAGACGTTGAGGGGCAGGTCTGCCGTATCGACCAGGCCGCGTACGAAGCGCAGATAGCGCGGCAGCAGTTCCGCCTCGTCGGTGATGAAGACGCGCTTCACGTAGAGCTTCATCCGGCCCTTGCGGTCGGGGTCGAAGAGATCGAAGGGCTTGGAGCCGGGCACGAAGGCGAGCGCGGTGTATTCGTGACGCCCCTCCGCACGGAAATGCACCGTCAGTGCGGGCTCGTCATACTGGCCGGCGACGCCGCGATAGAAGTCGGTGTAATCTTCCGTGGTGATCTCGCTTTTCTGCTTCGTCCAGAGCGCCGTGCCGTCCACGACCTGCACCGGTGCCGCTCCGGGCTTTTCGACAATCGAGATCGGAACCGGGACGTGACCGGATTGCTCCTTGACGATGCCTTCGACCGTCCAGCGCGACGTGAAAGTTTTGGCATCCTCCATCAGATGCAGCGTGATGCGCGTACCGCGCGCGGGCGCGTCGGCAAGGTCGAACGACGAGACCGTGTAGCTGCCCTTGCCGTCCGACGACCAGTGCCAGGCCTTGTCGGTGCCGGCACGGCGGGAAACGACATCGACATTGTCGGCGACCATGAAGGCGGAGTAGAAGCCCACGCCGAACTGACCGATGAGCTGTGCGCCGTCCTTGTTCTGCGCCGCCTCTATCCGCTCCATGAAAGCGCGCGTGCCGGAGCGCGCGATGGTGCCGAGGGATTCGACGAGTTCGTCGCGGCCCATGCCTATGCCATTGTCCTCGATCGTAAGACGGGCATTCTCCTCATCGAGCGTCAGCGTGATGCGCGAGGTGGGGTCGCTGCCAAGGAGCTCCGGCGCGACGATCGCTTCGTAGCGCAGCTTCTCGCAGGCGTCTGCCGCGTTCGAAATCAGCTCGCGGAGAAAGACGTTCTTATCGGAATAGACCGAGTGCACCATCAGGTGCAGCAGCTTCGCCACATCGGCTTCGAAGACATGTTTCTCGACGGACGTTTCGACTTCACTCATCGCGTTTTCGGACCTCCTTGATGTTTGCTCCCAATTGGCAAGCCGCGGCTTGAATTTCAAGGGTCGTCTTGCGGCATGCCTGCATCGGTGCGAAGCTTCACGCGGGCGCTCAACGCCGGGTGGCGCACCTGCCGGCCGTTGTGCTGCAGATCGAGGAGGAGACCTGGTGTCGGAGGTGACGGAGCTGGCGGCCGAGCCGTCCAAGTATGATCGCCTGATCGCAGCGGCGCAGGCCGAGGAGCCGGCGGTCACACTGGTGGTCCATCCCTGCGATGAGACCGCCTTGCGAGGTGCGCTCGAAGCAGCGCAGATGCGTCTTATCACGCCGGTTCTCGTCGGCCCTCGCGTCAGGATCCGGAGCATCGCTGCCGAACATCGCCTCGATCTCGGCCAGTGGGAGATCGTCGATGTTCCGCACAGCCACGCTGCCGCAGCGAAAGCGGTCGCTCTGATCCGCGAAGGCAAGGGCAGCCTCTTGATGAAGGGCAGCCTGCACACCGACGAGCTCATGCGAGAGGTGGCCGCCGCCGCTTCGGGTCTTAGAACCGAGCGGCGGATCAGCCACGTCTTCGTGATGGATGTGCCCGGTCATGCCGACACGTTGTTCATCACCGACGCCGCAATCAATATCGCACCCGATCTGGATGCCAAAAGCGACATCGTCCAGAACGCGATCGACCTTTGGGTGACGATCGGACTCGGCGAGCCGCGCGTCGCCATTCTTTCAGCCGTCGAGACGGTAACGATGAAGATCCCCTCGACGATCGAAGCGGCCGCGCTCTGCAAAATGGCCGAACGGGGCCAGATCACCGGCGGTTTGCTCGACGGACCTCTGGCCTTTGATAACGCGATTGACCCGGAAGCTGCGCGTATCAAGGGGATTGTGTCACCCGTGGCCGGGCGCGCCCAGATTCTCGTCGTTCCGGACCTGGAGGCCGGCAACATGCTCGCCAAGAATCTGACATTTCTGGCCCACGCCGACGCCGCAGGAATCGTTCTCGGCGCTCGTGTGCCGATCGTCCTCACCTCCCGGGCGGATTCGGTCCGCACGCGCCTCGCCTCATGTGCAGTCGCTTCGCTCTTTGCGGCCCGGCGGCGGGCAGCACAAGTGGCTGTGTGATATGGAAGCGGTTCTCGTCGTCAATGCCGGCTCGTCCAGTCTGAAGTTCCAGATCTTCGGTATCGCCGGGGGCGGGCTGCAAAGGCAGGTCCGCGGGAAGATCGACGGCATAGGCACGCACCCGCACCTGAAGGCGAGCAACGCCGACGGCACGGACCTCGTGGATCGTGCTCTCGATTCGTCTACCGTTCGCGACCTCCCTACTGCCATTGCGGAAGCGCGGAACTGGCTCGCCGGCGTCGACGGCATCGAACTGCGGGCGATCGGACACCGGGTGGTGCATGGCGGTCCGGACTACGTTCGCCCCGTGCTGATCGATGCGGCGGTGCTCGAGCGGCTGGCGAGCTACCAGCACCTCGCGCCGCTCCATCAGCCGAACAATCTCGCGCCGATCCGCCTTGCCATGGACATCAACCCCGATGTGCCGCAGGTTGCCTGCTTCGACACAGCCTTTCACCGGGGGCGTGCCGAGCACACAGACTGCTACGCTCTCCCGCATGCCTTCTACGAGGACGGAATACGGCGCTACGGCTTCCACGGGCTTTCCTATGAATATATTGCCGAGCGGCTGCGCGAGGTGGCTCCCGACATCGCGGGGGGCAGGGTCATCGTCGCGCATCTCGGCAGCGGCGTTTCGATGTGCGCGCTGAAAGACGGGCGCAGTGTCGAAACGACGATGGGTTTCACGGCGCTCGACGGGTTGCCGATGGGGACGAGGCCGGGGCAACTCGACCCGGGCGTCATCCTGTACCTGCTCACACATCACGGCATGAGCGCGCAAGAGATATCAGACCTCCTTTACCATGACGCCGGGTTGAAAGGATTGTCCGGCATATCGAACGACATGCGCGAACTTTCGGCGAGCGAGGACCCGCGCGCATCCTTCGCAATCGATCATTTCGTGCATCGCTGTTCGCTCCATGCCGGCATGCTTGCTGCGGCCTTGGGAGGTCTCGATGCTTTCGTCTTCACGGCAGGCATCGGTGAAAATTCCGCAACGGTCAGAGCCCGCATCGCCGAACGCCTCGACTGGCTCGGAGCCGAACTCGACGCTAAAGCCAACGATACGGGCGCGCCGGTCGTCTCCAGAGCCGGGAGCCGCGTTTCGCTTCACGTCATACCGACCGACGAGGAACTGATGATCGCCCGTCACACGCTTGCGCTTCTGCGCGTTTGATTTGCCGCACCGGCCGAGTCTAGCCGTTCAGATATTGCCCATGCAGAGATATTTCATCTCCAGATAGTCTTCGAGACCGTGGCGGGAACCCTCGCGGCCGATACCGGATTGCTTGATGCCGCCGAAGGGAGCGGCCTCTGAAGACATTCGGCCCGTATTGATCCCGACCATTCCGTATTCCAGCGCCTCGGCAACATGCCAGACCCGCTTGAGGTTTTCGGCATAGAAGTAGGCCGCAAGGCCATAGATCGTGTCGTTTGCCTCGGCCACGACCTGCTCGGCGCTGTCGAAGCGGATGATCGGGGCGATCGGCCCGAATGTCTCTTCCTGGGCAACACGCATATCGTGCGAGATGCCTGTAAGCACGGTCGGTTCGAAGAAGGTTCCGGCCGTCCCGATGCGGTTGCCGCCGCAGCGCACTTCGGCACCCTTGGCAATGGCATCGGACACATGCGCCTCGATCTTCTCGATCGCATGGGCGTCGATCATCGGGCCGATCGTAACGCCGGGGGCAAAGCCGTCGCCGACGGTGAGCTCTCGCACGCGGGTGACGAACTTCTCGGCGAAGGCGTCGTGCACCGCGGTTTGCACGTAGATGCGGTTCGCTGAAACGCAGGTCTGGCCGGCATTGCGAAACTTGGCCTGAAGCGCACCGTCCACCGCCTCGTCGATATCGGCGTCGTCGAAGACGATGAAGGGGGCATTGCCGCCGAGTTCGAGACTGACTTTCTTGATCTGGTCGGAACATTGCCGCATCAAAAGGCGCCCGACCTCGGTCGATCCGGTGAAGCTGATCTTGCGGATCCTGGGATTGCTGCAGAGCTCCCGGCCGATAGGTGCACCCTCGGATGCGTATAGGAGATTGAGGACGCCTTCCGGAAAGCCTGCTTGTTCGGCGAGCGCGAACATGGCCCCGGCCACCAGCGGCGTCTGCTCGGCCGGCTTCAGGACAATCGTGCAGCCGGCGGCAAGCGCCGGAGAAATCTTGCGCGCAACCATCGAAGCCGGGAAGTTCCAGGGCGTGATGGTGCCGACCACGCCGACGGGCTGCTTGATGACGAGCATACGGCGATCGTTGGCGGGCGCAGGGAAGGTCTCGCCGTAGACGCGCTTGGCTTCTTCCGCATACCACTCGATGTAGGATGCCGCGTGAAGGACCTCGCCCTTCGCCTCGCCGACGGGCTTGCCCATTTCAGCCGTCAGAATCGCCGCGAGGTCGTCGACGTGCTCGACGATCAGGTCGTGCCAGCGACGCAGGACGATGCTGCGGTCCTTGGCCGGCTTGCCGGCCCATAAAGGTTGGGCAAGGGCGGCGGCGTCGATCGCAGCGCGCGCCTCTTTGATGCCCATATCCGGAAGCTTCGCCAGCAATTCGCCGGTCGAAGGATTGAAGACGTCGAAAGTCGGACCGGCCCATTCTCCTGCGGGCAGGGCGACGCTATCGAGCGACGCGAAAAGCTTCGGTTCGCGGATGTGTCCGGTGAGTGCAGGCGTCAGGGCCACGCAACGTCCTCCCGCGATGCCTGCGGCGGCCGCAAGCCTCGCTTCTCTTCCTTGTTACGGGCGCAGCCAATGCGCCCCCGGCATGGCTGACCGCGATAGCGGCCGCCTGTGCAGCCGTCAACCGCGCGCTTCGAGGATCGAGGATTCGAGGATGTCCAGGGCTTCCGCGAAGACATCATCCTGGATCGTGATCGGCGCCAGAAAGCGGATGACATTGCCGTGTACGCCACAGGTCAAGAGGATGAGCCCCTTTTCCAGGGCAAGGAGGCGGACCTTGTTGGCGAATTCGGCGCTAGGGACGTTCGTCTTCACATCGTTGAATTCGACAGCGTTCATGAAGCCGGGTCCGCGGATATCCACGATCTCCGGCGCCTTCTCACGGATTGCCGCAAGGCGCTGCTTCAGCCGGTTGCCGAGCTGGTTCGCCCGTTCGCATAGATTTTCCTCGGCAATCACGTCGAGCACGGCATGCGCGGCGGCGATGCCGAGCGGATTGCCGCCGTAGGTGCCGCCCAGGCCGCCCGGCCCGGGCGCGTCCATGATCTCGGCGCGGCCAGTCACGGCGGCGAGCGGGAAACCGCCGGCGAGGCTCTTCGCCATTGTCGTCAGGTCCGGTGCGACGCCATGGTGTTCCATGGCAAGCAGCTTGCCGGTCCGGGCAAAACCAGTCTGGACCTCGTCGGCGATCAGCAGGATGCCGTTCTGATCGCAGATCTCGCGCAGCGCCTTCATGAAGGCGGTCGGAACCGGATAGAAGCCGCCTTCGCCCTGAACCGGCTCGATGATGATCGCAGCGACGCGGTTCGGATCGACGTCAGCAGCGAAGAGCTTCTTCAGCGCCGCCAACGACTGCTCGACGCTGACGCCATGAAGCTCGACCGGGAAGGGAACGTGGAACACATCCGCCGGCATCGCACCGAAGCCGACCTTGTATGGAACGACCTTGCCGGTCAGCGCCATGCCCATGAAAGTGCGGCCATGGAAACCGCCGCCGAAGGCGACGATCGCCTGGCGGCCGGTCGCGGCGCGCGCGATCTTGACGGCGTTTTCGACAGCCTCGGCACCGGTCGTAACGAAAATCGTCTTCTTCGCGAAGTCGCCGGGCACGATCGCGTTCAGGCGTTCGGCCAGATGCACGTAGTTCTCGTAGGGCACGACCTGGTGGCAGGTATGGGTGAAGCGGTCGAGCTGCGCCTTGACGGCGGCGATCACCTTCGGGTGGCGGTGGCCCGTATTTACCACGGCGATCCCCGAGGCAAAGTCGATGTAGCGGTTGCCTTCCTTGTCCCAGATTTCGGCATTTTCCGCGCGCTCGGCGTAGATCTGCGTGGTCATGCCGACACCGCGGGAAATAGCTGCATTCTTGCGATCGGTAAGGCTCGTCATCGTTTCCGTCCTGGTCGAGAGAGAATATATTGCATTTTTTCTGCAAAGTTTCGTGAAAAGGGGTACATTTTTCCGGGGAGATTGCAAATCAAATTTACTGATCGGCACAGCACTCGAATTGATGGAGCGCGGAAAACTGCTTCACACCTTTCCTGGAAGTACTCTAGATTGCCGCAGCCCGTGGACGGCACGGATTCGTACGCGAGTCTTACGGCGCAACGAGGGTATGAATTGATGGGCGGTGTTGGTGCCATCCGCTACAAGGTTGCCGAGGCGGCAAGGCTCGCAGGCGTTTCGGCCTCGACACTCAGATTGTGGGAAACCCAAGGTCTCGTCGTGCCCGAGCGCTCGGCGACGGGTCACCGGCAATATACGGATGCCGATCTTGCCCGGTTGAAGCGTATTTCCTGGTTCCGCTCCGAACGCGGTCTCAACCCGGCTGCGATCAGGGAGGCTCTCGAGGCAGAAAATGCGGCCACTGACGATGAAAACGGCTTGGCGGCGCCGAGCGACGAGAATGCCGAGCTTCAGGTCGGACGGAAGCTACGCAGCCTGAGACACACCGCCGGTAAGACTCTGGAGCAGGTGGCAGGCGACATCGGTATCGCCGCCTCCGTGTTGTCGACGCTGGAGAGGACATCACAGGGTGTGTCAGTTGCCGTTCTGCACAATCTGGCGGAATATTTCGACACCACCGTCTCAAGTCTCTCCGGCGAAGAAGAGACAAAGGCACGGGCGCTCGTGCGGGCAGGCGAATGGCGAAACTGGCCGCGCACGACACCGGGCGTTACGGTGCAGTTGCTTGCCGAAGGCAAGAACCAGATGGATTGCCATCGCTTCGTTCTGGCGCCCGGCGCATCGAGCGAGGGCGCCTACCGGCATGAGGGAGAGGAATTCGTTTATGTCCTCTCCGGGCGTGTGGAGTTCGTGCTGGATTCGGATCAGTTCTACGATCTTCACCCGGGCGATTCCCTCTACTTCGAGAGCCGCCGCCGCCATGCCTGGTCGAACAGGCACGACGGCGAAACCGTATTGTTGTGGATCAACACGCCGCCGACATTCTGACAGAACGCCCGGCAATGAAGACGCCGCTTCTCGCGGCGACATCAGTGCGTCCGTGTAGCAGCGGAATATTGCGCGCAGGCCACACCCCCACCCTCGTACGAGCGTCCAGGCTATGTTGATCGAGCCCGGAACAAAGTTTGGCCCGATTCCCCCATTCAGCCTCGAACAGTTCTTTAGCCTACCGACCACCAGCTGCCGCTGGGAAGCGCTCAGGAAACGGGATTGCACAGGGATGCACCTGTTCCATGAGCTTGCCGGAGAAATCCTCAAAGGACGACCGCGGAGGGAGTGTTGATGCAGGTAGTGCGCGACCAGCAGCTTGATGGCCTGAGAGCCGTCGCGGTCACAATGGTGCTCTACGCGCATTTCTTTGCAGCCGATGGATCGCATTGGGGCCATCTTGGCGTCAGGCTGTTCTTCGTGCTGAGTGGCTTTCTGATAACGCGGCTGCTGCTCGACGCCCGCGACGCTGCCCGTTTCGAGCCGAGCACGGCGCTGAAGTCCTTCTATGCGCGCCGGGCGCTTCGTATTTTCCCGCCTTATTTTGCCGTGCTGGCCGCGGTGTTTCTCCTGGACCTGGAGCGCTCCACGGAGGTTATGGCATGGCACGGGCTTTACCTGTCCAACTTCTGGTATGCGCTGCAGAACGAATGGTCGCCGTGGGTTCTCTGTCATACGTGGAGCCTGAGCATCGAGGAGCAATTCTACCTCGTCTGGCCATTGGTCGTGCTGCTCCTGCCGCGCCGCTCGATTGCCGGGGTCTGCATCGGCGTCATCGTCTGCTCGCTCGTCTACCGCTTCTACTGGCCCTTCACCGGTACGCCTTCGCTCGCGCGCGATCTCCTGCCGCCGGCATCCATGGATGCGCTGGCCGTGGGCGCCTTGTTGGCTGCACGTCCATCCTGGCGTGTGGCTTGGCCGCGATGGGCGGAATTGAGCTGGATTCCCCTTTCTATCGCTTCCTTCGCCCTGGTCTGGCTGAAGCCGGTTCCGATGACCCCGGTCATAGCGTGGCTTGCATGGATCGGACTGGAGGTGGTCCCGCTCTTGCCACTCGCCATGCTGGTCGGCAACTGTTCGAAGGGGATCGTCGGGATTGCCGGGCGGGTCGTCGCGCTTTCGCCCGTGGCGGCTCTGGGCCGGATCAGTTATGGCGTCTACCTCTTTCACGCCGTCGTACTGGCTGTGGTCGTCCAGGCGCAGCCGTTCATCCCGGTCAATGTCACGAATCAGGGGGTAGGGCGGTTCGTAGTCGCCGGCGCTCTGACACTGATGCTCGCCTCGGCGTCCTGGATCCTCTTCGAAAAGCCGCTGAACGGGTTGAAGCGCCACTTTCCCTATGTTCGTCCGGAGGGCGCGGCGGGGCCCGTAACTGCCGTTCCTCGCGTCCGTCGCGACGAGGCCTTGCAAACACCGCCCCTTCGATAGCACCCGAGTTGAACCCCGAGTTGAACCATGCCTTTGCCCCTCGTCTCCGTCCTCCTACCCGTCTACAATGCGGAGCCATACATCGCCGCAGCCCTCGAGAGCATGTTGCGCCAGGACTACCAACGTGTCGAGGTGATCGCGATCGACGACGGATCGACGGACCGGTCGCGGGACGTTCTCGAACGCTACGGGAAGACCGATTCCCGGCTTTCCATCATCTCTCGCGAAAACCGCGGGCTGGTAGCAAGCTTGAATGAAGGGCTTGCTCTTGCAAAGGGCGAGCTTATCGCGCGGATGGATGCAGACGATATCGCCTATCCCTCGCGTCTTTCCCGGCAGGTCGCGCTGTTTGGCGAAGAGCCGCGGCTGGCCCTCTGCGGCACCGGCATCGACATGCTCATCGGCAACCGCATCATACGCGGCAGACCAAATCCCATCTACCGGCCGGGAAGCCTGCGCACCCTGTCGATGTTCTTCACCATCTTCATGCATTCAACGGTGGTCTATAACAGGACAATCATTCCCGACGAGATGCTCCGCTACGATTCGAACTATGTGCACGCGGAAGACTTCGATCTCTTCAGGCGGATCGCGGATCGCTTTCCGGTTCATATGATCGACGAGCCCCTGGTTGCCTATCGCATCCATGAACATAGTGTCACCAGCAAGCACAAGCGGCAGATGCGCCGCACCCATCTGAGCATCGTGGCCGAGAACCTGGCACGGGACGCTCTTCTCGATGATTCCGCCGTTCTCGAAGCAATCGGCGCCGCCGTAACGGGCGATGCGGTGGCACGTCTTGCCGACTGGGTCCTGGCACTCGAACGTGCGATTGCGGCGCGGCCGGTGGAAGTCCGTAGTGCCTATGAAGACGGCGCCCTGTGCTTCTTCTATTTCCTCTATCAGCTCATTGCCGACGAGGAGCAGCCGCGGCTGACCCACGAATTCCTGACGAGGACAGGCAAATGGGGCCTGATCCGCCGTCGCGAACGCTATGGGCTGCTCGCCGCGACTCGGGCACCGTGGTGCAGCCGGATTTCGCTTGCGGCAAGCAGGCGGGTGGACCGGCTAGCGCGCCATCTGCAGTCGGTACCGGCAGCGACCGTGCTTCCAGAACATGGCTTGACCTGACATGGCCCCAGAACCGCCCGCAATGATGCAAGACGATCCGATAGCACCGGATGCTCGGCGCTTGGTCGCCGCCTCGCCTTCCGGTGAGCCCGAGCCGTTCGCCAGCTTCATCGTCTGCACGCACAACCGCGTCCACGCGCTTGCGGCGTCGATCCGGTCTATCGAGTCCGCCAGCCACGCTCATGCCATGGTCGAGAGCGAACTCGTGGTGGTAGACAATGGCTCGACGGACGGCACGGCGGAAGAACTGGCCGGCATCGCGGCACGAACGATGATGTCGATCACGCTCCTCACCGAGCCTCGCCCGGGTCTCGCCGCAGCGCGCAACACGGGGATGGCACGCGCGCGCGGACGGATACTCATCTTCATCGATGACGATTGCGAGGTGGACAGCAATTACCTCCGTGATCTCGAGCGGCACTACAGCGGTGGTGATGAACAAGTCATCCGCGGCGGGCGCGTCGAGCTCGGTAATCCCGCCGATCTACCGTTCACCGTCAAGCGCTCGAAGGTGGCGGCGCGCCTGACCCGCGATGTCCACCCGGGCGGATTCGTCCTTGGCTGCAACATGACCATGCATCGTGACATCGCGGCGCGCATCGGCCCTTTCGACGAGCGGTTCGGTGCCGGAGCGCCGCTGAAAGCCGCCGAGGACACGGACTACCTGGTGCGGGCTTTTGAGCTGGGCATACCGGTTGAATACGTGCCTGACATGGTCGTCCACCACCACCACGGCCGCCGCCATCGTGCGGCAATCGAAGAGCTCCATCGCAACTACAGCCTCGGCAATGGCGGGCTTTGTCTGAAGCACCTCCTTCGCGCACCGTGGCTGCTTAAGCATTTCGGCTGGACCGTCAGATCCGCGTGGGGCGAGGCTTTCGGCCGTTCCCGCTTCGATCCAGAACTCCAATTGTCACACTGGCCCATCGTTTCGATGAACCTGCTTGGCGCACTTCGCTTTGCGTGGCTTGCCGCGGCGAATGCGGAACCGCGGATCGAACGGCGACGGGTCGAACAACCAGAGCCGAAGCTCAGGTGAGGGCCATTCATGCGTAGATTTCTATTGCCAGGTCTCGAAGTCCTTCGCGGCGCGCTAGGGCGCCAAATGCGCCTGCTTCCGGCCGTCGTCATTCTCGGCCTTACCAGCGCTGCGCTCGAAGGCGCCGGCATCGGGCTCATCATACCTATGCTGAGCATCATTGCCGGAGACGAGCAGGCCACCGGCCTGAGCGGCATCTCCGCTTATTTCCAGGGGATGGGGGAGGGCCTTGATGACGGCGAGCGCCTGTTGGCGATTTCGGTAGCGGTGCTGGCTCTGATCCTCCTCAAGAACGTTCTTTCCTTCGCCAACACGCTGCTCACGACCTTCATATACGGCAAAGCCAGCCACTCCGTCCGCAGCGCGCTCTCGGATCAGTTGCTGCGGATCGGATATCCCTTCTTCATGCAGCATAATCCGGGCCGGCTGCTCAACATCATATCCAATGAATCGTGGCGCGCGTCCGACGCGATCCAGACTGTGCTCGCCGCGATCGTGCATGGCTCAGCCGCGCTGATCCTTCTCGCCTTTCTGTTGCTCATGTCGTGGCAGATGACGCTGTTCGTTGCGCTCGGCCTTGTCCTCGTCCAGCTTGCGCACGCGGCCCTTTCGGCGACGCTCAAGGGCCCGAGCCGCCATGTCACTTCCTTCAACAGCGAGCTTTCCGCCAGAATGCTGCATCTGGTGCACGCCGGGCGGCTGATCCGTGTCTTCGGTCAGGAACCGCGCGAGAAGCAGGCATTCGATTCGGCCTCGGACGCCGTTCGCCGGGCCGGCTTCGTGCTGCAATCACGACAGGGTGCGCTGCCGCCGCTCACCGAAGTTCTCCATTCGGCGCTTTTTCTCGCGGTGGTGGTTAGCGCCTGGTCCGTCGGCGTCAGCTTTCCGGTGATCGTCGCCTTCGTCGTCCTGCTTTACCGCCTGCAGCCGCATGTGCGCGCCCTGCAGATGTCCTGGAGCCAGATCCAGGGCTGGAGCGGGTCGCTCGAAGAGGTGCGGTGGCTTCTCGACTCGTCCGACAAGCCGAAGCCTCCGGAGGGCAAAACTCCGGTCGACGGCCTGCACGAGATCCTGGTGTTCGACCGGGTGACCTTCCGTTATCCAGGTTCCGAGGTGCGGCCAGTCGTTTTGCGTTCCGCGAGCTTCGAAATCCGCAGCGGTCGTTCGACGGCGATCATCGGTCGTTCAGGCGCGGGAAAGACCACGATCGTCAATCTTCTGTGCCGTTTCGTCGAGCCGGATGAAGGATGCATCCTCGTCGACGGGGTGCCTCTGAGTGAGATCGATCCGATCCAGTGGCGGCGCCAGATCGCCGTCGCCAGCCAGGATCTCGAACTGGTGGACGGCAGCATTCTGGAAAACATCACCTATGGTCAGAGCGCCACCTTCGTGGAAGCGGAACGTGCCGCGAAGCTCGCCGAGGCCCACGGCTTCATAGAGCAGCTGCCGCAGGGCTATCAGACAGTCGTCGGTTACAGGGGGGCCAGCCTCTCGGCAGGGCAGAGGCAGCGCATCGCGCTTGCCAGGGCCCTCGTGCGCGATCCGGCGATCCTGATCCTAGACGAGGCAACCAATGCGGTTGACGGCCTGTCGGAGGCAGCGATCGTCGAGACGCTGCGATTAAGAGCCGGCAGACGCACGACGATCGTGATCAGCCATCACAGGAGCACGATCTCGTTTTGCGACGACGTCGTGGTCCTTGGTTCCGGGCACGTGAAGGGTCAGGCCGCACTGGCCGACGTCGCGTCGCTCAGCATGGATCAGCTATACGAGCATGAGACGCGCGCGGACAGCGCAACGTAAACTCCCCATGTGGCCCTCCGCGAGATGGGGAGTTGGCTTTTGCATGTCTTCCCGAACCGCGATCTTACGCGGCCGCGTAACGCTTGGCCATTTCCGGCAAACGCAGCACCCGGATCTTCGAGGCCTGCCCGGCGGAGCGGAATGCCTCGAAACGCTCCTTGCACACCTCGGCCATGTGGGCGATCGCCGGCTTCAGATAGTTGCGCGGGTCGAAATTGTCCGGATGTTCGATATGATTCTTGCGGATCTCTCCGGTAAAGGCGAGGCGGAGATCCGTGTCGATGTTGACCTTGCGCACGCCGAGCGGAATGGCTTTCTGAATCTCGGATACCGGCACGCCCCAGGTTTTCTTCATCTTGCCGCCATAGGCATTGAAGAGTTCCTGGAGACCGGCGGGCACGCTCGATGAGCCGTGCATGACGAGGTGCGTATTCGGCAACCGCTTGTTGATCTTGGCGATCGTTTCAATCGAGAGGATTTCGCCGTCGGGTTCGCGCGTGAACTTGTACGCGCCGTGGCTGGTGCCGATCGCCACCGCGAGGGCATCGACGCCGGTCTTCGAGACGAAGTCGAGGGCCTGCTCGGGATCGGTGAGCAGTTCCTCGCGCGAGAGCTTGCCCTCGAAGCCGTGCCCGTCCTCCTTGTCGCCGGCACCCGTCTCCAGATTGCCGAGGCAGCCGAGTTCCCCCTCGACGGAAACGCCGGCCGCATGAGCGATCTTCACGACTTCGGCCGTGACGGCGACATTGTATTCGTAGCTCGCGACGGTCTTGCCGTCCTTCTCCAGCGAGCCGTCCATCATCACGGAGGTGAAGCCGTTGATGATCGCCGAGATGCAGGTCGACGGCTGGTCGCCATGGTCGAGGTGGAGACAGACGGGGATATGCGGATATTCTTCCACAGCTCCAAGGATCAGATGGCGGAGAAAGGCGTCGCCGGCATAAGCGCGCGCGCCGCGGCTTGCCTGCAGGATGACAGGAGAGTCGGTCGCATCCGCGGCGCGCATGACCGCCTGGATATATTCGAGATTGTTCACATTGAAGGCCGGCAGCGCGTAATTGTTCTCTGCCGCGTGGTCGAGCAGTTGCCGCAATGTGATCAATGCCATCATTAACTCCCTGATGCTCCGCGCCAATCGGGCGCCAATTCGAGGCACAATAATTCATGCGGGGCTTTTGGCAACCGGCCCGGCGGTGCTGCCGGTCGCTTGATGGACGTGCGTCAGGCCAAATTTTTGTGGATGAGAAATCATGCAGTCAGAATTCGCTACTTTCGCCCTCTGGTGGTGCTGCCACTCTGGGTGCGCCCCGCGGGGCGGTCGCAGCTTTTCGCCGGCCGACTGCCGGCTCCGGCCCCGAAGCCCGCGCTGGGTGTCGGGTTCAGGTGCGTGTGGTGAAGGAGGACCGATTTGCAAAAAGATTGCAGCAAGGCGGTCACTTTTTTGTGCATATTACGTAAAGTGCCGCTACAATTCATGAAGGTTGCATGACAGGTTTTTTCCGGCCTTCCTGTGAGAAGCGGACGCAGCAAGGCTGAAGCGAACTACAACGTTGCAGTCGGACATCCGCCTCTCGGCTCCGCGCGGTGCACATGCGCCGACGAGAAGCGGAAACTCATTGCAGATGCTGTGCAACCTGGGCGTTTACAGGTGTTCGTCTTTTAAAGAGAAGGATGCAATTTTCCGAACCGATCAGCTTGCGTTCGCTGAGAATTTGCACTTCTCTCCTTCGATCAATGAACCCAAAAACGAGGGGAAGGAGAAGAAAAATGGCTTCACTCAGACATAATCTCGCCGGCGCGGCGCTCATCTGTTCGCTGCTCATGGGGGCAAGCCCCGCGCTCGCCGAGGCGGTACTTCACCGCGGCAATGCCGGCGAGCCGCAGACGCTCGACCAGGCTCACACCTCCATCAATATCGAGGAGTTCATTCTCAAGGACCTCTATGAAGGCCTGACCATCTATGATGCCGCGGGAAAGATCGTACCGGGTGCCGCCGAAACCTGGGAGCTTTCGGATGATGGTACCGTCTATACCTTCAAACTGCGTGCCGATGCCAAGTGGTCTGACGGCTCACCGGTGACGGCAGAAGATTTCGCCTTCTCCCTCCGTCGGGTGGAAGATCCGAAGACGGCGGCCGAGTACGCCAATATCCTGTTCCCGATCAAGAACGCGGAAAAGGTCAACAAGGGCGAACTGCCGGTCGACCAGCTCGGCGTGAAGGCCGTCGACGAGAAGACGCTCGAAGTCACCCTCGAACGTCCGACGCCTTTCTTCCTGGAACTGCTCGCACATCAGACGGCTCTTCCGGTCAGCAAGGCGAACGTCGAGAAGAACGGTGCCGACTTCGTGAAGCCGGGCGTGATGGTTTCGAACGGGGCCTTCAAACTGGCGTCACATGTGCCGAACGACAGCCTGACCGTGGAGAAGAACACGAACTACTGGGATGCCGCCAACGTCAAGCTCGACAAGGTGATCTTCTATCCGATCGATGATCAGGCCGCCTCGGTGCGCCGTTTCGAAGCGAAGGAAATGGACCTCGCCTATAACTTCTCGGCCGACCAGATCGACCGCCTGCGTAAATCCTATGGTGAACAGGTGCACGTTTCTCCGACGCTTGCGACCTACTACTACGCTTTCGACACGCGCCAGGAGCCCTACAACGATGTCCGGGTCCGCCGGGCACTCTCTATGGCGGTTGACCGCGACTTCCTTGCCAAGGAAATCTACAGCGGCTCGCAGCTGCCGTCCTATTCGATGGTGCCGCCAGGCATCGAGAGCTACGGAGATCCCGCCAAGGCCGATTTCGGGGACATGTCGCAACTCGACCGCGAGGACAAGGCGATCGAGTTGATGAAGGAAGCCGGCTACGGCGAAGGCGGCAAGCCGCTCAACATCGAAATCCGCTACAACACCAACCCCAACCATGAGCGTGTCGCGACCGCGGTTGCCGACATGTGGAAGAACACCTTCGGTGCCAAGGTCTCGCTGGTGAATCTCGATGTGTCGTCCCACTACGCCTATCTGCAGGAAGGCGGCAAGTTCAACGTCGCGCGTGCAGGCTGGGTCGCCGATTACGCCGATGCCGAGAACTTTCTGGCGCTGAGCCTCAGCACCAACAAGACGTTCAATTACGGCCACTTCGAAAATGCGGAATTCGACGCGTTGATGAAGAAATCCTATGAAGAACAGGATCCTGCAGCACGTTCGAAAATCCTGCATGAGGCCGAAACGCTGCTGATGAAGGAACAGCCGATAGCGCCCCTCCTGACCCAGGCCGACCTCTGGCTCGTTTCGGAACGGGTCCAGGGTTGGGTGGACAATGCGCCGAACGCTCACCTGAGCAAGTTCCTGAGCATCGCCGAGTAACGAACAGAGGCGACGCGCGGGCATCTGCGCGTCGCCTCCGGAGCCAAATCCATGATCTCCTTCATCCTTCGCCGGCTGGCGAGTGCGGTGCCGACGCTGTTTATCGTCGTCACGCTATCCTTCTTCCTGATGCGATTCGCCCCCGGCGGGCCCTTCAACCTCGAGCGTCCTCTTCCGCCCTCCACGATGGAGAATCTGATGAGGACCTATCACCTCGACCAGCCGCTCTGGCGCCAATACGTTCACTATCTGAGCAATGCAGTCACCGGCGACTTCGGCCCGAGCTACATTTACCACGACAACAATGTCGCGCAGCTGATCGGCAAAGGTCTCCCCTATTCGATGGAGCTTGGCTTCTACGCGCTGTTGCTGGCAGTCGTCGGCGGCGTCATAACGGGAACGATCGCGGCTTTGAAGCAGAACAGCTTCCTGGATTTCGCGGTCATGTCGGTGTCCACCATCGGGGTAACCGTTCCGAACTTCGTCGTCGGCCCCGTGCTCACGCTGATCTTCGCGATCATGCTCGCGTGGCTGCCCGCCGGCGGCTGGGGCGATGGATCTTTGCGATTTCTCATCCTGCCGATGATCGCGCTGGCGCTTCCCCAGCTTGCCGTCTTCGCAAGGCTCACGCGCGGCTCGATGATCGAGGCGCTCCACACGGATCATATCCGTACGGCGAAGGCCTATGGCCTGCCGTCCCGCGCCGTCGTCGTGACGCACGCGATGCGGGGAGCCATGCTGCCGGTCGTCTCCTATCTCGCTCCGTGTGCTGCCGCCCTGCTTACGGGTTCGGCCGTGGTGGAGACGATTTTCACCATTCCAGGCGTCGGGCGCTACTTCGTTCTTGGCGCGATCAACCGCGACTATACGCTTGTGATGGGTACCGTGATCCTCATCGCCATCTTCGTCATCCTCTTCAACCTTCTGGTCGATATTCTCTACGGCCTGCTCGATCCGAGGGTTCGCCATGACTGATATTGCTCAGATCCCGGCATCGGCGCCCGAAACCAGGGGGCGCAGCCTGTTTCAGCTCGCGGCGCTGCGTTTCCGCCGGAACCGCCCCGCCATGGCGGGCTGCGTCATGCTGGTTCTCATCGGCCTCTTTTCCTTCGTAGGGCCGCTTTTTTCTCCCCATAGCTACGATCAGGTGTTTCCGTCCTATGTCACGATCGGGCCAAGCCTCGAGCCGCGACCGGATAGTTCGACGCTTCAGGGCGTGATGGAAGGCGTGGCGTCCCGTGCCCGCGTCAGGCTGACGGAATTCGCCGTCGAGGATCAGAGCTTCACCGCCACGGTCACGTCGGATGCGCCGATCGATCCCCGCGCCACGCGCTATTTCGACCGGGCGAACGAGTTCGAGAACACCAAGGTGGTCGCAACGGAGGGCGATGGCCGAACGCTGAAGGTCGAGGGCGACGTGGCTCGCGAATATTTCCCCTTCGGTACCGATTCAAACGGCCGCGATCTGCTTGTCCGGGTCATGCTGGGCGGGCAGATCTCCATCGCCGTCGGCCTGCTGGCGAGCCTCGTTTCACTCGGCATCGGTGTGCTTTACGGCGCGACTTCCGGCTATATCGGCGGGCGCGTCGACAACGTCATGATGCGTTTCGTCGAGATTCTCTATTCGCTGCCCTTCGTCTTCCTCGTCGTGGTGCTCGTCGTCTTTTTCGGCCGCAGCTTCATCCTGATCTTCCTGGTAATCGGTGCAGTCGAGTGGCTGGACATGGCACGCATCGTCCGCGGCCAGACGCTGGCCCTCAAACGCCGTGAGTTCGTTGGTGCAGCACAGGCGCTGGGTCTGACCGACTGGCAGATCATCCGCCGGCACATCATCCCCAACACGATCGGGCCGGTCATCGTCTTCGTCACCGTCGTCGTGCCGAAGGTCATTCTGCTGGAGAGCTTCCTGTCATTCCTCGGGCTGGGTGTCCAGGCGCCGCTCACGAGTTGGGGCGCGTTGATCTCGGAGGGTGCGAACAACATTCAGTCGGCTCCCTGGCTGCTTATTTTCCCCGCCATCTTCTTCGTCCTGACGTTGTTTTCGCTGAACTTCGTCGGCGACGGCCTGCGCGACGCACTTGACCCGAAGGACCGCTGACATGACAGAGATGCAAGACGCCATTCTCGCGGTCCGTGGTCTCAAGGTCGATTTCTCGACGCCCGATGGGACCGTCGAAGCGGTCAAGGGAATCGATCTCGACGTCCGTTCCGGCGAGACTCTCGCCGTCGTCGGCGAATCCGGCTCGGGCAAAAGCCAAACCATGATGGGTATCATGGGCCTGCTCGCCAACAACGGAACGGTGACCGGCTCGGCGCTTTACCGCGGCCAGGAGCTCGTGGGTCTTCCGCCGAAGGCCCTGAACAGAGTGCGCGGCTCGAAGATCACGATGATCTTCCAGGAGCCGATGACCTCGCTCGATCCGCTCTACACGATCGGTCGCCAGATCGCCGAGCCGATCGTCCATCACCGCGGCGGTACGTTCAAGGGTGCGCGCAAGCGCGTCCTCGAACTCCTGGAGCTCGTCGGCATTCCCGAAGCGCAGCGCCGCATCGACAGCTACCCGCATGAGCTCTCCGGCGGTCAGCGTCAGCGCGTCATGATCGCCATGGCGCTTGCCAACGAGCCGGATATCCTGATTGCCGACGAACCGACGACCGCCCTGGACGTGACCATCCAGGCCCAGATCCTCGATTTGCTCAAGGCGCTGCAAACGCGTTTCGGCATGGCCATCGTGCTGATCACGCACGACCTTGGGATTGTCAAACACTTCGCCGAGCGGGTCGCGGTCATGCGCCGCGGCGAGGTTGTGGAGCAGGGCACGACGGCCGACATCTTCGAGCGGCCGGAGGCGGACTACACCAGAATGCTGCTGGAGGCAGAGCCGAGCGGACACAAGGCTCCGCCCCCGGACAATGCACCGATCATCCTCGAGGGGCGCAATGTCGGGGTCGACTATACGATCCCCGGCGGCCTCTTCCGGGGCGCCTCGACCGCCTTCCGGGCCGTCGACGGCGTAAGCCTGAGGCTCAGGCAAGGCCAGACGATCGGCATTGTCGGCGAATCCGGTTCGGGTAAGTCGACGCTCGGACGGGCGCTGCTGAGGCTTTTGCCGAGTAGCGGTTACTATCGCTTTGGTTCCACGGATATTTCGGGATTTGACCGCGGCGCGATGCGGCCACTGCGCCGCCAGCTGCAGCTCGTATTTCAGGATCCTTACGGATCGCTCTCGCCGCGCCGGACCGTCGGCGAGATCATTACCGAAGGCCTTCATGTGCATGAGCCCGACTTGAGCCGCGCCGACCGCGATCGGCGGGCCATCGCCGCACTGAAGGAGGTCGGCCTCGATCCCGCCTCGCGCAACCGCTATCCGCATGAATTCTCCGGCGGCCAGCGCCAACGCATCGCAATTGCCCGCGCGATTATCCTGAAACCCAAGGTCGTCATTCTCGATGAACCGACCTCAGCCCTCGATCGATCGGTACAGGGGCAGGTGATCGCACTCCTGCGCGATCTGCAGGAGAAGCACGGTCTTTCCTACATCTTCATCAGCCACGATCTGTCAGTCGTGAAGGCGATGTCCGACTATGTGATCGTGATGAAAAACGGCCGCATCGTCGAAGAGGGGGAAACTGACGCGATTTTCAAGGCGCCGCGGGAGCCCTACACGAAGACGCTGATCGGCGCGGCATTCAACGTGTGAGGGAACGGCGGGTGGCGCTTCCTCTCTCATCCGCATTGCGGCAGCTTCTCCCCGCAGGCGGGCGAAGGGGAACTCGCGGCGCCGCTTGAGCCACTTTCACCGCCTTCCTTCTCGCGGAGAACGGCACGGCTCCCACCAACGCGAAGCCCTACCGCTCCTCAGTCAAAGCCTTCTTGTCGAGCCCGAACTTCTGCATCTTCTCGTAAAGCGTCTTGCGCGAGATACCGAGCGACTCGTAAACGGGTTTCAATGCTCCACCGTGGGCGGCCAGCGCGCTGGCGATCACGCTTCTTTCGAAGGCGGCCACCTTTTCGGCGAGGCGCTGCCCATTCGCAGGAGCGAGCGCTTCTTCGCTTTCGGGTTCGAGACCGAGGATCAAACGCTCGGCGGCATTGCGCAGCTCACGCACATTGCCCGGCCATTCGCGTGAAGCCATGTCCGATGCGAGCGCCGCCGATATCTCGACATCGTCCCGGCCGTATCGGGCGGCGGATTCGCGGACGAGCTGCATGAAGAGCAAGGGGATGTCGGAGCGGCGCTGCGAAAGCGTCGGCACTCTCAAGGTTGCGACATTCAGCCGGTAAAGCAGATCGGCACGGAATCGGCCATTTGCGACCTCGCGCTCCAGATCGACCTTGCTGGTGGCGATGAAGCGAACGTCCAGTGAAACGGTCTCGTTCGAGCCGAGACGGGTTATGACACGCTCCTGCAGGACGCGAAGGAACTTTGCCTGAAGATCGAAAGGCATGGAGCCGATCTCGTCGAGCAGGATGGTGCCGCCGCGGCCATGTTCGAATTTGCCGTAACGGGGCCTGAGCGCTCCGGGGAATGCGCCCGGCTCGTGGCCGAAGAGTTCGCTCTCGATCAGATTCTGAGGAAGTGCCGCACAATTGATGGCGATGAACGGGCCCCTCGCGCGGCTGCTCAAATCATGAAGCGCACGGGCGACGACTTCCTTTCCGACGCCGGTCTCGCCAATGATCAGCGTGTCGGCGTCAGAGGCGCCGATCGCCCTGACCCGGTAGCGCAGATCCACCATCGCTTGGCTCCGCCCCGGCAGCCTTTGTTCTATGTCGTCGCGCTTCCCCGCGACAGCCCGCAACCGGCGGTTCTCGAGCACGAGAGCGCGCCAATCGAGCGCGCGGCGTATGGTGCCGGCGAGCATCTGGGCGGTGAAAGGCTTTTCGACGAAATCATAGGCACCCTCACGCATCGCCCGAACCGCCAGCTGGACATCGCCGTGACCGGTCACCAGGATCACCGGCAGTTCGGCATCGATCTCGCGGATGCGCTGCAGAAAGGTCATTCCATCCATCCCGGGCATTCGGATGTCGCTGATGACCACCCCGTGGAAGCTGAAGGCGATGCGCTCGAGCGCGTCTTCGGCACAGGCGAAGGTATCCACCCGAAACCCCGCAAGCTCCAGTGCCTGAGCGCTGGAACGGCGCAATTCCTCTTCATCATCGACGAGCAGGATGCGGCTTTCGCTCATTCGGCTGCCTCGCGACCGGTTTGGCCGGCGAGGGCGAGCTCGATGCGAAAGACCGCTCCACCCTCCGGATGGTTCGACACGGTCAGGCTGCCTCCGAAATCCTTGATGATGTTGTAGGAAATGGACAGGCCGAGGCCAAGACCCCTGCCGACGCCCTTCGTCGTGTAGAATGGATCGAAAATGCGCTCGGCGACCGACGGCGCGACGCCCCCGCCGCGGTCGCGCACGGTCAGCACGGCTTTGCCGTCCTCGCGCCAGGCACGCACGGAGAGCGTGCGGTCGTCCAGCCCCTCAACGGCGTCGGCGGCATTGGATATCACGTTGACGAGCACCTGCTGCAGCCGGACCGAACCGGCCCGGACCATAAGGTCCCCGTCAAGCTCAATGTCCATCTTTGCGCCCGCCGTCTTGATTCGTGCTGCCACGATCTCGAGCGTGTCACGCATCACCTCGTCGAGACGAACCGGGCCGAGCTTCTCATTGGGTTTTCGGGCAAAGTTGCGTAGATGCCGGCTGATCGATGCCATGCGATCGATCAGGCCCGAAATGCGCCTCACATTGTCGCTCGCCTCGGCGGTTCGGCCGCGCTCGATCAGCAGTGCAGCGCTGTCGGCGTAGGTCTTGGCGGCGGCAAGCGGCTGGTTGAATTCGTGCGACAGGGCCGCTGACATCTGCCCGAGACCGGCGAGTTTGCCCGCCTGGATGAGGTCGGCCTGGGTTTGCCGCAACTGCTGCTCGGTGAGCCGCCGCTCGGCGATTTCAGCCTCGATCTGCGTGTTGACGCGCGCGAGATCCGCCGTGCGTTCTTCGACCCGGCGCTCCAGCTCTTCCTGTGCCTGCTCCTGCATCAGGATGCGTTCCCTGAGCCGCGCACGGCGTTGGATGAAAATCGCGATCGCAAGCCCGGTCAGGCAGAGCAGCAGCATGACGGCGGCAACCGTGGTCAAGGCTTGCGTGCGAACGGAGCCCGTGTCGGCGAGCACGTTCACGGTCCAATCGGCCTCGGGCATATAGTGCGAGAGGACGAGATATTCCCGGTCGCTGCCCCCGGAGACCCTTAACACCCGATGTCCGGATAGTTCACTTTGCACGGCCGGCAACTGATGCAGAACGGCATCGGCATAGCGCCGCGATGCTTCCGTCCTGGCAAGCCGCTCAGCCGTCAGGGGCAGGATCCCGGCGTAGAGCCATTCGGGATTGCCGCTCATGAAGATGATACCCTCCGGGTCGGACACGAAGATCCTGTATTCGCCGCCTTGCCAGGAGGCTTCGATCGTCTCTATGTCCACCTTGAACACGATCACGCCCCGGATATCTCCGCCGATGCGGACAGGAGCGCCGAAGTAGTAGCCGCGCTTTAGCGATGTCGTGCCGAGCGCGTAGAAGCGAGATTGCTCGCCCTTGAGCGCATCCTGGAAATAGGGCCGGTAGCTGAAATTCTCTCCGACAAAGCTCGTCGGTCCATCGTAGTTGCTCGCGGCGATCGTATTGCCGTTCGGCAGGATCACGTAAATGTCGGAGGACTTGAGAAGTCCATTGATCTCTTTCAGATAGGAATTGACGGTGCCGCGCAGCTCCCCATCGTTCGGACGCGTCACCAGCTCCTTGACGTCGTCATGGTCGGCGATGAGCGCGGGCAGGGCCTGATAGCGGTTCAAATGGCCGCTAAGAGCGGCCACCGCCAGTCGCAGCGCCGTGTGTGCCTGCGAGGAGGCCTCCTGCATATAGCTGCGCGTGGCGACGGCGTTTCCCTGCACGGCGATTAACCCGGCGGCTGCCGGCACCAGAAGGAGTGCGAGAAAGAAGCGGTATTTCACGGAATGCCCGGGCTCCTCCTCCCGCTCGCGGTCTTGGCTGCAGGTTCCTTTTTGCGCGGCCGCTGCCACGCGATGCTAATTGTCGGTCTGACGCGTTGCAAGCCGCCCATGCGGGTGCCTTACTCCATCTGCTCTATGACGCAGTTGTTGACAGCGTGTCGCTTCTGTCAACGTAGCGTTGACAATGCGTCTGTGTGGGATGGTCTTCCGCTCTCGCCGCCCAGGGAGCATCTATTCGCCATCGACGCTCCCGCCAAAGCTGGGGGAAGAAAGGAAGCCGATCATGCTCGAACAGATCAAAGGCCTGCATCACGTAACATCCATGGCAGAGGACGCTCGTACGAACAACCAGTTCTTTACCCAAACGCTTGGTCTACGCCGCGTCAAGAAAACGGTGAACTTCGACTCGCCGGATGTCTACCACCTCTACTATGGCGACGAGACCGGCACAGCCGGCACGGTGATGACCTACTTCCCTTTTCCGCAGATGCCGCGCGGTCGTGCGGGCACGGGAGAGGTGGGGACGACGGCATTCTCTGTCCCGCAAGGCTCGCTCGGCTTCTGGGAGGGCCGTTTGACGCGCCTCGGTGTGAGTGGCCTCAAGCGCTCGGAAAGCTTCGGTGAGAAGCGGTTGAATTTTGCCGGGCCGGACGGCGACGGTTTCGCTCTGGTCGAGGTCAGGGATGACCCGCGCACGCCCTGGACCGAGGGTGGCCTTTCCGGGGATTACGCCATTCGCGGCTTCCACTCGGTCGCCATGCGGTTGCGTGACGAGGGCGCCACGGCCGACCTGCTGAAGTACATGGGTTACGAGGAACTCGATCGAAGGGACGGTGTCACGAGGCTGGTCGTCCCCGACGGCAACGGCGCGAACCTCGTAGACCTCGAAACACTGCCCGGCATCAATCGTGCTGCACAGGGTGCCGGTTCGGTGCACCACGTCGCATTTGCCGTCGACAATCGGGAGCGGCAACTCGAGGTCCGCAAGGCGCTAATGGATACCGGCTATCATGTGACGCCGGTCATCGACCGGGATTATTTCTGGGCGATCTATTTCCGCACACCCGGTGGCGTTCTCTTCGAGATCGCCACGAATGAGCCGGGCTTCGACCGCGACGAGGACACCGCGCATCTGGGCGAGGCGCTGAAGCTTCCGCAGCAGCACAAGCACCTGCGGCCGATTCTCGAAGGTCATTTACAGAGGCTGGAAGCGTAAGCGGACGCGTCTGCCGCTTCAGCCCGGCCTTCTCGTTACGCCGGGAAGGGTTCAATATTCCAATATTCACAGATGAACGCGTGTTGGCAAGCAAGCGCGCATGATGGAGAAATCGATGCCTGATCACGGTTACATGCATAAATTGAAAGCCGGCAGTCCCGGCGGACCCATCCTTTTCGTTTTTCACGGGACCGGCGGCGACGAGAACCAGTTCTTCGACTTCGGAGCACAGCTCCTGCCGAAAGCCACGGTGGTTTCACCAAGGGGCGACGTGTCGGAGCATGGAGCCGCCCGCTTTTTCCGGCGAACGGGCGAGGGCGTCTACGACATGGCGGATCTAGCACGTGCGACTGAGAAGATGGCGGGTTTCGTGAAGGCGCTCGCAAGCGAATACGAGGCCTCGGAGATCATCGGTCTCGGCTACTCCAACGGTGCCAACATCCTTGCGAATGTCCTTATCGAAGAGGGTCTCTTCGATAAGGCCGTGCTCATGCACCCGCTGATCCCTTTCCGCCCGAAGGCCAATGCCGCGCTCGCCGGTCGGAAAATCCTGATCACTGCCGGAGAACGCGACCCGATCTGCCCGGCCCCGCTGACACAAGCGCTGGGCGATTACCTCTCGCAGCAGAACGCGGCGGTGGAACTGAAGTGGCATTCGGGTGGCCACGACATCCGCCAGAATGAGATCGCCGCCACTGAAGAGTTTTTGAGAGTCTGAAGCGAGAAGCAACGCAGTAGCTTTGAAACGACGGGTGAAGTCAGCTAAGTTCAATGAACTAAGGTTGAACCCGAGGCCTTGATAGAAACCGTCAACATTCACCAAGCGAAAACCAATTTATCGCGTCTGATCGAAAAGGCGGCTAAGGGAGAACCCTTCATCATCGCCAAGGCGGGAAAACCGATGGTGAAGGTGATCCGCTCGATCAGCCGTCCGATGCGAAGGTGCAGCGGATCGGCTTCATGGCAGGACAGTTTTCGGTGCCGGACGATTTCGATCGGATGGGCCGTGACGAGATCGAAGGTCTTTTCGGCGCATGACTATTCTTTGATACGCACATTCTCCTCTGGGCAGCCGGTGTACCCGGCCGCTTGTCGAATGAGGCCCGTGCTCTCATCGAAGGCCCCGGGAATACGCTCGACTTCAGCGCGGCGAGCGTGTGGGAGATCGCGATCAAACGTGGCTTGGGCCGGATGGATTTCGATGCCGATCCACGGCTTCTGCGTCGAGGTTTGCTGGACAATGGCTACCAGGAATTACGGGTAGAGGGCACGCATGCGTTGGCACTTGATCAACTGCCCCCGATCCATCAGGAACCGTTCGACCGCATTGCGATCGCGCAGTCTCTCGTCGAAGGATTTACGCTCGTCACGTCCGATGAAGTTGTTAGCCGCTACCCCGGTCCTAGCCGGGTTGTTTAGTCTTCATTCGAGACGCTTGCGAAAGAGCCACGCCGCCGATGACAGAGTGACGATCGCGATCAGGCAAAGGGGAAGCGTCTGGTGGACGACTTCGTAAAGCGGGATGTCCTTGAGGAACACGCCCTTTACGATCACCAGGAAATAACGCAGCGGATTGATCAGCGTCACCGGCTGCAGCCAGGAGGGCATGTTTTCGATCGGCGTCGCAAATCCCGAAAGAAGCATGGCGGGCACCATGAAGAGAAAGGCCCCGAGGATCGCCTGCTGCTGGGTCTTGGACAGTGCCGAGATGAAGAGACCGAGACCGACGACGGCGGCGAGATAGAAGACGGCGCTGCCATAGAGCAGGAAAAGCGAACCGCGCAGCGGCACGCCGAACACGAAAACCGCTGCAAGAATGTATATGGTGATGTGGAAGAGCCCGATCATCATAGGCGGGATGAGCTTTCCAAGCAAAATCTCGTGGGTGCGCAACGGCGAGACGATGAGCTGGTCGAAGGTACCGAGTTCCCGCTCGCGTGCCACAGATAGTGCCGTGACGATCAGTCCGATCAGGAGAGCGATGCTCGCGACCAGGTTCGGCACCATGAACCATTGATAGGTCAGGTTGGGGTTGAACCAGTTGCGGGCAACGACCTGGACCGTTTCGGAGGGCGCGCGCTTGCCGGCCGGCGTTTCGGCTGCGAGCGTGCTGACGATACGCCCGAGATAGCCGGACACGATCTGCGACCCATTGGAGCGCCGGCCGTCGAGGATCAGCTGCACCTCAGCCGGTCTTCCTGCCTCAATGTCGCGGGAGAAGGTGGGGCCGATCTCCACAGCGGCGATGACACGCTGCGTATCGATCGCCAGACGGACCTCGGCGGGGCTGCTTGCAAGCTCGATCGAGCGAAATGTCGGAGAGCCGCCGACCAGCTGGATGAGTTCCTGGCTCCACTGGCCATTGTCTCGGTTCAGCACCATGATGTCGACATCTGTCACTTCGAGCGTCGCCGCATAGGAGAAGACGAGGAGCTGGATGATCGGAGGGCCGATCAGAATGGTGCGCCCCTTCGGATCACGAAGAACCGCCAGCAGCTCCTTGACGATCAGCGCCTTCAGCCGTGTCCACCACATGTCAGCCGATCCTCTTTCTAGTGCTGCGCGCGGCAAGCGCGAAGAACATGCAGCCGATCAGGAACATGACCGCGATGGCGCGTGCGAACATCGGCCAGATGTTCCCGGCCAGAAAGACAGTCTGAAGGCTGGGTATGAGATAGCTTGCCGGCACTGCATAGGTGATCCATTGAATGACGGTGGGCATGGAATTGATCTCGAAAAGAAAACCGGACAGCAGAAAGGCCGGCAGAAAGGCCGAGATCAGCGCAAGCTGGGAGGCAAGGAACTGGTTCTTCGTCGCGGCCGAGATCAGCAGCCCCTGTCCGAGAGCCGGCATGAGGAAGGTCGCCGAAAGAGCGTAGAGCGCAGCTACCGAACCGCGGAAGGGGACATCGAAGACAAAGACGGCAAGCAGAACACAAAGCGTCATCGATGTAAGACCGAGGACAAAGTAGGGCAAGAGCTTGCCGGCGAGCAGTTCGGCGGCGGAAACGGGCGTCGCCATCATTGCCTCCATCGTGCCGCGTTCCCATTCACGTGCAACGACAAGCGAGGTGAGGAGCGTGCCGACAAGAGTCATCACGATGGCGATCGACCCCGGAACCAGGAAGTTGCGGCTCGTCAGCTGCGGGTTGAACCAGAAACGCTGCTCGGTGGAGATTGCCGGGGGCATGCTCCTGCCTTCGCTCATGCGCTGACGCTCCCAGTTGGCAACCGTGCCTTGTGCATAGTTCTGCACGAAATTTGCGGTGTTCGGATCGGAGCCATCGACAATCACCTGGACCGACGGATGGCGTGCCGCCGCGTGATCGGCGGCAAAGCCCGCCGGGATCACCACTATGCCGCGCACATGGCCAAGCACGAGCTCGTCTTCGAATTCCCTGCGGTCGCGTCCCGCGACCACGGAGAAGTAGCGCGAGGCCTCAAAGCTCGCAGCAAGATCGCGGGTGAGCGGGCTGGTCTCCTCGACGACGAGGGCCACACGCGTTCGTGTCGTGTCGAGCGACACGCCGTAACCGAAGAGAAAGAGAAGGACCAAGGGCAAGACGAAGGCTATCAGGATACTGCTCGGATCGCGCACGACCTGATAACTTTCCTTGCGAACGAGGGCAGCGAAGCGGCGGGCGCGTCCAGAGCTTTTGTAAGCCTGTGCCTGTTTCCCTTGGTCCTTCATGCTGCGTCCTTCGCCTCCGAGCCCTGGACGAGGGCTATGAATGCGTCCTCCATTGTCGGGTCGGGAAGGTCCTCGCTCGCGATGCGGGCCTTCATTTCGTCGGGTGAGCCAAGCGCGATCGAACGGCCGCGATAAATGAGCGATATGCGGTCGCAATACTCCGCCTCATCCATGAAGTGCGTGGTGACGAGTACGGTCACGCCTTTTTCTACGAGGCCATTGATGTGGGTCCAGAACTCCCGCCGGGTGATCGGATCGACTCCGGAGGTCGGCTCGTCGAGAAAGAGCACTTCCGGTTCGTGCAAGACCGCGCATGCGAGCGCCAGGCGCTGCTTGACGCCGAGCGGCAGATCCTTGGCCGACATGTCGAGCACGCTGCGGAAATCGAAGATCTCTCCCATAAGCGCGATGCGCTCGCGCTTTCGCGCACCGGCAAGTCCGTAAACGCCGGCAAAAAAATTCAGGTTCTGGATGACGCTCAAATCGCCGTATAAGGAGAACTTCTGCGCCATGTAGCCCAGCCGATTACGTGCCGCCGGCGCATCGCGCCTGAGATCGAAGCCGGCGACGCGGCCGTCGCCAGCGGTCGGCGTCAGAAGACCGCACAACATCTTGAAGGTTGTCGATTTGCCGGCGCCGTTCGGACCGAGGAGGCCGAAAATTTCGCCGCGCGGTATGTCGAAAGTGATGTTGTCTGCGGCGGTAAAATCGCCGAACCGCTTCGTCAGCCCACGTGCCTCTATCACGGATCTGCCGTCTTCTGAGGCGAAGGCGCGCTGTGTTTCCGCAAGCCTCGACCGTCCGCCGGGGCCGCCACCGAGCATATCGACGAACGCGTCTTCGAAGCGCGGCGGCGTGACTGCCGCGCAATACGCGCCGGTCGCCTCTCTGGACTGAAATGGTTGAAGGCCCGGCTTCATGACAAGACGTATGGCTTCGCCCTGGATCACCCCGTCGACGACGCCTTCCATTTCGAGAAAATGCGCAAGCTTTTCGCGCCGGCGTCCACGGATGCCGGAGAGGCGGAAGACCCGGTTCTCGACGCGGCCGGTCATCTCGGCCGGCGGACCGGAAAACAATAGCCTTCCCTGGTTGAGCAGAAAGACATGATCGCAGGCTTCTGCTTCTTCCAGGTAGGCGGTCGACCAGACGACGCCGATGCCTTCCGCCTTCAAATTCTCGACCATCTTCCAGAGGTCGCGCCGAGAAATCGGATCGACACCGACGCCGGGCTCGTCGAGCAACAGGAGCCGCGGCTTGCGAAGGAGCGCGCAAGCCAGCCCGAGCTTCTGTTTCATGCCGCCCGAGAGCTTGCCGGCGAGCCGGGTGGTAAACCGGGCAAGATCCGTGAACTCGAGCAACTCGCCGAAGGTGCGGCTCCGCTCGGACTTGGGCAGACCGCGCAGATCGGCGTAAAGGTCGAGATTCTCCTGAACCGACAAGTCTTCGTAGAGGCCGAACCGCTGCGGCATATAGCCGATGGACGCCTGAATGCCGGCGGGATCCGAGCGGGTATCGTAACCAAGCACTTCGACGCTGCCCGCATCCGGCAGCATCAGAGCTGTCATCAGCCGGATCAGCGTCGTCTTGCCCGCCCCATCTGGGCCGACGATGCCGGTGATCCTTCCACCCAGGATATCGCCCGCAACCGCGTCTAAAGCAGGGGCCGCTGAACCGAATCGCTTGGTGACAGAGGTGAGCCTCACAAACGGGGTCGTGTCGAGCGCCGTTGCCATGGCGGTCATCAGGACGCTTCCTTCGTTTCCGGCAGCTGCACGGTGACCGGCATGCCCTGGCGAAGATCCTTGCCGGGATTGGTGATGACGATCCTCAGGCGGTAGACGAGGTCGGTTCTGAGCTCGGGCGTCTCCACCGATTTCGGCGTGAACTCTGCGACCGGGGAAATGAACCCGACGGTGCCCTCATAGGCGCGACCGGGCGCCGTGTCGGAGGCGATCGTCACCTTCATCCCCGGATAGAGACGGCCGAGATCGGGCTCTGCGACATAGGCGCGGACCCAGACGGGTTCTGTCAGCGAAAGTACGTAGACGACATCCGCTGGTGAGACGATCGCGCCTGTTTCCCGCACACGCGAGAGCACGACGCCGTCGTTCGGGGCGACGAGCTCTGTGTCCTTGAGCGAGGTGCGGGCGCTCGCAGCCTTTGCCGCTGCGGCGTCCACCTGAGCCTCGGCCGATGCTATATCCTCGACACGGCTTCCCTCTTCGAGGAGTGCCAGACCTTCGCGGGCGGACCTTGCGCGCGCTGCTGCCGCTGCGCGGCCTGCGCTTGACTGGTCTAACTCCGCCTGTGAGATCGTGCCGTTCGGACGGAGCTGCTTCGCGCGCTCATAAGCAAGCTCCGCATTTTCGAGCTCGGCGAGGCGTTCCTCGTGGGTGGCGCGCGCCTGAGCGATTTCGCCGGCGCGCGCGCCGGCCTTGAGCTTTGTCAGGGTCGCCCGGGAAGCCTCGGCTTCCGCTTCGGACGCATCGAGCGTCTGTCGGAATGGCTCGTCATCGAGCCTGGCAATGACGTCCCCCTTCCTAACGCTATCACCCTCGTCCACGCGCAACTCGGCGATGCGCCCGCTCACCCGAAAACCGAGCGATACCTGACGAATGTCGACATTGCCGTAGAGCACCGCCTGCCGCGTCTCGCCGGCAAAGCCGAGGCGAACCGGAAGATCGAACCACCATGCCCCGGCGACGGCCGCGGCGAGGATTACAACGATCAAGGCGATCTTTTTCATGAACGGCGGTCCTTTTCGGCACCGAGCACCGCCACGAGTTCGACGGCATGCCGGTGCAGTGTCTCGATCTCCTTCGGTCCGGCGGTCTCCCATTCGAGTTGGGCATAGACGGCCGCATGCGCCATTCGGAACACGAGAATGCTTCCGACGAAGGAGAGGGTCCTCAGACGGATGTGCTCAGAGGCCGGGTCGTCGTGGAGAATGGCGCCGATCAGCCGCCGCGCCATTTCGATCATCGGCCCCATAATGCTGCCGTAGATGCGCCTGAAGGCCTCGGTCGGCTCCATCTGCTCGCGAATGATGAAGCGCGCCCAGCTTTCCGACTGTTTGCTGACGAAGAGGATGATCATCCGCTGGACCATCTGGGTCAGGAAGTGGCGCGCCTCCGCGGATGTCAACTGCGCGCCCGCTGCGTCGAGTTCGGCTATGCGCGAGACGATCGTGCTGCGCAGGTCGCCGACATGCCCGCCGATCGCCGAGGCGAGGTGCTCGGCGGCCGCTATATAAAGCCCTTCCTTGCCGCCGAAATAATAGGGGATCGCCTGAAGGTTGACGCCCGCTGCGTCGGCGAGCTTTCGCGTCGTCGCGCCATCGAAGCCGTATCGTCCAAAGACGTCGATTGCAATGATGAGCAGTTTCTCCCGCGTCGCATCGCCGCGGTCGCCTCTGGGTATCGTGGGTCGGTTGGCGTCCTTTTTCATGCCTGGAGAATGCACCATTCGATCGAATAAGTCAATCGATCGAATGAGAAAGCTGGCAATCCGGTACGAATGGGTACATTGGCCGTCTTTGGCGGTGCAGTGCGAACCGGATGGGTTGAAAGGGCCTCGCAAGGGCCTTGCCGAAAATCTACAATAATGAGCTTGAATTTCGAGGAAGGAACTCAATGCGCTTTATCAATCCCATCCCTTTCGTGCGCGACATAAGCCGATCGAAGGAATTTTATCGGGACATACTCGGTATAAAGGTGCTGAAGGGTTTTGGAGACTTCGTTCTCTTTGAAACCGGTTTCGCCATCCACGCTGGAAGCTCGCTCGAAAGAACAGTTTGGCGGATGGCTTCAAAGTCGGAAGAATCCTACGGCCGAAGAAATTTGCTCTTGTATTTCGAACATGACGACGTTGAGGCGGCCTTCGAAAACATCGCCCGACACGTGGAATTGATACATCCCATTGAGCGGCAAGCATGGGGCCAGCGAGTGTTCCGTGTCTATGATCCGGACGAACACGCGATAGAAGTTGGTGAGCCGCAAGATCTCGGCGGTTTGCACGGTTCCTGAAAACCTCGGTGATTATTCGCTCGCCTGGGTTCGGCGGATACCTCCGCCGGGCAAGCTGTTGGCGCTCCGCCAAATCTGGTAGACTAAAGGCGCCACCGCATCCGCGCCCCGGCGGGGCGTGCATTAGAGGGAGAAGCCGATGCAGATCGCGGGAATTCAGGTCTATCCCGAGCGCGGCGGGAAGGCGGGCTTCACCGTCGAATTCGTTGGCGCCAACGGCGAGGTCATCTCCGTCTCCTGTCCGCAAAACGCCGAAGGCAGCCTGAACAGGCTGAATGCCGTTGCCAGGGCAAAGGAGATACTCTCCGCAGCAATCGACGCGGATGAAACACTTCTCGCCATCACCGGGACGAAACGGTCTCCGTCCGTCCCTGAAGGCGCGCTTGCGAACGCCCGGCAATCACACGACCAGCATGCTATGGAAGAGCAGTTGGAAGAGGGCCTCGAAGATACGTTTCCCGCAAGCGATCCGGTCTCGATTACCAGTTCGGCGATTCCGAAGGGTTCGTCTGGCCGCTAGACCCGACGAATAGCGGTCGAAGCTTGATGGGGGCGGCTGTTCAAGCCATTTAGGAGGGCGCGCTTTCGAGTGGAAACCCATTCCTGACGGCTGCCGAATCCGTTAGAGCTTTTCTCGGATATACCGGTGCGGCCACCGACGGCCGATTCTGTCAAACAGCGAAAGGAGCACGCCGTCTTGGACGAGCAAAGGAGAAGCGATTCATGAATGGCCGGCGTCTCACCTTTGCCGTCGGAGACATTCACGGGTGCCTCGCACAACTCGAGACCTTGCTGGCCAGTATTGAATCGATCGCCGCCGGCGGCAGGGTGATCTTCCTCGGCGATCTTGTCGATCGCGGCCCGGATAGCCGCGGGGTCGTCGAGCGCATCATGGCCGGGCCGCGTACAACGGGCTGGAAGTGGATAACGCTCAAGGGCAACCACGAAGCCATGCTGGTGGCGGCGCGCAAGGGCCGGCCCGAGATGTCTCTTTGGCTGACCAACGGCGGCGAGGAGACGATGGCCTCTTATGGGGGTGCCATTCCCTTGAGCCATCTGGTCTGGATGGCAGAACTGCCATCGATCATCATCGAGCGCCATCGCATTTTCGTCCATGCAGGCGTGGACGAGAATATTCCTCTCGACGAACAGGGCGATGATATTCTCCTCTGGATGCGCACCGATCCGAACTATTCCGGCACCTATTGGGGCAGGCATGTCTGTCACGGGCATACGCCGAGCCGGAGCAATCCGCGCACTGTCGGCAACAGGACCAATGTCGATTCCGGCGCGGTCTTCGGCGGCATGCTGTCCTGCGCCGTCTTCGACGACGACCGGGCGGGAGGACCGATCGACTTTCTGGTAACGGACGGATACGGCTAGGGCACTGCACGCCTTCGCCCCCCTCCCGTTGGCTACCTTGCTACCTGAATTGGGTAATGCTGTGTGGGGCCATAAAACCCCCGCTGAAGCATTGTGCCGCACCGCTTCAGGCGATAGTTGTGCCGACCTGGAAAGCATATGAACTCAAATCCAAAGGACCCGGTTTGGATACCTCCTCCTCCGCAATCTTCACAAAGAATTTCGCCGCCCTCCTTTTCGATATGGACGGCACACTCCTCAACTCGATGGCAGTCGTTGAAAGGGTCTGGGGATCCTGGGCAGTCCGCAACGGCATCGACCCGGTGGCGCTCATGAAGGTCGTCCATGGGGTGCGAGCCGTCGATACGATCCGCGCACTGGGCCTGTCGGTCGATCCGGAACAGGAGGCGCGTATTCTTGCCGAGGCGGAGATCGCGGACGTGGACGGGATCGTCGAAATCCCCGGGGCGGTGACCTTCCTGAAGACGCTGCCACCGGAGAAGTGGGCGATCGTAACCTCCGCACCGCTGGAACTGGCAGCGCGCAGGCTGGAGGCGGCTGGAATCCCGGTACCACGCCTAATGGTGACAGGCGAGGATGTCACGGTCGGGAAGCCGGATCCGCAGGGCTACCTGCTTGCTGCCGAGCGGCTCGGAGTTCGTGCTGAGGATTGCCTCGTCTTCGAAGACGCGCCCGCAGGCGTTCTCGCTGGCAAATCCGCGGGCGCCGAGGTGGCCGTCATCACCGGAGCCCATGCGGCGGCGGCCGAACTGCCGCATGTCATGCTTGCGCATTACAGCGATGTCGAGGCACGTCTCGTGGAGGACGGCTGGCTTTCGCTGCATCGGCGCCGCGGCTGACGCGGGCAGACTCGTGTGCCAATTAGGTCTAGAGCGGGACCCAGAGGCCGAGCTGGCAATATGGCCAACCCACCCCTATACGGCTTCGAGCGTGGCGACGCGGGCGCGCGACATCCGGCTTTCAAGCTCCTCGAGGCGACGGGCGAACCCGGCATTGGTCGGCTGAAGTGCTACCGCCTGGGCAAGCATCGCACGCGCGACCGAAAGCTCGCCGTCCCGGATGTGGCGGTTGGCCCGATGGTAGAGGAAGTTGACCCGCTCGACAGGCGAAAAGCCATGCCCGAAGCGTTGAAGGAACCGGTCGGCCCAGGCTGGATGGCGCGCTATCGCGGCAACCGCGATCTGATAGGGGCGCATGGTGGCACCGACACGGGCCGAGCGTGCCAGCGCTTTCAAACCGGCCCGGTCATCATTCCGGCAGGCCTCTATGAGCGATAGCGCGCGTGCCGTGCCGGCGAACGCTCGGACCGTTCCGTGTCCGGTCATGTGGACGGGGATCAGATGGGTGTCTTCCTGGATCGCGGCGATCCGCTCCGCATGCCGGCGATCCACGGTGTGGAAAGGATCGTAGAACAGGTAGGCGCGCCCGGCCGCCTGATCCGCGGCAATTCCCATTTTCCCGTGCAGGTCTGCCGCAAAGTGGCGGATGAAGCGATTGTCGAATGGCACGGCCTTTGGATCGATCGAGATCTGCGGACAGAAGGCTATAGCGACGGCTGCGCCGAAACGCCGACGGTATCGCAGCGCCGCGTAACCACCCTGCGAGTGGCCATAAAGAATTCGTTCCGGCGCCGCGGCGAGGATCGGCGCTGCGGCCCTGACCGCCGCGACCACGCTTGCGGCCGGAAACCAGTTCGGCCGACGGCTGATGAAGCCGAGCGCGGCAATGTCTGCCTTTTCGCAGAAACGCTGCCCCCAGAAGCGGCTGCCGTTCGCCTGCATTTCCATCTCGTTAAAGGTGACGAGAAGATAGGGCGATCCTCCGCGCCGATGGATGACCTCCAGGTTTTCGTCGGCATAAACAAGCATGTGATTTCCCGAGAAGCAGTGAAATTCGTTTGAACGGCAGCGTCTACGGAACGGCCTGTGCCAAGGCGTCATATTGTTCCGCACCCATCGGGCCCCGTTTGTCGTCCAGCAGGCGGCGGTAGAGATCTGCATGCGCGCGGGCCGACTCCATGTGGCTGGTCGGCTGCCGCAGCATTGCGTGCAGCCGATCCCACATGTCCGGGTTTCCAAGCACTTCGGCCAACCGATCGGCGAGGTCCTGAGCGCTTCCGGCCCGGAAATGCAGCCCATCCCTTCCGTCCCGGACTTTCTCGGCCATGCCGCCGATATCGGAGCAGATGACCGGCCTGCGGTGGTGCAGGGCTTCCTGGATGACGACGGGCGAGTTTTCCCACCAGATGGAAGGAAGCACCACCCAGTCCACTGAGCGCATGAGCCTCGCCATGTCGCCATTCTGATAGGCGCCGTAGAAACGTACGCGCCGCCCTGCCTCGTCGATGAGCTTCTTCAGGCGCTCCTGAAATTCGGGAGGCTGCCGCTCGAGGTTGGCACCGAAGATCATCAGACAGGAATCCTCGCCCCAGATTTTTTCCGGCACCCGCGAGACCGCGTCGACCAGCACGTCTATGCCCTTGAAGGGCGTGATCTGCCCGAAATAGGCGAAGCGGTTCCGTCGGGCGGACGGAACCGGCAGATCGCGTATCGGGGCGGCTTCGCCCAAGACGATGCCGTTTTCGATCACGGAGAGCTTTTCCGGATCTATGCCCCATTCGGCATAGCGCGTGGCGAGGAACATGCTGGGTGAGATGAAGGCATCTGAGAGGCCGAGCATGCCGCGGAGGAACTCTTCCCGCCGTAGAAAACGCGAGACGGGTATGTCGGGAAAGCAACCGTGGCAGCTGATCGGGGACGAACTGTTGCAGAGTTGGGCGGAGGGACGTTTCACCATTTGCCCGTGGTTGTGGCAAAGCGAGAGATATTCATGGAAGGTGACGACGATCGCCGCCTCCGGGAGCGCTTCGCGCAGGGCGTAAAGCGCCTCTATCCCCATGCCGATCAGGTGATGAAAGTGAATGATGTGAGGTGAAAGATCCCCGACGAAGCGCAGCAGGTCGCGACGGATCGCCTCCGTGTCGCCGTTGGACAGGAAGAAGTGATCGTAGTCGTCCGCATGGAAAAGCACCTCGTCCACGGCGAGACGCAGGCTCATGAGGGCTGACGCGCCATGCCGCGGGATCGGATGGCTGACGCGGGCGAGATAGATCGACTCGACACCCGCCAGCGTGTTCAGGCCCTTGTGCAGGCTGTGGGACGCAATTTCCGCCCCGCCCAGCGACATCGCCGGATGTCCATGTGAGACGACGAGAATGCGAAGTCGCTCGCTCATGCGGAAGCCTCTACCATGCGATTGTCTCTGCTCTCTGGCCCCGGCGCCCAACGGGCCGAGAATAGCTTTTCGTCGATCCGCTCGATGAGGGGGGCTGCGGAAGCGCCGTCAGGCGCGGATATCTCGTCGGAGCCCAGCATCTGGACGGAGGGCAGCCACCAGGATTCAATTCCGATGCGGCTGAGCCTGAGGCCGAGATCCTGCCCCTTCTGCTGGGATCCGAGATAGCTGCCGGCAAAGCCTCCTGCGGTGAGGAAAACCTCGCGGGGCAGGATGCAGCATTCGAACGACGCCGCCGCGATCCGGGTGAGCTTGAGCCCCGTCACCGCGCTCAATGGATACCCGGCATACCGACCCGAAAGCGAACCGGATTGCGGGTCCGCCCAGGTGCCGGCCCATCGAACGGAATGGTCCTCGTAGGCGAGAGTCGGCGAAATGACGCCGCCCTTCTCCTCATACGCGGCAAGCAGGTTGCCGTACCAGCCGCTCCTGCGAGGCAATAACGAGCCGGCAAGCAGAACGACCGTCTCGCTTGGGAGCGCTCGAATGCCCGCTTCCAGCAGATCGTAAACATCGTCGGTTTCCGACGACATCAGCCTGAGCGAGAGCCGATAGAACTGCGCGAGCTGCCTGATACGGGCGGCCTGGCGCCGAAAGCACTCGGAGTTCAGCACGAGCGCGATGGGGGCTTGCCGGGTTTCGGGGTCGAGAGCGAGAAGGCCAAGAAACGGCGCCAGCTCTCTTTCTTCGGTCTGGCCGACAGCAACGATGATCGGCGGACCCGGGGCATCGTCGAACGCACCGGCATCCAGGATATTCCCGGCGGTGGGCGAGGGGCTTTCCGACGCGCACAGGAAGGGAACGATCTGGCGGTCGACAATCTCCGCCAGCCCCCAGTTCTCGGGATCGATGGACTTGATCTGCCGGAGGACGGCCTGGCGCGGCGGAAGCCGGGCGGGTGTCAGCGGTAGGAAGGCTCGGCGGGAATCCTTGAGCGTCAACTCCAGGTGCAACGGGGCCATGCCGTCTTCCCCCAGCCCGCTGGCAAACACGATGAAGCCATGAGGATGTGTGTCCTGGTCGAGCATGCTTTTGAACAGGGGCTCGTCGGAAAAGGCGTCGGTCACATCCGAGCGCTCGAGCCGCGTCCAGCGATCGTCGAGCCGCATGTCCGTGCTCCCGCGGCGCAGGCGGACGCTCTGAACATGTCCGTCCGGATCGAGCAGCCAACCGGAGATCAGAAACGCACCGCTGTTCGCCTGAAAGATATTGTCCACTCCCAACCGCACCGGAACCGGGAGCGTGGAGATTGTCTCGCGCCCCTCGAAGCTGTTTGCAGCCGAGCGCAGTTTGAGCAGAACTGCTGGCGAGCTGTGCGTCTGTAGCAGCACGGAGCGGATTTGCGCGGGCGTTTCGGCGGGGCCGGCGATCTGCCGGCTCTGATGAAGCGCTGCATAGCGCCAGCCCCCGCCGCCGCGATAAACGAGCCCCTCGACATCGCGCGCCCGGAAAGGCTCGCTTGCCGCCAGCAGGCCTATGAAGCCCACAGCTCCTTTCGGGATGTCCTGCCGGGAAAAAGTCGCGATAGCACAGTCGGCAAAAACCGGATTCTCGCCACACACGATCACTTGAGTGTTGCCGGGGTCGGCCGCGCGGGCCCAGCCTCTGAGGAAGATCGAACCCTCGTGGGTTTCTCCGACGAATTCGAGGAAGCCGTCTCCGCCCTTTCGCGATTGTATGAGGGCGACTATCACCGCAAGTCTCCGTCTTCCGGCGGTGATCTGTATCATCGCATCGACGAGCGAATCCAGTACCGCGGTCAACTGGCCGCCGGCAAGTTCCGCGAGGATCGTTACGGCCTCGCGAACTGCAAGGGTGCGGGGGGCGAAGATGTAACGCCTGCCCTCCTGGCCGAGCCGCAATGTGGTGAGCGGGCGGTCGGCATCATCGGTCGGCAGCAGCGCCGCGAAACCGTGCGTGACCGATGGGGACGGCGAGGCCAGGCGCCAGGCGGTGACGTAGGCGTTCGTCACGGTAGCGGCATCGTCGTTGATTTCCGCCGGCAGTTGGCCGGCGGCAGGCCCGCTCGCGCCGATCACGAGCAACAGCCCGTCGTCGATCGGGCAGGCGGCAACCCTCCCGCCCCGCATTATCCTCGTTGCAGTATGCGATGTTGCAGGAAGCGCCTGTTCTGCATCACTCATGATCGTCCTCTTAAGCGCCGGCAAAAAGTGAGAGGGCGGCTCCTGCGGCAAATCCCGCGAGTACGAAAAGCAGGAGCAGCAACGGTTTCAACTCTCCATTCGACCGCTTCTGCAAGGCACCGAGGTTCTTCTCCATCGCTGCTACCACGCCATCGAGCCTCATGAGATGGACATCGAGATCGTTCAGGCGCTGCCCGATCTCGGCGGCAGCGCCGGGTCGCAAAGTCCCCCCTTCGCCGCCCTCGTCATTCTGTGTGCGCTGGAAAGACCGCTGTGAAACCTGCAATTGCCGCTGCGCCGCCATGAGGACGTCCAGCTTGTCCAGAACTTTGGCAAGCGGCGCAGCGATAAGGGCTTCCGCCGCCTGCTCGTCCGGGCGCGGAACGCGCAACTTTTGTTCCGTGCCGCGCGCATCCAGGGCAGTTACCGTGAGATCGGCAGCGCGTGAGGCCGCCGCCTCGGGAAGCGCGATTTCGAATGCATGGCTGCCGTCCCCGATTCCGTTGCGCTTGAGATCGGGGCGATTGCGATCGGCAACCGCCTCGGCGATGGCGCTTCCGTCGACATATACCCGGATGGTGAGGCGTTTGGTGGGTGCTGCCGGATCGAAGGCCCAGCCGAAGATGCGCCCCTGGTCGATCGCGTCGACCCGGCCGCTCATCGATTTCGTGTTGTCCTGCTCCGGAGCGGCATTTGATTTCTCGGAAACAGCAGCCATCGATTTCCCCTTTATGCCGCTTCGATTCGTGACGGCGCAATCGTGTCGATCAATTCGAGATAGCGTCGGGCGGTCGTGTCGATGTTCTCGGGTTCGTGCGCGTTTGCGGCAAGCCGGCGCGCCAATCCGCCGTCCTGTGCAAGACGGCGCATGGCAGAGGCCAGCGCCCGCGGATCGTTGGGCGCGACGGTGAGCCCGTTTGACCCATTTTCGATCAACTCGGCCATGCCGCCGATGTTGCTGGCTATGACCGGCCGCCCGAGAGCCTGCGCCTCCTGGATGACCAATGGCGCATTCTCCCACCAGATCGAGGGCACGATCGTGCAATCCACCGAGGCGACGAGGTCGATCACGTCCTCGCGCCGATAGGGCCCCCGCTGCTGTACGGTTGGTGCCGTCTCCTGGAACAGGCGCGTGATCTCTTCGACGAAGCTCTCGCTTTGGAAGGGGGCGCCGCCATGAACGCGCAGCTCGAACTCCAGCCCCTCTGCGATGAGCTGCCGCGCCGCTTCGAGCAGTACAGCGACGCCCTTCCACGGATTGAGATTGCCGAAGTAGCCGAAGATCGGACGATCCGAGCCGATCCGACGAACTGCCGCCGGTTCCTTGCGCGGCGGCAATCCGTTCGGAATGACGCTGATTGCGTCTTCCGATAACCCCCATTCGACGAAGCGCGTTTTAAGGAAATTGCTCGGCGACACGAACCGGTCGACGTCGCTCAACAGCGCCTTCAGGTGGCGTTCGCGCAGCGCGAACCGGTCGAGTGCTATGTCCTTGAAGCAGGCATGGCATCTGTCGGGGCTCGCTCCGTGGCAAAGCTCTTTGCCGCTCGTCCTCACCATCAAGCCGTCGTGATGACAGATGGGATAATAGTCATGCAGCGTCATGACGATCCGGCACTCAGGCAGCGTACGGCGCACGATATGTGGAAACTCCGCGCCGAGCAGCAGCAGGTGGTGAATGTGGACGACGTCCGGCCGGAAGTCGCGCAGCAGTTCCGCCAGGTCGGGAACGACGCCGTAGAGATCGATCTGGCTCATGAAAAACCGGTCGAAGTGGCCAGACCACAGCAGCAGTTCGTCTCCTGCCGGTCCGATCCCTTGAAAGCTGGTGCCCGGGCGTGCCTGTCGGTGGATCTGGTTGGTGGCGCCCAGGAAGAGCGATTCGCAGCCCGCACGCTTATAGGCGCGGAACAGGTCGTGGGCGAAAATTTCCGTGCCTCCCGGGTGAAGGGCCGGATGGTTGTGAGCCGCGACGAGGACGCGCATGCTCACGGGCCGCTCCCCCGGCGTTCGGCGACGAAAATGTCCTGATAGTGCTCCGCCGAAACCCCACGCCAGGCACCGAGCGACTTCAGGTTGATTTTGAGGCCGGCACGCTCGAGTGCGCCGTCAAGAAAGCCTTCATCGAAACCCACCGCGGCAAGACGCGGCATCTCGGGAACGTACCAGCATGGTCCCTCGCCATCGCGTGCGAAGGAAAGGCGTGCATCGCGTCGGCCGCTTTCGTTCGCAGCCGCAACGTCATCGACCACGAAGGCCGTCATGAAGAGGCGGGCCCCCGGCTTCAGCAGCCTTCCAACTTCGCGCAGATAGACGAGCACTTCGTCCGGCGGCAGATGGGTCACGATGGATGTCATGATAACGAAGTCGAAGTGACCGTCGGCGTAGGGCAGTTTCAGCGCATTGCCGCTGATCTTGCCGCTCGGATTATAAAGCTCATGGGCGATATCGACTCGCTGGAACGCGAAATTCTGATAGGCCGGAGTGATGAAGCGACGGCACCAGGCTATGCCGCCTTCAACCGGGTCTATTCCGCTGTAGCGTCCCTTTTCGAAATCCAGATACTGGGTGAGCGGGACGGCCATTCGACCGATGCCGCAACCGATATCGAGAACGCGGCTTTCCGGTCGTAACCCTGCCAGACGGATGAAGTGGCCGAGGAATTCGACGCCCACCGCTCTGAAATCCCCGTCGCCCACAAAGACGCTGTCGGGGTTGGGTTCGGGCAGAAAGCGGTTTCGAAGAATGCTTCCCAGCAGGGTCTCCACGCGCTCGTCCCGCGCGGGCAGGACCGTTGCATGCGTGTTTTCTTGGCGTAGTGCAGTCTCGGTCATGCGGCGCTCCTCGCTGTGGCACCGGCCTCTTGGCGGACGAGCCCTTGGATGCCGCTGCCGAGATATGCTGCCATCAGCGCCTCGATATCGTCATCCCACCGCTCCGTGTGCAGCCAGGAGTTATACTGACTGGCGACGCCGCGCATGTAGTCCTCGCTGCGGCGGATCGAGCGGCGTTCGAAATGATAAAGACACGCAGACGGCTCGTAGACGATGTCATAGCCGCACCGGCGGATCTTCAGGCACAAGTCGCTATCCTCGTAGTCGCCGATCACGTAATCCTCCGTATATCCATCCACGCGCTCGTAGGTCTCCCGACGCGTGACGAGGCACGCACCTGTGATCCCCGGGACGCTCCTGGAAAATTGAGCGGGCGCATAGTCGCCTGGCATGCCCTTGTGGAAATGGTGGTTGAGCCATATGCCGCGCTGATCGCGAGCGAAATAGAGTCCCGCGTGCTGGAGCGATCCGTCCTCGAAGATCAGCTTCGGGCCGATGGCGCCGAGGCTCTTCTGTTCCATGAGCGGCCGGATGAGCCTCTGCAGCCAGCCGGCTGCTGACGGAACGACGTCGGAGTTCAGCATGACGATGACCGCGCCGCGGGCGAAGCGCGCGCCGGCATTGCAGGCCCGGGCATAGCCCCCGTTGCGGCTCATCACCACGAGCTTCATCGGCAGCCCATGGAGGAGATGCAGCCCGCCAAGAAGATGCTCCGTCTCGTCCTGGATCTCGGGTGAATCCAGAACGTAGATGATCTCGACATTCTTTGCGAGCCAGCGGTCGGTCGCCATGCCGGAGAGCTGGAACCGCAGAAAATCGAGAACACGGTAAAGCGGCACGACGATCGAAACCAGGGGCGCCGTCTGCGGCAGGTCGTAATCCTTGGTATAGTCGACCGTGGCAGTTCTGCCCAATCGATGTTCTACGTCCTGCAGCGCGGGGGCAAGGATCGTCCGGAAGGCCAGGTCGACTGCGTGCTGGGGCGGCACCGCGCGCAGGATGCGGTTGCGCTGCGCCGAAGCTTCGAAGGGTTGTGGCTTCGGCACGAGCGGTTTTACGACGCCGGAAGCGAGCCGCATCTGGAAGCGCGGCTGGAGCAAGGCGCCCGGCGCCTCGTTTAACGGCAGCCAGGCGACGAAGCCGGTTACGTCGGCGCGCGTATTGTCGTCCGTTCCGCGTGCCCAGGCAGGAAACTCGTACCAATTGCCGTCGAGGGGCACCGCCGTGCCGTTCTCATTCAGGTAGTCGATGCCGGCGAGCGTGGCTGTTGGATCATGGGACCAGCCCCCGGCGAGCAGACCGCCCGAAAGGCTCAATGCGAGATCCACTTCTGCGGAAGGATGCATCGAGGACCTGTCGACCCGCCTTGCCGGAAGCGGTGTCCGAAGCTGGAGGTCGACGGCGGTCGAATGTCCGCCCTCCGGTGTCGTCGAAAGCCATCGGACGACCAATTCGCGCAGCTCCAGCGCGCCACCCCGTTCGGCCCACCATGCCTGGAGACTGGTGTAATGTGGTTTTCCGGAGGAGAGTTCGCGAACAGCCACGCCTCGTTTTCCGACGAGAACATAGGATTGAGGGTGTCGAGGAGACTCGACAATGAAGTGGCAGGGGCGCAGGTCGTGCTCGCGATCTGGGCCGGTCACAGCTTGCGACTCCAGCGGCAAAACGGCATTGGCACCGAGCGAATAGACCGCGCTGATCTCACCGAAGTCGGGAGTTATCGCGGTCTCGATCAGATACCGGCCCGGCATGATCGGGCAAGCGATCTTTGCAGGCCGCGGCCTCGATGTCAGCGCATGAAGGGCGTCCTCGACGAGGCCTATGAAGAATGCATCCCGGGACAGGCGGAAGGCGCTCCGCCAAACAGTAAGCAAAGTGTTCACAAACTTGACGCAGCCCTCCGCCGATAGCACGGCAAACAGGGCTTCCACGTCGAGGGGCGGGAGTTCGCCGACGGGCTGCAGGACAACCGTTCGGACGAAGTCGCTATCGACGGAAATCTGTCCGCGGCGCGGTTCGCCCCTTGGGCGCATGGCCCAAAGGACCCGCTGACCGCCTTCCGCCAGAGGAAGGATGGTGCTGACCAGCGGCACGGGTTGCTCCGGCATGACGAGCCTGTGTTTTGCTGCGGCCGGCAGTTTTTTCTTGAGGTCCGAGATCAATACGGCCACTTCGGAACTGAGCCGAAAAACCTTCGCGTCCTCGAAAATGCCGCTGGCGGCCCCCATGCGGTCGTCGAACGTCACTCGCCACTCCTCTGCTGCAGGGAAGACGCGCCCCGCGGGAGGAGGGCAGGGCGCGCCGTTCAAAGTCAAAGCGGGATAAAGAAAACCGCCTGCGGTCTTCGGCCTGCATCCCGCGTCTCAAACTATCAGTGCACAGTGAAGTAGTTTTCCGGATGGGCCTGAATGTCTTCGGCGTCGGCATTGACCAGCGTCAGCGTGTCGCCATGGCCGAGGTCGATAACGACATTGCCTCCGACCTGGGTGATCCGCGAAGCGAGATCCTCCGGTGCGGTGACGTCGAGGCCGTTAATGCCCTTCGATATCTGCAGAACGTCTTCGCCGGGGGTAAAGTCGAGGATGACGTCGTTGCCGCCGCCGCCGTCGAAAACGAAGATATCGCTTCCCTGACCGCCGGCAAGAAGGTCTGAACCCGAGCCACCGTCGATGACGTCGTTGCCGGCACCGCCGAGCAGAACGTCGTTACCCCTGCCTCCGAGAAGGAAGTCGCTGCCAGCGCCCCCAAGGAGAATGTCGTCGCCGTTATCGCCATAGATGAGATCGTCACCCGATCCACCGACCAAAACGTCGTTGCCATTTTCGCCATGGAGAACGTCGGTACCTTCACCGCCGAACACCGTGTCATTTCCGTTGCCGCCGAACAGCAAGTCGTCACCTTCATCGCCGAAGATGATGTCGTCCCCGTTACCCCCGTTGACGAAATCATCACCGCCATGGGCGCGGATGAAATCGTCAAAGCGAGAGCCGAACAGGGCGTCGTCGTATGCGCCGCCTTCCAAAGTGGCCATCTGCTTCTCCTCTTCGTGGTTTGATGCATGCGTCATCGGCACGGAGCCGAGGATTGCGTGCCGGAGTGTGCACCGCAATAATTTCGAACGCAACACAGATGTACCAATAAAACGGGGCAGAAATTGATATAAATTCAGCACATGAAACATAACTGGTCCATGTGCTAATATGGGCACAATATAATTTTAGGAGTTATTCTTGCGGAAATGCCGGCAAACCGGTTCAAAATTTAAAGTAAATTGCCAATTGATGCGTTGGATGAGAGAACGACTTCAATCCTCCCGGAAGGCGCGGTTGAAACTGTCCGAGACGGGAGAGACGAGGTAATCGATTGCCGAGCGGGCTTTGTGCACGATCAGCACTTCCGCGGGCATGCCCGGATAAAGCCGAATGTCAGGATTTGCGGCAAGCGATTCCGGCGCGATTTCCGCCCGTGCGACGAAATAGGCGACATTGGACTTTTCATCCATGGATTGGTCCGCGGCGATATAGGTGACCTTGCCGTCCATGGGCAGGTGCGAACGCTGGTTATAGGCGGTGAGGCGGATTTGCGTGCTCGAGCCGATCGTTATGCTGTCGATGTCCCGCGTGCTGACATGCATCTCGACGAGCAGCGGCTCGTCCTCGGGCACGATGTCGAGAAGCGGCTGGCCGGGCGTGACGGCACTGCCGGGCGTGCGCAGCTGAATGTTGGCGACGATGCCCGCCTGGGGCGCACGGATTTCGAGGCGGCGCAGCACGTCCTTGGCGGAGATGATGCGCTCCTCGACTTCCGCAAGCTCGAGGCGCGCCGTTGTAATCTCTCCGGCAATCTCCGACTGGAAATCCGATTCGATTCCGGTGAGCGTGAGCTCCGCGCCTGCCATCGCCTTTTCCGCCTGCGCCCTGTCGCCCGCAATTTCGCCCCGCGTCGCGGCGAGTTCGCTGAGCCGCGCGTCGATCTCGATGAGTTTCGATCGCTGGGCGAACGCCTTTTCGACCAGGGTCGCGATCGCCGTTCGCTGCTCGTTCATCAGTTCAATCTGCCGGTCTGTCGCCTGCAACTGAGCTGTGAGAGACTTCGCTTTCTCCGAATATTCCTCGATCGTCTTCCGCTGGATCGCTATCCGGCCCTCCTTGGCCTCGTTGCGCTTCTCGAAGAACGCGGTTTCCGCCGTGACTGCATCCGCGGCGGCTTCCCCCGCAGCGACGAGGTCGTCCGGGAAGTCGACCGCCTGCAAGCCCGACCGCTCGGACCGAAGCCGCGCAAGCTTTGCGATCAGACCGACACGGCGGCTCTCCAGCGCCTGCAGGTCGGAGCGCGCACGCGTATCCTCCAGTTGCATCAGCGGTTGGCCGGGAGCCACATGATCTCCCTCTTGCACGAGGATACGGCTGAGCACGCCTCCCTCGAAATGACTAACCGTCTTGCGTTTCGAATCGACGATGATAGTGCCACTCGTGACCGAGGCACTGCTGAGCTCCGTTGAAAATGCCCAGCCGAAGAAGCCACCGAAGGCAACGAGGATCGTCGTCAGCCCGGCGATGACGAGGCGCCGGATGGGCGACCGCGTATCGTTCTCCAGGAGGTCCGGCTCCGGCATTGTCATTGGCAGCCGCCCCTGCGCGGCTACCGGCAGGCGACGTTCCGTGCTTTCCGTCTCCGCGGGCGGCTGCAGATCGAGGCGAGCCGGCAGGATCGTTTCCGTCTTCATGTAGCAGTACCTTCGCGTCTCGTTTCGCCCGGGATCATCGAGGCCACCACATCCGTTCGTGGGCCGAACTGGCTGATGCGGCCGCCTTCCAGCACGAGCAGCTTATCGGCCACCTGCATGATAGCCGGCCGGTGGGCGATGAGGATGACGATGGCGCCGTCTCTGCGCGCCTCCTCGATCGCGCGGATAAGAGCGCGCTCGCCGATGGCGTCGAGATTGGCGTTGGGCTCGTCCAGGACAAGCAGGCGGGGCCGGCCGTAGAGGCAGCGGGCCAGAGCGATGCGCTGCCTTTGCCCTCCGGAAAGGGTGAGGTGGCCATCGCCGACCGGCGTATCATAGCCGAGCGGTAGCCTGCCGATCATGTCGTGCACATCGGCAAGCCGCGCCGCCTCGAGCACCTTGTAAGGGTCGCTCTCCGCCATGCGTGCGATGTTTTCACGTATCGTCCCTTCGAGCAGGGACACCGACTGCGGCAGGTAGCCCGCCACCTGACCGAACGAGCTGCGCTCCCAGAGGTAGACGTTGTTGCCGTCCAGAAAAACACCGCCGGCAGTCGGCTTCAGAATGCCGGTGAGGAGCCGCGCCAGCGTGGATTTACCCGCGGCGGATGGGCCGACGATACCCAGCACCTCACCGGGCGAGAGCGAGAAGTTGATGCCCTTGATGATCGGGACATCAAGGCCGGGTGCCGCATAGACCAGCTTGTCGACGACAAGCTCGCCTTCCGAGCGCGGCGTCGACATCGTCTGACGAACGGCGAGGTCCTCCTTCAGTGCCGCTTCGACGCGGCGCCAGCTTGCGATCGCCAATACCCATTGCCGCCAGTTTTCAATGACGGAGTCGAACGGCAGCAGAAGGCGCCCCACGAGAATGGTCGTCGCCATCATCGCTCCGGGAGAAATCTCCTGCCGCATGACGAGCAGCGCGCCGGTGCCGAGCGCCGCCACCTGAATGGCAAAGCGCAGCGATCGGGTGATCGAGGCCATCGCCCTGCTTCTGATTCCGCTGGCTTCCAGCACGCTCAGGGCGTGCAGCTGAGCGGCGCGCCACTTTTGGGAGAGCGCCGGGAGCATTCCCATCGCTTCGATGGCTTCGGCGTGACGTAATGTCGCACCTATATTCGAGACTGCCTCAATATTAGCCTGGCTTGCCTCTTTCATGAGCTGACGCGTCAAGAGGTCGTTGAGGAGGCCGCAGCAGACGAGCACGACGACGGAGATCGCACCGATCAATCCGAAGAGGGGATGCAGCAGAAAAAGGACGCCCAGAAAGATGGGCGACCAGGCCGCGTCGAGCGGAGCGCTCACCGCAGAAGAAGTGAGGAAGCTGCGCAGCTCCGTGAGGTCGCGCAGAGACTGCGTCGCCCGTGCAAGCCCCTGATCGGCCGACGCCTGCACGGCGGCGGTCAGAACCGGCAGGTTCAACCAGCGGACCACGGCGCTACCCATGGCCTGAAAGGTGAGAGCGCGAATGAAATCGAGCACGCCGAGCACGATCAGCGCGCCGACAGCAAGAATCGTCAGCATGACGAGCGTATCCATGCTCTGGCTGTTCAACACCCTGTCATGCACCTGCATCATATAAAGCGGCATGGTGAGTTGCAGGAGGTTGATGCAGGCGCTGAGCAGGGCTGCATAAAGAAGCGTCACGACGAATACGCGCCGGGCCCGCAGAACGAGCAGCTTTGGAGCCATTGTTCCATTTTGTGGCGCCATCGATCGGCTATGGCCCTTGCCAATCAAAGGATTTCGAACAGTATCACGCATGTGGCGATCTTCTGAATAACGCTTTCGCGGGTTTCATGGGGCGATCTGGTTCAGATTCACTCAAATCACAGTATTGTTGCGATGAGTGTGACACAATAAACATCGCTCGCTCAAGGGCGTTGAATTTCGGGGCAGGGGTGTCATGAATTTGCTTCAAATATTGAAGTAAATTTCCGAAATATGAAGTACGTTCTCTATGGAGAGAGGGATGAACCACAGGATGCTCTATCCGTTCGCAGACTTCGGAGACACTGTTTCAGTCCTTCCCGCGAATGAAACAATGCGGAAAGGCCTCGAGACCCTAGCAGCCGACCAGGACGGGGATAATTCGCTCGTTACCTATTTTGAGCTTGCCAGGGTGATGGAGCGCGCAAGCCGCAGGTTTTCCGGCCTCTTGCGGGCGGAGTTGACAAAGCTCGGGGTCGACGACATCGGCCCGGCGCAGGCGATGGTTCTTCTTGCCATCGGCGACGCGGAGCTTTCGGTGGGAGAGCTTTTGGACCGAGGCCACTATGTGGGTTCGAACATTTCCTATTACCTGAAACAGCTTGCCGATGGCGACTACATCGATCGAATCGCATCGCAGCGTGACAAGCGGTCGGCCCGCATACGGCTGTCGGTGAAAGGCAGGCAGGTCTGCGCTGGCCTGCGGGAGGCAGCGAAGGGCTACGAACGCGCCCTCAGCCACGGAGAGCAGGACCGGCGGAATCTCGAGACCGCCTTCCAGACCCTGCACCGCCTCGAACTGGTCTGGGGCAATGCCGCGCGTTACGGGATCTGAGGCTCCTCCATCGCATTCGTCCTTTGATCATAGCGGACCAAGGGACAGAGACATGCAAAATGCTGCTCAGATCTCAGCGCGTCCGATCGGACGCGCGTGCACTGTAGCGGCGATCTCTCACCAATAGCTGGTTTAAGAACATGCATGTAGCATTCGTACACCGCCGTGGATTCGGCCAGTTCGCCGCCTTGGCGCGGCACCTTGCCGAGGCGGGGAACGAGGTCACCCTCGTGACGGAGACCGTGGATCAGCGGATACCATCCGTTCGGGTCGTCCGGCATCGGGCGGAGCCCGGTCCGCAGCCGAACCCGCATATTGCCCGTCACTTCGGGGTTCCCGATCATCATGTGCGCATCGGGCACAGGGTTGCGGAGACATTCGACGCCATGCGCCGCCTCGGGCAGGCTCCCGACGTCATTCTCGGCCATATAGGTTGGGGCAGCATGATGTTCGTGAAGGATGTCCTGCCGCGGGTGCCGGCACTGGGCTATTGCGAGTTTTTCTATCGGGCTGAAGGAGCGGATGTCGGCTTTGCGCCCGACGACCGTCCCGATTCCGAGACGCGGAAACGCTTGCGCCTTCGCAATGTGGCGCAGCTCCTTTCTCTCGAAGCGATGGATGGCGGCATCAGCCCCACGAACTGGCAGAGAAGCCTCTATCCAGGTGACGCGCAGCAAAGAATTGCCGTTTGCCACGAAGGCATAGACACGCGCCGTTTTCGCCCCGATCCTGCAGCTTCGCTGAAGCTTCCGGACGGGCGTGTCCTGAAGGCTGGCGATCCGGTCGTCACTTTCGTCGCGCGGGACCTTGAACCTTATCGCGGGTTCCCGCAAGCACTGGAGGCGGCGGCGAAGGTCGTCCGACGGCATCCGGACGCGCTGTTCGTCTTCGTCGGCGGCGACGGGGTCAGCTACGGCGCGCCGCCCCCCGGCGGGGGATCGTGGAAGGATCATCTGCTTGCGTCGCTGGACGTTCCGCGTGAGAGACTTATTTTCCCGGGCGTCGTGCCGCATTCGGTGTTGCGGCAACTCTTTCAGATCTCCGCGGCGCATCTCTACCTCACCTATCCCTTCGTGCTTTCCTGGTCGGTGCTTGAGGCAATGGCCTGCGGCGCACTTGTTATCGGATCGGATACGGCGCCGGTTCAGGAAGTCATCCGCTCGGGCCGCAACGGGCTTCTCGTCCCGTTCTTTGACCCCGACACGCTGGCCGGAACGATTCTGGACGTGTTGAAGGGTGCAGAGGGGGTCAGTGCAATGCGCCGCGCGGCGCGCAGAACGGTGGAGCAGAGGTTTCGGTTGGACGATTGCCTCGCGCGCCAGTTGAAGCTGGTAGACAATCTCGCCGGGCGGAATGCTGCACTAGCGAAGGAAACGCAGATTGCGTAGACATTACTTCAATTGTTGAATTATAAATACCCGTAAAAACCCCAAGAATCTATTGTTGTGCAGTGCGGAATCCGAGGATATGTTTTCCGAAAATGAAGTTCCGATCCGTGAGTATTTACGGTTCCAAAGTTCATCTGTAATTTAATCGAAATATTCTGGGGTCGCTGCGTGCAAGAGTTGATGTCTTCTAGCGTGAGGCAATCGCCGACGAAGCGAAGGCTGGTTGTGGCATCCGGTCTTGACCGGGAGAACGTCGAGGGGAGCGACATCGAGCATCTGGTCCATTTTCTCGATCCGGATGCTTCACGCTTTCCCTTGCAGAACGCCTTTCCCCTGATTGCGCTGGCCTTCTCCGATGAGGGCGAGACCGATCTGCGCGAAGGGCTTGCATCTGTCCACGCGCTTGGCACCATACCCGAGATACCGCTTCGACGGATCGACGTGCCCGTCAAGGCGGAGAGTCTTTCGCTGATACGGACGCTGGTCGAGGGTGGAGTAGGGCGGCTCTCCCGCTTCACCTCGGCCGTAACCGCCGAGCTCGCGATTCTCCGTCGCGAGCGGGAAACGCTGCTCGAGAATTACCGCGCACTCGAGGACGCCTTTCAAGCTCACAATTGGGAGCCGGTCGCGGAGATTTTCGCCCATGATCCCTATGCCGATCCAAAGGACGAGGGCATCGGGCAACTCCTGTCCACCGGCTGTGTCGAGCAGTTGCTGCCTGTCTCCAGCCATGGCGTGGCGGGATTCGCGCTGCATCTCCATTCCGTGCCGAGGGACGGGGGCGAACTGGTCGTCATGCTGGGCTATGTCGAGAACGGCGAGGGCGTAGCCGAGTGGACCGTCCCCTATGCGCAGCTAACGGCAAACTGGAATTTCTTTGCGCTCCCACGCGCTTGCGGCGGCGCGGCGAGAACGCTGCGCCTGAGGATTTCTACGACCGGGACGGAGACTGTCGAGCTGTCGCTCGGCTATCCGATTGCGAGCGAGCGCTACACGGCCCGATCGGAAACACCGCATCCTGATCTCGATCTTCGGCCGCTGGCATTCCGGGTGTTTACGGGGCTGCCCGGCGTGAAGCCGGCACGAATGCCCAACATGATCGCTCCGACGGCGTTGCTGGAGGGTCACTTCATCGAGGACTATCGTCTGGCGGTCGACCTGCTAAGTCAGATCGTCGATGTTTCTGTGACCCCGGTCGTCCCGGAGTTTCAGACCGTTCGCTTCCTCGAGCACGAGAACGCCGTCGTTTGTCATCCGCTACCGAGCGGGATATCCGCCGGCACAATTGGCCGGGCCGTGGAACCCGGCACCATCTCCTTCTCCGCGAGCGCGATAATCGATCACCCGAAGGGCGCGCCCGCGGCCGTGAGCTTCCTGCTCGCTCCGGCGAACTCCAACGCGCGCTCGGAAGTGGCGGAACTTGCACGCAAGGGCGCTGCGAAGCCCTCGGCCTTCTTCAGCGGCTGGCGCGAGGTTACGGCCGCGCAGGCGATCAACATCAACTTCCAGCTGGACAAGCCCGTGCGTGAGCCGATGGACCTCATGATCCTGAGCCGTGCCGTGACGGATACGGTCGATTTCTCCTGGCTCAAAGTCTCCGGCTTCCGGTTGGTGAAGCAGTCCGCAGGGGCGTCCAATGTCCGGCAATAGGGAAGATACCGACCTCATAGTGGTGGCGATGCCGCTCTACGGCCATGCAGCCCTCGTTCTGGAGGCGATCGAATCCGTTCTCGCCTCGAAGCTCTCCGGATGCAGTGTAGCGGTCGTCGTATCGGTCGATGGGGATCCGCGACAGGAGACCTTCGATCAGCTGCTTCTCTACGCGGCGGCCCATCCGGCGGTCCATGTTCTCTTCGGCGCCAATGCCGGGCCGGGCGGGGCGCGCAACCGTGCGATCGAATACGTTCTCGCGAACCTGCCGGAAGCCGAAGCAGTCTATTTCCTCGATGCCGACAATCGCGTGCTGCCCGGGACCATCGAGACCCTATACAGGCAACTGCGCACAAGCGGTTGCGGGTGGATTTACACCAATATCGACACTTTCTCGGTGAGCTGGCGCGCCCATTACGGCAATCGCTACTCGCGGCTCCTGCACTGCATAACGGACAATATCTGCGACACCGGCTCCATGATCTCGCTCGATGTGTTTCGGGCGGGGGTTCGTTTCGACGCCGACAGGCAGAACGGTTTCGAGGACTGGGAATTCTGGCTGTCCTGCATCGAGCACGGCTTCGTCGGAGAACCATGCCACGACACGACCTTCGAATACCGGCTAAGGGCGGAGAGCCGGTTCAAGGAGGCGAACCGCGATCGCGCTGCCTCCGTGAGCTTCCTCCGAAAGCGCCACAGGGCGCTGTTCCAGCGCCCCATGCTCGTCGATTTCGAGCATGAGGAATGCCCGCGTTATCTCTTTGCGCGGACGGAAGACGCCGCCATTTCTTACTTTACCGACCCGACAAAGGCACCCAAGCGGCTTCGCCTCGACGATATCATTCCGGCGTTCTGGGCGAGCGTCGGTGAGCCGGACAACGTGCATTTCCCGCCCTTCCTGATCGCCGGAAGCGGCGCCACGCTCGACCTGCTGCTGCGCTCCCGGATGCTGCCAAACGTGCTCTCCCACCTGGAGCGCCTGAGCGAGAAGGCCAATGTGGTATTCGTCCAGCTCGGCAACGATGCGGCTCAGCGCAAGATCGAACCGGTTTTCCTTGAGGCCGGCGCCCAGCATAACGCTTCGCCGGACCTCATTTTTCTGTCCACATCGCTCGTGCGCGACGTCATCCAAAACAAGGCGCTGGACTGGTTCGCCTCCATCGGCAATCAGCAGGTCTGGCCGACATCGGCTATCTTGAAAGTGCGTTTTCCCTTCCCGAGAAGCCTGCCGCGTCGTTTGCTCATCACACCCCAGCAGGTGATGATCAACTGCGTCAACGCCATCGCGACCAGCCCGCTGCGGCGCACGGCCGGCAAACGCTGGACCTGGCGCCCGGCACGGCTCGTTCCCTATTCCGATCTTCACAAAGCCCTTCGCCAGGAGGTCGGAGGCTCGCCCATATTGCCGCTCGGCCATAGCGAGGGGGGCAGAAAAACGGCGGCCCTGCTCGTGCCCAATGCATCCTTCGGTGGCGCCGAGAAGGTCGTATACGCTGCTTCGCGCGAGCTGAAGGCTGCGGGCTACGAGACACATCTTTTCGTGCTCGGCACATCCAGAATGGATGTGATCGACGAGTCCGACCAGAGCTTCGATTATATTCACTTCTGGGACCAGGGTATCCCCGCCTGGGGCGGCTCCGGCTCGTTCCTGGGGCACGATTTCATTGCCGAAGGCCATGACGTCGATTGGGCCGCGCTCAAGGGTCAGCTTTCAGGCTTCGATCTCGTGATCAACAATCACGTCATGGCGGTGCATCCGCTTATCGCGCGCCTGCGCTCGGAAGGAACCCGAACAGCCTGCTACCTTCATGTGGTCGACAATACCGCCTTCAAAAGACCCGCCGGCCAGCCTTTTGCGGCGATCGCCCACGAGCATTGCTATGATGCGTTCCTGACCTGCTCGGAACAGCTCAAGCTTTATCTTCACAGTTTCGGCGTGCCGCATGAAAAGATCTTTGCCGTACCCAACGGCGCGAGCTTCTCCGTGCCGCCCAAGGTCCTGTCTGAAGTGCTTTCGGTCAGACGGATCGAACGGAAGGACGATCGGCTTCGGGTGCTCTATATGGGCCGCCTCGACCAGCAAAAGGGGATCGATCGTCTGGCTGCGGCCATCGCCGAGCTGCGCGCGTCGCGCGTGCCTTTCGATGCCCGGGCGGTTGGCGGTGAGATCCTTGCGGATGCCACGATATCCTGGACGGATCGCCTGAGGGACTTGGGCGTCGAAGTGCGCTCACCGGTCTTCGCCAGCAAGGATCTGATCAAGGCGCTCGGTTGGGCGGATGTCCTTCTGATGCCGTCCCGCTGGGAGGGGGCTCCCTTGATGATTGCCGAGGCACAGCAGCTCGGCTGCGTACCGATCGCGACGGCGGTTGGTGCCGTCGACGAGCTCATCACCGACGGCGAGGACGGCATTCTGATCGAGGCCGCGGCCGATCCACAGGTGGTGCGGGATATGGCAAAGGCCATCGAGGAAGTGGCCCTCAATCGTGAGCGGCTGGCGCCCCTCATGGAAGGCTGCCTCAGAACAGCGGCACGCCGTTCATGGGGATCGTCCTTCTCCGAGTTCCTCGGCTGGTGCGATCGCTCTGTGCATAATTCATCGCTTTCGCGCGCAACGGTCATACGTGGCCGCGAGGCATCCAATCCCGGAGTAGCGGCTGTGGGCTGAGGCCCCGCCGATTTAAGAAAAGAAGGGTCGATTGCATGCGTCCACGGATCCTCGTGACGGGAATTCCTGGTCACTACACGCGCCTCGCCAACGGCGCGCAGGGATTATCCGTCTCCTATTCGGAGCGGCAGAAACAGCCCGAAACGAAGGAGGAGTTCCTGCAGGAGCTTCGCAATATCAGCAATACCGGCAATTATCTGATCGGCGAGGGGGCGCTGCGGGCGATTGCCCCGCATGCGAAGCAGGTGCCGTTTTGGCACCTTTACAATTGCAGCCAGAACGGCGTCGGCCTCGAGGAGTTCAATGCCAATTTCGACATCTGCGTGTTCACCTGCGCGAACCTTTTGCGAAAGGGCCTGTCAGCGGATGCCGAGGCGGAAGTGCTGGGCAAGCTCAAAATGCCGATCGTCATGCTCGGCATCGGGCTGCAGAACCGGCGGGACCTGGAAAACAGCCTTCCGGAAGGCACGAAGCGGCTTCTCGACGTTCTTAAGGAGCGCGAGCACTATTTCCTGACGCGTGGCTTCGAGACGGCAGGCTTCCTCAAGGATCAGGGTTTCTCCTACGTCCAGCCGACCGGATGCCCTTCCATCTATCTGATGCCGCACAATATGCGCGCCTCCCTGAAGAAGCTGCCAAAGGTACCGGTGGGCAAGGCGCGGACGATCTTTTCCGGTTATCTAGGTGCCAATCACGACTGCATCGTCGATGCCGCGGCACTGGCGCCGGAGGGTTCGCGTCCCCAATACGTTATTCAGGACGAATTCCTTCACTTCGACATGAACGTGGAAGCGAACGGCGATGGACGGGTGTACGATTCCGCCTCGGGAGTGATGCTCGGTGAGCTGAGTTATCCGGGCACGGAACGGCTGAAGACGCCCTTCGACGTCCGTACCTTCTTCGACACGAACCAGTGGCGCGCCTGGGCTTCTTCCATGGATTTCAATTTCGGCCGACGCTTCCACGGCTCGATTATCGCCATGCAGGCAGCCGTGCCTAGCCTGATGGTGGCAGTAGACGACCGGATGCGCGAGATGCTCGGCTATACCGGGCTGCCGGCGATCGACGCCGTCGAGGTCGACAAGGCGGATAACCGGGCTGAATTCGTCGCCGACCACTTGGCCGGACTGAACGCATCCGAACTGGTCGACAGATATTCCGATCGCGAGCGCACGTTCCGCTCGGCGCTCAGAGAGATCGGAATAGGTCAATAGTTTTCATGAGCGTGTGCTGGCTCCAATCTCAGGTGTATCGATGCGTATCTTGCTTACGGGTATCCCGTCCTATCTGCAGCGAACCGTCTCGGGCGTAAACGGCGCCGAGGTCCGCCACAGGCCCTATTTCGATGAGGTCAGAACCAAGAAGGAACTGATCGATCAGGTCAAGAAGATCGCCAATACCGGCAACTACCTGATCGGCGAGGGCGCGGCCCATGCCCTGCGCGGGCACGACGTCACCTATTTGCCTTTCTGGCACCTCGTCAATAGCCGGAACTCCGATGAGGTTTATGAGCGCCTAAATGAGGAATTCGACATCTGCGTGTTCGCTTCGGCCAACCTTCTGCGTCCCGGCTATTCGGCCGATCTGGAAGCAGAGGTATTTCAGAAGCTGAACATGCCGGTGGTGATCATGGGGATCGGCATTCAGCGGAGGGAAGGGCTCAAGGAAAACCTGCCTTCCGGCACGCTCAAGTTCCTTGAGGTTCTGAAGAAAAAGGAGAGCTTCTTCCTCACGCGCGGCTACTTCACCGCCGAGTTCCTGCGGGAGCAGGGTATGAAGTTCGTCAAGCCGACGGGCTGCCCTTCGCTCTTCTTTGCGCCGGTCGAGATGAAGCGTTCGCTCACCGCGCTGGCCAATCCGGAGCTCGCCTCGTCGCAGAAGATCGCCTTCGGAGGCTATCTCGGAAGCGTTGCCGACACGATCGTCGACGCCCACGCACTACTGAAGCCGGAAAGCGTTGCGAGCTATGTCATCCAGGACGAGGTGGTCGCCTACAATCTTTCCCTTCCCGTGGATGACGACCTGCCTGTTTACGACCGCGCGAGCGGGCGCATTACTGGCGAGACCGCTTACAAGCATTCGGAAAAGTGGCAGCGTAAGCACGAGCTGTTGGTGTTCTTCGATACCAATCAGTGGCGAAGCTGGGTCTCCACGCGGGATCTCTGCTTCGGCCGCCGCTTTCACGGCTGCATCATCGGCATGCAGGCGGGCGTTCCTTCGCTCATGATCGCGGTCGACGACCGCATGCGGGAAATGCTGGAGTTTATCGGATTCCCCTACATGGAAGCGGCGATCTGGAACCGGGAGGCGGACAGGAAGGCCTATCTTTCGAGCTTTCTGTCCAAAATCGACTCGCAGGCGGTCATCGACCGGTATTCGGCGTGCGAGACCAACTTCCGAAATGCTCTGGCTCATGTCGGGCTCTAGAGCAATTCCAGGAAAAGTGCGCAGCGGTTTTCCGTCCGGAATTGCGCAGAAACATAGGGCTGGAGCACTTCTCCTTACCGCGTTGCTGGCACTCACGGCACCGGCGCATGCCGGCGAAGTGCCGGCGGTTCGTATCGGAATCAACCGGATGAATCTCGCCTGGCTGCCCCGCAGCGAACAGGAGAAGGTTTTGAAGGACATCGCCATGAGCGGCGCCACTGATATCCGCCTTTCGCTTTCGCGTCCGATCGACGAGAGCATTGAGGCGCTGGCGATCGCTCACCGGCTGGGCCTGCGTATCCTTCTGGAAATCCAGCTGGGCAACAAAAGCTACTATCCGCAGAGCGCAGGTCCGAGAACGGGCCATGGCCGCATCTGGGATGTCTATCGATTATCGGATCTTGATCTCGCGCGATACCGCAGGGAACTGCATGATGCGCTTCGGCGTATCGACGCCCTGGGAATTCGTCTCGAAGCGATCGAGCCCGGGAACGAGATCAACTACGCCGGATATAACGGCGACCTTGCCGTTTTTCGCAAACCGGGCACCCGGACCCCGCGCAGCCTCGGCGAACTTCAGGACCGGGCTGGCTTCGAGCGCGGCCTCGACAATTACGTGCAGGCGGTCGCGATCACCCGATCGGAGGTGCGCCGGACCACGCATAGCCGCGATGCAGCCGTCATTTCCGCTGGCCTCTCGGATATGAGTGCCGCTGAGGCCGACAGGCGCGGGATGGAAAGGCTCGATCCCCACCAACTCGTAGCGCTTCTTCAAGAGCGTGGCATCGATAGCCTGGTGGATGCCTATGGCATCCACATCTACCCCGGCAGGAAAGCGGCGCCTGCCATCGCCGCGCGCGTCAGAAGCCTCCTTGAGTTCTGCCAACCGGCGGCCACGGGCAGGTCCTGCTGGGTCACCGAATGGGGGATCGCAAATACGGCGCGCTCGTGCCCCGTGGATGATCGATCGCGAGGAAAGGCGATCGGCGCCACGCGCGCTGCTTTCGGCGAATTTATCGAGGCAGGCCGGCTGACGGCTGCCTACTATTACGACTGGGACAGCGAGCCTTCCTATAGTCTCTGGCGCTGCGGCAAGCTCAGCCCGGACGCGGCCACCGCACTCAGCCCGCTCGAGTCTGCCGGAGCGCGAGCACGATGATGTCGGCGAGCGAAGGCAATCCCATGAGAGGCATCATCCTTGCAGGCGGCCGGGGAACCCGGCTTTACCCCGTGACGATTTCGGTCTCGAAGCAATTGCTCCCCGTACACGACAAGCCGATGATCTACTACCCGCTCGGTACGCTGATGCTGGCGGGCATACGCGAGATCCTGGTGATCACCATGCCCAGGGACCGGCCGCTGTTTGAAGAACTCCTTGGCGACGGGAGCCAGTTCGGCCTCGCGATCTCCTATGCGGAGCAGCCGGAGCCGAATGGACTTGCCGAGGCCTTCGTGATCGGCCGGGACTTTATCGGCGATAGCGCTGTCGCCCTTATCCTCGGCGATAATATTTTCTACGGCGCGGGCCTGCCCGAGCTGTGCAGCGCGGCCACGGCCCGGGCGAGCGGTGCAACGATCTTCGCCTACCGCGTCGATGACCCCGAGCGCTACGGCGTCGTAAGCTTCGATGGCAATACGGGGCGGGCGGAGACGATCGAGGAAAAGCCCGCGCGGGCACGATCGAGCTGGGCCGTGACAGGCCTTTATTTCTATGAAAACAGCGTCGTTGAGATAGCTTCTTCAATCAAACCTTCAGCGCGCGGCGAGTTGGAAATCACTGACGTAAACCGCGCCTATCTGGAGCGCGGTGACCTGCACGTATGCCGCCTTGGGCGGGGTTTTGCATGGCTCGACACGGGCACGCACCAAAGCCTGCACGATGCCGCTTCCTTCGTGCGCGCGATCGAGCATCGGCAGGGGGTCAAGATCATGTGCCCCGAGGAGATCGCCTTCGAGCTCGGTTACGTCTCGGCCGATCAGGTGCTCGAGCGTGCCAACCTGCTCGGCAAGAATGATTATGCGTTCTATCTCCAGAGGCGGATTAGGGAACTGGCAGATGCTTGAAGTGAGGCCGTTGTCCCTTGGTGGCGTGCTGGAGATCGTGCCGCGGAAATTCGGTGACGAACGGGGCTTCTTTTCGGAAACCTTCAATGCGGAGACCCTGGCCGCCCAAGGAGTCGAGCTCAGCTTCGTGCAGGACAATCATTCCTACTCGGCATTGGCAGGTACCCTTCGGGGGCTGCATTATCAACTTCCGCCCAAGGCGCAGGCGAAGCTCGTTCGCGTCGTGCGGGGCCGGGTATTCGACGTCGTTGTCGACATCCGCAAGGGTTCGCCGAGCTTCGCAAAGTGGCTCGGTCTCGAACTCTCGGCCGAGAGATGGAACCAGATCCTGGTGCCCGCCGGCTTCGCACACGGGTTCGTCACGCTCGAGCCGGAGACGGAAGTTCTCTACAAGGTCACCGAGCATTACAGCGCGGAACACGAGCGGTCGATCCGCTTCGATGACCCTGCGATAGGAATAGGCTGGCCAGTGGCTGCCGATCGCCTGCAACTGTCCGCGAAAGACAGGAACGCAGCATTACTCAACGAATCCAATTTATTCGAGTTCACCGCATGAGGGGAGAAGCCATGCGAGTCTTGGTAACGGGTGGCGCGGGTTTCATTGGTTCGGCGGTCTGCCGGCATCTGATCCGATGCGGGGCGGAGCGCGTGGTCAATGTTGACAAACTGACCTATGCCGGCAGCCTTGCGTCATTGCGAGCGGTGGAAGGCGACCCGCGCTATGCCTTCTACCGTGCCGACATTCTCGACGAAAAGGTCCTGCTGCAGATCATGCGCCGGGAGCGCGTGGACGCGATCATGCATCTTGCTGCCGAGAGCCATGTCGACCGTTCTATCGAAGGCCCCGACCTTTTCATGGAGACGAACGTCCTCGGCACGGTACGGCTGCTTAACGCGGCACTCGCCTATTGGTCCGGGCTCGGCCTCGAAGGGCAGGAGCGTTTCCGCTTCCATCATGTCTCGACCGACGAGGTCTTCGGCGACCTCCCGTTCAACCGGGGCATCTTCTCCGAGGAGAGCCGTTACGCGCCCTCGTCGCCTTACGCGGCTTCAAAGGCGGCGGCGGATCATTTTGCGCGCGCCTGGCATCGCACCTACGGCTTGCCGGTGGTCGTCTCGAATTGCTCCAACAATTACGGCCCATTCCATTTCCCGGAAAAGCTGATCCCACTGACGATCATCAATGCCATAGAGGAAGAGCCTTTGCCGCTCTATGGCTCCGGAGCGAATGTCCGCGATTGGCTCCATGTGGACGATCACGCAGCTGCCCTGGACCTGGTCATAAGCCAGGGCAGACCAGGGGAAAGCTATAATATCGGCGCCCGTGCCGAGCGCAATAATCTCTCGGTCATGGAGAGCATCTGCGATCTCATAGACATGAAATTGCCGCGCAAGGGCGGCGGCAGCTACAGGGACCTCATCACCCTTGTCCCCGACCGTCCCGGTCACGACCGGCGCTATGCGATCGATCCTTCGAAGGTCGAGCGTGAGCTCGGCTGGAGACCGAAGCGGAGCTTCGAGGCGGGGTTGAGCGAGACGGTCGACTGGTTCCTCGCAAACCGCTGGTGGTGGGAGCCGATCCGACGTGAACGCCATTCGGGATCCCGCATCGGCGGGCTGCATCGGAGCGTGGCGTGAGAATTGTCGTGACAGGTTGCAAAGGTCAGTTGGCCCGCAGCCTGCTCGAACAGGCACGCGGACTGCCTGGAACTGAAGTCATCCTGATCGGGCGGCCGCAGCTGGACCTGACGGACCCTCCAACGATCCTGGCGGCGATCGAACCGCACCGGCCGGATCTCGTCGTGTCCGCCGCGGCCTTTACGGCTGTCGATCAGGCCGAAGGCGAGCCGGAGACGGCCTTTGCAGTCAATGCGTTCGGGGCCGAGGCGGTCGCCGGAGCGGCTGCCTCCCTCGGGGCGCCGGTTCTCCATGTCTCGACCGATTATGTCTTCGACGGGAGCAAACACGGAAGCTACGCGGAGGACGATATGCCGGCTCCGTTCAGTGTCTATGGCGCCTCCAAGCTTGCCGGCGAACTGGCCGTTGCCGAGGCGAATCCCCGCCATGTCATTCTGCGCACGGGCTGGGTCTATAGTCCTTTCGGGAAGAATTTCATCAAGACCATACTGCGGCTCGCCGGGGAGCGCGAGGAGATCGCGGTCGTCGCGGACCAGTGGGGGAATCCGACATCGGCGCTCGATCTTGCGGATGCGATCCTGGGCATTTCCGCACAGCTGACACGGTCCGGCCGGGATTTCGTTTTCGGTCTCTATCATCTTGTCGGCGCGGGCACCGCCAGCAGAGCGGATCTGGCGCGGCACGCTCTTTCGGCAAGCCACGCTTTAGGCGGTCCATGGGCGCATGTTCGAGATGTCGCGACCAGCGCCTTTCCCACGCCCGCAAGACGCCCAATTAATTCCTCGCTGTCGAGCGCCAAATTCACCGCGGCTTTCCGCTGGTCGATGCCCCCCTGGCAATATTCGGTTGAGTGCACCGTAAGGCGGCTCGTTCAAAGCACTTCCAGTGAAACGATCTAACCACCGAGTTCAGTGCGGAGGCTTCGGGTGAAGGCCAGAAGCGATTGCTGCGGATCGTCGCCTTCGCCGGCGAGAACGGTCACGCCCCATTTGCCGAGAACCGCTTTCTGGACCGGATTGGGCCGATACATGAAGACATAGGAGGCCGGCCGATCCTTTTCGTGACCTGATCTCTGCCAGGTGCTCCAGATGCGGTGGAGAAGCAGGCGGATGTTCAGGTCAGACATGCTGTAGCCGACGAACAGCACAGTTGCTTCCAGAGCGTCGCTGCGAAAGCGGACGTCGAGCGGGGATTCGAAGGACAGCCGGTTGAAATAGTCCGTTTCGGTCAGGATGAGCGTGTCGTCATCGTCGAAGTCGCCATGATACTTGATGATCCGCGTGACGCCGGCCGGCGCGGAGGCGATGTCACGCACATGGCTGATCTTTGCGTAGCGCTTGCCGTAAACGTCGTAGGCGCTTTCCAAATTGCTGTCGTAGTTGGTCGTGTAGATCACCGGGAAGTCGAGCTCGACGATCAACCGATGTAACTCCGATCGTTTGATGCGCTCCGGCGAGATGCGCCAGTTGTGCCGCATCCATTCGCAAAGCGAGGCAATGTTTCCATGTTCCAGGCGATAGCATTCGGCAATCGTCTGATACGAAATGTCGGGATCACGCATGACGGACTCGTCGAGCCGCAGCTCGCTCAGCATATGATCGACCAGCGTTTTCCAGGAGGGCAAGCCGACACTCATCGACACGCCCGCTCCGACAAACAGCACCGCATGCCGGCGCTTCAGCGCCGAAACGATCTGCTGGATGTGCTCCTTCATATTCGCTCCTGCTCAGGAGCGCTCAACACACGAGTCGCAAAGATGTTCCAGGCTGGTTTTCCGACGAAGATTTCACCGGCGGTTTCCCGCCTTTGGAGCGTCCGCGCGCACGGGTGGATCCGGCGTGGCCCATTCCGCCGCCGCGATCGCCGAGCCAAGCAGGAGGGCAGGTAAAGCGAGCGCTGAAAAGAACCGGAGGACGTGACGGCGACGCTTGCGCCTTTTATCCCGATCGTGGACCACCTTCCGCCCCCTTCGCCAGATGTGAAACAGCTGCATATGATAGAAGCAGAGATGCCGTGAAAGTCGAGTTCCCAGAGTAACACAACTTTGTGTCTGCAACGTCACGTCCGGAGGCCGGCTCCTTCCGGGAGTGCACAAGCATCTGCGATCACGATGAACCAATTTCGTTCTCGCGAGTTCCACTTACGAGACAATCAAACATGGAGGACGACTCATGGACTGGAATCGTGTGGAAGGTAACTGGAAGCAGGTCAAGGGGAGGATCAAGGAGCAGTGGGGCAAGCTCACCGATGATGATCTGGATCAGATCTCCGGGAACCGTGATCAACTTGAAGGTAAAATCCAAGAGCGCTACGGAATCGAGAAGGACCGTGTGCGGCGTGACCTAGACGACTGGTACGGCCGCCAGACTTGGGATTGGTGACGAGCGGGACGGAGATCCCGCTAGAGCGGGATCTCTTTCCCAAACCGATCCTCACTGAAAGGAGACGCCAATGAAGGTGCCCCACAAAGAAAAGGCGCTCTCGCGCGACGAGGATTATCGCGACTATGAGGAGCGCGATCTTCGTGAAGGCTGGCCCTATTCAGACGGTAGCGGTAGTACCTCGCGCAGTCCTGAAAACGGAAGCTATGGCTCCACCGGCGCAAATTTTGATGAAGAGCGCGGTGAGGGCTTCATAGTCGATGATGCCGGTGCAGATGGACTTGAGGAAAATCCCGTCGACAACGGGCGCCCCCTTCCAACGAACCGCATCGACAGCGACGAACTGGAAGCGGTCATTACGGACCGGCTGACCCAAAACGATGAAACGGAGGCCGACGGCATCGAAGTGCGTGCCGTAAACGGCATCGTCACCCTTGAAGGTGCTGTCGAAACCCTGGAACGTGCACGTCGGATTCAGGCCGTCGTGGAGGCTGTCGCAGCGGTACTGGAGGTTCGCAACAATCTGCAGACCCTGGGCGTGGATTCACACATCCCGGACGACGGCTAGGCAGCACCGTTTCTTTGCGCGTGGCGCCGGGGATTGATGGAGGAGCCGATGGCAATCTTCGAGGTGTTGGCCGACCCGGAGCTGGCCCAGGAACTCGCCGTGGCCGTGGTCATGCTGACCCGGGACGAAGGCCGTGATCGCCCTCGCAAGGGGATCATGCTGACCCGCGAACTGGTTGAAGATGCGTTCGAAGGTGATCGCGAACGGGCGGCCGAAGCGGCGAGATCCGGCTTGATAGACCAGGAGGCGATGCGCCGAATCGACAGCCCTGACAGGCTGACCTATCAGCCACGTGGTCAGGCCGGTCAAGCGGCATGGGTGCTTGCGGCTTTCACCCGTGACGATCTGGGATTGTTTGAAGGGCCAGTCCGTTCCGGCGGGGCCGGGGCGGGTGGAATCACGGCCTGAACCACACCCGCTTTTCTCCGGATCACGAAATTGCTCTGGCTTCTTGTTTTTCAGCAATTCCGGACGGAAATCCGCAAACATTTTTTCTCATCCCGCTCTCCAAAATTCCGCCGCCCACGTAGGTTGATAGGGAACAATCCTGCCAATCAGCGGTTGGCTGCCGGAAGGGACGTTCGAATGGAGAACATCCGATGAAGGGTATCCTTATCAGGAGTGCGATCGCCTTGAGCCTGGGGGTAGCGTCCACCCCGGTCTTATCGCAGACGGAGCAGCCGGCGCAGGGCCAGTCGAGCGGCCAATCCACCGACTGCCCGGCCGGCATGGAATGTCCGCAAGGCGGCACGCAGCCGGACCAGCAGCCTGACCCCCAGGGGGGTGCAACACAGCAGGGGCAGACCGGCCAGGACCAGCAGCAACAGCCAGCTGATCAGCAACAGCCCACCGATCAGCAACAGGATCAGCAAGGCCAATCCGATACACAGCAGGATCAGGGCGGCACGCAAACGCAAGAGCAGGGGTCGGACGCGCAGACCCAGCAGCAAGATTCGGAACAGCAGCCTTCGCAAGGCGGAACCGATCGACCGGCTCAAGGAGAGTCCCGTTCGACCGAGCAGGGTCAGACTTCCGGCTCTTCCGGAAACGTGGACGTGACGGTAGAGCAGAAGACGGAAATCACGCAGGTCATCAAGGAAGAGAACGTCGACCCGATCGACGTCGACTTCGATGTGTCCGTCGGCGTGGCAGTACCGGAGACTGTCAAGGTCAAGCTACAACCGGTTCCGACGCGGATCGTACAGATCGTACCCGAATACGAGGGTTACCTGTTCTTCGTACTGGCAGACGGCAGGATCGTCATTGTCGAACCGTCGTCTCTGGAGATCGTGGTGATCCTTTCCTAGAGTGACGATTTAGTCCCGCATCTGACAGACCTGATTCAGGGTCCGCCGGCTTTTTTCGGGCGGGCCCTTTTTCCGCCCTCCGTCGATCGGACGTGTACTGATAGACCGCAAAGCGCTTCAGGCCCTGGGCTCCGTATTGTGTTGGCGCCAGATGTCCAGAAGCAGCAGCGTGACGGTGAAGGCCACCGGCCCGATCACCAGCCCTGCCGACCCGAAGACGATGATGCCGCCGATCATGCTCATGAAGGCCGTGAGGGTGTGAAGCTTCAGGCGGTCCCCCACGAAGATGGGGTACAGAAGATTGTCGATGGTCGCGACCACCCCCGCGCCCCAACCGGCGAGTATCAACGCCTTTCCCCATTCGCCGCTCAACGCCAGCGATAGTGCGGCCGGTAGCCAGACGATGAAAGCGCCGAGCACCGGCACGACGGCGAGCAAGCCCATGGCGAGCCCCCATACCACCGGCGCCGGTAAGCCGAGCAACCAGAACATCAGGCCGCCCATGGCGCCCTGCACGGCAGCAACGGCCACAGTGCCGAAGACAACGGCATGCACCGTTTCGTGTACCCGCGTGAACAGCCGGTTCATCTCCTGCTCGCTGAGCGGGGAATGTTCCTTTAGCGCTGCCAGCACTTGCCGGCCGTCACGCAGGAAATAGAACAGGAAATAGAATGTCAGGACGGCATCGATGATCTGGGCAACGGAACCGCGTACGAACGAGGCGCTGAAGTTGGTAAGCCAGCTGGTGGCGCTTCCGGCGATCCCGGCCAGATCGAGCTGCGTCTCGATCCAGAGGACGGCCGGCGCGAGACGTGGATAATTGGCGAGCGCGTCGCGCCAGGTGCCGGACCGCAGCGCCTCCTCGATGATCTTTGCGCCTTTGGCAGCCTCGTTCACCAACCGCTCCGCCATGAAGGTAAGCGGCACGGCGACGACGAAGACAGCGATGGCGACGGTCGCCGCGGCTGCTGCGTCCGGATAGCGGAAGCGGCTTTTTACCCGGCGATGCAGCGGCTGGAACATCACAGCCAACACGAGCGCCCAGGTGAGGGCGGGCAGGAACGGTACGGTGAGGAACGTGCACACGACCAATCCTGCGAGGAGGGCGACTAGGATCGCCAAAGTGCGCGAGCGGCGCGGCGTAAAAAGGCGGTTCGAGTTCTCGTCTTCGTCCCGCACGGAAATACTCTTCGCCATCGCGTCTCTCGCCGTTGCAGCCGTCTCGGGTCCAGTGAGGCAGCCTTGTCAAGGATAACGATTCCAGAGCGAAAGACGTTGCGAACGACTGAGAAAATGAGCGCATGACGTGCGTGTTTGCCGCGTCACACCTCAGTCTTGACGCGGAGAGGGCACTACACGAGACTTTGAATATGGTTTGATAGCGCAATCAGGATCGGTGCTGGAGAATTCGTGCGGGCGGTGGGGCGAACTGCGATGGCGCATTCTGGCGCCCGCGCGGTTTCGGTTTGGCGAAAACAGGACGTTCCACATGTCTTTCAGACCGCTTCTCGGTAATGGTCGGATCCGGACTGCGGGTGAGCGGCTGGCGAAGCCGTTGACAGCTTCGTGGGCCAACTCATCGATCATTTTCGATCGCCGCCGCTGGGCATGCCGGGAAGCGGAAATGCGCTGGACCGCTCCGCATCACCTGTTCGTTCTGACGGAGCGAGGTGGCACATCCCAGACGCACATCCGTTCCGACGGGAGCCTGTATCAAGGGCGGGACGGACCGGGCGCCCTGACATTCGTGCCCGCGGGCACGGAACGGCTCGGCGCGTATCGCGACGTCGATCTCACCTATTCGGCGCTCTGGATCGATCCCCGGTCCATCCCTCCGGGCAGCGATCACCTGAAGAACCTGCCGGTCCTGATAAACAAGAGCGACTTTGTCACGGACGCGCTGCTGAAATCGCTGAGTTGCGAGATATCCCGCGGCCACGTTCCCGATACGGCCTATATGGAGCATCTGGTTGCACTTATAGCTTTGCGGATACGTTCTGTCTTTGATGAACCCGTAAAGATCATCCGCCACGGATCCCTTGGCAGCCCCGTCGTGAAGCGGGTTCGCGACTATATCGATGCCCATCTGGACGGAGACATTTCGCTTGGCGAGTTGGCGCATGTCGCCGGTGTTGCGGCGGATACCTTTGCGCGTCGCTTCAAGGCCACGACAGGCCTTGCACCGTACGCCTATGTCATCGAGGAACGCGTCCGGCGGGCGGAGACCCTCCTGCATGAAACCGACATCGCGCTCAGCGAGATCGCATTGAATTGCGGCTTTTCGAGCCAGAGTCACTTCACCGCCACATTCAAGCGCCTGCGAGGGATAACGCCGCGCGCTTATCGATCGGACGTTATTCCGGAATTCTGATAGTTCCGCCGATTTCCTGAAAGAAATTTTACGCGTCCAGCGCCAACTTGTGTGGCGTCGATGCACGCTGCCGGCTGCAATGCAGGCGGCAAGTATCCTCCTCAACAGGCGAACCGGAGATGACACGTGCCAGAAAAGCAAAAAGAAACTGGTCCGACGCGACGGGCGCTTCTGGAGGGCGGGGCAGCCACCACCATGCTCCTTGTCGCCGGGCTGCCAGTTGGACGTTCCGCGGTCGCCGCCGTTGCTGCTGAACCCACAGTAACCCCGATGCCCACATTGCCGGTTAAGCTCAATATCAACGCCAGAAATATAGCGGTGGAAGTGGATCCGCGAACGACGCTGCTCGACACCTTGCGCAACCATCTCGGTCTCACCGGTTCGAAAAAGGGTTGCGACCATGGTCAATGCGGCGCCTGCACCGTCCTTGTGAACGGGCGCCGGATCAATGCCTGTCTGTCGCTGGCCGCCATGCATGAAGGCGATGAAATCACCACGATCGAAGGGCTTGCAGCCGAGGGCGAACTTCACCCGGTTCAGGCGGCTTTCATCGAACATGATGGTTTCCAGTGCGGCTACTGCACGCCGGGCCAGATCTGCTCCGCAGTCGCAATGTTGCGAGAGGCGAAGGAAGGTTGGCCGAGCCATGTGAGCGCGGATGTTGGCGCCGCTCCCGCCGCGTTGACCGACACCGAAATCCGCGAGCGCATGAGCGGCAATCTCTGCCGTTGCGCCGCCTATCCCAACATCGTCGCCGCCATTCGCGATGCCGCAGAAAGGTCATGAAGCATGCAGCCCTTTACTTATCAGCGAAGCGAAGACGTGGCGGGGGCTGTGGCGGCCGTCGCGGGAAGACCGGCAGCGCGTTTCATCTCCGGTGGCACCAATCTGCTTGATCTGATGAAGCTGGACATCGAGCGCCCGCAGCATCTCGTGGACATCAGCCGACTGCCGCTGGACCGTGTCGAGCCGACGGAGGAGGGCGGGTTGCATATCGGCGCCCAAGTTCGCAATAGCGACCTCGCCGCTGATCCGGGCGTCAGGTCGCGCTATCCTGTTTTGTCTCAGGCGCTGCTGGCGGGCGCTTCCGGCCAGATCCGCAATAAGGCTTCCACTGGCGGAAACCTTCTCCAACGCACGCGATGCCCCTATTTCTACGATAGCAACATGCCTTGCAACAAACGGGAGCCCGGCGCCGGCTGCGCCGCGCTGAGGGGCTTCAACCGAATGCATGCGGTGATCGGAGCGAGCGATTCATGCATTGCCGTGCATCCGTCCGACATGGCGGTGGCCATGGCAGTGCTCGATGCAAGGGTCGAAACAGTGTCACCGGGAGGAGAAACGCGGTCGATCCCGCTCGGTGACCTCTATCTGCTGCCTGGGACAACGGCGGACCAGGAGACGGTGCTCGCCCATGGCGAAATGATCACTGGCGTCACTCTGCCACCGCCGCCGGCGGGCCGGCAGGTGTACCGTAAGGTGCGCGACCGTGCCTCCTATGCGTTCGCCCTTGTTTCCGTTGCAGCGATCATCGAAACTTCCGGCAATCGGGTGCGAAGCGCGCGCGTCGCCATCGGCGGCGTGGCGCCGAAACCCTGGCGGGCGCCCGAGGTCGAGAGCAGGCTTGCTGGTTCGGCTCTTTCGGATCAGGACTTATCGGAGGCCGCCGAGGCGGCTCTCCCCGAAGCCGTCGGGCATGGCGGCAACGACTTCAAGATACGCTTGGCCAAGCGGACGGTGCGCTACACGCTCGCCGCCGCGGCCGAACTGGTTTGACCGAAAAAATTGGTGGAAACAATGACCGAAAATGCGCAGCGACGTACTACAAGCGGCGGCGACCAATTCATAGGGAAAGCGGTCGACCGCGTCGATGGGCCGCGCAAGGTCACCGGCACCGCTCCCTATGCCTACGAAATTGCGGAGGGCCCGCCTCCGGCTTATGGCTATATTCTCGGTGCGGCCATTGCCAAAGGCCGCATTCTGAAAATCGACGCGGAACTCGCCGAACGAGCGCCAGGCGTCCTTTATGTGATGACGCATTTGAATGCGCCGCGCCAACAGGAATTCGGTCCGGCCGTCACGCCGGCCGTACGCGAGGTTTTCACCCGTGCGCGACCCGTGCTCCGTGGCGATCATGTGCATTTCTACGATCAGCCCGTCGGGCTGGTGGTCGCCGAAACCTTCGAGGCAGCACGTGCCGCGGCGGCCCTCATCAAGATCCGTTATCAGGAGACTGCCGGCGACTTCGGTCTCGAAGAGCACCTTGCCGCGGCCTATGCGCCCAAGCGGACCAATGCAGGCTTTGAGACGGACAGCGCGGTTGGTGATTTCGAGACGGCATTCGCGGAGGCAGAGGTGCGGATCGACGTGAGCTACCGTACGCCCTACCAGCATCACAATCCCATGGAACCGCATGCTACCTTGGCAATCTGGCAGGGGGACGATGTAACGATCCACACCTCGGCACAGACTCTCTCGAACTTCCGTGCAGGTCTTGCCGCCACGCTCGGCGTCCCGGTCGAGCGAGTGCGTGTGGTTAGCCGTTATATTGGTGGTGGTTTCGGTTCCAAACTGATCGTCCATGCCGATTCGGTATTCGCGGCCCTGGCCGCCCGTATCCTTAAAAGGCCCGTCAAGATTACCCTGACGCGGCAGCAGATGTTCGCCAATGCCGGTCACCGTGCGGAAATGCTGCAGCAGGTAAGATTGGGCGCGCGTGCGGATGGCAGGTTGATAGCCCTTGGGCATGACGTCTGGTCCGCTACCGCCCGCGTCGAGGAGTTCTGCGAGCAAACAGCGGTTTTTGCCCGTTCGCTCTACGCCGCATCCAATCGCCTGACCCGACACCGGCTCGTTCCCGTCGACCTCAACCGAGGCGAATGGATGCGATCTCCGGGTGAGGCGCCCGGCATGCTCGCGCTGGAATGCGCCATGGACGAACTCGCCGAACACCTGGATCTCGACCCGATCGAGCTCAGGATTCGTAACGAGCCCGATCAGGATCCGGAACGCCGGGTGCCGTTTTCCACGCGCAACCTCGTAGCCTGCATGCAGGAAGGGGCGCGTCGATTCGACTGGGGGCGGCGCAGCCCAGAACCGGGCCGCCTTCGCGAAGGACGAAAGCTGGTGGGGATAGGCATGGCCGCTGCGATCCGGCCGAACTACATCGGAGCCGCTGCGGCTTGGGTCCGGATTGATGCCGAGGGACAGGTGACCGCTCGCCTTGACATGACCGATATCGGCACCGGCACCTACACCATCCTGACTCAGATTGCCGCCGATACTCTGGGCGTTCCCCTTGCTGCAGTTGCGATCGAACTCGGCGACAGCCGCTTTCCTCTGACGGCGGGCTCCGGCGGATCCTGGGGGGCGGCGAGCGCCGGAACGGCTCTTTTGCGTGCGTGTGAAGCGTTGAAAGAGAAAATTCTTGCCGCCGCCCGCGTGCATGGCGCGCCGGTTCGGAATGCCGCCGACGTTTCGATGGCGGCGGGAGCGGTGCGGTTCGGCAATCGGGCTGAGGACCTGAAGGACGTCTTACGCCGGGTCGCACCCGAAGGTCTCGACGCCCGGGGTTCGGTCGAGGCGGGGGCCGGCACAGAGGCCTACCAGGCATTTTCGCAGCATTCATATGGTGCGCATTTTGCCGAGGTCAGCGTTGACTGCGACACGGGCGAGATCCGTGCAAGGCGCCTGCTTGCCGTGATCGACGCAGGCCGTATTCTCAATACAAAGACGGCGCGTTCACAGATTCTCGGAGGCATGACCTGGGGGCTCGGCGCAGCCCTGATGGAAAAAACCGTGCTCGACGGCCGCTACGGACGTTTCGTCAATCATGATCTTGCCGAATACCATATTCCGGTCAATGGTGATGTCCCCGACCTCGATGTCGTGTTCCTCGAGGAGAACGACGACAAGGCCAATCCCCTCGGCGCCAAGGGCCTAGGAGAACTCGGCGTCTGCGGGGCGGGCGCGGCTATCGCCAATGCGGTCTATAACGCCACCGGGGTGCGGGTTCGTGAGTTCCCGCTGACATTGGACAAGCTGCTGCCGGGCCTAACTGCATTTGTCCTTTAATCGGAGACGATCAAAGGACAAGAACATGCAGCAGATCATGGTGCTGCGGCGGTCTTTGTTGTCGTAAATCACGAACGTCGCTGTAGTGACCGTTGCGCTCCGAGCGCCGGAGCCGTTCAGGTAGGCGTCGAGCCCATCACAAGACCTTCGATGTCGTGTTTCTGCGTGACGGGGATCAGCTCGTCGACGATCCTGCAGACGAGGTGTTGCTTCACCAGTTTCGGTAGCGCGTCGTAGTAGTCCTGCGTCACCATCATGTCGTGCAGTTCGGCATGGCCGGCGCCGGGCGCGTCGACGCCGAGGACCATGACAGGGCGGGCGATCGGCGAAGCGTGTTCCGTCCCGCGATGGATGGTGAGCGCGGACCGGCATGAAACATCGCCGAGCCTGGGATATTTGCGTGTCGCGAGCTTTTGAAACTCGGGCCACCTTTCCTTGGGCGGGAACATTTCATGTTTCCACTCCCTGCCGTCGAGCCACTGGGTGCCGGGTGCGATTTCGAACGGCCCCATATCCTCCGTCACGTCCACGCCGGTGAGGTTGAAGGCGAGCGAGGTGATGCGGCGCTCGACACAGGTCTCGGGCGGCGAAGGGAAGTCGCGGTGCCAGGGTTGGTACTTCGCTCCCTGAAAAGGTACGTCGAAACCGATCTCGACGATCTGATAGTCCGGACCGAGCATCGCCTCGCATATGCCGACGACCCATGGGTGGGTGACGAGATCGACGAAGCCGGAAAAGTCCTGCGGATGGATCTCGACATACCAGCGGCGCGGCCCGCGACCGACGGCGCCGCCCGGCCGCTGAATGGCCGACCAGAAGGCCGTCATCATGTCTTCACGCATCGCCTCCGCCCATTCGCGCGAGAAGGCGCTTTTGAGGCCGGTAATGCCTTCGCGCTGCAAGGCTTCGACGGACGCGTCGAGGTCATAGCCAGGGCTCGTTTCGCGTGTTGCTGTCGTATTCATTGCTTGTCCTCTTGCTTTCTCTTTGTCGCGGGCGTCACCTGCACCTCAGACGCGTCCCTCACTCGCACCGCGCGACATCAACCGCGCCTGAAGAACGACGACGACGAGCAGGAAGCCGCCGCGGATGACAGACTGCCAATAGGCCGAAAGGGAAATCCACCCGAGGCCATTCTCGAAATTCAGGATGTTGAACACCATTGCGAGCAGCAGAGCTCCCGCAAGTGTTGCGCCGACGGACCCGGAACCGCCCGTCAGGAGCGTACCACCGACGACCACCGAGGCGATGGCGAAGAGTTCCCAGCCGACCCCCTCGGTAGGCTGGCCGGCGCCGAATTGCGAGGCAAGGATGACGCCTGCAAGCCCCGCCAGCGCGCCGGAGCCGGTATAGACCGCGGCGAGCGTTCGTCTTACCTTGAGGCCCATCAATGCGGCCGTCGCCTCGCCGTCGCCTATGGCCAGAACATGGCGGCCGACGGGCAGCCGTTCTAGCACCAGCCAGCCGGCAAAATAGACGAGAAGGGCGATCCAGGCGGGAATGGGGAAGCCCAGGAAGTCGTCCTGGCCAATCGCCGTGAAGCCGCTGTCATAGGAAACGGAGACCGACTGGTTACCCGCGAGCAGCAAAGCGGTGCCATAGGCAGCAAGCATGGTTGCGAGCGTGGCGATAAAGGGCTGGATGCGCATCACGGTTACGGTGAAGCCGTTCAGCGCCCCGACGGCAAGGCCCGCCGCAATGCCACCGAAGAGACCTGCAGCCCAGTGATAGGGCGATAGAAGCGCCGCGACGACGCTCGCCATTGCCGCGGTGCCGCCGACCGAAAGATCGATACCCCCCGTCATGATGACGAAGGCCATGCCCAGGGCGATCAGCGCAAACATCGAGTTGTAACGCAGAAAGCTCAGGATGTTGTACTGTGAGAGGAAGTTCTCATAACGCAGGGCGCCGAACAGGATGAGACCGGCGAGCGCGAGAATGACGCCGAGCCGGGCCATGTCCCCGGAAGACTTCAGCGCAAAAGTGTTACGGAAGGCGTTCATCGTCATTCTCCCTCACGGTTTTCCTGCACGCTGCTGGATGAATACCGCAAGCAGGATCAGGGCAGCCTTGACGATCAGCGCAGCCGCGTCGGGCACACCATTTGCAAGCAGGGTGTAGCGCACCAGCTGGATAACCAGGGCGCCGATCAAGGTGCCCATGATGTTCGCGCGCCCGCCGGTCAGAAGCGTGCCGCCTACGGCGACGGCGGCGATTGCGTCTAGTTCCATGCCGAGGCCGACAAGGTTTGCATCGCTTGCGGAATTCCGCGCGACGACGATGAGGCCCGCCACGCCGGCAAGCGCGCCGCTGATCATATAGACGAGCAGTTTGACGCGGTGCACGGGGATACCGGTCAGCCGGGCTGCCTTCTCGTTGCCCCCGACCGCGATGACCTGGCGTCCAAAAACCGTGTGGCGAACTGCCGCCCATGCGATCGCCGCAATCACAATCATCAGAATTACCTGGGCGGGAATGCCGGCAATGCGCCCGAGAGCTATGAATTGGAAGCCTTCGTTGCGGAAGACCTGCAGGTTGCCGTTGGTCATGACCTGGGCGATGCCGCGGCCGGCAATGAACAGGACGAGGGTCGCGATGATCGGCTGGATGGCGAAACGAGTCACCAGCAGCCCGTTGAACAAACCGAGCAGCGCCGTGGCGATGACCGGCAGAATAAAGGCAAGTGCCACGGCGACGGGCATGGACGAAACCGGAAACAGCGCGCCCGTGAAGATCATCGGTGCAAGCGCACCGCCTATCGCCATCAGTGAACCCACGGAAAGGTCGATGCCGCCGGTAGCAATCACCAGTGTCATGCCGGCGGCGACGATCACGATCGTGGCGACCTGGGTCAGGTTGACGTTGAGCGTCTGCAAGGACAGGAAGTTTGGAGTGAAGAGGACGTTGAATAGGATCAGTGCGAGGAACGCGGCGACAGTGCCGTATCGTCCGGCCAGTGTGAAGAAGCGTTTGCCGGAGGGGACGGTGCCCGCGGTGGCCTGTGTCTCGATCGTCGTCATGCTACTCCACCTGATGCGCCATGGCGGCAAAGAGCGCTGCCTCGCTCAACTCCCTGCGCGGCAGAACCGCCACCGAGGTTCCATCGCTGAGGACGGTTACCCGGTCGGCTGCCGCGAGCAATTCCTCGAGCTCCGACGAAATCATCAGCACGCCCAAACCCTCGTCCGCTAACCTGCGCAAAAGGCGGAGAATTTCGGCTTTGGCGCCGATATCGATGCCGCGAGTCGGTTCGTCGACGATCAGGAGTTTCGGATCGGTGCAGAGCCATCGTCCGAGCAGCACCTTCTGCTGGTTGCCCCCAGAGAGTTCCTTGATAGGCTGGTCGGGCGAAGTGCATTTGATCCCAAGCGCGGCGATGTAGCGCGCGACGATCTCATCCTGGCGCGCGCGATCGACAATGCCGCTACGGGCGAGCTTCGGCAGAAGCGCGAGCGTCATGTTTTCACGGATGCTCATATCCGGAATGATGCCGTCGACTTTCCGATCCTCGGAAACGAGACCGATGCCGTCCGCAATGGCTTCCGCGGGCCGACGATAGGATCGCGCTTGGCCTTTGTAGCGAATTTCCCCGCGTTCAAGCCGGTCGGCGCCGAAAATCAGATTGGCGGTTTCGGTTCGGCCGGAGCCGAGCAGACCGGCAAGCCCCGAGATCTCGCCTTCGCGCACCGTCAGGCTGACATTCCGCACCCGAACGCCGGCCCCGGCATTCTCGACCGATAGGCGCACCGGCCGCTGCGCGCCCTCGTCCGCATCCTTGGCAATCGCTTCGAAGGCAGCGAGCTCCTTCCCCAGCATATGGCGCACCAGTGCGAGCTTCGGCATCTCCGCCATCGCGCCCGTCGCCACCGTCTTACCGTCCCGCATGATCGTAACGCTGTCGCAAATCCGATAGAGCTCGTCCAGACGATGGCCGATGAAGACAACGGAAACGCCGGCGCGTTTGAGCGTTCTGATCGTTTCGAAGAGGATGGCGACCTCGCGCTCGTCAAGGGAAGAGGTAGGCTCGTCCATGATAACGAGACGCGCCTTCTGAGTGACGGCGCGCGCAATCGCGACCATCTGCCGGGTCGCGGCGCTGAAGTGGGCGACCGGCTGATCGACGTCGATTTCCAGGTTGAAGGTCCGCAGGACGGCTACCGCGCCTTCGCGCATTGCACGCCTATCGATCAAACCGAAGCGCCGGGGTTCGCGCGAAAGATAGATGTTCTCGGCAACGGAGCGTTGCGGGGCGAGGTTGATCTCCTGGTAGATCGTTGCAATCCCCCTGGCCTGGCTCTCGGCCGGCATGTTGAAGGAAACGTCCTCTCCCGCAAAGGCGATCGAACCCTCGTCGCGCCGGTACGCGCCGGTCAGTATCTTGATAAGCGTCGACTTTCCTGCGCCGTTCTGACCAACGAGCGCCATCACCTCGGCTTCGCCGACTTCAAGTGAAGCCGAGCGAAGCGCGGGAATGCCGTTGAAGGATTTGCAGATGCCGTGCATGGACAGAAGCATGAAACCTCCCGATGCCGATCTGTCTGGTCGCGACTGTGGGAAACGCGCAGGATCACCGAACCCGTTGATCGGCCGGCATGGGCCGGCCGATCAAGAAGGATGTCAGTACGCGTTGGCGAGTTCGGCAGCCGCGTTGGTCGAGTCGTAGAACTTGTCCTCGTTTATGACCAGCGGGTCGATCTTCTCGCCCTTGGCGTAACGCAGCATCGTTTCGAAGGCCTTGGGTCCGAAGCGCGGATTGCATTCGACGACTGCTGCGATCTTGCCGTCGATGACCGCCTGAACCGCTTCCTTGCCGCCGTCGATCGACAATACCAGCACATCCTTGCCTGGGACCTTGCCGGCCGCCTCGATGGCAGCGATGGCGCCGATCGCCATTTCGTCGTTATGCGCGTAAACGATGTCGGCATCCGGGTGCGCCTGCAACAGGGCTTCGGCAACCTGCCGGCCCTTGTCCCGGGCGAAATCGCCCGACTGCGATGCGACGATCTCAAAGCCGCCTGCCGTTTTGATCGTCTCGTCGAAGCCTTTCTTGCGGTCGTTGGCCGGGGACGAACCGGTGGTCCCTTCGAGCTCGATGATCTTCGACTTGCCGTTGGCGTTCTTGATCAGCCACTCGGCGATGCGCTTGCCTTCCTCTATGAAATCCGAGCCGATGAAGGTGACGTAGTCCTCGCCCGCCTTGGCAAGCGACGGATCGACACTTCGGTCGAGCAGGATGACGGGGATGCCGGCCTTCTTGGCGGCCATGACGGCGGGGATGAGCGGTTTTTCTTCCCGCGGTGCGAGGAAGATCAGGTCGACCCCCTGGGCGATCATCGAGTTGACGTCGGCCACCTGCTTGGCAGCGGATCCGGCAGCATCGGTATAGACCAGCTGATGCCCGAGCTTCTCGGCCTCGGCCTTCATGCTGTTGGTCTGTGCGATGCGCCAGGGGTTGTTGGATTCCGTTTGCGCGAAGCCGACCTTGTAGGTCTCCTTCTGCGCGAGCTTCGGCAGTTCCGCGAATGCGACAGTCCCGGCGACGGCGATTGCGCCAGCCGCGGTCGCGGCAAGCATGAACGCGCGGCGTGAAATCCTGTTCATGGTGTTCTTTCCTCCCGGTTTGCCGGTATTCCTCCACCGGCTGCGAGCAAGTTTATGCTTCACACGGAAAAACCTTGCGCTAATATTATTAGCAGTCAAGGCTAAAGTTATTAGCACATGCACAAATTGAATGCGGCGCTGCAGCGCCGGGTAGGGGAGCAAAATGGGAAAGGGCAACGGAGGCAACGGGTCGCCGAAGGATGCGGGCGGCGGCAGGCCTACCATGACCGACGTGGCGCGTATCGCCGGCGTCTCACAGTCGAGTGTCTCCCTCGTGCTCAACGAGATGTCCGGAGCCCGCATCTCGGCCGAGACCCGGGCGCGCGTGCGCGACGCGGCGCGCAAGATCGGATACAGGTTGCCCAACACACGCCAGGACCTCGACCACGCTCCCGCGATCGAAAAGGACACGATAGCCTTCATCGTCGACGAGATATCGACAAGTCCGCATCCGGTGGTCAGCCTCGACGGCATTCGCGACTATGCCTTCGAGCAGGGCCTGCTCGTCTCTGCCCACGCCACTCGCTCAAATCCGGACCTGGAGAGCGCCGTCCTACGGTCCGTCCTTCGAGATCCGGCAATCGCCGGTGTTATTTATGCGACGATCTTCACACGGAAGGTGAGCGTGCCGCGCGAATTGGAAAACGTCCCGACGATCCTTTTGAACTGCTATGCCGAGCCGCGCCAGCACATGGCGATCGTACCGGGGGAGGTTGCGGGGGGCTTCGCGGCGACCGCGCATCTCACGTCTCTCGGGCACCGGCGCATCGGCTTCATCAACGGCGAACCCTGGATGGACGCCGCTATCGACCGGCTCAAAGGCTACAAGCAAGCCTTGGCGACCGCCGATATCGCCTATGACGAGTCACTCGTGCGCAACGGCGACTGGCTGCCATTGCGTGGCTACGAGGCCGCCCTGGAGCTGCTTGCGATCGACAATCCGCCCACCGCAATCTTCTGCGGCAATGATCTGATGGCGATCGGCGCGCTCGAGGCAGCGTCGGAGCGGGGGCTGCGCGTGCCGCAGGACCTGTCGGTGCTCGGCTACGACGACCAGGAGCTCGCTCGCTACACGCATCCGCCACTGTCGACGCTCGTGTTGCCGAACTACGAAATGGGCCAAAAGGCCGCGGAAATCCTGATCGACATGGCGATACATGGAAAGAACCCGCGCCCGATGACGATCAAGGTGGATGGGCCTCTCGTGAAACGAGGCACGACGGCCGCCGTCCCCGAGAGGATGGCTGGACGTCCCTTTGCCTTGCGCGAGGGGTGAGCCGCTCCACCTCTTTGCAACGACGCGACAAGCCTTTCCCCAAAGTGCCTACTTCAGAAAATCGGCGCGGTGTGGCGTGAAGCTGTCGATCAGCCGACCGGCGTCCAGCGCCCTGACACCATGGACCACGCCGGAAGGTGCGATGAAACTGTCGCCGGCGGAAAGAACCTGCGTTTGTTCTCCGACCGTAACTTCGAACCTGCCCTCGGCGATGTAGCTCGCCTGCACATGCGGGTGCGAATGCGGCGCGCCGATGCCGTCTTTCTCGAAGGCGAATTCGACCAGCATGAGCTCGTCCGTATGCAGGATCACCCGGCGTCGGTTGCCTTGTCCGAGTTCGACCCATTCGCCTTCGGTGCTTTGAGCGAAGAGTTTCGTATCCATTGTCATCTCCTATCGGGCGAGCCAGCCGCCATCGACCGGGACGACGGCTCCGTGCATATAGTCAGAGGCGGGTGCGAGCAGGAACACTGCCGCATCGCCGATATCATCGGGCGTACCCCAACGTCCGGCAGGAATGCGCTCCAGAATGGCGGTGCTGCGCTTTTCGTCGGCGCGAAGCGCTTCCGTGTTGTTCGTGATGATGTAGCCGGGGGCCACGGCATTCACATTGACGCCCTTGGCCGCCCATTCGCAGGCAAGCAATCGTGTGATGCCGAGCGCTCCGTGTTTGGATGCGGTGTAGGACGCAACGCGGATGCCGCCCTGAAAGGAAAGCAGCGAAGCGATGTTGACGATCTTGCCCCGGCTTTTCTCGGCAATCACCCGCCGCCCGAAACCCTGAGACAGGAAGAACAGCGAACGTAGATTGATGTCGATCACGTCGTCCCAGTCGGCCTCGGTGAAATCCACCGCGTCGGCGCGACGGATGATTCCCGCATTGTTGACGAGGCCATGTAGCGGACCGTGCGCGTCCCACAGCCCGTCGATGAGGGTGCGGGCGGCTTTGCGATCCGCAAGATCGGTACGGGCCGGAATGAAGATCCCACCCGCATCAGCGACTTTCTTCTCGGTCTCGTCCATCGCCGAGCGGCCCACGCCGATCACCGTGCCGCCGGCCCGGGCGACCGAAACCGCGATACCCTGTCCGATACCGGTATTGGCTCCGGTGACGACGATGCGCCGGCCGGCGAGGCTGAAGCTCGACGGCAGGCTCATCGAAGCGTCTCCATCGCAACCATCTCCACATCGGTATAGTCGACATTGTCGCCGGCCATCGCCCAGATGAAGGCGTAGTTCGCGGTTCCGCAACCCGAATGGATCGACCATGGCGGAGAAAGCACCGCCTCCTCCCTGGCCATCACGATGTGCCGGGTTTCGCCCGGTTCACCCATCAGATGCAGAATGCGCGCGCTGTCATCGAGGTCGAAATAGAGATAGGCTTCCATGCGCCGGTCGTGCACGTGGCACGGCATGGTGTTCCAGACCGACCCCGGAGCAAGCTGCGTCATTCCGACGACCAGCTGGCAGGTTTTCACGCCTTCCGGATGAATGAACTGAAAAATCGAACGCTCGTTCGATGTGGCGGCACTTCCGAGATCGAGCCGTTTGGCGTCCCCGATGCGGATATGACGCCTTGGCAGCGTCTGATGGGCGGGCGCACTGAGAAGGTAGAACTTGGCGGGGGCGGCAGGGTCTTCGGAGGAGAAGGTGACTTCCTCGCCCATGCCGGCATAGACCATGTCGCGCGGCTCGAGCCGGAAGCTTTCCCCGTTCATCTGGACACGGCCGGGGCCGCCGATATTCACGGCAATGAGCTCGCGCCGCTCGAGAAAGCGCGCCGTCCCGGTCGGGCGGATAGCCTCGAGCGGTAGGGGCGCGTCGACAGGCATTGCTCCGCCGACGATCATGCGGTCGTAGTGGCTGTAGGTCAGCGAAATGCGGCCCGGACGGAACAGGTCGCCAATGTGGAAATTCCTGCGCAACGCGTCAGTGTCCATGCGCGCGGCTGTTGCCGGGTCAACGGCGAAGCGAATGGTGTAGTCGATATGGCCTGTCATCGGCTCACGGTCCTTGGATTAGAGCACTTTCAGGGAACGTTTCCGCTCCTGAAAATACAAGGTTTCAAAAGGTTAGAGCGCTTCTCTGAAGCAGTGAAACGGCCTAACGTCGGGGGATCACGCGTCGCGCCTGGCCGCGCCCCAGGCCGCCTGCTGCCCGCTCAACCGGGCGCGATAGCGCTCCTGGCTTGCGGTCAGGTGGGCACGCATGGCGGCACGGGCAGCTTCCGGATCGTTCCCGGAAATCGCCTGCAGGATCACCAGATGCTCCCGCTGAAGGCCCTTCTGATATTCGCGCGAAAGCGCGCTCTCGGTTCCCCAGGGAGAGCTGACATCGCAAGGGATCGCCCGTAGACCAAGCGCATCGAGAACCTCCACATAATAGGGATTGTTGGTCGCAGCAGCGATCGCCCGGTGGAAGGCAAAATCGCTCTTTCCGGTCGATTCGCCACGCTCGAGCAGCCGGTCGAACTCGAAAAATGCCTCCTGAATCTGGGCTTCCTGCGCGCTATTGCGTCGAAGAGCCGCAAGTCCCGCGCTCTCGATCTCCAGTCCCATGCGCACCTCGATGACGTTGAGCGCATGGGAAATCTTGTTGCTGGCGTCGAGGCTGATCGCACCGAAGGCGATCGTCGGGTGGTCCTTGACGAAAACGCCCGCACCCTGCCGTGGCTCCACGAGGCCATCGGCTGCGAGTGTCGCAATCGCTTCGCGAACGACCGTACGGCTGACCCCGAAGAATTCGCTGATCCTGCTCTCCGTCGGCAGCTTCTCGCCGGCCTGTATTTCACCTTTCAGAACCTGTTGCCGGATCGAGCTTGCGACGCGCTCGGAAAGCTTCGGTTTGCGTTCGGTCGGAAGGTCCATGAAACGTATCACCCTTTGAAGACGGCTGGCAGCCATAGCGAAAGGGCCGGAACATAGGTGACGAGCCCAAGGACGATCAACCCCGCCATGTAGAAGGGCCAGATGCTGCGCATCGCCTCCCAGACGGAGATTTTTCCGACTGCGCAGGCCACAAACTGCACGGCCCCTACCGGCGGTGTGTTCAGGCCGATGCCGAAGTTCAGGATCATGATGACGCCGAAATGAACCGGATCGACGCCGTAGGCCATGGCCACCGGCAGGAATATCGGCGTGCAGATTATGATGGTGGGCCCCATGTCCATGAAGGTTCCGAGAAACAGCATCAGGACATTGAGCAAAAGGAGAACGATGATCGGATTCTCCGAAATCGTGTTCATCCAGTCGATCAGCGCTGCAGGCACTCTCAGGAATGCCATCAGCCAGGAAAAGGCGGCCGCCATGCCAATGATGAGCAGGACCATGGCCGTCGTGCGCACGGCCGCGAATGTGGCCTGGACGAAATCGCGCCAGGTCATCTGCCGATAGACGAAGACGGTTACCGCGAGCGCATAGAGAACGGCGATGCAGGAACTTTCGGTCGCAGTGAACACACCCGAACGTACGCCACCGAAGATGATGCCGATAAGCAGGAGGCCGGGCGTCGAGACAAGCAGATAGCGGCCGACCCTGGCGAAGCCGGGAAAGACCTCCGTCGGGTAGCCCCGCCGCCGCGCGACGAAATAGGCGGTCACCATCAGCGCGGCCGCATAGAGGAGACCGGGGAGGATACCGGCGGTGAAGAGATCTGCGATAGAGATCTTCCCGCCCGCCGATATCGAGTAGATGATCATGTTGTGCGACGGTGGCAGCATCAGCGCGATCAGAGCCGCCATCGATGTAACGTTGACGGCGTAATCTGCGCCATAGCCGCGCTGCTTCATCTGCGGGATCATGAGCCCGCCCACCGCCGCTGCTTCGGCCACGGCGGACCCCGAAATGCCCCCGAACAAGGTCGCAGTGACGATATTGACCTGGCCGAGACCGCCGCGGATGTGTCCGACGAGCGAGGCCGCAAAGGCCACTATTTTCTGGGCGATTCCGCCGCGCACCATCAGGTCCCCTGCATAGATGAAGAACGGAATGGCAAGCAGTGAGAACACGCTCATGCCGGAATTGAGCCGCTGAAAGATCACCAGCGGCGGCAGGCCGAGATAGAGCACGGTCGCGAAGGACGCGACGCCGAGGCAGAAGGCGATCGGCGTTCCGATCAGCATCAGCAGTGTGAATACGCCGAAGAGGATCATCATATCCATCGCGTCAGGCCTTTATTTGCGCGGTTTCGAGATCGGCAGCAACCTCCGCCGGCGGCATTTCGTCGAGAACGTCGTCGATCGGCTCACCGGCAAGCCGCAGGACGATGCGCTCCAGGGCGAACAAGCAGATGAGGACGCCGCCCGCGACGAGCGGCACGTAACTCCAGCCGCCGGAAATCTGCAGAGAGGGCAGGACGGTGTCCCAGGTGAGGGCGACGAGCTGAGCTCCGTACCAGATCATGCCGATGCCGAATGCGAGCGCGACGAGATCGGAAATCATGCGGAGCCAGATCTTGCCGGATTTAGGCACCACGTAGAGCAGCACGTCGAAGCCGAGATGGTAATTTTCGCGTACGCCGACAGCTGCACCAAGAAAGATGAACCAGCTCATCAGCATGACGGCGCCGGGCTCGGTCCAGCTTGGTGAGTCGTTCAAGACATAGCGGCAGAAAACCTGCCACGCGACGATGAGCGTCATCGCGACGAGGCCCACACCCGCCGTCCAGAGCGAGAGCGTACCCAGCCAGGACAGACCCCGGCCCAGTTTTGACAATCCGTTAGACAAGGCTTCATTCCCATCGAAAGTGGGCGGGCAGTCTGCTGCAGAGGCTTCGGCTTGTGAGCTGTGGGTGCTGCCGGCCTGCCCGTCTGGAGCAATTCCAGGAAAGTGCGTAGCGGTTTTCCGTCCGGAATTGCGGTAAAACAAGAGGTTAGAGAGCTCCGCAATTCGGAGAAAAGCGGAAACTCTCTAAAGCGTCACTGTACCGCGCGCACGTCCTCAACCATTTTCTTCAGGACGGCATCGGTAACGTGCTTTTCGTAGACCGGCTTCATTGCATCGATGAAACCCTGCTTTTCGGGTGTGGTGATCTGTGCGCCGGCCGCTTCGACCTTCGCACGCGACTCCTTGACCTTGGCAGCCCAGAGCTCGCGCTGTTTGGCGACACTGTCCTTTGCGGCCTGCTTGAAGATCTCCTGATCTTCCGGCGTGAGTTTATCGAAGACGGCCTTGTTCATGACGAATACCTCCGGAAGGATGGTGTGTTCGTCGAGCGAATAGTTCTTGGCAACTTCGAAATGCTTGGCGGTGTCGTAGCTTGGAAAATTGTTCTCCGCGCCGTCGATGACGCCCGTTTCGATTCCGGAATAGACTTCACCGTAAGGCATGGGCGTAGCGTTCGCCCCGAGCGCGGCCACCATGTCCACGAAGATGTCGGACTGGATCACGCGGAACTTCAAGCCTTTCATGTCGGCAACCGAACTGATCGGCTTCTGTTTGTTGTAGAAGGAACGCGCGCCGGCGTCATAGAAGGCGAGCACCACCACTCCGGCGCTTTCGAACGCCGTCTTGATCTGGTCGCCGATCGCCCCGTCCATCACCTTGTGCATGTGCTCTTCCGAACGGAAGAGGTAGGGAAGCGCCGGAACGATCGATTCCTTCACCGTACCGTTGAAGGGGGCCATCGAGACGCGGTTCAGCTCGATGACGCCGGAACGCACCTGCTCGATCGTGTCCTTTTCCTCCCCGAGCTGCGCGGAGTGATAGACCTCGACGGAGTAGCGGCCGGCCGTACGCTCCTTGACCAGTTCACCGAAGTACTCGACCGCCTCGACCGTCGGATAGCCGTCCGGATGCGTGTCGGATGAGCGCAGCATCGTCTGAGCGTTGGCTGCATTGCCCATGAATGCAGCGGCGACTACTAGACCCGCCGCCAGTTTTACCAGGATTTTCATGCTTTTCCTCCCGTTGGCATGATGTGATTTCTCAAAGCCGGTACGCCTTCTTGGCGAGACCATAGGCAAGGTCCCGCGCAAGCTCGTACGCTTCATTCTCCTGCAGGCGATGTTCCGCGACCAGACCTGCGAGAAATGCGCAGTCGACCCGGCGCGCAATGTCGTGGCGTGCGGGTATTGACGGAAACGCCCTTGTGTCGTCGTTGAAACCGACGGTGTTGTAGAAGCCCGCCGTCTCGGTGGTCATTTCGCGGAAGCGGCGCATGCCCTCCGCACTGTCGTGGAACCACCATGCGGGCCCGAGCTTCAGAGCCGGGTAGACGCCGGCAAGCGGGGCGAGTTCGCGCGCATAGCTCGTCTCGTCCAGCGTAAAGAGAATGATGGTCAGATTGCGCTCGAGCCCGACGACGTCGAGCAACGGCTTAAGAGCGGTCACATAATCCGTGCGAGTCGGAATATCGAAACCTTTGTCGCGACCGAACTTCGCCAGAATGGCTGGAGAGTGATTGCGCAAGGAGCCCGGATGGATCTGCATGACCAATCCATCGTCCAGGCTCATCTTCGCCATCTCGGTCAGCATCTGAGCCCGGAACAGTCGCCGCTCGTCCGCATTCGCTTTGCCCAAGCGTACGTTATCGAAAAGTGCCGCTGCTTCGTTCTGGGGAAGATTGGCCGTGTCTGCCGTGGCGTGGCCGTGATCGGTCGAGGTTGCGCCAAATGTCTTGAAGTAGGCTCGTCGCGAGCGATGGGCGTCCAGATATCCGGTCCAGGTTCCCGTGTCGGCGCCAGTGATCTCGCCGAACTTATCGAGGTTGGTCCCAAAACCCTGAAAATCCGGATCGACCACCGCGTCTGGCCGGTATGCCGGAACGACTCGCCCTTTCCAGCCGCTATCACGGATCCTGGCGTGCCAATCCAGATCGTCCAGGGCGCTATCCGTCGTGGAAATCACCTCGATATTGAACCGCTCGTAAAGCGCACGCGGCCTGTATTCAGGGCGTGCGAGGCATTCGGCCACATGGTCGTAAAGGCGGTCCGCGTTGGCAGCCGAAGGCAGTTCGTCAATGCCGAACAGCTCAGAAAGCGTATAATCGAACCAGAGCCGCGTCGGCGTGCCGCGGAAGAGATAATAGTTCTCGCAGAAAAGTCGCCAGATCGCGCGGCCATCCGTCGCCACCGGAGAGCCGTCAAGCGTCGGTACGCCGAGCATTTCCAGGCTGATGCCCTGGCTGAACAGCATTCGGAATACATAGTGGTCGGGGACGATGAGAAGTTGAGCCGGGTCGGGAAAGGCCTCGTTCAGCGCATACCAGCGTGGGTCCGTATGACCATGCGGGCTGACAATCGGCAGGCCGCTTACTTCGGCATACAGCCCGCGCGCCAGCGCACGTGTGCTCTCCTCGCCCGGAAACAACAGATCTGGATCGATCAGTCCCTTCATTACGCTCCCGCTCCTCCAACAGGACTCTATGGCTAGAGCCTGTAAATTCACTTGTCAACATACAAACTTCGTAAATTTGTATGATGACTTTCTTGCCGCGCATCGGGCCTCGGTGTAGGTATATTTCGGACGAAGCCGACTGGGAGCGACGGAGATGGAAAAGACGCGTATCGGCATGATCGGACTCGGCATGGCGGCCGCGCCGCATGTCAAGAGCCTGCTGGACCTGAAGGACAGGGTTGAGCTGGCTGCCGCCTTCAGCCCGACGCCGGACAGGCGGAGTGCTTTTTCCGAGAGCTATGGTTTCAAGACGTGCGACTCGGTCGAGGCGATCTTTCGGGATCCGTCAATCGCGGCCGTTATGATATTGACGCCGCCAAACACTCATCTCGACCTGGTGCGGCAGGCGGCGGAAGCAGGAAAGCATGTGCTCCTCGAAAAGCCGCTGGAGATCACGCCGGGCCGGGCAGAAGCCCTGGTCGACGTGGCCGCGCGCGCCGGTATAAAGCTGGGCATCGTGCTTCAGCACCGCTTTCGCACGGTCAGCGTGGAACTTGCAAAGCTTATCGGTGAGGGGCGCCTTGGCGAGATCGTCAGTGCTTCGGCCCGGCTCCACAATTGGCGGCCGCAAAGCTATTACGACCAGCCGGGTCGCGGCATGCGGGCTCGCGACGGCGGCGGCGTGCTCCTCACCCAGGCCATCCATACGCTCGACCTTCTCGTTTCGCTCGCCGGTCTTCCGGAAGAGGTCAAGGCATATGCGACGACAAGCAGGGTGCACCGCATGGAAACCGAAGACCTGGCAATGGCGGCAATCCGCTTTGCAAGCGGCGCAATAGGAACCGTGAGTGCAACCACCTGCGCATATCCGGGCTATCCGGATGAGATTGATATTATCGGCACGCGCGGCATGGCGCGCCTCGGCGGACAGCGACTCGCCGTTTCCCTGCACGACGAAGCCGAGCTTTCGTTCGAGGACGAGGCAGCGGGTGGGGCCGGCGCCGATCCGATGGCCTTCCCGCATTGCCATCACCGAGCGGTGCTCGCCGACTTCCTGGATGCCGTCGATGGTGATCGCGAGCCACGTGTCAACGGACGCGAGGCACTGAAGGTCCACCGGCTTATCGCCGCGGTTCTCGGCGCTGCCGAAAGCGGCATGCCGCAGCGCCTCTAGTCACCTGGAACTAAAATTCACTACATTGTATGCTTGGCCTCTTCATTGGAGGTTGAGGCATGGCAAATGCGACTGGCCGACCAACGC
>NZ_VITA01000014.1 GCF_007827695.1 Sinorhizobium medicae | reverse complement strand
CGCGAAGGAGGCCAGGCGCTGCGAAACCCTGCCATCTCCGCGCCCGGCCTCCTTCGCCCTAACCCGGGAGCAAAATGAATGAGGCACCGTGGTAATATCGGGGAGCATCGTTAGGTGCGGCAATACGTGATCTCAGTCAGATTGTCGCTCTACAGGGGCGAGTGTCTCGGTATCCTTGCTAAGAGATGAACGTGTTGTCGCATGTGGCGTGCGGGCAGCTAAATGATGGCTTCCTGGCGTATGTGTCTGGGTCTTTCACAGAAGCCATGCTGAGTAGCCGACAGGAGATCGCTATGACTTCCATTCTGAAGAGCATCGGCGCAGCCGCTTTGTTCGTGCTTTGTACCCTCGCCGCCAATGCCGCTTCGCTCATGATTTCGCCATCCTCCATCGAGCGTGTCGCACCGGATAGGGCAGCGGTTTTGCACCTCAGGAACCAGACGGACCGTCCAATTAGCATAGAGGTGCGGGTCTTCCGGTGGAGGCAAAAAGGCGGAGTAGGGAAACTGGAGCCGACCAGCGACGTGGTCGCAAGCCCGAAATCAGCGCAGCTCTCGCCGCACGGCAGCCGCGTTGTCAGCGTGGTTCGCGTCAGCAAGGAACCGCTGCGCTCTGAGGAGAACTACCGAGTGGTGATCGACGAGGCTGATCCGGCGCGGAACGCGCCAGACACCGAAAGGCTTGCAATGCAGCACGTTCTGCCAGTCCTTTTCCGCACGTCGGCTGGGCCTGGGCCGCAGGTTGATTTGAGTCTAACGCGCTCCCGCGGCTGGCTTGTGCTCGTCGTCGAAAATAAGGGGGCGAGAAGGTTGAGACTGTCTGATGTGATGCTGATGCAGGGCGGTGAAGTCATCGCCCGTCGAGAAGGGTTTGTCGGTTATGTGCTGCCGGGCCTGACGCGGCACTGGCGAGTTGGCAGGGACGACAGTTATTCTGGCGGCGTCGTGACGCTTTCAGCGAATAGCAGCGGCGGCGCGATCGGCGAACAGCTTGTGGTTAGCGGTCGCTAGGGCTTTCGCGCAGGTTCCTGTCGGGCTATTGCGAAATGCATAGGTGCCTTTGTTGATCGGCCGTGCAGTATAGGTGTGCGGTAGCCGGATACCAATACAGCACGAAAACGGCTTAGTTGCCGGTTCGGGCGCTTTCGAGGAACTGAGATCCTCCTACGGCAATCCCCAAATCGCCGATGTCAGCGAATCCATCCACAGGCATAGAGAGCCTGATCACACTGTTCAAAAACAAAGTTCCATAAATAGGCGTTCCGCCACAGTGATATCTTTTCAGTAGCTTAGCTAATTGAATAAGAGGCCTACGGTTCACATCCCTTCAAGAGCGACCAGTAAGACCATTTCGGCTGGCTCTTGCATTTATGACGCCCTGGGAGAGTTACCTTGGCATTGCCGAAAATGGTGGATGCTGTTTCGCAAGGGTGGCTTCGGGCCACTCCGCGCTCGAGGCCACCGCTGACATGGATTTTTGCCGTATAGAGGACTTTGGATAGCTGATCCAGTTTATGCTCCTCCAGGTTACATTAGGGAAGACGCTCGGCGTTAGCCGAACGGGGGTAACGTCGTTTATTCGGGAGCAACCGCAAGGGCTCCCGCGGAGGCAATCGCCTGTAGGACCTCTTCTGTAGAGATGATGGCGTTCGCATAATTCGGCATATTGATCTCTAAGGCGGCGCGCATCATCTCATCCGAATAATCGGCTACCGCGTCGTTTATGACAGTCACATCATATCCTAGCTCAGCCGCAAACCTGACCGTTGCCTCGATACATGTGTGCGCGATAAGGCCTATCACGATCACGCGCTGTATTCCGCGGCGCTTGAGCAGATTGTCGAGATCGGTGTTTGCAAATCCGCTCGAGCACCAATGTTCCTGCGCGACGCTCTCGCCAGCGGCAGGCACGAATTCCGCCCTGAACTCACCGCCCCAGGTGCCGTATGAAAAGCTCTTTCGGTGCCAGGCGGCACGTTGAATAGGCGCGATATATTTCCAGTTCTCGTAGTCGCCCTCGCGATAGCGATGATGCATGGCGAAGAAGACGGGCATCTTTACCTCGCGCGCCGCCTGCAGGATCTGCGCCATATGCTCGACGCAGTTGTTGGCTTCTGCGACGGACTGGATCCGGGACCAGATCTTGCCGCCTTCGGAGATGAAGTCGTTGTAAGGGTCGACCACCAGCAGCCCTGTGTTGGTGACATCGAAGGGAACGGTCAGATGGGTCATGACGGAACTCCAGGATTCAGGCTGCCTTCGCGGGGGTCTGGCGAAGTGCGAAACGCTCGATGCTTGCTGCGAAAAGGGGGGTCTCGCCCTTGTTGTGCGCGATGGATATCGGCTGGCGCTGGGTCTTGAAGATTTCGAACGGAATACCCTGGCGGTCCAGCCCAGCGAGCATCTCGTCGGTAGCGAAGGACTGAACCCGGTTCGTGAATTCGCAGCGGTTCTTGTCCAGTGCCTTGACGCTAAGCTCCCAGGTCACATGAATGACAACGCGGCCCGTCGGGGTGAAAACGTCGGAGTCCGAGTCGAGGATCAGATGGGTCTTCTCGCCAAGTGTCTCGTGATAGTGTTGAACCATGAGGCTGCCGCCGATCGTCTCGACGTTGATGGACATCCGGGTGCCGTCCGGCGCAGTTGTGAAGCCAGCAGCGATATGAGCGGGCGAACATCCCTGGTATTCCTTTTCGGGCAGCGAAAAGCACCATGCCGGGATGTCGATCTTCTCGATCGGCGCGTTGATGATGGCAGTGAAGCTAGAGTCTACGATCTGCTTTTCACGCATAGTCGTTCTCCTTGTTCAGTCGGCGAGGATGAGAGGTCGGCGCGGAGCGCCCCGCGCCGCTTTTGAGATTCAAATCTGGTCGCGAAGCGACTTGAATGAGGCACGGAGTTCCGAGGTGAAAAGCGCAGGCTGCTCCCAGGCTGCGAAGTGGCCGCCCTTCGGCAGGCGGTTGTAGTGGATGAGCTTCGGATATGCCTTCTTTGCCCAGCTCTGCGGCGCCTGGTAGATTTCGTCCGGAAACGCACTGACAGCGACGGGGATCTTGATGCCGCGGGGGTCGAAGAAGCCGCCGCTCGGATGATGGGCATTGTCCCAATAAAGACGCGCGGAAGAAATTGCCGTGTTTGTCAGCCAGTACAGGGAAACGTTGTCGAGGACGTCGTCAGGGCTAAGGCCCTCTTTTTCTCCGTCAATCGACCTGGCGATCATGCGGTAGCTGCGGATGTCGTGGTCGAGCATCCACGCCGCAAGACCGATCGGCGAGTCCACGATGCCGTAGAGTGTCTGCGGCCTGTTGTTCATCTCGATCGCGTAGCCGAGGCCATTCTTGTTGAAATCGTCGAGCTGATCCCACGCCCGCCTTTCGTCGGCAGACAAGCCTTCCGGGGGCGTTCCTGCGGCCAAGGACTTCGAAATCTCGGCCGGAACGGTGGCGGCCATGTTCGTGTGTATGCCGAGTAGGCCAGGGGGCTGCTGGACGGCCATGAGTTCAGTCACCGCGTTACCCCAGTCGCCGCCCTGGGCGACGTACTTCGTATATCCCAGACGCTCCATGAGCACGGCCCAGGCCTTCGCGATCCGCGGCGGGTTCCACCCGGTCTCCCGAGGCTTGCCGGAAAAGCCGTAGCCGGGGAGGGACGGAATAACGACGTGGAAGGCGTCTGCTTCGGTGGCGCCATAGGCGGTCGGATCGGTCAGGGGCTTTATGATCTTCAGCTGCTCGATCACGGAGCCTGGCCACCCATGGGTGATGATGATCGGTAGCGCGTTTTCATGCTTCGACTTCACATGGATGAAGTGAATGTCGAGTCCGTCGATCTCCGTCGTGAACTGCGGAAACGCGTTGAGGCGGGCCTCGACGTTGCGCCAGTCATGGTGTTTCCAGTGCTTCGCGAGCTTCTTTATCGTTTCGAGACGCACCCCTTGGGAGTCGTCTGCTACGTTTTCCTCGTCCGGCCAACGGGTGGCTGCCACCCGGCGATGGAGATCAATCAGCTGTTCATCGGTAGCCCTGAACTTGAACGGCTTGATCACCGGAGCCTCGGTGGCGGCAAAAGCTTGGGGAACCATCCCCACCGCGCCTGCGGTCGCGGCCGCAGCAAGAAGAGTTCGACGGGTCACCTGTGCCTGTATCTGCGACATGGTATCCTCCTGGATGTTGTTCGTTTTAGCCAGGAGGAGCGTCACATCTCTGAAGCGTTGCCACTATTGCACGATGGTATGGACGACACTTTGGTATCTGTATTCTTCCCAATGCCCGTTAACGAAATCAACGTGTCCGTCTGCGCGGACGGTGAAGACGATGCTTGGAATTGCATTCAAGACTTTGCCGAAATCCGGTTCCATGATCGATCCGACCCCATCTCGATACCTGAACTTACATCATTCCGAAGCAGGAGGCCTACCGCTGAACGTTTCGCGGCTATCACTCCAACACTTGGCGAACGTAACAACTTAGTCTATCGCGGCCAGTGCCACTTGAAGTTCCTCATCGCCAAAAGGTTTGAACAGGCACTCTACTGCACCGTCCTTCATCAGGCGGGTTCGCAGGATCTCATCCTTGAGCGCAGTGACGAATATCGTCGGAACCTGGTTTCCCCGTCTCGTAAGCTCCTTGAACAGCTCGGGTCCGGTCATGCCGGGCATGGCAATGTCGAGTATCATTCCATCGCTGAATGCGAAGGCACCCGCATGCAGGAAGGCTTCGGCCGAGTCGAAGGTATGGACATCAAATCCGAACGAACGGAGAAGGTCTGGCAGCGCCTCTCGAACGGACTCGTCGTCATCGACCACGGAGATTTGTTTCCGCTTCGTCATCGCTCCCCCTTTCTGGGCTTTATCTTGGTGCCACCGAGCCATCCGTCTGAAAGGTTTCAGCTTGCCCGGGCGGGTGGATTGGCACGGAGAAACCGACTGTTGCTCCATGCAAGGCATTGCTCTGCGCCCAAAGGCGACCACTGTGACTTTCAATAATCGAGCGGCTAACGGACAGCCCGATGCCCATTCCATCGGGCTTGGTTGTGTAGAAGGCGTCAAAGATCCGCTTTGTACCATCCATCCCGAAGCCGATCCCGGTATCTTCGATGATCAATCGCACCTCTGCGTCTCTGGCCTCCGTTCTGATGACGATACGGCCCGGGCGCCCTTCGACGGCTGATGTTGCCTCGATAGCGTTGCGAAGCAGGTTCATGATCACCTGTTGGAGCTGTACGCGCGCACCTGCGACGGAGGGGAGTGCTGCGCCGAATTCTGATACGACCGAAACGCGAGCTCGCTGGATCTCACCGAACGCGAGGGCAATCACCTCTGTGGCGACCTCGTTCATGTCTATGGGTTCGATCAACGGCGGCTTACGACTGAAGAGTGCCCGCAGCCGTACGATGACATCGGCTGCACGGTTGGCGTCGCGGATCATGCGGCGAGCTGTATCCCTAGCCACTTCGAGGTTGGGCGGCTCGGTGTCGAGAACACGAAGACATGTGCTTGCGTTAGTCACAATTCCAGCCAGAGGCTGGTTGACTTCGTGGGCAATGGATGCGGTCAGTAGCCCAAGGCTGGTTATACGTGTCACATATGAGAGTTCAGAACGGACTTTGTTTAGTGCTTCCTCCGCCTCGCGGCGCTCCGTGACATCCTGAACCGCTCCGGCTAGCTCTTGCTCGCCATCCTTGTTTTTTTTACTGTGTGCAAGCACGCGAACATGCTTGACGGACTGATCCGCCATAATAAGCCGAATATCGTAGTCAAAGTCGCCATTTCCTGCGCGAGCAGTTTCGATCACGTTGCAAACTTTGAGCACGCTCTCAGGATCCAGTCGCGAGAGTACAGTCTGGATGGTCACGGGACTGCTCGGATCGACGTCGAATATTCTATAGGTCTCGGCGGACCAGACAATCTCGCCAGTTTCCAGTCGCAGCGAAAAGCCGCCAGTCTTGCTTAACCGCTGTGCATCAGCCAGGAATGCTTCGCTTCGCCTAAGTTGTTCCTCCGTTCGCTTGCGATCATCGATATCGGTCAACAATCCATACCAGCGGATAATCTCACCGTCGGTATTGCGGAGCGGAAGACCTCTGAGTTGGAACCATCTCCAAATCCCGTCATGGCGCAGGAATCGGGTTTCATAATCGTATGGCTCGCCAGTCGCGATCGAACCCATGAAGCTGTCGATGCATAGCTGTAGGTCGTCTGGATGAGTGATCCCGTTGGTTGCCCAGTTGTCGAGTTCATCAATTGGACGCTGGAAGTAGTCGATTATCTGTTGGTTGCCGCCGACTAGCTTCGCATCAGGCGAAAAAATGGCAATCATCCCGGCAATGCCATCAACGATGAACCTTGATTCCCGCTCGCGCTCCGCAAGTGCCTCCTCGGCGCGCTTGCGGTCGTCGATGTCAACGTGCAAGGCGTACCAGCGGACGATTTTTCCCTCGTCGTCGATGAGCGGCGAACCCGTGACCTGGAACCAGTGATGGACCCCGTCTGCTCTTCGGAGCCGAACCTCAAGATCGTACGGTTGTCCGAGTGCTACGGCACGATCGACTGCATCGATCATCCTGGGCATATCATCGGGATGAACGACGTCCGTGCTACACCAATCCCGAAGCTCTTCGAGCGTTCGTCCGTAGTAGCGCAGAAGCGGACCGTTTATCGCCTCTACCTCTCCACCGATGCCGATAACGCCGATGCCAGCGGGAATGCTTTCGAGGACCACTCGTGCTTCGCGCTCGCGCGCTGCTAGCTCCAGTTCCGCGCGCTTGCGATCGTCGACGTCGACCAGGAGATGAAACCATCTCAAAATCGTGCCGTTCACATCTCTAAGGGGGAGACCGAGAACATTGTGCCAGCGATACATTCCATCGTGACGCAGATGTCGGCTTTCGACGTTGTAAAACGTCCCAGAGAGATGCGCGTTTAGTTGGTCCTCAATGGTCGCTTGGAGGTCCTCCGGATGAACAACCTCCGTCGCTTTCCAGTCCTTCAGCTCCTCCAGTGTCCTGCCAAAGTATTCGAGAGCCGGATTGTTGAGAGCCTCGACATCGCCACTCGGTGTTGTTACTGCCACCGGCACCGGAATGCTGTCCACGATACGTTGAAAGTCGTTTTTGTCACGGGGACGGCTATCCACGGTAGACTCAGTAGCGATGCCGTACCATCGACGTTCGGCCGCGCCATCATCCATCGGGTTGCAGCGCAGAAGAAGCGAACGGCCAACCCCATCTGGGAGGCTGAGGGGAATTTCCATCTGGAACGGCTGGCTCTGTTGCAACATCGATCGGAGTTTCGAGTGGAATGTCGCGCCATCGGGACGCTCGATGGCGATCGGCCAACTCCAGTCCCTGTCGCTTTGAAATTGAATGCCAACGTAATCCGCGAGGGCCCGATTGACAAAGTCGATGACGCCACCGGGGTTGATGCTGAACACCATACCCGGCAAAGTGTCGAGAACTCGAACGAGCCCCGCTTCCATGACTGTCCTTTCGAGCTCGGCTTGCTCGGACAGCGTACGTTCTCGACAACTATTCGAGTATTATCCTAAGGTGTTGGGTGTGGTGGCGGGCGCCGAGCAACCTGCGGCGTTAGCGCAATGCTCGATCGAGTGCGTCTTGCAGTGCAACGTCGCTGAAGGGTTTGAAGAGGCAGTCTACAGCGCCGCTCTGAAGCAGCGGAATGCGCTCGCTCTCATCTTTATGCGCGGTGATGAAGATTATGGGAATCTTCTCGCCTCGCCGGGCAAGTTCTTCCTGCAATTCCGGGCCGGACATGCCAGGCATGGCGACGTCCAGAACGAGGCAGTCGGTGTCCTTCAACCATTCGGACGCAAGGAACTCATCAGCTGACGAAAACGCACGGACGTCGAAGCCAAATATGCGGATCAGGTCGGGGAGGGCTTCTCGGACCGACTCGTCATCATCCACGACTGAAACGAGCGGCTTTTGCGTCTTCATCATGTCTTCATTTCCGGGGGCGATGGTCTGTCGACCGAGTCCTTGTCGAACGGCAAAGCGAAGCCGAATATGGCGCCACCAGAAGGTCTGGGCTCCGCCCATATTTTCCCTTTGTGTGCCTCGATAATGGAGCGGCTCACCGACAGCCCTATTCCCATACCGTGCGGTTTCGTCGTGTGGAATGCGTCGAACAGCCGCTCCACGTCCGTTCCTTCGAGACCGACCCCATGGTCCTCGACCACAACTCTGACCTCGCCAAGGCCCACGACCGTGCGAACGAATATCTTCTTCTGCGTTTGGGCAGTATCGGTCATCGCATCGATCGAGTTACGAAGGAGGTTCATTATTACTTGCTGGAGTTGCACCCTGTCTCCGAGGACAAAGGGCGGCGGATCGGCAAGTTCCTCAATTAATAGAATTCTTCCTCTTTGCAGGTCGCTGGCGGCCAGCCCTATCAGCTCTCGAATGGCGTCGTTGAGATCCAACCACTCGACGGTCGCCACACCCCGTTTGAACAGGTTCCTCAGTCGCAGTATGACGTCCGATGCTCGATTGCCGTCTCGGATAGTTCTTTTTGCCGTCTCGACGGCCCCAGTAATATTCGGAGGATTTGCGCACAACATTCGCAGTGAAGCGCTCGCGTTCATGATGATGCCAGCCAACGGCTGATTAACTTCGTGCGCTATGGATGCTGCCATTGTGCTGAGGCTCGTCACCCTGGCCAACTGGCTCAGTTCGGAGCGCAGCTTGTCGCGACCCAGTTCTGCTATCCGCTGGGCCGAGACATCTTGGACTGCCCCTATGCATTCCATCGTGCCATCGAGGTGCCTGATTATCCGTCCAACCACCCGGACATGTTTGATTTGGCCATCGACGAACAGTCGTATCTCGTAGTCGGGATTGTCGCCTCCCTGCCGAACATCGGCCATTTTAATTGCAAGAAGCGGCAGATCCTCCTCGTAGACTCTCTGGCCAATTGCGTCGAAATCGACCACGCGGCCACTTTCGAAACCGAAGATGCGATTCAGTTCTTCCGAGAAGGTTATTTCGTCAGTCTCCACCTTCCAGGAAAACGTACCTGTTTGGCTAATTCGCTGCCCTTCGCGTAGCAGGACGTCACTCCGGCGCAGTTGCTCCTCAGCGAGCTTTCTCTCGGTGATATCTGCGACCGCACCGATGAACTCCGGATCGGCGGGATTATTGCCGATGTTTTGAAGGACGACATGGACATACTTTACAGCACCATCCGTCATCAAAAGCCGATGCTCTACATCGACATTCTCTCCGCGGTTCATCGCATTTGAGATCAGTTTTTGGATTCTGGGTAGGTCCTCGGGATGGCAGCGATCCAGCATCATCTCCACGGAGGGGGTAATTCCCACGTCCTGCCCCGCCACACGGTATGCCTCATCGGACCAGTATATGTCGTTGGTTGCGGGCCTCCACCAGACGCTGCCTGTCACTGTCAGGCGCTGGGCCTGGGCCATCAGCGCCGCACTACGGCGCATTTCTTCTTCAAACCGTTTTCGGTCGTCTATGTCGGTGTTGGTCCCGTACCACCGAACAACCGCTCCTTCGTCGCTGTAGACTGGGTTGGCCCGGAACAAAAACCACCTGTATTGCCCGTCCCATCGTCGAAGCCGCGCTTCGGTTTCACCCGGCATCCCTGAGGCGAGTAGCTCCATCCATACGCTTTGTAGCGCCCGAGAGTCGTCCGGGTGGATCGATGCAGCCCATCCCCATCCCGCCGCTTGCTCGCTCGATATCCCGAGAAAAGTCAGGAAGTGTTCGTTGAAAAAATCGGCTCGGCCGTCGGGAAGTGTCGACCAGGCCATGACCGGGATGGCGTCCGCGATTCTATTAAGTTCGCGTTCCGCAACGGCGCGTGTGTCGTCCCGAAAGCGGATTGCTTCCGTGATCGCAAGGGCAGCCTGACAAGCTGCGACGTGCAGGAGGATGCGGTCCTCTTCGGTGGGAAACGACGATACCGTCGATCCGGCGACGAGAACGCCCACTTTTCCATTCACGCCAAGCTTCTCGATCAGCACCCGCAGGTCGGACTCACCGTGCTCGACGTTGGTTTCGCGGGGCCAGACAGCTATGTTGGCCCCCAACGTCCTCACCAAGTCGCTGATGATTACGGCACCTGCGTCGACGAAGTTCGTCCTGGAACGCTCCTTGAGCACTTCGGCTTGATCGCCGCTCCCAGCAACGTTGACGACCAAGAAGTCAACGTCAAGGATCGATCTCAATGCATCAAGCAGGGCGCTGCAAATCCCGTCGACAGTCCCGCCAGTCCAAGCTGCCGGAAGAGCCGTGACACTCAGGATATCGTTCATGCAGCGCCGAAGTCTTTCGTTCTCCGACGCGACCATGACCATGTCGGGCATGTCGTTATTCAGCAGCTGCCGACTGCTCCTCTCGCCCAGAACGCCTTCCATGCAGTTCCGCTAGAAACTGCGCTGGCGGGATGTAAAATGGATTTTCCCGGAGGATGCCGCTGACCTTGCCCCCAAGTTTTATCCAATTTTGAGTTCGCTCCAGCGGTTTTTGGTTTCGGTATTTGCGGCGGTAGCGGCGGGATGCGGTGCGGAGCCATTTCGGCTGCGCAGCACCGCATCACGTCGCGGGTTGATTGTCTGAGCGAACTCGGCAGGTGTCATCCAGCCGAGTCCAGAGTGTGGCCGGTGATCGTTGTAATCGCTGCGCCAGTTTGAAAGCGCTGATCGAGCATGGGTCAGTGACGAGAACAGAGTTTCATTCAGGAACTCGTCTCGCAACCGCCCATTGAAGCTTTCGATGAAGGCGTTCTGGATCGGTTTGCCCGGCGCAATGTAATGCCAATCGACATTGGCCCGATCCGTCCATTGCAGGATCGCGTTGCTGGTGAACTCGCTGCCATTGTCGCTGACGATCATCTTCGGCTTGCCTCGTTCCTCGATGATCCGGTCCAGCTCACGGACAACCCGCAGGCCGGAAAGGGACGTATCGGCGACGAGTGCCAGGCACTCCCTGGTGCAATCGTCGACGACCGTAAGCACCCGGAACCTGCGACCATCGGTGAGTTGATCCGACACGAAGTCCAGTGACCAGCGATCATTGGCGGCAAGCGGGATCAGCATCGGTGCTCGTGTGCCTATCGCTCGTTTCCGACCGCCGCGCTTGCGCACCGTCAGCTTCTCTTCCCGATAGAGCCGGAAGAGCCGCTTGTGGTTCACAAGGTGACCCTCACGCCTGAGCAGCACATGAAGGCGGCGATATCCAAAGCGGCGGCGTTCATGCGCCAGCGCCTTCATCCGCTCGCGAAGGTCATGGTCATCGCTGCGCCTGGTTTCGTAACGGATCGTCATCCGGCAAAAGCCGATGGCTTTACACGCCCGCCGTTCGCTCATCTCGTGGTGATCCATCAGATGAGCGACAGCTTTCCGCCTTGCTGCGGGCGTCACCACTTCTTTCCCAAAAGGTCTTTCAAAGCCGCATTGTCGAGCATCGCATCCGCCAGAAGCCGCTTCAGCTTCGTGTTCTCGTCTTCCAGTGTCTTCAGCCGCTTGGCCTCGGATACGTCCATGCCGCCGAACTTGGCCTTCCACTTATAGATGCTGGCATCGCTGACGCCATGCTTGCGGCAAAGCTCCGAGACGGGCGTGCCCGCTTCGTGCTCCTTGAGAATGCCGATAATCTGTTCGTCCGTGAAACGGTTGCGCTTCATTCCCTGGTCCTCTCGATGGGCCAGAGCTTACTTCAAAATGGATTATTCCAACGGGGCAAGGTCACCGCCAATCACCACGACCGGGTGTGTCCTTAAAATGTCAACGATCGTGTCGCCACCAAACCTCGTCAGATCATAGACGCAGATCACAACGTCGTCGTGCTGGTCCCATAGGTCGTTAATCCGGGATTCGAATTGGATGAGATCTTGAAGATGCTGTTGGCTTTCGGCGGCCCAATCCATGTCACAGACAATACGGCTGAGCGGAAAGCCCTGCCTGTTGCCGCTCGCCATAGCCGAGAACTCTTCCACCATTCGATCTTGGTCGAAGACGCCGTTCTTCAGGTAGGCGTCGACCGTAGTTCGAACTTCAAGCTGGCCGGAGCCCTGCAAATCTTCGGTGTCGATTCCTTCGCAGCGCAAACGGGCGACGTGAGCTTCGCGCTTGTCTGCGCCGACCAAGTGGATCGCCCTATGGCCGCACAGAAAGCCATCATGGATGAAAGGGTCGAGAACCTCCGACGCGCCGCGGGTGCCCTCGAAGAACGCGCAAACGTGCCGATGGCGCCCAAGTTTCACGCCAGCAAAGCGAATGTCGTCGGGGCGCATCTCCGTCATGCGACACCGCTTTTCAGCCCTGCCGATGCTATCTGGCTATATCCTTTTTCCATCCGCACGTCATTCCGAGCCCATGCAGTAGACGCTGCATGATGAGCATTCTGTCGTCTATTGTCCAATGGTATTGGGAAGAGACTTGTTGCGGCAGCTGGCTTTGCAGCGGCATGTTTCTGCAAGCATAACGCTGAAGACATCACTGGAGTTTGGCTATGGATCGCATTGATGCGATGAAGGTCTTTGTCACTGCCGTGGAGGAGGGGAGCCTAGCCGCTGCCGCCAGGAAGTTGAAGCGTTCGCCCACTGCGATCAGCCGGGCGCTCGGTCTTCTCGAAGAGCGCGTGGGTGTCGAACTTCTCCACCGCACGACGCGAAGCCTGAAGCTCAGTGAGGCGGGGCAGCGTTACGTGGAAGTGTGCCGCAGGGTTCTCGTGGACCTCGAAGAAGCAGATATCATTGCCGGAGGCGAGCGGTCGTCGCCACGCGGCGTGCTGACAATCTCCGCGCCTCCCATCCTCGGGGAGGAGGTGCTTCGGCCGATTCTCGACAAGTTCCTGAAACAGCATTCCAGTGTGTCCGTCCGACTGTTGATGCTCGACCGTTTTGTCAATCTGGTCGATGAGAGGGTTGATATTGCGCTCCGGATAGGCAACCTCACGGACTCAACGCATATTACGACCCGGATCGGCGGCGACGTCCGACGTGTCGTCGTAGCGTCACCTGACTATCTCGCAAATCGTAATGCAATTCGAGAACCAGGTGACCTCCTGCAGCACGACATTATCGCATTCTCGAATTTTGGGATCGATTCCTGGGCCTTCAGCCCCGTCGGCCAAGGTACAATCCCCAGAACCGTGCATTTCTCACCGAGGTATGTCGTGAATAGCGTGCGTGCGGCCGCGGCGTCGGCCGCTGGGGGGATGGGCGTAACGCGACTCTATTCATATCACGTCGCTGAACTTGTCCGAGATGGAGCCTTGAAGATAATACTCTCCGAGTATGAGCCGTCAGCGCTTCCCGTCCACCTTCTGACACCGCAGGGAAGAATTTCCGTACCGAAGGTTCGGGCTTTCATCGATTTTGCAGGTCCGAAACTAAAAGCAGCGCTTGCGAAAATCGCGGCTGAGTCAGGAGCCTTAGCGCAAATTATGCCGAAAATCGGTTGATTGTCGTCCTTGCGGTGACAATTCTCTCGAACACCGACTGCATCTAAATCTAACGCACCGACGCCGAGAGCGCAGGCACGGCCAGAAAAGCGGCCGAGCACTTGGAAAGGATTCGTATTATGAGCAGTCAACAAAAGGTTGCCATTATCACTGGTGCCTCACAGGCATTGGCGAAGGATTGGTAAAGGCATATCGCGAGCGCGGCTACAACATCGTCGCCACATCCCGCTCGCTCGGCACCCCTCTATCGCCGACAATCGATGAAGGAAAGACCAATGCCTATCGTCACGGTTCAGGTTACCCGGGAAGGCACGACGCCCGACCGCATGTCGGTAACCGCCGAAGAAAAAGCCCGAATTAATCGCCGGAGTGAGCCAGATCATGCTCGATGTTCTGAACAAGCTTCTCGAGTCGACCTATGTCGTTATCGAGGAAGTTGATCTCGACAACTGGGGTTGGGGTGGCCTCCCGACGGCCGATCACCGAAAGCTCTTCGCGGAGTCCGCTAACGTGCGAGATCGCTCCTCGAAGTAGGTATCAGGTCGGCAGCTCTGAGCCGGACTGCTCTGCGATCATGTACTGCGAGTACCAATCCGGCCAGTTCTCGTCGTGTTTCCCGCCAGTTCGCTTCTCATGTTCGCCATGAGCGGCGGCGGCACGGCGAAGTGCGCTCGCGAGATCAGCGGACGAGACGTAGACCGCGCCCTTTGCGTCTATACGGCCGGGAAGACGGTTCGTGACTTCCTGGAATATCCAGCCGTTCCCGTCCGGATCACTGAATGAGGCAAAGGAACCGTAGCTGGCACGTGACGGGTGCGGGCCAGGGAGGCGGTTTTCCGTTTCGCGACGGTGAAACACACCGCCAGCATCATGGAAGACGCCGCTCATTTCAGCGCCGCGGGAGGCAAGCGCCGCATGCGCCAACTCGATGTCGGATACGATCAGGTGAAGTCCCTGAGCCGAGCCAGGCTGTGCGGACGTGATCCTGGATCCGAAGATGACGGAGCAGGGCGATCCGGGTGGCGTCACCTGAACCACCCGGAAGCCGTCGCTACCGGAAACGTCCGCATCCAGCCGCCAACCGAGCCCCGTATAGAAGGTCTTGGCGCGGTCGACGTCGGAGACTGGAATGACGACTACCTCGAGCTTCATGTCGAGATCACTCGCTGCGTCGATCGTTGGCATGATGCTTTCCTGAATGGTCATGTTGCTCTCCCTCGGTTGCATTCGTGGCGCGGGAGACGATGAGCCTGCGGTTGACGCATGTCCATTAACCGATGGTGTCGGCTTCTGGACGAGTTCGGCCGATCCATAGGTATTGCCGATACCATGGTGCAATAGCGCCTGAGCGGCGACCGACGAACCCTAGACGCAGCTGATAGCTGTCAAATCAACGGAGCACGTCATGTCAGAAAGTGTTGAAGCCAACTCCATTTCTCTCGCGCCGACCCGGCGGGAACTTCTCGCTGCTACTGCGGCGACAGCCGCACTCAGCCTTCTGCCGGGGCACCTTAGAGCCGCAATTTCTGGAGACGCGATCCGGCCCTTCAAAGCGGCCATTCCGCAGAAGGATGTTGATGAGCTGCGTCGTCGCGTTCGTGCAGCTCGCTGGCCCGCAATGGAAACCGTCTCGGATCGTTCGCAGGGCGCGCAGCTCAAGAAGTTCAAGCCGCTCGTAGAATACTGGGGCACGGACTACGATTGGCGCAAAGGCGAGGAAAAGCTCAATACGTTTCCGCAGTTCATGACCAAGATCGACGGGCTCGACATTCATTTCATCCATGTCAAGTCGAAGCACGAGAACGCGCTGCCGCTGATTATGACGCACGGTTGGCCGGGCTCGGTCCTTGAACTGATCAAGACGATCGGACCGCTGACGGATCCGACCGCACACGGCGGTGCATCGGAGGACGCGTTCCACGTCGTCATGCCGTCGATGCCGGGATACGGTTTCTCGGAAATTCCCTCGGAAACCGGATGGGGTCCCGATCGTATCGGCCGGGCATGGCACGTGCTGATGACGCGCCTCGGCTATGACCGCTACGTGTCCCAAGGTGGTGACTGGGGCGCCGTCATTTCCGATGCGATGGCCCGACAGGCCCCGGCGGGACTACTCGGCATCCATACCAATATGCCTGCTACTGTGCCTCCAGATATCGCCAAGGCCCTGACCAACGGCGAACCCGCTCCGGCGGGGCTGTCTCCCGAGGAGAAGATCGCCTACGAACAGATGAACGTGCTCTACACCAAGGGTGCGGGATACGCCTGGATGATGGTCACCCGTCCCCAGACGCTCGGCTATGCCTTGACGGACTCTCCGGTCGGCCTGGCCGCATGGTACTACGACAAGTTCGCCGACTGGACCTACAGTGGCGGCGATCCCGAGAAGTCGCTCACGCGCGACGAGATGCTGGACGACATCTCCCTGTACTGGTTCACCGGAACCGCCACTTCGGGCGCGCGGCTCTATTGGGAGAACAATGCCAACAACTTCAACGCGGTTGATATCAAGATCCCGGCCGCCATCACCGTCTTTCCGGGCGAGATCTACCAGGCCCCGAAGAGCTGGGCCGAGAAGGCCTACCACAACCTCATCTACTACAACAAAGTCGACAAGGGCGGGCATTTCGCCGCGTGGGAAGAGCCGGACCTTTTCAGCTCCGAACTGCGGGCTGCGTTCAAGTCACTTCGCTCGGTGTAGCAGCACGGCCTGACGAGCCTCGGAGCGGGATCCGGCAACCCGGATCCCGTCGCGGGCCAGACCAACATATCACTCAAACATCAGGAGACCTGAAATGACCATCATTGGGAAAGGAACGGCGCTCATCACTGGTGCGTCGTCTGGCCTGGGAGCCATTTACGCCGACCGCCTCGCACGTCGTGGCTATGATCTCGTGCTGGTGGCGCGAAATCAGGATGCCCTCAGCAGGGTCGCGAAGGACCTTTCGAGCTCGACCGGACGCAAGGTGACCACAATCCGCGCCGACCTTGCGCAGCGGGATGATTTGCTGAAGGTCGAAGGGATTCTGCGGAGCGATCCTACGATAACGATGCTCGTCAACAATGCAGGTGTCGGCGCCGTCGACCCTCTCCTGATGTCCGACGTCGAGGCAATGGAACGGATGATCAAGGTCAATGTCACGGCACTGACGCGCCTGGTATACGCGGCGGCACCATCGTTTGCCGCTCGCGACAACGGAACCATCATCAACATGGCATCGGCGCTCGGGATCGCGCCCGAAATTCTCAACGGCGTCTACGGGGCAACCAAGGCATTCGTGATCGCCTTGACCTTCTCTCTGCAGAAGGAGTTCGCGGACAAGAACATCAGGATCCAGGCTGTGCTTCCTGGCGCCGTGGAGACGCCTTTCTGGGATGCCTCGGGCGGGTCGTTGGATCGCCTTCCGACCGACATCGTCATGAAACCCGAGGATACTGTCGATGCAGCATTGGCCGGGCTGGACATGGGTGAGCTTATCACGTTGCCGTCGGTGCCCGACGAAAATGACTGGAACGCTTACGAGGCGGCCCGGCAGAAACTGATGCAGAACCTGTCGCGCAGTATTCCCGCTTCGCGCTACCACGTGCCCGCTGCGGCGCACTAGCGGCGGTCAGCAATGGGCTGCCGTGGTGCGAGCGAACCCACGACGCGGCAGCCGCACTAGCGATAACATTTGACGGGGGACGATGATGACCGACCGAGATCCTTTGCAGAGCTTTCCCCGTGAGCGACTGATGAAAGGTCCAACGCCGATCCAGCGCTTGGCGCGTCTCGAAGAAGTTCTGGGCGAACGGAGTAGGGGCGTATCGATCTGGGCCAAAAGAGATGATCTCATGGAACTCGGCGGCGGCGGCAACAAGCTCCGCAAGCTTGAATTCCTCCTCGGGCAGGCGAAAGCGGAGGGATGTGACACCCTCGTCGTAACGGGAGGAGTTCAATCCAACTTCGCACGATTGGCCGCCGCAGCGTGCGCCAGGTCGGGGCTCGCCTGCGAGCTCGTTCTTGCTCAGATGGTACCTCGGACGACCGGAATTTATCAGGACAACGGCAATGTGCTTCTCGACCGTCTGTTTGGCGCAAGCGTTCATATACTGGACCCGGATGAAGATGCTGGCGCGTATGCGAGGCGTCGGGTCGATGAGATCGCCGAAACTCGCAGGAAAGCTCTTCTGGCGCCTCTCGGCGGCTCAACGACAATCGGTTGCCTCGGTTACGTGGATTGCGCTTTCGAACTCGCCCGGCAATCGGCTGAAACGGGTGTTGCGTTCGAGCAGATCATCATCCCCAACGGCAGCGGCGGCATGCATGCCGGGTTGGCTGCTGGCGTGGTCGTTGCGGGGTCTCACCCTTCTCGGATCGCCGCATACACCGTGCTCTCGCCTGCAGACAAGTGTCTCCCCGCAACTGCGGACAAGGTCAACGCGGTTCTTGAGCGACTGGCCAGCGACGCTCGCGTGACCGCGGACGATCTCCGGATAAGCAGTGCTCAACTGGGCGAAGGATACGGCATGCCGACTTCCGGCATGATCGACGCGGTCGAACTTCTCGCGAGATCAGAAGGGCTTCTCGTCGATCCGGTTTACGGCGGCAAGGCCTTGGCAGGGTTGCTGTCCGACGTTGAAAGTGGGGCAATCGCACCGCAGTCTAACGTGCTCTTCATCATGACCGGAGGTTCGCCCGGACTTTATGCATACGCCGACGTTCTCACTTCCAAGTAGTTCTGACCTGATCCAAAAACAGGCAAAGAGGTTACCATGTCAAAGAAGCCTAAAATCGCCCTCATAATCGGCTCCACCCGTCCGACACGGTTCGCGGACAAGCCTGCCCAGTGGATGCTGAAGCAGGCCAAGCAACGCGGCGATATCGATGTCGAAGTCGTCGATCTGCGCGATCATCCGCTGCCGTTCTTCGATGAAGTGGCGTCGAACGCATGGGCGCCCAGCAAGAGCGCCGATGCTACCCGGTGGCAGGAAACCGTAGGGAGCTACGACGGGTACATATTCGTCGTTTCCGAATACAATCATTCGATCACCGGGGTCCTGAAGAATGCGCTCGACCAGGCTTACATCGAGTGGGGCCGAAAGCCGTTCACTGCAATCGCGTACGGAAGCATGGGCGGTTCGCGCGCACTCGAACATCTCCGCGGGATCGGTGTGGAGCTGCAGATGGTTTCGACCCATGCCGCCGTTCACATCGGCGCCGGCGATTTCTTTGCTACTTCACCGCTCGGCGGCAATAAGCCGATCGAAGAAATCGAGGCCAACCTCTTGCCGTCGGCCAAGACCGCGCTCGACGAGTTGGCCTGGTGGGCGAAGGCCACGATGGCTGCGAAGGCTTCGCAACAGTAACCAGCAGGAATCATCGAGCGTCAAGGAAATGCAAGTTTCCTTGACGCTTTCGCTTCTCGGTCAGCCTTGTAGCCGTCAGAAGCTTTGCCGTTCGTGGCGATTGCATACTCTCGCTCTTGCTGCAGGTCCTCCACTGTTCAAAAGCTGCTCTTTCGCCTGATATCGCCTTCAACCCGCCGACGGCCGAACTTCGCTTGAAGTAGATCGTTGTTCGTGCGTGTAACCGCGTTGAAACCTTGTTGGTTGCTGCAGTACCCTCGCGCGTACGGAAGCGGCAACGACTAGACGAAAGTGCAACTCTCTATGAGTGAGTGAAGCAGCAGGTCCCGATAACATTAATCGGCCGTTTCCGGGATGCGGGACTTAAGTACCAACACGCGCAGAAACATCTCGCCGCATTGGTCAGTCTCATCAACGAATTGCTCGGTAGGCGCTGGTGGCGGCCCGAGAAGATTAAGGGCGGCAGACACGACGGTTCGAATAAGAATATTGAGCGAGCCCACGGCCGAATGGAGTTTGGTCCTCGGAGACTATGTGCACAACCTCCGCAGTTGCCTCGATTGTGCGATGTGCGGTGCCGAGGCCGCGGACCCGGCGGGTGACCTATCGAGGGTTTAGTTTCCGTTTGGACGTCTGGGGCAACAGTTGAATTCGAACGAGCGCAGAAGCATTGATGGGTTAGCCCCAGGCGCCATAAAGCAGATAGAAGGCATACGCACGAGATTTGGCGCCGATCTGAATTTCATCAATGAGCAATCAGGACGAGCACCGACTGCTCATTCCCGTTTCTGTCAGGCAAGTGCCAATGAGGCTGCAAATCACGAGGCCGAAAGCACGGCCTCGATCGATGACGACATCGCTGGCACTGTGGAGGTCTGGACACGCGAGATCAAAGACCGCGATCTCTCCGTCTGGAGGGCGTTTATGGCAATCGCTCTCAATGGAGCGCTCTGCGTTGGCGCAATAATCTCGCACCACGTATGCGGTGGCTCCTTCGACGTCGTTTGCATCCGCCAGGCTTGATGACCTCTGTTGAGCAGCGCGTGGGCACCACGGTGCATCTGATGGTTTCAATCCCGGCCACTCCATTCCTGACGCGGCCGTCCCGCTGAAGCGAAGGTGACATGATGGCGAACGTCGGCACCCACGCAACCTGCCGGGCTCATGGCGGGTGCCGTCTTGACCTACTTTTCGGCCAAGGTTCCGGTGTAGTGCCCCAGACGGGCTTCGATGTCCGTGTTCGTCTGCAGCCCCATCTCCATCAGGCGGCCGATATTCTTCTGGGCAACCGGGCGCTGAACAGAGGAAATAAAAGCGTCCCATCCAGCGCCGATTTCCGGGTCGCTGGGAAGGCTGGCGAAATCAACCAGGCGCTTGGTGTCGGCGATCGCCTGCCTGTCGAAACCGGAGATGCGGGTGGCGAGTGCGTCGACGAAATGGTCGAGCTTATCGTCATCGAATGAACGGTTGACGTAGCCGTACCTCTCGGCGAGATCGCCATCGACGTCGTCGGAGCCGAGAAGAACCTCGAGCGCGCGCCCGCGTCCCATCAGCCGCGGCAGACGAGCCATAGGCCCGCCGCCCGGTACGAAACCTGCGCCAACCTCCCACTGCGAGAGGATCGCTTTCTCGCGGCTGGCGAAACGCATGTCACTCGCCAGGGCGAGCTCGCTGCCGACACCAGTGGCTCTACCGCGGATGAGTGCGATTGAGACGATCGGTGCCTTGCTGATGCGGACGAGCATGTCGGGCAGGGGATGCAGACCCGTCTGCCCTGCAGGGAGGCTGGTCGACTCGGCGAGAGGCGGCGTGAAGTTGTAGTGTGTCAGGAAGAAGCCGGGGACGGCACTGTCGAAAACGACCACCCGGAGCTTGGAATCCGCCTCGATTTCACCGACCACCTTTTCCATCTGCGGGATCGTTTCCGGGCCGAAGATGTTGAAGGGCGGGTTATCGAAGGTCACGCGCCAGTAGGCGGGCGTGCGCTTCTCGACACGGATCTGCGGCCGTTCGCTGCCGGGTGTGGTTGTGATGTCTGCAGGCTTACTGCGCGTCTCCGCGACCATGGTCTGGCCGGAAAGTGCCAGCTCCGGGAGCATGAGCAGGGCGGCGGCAGTCAGGAATTTCGACGACATCGCGATCCCAATGGATCGATTTGAGTTCGGTTTCATTGCGGTCTCCATTGCTGTTGAGGGGATTGCTATCGGGCGATGTCGAGAACGAGCTCGACCTCGAGCGGCATCCCCAGCGGAATACTGGAGACGCCGAGCACGATGCGCGGCGGAAGGCGGCTGTGGCCGAAGACCGAAAGCAGCAGCTCGGAAGCTCCGTCTGCGACCTTGGGGTGTTCGCGAAAGTCGTCGGGGGCGGCTATGTACACACCCAGCTTCGCCACGGTGCGTATGCGATCAAGGGATCCGAGATGCGCTCGCGCGGCCGCCAACCCACTCAGGCACGCGGTCCTCGCGGCGTCGTAACCTTCGGCAACGGACAGCTCCCTGCCAACCCGTCCAATGTACTGTGGCGCGTGTCCGACGACGGGGAGCATGCCACTCAGGAAGAGAAGCGAGCCGACCTGAACAGCTTCGACATACGCCCCGAACGGAGTCGGCGGCGGTGGCAGTACCAGTGAGGTCTCCAGGATTCGCGCCTCAGAGCTCACCGTTACCATTTGCCGAGATGTGCGCCGTTGTCGACGTGCAGCACCTCCCCAGTGATATTGGACGCTTCCGTGAGATAGATCACGCCGTCCACGATTTCCTGCACCGCCGTGATGGTGCCCATCGGCGACAAGGATCGAAGATAGTCCCGTGAACCCGTAGCATGGAGCGGTGTGTCAACAACACCAGGCGAAACCGCGTTTACTCGGATGTTGTCGCTGGCGAACTCCAGCGCCAGGCTCTTGGTGATCGCATTCAGCCCGCCCTTGGTGATCATCGGTAGGGATGCCTTGACGCCAGCGATCGGATGGTCGGTCAGCGACGACGTAATCGTGACGACGCTTCCACCGGATCTCTGCCGAAGCATCTGTCTGACAGCGTGTTTCGTGAAGTGGACGAAGCCTTCGAGATTGGTCGCCGAGAGGCGCCGGAAGTCCTCGATCGTGTACTCGAGAAACGGCTTGGTGAAGAAGACGCCTGCATTGTTCACGAGGGCGTCGATGGAGCCGAACTGTTCGACAGCTACCTGAGAGACGCGCTCCGCCGTCTTGGGATCGCCAATGTCGCCGTCAATAAGCTCAAGCCTTCCCGCACGATCGAACGATGTCGCCTCGCTGATCCGCCGGGACGTCGCGACGACGCTCCAGCCTTTGTCCAGGAACGTCTTCACGAGCCCGGCGCCGATGCCCTGCGATGCACCGGTAATCACAACCGTTTTATGAACACTCATTCGTGCTGCCTCCATTTGTTTGCTTTCGACCGACAGCGGCCAGCGAACGATCGCTGGAGCATTGCAGCTGTTAAATTTCAGGGGCTGCCCAATGGGGCGTTGGTGGCGACTGTCGCGCCAAAGAACGTGCAGACGCTATTGTACCAAGGTGTCTCCGATACCTTTGGATCGGTAGGGATGTTGAAGACACCAAGGTCCAATAGACTCCCTTTGCCTGTTCAAATACCTCTTGAAGACCAGCGCATCGAATGGAGCCTAAAATGAGAACGTGGCATGACCGCCGAATCCTCGACCTTCTGGGAGTGGAGATTCCCGTCATTCAGGCGCCGATGGCCGGAGCGACGACGGCAGAAATGGTGATTGCCGCTTCTGAAGCTGGCGGCTTGGGTTCGTTGCCGAGCGCGCAATATTCGGTCCACCAATTGCACGAGGCGCTCTCGCAGATTACTGCGAGAACAACCAGGTCAATCAATGTAAATTTCTTCAGCCACGTGAAACCTGATGCTGATCCTGCTGGTCAGATGAGGTGGCGGGCACTCTTGGCGCCGTATTTCGTCGAACTTGGCCTTGACCCCGCTGCCCCGATCAGCGGCCCCGGACGTGCGCCCTTCGACAACGAGTTCTGCGAGGTCGTCGAAGAGTTCCGCCCCAAGGTGGTGAGCTTCCATTTCGGTCTTCCCGATCGAAGACTCGTTGATAGGGTAAAGGCCGCGGGGGCCAAAGTGCTGTCGTCCGCGACGACCGTCGCCGAGGCCGTCTGGCTCGAGGCACATAGTGTTGATGCCGTGATCGCAATGGGTTTCGAGGCTGGCGGGCATCGCGGAAACTTTCTTACGCAGGACATGACAACCCAAGTGGGAACGATGGCGCTCATTCCGCAGGTCGTGGACGCGGTTAAGGTTCCGGTCATTGCTGCCGGGGGTATCGCAGATGGCCGCGGAGTTGCGGCGGCGTTGATGCTTGGAGCGTCAGCGGTGCAGATCGGTTCTGCTTACCTTCTAACTCCAGAGGCCAAAATTCCGGATCTGCACGCCGATGCTCTGGGTCGTGCCGGCGACGCCAGTACCGCCATCACCAATGTCTTTACAGGAAGGCCCGCGAGAGGCGTCGTAAACCGACTGATGCGAGAACTAGGTCCGCTTTCGGACGTGGCGCCCGCCTTTCCGACCGCCGGAGTGGCGCTCGCCGCGATCCGCGCGAGGGCGGAGGAGGAGGGACGCGATGACTTCACCAACCTCTGGGCGGGGCAGGCCCTTGGTTTGGCGAGGCGGCTTCCCTCAGCGGAACTCACCGTGAAGTTGTTCGAGGACGCGATGGCAGCCCTGGGGGCGGGTTCGGCGATCAGGCGACTGTAGCGGTGCGCGGCAGACTGCCCCCCGCAGCGCGTCAATTCAAGACAGATACCCGAGCGCATATTTTGGGTACGGCATAGACGCCAAACCTGCGGAGCTTTTCAAGGAGCTCCCGAACAAGTCACATCAATTTAACAATCAGACCGTCTAACGCCGGAGGAATCCGCATGTCGCGACGAGTGGCCGATCAACTCACAATCGTTCTCGCAGGATCCGCTTCTCTTGCTATCGCAATGGGTGTTGGTCGTTTTGCGTTCACCCCAATCTTGCCGATGATGCTGCACGACGGAACGGTCGATCTCACTGTTGCCGGAAGGCTCGCAACCGCAAACTACGTCGGGTACCTCGTGGGAGCGTTGGCGGCGATGCTAATACCGAAGGAGTGGCCGCAGACGACGATTATCAAATCGGCTCTTCTCCTGACCGTCGTGCTGACTGCCTTGATGGCGCTTCCGTTCCCAACGACATGGACAGGACTACGATTTCTCGCAGGCGTAGCATCGGCAATCGGCTTTGTATTCACGTCAGGTTGGTGCCTGGCGGAGCTTACCGGTTCAACCGCCTCGATCGGCAGTGCGATCTTTACCGGGCCCGGAGCGGGGATCGCCGTTTCTGGTCTAGCAGCCAGCGTGATGACAGCATTGAGCTTCACTGGGCAGGGGGCCTGGACGACATTTGCCGTGATGTCGGCGGCGATCAGCGCACTTATCTGGCGTGTCTTTCGAAAGCCCGGCAGAGACGTGGAGCCATTTTATGTTGGTAAAGCGAGGACGTCGGGTCGGGTCCCGCGAACCGAAATGCCCATGTTCGCCGTTGCGTACGGGCTCGCTGGCTTCGGTTACATCGTGACTGCTACATACCTGCCTGTGATCGCGAAGAACGCAATACCGGATTCCCCTTTGCTGACCGTCTTCTGGCCGCTGTTTGGCATTTCAGCCGTAGTGGGTTCACTTCTGGCATCGCGTGTGCGGAAGAGCGCCGACGCTCGCCTATACCTCATTGGTTCGTATCTCGTGCAAGCGGCAGGCGTAGCAATGTCTGTCGTGTGGGAGGACGCAGTCGGTCTTGCCTTAAGCAGCATTCTAGTCGGTGTCCCGTTCACCGCGATCAGCTATTTTGCCATGAATGAGGTCCGACGGATCCGATCAAGTCATCACGCCCGCTACATGGGGCTGCTGACGGCGGTGTTCGCCGTCGGCCAGATCATGGGGCCGCCGGTCGTAGGCGCAATATTCGCCCGCCAGGTGAACTCCGACAGTGCGTTTGCTCTCGCCCTGGGCATTGCAAGCATAACGTTGGTCGTAGGGGCGGTGATCCTGGTGGCGATGATCGTGATGTTCCCGGCCAGGGTTCATCACAGGCCTCAGGAGCGCTAGTGGATCTCTCGACCGTCGTCGATCCTGAGCTTTGCCGCCATATTCACGAGATCCGGTAGGGACCGGGCACTCATTTTTCGCATAACCTGGCCGCGGTGCGCCTTGACTGTGATCTCGCTGATATCGAGCTCGAACGCGACCTGCTTGTTCAATAGACCCTTCACCACCCCCGACATGACCTCGCGTTCCCGCGGGGTCAGGGCATCGTAGCACACTTGAAGGCGCATCAGCTCTTCCTCATCGCGAATGAGTGCCTCGCTCTGTGAAAGAGCTGACTGTATAGCGGCAAGGAGTGCCTCCGCGTCGATCGGTTTCGTCAGGAAATCGAGAGCGCCACCCTTCAGAGCCTTTACGGTCATGGGGACATCGCCGAAGCCCGACACAAATATAATCGGGGTTCGATTGCCGCTCTTCGTGATCAAGGACTGGAGATCCAGGCCATTGAGCCCGGGCATGTTCACATCCAAAACGAGGCAGCTCGGTCCTGCATTTGGTGTGGCGCTCAGAAATGCCTGAGCAGAGTCAAAAAGAATTGGCCGCCACCCTGCCGACCCGATCAAGAGTTCCAGAGATTCCCGCACAGAAATGTCGTCGTCAACCACGAACACCGTCGGTCCACTCAGAGTGTTCAGAGGCGCGGTAGTCGCATGATTCATCGCCGAGGTCATCCGGTACATGTGCTGCCTCCTTAAGAGGGCGCAAGCTCATCGAGTGCAAACACTATATCATGTGTGGGCGCGGGCACTATTGCCCTGATGATCGATATCCCGCTGCCCCTCGACGCAGAGCATGCGAGTTTCCTGGCGAAAATCCATTGTACGATGGTATCGGCATCCGTTTCGACCTGTTTCCACGACACCATCGTACAATGGCATACGCCCCGTCACCTGAGCATGCTCATGAGGTCGATCGAGCGCGGCAGCTCAGTTCAGCGAGCTGGCCTCTGTTCGCCAGACCGGACAAGACGCCGAACGTCTTAACTTTTTCAAGGAGATAACGATGAGCAACATCCTGATGGTTCTCACTTCGCATGATCGGCTTGGCAATACGGGCCGGAAGACCGGGTTCTGGTTGGAGGAATTTACGGCTCCCTACTATGTCTTCAAGGATGCAGGCGCCAGCATTACCGTCGCCTCTCCGCGGGGCGGGCAACCGCCGATCGATCCCAAGAGCGACGAGCCCGGCAATCAGACAGCTTCCATGACCCGGTTCAAGGGCGACAAGGATGCTCAGTCCGTCCTTGCAAACACGGTGCGCCTCGCGACCGTAGATGCCAAGGATTTCGACACGATCTTCTATTCGGGCGGGCACGGGCCGATGTGGGATCTCGTCGAGGACCGGAAGTCGATCTCCCTGATCGAGGAATTCTATGGCTCCGGAAAACCCGTTGCAGCGGTTTGCCACGCGCCTGCCGTCTTCCACCACGTGACGTTCCAGGGCAACCCGCTGGTGAAGGGCAAGCGGGTGACCGGATTCACGAACTCTGAGGAAGAGGCGGTACAGCTGACCAAGGTCGTCCCGTTCCTGGTCGAAGATGATCTCAAGTCGCTGGGGGCGCATTATGAGAAGGCGGGCGACTGGGAAAGCTTCGCGATCGTGGATGGCCACCTGGTCACGGGCCAGAACCCCGCCTCGTCGACTGCAGCGGCGAGATCGCTGCTCGGCCTTCTCTGATCGGCGAGGACTGTCATGAAGACCCAACTTTCGGAGATTGAAGGCGTCGAGCTCAAATCCGGAGACGGCGGCCCCCTCGATGTCCTGATCGATTTCTACCGGGCCTTCAACGCCGGCGATCTTCGGGGCTTGGAATCCGTGTGGCTTGCAGGCGAGGCCCCGAGCATGGACAACCCGATCGGCGGCATCCGTCGGGGCTGGATTGCGATCGAGGAGGGCTATTCCAAGCTCTTCAGCGGACCTGCAAAGGTCCACGTCACCTTTCATGACTTTACGAGTCAGGGAGGACCCGATTGGCATCTCTTTGTCGGAAGAGAGCGTGGCAAGTGCGTTACCGCGTACAAAGAGCTGGAGATCGCATTTCGAACGACGCGTTGGCTCGTCAGACTTGATGGTTCCTGGCGGCAGCTCCATCACCATGGCTCGGTTGAGGACGCGGATATGCTTCGCGATTACCAGCGTCTGATTTTTGGCTGATAGGCAGAGCGAGCGGCGGTGCAGATCGCCCCGCTCCTTGCGCCGCGTGCGGTCAGGCCCGCTCAAGATAAACGGACAAATATTTTCGCCACGGTGAATCCTGCCGAATTTTATTGATTCTCGTTGCTCACAGGAGATTTTGATGACCGTCGTTGCCGACGCCTCGCCGCTTTCCCAGATGCTGAACAAGGCTTTCGCCAAATTCGACAGGGACGGGAACAACAAGCTGACGGGGGACGAACTCAATAACTTTGATCAGATTCTCAGACCGGGTGTAGCACTCGATGATAACGGCCGCCCCACGGTCGATATGAAGCAGAAGCTCGACCACAACGGAGACGGCGCTGTTGACCTGGACGAAATGAATTCGACCGGAATTCTTATGCCCGCAAATATGTGCGACACGGACTTTTCCTCTCTCCTCGGATATCTGCGCGCGAAGGCAGACGATCCGGCGGCGCTGCAAGCCGCGGCCATTCTGGGAATGAACGACAACAAGGAGGCGTAGGCGCTATCTGCCGCGATCTCGCTGATTTTCAAGGCTGCCCCTAGGATGGGAATAGGACAGCCTTGGTCTCAAGAAATGCGGCGAGCCCCTCGGGCTCCACCCTCGCGGCCAATCCCTGAAGGCTTGATAACGCACGTTCATCCGGCGGCAAGGGCAGCGCTCAGCTTGGTCATCAGGATCGGAAAGGCCGCGTTACAAGGGATTATGATCGCTGCCGGACCAACTGGCTCGGAAGGATCCGCGCAGAGCCAAGCGTCGCGTTACGCCCCTTTTCGAACTCCGTAGGTGAGGGCGAGGCCTGCGACGTACCGCAACCGAGCTACAGCGAGCGGTGCCAGCCGACTTGCCAGAGCGACGGGGGCGCCGACCTGTGCGGCCCAAAGCCTCGGAAAAGGGGCATGCGTCGTTCGAGCGCTTCGGCGAACGTGGTCATCAGTGCTGCGCGCTCGCTCGGGTGGGTCCTGGGCCATGGCCCATGCTCGAAGGCGTTTGCCGCGGACGCGATTGCCAGATCGATTTCGTCTGCCGTTGCTATCGGCACGTCGGCAAGCGTTTTGCCATCAGCGGGACTGACAAGCTCCTTCGATTTCGATCCAGTAGCTCTCACCCAGTGGCCCCCGACAAAAAGCTGTCGAGGATGCGTTTTGGGTGTTCGTGGGCCAGATCTATCATTGTGGTGTCCACTTCTTCAGCTAGGACCACGCATCCACGTCGATGACCGCTTGGGCAAAGGCAGCAGGTGCCTCCTGGGGAAGATTGTGACCGATGCCGCCCGAGATCAGGCGGTGCTCATATTTTCCGATGAACTTGCCTGCATAGGCCTTCGGATCGGGATGCGGCGCGCCGTTGGCATCGCCTTCCATAGTGATCGTGGGGACGGACAGTTCCGGTCCCGTCGCGAGCTTTGCCTCGTATTCGTCGAACCGCTTTTCTCCCGAAGTCAGCCCGAGGCGCCATCGATAGTTATGGGCGACGATTTCGACATGGTCTGGGTTTGTGAACGCGGTCGCCGTCTGGTCGAAAGTGGCGTCGTCGAATTGCCATTGAGGGGAGGCGAGCTTCCAGATCAGCTTGGCGAAATCGTTCGTGTACTTCGCGTAACCCTCGCGCCCACGTTCAGTTGCGAAATAGTACTGATACCACCACTGGAGCTCGGCGGACGGGGGTAGGGGAACTTTTCCGGCAGCCTGGCTGCCGATGAGATAGCCGCTGACCGAGACCAGTGCCTTGCAGCGCTCGGGCCACAGCGCGGCCACAATATCGGCGGTGCGAGCGCCCCAGTCGAACCCGGCGATGGTGGCGCGATCGATCTTGAGGGCATCCATCAATTTGATGGCGTCAACGGCGAGCGCCGACTGCTGTCCGTTTCGTTTCGTCTCCTTAGAAAGAAACGTGGTGCCGCCATAACCGCGCAGGAACGGGACAATCACCCTGTGGCCCCGTGCAGCTAGGATCGGAGCAACTTCTGCGAAACTGTTGATGTCATACGGCCACCCATGAAGCAGAATCACGGGTGATCCATCCTGCGGGCCGACCGCTGAGTATGCTACCTTGAGGTCGCCAGCATCGACTGTTTCGCTGGCGGCGAGAGGAAGTGCCGTCGGTTTCGGGCTGCTGGTCTGATCCGCGCGTGCAGTACCCACGATGGCGCCGAGGATTCCCGTGGCAGTCAAGCCAAGAGCAGCCCCACTGAATGAACGACGGGTCAGGATGGCAGGCTCGGTGGTGCTCATGATTGTCTCCTCGATATGGCGTAGGACCCATCCGCTATCGGGGGGTGTCCAAGAACGAAGTCGATAGGACTTTGGAGAGATGAATCGCTTGCCGCTACTAAACGAAGGTGTTGGTCATACCAAGGTCTCGGCGATACCTATGTTCAATCCCGCCCAAGACGGCATTCGACATACTCGTTCTCCATGACGGCGTGCAAACGACCGAAAGGGAGAAGATTATGTCGCAAGACTACCGCCCCCCGGGGTCCGGCTTTCCGGGCTTCGTTATCCTGGTGGCCATCGCCGCCTTGATTGTCGCGTTGGTGTCCGTGAGGCAACCGACGCAGGCCGCACGGGTTTGGGTTCCTGCCTCGACAGGCGCCAGCAACTCGATCCGGAATGTCGGCGCGACCTGTGCACCACAGTGCAGATCGATCGACCCGGCGTAAGAGCGGTCAGGGGCGCGGATGCACGAAAGCTTTTCGATAGGTGGGCGGCCGCTTGGCGCCGAAGAAATCGCGATGATGCGCAGTCTGGTGAGGGAATACTGCTCTCAGCGGCGATGCGACAGACAAGGAGACGTTGCCGAGGAGGCCGCCAGGTACTTGGTCACCCTATATCAGAACGGCCTGAGCACCGAGGAGGAGCTCAGGAGGCGACTTTATGAAAAGCGGAATTGGGGTGGCCAATTGATTTTGGTCAGGCCACCCACGGGATAGCGTCTTACCGCAGGGCTTGGGGAAGCAGTATAACAGGGAAGTCCTGATACGAGACTGGTCTCAGAAACCTGTAGATCGCGAGCGTGCCTACGGAGGTCGATCTTCCGTCGGAAGTCGCCGGGTAGGGACCGCCGTGGACCATCGCAGGGGAGACTTCCACCCCCGTGCCGAACCCGTTCACGAGCAGTCGTCCAGCAAGCAATTCAAGCTTTGGAATGAGGGAAGTCACTGCCTCCTGATCGCCGTCATCGATGTGAAGCGCGACAGTGAGCTGTCCTTCCAGCGCATCCACGACTTCATCCAGCTGAGCCAAATTCCTGCAGCGCACGATCAGGCCAGCGGCGCCGAACACTTCGTCTTGCAGTTCGTGGTGGGCAAGGAAGGCTTCGGCCGAGGTTTCGAAGAGTGCGGCCGCACCTTCGTACGCCGATCCGGTTTTCCCCGACGCGATGGATCGCACTTCCGGGTGCCGCTCGAGCTTTGCCACTCCATCACTATAGGCCTTCGCAATCGAGGGTGTCAGCATCGGCTGCGCGCTGATCTCGGCAAGCAGCTCCGCAGCCGTTTGGGTGAATGTATCGAGGTCTGCTCCATCGAGAGCCAGAAGCAAGCCTGGGTTCGTGCAGAACTGCCCAGCTCCAAGGACAAGAGAAGCAACGAACGCCGAGGCGATTTCACGCGCGCGGTTTTTCAAGGCATCTGGAAAGAGGATGACTGGATTGATGCTGCTCATCTCGGCGTAGACCGGGATCGGCTGTTTCCGACGCGAGGCTATCTCCATCAGAGCAGTTCCGCCTCGGCGGGATCCGGTGAAGCCGACTGCGCGAATTCGCGGATCTGCGACCAACTTCTGCCCAGCCTCGAATCCGGTATCGAAAATCAGAGAGAATGTGCCGGGATGCAGGTTCGCTCGCGCCACGGCGCGTTGCACCGCCCGGCCAACGAGTTCGGAAGTTCCCGGATGCGCCGAGTGAGCCTTCACGATAACTGGGCAACCAGCGGCGAGAGCCGAGGCCGTGTCGCCGCCGGCGACGGAGAAGGCGAGGGGAAAGTTGGAGGCACCGAATACCGCCACCGGGCCAAGTGGGACGTTTCGCAACCGAAGATCTGGTTTCGGCGCTGGTTTGCGAGACGGATCGGCACCATCGAAACGCAGCTCCTGGAAGCGCCCATCGCGAACCTCCTTGGCGAACAGTCGAAGCTGGCCGAGAGTGCGCGCACGCTCACCTTCAAGCCTTCCACGCGGCAGACCAGTCTCTGCCATCGCTCTGACGATCAGACTGTCGCCAATGCTCTCGACCTCTTCCGCAATTGTCTCGAGGAAAGCTGCCCGAGACTCGAGATCGGTCTCCCGATAGAGCTGGAAAGCCGCCCAGGCTTTGCTTGCAGCACGTTCGACATCCTCGGGCGTTGCTCCGCCGAAGGACACCGGAAGCGGGTTGCCAGTGGCTGACTCGATTCCGTGGAACTCGCCGTTGGTGCCGCGTTTTTCCGATCCCGCGATAAGCAGGTTTCCAATGATCGTCATGCTCGAATTTCCTTATTGAACTACCGAGCTTGATATAGGAGTTCCGGCGGCTCGTGTCACCGTAACGGATACCCCATATATGAGGGTGTGTCCGATTGCGGAACGAAACGAGATAGCGACATCACCGGGTTCATTTCCGGATGATAGCCTGCGACGGAGCCACGTGGGATGTCATACGCCACGGCAGTAAGGCTGCCTATCGAGTGCGATTCTTCATCGCCCAAAAGCCCGCAGATTTCGATTTGACCTCCGTCGGCGAGCCCACGATTGGCCAAGTCCTCCTGGCTCATGAAGACAATGTCGCGTCGGCCAAAAACGCCTTGGCAGCGATCATCAAGGCCATAGACGGTGGTATCGTACTGATCGTGGCTGCGGATCGTCGTCAGGAAGAGCGCTTCTTTCGCTGCGAGTGCCGATCCTTGCGGATTCCGGGCGCGATCAGGAAGGTAGCTTTGCCGCTGACGGTATTCCAGCGACGGAAGTAGGCCGCAACGTCCAATCGGAAACCACCCGGATTGCAAACCCGGGCATTGAAGTCGAAGAAATCGGTGAAGACCGCCTCGATCTTGTCGCGGATGCGATCGTAGTCTCCAACAAGGCCGTCCGAGTCGATGCCGTGACGATCACCAAACCTAGCCTTCGCTATTCCAGCTATAACGCAGTTTCGGATCTGACCATGTCGCCAGCGGCTTCAGGAACCCTCGTGATGCGTGCACCATCGACGTCGAACCCTCGACAGTGACCGCTTGGGGGCCTGACTCTTGAGTATCGAGATCCGTTCGACCAAGGCAGGGCAGGATAAAGGGATGTCCTCGCGACGAGGAGGTGGGAGCGATTCAGCTTCGTTGCGATGTGGAAAGCAAGATCGAGCCTTCGCATTCCCGCAAAGGTAAGTGATCCGACATCGCGACCGGAAGATTTCCGACGAGGCAGATCAATGCCTTTGACTCGCCCGCGATGATAGCCTCCATGGCCTCTACCGCGTTGTGTCCCTTGTCCGCGTGGGGCTGGAAACCGAAAGCCCGTTCCATGCCTTTGAGGAGTGACTTGCCTGGGATCTCGGTGATGCCGACTGTCCGGTCGCCCTGGACGGTGGAATGACCGCGAATCGGAGTAACTCCGGCGTCTTGGCGGCCGATGTTTCTCGCAGCATGAGCAAATTGGTGATCTGCTGAGCATTCGACATACCTAGAGCGTGCTGGGTGACGCCCATCCCATAGCAAACGATTACGTTCTTCGCATGGGCGTAAACCTCAGCGGCGCACTCGATCGCCGCTTGTGACAAACCGCTTGCCGACACTATTTCATCCCAGGTGGTCGCTTCGATATCAGCCTTGAGGCGTCAATGCCCGTCGTGTGCTCAGATATGAAGGCGCGGTCCAACACGCCCGGCTCTTCACCAGTCAGACTTTCAGCATCAAGCGTGAACACGGCCTTCATGATGCCTTTGAGTGCCGCGAGATCGCCGCCCACCCGCACTTGATGATACGCGGACGCGATGCGGGTGGAGGAAAGCGTCACCATCTCAATCGGGTCTTGCGGCGCGGCAAAGCGTTCGAGTGCGCGCTCCTTCAGAGGATTGAACACGATGATTGGAACGCCGCGGCGTTCCGCGTCGTGAAGGGTGGACATCATGCGCGGGTGTTTGGTGCCGGGGTTGTGTCCGAAGCTGACGATCGCGTCGACGTGGCCGAAATCTTTGAGAGTTACGGTGCCTTTTCCCACTCCAAAGCGGACGCTGGTGGCCTCGTGGCACATATTCGAGCAGTCCGGGAGGTTGTTGGTCCCGTAGGCCCGACCGAAAAGCTGAGATAGAAACGCCGCCTCGTTGAGGCTCGTCCCGACGTGTAGAATTCCGCTCTGTCGGGATCGTCGAGCGCGTTGAGTCCAGCGGCAGTCAGCGCAAACGCATCCTCCCATGCGATCGGCTCATAGTGATCAGTCTCGGAATTGTAACGCAGTGGCAGTGACAGTTGGCCAGCGTCTTCGAGTTGATGATCGGACCACTCCCATAGCTCCGAGACTGTATGCTCGCTGAAGAAAATCGGCATCCGTCCGCTTGGCGGTGGATTCCCAACTGATGGCTTCGGCGCCGTTCTCGCAGAATTCGAAGGACGAGTTATGTTTCGGATCCGGCCAAGCGCAGCCTGGGCAGTCGAATCCCTCGGGCTGGTTTGCCTTCGGCGGATTGTTGAATGTCGCCCGTACCAAGCCAGGAGCGGGAAAGTTCGATTTGCTTGCTGATATGGATTACCTCTCGTCGCTGCTAGGCAACCACCTAGCCGCGCCTAAGGCTTGAATCCTACTGCACAATGGTATCGCCCGCTGTCACGGGTAACGTGAGCCCGAACGAAGGCCGCCTCCGGGCGGGTGGAGACGGCCTTCAGCGGACCGGGAGGATCCGCGCGCTCCGGCGGAGGGGAGGACACGGGAGCGCTGTTGCTGCATCAGCGTATCGCCATAGGAGGAGGAGGCGATGATCAGAGAATAGCCATCTTCGAGCCGTTGCAAAACCAGACTTAGGTATCGGCCATCTGGCGCGCGCTTCACGTTGCCGATCGGTCCGTCGGCTTGCCAAGGCTCGGAAGAGAGAAGGCAAAGGTTGCGCCTGGTCCGTCATTCGACATCGCCCACATTCGGCCGCCATGATTTTCAACTATCGAGCGGCTGATGGAGAGGCCTATGCCCATCCCGTCGCGCTTGGTCGTGAAGAACGGTTCGAACATCTTGTCCGCAGCGTCAGCAGCGATTCCGACGCCCGCATCCGAGATGGACAACGTGAGGATATCCTCGCTCACCAGTGCAGTGCGCACGAGCAGACGGCGAGGCCGCTCCTCGGTCTCCGCCATGGCTTCGATCCCGTTCAAGACCATATTGAGAATGACCTGCTGAAGCTGAATGCGATCGCCTGTGACAGGCGGCAACTCTGGCGCCAGCCTGGCCTCCAGGACGATAAATTTCTCACGCATGTCTCGCGCCGACAATGCAATGACCTCGCGAGCTATCTCATTGAGGTCGATCTTCTCCATGGGTGGAGACTGTCGACTGAACATAGCCCGAAGTCGCTTGATAACTTCGGTCGCACGCATCGTGTCTCGGATCGTCCGCCGGGCAGTGTCTGTTGCGGAGGCGATGTTCGGCGGATCGAGCGCCAAAAGACGGACACATGCATTGGCGTTCGCGAGAATGCCCGAAAGTGGTTGGCTCACCTCGTGCGCTATGGACGTCGTCAGAGCACTTATTGTCATCACGCGGGACACATACGCGAGTTCTTCTCGGGCTTTCGCAAGTGCTTCCTCGCCGCGTCGGAGAGCATCTTCCGCTCGTCTTGTCTCGGTGATGTCCTGTACCGTTCCCATGAACACTGGGTGATCGCCGATGTAATGTGTAACCCTCGCAAGTCCTCGAATGAACCTGAGGGTCCCGTCTGTCCTGATGATCCGGAAGACGAAATCGGCATCCTCGCCAGCAAACCCTCTCTTCATCTCGAAGTCAAAGAGATCCAGGTCTTCTGGATGAACCCGTTCCCTGACCGCATCGATGCTGGGCTCTAGCTTCGGGTCGAGGTCAAAAATTCGATAGAACTCTTCGGACCAGATGTTCTCATCCCGCTGGATATCAGATGTAAAGCTGCCTGTTGAACTAATCCGTTGAGCGGCGACGAGCTGCGCCTGGCTCTGTTCGACCTGCGTCTCTCGCCTGACTAGAGCTTCCTCGTGACGAGTCCTGTCTATCGAGATAGCTGCGATGTGCTTGGCTCGATCGACTATTTGCTGCTCGCGAGGTCCGAAGTCTGCTTGCTGATGTCTTAGGATTGCAAGTATCCCGGCCGTGTTCCCATACGGGGACAGAATGGGAATGGCCTTGCAGTAATTCAGACCGTTGGCCAACATGATCTCGCCCATCGAGGTCTCGCGCTGGTCGCTTTCGACCATATTCGCGATCTCGACAGTCCTTTTTGTCAGAGCGGCTGTGGAGCAGGGGTTCTTGTCCGAAATCACGCTCCTGCCGTCGAAGATCTCCCTGAACTCTCCTGCCAGCCCGGTAGCCGCGCCCATGCGGAAGAGCTTGCGGTCAAGCGAAAGCTCGAGGAACCCGCAAACGAGGTCCGGAACCAGATCCGCGACAACGTCGCAGAGCCGTTGAAGAACACTTGCCGACGGTGCGCCTCGCGCAACCATTTCGAGTATCTCCATTTCCTGCCCGAGCAGGTGGGAGGAATCCCGGCTGTCCTGAACGTCGGTCTGAAGGACGCAATAGCCCGCCAACTCTCCGTTCTGCATTCGAATTTGTACGACCTGTGCCTCCAGCCAGCGCAGCGTTCCGTCCGCAGAGAGCGCTTGATACGACACGACAGCTGAGTCATTTCGGCCCTGCCCGGCCTGCGAATGAAAAGCGATTTCTTTCAGTTTGCTAAGATTGGAGTGGACTGATCTGTCTTGCACCTGGGCGCCTGGTGACAAGCCGTACCACCGCAATGCTGCCTGATTTCCAAACTCAAGTTCCAGGGAAGGCGTTAGTAGAAGCGCCTGGAGTGACAGGGAATCTAGGAAACTCCGAAAGTCACGATCGGCGTTGCCAAACTGGTTGTCGATCCTCTCAAGACGCTCTGTCGCAAGCCAACAGACCTCCCCTCCGAACCCTTTCATTGGCGAAGCAGAAAGATTGAACCATTCGAATTGTCCGTCCCGTCGCCGCAAACGGGCAGCGAAGAGTTGAGCTCCACCCTTCTGCGCCGGAACGACGAGGAGATGATCGTCCGGATGGAGATAGCTTGCCCACTGCCGCGAACCACCCTGATCGATCATCAGTCCAGTGAACTCTGTGAAGCGCGAGTTCGCGTAGCACAGGGCGCCTGTTTCGTCCGTTGTCCAGACCAGGCCGGGAAGGCTGTTCAAGATTCCTTGGCCGTCGTTGGACCCATACGTGCTTGCGTCCTCGTCAAGTGACATTGACATCAACGGTCATTCCGTTCACTTCGTCGCCCCGCGGTCAGGGCAGGGGCCGTCGCTAGTTCGGCGCCGCCACTGAGGCGCGTCTCGGACAACCGCCGCCCAATGATGAAGTCCTTCGAGAGAATTGCGGCCAGCGCGCAAGCAAGCATCCATATCGAAGCGGTCAGGGCAAACGTGACAGAAGTCCAGCCGAGCGTCGCCGAGGCTAGGATAGTTCCCAATGAAGTCGAAATTTTCAGCACGGAGAAAACCTCAGCCCTCATTTCTGGCGTCACCAGTCTGTTGAGCTGCAATGAGTAGTGGATGCCGAGCGAGGGGGCGCATATCCCGACAAGCGCGCAGCCGAGTATCGATAACCCGAAGGAATTCTGAAGTATCAGCGCCATGCCGATAATGATCGAGAGGAACATCGCCGCGACATGCTGCTTCGAGTAGGCTTTGTTGAGCAGGCCGTTTCCCACGGATCCGACAAGCGACGCCGCACACAGGGTTCCAGTGAATATCGCGCCGTACCCTGCTTGCAGGTCGAACCCCATCGCAAGCGAGACCGCGCCAACTTCGATGCCGCTGATCGCGGCGGAACTGGCACAGGCGCATCCGAGCCAGAGAAGGACTTCAGGCGTCAGCGATCTTGTTCGGGTTTCCACCGCTTGCGGCTCCACATTGCCTCTTGCGGACGGCAAGATCATTGCAGGCACCGCGCCGAGTATCGCGATGACAGCTATCGAGAAGGATGCGGACACCGATCCAAGACTGGCTGCCAGAATCGGGGTGACGAGGAAGGTGAGGTCCGATGCAAAAGCTGCCAAGGCAAGGGCCCTTGTCATCTGTGACTGCACAACGAGATAGTTTGCGCTGTCACGCAGATAGCCGAAGGCCGCACCTTGCACGAGGCCAGCGGCCACTGCCGAAGCGATGAAAACCGCGTACGGCGCACCCACTCCACATGCAGTAGCGCAAGCGAACAGTGCTACCGTCCGAATAAGGATGAGAGCCTTGAAGAATGCGATTGAGTTCGCACCCCGCCCCAACCGGGCAATTGGCAAGGCTCCGACAAGTTGCGCGGCTGTCATGGCCGCGAGCGCCGTTGCCCCACTGGCGGGGTTGCCCGTGATCGAGAGTGCTGCCAAGGCGAAGGCTATCGACGCTCCTGAGCGGGGCGCGCCGAACAAGCCGTAGGCCACCGCCCAGCGGATAGTCTGATGACTTTGTAGACCGCCCCAGTTCATTTTTCCGTCAATTCTGGCCGTATCGTCCGCAGGTAAACCTTTCGAAGTATTTCCAGCACAGTTGGTGGGTGCGCCCCGCGTGCGGTGACTTGGAAACATGGGTGTGACCCGCCATCAGGAAGCTGAGTTTATCGCAAACTTGCACCAAGCACACTATACTAAGGTATTGGCTCTGATCTCTGTTGGCAGAACGTCGGACGAGTTACATCATGGTGCAAGGGACGGCGTCGAGGGCGACTGACAGCAGTCAGCTATCCCGAATGTACCCAAGAGATCTTGACGGATTATCCGATCGAAGCTTCCGATTTCCTCCTGCTGGCGTCAGTCGCTTTCGCATCCTCTGATTCGGGGAGGGGTTGGCAAATGACCTCGTACCGGGTGGCCGGCAACACAACCGCTGAGTCCCTGTCTTGAAACGGCGGGCCCGCGATAGCATCTAACGTCTTCCACCGAAAATACTGGCCGATGACCGCGACATGATCGTCGCAGGTCGCGGCCATCCGGTGACGAGGGCGCTCCGTCATGACGACGTCGAGCGCCCTCTGTGTGTCCAACGACAGGTTTCCAATGCCAGAAAAGTCGCTTGTCATCTTCCTGCACGGCACGGGCGCGTCCGGAGCACAGCTCATGCCGCTGGCGTCGTCATGGCGGTCTCGGCTGGCGGCAGCGCGTTTCGCGGCGCCGGATGCGCCTATTCACCGACGCGCGTTTTCTGTAGTTGGCTTGAGCAAATGAATTCGGGCGTTCACAATACACGCTCAAGCGCAATCATCGCCGCGTTGTTGACGAGAAGGTCAAGCCTGCCGAATTCCGCCCTGATGCGGTCCGCCGCGGCGGCGATCGGAGCCTAGTCGGTCACGTCGATCTGGATGGCAATCGCGCGGCCGCCGATCTTTCTGGTCGCAGCCTCGCCCTTTTCGATATCGCGTGATCCGAGAAGGACGGTGCCATCGGCGGCGAGTTCCTTGGCGACCGGAATCCGACGCCCTGATTGGCCCCTGTGATCAGGGCGATACGCTTGCGTCCGACATGGCTTTTCCTTTCGTCGTTGGGCCAATCAGATCTAGCCGGAGCCCCGCCTCGGGTTGAAGCGGGGTCGCGTGTGCTACGGTATTTGACTGGCAGGGGAGATTTGGCAGCAGTTCGCCGAGGCCGGTTCGATGGAGCATTTCGCGACGAAGACGATCCGTCACTGCAAATCCGACTTCGGCACCTCTCAAGAAGTAGCTTAATGGCTTGATGTCGGGCCAATGATTCGATTCCGTCCAAGACCCCGCTTCTTTCATTTTCGTCTGTCAAGGCTCTTTCCGTGCTTCGGAGCAGGCCCCGATGATCGACGCTCAACGAAGGTAGATGCAATCAGAATGCGTCTGGCAGGCACGGTGTTGCCTTGTGTTTCAATGCGCTCTAGCAGAAGCCGCAACGCTGTCGCCCCCATTTCAAGTCCTTGCACTTTGATGGTGGTTAGCTGTGGCGATATTTGCGTTGCGGCAGAAAAATCACCGAAGCCGACAACGGACATGTCTTCCGGAATGCGGTAACCCCGCGCTAGGAGCTCCGAAACGGCGGTGAGAGCCAGTCCGTCATGCGCGCAGAACAGCGCCGTTGGCGCAATTCCCGTCGTCTGGAGAGATTGAAGCGCCGGAATGAAGCCCCCGTCCTCCTTGAAGTGCAGATTGTGCAGCCGCGCATCGGGATACTGTTCGATACTTTCGCGCAGACCGTGATATCGCTCCATGCGGCCGCGATACCCTTCCTCCCCTTGGAGAAAGGCGATGTCCCGATGGCCGAGGCCAATCAGGTATTCGCCAACTGCAATCCCTGCCTCGTGGTCGGTGCCGCCGACATGATCGGCCTGTTCGAGGGGGGCGACCCAGCCGAGACGCACAACGGGAACGCCGGAGGCTCTCAGGATGTCGAGCGTTTTCTGTTCGTGAGGACCGACCAGGATGATCCCGGCACTATCCTTGACCATGGCTTCCACCCGATTGGCATCATGCGTCCATTGAAGCCTGACCGGCTGGCCGAGCCGATGCGCTTCGCGCTGCATCCCGTCTTGCAGCATCGTTCGCAGCTCATAGCTGACACTGTCGACTTGATCATGGAAAATCAGGGTGACTTCACGCCGCTCTTCTGCGGGTTTTAAGCGTTGATAGCCGAGTTGTACGGCGGCATCCTGCACGCGTTTTCGCGTGGTGTCGCTGACCCCCGGCTTTCCCGAAAGGGAGCAGGAGACAGCGAATTTGGACAGGCCTGTGTGATCAGCGATGTCCTGCAATGTGATCCGGCTCATCATCATCTCCCGTCGTCAGACCACTTCCGGCAGTCCGGAAACAAAATTGAACATAACGCTTTACCTAACAAAAAGCATAATACAAGCTGTAAAAATCAAACGGAAGCAAGCTACGTTTATGAAGCGAATTATTTGAAGGAAGGCGTGGCAGAACCGATCCTGAGGAGGGGAGGCCATCCTGCGACGATTTGATTGGAGGAGGAAATACATGCAAGAATTCAGCCGTCGCGCGTTTCTCTTTTCGAGCACCGCCGCCGTTCTACTGCCTGTAATGCCAATGATTGCACTGGCCAACTCGGCCAAAGAGCCTGCCATGTTGGAGGCGCTGGCCAAGACGGGCAGCCTGCCAGCCGTTGCGGACCGCTTGCCGCTCAACCCGATGGTCGTCACCCCGCTGGATCGGGTGGGGACCCATGGAGGCGACTGGAACAGTGCAATCGTTGGCGGGGGATCCCTGTCGATGCTGTTCCGCTATCAGGCTTACGAGCCTCTGTTAAGGTATGCGCCGGATTGGTCGGGCGTGGTGCCAAACGTTGCCGAACATTACGAAAGCAATGCCGACGCGACTGAGTTCACGTTCAGGCTGCGCAAGGGCATGAAATGGTCGGATGGCGAGCCCTTCACCACGGAAGACATCCTGTTCTGGTACGAGGATATCTTCAACTACGAGGGGCTCAACGATGTCGGGCAGAACCATCTGCGCGCCGGAGGCAAGAAGGCGCGCTTCGAAGCTGTCGACGACGTCACGTTCAAGGTGATCTTCGCAGCACCCAATGGACTTTTTCCCCTCCGGCTCGCATGGGCGAACGACGATCAGACGACGCGGGCACCGAAGCATTACCTCAAGCAGTTCCACATCAAGTACAATCCAAATGCCGAAGAGGAAGCCAAGACCAAGGGCGCCTCGGGATGGATCCAGCTTTTCCAGCGGGAAGCTGGTCTCGTCGTAGACAACGAATTCTTCCAGAACTCGCAGCGCCCGGTCATTCATGCCTGGAAGGTGGCCATCGCGCCCGGTCAGAGTACCGACCGTGCCGTTGCCGAGCGAAATCCCTACTACTGGAAAGTCGATACCGAGGGCAATCAACTGCCTTATCTGGATCGGATCGTCTACCAGATGGTTTCCGATCCGCAGGTCCTACTTCTGAAGGCGATGCAGGGCGAGATCGATTTGATGGATCAGTATATTGCCACGCCTGCCAATCGTGCCGTGCTGTACGATTCCCAAGAGCAGGGCAGATTTGGATTCTACACGCTGACCTCAACCGAAACAAACGAGATGGTTTTCCAGCTCAATCTCAACCACCCCAATGAGGTCAAGCGCAAGCTCTACAACAACAAGGACTTCAGGGCAGCGCTCTCAATGGCGCTCGATCGCCAGGCCATCATCGATACCGTGTTCATCGGACAGGGAACGATCTCGCAGCCTGCCGTGCGAGCGGACGATCCGCTCTACAACGAACGCCTCGCAACGCAGTACACGCAATACGACCCCAATCGCGCCAACGCTCTCCTGGACAAGATCCTGCCGAGCAAGGATAGTGAAGGTTTCCGTCTCGATGAAGGCGGAAAACGGGTATCGATCATTTTTGAAATCGATCAGGCGCGCGCCACCTTCCTCGACATCTTCCAACTTGCTCTGCCGATGTTCCGGGCTGTCGGCGTTGATGTCCAGATGAGAAGCATGGACCGCTCGCTTTGGGAAGTGCGCGTGCGGCAGGGTATCGAGTATGACGCGACAGCCCATCGCTTTGGCGGCAATGGCGGCATCGCGGCAATCCTTGACCCGCGTTATTTCATTCCCAATACGACAGAAGCGCTGTACGCGAAAGGTTGGCAACTCTGGTATCGAGATTCGCAATCCCAGGGTGCGGTGGAGCCACCGCAGCCCGTCAGAAACGCCTTGGCTCTCTACGATCGGGTGCTCGCTTCGGCCGATCCCGATGTGCAAAAGAAGCTCATGGCCGAGATTCTGGAGATCGCTGCCGACCAGTTCTATGTGTTCGGAATCTGCCTGCCCGCCGACAGCTATGGGGTGGTTAAAAACGACATGCAGAACGTCCCCGAGGCGATGCCGAACTCCTGGGGATATCCGACGCCCGGACCTGTCAATCCCGAGACTTTCTTCAAGGTCTGATCACTCCGTCTCGTCCCGGTCCTGACAAGGACTGGGCGGGCACTCCAAACCTGTTGCACGTGCCTCACGGCGCGCCGGCACTCTACTGCCATGGAAAACCCAAATGCTGCATCGACCAAACGCAATCACCGGTTCCACCGCCCGTTCGCCTGAATGGTACAAGTCGGCCACCCGCTGGACGCAACTGACTTTCGCGGAAGAGGATCCGGACAAATATGATCCGGAATTCTGGATCGACGTGTTCCGGCGCACGAAGTCGAACGCGGTGTGCCTTTCGGCTGGAGGCTACATCGCCTATTATCCGAGCGAAATTCCGCTGCATTACGTATCGAAGTTTATCGGCGGAACCGATCCGTTCGGAACCATCGTCGAGGGCGCACGTAAACTCGGCATGCATGTCATGGCGCGCGTCGATCCGCATGCGATCCATGCGGATGCGGCAGAGGCGCATCCGGAGTGGGTGGCGATCAACCGGGACGGCAGCCCGCGCGAGCACTGGGCATTCCCCGGCATCTTCGTCACCGACGCACTCGGAAGCTACAACCGCAATTTCACCACCGACGTCATCCGTGAGATTGTCGCCAAATACGATATCGACGCAGTGTTCGCCAATCGCTGGCAGGGGCATGGCGTCTCCTATAGCGAAGACAATCAGCGACGATTCCGGGACGAAACGGGCTACGACCTGCCGGCGAAGGCAGATGCCAGAGATCCTGCTTGGCAGGCATGGGCCGCATGGCGGAGACGGATCCTGACGGACCTCGTAGTCCACTGGGACGAAACCGTGAAGTCCATCCGGCCTCACGCCAGCTTCATTCCTAACATGAGCGGCTCGTCACTGATGGAATTCGACCTGTCGCTCATCCAGAAGCATTGCCCGATCCTCTTCGTCGATCATCAGGCGCGCCAAGGTATCGAGGTCGGCTGGTCGGCCGGCCGCAACGGCAAGCGCATTCGCGGCACATTTCGTGACCGCCCGGTTGGGCTGATCACCTCCATCGGGCCGGAGGAGGAATATCGCTGGAAGGATTCCGTCCAGAGTGGGGAGGAAACCAAGCTGTGGATCCATGACGGCATGGCGCAGGGCCTGTTTCCCTGGTTTACCAAATTCAATGCCTGCGTTCCGGACGATCGATGGGTTCAGCCTGTCGTGGATGCGTTCAATCTTCATGCGGACATCGAACCGCAGATCGACGGAATGGCGCCGACGGCCGAAATTGCCATCATCGATCCGTCGACGACGCTGCGGCACTGGGCACCGGAAGAACGGCACATCGCCGAGCACAATGATCTCGGATTCTATCACGCGCTGGTGGAAGCGCGCATTCCATTCGAATTCCTCTCGGACCAGGTGATGACAGCCGAAGCGCTGGATCGCTTCAAGCTGATCGTGCTGGCAAACGCAACCTATTTGTCCGACGCGCAATGCTCTGCCATCGAAGAGTATGTCAATCGCGGCGGTTCGGTCGTCGCGGCAAACGAGACCTCCCTCTATGACGAAGTGGGAAGGCAAAGGAGCGATTTCGGGCTGGCACGGGTCTTCGGCGCAACGCTGACATCGGCTCCCCGTGGTCCGGTGAAGAACACCTATGTCGCACTGTCCAACCCGCATCCGTTGAACCGGGGTTACGAGGGAGCCACTCGCATAATTGGCGGGACACGCCTCATTGCCGTCGATGCGGATGCGAAGGCAGAGACGCCGTTCCTCTACATCCCCGATTTCCCCGACCTGCCGATGGAGGAAGTCTATCCGCGCGAAGCGCCGGAGGGGGCTGCCGTCGTCGCACGCGAGACCGGCCACGGCGGCCGTGTTGTCTACATCCCGTGGAATATCGGCGAGGTCTTCTGGAAGGTTCTTGCCCCTGATCACGGGCGGCTGATCGCCAACGCCGTCAACTGGGCCATAGGTAGGGATCATCGGGTTCGGGTGGAAGGCAAGGGGATCATCGACATCGCCGTTTACGAGAGCGACGATGCGACGGCGATCTTCCTCGTTAATCTCACCAACCCAATGATGATGAAGGGACCCCTTCGTGAGGTCTATCCGATCGGCAAGCAGACGGTGTCCGTTGCGATGCCGAAGGGTCGAAGGTCCGCCTCGGCGAAGCTGCTGGTCAACGGCGATAAGTGTGAGTGCTGCATCGTCGGCGATCGGGTCGAGATCCAGGTGCCGTCCATTGAGGCGCTCGAAACCGTTCATATCATCTGGCAGTCGTAAGCCGAGAATACGCAGCGGGAGGAAACCATGCTGGCTTATGTGGCAAAGCGCGTTCTTTACATGATCCCGACATTGTTCGGCATGTCGTTGATCGCCTTCATGATCATCCAGTTGCCGCCGGGCGACTACCTTACGTCGCTGCTGTCGACCATGGCCGATGGCGGACAGAACCTGGATGAAGCGACAATCGCGCGGCTGCGGGCCCAGTATGGCCTCGATCAGCCGGCATATGTCCAATATTTCGTTTGGATAACAGGGATCCTGACGCGCGGCGATTTCGGCTACTCGTTTGAGTGGAACCAGCCGGTGTCCACCCTGATCTGGGACAGGATGGGATCGACGCTGCTGATCTCGCTGGCGAGCCTGCTGCTAGTCTGGGCGATCTCCCTTCCCATCGGCATCTATTCGGCTGTGAGGCGCCATTCGTTTGGCGATCACGCCTTCACGCTCTTGGGCTTTATTGGATTGGCGGTGCCAAATTTCATCATGGCACTCACCCTCATGTATACGAGCTACCGGTTTCTTGGTCAGAGCGTCGGCGGCATCTCCTCACCGGCCTTCGTGGATGCGCCGTGGAGCCTTGCAAAGCTGCTGGACATGCTGAGCCACATGTGGATCCCTGTGATCGTTATCGCCATGTCGGGTACGGCTGCGATGATCCGGATTCTGCGGGCGAACCTTTCCGACGAATTGAGCAAGCCCTACGTGGTGACCGCGCGCGCCAAAGGACTGCCCGAACGCGAGATGATCCTCAAATATCCGGTCCGCATCGCGCTCAACCCGTTCGTCAGTTCGATTGGCTGGGTGCTGCCCGACCTCGTGTCCGGCGTTACCATCACTGCCATCGTCCTCAACCTCCCGACCGCCGGCCCTTTGCTCCTGCGGGCACTCGTCGGACAGGACATGTATCTGGCGGGCAGCTTCATTCTCTTGATGGGTGTGTTGACGCTGGTGGGGATGCTGATCTCCGACATCCTTCTGGCGGTGCTTGATCCGCGTATCCGGTTCAACTGAGGGCGCGCCATGTCGATCAATACACAGTCTGTTTTCGTCATGGAAACCGGTCCTGCCGTCAGCCCCCTGAATTCGGGTGGCAAGGTGGTGACCTTGGAAGCCGCCGGCCAGTGGACGCTCATTTGCAAGCGCTTTCTCCGTCACAAGATAGCGGCCTTCGCCGCGGGCATCATTCTGGTGCTCTATCTGATCGGTGCTTTCGCCGAGTTCTTAGCACCCGGTCTGCCGAACGCGTCGAGGCCGCAATATACATTTGCGCCGCCTCAGAGGATCTCGCTGTTTACACATACGGACAATGCCGGTACGCGATTCCTGCCCCACGTCAAGGGTTACCGGATCGAGATCGAGCCCAAGGCCCTTCGCCGCAGCTTTGTCGTAGATGAGGCCAAGATCATTCCGATCGGCTTCTTTGTCAAAGGCGCCCCATACAAGCTGTGGGGCGTCATCCCGATGGAAACCCATCTTGTCGGACCCCTAGACGCACGCGAGCCGATGTATCTGCTGGGCTCCGATCGCCTCGGGCGGGATCTCATGAGCCGCCTGATCTACGGAACCCGCGTCTCCATGTCGATCGGCCTGGTGGGGGTGGCGATCTCGCTCACGCTCGGCGTCGTCATGGGAGCAGTTTCGGGTTATTACGGCGGCTGGGTCGACACCCTGATCCAGAGAGTCATCGAGATCGTCAGCGCCATGCCGACCATCCCTCTCTGGCTGGGACTGGCAGCCGCCATCCCGCTCAGCTGGTCTCCGCTGTCGGTGTACTTCATGGTCACGCTCATCGTTTCGCTGCTTAGCTGGACGGGACTGGCGCGAGAGGTGCGCGGACGATTTTTCGCGTTGCGCGGCGATGATTTCGTCACGGCCGCAAGGCTTGACGGAGCCGGTGAGCGCCGGATCATTTTCCGTCACATCCTGCCGTCGCTCACCAGCCACATACTCGCCGTCGTGACGCTCGCAATCCCGACGATGATCGTGGCGGAAACCTCGCTGTCATTCCTCGGCGTCGGCCTGAAGCCGCCGGTCGTCAGCTGGGGCGTGCTGCTGCAGGATGCCCAGAACGTGCGCACCGTCGCAACCGCGCCCTGGCTGCTGATCTGGCCGAGCCTTGCCGTGGTTCTTGCTGTGCTCTCCTTCAATTTCTTCGGCGACGGACTGCGCGATGCAGCCGATCCCTACGATACTTGAGAGGAAGGTTAGATGACAAAGCCCGACACGCTGCTCTCGGTGCGCAATCTCTCGATTGATTTCCACCTGCGCACGCACGTGCTCCACGCGGTGCGCAACGTCAGCTTCGACCTGAAGCGCGGCCAGACCATGGCTCTCGTGGGCGAAAGCGGCTCGGGAAAATCGGTGACCGCGCGCGCCTTGATGCGGATCATTGATAAGCCCGGCCGAATGATCGGCGGCCAGATCCTGCTCGACGGCCCGAATGGCCCTGTGGATGTGGCACGCTTCAAGGAAGGCAGCCGCGAGGTGCTCGCCATCCGTGGTGGGCGGATCGGGTTGATCTTCCAGGAGCCAATGAGTTCCCTGTCGCCGGTCCACACTATCGGATCGCAGATCGTCGAAGCGGTGCGCCTGCATCGGCGGGTGTCCAAGTCGGAGGCGCGCGCCCGCTGTGTCGAACTGCTGCGTCAGGTCGAGATCCCGCAACCAGAGCTAATGGCCGACCGGTATACCTTCGAGTTTTCCGGCGGCATGCGGCAAAGGGCGATGATTGCGATGGCGCTCGCCTGCGATCCGCAGGTGCTTATTGCCGACGAGCCGACGACGGCGCTCGACGTGACCACTCAGGCAGAAATCCTCGACCTCATCAAGCGGCTGCAGGACGCACGCGGCATGGCAATGCTGCTTATCACCCACGACATGGGCATCGTCGCCGAAGTCGCGGATGACGTTGCCGTCATGCGCTTCGGCAAGATCGTTGAACAGGGGCCGGTTGACGACATATTCCACGCCAGCCAGCACCCGTATACGCGCCAGCTTCTCGACGCGACGGTCAAGCTCGAAAGCGGCGCGGCGATCCGTGCTTTGCCGGCATCGCTGACACCGTCCGTCGAGCCAGTGCTTTCTGTTCGCAATCTCACCAAGATCTACGGCGCACCCTCGCGCATGTTCGCGCGCAGCGGCGGCCGCGGACTGGTGGCTGTCGATGATGCCAGCCTCGACCTCTTCCCGGGCGAGAACCTTGGCATCGTCGGCGAAAGCGGCTCCGGCAAAACGACGCTTGGACGCATGATCCTGCGCATTGTCGAGCCGACGTCCGGGACCGTGACGTATCGTGCCGATGCGACGTCTGCACCTGTCGACGTCACCGCGCTCGGCAAGGTAGATCTGCGGCGCTACCATCAGGATGTACGGCTGATCTTTCAGGATCCCTTCGCGTCGCTCAATCCACGCATGACCGTGAAACAGATCATCGGCGATCCGCTCGTCATCTCCAAGGGCATGTCCGGCAAGGCCGTGGAGGTACGGGTTGCCGAACTTATGGGCAAAGTGGGTCTGGACCCGCTCGCCATGGAGCGCTACCCGCACGCATTTTCGGGCGGTCAGCGCCAGCGCATCGGCATCGCCCGGGCGCTTGCCCTCAATCCCACGGTCATCGTTGCGGACGAAGCGACATCCGCTCTCGATGTCTCGATCCGCAGCCAGATTCTCGATCTTATGATCGACATCCAGAAGCAGTTGCATCTCAGCTTCATCTTCATCTCCCACGACATCTCGGTCGTGCGCTATTTCTGCGATCGCGTCGCCGTCATGCACCGGGGCAAGATCGTTGAAGTCGGTGATGCCGAAACTATCTGCACCAACCCGTCGCAGCCCTACACGAGGCGGCTGATTTCCTCTGTTCCAAACCCGGATCCCCGCAACAAGCGCATGCTTCACCGCCTGCGCACAGATCAAGTCTAAGGGCCATCCAATATGCCGAAGTTCGCAGCCAATCTCTCTATGCTCTATACGGAGCATTCATTTATCGAGCGGTTTGCCGCCGCCTCTGCCGATGGCTTCAAGGCAGTCGAATATGTCAGCCCCTATGAGGAGACGCCGGATGCCATCGCAGTCGAACTGAGGCGGAACGGACTAACCCAGGCCCTGTTCAATCTTCCAGCCGGCGACTGGTCGGCAGGCGAACGCGGCATCGCTTGCCTGCCTGATAGAGTCGAGGAATTCGAGGCATCCGTCGACACGGCGATCGCCTACGCCCAGGCGCTCGACTGCTGCAAGATCAATTGCCTTGCAGGAATCGCGCCCGCTGGCATGGAGCCGGACGTGGCCGAGGCGACGCTCGCCGACAATCTCAGATATGCCGCAGAGCGACTGGCCGCTGCCGGGATATCGCTGGTCTTCGAACCGATCAACACCCGCGACATTCCCGGTTACTTTGTAGCAACGACTGATCACGCCGAGCGGATAATGGACCGGGTCGACCACCACAATCTGCTGATCCAGTATGATTTCTATCATATGCAGATCATGCAGGGCGATCTCCTCTCCACCTTCGAGAGACTGCAAAGGAGGATCGGCCATGTCCAGATCGCTGACAATCCCGGCCGCCACGAGCCGGGCACCGGCGAGATCAACCACGGTTTCATTTTTAAGCGGCTCGACGAGCTCGGCTACGAGGGCTGGGTGGGTTGTGAATACAAGCCTGCAGTCGGCACGCGCGCGGGTCTCGATTGGCTTAAGATGTTACAGCAAGGGAATTAAACAGTGAGAATCGGATTTATCGGGCTGGGCGTCATGGGGCGCCCGATGGCGCAGCATCTGATCGTTGCCGGGCATCAGCTCTACCTCTATCGGGTGAAGCCTCGATCGGCTCATCTCGTCGAAAGCGGTGCGACGGCCTGCACGTCCGCGTCGGAGGTGGCGCGGTCGGCAGAGGTCATTATTCTCATGCTTCCCGACACGCCGGACGTCGAACACGTCCTGTTCGGCGAAGACGGCGTCCTGGAGGGTGTCGAACCCGGCAAACTGATCATCGACATGAGTTCGATTTCGCCGCTGGCGACCAAGGACTTTGCCGCCCGCCTCGACGCCCGCGGATGCGAGTATCTCGATGCGCCGGTATCGGGCGGAGAGGTCGGCGCCAAGGCTGCCTCCCTGACCATCATGGTCGGCGGAAAGCCGGAGGTCTTCGGGCGGGCCAAACCACTATTTGAGAAGATGGGCAAGAACATCACGCTGATCGGGGGCGTCGGCGACGGTCAGGTCGCCAAGGTCGCGAATCAGATCGTCGTTGCCCTGAACATCCAGGCGGTATCGGAAGCGCTGCGGTTCGCTGCCAGGGCTGGAGCCGATCCCGCCGTCGTCCGTCAGGCGCTTATGGGAGGGTTTGCAGCATCGCGGGTCCTCGAAGTCCACGGAGAGCGGATGATCAGCGAATCCTTCGAGCCAGGTTTCCGCATTCGCCTGCATCACAAGGATCTGTCGCTGGCGCTGGACTCGGCGCAACTGCTGGAACTTATGTTGCCAAATACCGCAATGGTGCACCAGCTCATGAATGGCGCGTTGGCCAAGGGTCTAGGTGACAAGGATCACTCGGCGTTGATTGAGGCACTATGAGGCCTCCATTTCGGCCCGACCGATGAAAGCAACCGGCAATGATAGCAAACCCCCGTCTGTTCCTGACGTCATTGTATGAGGTCGCCGTGCAGGCCGCGGATCCGATCAATAGGATCAAGGATCTCCTGCCGACTCCGCCTTTGAGCGGGCGCGTGGTCGTTGTCGGTGCCGGAAAGGGTGCGGCCCAAATGGCGCGTTCACTGGAGGAACTTTGGGATGGTCCACTGAGCGGTGTCGTGGTGACACCCTATGGCTACGAATGCAACACTAAGCGGATCGACGTGATATCGGCAGCCCATCCGGTCCCAGACAGGGCCGGCTTGGAGGCGGCCCAGCGGCTGAAAGCCACTGTGGCGAATCTGTCCAGCGAGGATCTAGTGCTGGCATTGATCTGTGGCGGGGGCTCGGCTCTTCTGCCAGCACCGCCACCAGGATTCTCGCTTGTAGACGAGATTGCCCTAAACGAGGAATTGTTGGCGTCGGGGGCTCCAATCTCAGCGATGAACCTCGTGCGCAAGCATTTTTCCACTATCAAGGGTGGAAGGCTTGCGGCGCTGACGAAAGCGCGAGTTGTTAGTTTCGTGGTATCCGACATCCCCGGAGACGACGCGGCGCTGGTGTCTTCCGGCCCGACGATTCCCGGCCTAGGTATCCGTCGTGATGCTTTGGAGATCATCGACCGGTACCGACTGAAGCTTCCGCGACGAATGCTTGATTTTATTGGCACTGATGTTGCCGATGCACCCCAGCCAGCGGACGCGACCTTCGCTTCCCATAGCCATCACCTCGTTTCCTCTGCCCGAATTTCGCTCGAAGCGGCGGCTGAGTTCGCGCGTGCATCCGGCGTCAGACCAGTGGTTTTGTCTGATTGCCTTGAAGGGGAGGCGCGAGATGTTGGACGCGTACATGCGGCTATCGCGCGTGAAATTGCTTTGTACGACAGCCCGTTCACCAAACCTTGTGTTTTGCTGTCTGGCGGCGAGACAACCGTGACCTTGTCATCACGTGGCGGCAAAGGCGGACGCAACGGAGAATTTGTTCTGTCTCTCGCGCTCGCCATCGATGGTCTCGATGTGTTCGCGCTCTCCGCTGATACCGATGGTATAGACGGCTCAGGTAACAATGCAGGAGCGTTTGCAGACGGGCGCAGCGTCAGGCGCTTCGTCGCCCATGGCATCAATGGTGACGCAGCACTGGCAGCAAACAATAGCTATTCCGCCTTTTCTGCCGTCGGGGACCTGTTCGTGGTCGGACCTACCGGTGTCAACGTCAACGATTTCCGTTCAATCCTTGGTGCGTTAGCGGCTTGGCGCAGGTGAGCGATGGAACAAGACGCATCGTTAGCAGGGTGCGGTTGGTCAACAGCAGGAAGTTCGGTAGCCGCCAAGACAACCGGCGGCAACGAAGTGCTCGTTCGCGCCATCGACAGCGGTTGAGATTAATCCGATGTTCAACTTTTAAGGATATCGAGTGAGCACATTGCTTTCGATTTGCGTATATATTGATGAGCGAATTTCAGAACAAAGCTATCAGACTTATGGCCTCCTATGACGGAGACGCTTCAATAGGCAACCTCGCACTGCGCCAACGAAACCTTCTGTTGTCAGCCCTGGAGCTGTACCGCATTCTCGGAGGGTCGTTTGAGCAACTCGAGGCAGCCATAATGCAAGATCAGGCGAGTGCCCTTCGGCGCGTCGATCTTGTCGTTGGCGATCTGATGATGGAATTGGCGGCCATCTGTCACATACACGACATGGACATCATGCAGGCCGGCCACAATGCGCTCGACAAGCTGACTTGCGAGGACCAGATCTAACTGTTCCGACACACGACGGACTGAGCAGCGTTTCGGCGCGCCGATGTGCCGATCACCTTGAGGCCTGTCGAAAGCGCTGATCTTTGGATCAAGTCCTTTCAACTCGCAAACCCAACTTGTCGCTTGCCAACGTCGGAGCGCAGAGTTTCTGCCCGCCATCTTGAAAGAATCCTTCGGATGGCCGGCATTGTGGCAGAGGTCAACGGTTCAGATCTCTTGTCCATCTTCGACAAACAACCCGAGTGCTTGAGCGCTCGCCAATTTGAGCCCGCCGCCCAAGCTGGGAAAAGTGGAACTGGTCATCACACCAACTAGACGTCTAAAGGTGTGAGCTGTCGATCGCGGGTACGGTGAATTTCACAACCTTTCCGCCTAGCACTTGATGTTCTGGCGTGGCGATTTCGATGAGCACTTTGTGTTCGCCTGGCGGCAGCCCGGTCAGGACGATCGCGCCAGTGCCGCCTGCATCGGCCCGCCGCCACGGCAGATCGTCGATGCTGACATGGAGGTGCCCAGCTCGCGGTGAGATATCGGTGGCGCCAGCGCCAAAGATGGGCAGGATGCGGAAGTTCTCGGCCCGATAGGGAATGATGGCCACGCCTCTCGTAATCAGCGGTCTCGGAAGGGGCTGATCCACGAAGAGCTTGGGTGCAGGCTCGTTCTTGATCGGCAGGAATTGTGTGGCTGCATGTTGCGGCGTTTGCGCGTAGATGGGTGTGCCCGCGGCGAGCAGGATCGTGGTCATGACAAAATCCCGCAGTGGTCGCGCCGGTCACGACCGACATATCTCGGAGCGCCGGAGCGATTTTGGGTTGGAGGGTCTTGATCGGACACCGATCAAACGACGTTGAGCTCGACGGCGATGTTGCCGCGGGTGGCCTTGGAATACGGGCAGAGCTGGTGGGCGCGCTCGACCAAAGACTTGGCGAGGGCCGTCTCAATGCCCGGCAGCTTTGCGTTCAGCCGTGCCTGCAGCACATAGCCGTCGTCATTCAAGACCAGGTCGATCTCGGCATTTATCGCAGCGTCGGCGGGCACGCGGAGCTGGCGCTCGGCAGCCGCCCTTGCGATTGCGCCTAGGAAACAGGCGGACCAGCCCGCCGCGAAGAGCCGTTCGGGATTGGTGCCCATGTCCGAAGAGCCCGGCGACGACAGTTTGATATCGACACGCCCGTCGGAACTGCGAGACGCGCCCTCGCGGCCGCCCGTGGTGTTGGTGTTGCCAGTGTAGACGACTTTCGACATTGAGATGTCCCTTGTTGAATTTCAGCCGGCGAGATAGCGAGCTGCCGGTTTGTTGGTAGACAGATTTCCGGCCATGGCCTGCCGGGCGGCTTCGTAGACATCCCACTGCGTGACATCGTGCAGGCTCGGTATGGTGACGAATTCTTTGCGGGAGAGCCCCAGGAGCGCCGCATCGACGAGGGCACCGGCCGGCATTACGATTTCCTCCGGCAGGTAGGCGACCGGCAGACCGGCGGCGTCCCAGAAGTCGGTGGCGGTAGCTCCCGGAAGGACGACCTGAACGTGGACATTGCTACCCTCGAGCTCCTGCCGGAGGCTCTGGCTGAAGGCGAGGACGAACGCCTTGCTGCCGCCATAGACGCCGTTCAGCCTTTCAGGCGTGATCGCCACGATCGATGCGATATTGATAATCGTTCCTCGCCCGCGTGCTACGAAGCCGGGGACGGCGGCATGGGTCAACCGCACCAGCGCCTCGACATTGAGCGCGATCATCGCGCTCATCGCGTTGGCGTCGGATTGAAGCAACGGAGCGGTTGCTCCCACGCCTGCATTGTTGATCAGCATGGTGATCTCGGCGTTGTCGGTGATCAGGCTGGCGACGCGATTGACGTCATCGGCCAATATCAGGTCGGCAGTGATGGTCTCGATGGTTGGCCTGTCTGCTCACGGATCGAACGCGCGATCCGCTCCAACCGCTCAGCATTTCGGGCGACGATGCCGCTTGAGGCCCCGGTAACGACGGCCGTTCCCATTTTCTCAGCCATGGCATTTCCTTTCGGTTTTTGATGTACGCCGCCCGGACCAATGCGATTGTGGGCTGCGAGACCGGAATATGAGCTTGGGAAAAGTTGCGCGGTAGCAGGCGAAAACGAGAGTGAGCCTCTCGTTCTCGATCAGGGACTCTTCAGGTAGCGAGTAGCGGGATCGCCGTTGACGATGTCGAAAAAGCTGTGCGTTATGGAAATTTCGGCTTCGAAGGAAGCGCGCGAGCGCGCCGGGGCGGTCGGCGCGAATTGCGAGCAGCACGGGATCATACCCACGGCGTGCCAGGGGATCGGCCTAGACCAGGCCAATCGCACAGGACGGATCAGTGATGAGAGCTTTGGGGCGCGGTCGCGATATGACGGGTGTCCTTTCGCGATCGGTCTAACGGTTTCCTCGCAATTGAGAACTTGCCGGATTCAAGAGGCTGCCTCTCGCGTTCCCCCGCTACCGCCGGTGCCGACGTTGCGCGATCTTCGAAGCCATAATTCGGGATCGTAACCCCCTGAGGCGATCCCCATTCGAAGCGGGGAGACCGACATGGACACGCATTTCAAACGCAAGATCGCCTTCGCCTTGTCGATGGGTATCGTAACGACAGGGTTGATCTCTTTCACATTGCTCGCGCTCAATCTGGGCTTTTCAAGCGGGTTTGTCCTGACATGGCTCCGCTCGTGGAGCATCGCCTATCTCATCGTTATCCCCGCCATCCTGCTGGTCGGCCCGCGCCTTCAAGCGCAAATCGACCGCGTTGTCCGTTGAAGCGGCCAAGCTGGAGCTACTGACATGAGGAAATGGGGGTAGAACTCGCCGAACGGCTCGGGGCCGAACTTTCAATTCTCCCTGACACTGGCCATTACCCGCATCTCCAGAAGCTGGTGAGGACGGTCGAGGAAGTACGCTCTTCATTCCGGTGACGGCGCATCGCAATACTTGCTGCAAGCGGCGCGAAGCCGGGGGAGCGTCCAATCGATGAAGGCACGCACTTTGAGAGCGAGTAGCCCCTGACGCGAGTAGACGATGTGGATCGGCTTGGGCCTACCGCCGTACTCCCTCAAGATCTGCACGAGCGCGCCCGAGGACACTTCCTCCGGAACCTGGTAGTCGAAGAGGCGGGCGATCCCGGCTCCATTTCGGGCGGCCGTGACGCAACTGGCCGCCGTGTTGACTTCGATTCGGCTGCGTGGCATCGCCTCGACAGACTTCCCGTCGACCTCGAAACTCCAGAAGAACGACCGGTTGTGGAACATGATTCCGTCATGCTTGGTGAGCTCTGTGGGATGGTGGGGAACGCCATGCCGTTCGAGATAGGCCGGGCTTGCGCAGGTCAACAGGCGGAACTCGCCGGCCTTGACGGCGTAGAGCGTACTGTCGGCCAACTCGCCAAGTCGGATGGCGACGTCGACCTGCTCGTTGGCGAGATGAACAGAACGGTCGAGGGACAGGAGGTTCAAAGTCACCTCCGGATGCTCGTTCATGAAGTCGAGTGCGATCGGCAGAACGTACCGGTGGCCAAACTCGATAGGCATCGTGATGGTGAGCAGTCCCCGTGGCCTTTGATATTCGCCTGAGGCCCTGCGTTCGACCTCGTCCAGATCGGCGATGATCTTGCGTGCCGCATCGACATAGTCGCGGCCGGCGTCGGTAAGCTGCTGCAGGTTGCGGCTTGTTCGGATGATGAGGTTTGCGCCGAGATATCGCTCCAGATCGGCGACCTTGCGGCTTACGCTCGGCAGCGGCGCATTCAGCTTCCGGCTGCCCGCCGACAAGCTCCCGGCGTCAACCACCGCAAGCAGAACCCGCATTGCATCAAGCCGATCCATAACGCCCCCACGGTTGAAAGCCTCGATGTTGAGGATATGAGAAATCAGTTCTGCTGAACAGGCGAAGCCATCTGGTGAATCGTGCCCGGATCATGGTCCGATCGGTGCTCATGGAGAGGGTAGTTCTCATTTTCGCTGAGTACCGCGACAGGCTCGCGGCAGGTTATTTTGCTCGTTCGATCAAGGGTCTCGCTTGGTTGCTAACCAAAGCCGTCGGCGTCGCCAAAAGCTAATTTCCAGTGACGCAACCTCGAAAGGGATGCCCCCATGAACAGGGTCTTTTATGTTGGCGTGTCAGCGGCTCTCTTTGCGGCCTTTGCCTTTTTCGCTCAACTTCGTTGTGCCCTTCATCATCGGTGACTATTCCACCTTTGATTTTGCGCTAGTCCGGCACGTCGTTTCTTCGCTCGTCGGGCTTTACATCTTGATTTCCGAGAAGGACGTCATGCGCCACCTCACACTTCGAAACTGCCTGAAAGCCATCTGGCTCGCTTTCGTCGGATACGTCGGCTACTTTCTGACGGTGACGGGAGCGGCCATCTTTGCCGGCCCAGTCATCGCTCCCGCCTTTCTGGGTCTCGTCCCGATTGTATCGATGGTCATCGGTAATCAGCGCCAGGGATCAATGCCATGGCGATTCCTTATGCTGCCTTTGGCGCTGGTGCTGGTCGGCCTCGTTTTTGTCAATGGCACGGCATTCACGGCCGAAGGATTGAACTCTGTCCAATCGGTGTGGACTGGCGTGCCGCTATCGCTCGCTGCCGTGGGCCTTTGGGTCTGGTTCGCCCTTGCCAATCAGGCTGCACTCGCCGCCCGACCAGAAATGCCCTCCGGTGTGTGGTCAGCGCTGATACTGGTCGGAGGCGGCGTGTTGATGCTGGCGTTTTATCCTGTCGGTGCCTCGATGGACCTCTTCAAGCTTCCAACATTGGGATTCGGCTGGAGTGCCGCGGGCAGCCTATATGCTTGGGGTGTGTCCTTCGCGCTGCTGGCAACCGTAGGCGGCGTCTGGGCCTGGAACGTTGCATCGCGGAGCCTGCCGGTTGCCTTGGTCGCGCAATTGATCGTCTCGGAAACCGCCTTCGGTGTCATCGGAGGACTTCTCGTACATGCCCGCTGGCCAACCCCGATCGAAGTGGCTGGGGTGGTTGTGCTGATCGCCGGCGTTGTTCTGTCAGTGCGGATTTTCTACGATCGCCAATTCGCATCGGGAAAGACATTGCTTGCGCACGAGTGACCTGCTGCGCGCAGGATCAATGACAGGCACTGGCATCGGATATGAAAATCACGTCCAACGCAGCGCCCGCATTGCCGCGAAGCTGCGGTTAGCAGCGAGAAATGCAGGGTCGACAGTTCGACCCATTCAAGGCGAGGGGTAGGAGTCGACATCCGGGACAGGGCCGCATCCTGCCGGCTTCCGATCGTCTCAGTCGGCGTAAGCGGAAGCGGTGGGCAACTTGCTGAGTGACAGCAGTACGCGCCAGAGCCGACTCTTCGAAAAGAGCGGAACGCCAAATATTCCAAAGAGGAGCTGCTTTTTTGGCCTTTGCATCGTCGTCGAGACGCGCGAGACATGCTCGCCATGAACAGATCATCGAAGTTGGTGCTAACGTCCTGTCTCTTGGGCACCTTACTTCACGACCGTTTTTATCTTCGTCACTGCTTCGAGCGTGCGATGGACCGGGCACTTGCCGGCGATTTCGCCGATCTTCTCGCGAAGCTCCTCCGAGACCTCGCCATCGATGGAAATGACGCGCTCGAAACGATCGATCCTGCCGCTGCCACTGCGTTCCAGCTCGGTGCACTCCTCGCAATCCTTCGCATGAGTCTTGGCATGCGAGACGTCGACGGCGATGCGTCCGAGCTTCAGCTGCTTGTGGCCGGCATAGAGGCGCAGCGTCATCGAGGTGCAGGCGCCAAGTGCGACCGCCAGGAAGTCGTAGGGCGATGGTCCGGAATCAAGCCCGCCCACGCTTTCGGGTTCATCGGCGAACAGCCGATGCCCGCCAGCCTGAACAGCGTTCTGAAACTTTCCTTCGCCCGTTTCCCTCACGCGGACATATTCGATCGGCCCGGTGGCTTGCGGCGTGTCGGCGGCAAGATAGCGTGTCAGCCATTCCGAAATGATCCGTCCGGCAAAGGCCGCATCCTCACGGTCGGTGAGCAGGTGGTCAGCCTTGTCCAGCGAAATGAAGCTTTTCGGATGCCTCGCCGCGACGAAGATCTCGGTGGCGTTCTCGATCCCGACCGTATGGTCCAGCGGCGCGTGAAGGACGAGGAGCGGTCTTTTCAGCCCCGCAACAGCATCCTTGATGCGGTGTGCACGCGTGTCCTCGACAAACTGTCTTTTGACGAGAAACGTGCGCCCGGCGAGATCGACGTCGGCCTCGCCGTTCTTCTCGATCTCGTCGAGGCTCGCTCCGAAGTTCTTCAATACGTGGCCGACATCAGCCGGCGCGCCTATGGTGGCTACGGCGCGCACTTCCGGAATGTCCCCGGCGACGGTGAGGACCGCTGCACCACCGAGCGAGTGGCCGATCAGCACCGCTGGCGCCTCATAGTGTTGGCGTAAATAGTCCGCGGCTGAAAGAAGGTCGGCAACGTTGGAGGAGAAATTCGTTGAAGCGAATTCGCCTTCGCTCGATCCCAGCCCCGTGAAATCAAAACGCAGGACAGCGATGCCTTCACGCGCAAGCTCCACTGCAATCCGGCGTGCTGCCGCCAGATCCTTGGAACAGGTGAAGCAATGGGCAAAAAGCGCGTAGGCGCGCAAAGGCCCATTTGGCAGATCAAGGCGGGCGCTGAGCGTCGCGCCTGAATGACCGGAAAATTGGAGCCGTTGCGTTTTGAATGCCATGGTGACGACCCTCCGTTGCAGATAGTTATTCTACATCTGCAACGGCTGCGGGCTAGGCGGAAGTCGTCATCGTTCGAATTCCTGGTGAGCGTAGCTCGCGTAGCGCAGCCGGTAGCGGGGGAACTGCCCGAGTGTTTTCCGAGGAGCCGGCGTATCCGCAAGGCCCTCGGAGTTGCTTGAGATCACGAAAATCGCCGCCGTTTACTCGGCCGCCGACCGCCGGGGTAGGACCCAGTCGGGGCGCGGGAAATGGCAAGTGTAGCCGTTGGGGTAGCGCTCCAGGTAATCCTGGTGCTCCGGCTCCGCCTCCCAGAAGTCTCCCACCGGCTCGACTTCGGTCACGACCTTGCCCGGCCACAGGCCAGAGGCCTCGACGTCTGCAATCGTCTCCTCGGCTATTCGCTTCTGCTCGTCGTCGACGTAGTAAATCGCCGAGCGGTAGGAGGTGCCGATGTCGTTGCCCTGTCGGTTCTTCGTAGTCGGATCGTGGATCTGGAAGAACAGCTCCAGAATCCGCCCGTAGCTGATCCTCTCGGGATCGAAGATGATCTCGATGCCTTCGGCGTGCGTGCCGTGATTGCGGTAGGTCGCATTCGGCACGTCGCCGCCGGTGTAACCCACGCGGGTCTCGATGACGCCGGGGAGCTTGCGGATCAAGTCCTGCATCCCCCAGAAGCAGCCACCAGCCAAAACAGCTCTCTTGGTCATTCAGATATCCTCCACCTGGTTGATATAGCCGCCGTAGCCCTCGGCCTCCATTTCCTCGCGCGGAATGAACCGCAGTGCGGCGGAATTGATGCAGTAACGCAGGCCGCCCCGATCCTGAGGGCCGTCGGGAAACACATGGCCGAGATGGCTGCCGCCATGAACCGAGCGGACCTCGGTGCGGATCATGCCGTGCGACTTGTCCCTGAGTTCGTTGACGTTTGCCGGTACGATCGGCTTGGTGAAGCTCGGCCAGCCGCAGCCGGAATCGAACTTGTCGGCCGAGGCGAACAGCGGTTCGCCTGAAACGATGTCGACATAGATTCCCGGTCTTTTGTTGTCAGTGTACTCCCCGGTGAAGGGGCGTTCGGTGCCATTCTGCTGGGTCACCCGATACTGTTCGGGCGTAAGCTTGCTGACCGCTTCGTCAGTCTTTCTATAGGTCATTGCCTTGTCTCCGTTGCTGCATCGGTTGCGTGAATATGGCGAATGGTCATGAGGATTCCCAATATCGGATGTGCATAGATTCCATAGCCGCGCTACGGTTGCACCCGCTCACGACCAGTCGCGCCGAGCCGCCAGCTGCGCGATCTTGCGGATCTCGAGCGGCGTGCCGGAGCCGGAGACCGTCACGAATACCAGTTCGCGCGCCAGGGAAATCCCTTTGACCGGGCGGGTAACGATGCCCTGCACGACGATGGACCGCTCGGGCATGATGCAGATCGCACGGCCCTCGGCGACGACCTGCTGCACCCAGTCCTCGCGGTCGGCACTGAAGCGCGGCTGCATGACCGCGTCATGGTCCATCAGGTGCTCGGTGATCTCGGTGTGAAACTCGCAGGCTAGCCGGTCGACATAGGGATAGGCGGCGATCGCCTCGGTGCTGACGACATCCTTGCGCGCCAGCGGATGGCTCTCCGCGCAGGCGAGGAGGAACGGCTCGCGAAAGAGCGGCACGACGTTGAGCTTGGGGTTGGGACGCGGCGCCCGCGGCAGGATACAGGCGTGATACTTGCCCGAAAGCACTTCGTTCGCGCCTTCGCCGGCCAAAAGCTGATGCATGTTGATTTTCACCGAAGGAAGCTCGTCAAGCGCGTCGTCAAAGAATGCGGCAAATGCGGCAGGGCCGATGGTGGGAGCGACAGCGATATCGAGAATACGGCGCCGGCCGAGCACCGTGTTTTCGGAATGCTCGCGCACGTTTCTAAGCGCGAGCTCAATGCGCATGAACTCGGCCTGAACGTCGCGGCCGAGCGAGGTCAGGCGGCTGTCCTTGCCGTCGCGATAGATCAGCGGACTGCCCAAGTCTTCCTCGAGGCGCTGGATTGCCCGCGTGAGACTGGGCTGGGAAACCCCGCTTCGACGCGCGGCTTCGGTGAAATTCAATGTTTCGGCCAGATTGAGAAAGTACCTGACCTGATTGATGTCCATGGATCGGTCTCGCTTGGCTTGGGTTGAACGGCCATGATCTCGGCAAGCGAGACACTGGCAGCTGCCGGACACCGGTTGTCACCCCGGTGCCGTTTGAATGCAAGGGCAGCCGGAAGGCGTTGGGAAAGCGCGGGCCTCCGCAGATGAACTGCGGGTGGGCGGGTCCGCGCTTCCTCAGGGGGGCGGCGCGTGGTCGAGTGATTTCCCACACTTACGCTCCAACCATCTCCGCTTCAGGCGCCTCGATCGGCCGGACGGCCGGATCGGGTGAATGCTCGGCCAGGAATTTCTCGGCTTCCAGGGCCGCCATGCTTCCCATGTCTGCAGCGCTGATTGCCTGAAGGAATACCGGGTCGATGACATTGCCGGCAGCCAGCACCCCGGGAACGGTAGTTTTCGTCGACCAGGAGCCATCCCACATTTCGCTCCCTCGCTGGCTCATGTAACGTCGGCAATCTCGAACAGCCAGTCACCAGCCGCTTTACAGCTTTACACCAGTCTCCCACATAGGAACTGCACGCACACGCAACGGCCACCGCAGCCACTAGATGAGTTCCGAGTTATCAAATTCCGGGGAGCCATACAGGAGAACGTTACTCATCCCCGGCGAACAACTTGCTTATCTCATCCGCAAGTTGCGACTGACTATATGGTTTTCCAAGCTTGGGAAGATCGATACCCGCGCCTGATGGAAGTTCCGCATACCCAGATGCGACAAGAATTTGCATTTTCGGTGCAAGCAGTAGTGCGGCGCGAGCGAGTTCGGCACCATTCATTCCAGGCATCGAGTAATCGGTGATCATAAGATCGAACTCGTTACCCGCCTCAAGCAGCGCCAAAGCCGCTTTGCCCGAATTGGCTTCAGTTACAGTATGTCCCAAGTCCACCAGCATATCGACTGAACTCATCGCGATAAGTGCGTCGTCGTCTACCAACAAAACTCGTAGCAACTTTGCGGTTTCGGATGATGCGACCGGCGGTTTGACCGGTTCGTCAAGCGTGGCCTCTGAAGTCGCCGGAAACCACAACTCAGCGGTCGTACCTTCGTTGAGTACGCTAGTAAGTTCCAGCGCGCCGTTCATTTGGACCGCAACACCGTGGATCATTGAGAGTCCGAGCCCCGTGCCTTTACCCGGCCCCTTGGTTGAGAAAAACGGATCTATAGCTCTCTTGAGGGTTGCCGCGTCCATGCCATGGCCCGTGTCCGAAACCGAAAGGACAAGATATTCGCGTGCACACAACTCGCCTCGCGTGGCAGAGAGACGTTCCTGCCTCACAGAGAGCACCAGCTTTCCGCCGCTTGGCATTGCATCTCTCGCGTTGATCGCAAGGTTAAGCAGCGCCAGTTCGACTTGGTTGGCATCTATCAGCGCCCTGGGTAACTGCCGTGGCAGGTGCTTCTCGAGCTCAATATTCTGGCCTATTGATCGGATCAAAAGATCATCCATACCAATGATGAGACCCACCATATCTGTGGGTCTAACAGTCAGGTCCTGTCGGCGTCCAAATGCGAGTAGCCTCTGGGTAAGTGCCGCCCCTCTTTGCGCCCCTCTCGTCGCCCCTTCAAGGAGACGGGCTGCATTCGGGTCGTGAGAGACATATTTAGATAGCAGGCCAAGATTGCCGAGCACTGCCATGAGGAGATTGTTGAAGTCGTGGGCAACGCCGCCAGTCAACTGGCCGATGGCTTCAAGTTTTTGAGATTGCCGCAGTCTCTCTTCGGCATCTTCGCGCTGTGCAATCTGCTCAGAGAGAACTCTGTTCGCGCGCTGCAATTCTGCAGTGCGTATCGCCACGCGCTCCTCAAGCGTCTCATTGAGGCGACTGATCTCCTCAAGCCTGGTACGCGCTTCAAACTGCCTACGCCGTCCCTTCATAGCCGAGCGAGCGACGCTAATGAATGTTGTGGGGTGGAAAGGCCGCTCGAGAAAAGTGACGTTGCCGAGTGATTCTGAAAGTCGGGCACTGGAATGGCGATCCGGCCCCCCACGCGAAGTGAGGATGATAAAGGGGAGGTCCGACCAGCTCGGCTGATTTGCCAGCAATGTCGAGATCCTCCCGATATCCCGTCCCCGCAACACCTCCTCAGTCAAGACGACGAAGGCTGTATCGTCATGGATTGATGTTGCTAAGGTCTCTAAATCGGGAATTGAAATCGAGGGCACCGCGGCTTCACTTAGCATTGAGACAGCCAGCTCAGCATCGCGGCCAGCAGGCGTCAGTACGAGGGCGGTGGGACCAGCAGGCGTCAGTACGAGGGCGGTGGGATCTGCTTCAGGAATTTCTTCCGCCCTCCGTGGACATCAACGGTTTGCTTCCACCGGCGAATTGCGGTACTCCTCTAAGGACACCCTGGAATTCCGAAAGGGGTTCTCCCAAAGTCAACCCCTTCTTCGAAATTCTGTATTCGCGGATCGTTTCCTCGTGCATTCCGGTGCGCTTCTTGATCACTGAAACTGCACGCCGAACCTTGCCCAAAGCCTCGAAGTACCGAAGTAGAATTACATTATCTGCCAAATATGTAATGTCGACAGGCGACTTCATGTCTCCAACCAATCCGTGCTGTGCGACAGTCAGATAGGTGTTGGCTCCTTGGCGGTTGAGGTACTGTAGGAGCTCGTGCATGTGAAGTATTAGCGACTGCTCGTCAGGCATCGCTGCCTGGTAGCCATTTATGCTGTCGACCAGGACCGTTTTGGCTCCGGCGCTGTCGACTCTTTCGCGTACGCGGTGCGCAAATTCCCCAGGAGAGAGTTCGGCTGCGTCGACCTGTTCAATATGCAGGTTGCCTGAAGCCCGCATGGCTTCCAGATCAATTCCCATGGTCTTCATCCGTGTAAAGAGAAGTCCCAATTCTTCGTCAAAAATGAATGCCGCTGCCTTTTCGCCACGGCCAATGGCCGCTGCTAGGAACTGCAACGCGAATGTACTCTTTCCTGTTCCGGCCGGGCCGAGAACAAGAGTGCTTGATCCACGCTCCACGCCACCGCCGAGCAACTCATCGACTTCTGCGATACCGCTCGATACCAGTTTACGCTCAAAAGCTGTCCGGTGTTCCGCGGCAACGAGACGCGGAAAAACCTGCACGCCACCGGTTCTTATCGTGAAATCATGAAATCCGCCGCGGAATGCCTGTCCGCGGTATTTGAGTACCCGCAGGCGTCGACGCTCGGCGCCATAAGTGGGGGCGAGTTCCTCTAAATGAATGACGCCGTGAACCACGCTGTGGACTGTCTTGTCGTTTTGTTCGGTGCTCATGTCGTCCAGCAGCAGGACTGTCGCCGACCGCTTCGCGAAGTAGTGTTTGAGAGCGAGAATTTGCCTTCGATAGCGGAGCGAGCCTTGGGCGAGCAATCTGATTTCAGAAAGGCTGTCCAGCACGATCCGCGACGGCCTCACTCGTTCCACTGCCTCGAAAATCAGCTTTGTAGTTTCGCCGAGTTCCAGGTCCGAAGAATAGAGCAGACTCTGCTGCTGTCTCGGGTCAAGCAGGCTTTCCGGGGGTACAAGCTCGAAGACCTCGACATGTTCTTCTAATGTCATCCCATGGGAGGCAGCGCCGTCACGCAGTTCCTGCTCGGTCTCTGACAGTGTTATATAAAGGCACTTCTCTCCCTGGGCAGCGCCTTCTATCATATATTGGAGCGCAATCGTTGTTTTCCCTGACCCAGGAGTGCCTTCAAGAAGGAAGACGTGACCGCGCGAAAGGCCGCCAACTAGGATGTCGTCCAACCCACCCACTCCCAAGCGAGCTTTTGTTGACCCCCCTGTATTCATCATACTCTCCTGTCGGGCTGATTTGACGGCGCTGCTTACAATATAGAGTTTGGATACCTAGCAGAAAAAAATGGCTCGCTTCAAATGATTACATCCGTATCAAACGATCCTGCCGGCGCGCGGGGTTGCAGACGATTTCGACGCCGTTTGCGCGGAAAGAACTGACGACATCGTCATGTTCGATGATCCCGAGACGCTTTGGACATGGTCAATATTGAAGCTCATGTGTTCAGTATTTCGCCCTCGAGGGATCGATAGAGTCTCCGTTGCAGGACCTTCATGTGATCTATGGCTCCGATGTCTGCTTGGCACGCGCCCTGCTTTGCTGGGAAGGTGCCCCTGAGGCGACTGCGCGATTGGCGGTTTGTCAAACCGGATTGCGCATGGTGGGTCGCACATGAGCACAATTCCGAACCTGCGAAACTGCACGGTGACAAGCGCGACCCGACGAACGTTACGCCCTGGCGGATCCCTGCTGTTTCCTCAGGAGACCGTAACCACTTCGTTGTCCTCGCCGTCCCAATACTCAAGGCGGCCAGCATGGACTTTGATCAAGACGAGCCCGGGCGTCTTAGTACCCTGAGGAAACCACCGTTCGAGTTCTGCGACCCAATGCTCTTCGAACATTGCCTTGTCTCTGATGATCGATGCGCGGCCGTCTATGGCCACGAAGATACCAGGCTTGCCGAGCAGGCTTGGAGGTGCCGAGAGCGACAAACTTACTCTAGGGTCAGAGCCTATGGCCGCTACCTTCCGCGTGTCCTCGAAGGAGAAGAACCATGAGTCGCCATCGTATTCGACATCCCCGTTGTTGCTCATGGGGCGGGTCGAGATTCCATCGCCGGCTTCGCGCGTCGACAGCATGCAGAAGTCGATCTTGCGAATCTTTTCGGAAAGCTCTTCGAGTGACATTGCGGCCATGGGTTTTTCCTCGGTTTGTTGAAGCACAACGAGGTTTGCGGCGAGAGGTTCCGATGCGGTCAGATGGTTTAAGTGTTCAGGCGTCCAACGCCGCGGCAACCCCCGCTCCGAACGTTTTGTCAGCTGGAGTAGCATGCGCTGCCCGCCGATCTGAGTTCAGAAGGCCCGTATGATGTTCGTTTGATGGCGCATTGATGCCGTTGAAGCTTGTCATGGTCGACGTCTGTTTTCGGGAAAACGCCGCCGCACACCTCCCGGCAGAGATGGGGCGCAAAGCTGCCGTTAAGCGTGGACGTCGCCTAGGGGTGGACGGAATTGTGTTCCGACAAGCCTGGCGCGGAACCTGGAAACGCGAGTTGCTCCAGCCTGGCCGCGACGTTCACACTCGCCGTACCGGTACTCGCCGTCAACGATTACTTCGCCGATATTGTTTGGTCCACATTCGTGCTCGCTGCCCGGTGTTTGTTGGAGGCGATATCTTGACTTCCGATACATACCGAAAAGAATGATGGAAACATTGGGAGGATTACATGGCGGAAATTCGTCTGGAGAACGTTTCCAAGAGCTTCGGCTCGGTATCGGTGATCAGCAACATATCCCTGACGGTGAACGCCGGCGAACTGATGGTGTTTCTGGGACCATCGGGGTCGGGAAAATCGACGCTTCTTCGGATGATCGCCGGTCTGGAGACAATCGACTCCGGCTCTCTGACGATCGGCGGCATGCGCAGCGAAGCGCTGCCGCCCGGCCATCGCAACGTAGCGATGGTTTTCCAGAACTACGCGCTTTATCCGCACATGTCGGTGCGGGACAACATGGCGTTTGGGCTCGAGAACATCGGGCTTCCGGGGGCGGAGATCGAGACGCGGGTCTTGAAGGCGGCGCGGATGCTCGAAATGGAAAACCTGCTTTCTCGCAAACCCGCGCAGCTATCTGGTGGTCAAAGGCAGCGCGTGGCTATCGGGCGTGCGATCGTGAAGGAGCCAAAGGCGTTTCTTTTCGACGAACCTCTGTCGAACCTCGATGCCGCGCTGCGCGTGAGGACGCGCGTCGAGTTGGCGCAACTTCACCAGCGGATGAAGTCTACGATGATCTATGTCACGCACGACCAGACGGAGGCGATGACGCTGGCAGATCGGATCGTGGTGCTCAACCAATGCAAGATTGAGCAGATCGGGACACCAATGGAGGTTTACCTCAAACCCGCGTCCCGCTTCGTCGCAGGTTTCATCGGAAGCCCAGGAATGAATTTCGTTCCGGTCGATGTCATCCGTCCAGGGCGGACACCCATCCGATTCGGAAACGGATTCGAACTCGAGATTGAGGCCCCTGTGCCCGCGCCAGGCAGATTCGATCTTGGCATACGGCCAGAGTCGGTCCGGATCATGACTGGCGAAAACGATCCCTCTCGGCCCTCGATCGAGGCACAGGTTGGCGTCGTCGAGCAACTCGGCGAGCGGACGCTGGCATATTGCACGCTTGAGGACGGTTCACAGCTTATCGCTCAGGATGCGGGGCGTTCCGAAGTTCGTCCGGGAGATCGTGTGCGCGTGGGACTCGACCCTCTGGCCGTTCACCTCTTTGATGCGGCCGGGAAATCCTATCAAGCGATCTGATACGCGTCCCAATAGCAGCGGACCTCCAATCATCTAATCGGAGGTCCGTGCAACGGCCAGCGGGAGAATAACGATCTAGCCTTTAATACCCGCTGACAGTGTGATCGCTTCAGTGACGCGCCGCTGAAAGATTAGGTAAGCCATGGCCACCGGCAGGCCGGCGAGAACCGCCGCAGTAAGCTGCCTTGCATAATAGACCCCGAAGGCATCGTTCACCTGCGTGATCCCCACAGTAATCGTCATCATGTCGGTCTTGGTCACCGCAAGAAATGGCCACAAGAACGCGTTCCAGGACCAGATGAAGCAGACGATCGAGAGCGCCGTTGTCACACCCCAGTTCATTGGAATATAGACCTTGGTTAAAATCCGCCATTCAGACGCATTGTCCATAACCGCGGCCTCGCGAAAATCCTTCGGCACGCCGTCAAAGAATTGCTTGTAGACGATGATGATGACGGGATGAATGAGCTGCGGGAGCACGATCCCACTCCAGGTATTGATCAGGCCAAGATCGGCCACCAATTCGAAGTGGTTGACGATCAGGGTCTGCATGGGGATCATGAAGCTCGCCAAGATTAGCCACCACAAGACATTCCGAAGCGGAAAGTTCAGCTGCGAGATGGCGTAGCCGCAAAACAGTGACGAACTGACAGTCAGCACCGTGACGGCTGTCGCCGTGACGATGGAATTGACATACCACCGCCCGATCTCTGTCTGCGTCAGGGCGAATACATAGTGCGATACGGTGAAAGTTTCGGGCCAGAGCTCGATATAGGGCCTGACGACTTCGTGCTCAGGCTTCAGTGACGAAACCACAGCCCAGTAAAGGGGAAACGCCCAGATGATGGCGCAGAAGACGGTTATGACAGTGATAATGAGGCCGATGGCGTTAAGTCGGCGCGCTGTTGTCGCGGTCATCGGTCCCGCCCTCCCGAAAGGCGTGTAAGCTGAAAATTCAAAACCGACACGACGATGACGATTACAAAGAGAACCACCGCGACGGCTGCTGCCCTGCCTCCCTGATCCGACTGGAACGCTCGCTGAAAGACATAATAGACCAGGACCATATTGTCGTTCGGTCGTCCGCCGACTGAGAACAGGTAGACTTGGTCAAAAATCTTGAGCTGTGAAATCAACTGGATGGTCAATACGAGCGCTGTGATTGGCCACATCAAAGGCCAAGTGATCCGGCGGAAGGTCGACCATCTGCCGGCGTTGTCCAAGGCCGCAGCCTCGTAGATTTCCGTCGGGATGGTTCGCAACCCGGCGAGGAACAACAATATGGAAAATCCGGCGGTCCACCAGATTGTGATCATACCCACGGCGGGCATGAACCAGGCGGTCGACTTGAAAACGGGGATGCGCGCGATGCCGAGCATGTCGAAAAGGTACATCGCGATGCCGAACTGGAAGTTCAGCGTCCAATCCCAGAGGAGATATACGACCGAAACCGGAAGAATATATGGCAAGAAGAATAGAGCGAGCACGGCCGCCTGAAGCCGTCCGGCAAGACGATTGACGCCGAGCGCTATTGCGAATGCCAAAAGCGTTCCAGGGACGACGGTGATGAGTACGAAGTAGGCCGTGTTCCACACCGCGGTGCCGAACCGTCGGTCAGAAGGAAGGCGTGCGTAGTTGTCGAACCCGACGAAGTTTCCATCGCCAATCAGGGGCGCATCTGTGAAGCTTGTCATGAAAAGCTTGATCGTCGGATAGACGAACACAAGTCCGTAAATGGCGACGAAAGGCGCGACGAGCGCCAAGCCGAAGAGACCTTCGTTGCGCCGGTTTCTGAGCATCATCCTCCCGCTCCACTTCTTTTCAGACGAGGATGGCCCAGGCGAACGATCGACTGCCTGGGCCTCGGGTCGTCAAAGCTCGGCCAAACCGGCCTTGATCTCCTCGACCGCTTTCGCGGGCTCCATTTCACCATTGAGCGTCGGCACGAAGAAATTCGACATCACGTCAAAAATTGGCCCAGCGATGCCCGCCAGCGGAGTCTTGGGATCGAAGATGATGTTCGCGGTGAGCGAAGAATATGTGTGGTTCGGCTCCATCGCCTTGTACTCGGCCGAGTTCGTGACCGGACCATATGCGGGGATATGCCCCGCGGTCGCCCAGAACAACGAATTCTTTGACATCCAGCTCATGACCTCGAGGACCGCGGCGCGCTTCTCGGGACTCATCTCCTCGCCCTTGTTGGCAGGGAGTGCGAAGGTGTGACTGTCGGCGTAGGTGGAGGGATGATCGAAGATTACAGGGAGTTCGACGGCTCCCCATTCGAAGAGCTTGCCGTTGTTCTTGAGGTCCGTCATAGTGGGGACTTCCCAAACCCCGTTGATCATCATCGCAGCTTCACCCGATGTGAAGAGCGCCACGGTCGCAGGGTAGTCCGTATAGGTGGATTGAAGCCCTTCCTTCGTCCATTCGGACAGAACGGCAAGAGAGTTTTCGAGCTTCTTTGCGCTGTCGCCAGCAAGAAACTCACCGTCCGTCATGAGCTCACCATCCTGCTGGCCCATGAAGGAATAGACGGTGCGGAACATGAAGTTGCCGTCCGCAGTCACCGAGCCAAGCGGGAACTTGACCCCAGCGGCCTTCAAGGCCTTCAGCGTCGCGGTGAAGTTCTCACGCGAGTCCATGCCCTTCGGCTTGCCGTCGTCGCCGAGCACTCCGGCTTTCTTGAGCAGGTCCTTGTTATAATAAAGGACGATTGGGTGTGTATCGAGCGGCACCGCATACTGTTTGCCGTCGATGCTCACAGCCTCCCAAGTCGCGGGGGCGTAGTCAGATCGTCCGAGGCCCATCGTCTTCCAGTCGTCGGCGGTGATTTCCTGCAGAATGCCCTGCTTCACCGCTAGCGGGATGCGGCTGGCGTGATACGTCATGATATCAGGGGCTTCGCCAACCGCCGCAGAGGTTTGGACCTTGGAATAAAATGGCGTTCCCCATTCCAGCGTGGTCGCATCGATCTTAATCTTGCCCTTGTGGGCCTCGTTGAAATCGGCGACCAATTGTTTCATGCGAACGCCGTCACCGCCGCCGAAGAAGTCCCACCATGTGACGGTCTCCTCGGCGTGGGCGACGGAGGTCATGAGACCTCCCGCCAAAAGCACTGCCTTCGTAAGTTTAAACCAATTCGGCATGTCACTTTCCTCCCAGACAAGCAGCGTGTCGTCGCTACCGATTGATCTTAAAGTCGAATTCTGATCATCGAATACGAGTATGGCGGAACGGAAACACTGACGCTGTTTCCGTCCATGACCGCATCGGACGTCTTGCGCGGTGAGACGTTGTCCGGATTGTCCTTGGTATTCCGGGCCTCGAGATCGTCGTGCTTGATCAGGGTGTGCTCGACGCCCCTGATGGTTCCGAAACGCTCCACGGCGAGCTTGATGCTTGCCGCTTCGGACGAGTGGCGATTGACCGCAAAGAAGGTGAGAGTGCCCGCGTCGGCGTCATGAACGCCGGCGATATCGAGATAGGACACAGCTTCGGAAACGTTGGAGACATAAGTCGCACAGTCGACGTCGAGTTGCAGCGCGGTGCCTCGACCGTAGCGAGATGCCAGATGGAGGGGATGGTAGATCGTCTGACGCCAGGAACTACCGCCTGGCTCGGTCATGATCGGCGCGATCACGTTGACCAGCTGCGCTATACAGGCGACTCGCACGACGTCCGAGCGGCGGATGAAGGTGTTGATGATGCACCCGACCTGGAGCACATCCTCGAAGTTATATATGTCTTCGAGGAGAACCGGCGCATGAGGCCAATTCCATTCTCGCATCCGCTTGGCGTCGTTCTTGCGCTCGTGATACCAGACGTTCCATTCGTCGAAGGAAATCTTGACGTCTCGATTGGACCGTTTGCTGCCCTTCACAAAATCGATAACACCACTGACCGTGCCGATGTAGCGATCGAGCTTTTCCGGAAGAGCGAGAAATTCTGAAGTTCTCTTCTCGTAGTTCTCGAAATACATGTGGAGGGAGATGTAGTCGACCTGGTCGTATGTCGCGTCGAGGACCGTTGCCTCCCACCGAGGATAGGTCGCCATATCGGAGTGGGATGATCCGCAAACGACAAGTTCAAGCTTGTCGTCGAAGGCGCGGATGGCCTTTGCGGTCTCGTTTGCAAGGTGGCCGTACTCGGCGGCGCTTTTATGACCCACTTGCCACGGCCCGTCCATTTCGTTGCCAAGGCACCACAGCTTGACATTCCAAGGCTCCGCGCGCCCGTTCTGGCGTCGCAGGTCCGACCACTGACTGCCGCCGGGATGGTTCACGTACTCGACGAAGTTCCGTGCGGCGTCCAGGCCGCGCGAGCCCAGATTGACCGCCAGCATCATTTCGGTGCCAGCAGCCTCAGCCCATTCGGCGAACTCATGGATACCGACCTGGTTAGATTCCGAGGTGCGCCATGCGAGATCAAGGCGCGTTGGACGGCCCTCTTTCGGCCCAATGCCGTCTTCCCAATTGTAGGCCGACACGAAATTGCCACCTGGATAGCGGCAAATCGGCGTATCGAGTTCCCGCACGAGATCGATCACGTCCTTGCGCATCCCGTTGGGGAGCGCCGTCGGATGGCCAGGTTCGTAAATGCCTGTATAGACAGCCCTACCCAAGTGCTCCAGGAACGATCCGTATAGCCGCTTATCTATGTCCGCGATTGTATAGCGCGAATGCGCGGTAACCCGAGCCTCCAAAACTCTCTCCCTCGAATTCAATATCCAAGTTTTCGGTTCGTATCCGATTTGTTGGTATATGAAGCCGTTTCGGAGGTCACGTCAAGCGAAAGTATGACTTTTCAAAGTTGAATGCGGAGCACGATATCCTGGTCGTAATTGCCGAAGCCGTTGCCGAAAATGTTGATTCCGCCGGGATGCTCGGCCCCGTCCTTGACGCCAACCCGCAACCGGATTGAACGATGCTTGTCCAGACCGAGATCATCGAGGTTGATGTTTGATATCTTCACTCCATCGACGAAACTTCCCTGCCCGTTGATGCGCCAGTTCTTGAGCATGCCATACTGTGAACCCGCGAGCTTCCACCAGTCCGGCGTGAAAGCACCTCTTTTATCTCCATAATCGCCAGGCGACGTCCACGTGCCGATTTCGATTCCGTTGACCTGCAGAAATATGTCGGATGGCCAGTTTGCGGACGTCCCCGGCACTTCAGAACTCAGCTCCATCGAGAACTCGATCGCCTTAGGTCTAGCCTTCTTGAGCAGGGTGTTGTTGGGGAACTGATATTCTACGAACCCCGTGTTAAACCACAGAAGCCCCGCTTTCATACGGTCCGGATCGAGGAAGGTGTCGGGTACGTCGAGAAGGCCGATGACGCCATCCTTGGAGCACATCCCACACGGGCCCGTGACTTCAAACTGGGTATATAGACCAAGCGGCATGGAAACTTCTATCGCGTCCGCTAATCGATCAACCACTGGCTCTGAAAACGAAATGAGTATTTCCTGGAAAGCCGAATAACAGACTTTCTGGCTGCCCTTTTTGGCCCGCTGTCCCTCAGTATAGATTAGTCCGCAATCCTCGAGCACCTTCAGGTTGATCGACGCCGTCGACTGGGGAAGCTTTAGTTCCTCCGCGATCTCGTTCACGTTTTTCGGACCGCTCGATCGAAGCAACTTCAACATCATTACGCGAACGTCGCTTGCGAGACCTTTGATGAGGTCTTGCCGCTCGATCGGATCAATCACGAGTACTTTACCAGTCATATCGTCCACACGCTTTCTTACGCTACATATCAGGTTCTGCGATATGAAAGCAACTACTGCCTTGAGTGCGGATGTGTGACACTAAGGAGCCTACAGCACGGTCTTTTCTGATCGCGGTTGCGTCATCGAACCAGCGGCAAGCGCAGAGATTCCGGAGGCCAGCAGCAGGGCTGAGCCTCCGAGCAAGACGTCTCGACGCGAGACGTTCAAAGGGTGGTCGTCGGTCATGATGGTCCTCATGATGGCTGGTATGGCGCTGCTCGTTTCTTAGGATCAAAGGTCGGCGCTGTGGTTGTTGGCGTCTCGTCTAAACGCCCTTCTAGACAAAGCGCGTGAAGAAGGCGGGGCTGATGATCGCTTTGGCCCACTGATCGTCGAAGGCTTCACGCAGGTTCGCCGCTGCCGTTTCCTCGACGGAGCGCCCTGCTGATTTGAGCCTTGCGACATTGTCCCGAATGGTCGCCAGCATCTCATGATAGTGCTTCAGGTCGTCGAGAGTGCTAAGCGGCTTGCCATGGCCGGGAATGATCACGGTGTCGGCGCCCACCGAGGCAATGACCTTTGCTGAAGCTGCGATCGTTCCGTCTATGCTCCCGCCCGTCGAGTATCGATGAAGGGATATAGACCGTTCCAGAAGATGTCTCCGACATGGATGGCATTTGCTTCCTTGAAGTACACCGAGATGTCGCCGTCCGTGTGTACGGGTTGAGGGGCGGTGATGCCGATCTTTGTGCCTTCGAGGTCCAGAACCTTTCGCGCTTGCGGACAAGTTGGGCGAGATGGCGCCGCTGATCCGAAGCTTCCTCGACCACAAGGTCGCGAAGTTGAAGTCGATGGGCTTCCTGCACCAGTCGAAAGCGGGTTCAGGAAGCCTTCACGAGGGAAGGAGCCTTACAATTGTCATGCACTTCGTTAAGTGGCCCGACTCTACCAAGCGGGTTCTCACACGCATACCCGCAACGTTCTTCAGTATCGTCGTCGGTCTGGCCGGCTTCGCCTGTAGCTGGCGCGCTGCTTCCGATGTCTGGGGACTAACGCCCGTTCCGGTGAGATGCTCAACGCCCCCCCAGGGTCGATCTGGTTATTCCTCGCGATCACCTACGGCGCGAAATGGCTGACCGCACGCGAAGATCGCAAGCTGAGCTGAACCACCGATGCAGGGCCTCTTCGTTGGACTGGCAGGTGTCGCCATGATGCTTGTTGCTCTCGGCGCCTTACCATATTCTCCCGCCATGGCGACAGGCAGGCAGGCTTTGGCAGGGAGGACGCGATCCAAAACACTCTATCCCGGCTCTCTATATTCCCCTTGTCGCGGGCCCTTTCGTTACGGCGATAGCTTTGGGTTCATTTGGCTGCCACGAGCTGGCCAAGCTTGCGTTCGATGCAGGATTCTTCGCGTGGCTTGCGATTGATTCGGTTGTTCTGCACCGGTTTTTAAATGCTCCGGAGCTGTCTCACCAGTTGCGTCCCACATTCTGCGTTCAGCTTGCACCTTCAGCCGTTGGAAGTGTCGCCTGTCGACAGGCGCACCTCCCGACGCGCTCTTGCACGGCATGCTGGGCTACGCCCGCCTCATTCCATGGATTGCGAAGCATGGATTTTCCGTCTCGTATTGGTCGTTCACGTTCGGAGCCACGGCACTCGCGAGTGCAACGCCGCGAGCAGCTGGTAAGACTGAGGATCCGGCGATAACAAGCCTTGCGATCGGTCTATTCGTCCTCACCAACCTTACCATGCTGGCCATCCTCGCGGGAACAGCAGTGCTGACGGGCTCAGGCTCACTACTGCCGGCAACAGTTCCAAAGCCGGAGGACAAGTAGAACCGGAGAGCCGAGGTCCACCTTCCATTGCTCCCACTGGACACCGCAATCACGGTTCAAATGATTTTCGGTGTGATGCCACCGTCAGCGCGCAACGCCATCGGTGGCCGCGGACAGGGGACTTGCGACATATGCGACCAGACTTGCGATCTCCTGCGGCTCAATCATCCGCTGGATGAGAGATGTAGGGCAATCACGAGCGAAAAATTCAGCCTCGATGACGTCGGGGCTTGCGTCCGGATCGATACAATAATCTTGAGAAAGTCGATGATCCCTGGGACCGTGTGGAATGCATCGGCACGGCACACCCTGTACCGCAATCACGATAGCGGGAGAGCAGGGATAGTGGCCGCATTCGCCGTGAGCTGAAGCAGATTGTATGTATCGCATAGGAGCTTTGGCAGAGAGTTGCGGCAGGCGTCTTTCCGAGCTTAGGCGAAAATGTTGGAAGAGGCGCTTGCCCAGAGCGGTGCCCATGCAGGGACCTCATCTAAAAGTCAGCGACTTTACCCCAGGCGGATTTTCGGAAGCGGTCCGGATGGTAGGGGCGGGGATCCACGATTGGCTCGTTACCGGTCACGATGTCTGCGATCAAGTGGCCGGCGCCCGGACCGATACCGAAGCCGTGCCCGCTGAAGCCGGCGGCGAGGATGAAACCCGGTACGGCGGCGATTTCGCCGATGCCCGGGACCCCGTCCGGCGTGCTGTCGATATAGCCCGCCCATGCGGCGGCGATGCTGATGTTCTTCAGGGGAGGCAGGAGATCGACTGCGCGCGAATGGGTGAGGCGGATAGTGGCCTTATCGACCGCGGGATCAAGGATGCGCATGCGCTCCATCGGCGTAGGGGCGTCCAGTCGCCAGCGGGCCAAGGTCTCATGGCCTGAGTGGAAGCCCTCAAGCCCGCCTGGCGCCAGGCTGCGCCAGCGTTTGACGAACATCGGCAGAAATTGCGGCGAGAACCTGAGTTGCTGAGGCGTCGGGTCGACGCGGCCGCGGCCGCTGATGGCAACCGTATAGCCGCCGTCGGCGCGGCGCGTCACCGAAACAGCGGCCGTATGCAGCGCATCCGGAAGGCCGATGGAGCCCGGCGAGACGGCAAGGATCGACGAGCGGATAGCGGCCTGCGGGAAGCGGATACCCAGCTGGCGGCAGAAGGAGGAGGCCCAGGCGCCGCCGGCAAGGACGGCCGTTTTCGTGCGGATGGTGCCATGCTCGGTGACGACACCGGACAGGCGACCGCTTTCTGTCTCTATGCCGCGGGCGGCGCAGGACTGGTGCACTGTGCCGCCAAGCTTCAGGATCGCACGCGCGACCGCGGGTGCCGCGCTTGCCGGATCGGCGGTGCCGTCGGTCGGCGAAAAGACGCCGCCCTTCCATGGTTTGCCGGTTGCGCGGCCGCGCTCGCTCGCCTGGGCGCTGTTGAGCATATGGGTGGTGACGCCGACGTTCCGGGCGAAATCGCGCCAGCGTGCCCAGCCGGCCAGTTCCTCTTCGCTAGTGCTGAGGTAGAGCAGCCCGCAGCGGCGGAAACCGGTGTCCTCGCCGCTCTCGGCGGCGAAACGCTCCCAAAGATCGAGGCTCTTCGTTGCCATCGGCAATTCGCGGGCGTCCCGATTCTGCTGGCGGCACCAACCCCAGTTGCGACTCGACTGTTCCGCGCCGATCCGTCCCTTCTCAACGAGCGCGACCTTCATTCCGCGGCGGGCAAGATAATAGGCCGCAAACACGCCGACGATGCCGCCGCCGATTACCACGGCATCGGCGGTCTCGGGCAGCTTCGGCGATGTATCGACGAGTTTCAGCGGTGCGGGCATGGCGGGACCTCCGTTTCGCCCCGCAGTCTAGCGGCTTTGGCGCGGCGGCGTTGTCCGAGTACGCCCGGAGTGCAGTACAAGATGCCGTCTTGCAGGAGCAATGCCGCCCTTTCTGCTTCGGTTCATTGCTGCAAACGAAATCGACGCGCCTTTCACATGTGTTAAGGTCGTCGTCGGGAAGTCGCAGCACAATCTGCTGCGCCGTTGGCCCACTTCAGCAAGGGGAAGGCGCGCCATGAAACTCGACCGGATCGACATTAAGATTTTGTACGAACTGCAGAAGAATGGCCGCATCACCAATGTGGAACTCGCTGAGCTGGTCAACCTCTCGCCGAGCCCCTGCCTGATGCGGGTGAAAAAGCTGCAGTCGGAGGGCTATATCGACGGCTATTCCGCGCAGATTAACATCGGCAAGCTCGGGCAGACCCTGACGGTCTTCACCGAAATCACCTTGAAGAACCACCGGCAGATCGATTTCGCCCGCTTCCTTGCGGCAATCGACAAGGTCGACCAGGTGATCGAATGCCATCTGGTGTCCGGCGGCTATGATTATCTCTTGAAGTTCGTCACGGCCGGCATCGGCGAATACCAGACGATCATGGAGCGCCTCACTGACATGGACGTGGGCATCGACAAATATTTCAGCTTCGTCGTGCTGAAGTCGCCGATCGTCAAGGCGCACATGCCGCTGACCAGCCTGTTTCGCGTTTGATTCGGCCGAGATCTGCAATGCCCCGGGGGGGCCGCCCCTCTCCCGGCAGGGCAGAAAGGTGTGTCACACCTTTCCCGATTTGCGTCGGTGCGATCGGATCGGAACCCTCTACCTCCGGCAGTAGGCCCTGACCAATTCCGGATCCTGCTCGAGGCCATCGAGCCAGGCGGGATCGAGCTTTGGCACCGAGGAGAAGAGCAGCTGCGAATAGGGGTGGTGCGGCGCATTGATCCTGGCCGGAGTGATGTCCTCAACCTTTCTGCCGCCATACATCACGACAATCTCGTCGCAGATCGCTTCCACCACTGAGAGGTCGTGGCTGATGAAGATGTAAGATAGACCGAGCTCGCGCTGCAATTCCTTCAGCAGCTCGATGACCGCGGCGGCGACGACCGTGTCGAGTGCCGAAGTGATCTCATCGCAAAGGATCAGCTTTGGATCGGCGGCGAGCGCGCGCGCGAAGTTGACGCGCTGTTTTTGGCCGCCGGAAAGCTCGCCCGGCCGGCGATGACGCAGGTTGCGAGGCAGGCGCACCATGTCGAGCAGCTCGTCGATGCGGAGGCTGCGGGCCCTTGCATTCATCCCATGATAGAAGACGAGCGGTCGGTCGAGAATGTCCTCGACGGATTTCGCCGGGTTGAGGGCGGTGTCGGCATATTGAAAGACGATCTGCATTTCGCGCAGCTGGTCGCGCGTGCGCTCGCGGGCGCTGCGGCCGAGTTCCTTGCCATCGAAGACGATCTTGCCGACGGCGGCCGGCAATATGCCGGCAATGGCGCGGGCGAGCGTCGACTTGCCGCAACCCGACTCGCCGATGATGCCGAGGTTGCGACCCTTTTCCACCTTGAGGCTCACATCTTCAACGGCGCGCACGAGCGGCAAGCCATCGCTCTTGGACGCACCGTATCCCGCGACCAGATTTTCGATCTTTAGCAGGGGAGCCGGTGCGCTCTCGGCTGCGTCGGCAGCCTCCCGCGGCTTTGGTTCAAAGGCCGAGAGGAGTTCGCGCGTATAGGGGTGCTTGGCGTTCGAAAGGATTTCCTCGGTGGTGCCGGCCTCCTGTACCTCGCCGGCCTTCAACACGACAATATGGTCGGCGATCTGAGCGACGACCGCGAGGTCATGCGAGACGTAGACGCCGGCGATGCCGCCCTTCTTCATCACGGACTTGAAGGCGCGTAGCACCTCGATTTGGGTCGTTACGTCGAGCGCCGTTGTCGGCTCGTCGAAGATGACGAGCTTCGGGTCGCCGATGAGGGCCATGGCGGCCGATAAACGCTGCAGTTGTCCGCCGGAAACCTGGTGCGGATAGCGGCTGCCGATCGTCTCGGGCTCGGGTAGCGACAACGCCCGGAAAAGCTCGACGGCGCGTGCGCGCGCCTCGACGACCGGCATGAGTCCGTGGATGCGGGTGATTTCGATCACCTGGTCCATGATCGTCGCGGCCGGGTTGAAAGCGGCTGCAGCGGATTGCGGAACATAGGTGACCTCGGTGCCGCGCACCTTGGCTCGCTGCTTTTCCGTCAGCGTCACCAAGTCATTGCCGGCGACCGAGACGCTGCCGCCGGAGATGCGGCAGCCCGGGCGGGCATATCCCATCAGCGTCAGGGCGATCGTCGTCTTGCCCGAGCCGCTTTCGCCGATCAGAGCGACGATCTCGCCCTCGGCGACATCGAGGCTGACGCCCTTGATGATCTCGACCTTGCGGCCGGAATCGGTGGTGGCTTCGACCTTCAAGTCACGGATTTCTACAAGGTTCACCATTATTCGCTCCGATCGCGGATCTTCTGCGGCAGGTTGTCGATCAGGAGGTTCACGCTGATCGTGAGGCTTGCAATGGCGAAGGACGGAAAAATCACCGCCGGTGCGCCGAAGGGAAGGGCGCCGATGTTCTCGCGCACCAGTGCCCCCCAATCGGCATAGGGCGGCTGGACGCCGAGGCCAAGGAAGGAGAGGCCCGAGAGCAGCAGAACGATAAAGACGAAGCGGATGCCGAGGTCGGCAAGCACCGGGCCGATGATGTTCGGCAGGATCTCCGAGCGTATGAGATAAAGCGTGCTCTCGCCGCGGATGCGAGCCACGGTAATGAAATCCATCGCGTTGATGTTGACAGCGAGCGCGCGGGCGAAGCGGTAGGCGCCGGGGATGTATACCACCGATAACGTCAGGATCAGCACGGGTATGGAGGAGCCGACGGCGGCGACCACCACGAGACCGAAGAGCTTACTCGGGATTGAATTGAGGGCGTCGAGAAGGCGGCTGAGAATAGTGTCGAGCCACCCGCCGGCGACCGCTGCGATCATGCCGAGCACCACGCCGCTGAAGCAGGCGATGGTGACTGCCGCAAGCGAGATGCCGACCGTGTAGCGGGCTCCCATCAGGATGCGTGAAAGCATGTCGCGGCCGAGGTAGTCGGAACCAAGCCAGAAGTCGCGGCTCATCGGGCCGAAGTAATCGAGATCGACGATCTCCCCGACCGGATAGGGGATGATCAGCGGCGCGAAGATCGCGACGAGCGCCCAAAAAAGAATGATGGAAAGGCCGACCATCCCGACGATATTGAAGCGATAGCCGAGCCGGGTTCCCGAAATCCGGGCAGACTTGGTCTCAGAGTGGGTCATTGTCATCGTAGCCTCGGATTGGAAAGGATGGCGATGATGTCGGCTGTCGTGATCAGGAGCAGATAGCCCAGGCAGAAGACCATCGCGCAGCTCTGGATCAGCGGCAGATCGCGGGTCGACACGGCATCGACCATCAGCTTGGCAATACCGGGATAATTGAAGATCGTCTCGACGATAATGACCCCGCCGAGCAGATAGGAGAGCGAAAGCGCGACCGCATTGACGATCGGCCCCAGAGCATTTGGCAGGGCATGGCGAAACACCATGCGCGGCCGGGAGGCGCCCTTGAGCAGAGCCATCTCCACATAGGGCGTGTTCAGCGTCTCGATCACTGCCGCGCGCGTCATTCTGATCATCTGGGCCGAGATGACGAAGCTGAGCGTGATCACCGGCATGGCATAGATGCGCAGCAGATCGGTGAGCGACGTCACCTCATTGGCAAAGGAGAGCGCCGGAAGCCATTTCAGGTAAACGGCGAAGATCAGCACCGCGGAGGTCGCAATCATGAACTCCGGCACGGAGATGACGCCGATGGTAAGCACCGTCACAATCCGGTCGTAAGGCGAACCGCGCAGCATCGCCGACGTAATCCCGAGGGTGAGTGCGATCGGCACAGAGAAGAGGGCGGTAACACCGGCGAGCTGAAGTGTATTGACGAAGCGCCCGCCAATCAGATCTGCGACCGGCATCTCGTTGGCATAGGATATGCCGAGGTCGCCTTGCAGCAGACCGACGATCCAGCGCAGGAAACGGAAGATTGCCGGCTCGTCGAGGTGCATCGCCTTGCGCAGGCCTTCGACGGCCTCCGGCGTGGCGGCCTGACCGAGCAGGATCGACGCGGTGTCCCCCGGCAGGAGCGTCGTCGCGAAGAAGACGGCGAAGGAGACGATCACCAAGGTGATCACGGCGATGAGCAATCTGCTCAGCACAAGGGATAGGACCCGGTTGTTCACGGCGCTCCCTTTCGGCTTTGAAGACAGGTTTCGAACTATAGTGCCGGGGGCGCAGCGATGCGGCTGCAGCCCCGAGCCCAGTTGCTCAGTCAGGCCTCGAGCCAGACATATTCCGCAAAAGCATAACCCATCTGCCCGCCAAGCGGATTGGCTTCCAGGCCCTTGAGCTTGGCGGTGATCGCGTCGACGTTGGAGATATAGGCCGGAATGATGGTGCCGGCTTCACTGGCGACCATCACCTGCATCTCATTGTAGATCGCCTTGCGCTTCTCCTGGTCGAGCGAGCCACGCGCTTCGATCAGCATCTTATCGAATTTCTCCGACTTGTATTGGCTCTCGTTCCACGGAGCCTCCGAGGAGTAGAGCAGAGAGAACAGGATATCCGGCGTGGGGCGCGGGTTGATGTTGCCGAAGTGGATCGGCGCCTTCAGCCAGTAATTATCCCAGTAACCGTCTGCGGGAACGCGCTGCACATCGAGCTTCAATCCGATTTCGGCAGCGGAGGCCTGAATGATCATTGCCATATCGATCGCGGAGTTCGCTGCATCGGAGGCAACCACCGGGATCGACTGGCCTAGCATGCCGGCCTTCTCGAAGTGGAACTTCGCCTTCTCGGGGTCGAAGGCGTGCGGCCTCAGGTCGGGATTGTGATAGAAGTTGGCCGGGGACACCGGCTGGTCGTTGCCGACCTCGCCTAGACCCCGAAGCGCCGACTTGACGATCTGCTCGCGGTTGACGAGGTACTTCATGCCTTCGACGAAGTCGCGCTTGCTGCCGGGTTCCATGTCCAGCCGCATGTTGAGGTTGGTGTAGTTGCCGGAGGTCGTCTTCGAGAGGACGAAGCCGTCGCCTTGGCTCTCGACCAGGCGCATGGAGCGCGGATTGATCGTGGCGGCAAGGTGGATGTCGCCGGACAAGAGCGCATTCACCCGGGAACTGTCGTCGCTGATGGCGAAGTACTCGAAGGAATCGACGTTCGGTCCGGACTTCCAGTAGTTCTTGTTCTTGAGGCCGACGGAGCGCACGCCGGGCTCGAAGACTTCTCTCACAAAAGCGCCGGTGCCGTTCCCTTTCGAGAAGTCGGTGGTGCCGTCGGCGACGATCATGAAGTGGTGCATCGAGAGGATCGTCGGCAGGTCGGCGTTCGGGCTCGCGAGCGTGATCTCGACCGTCTGCTTGTCCACCGCCTTGAAGCTCGTCATCTGCGCGGCGATCTTGGCGACCTTTGAACCGACCGCCGGGTCGAGGTGGCGCTTCAGCGAGAAGATCACGTCGTCGGCTGTCAGCGGCTTGCCATCATGGAAGGTAACGCCCTTCCTCAGCTTGACGGTCCAGGTCTTGGCATCCTTGGTCTCGATAGCTTCGGCCAGTTCCATCTGCGGCGTGCCGCCTTTATCGAGGAAGGTGAGTCGGTTGTAGAAGGAGCAGCAGCGGACATAGTCGGTGGAGAGCGATGCCTTGGCCGGGTCCAGCGTGTCGGCGGTGGAAGCCGACCAGCCGGCCGCTTTGAGCGTACCGCCGGCCACCGGCGTTGCGGCAACCGCATTGCCGGCTCGGCCGAGCATCAGACTGCCGGCAGAGAGGGCAGCACCGCCGGCCAGCATCATCTGCAGGAGTTCGCGGCGCGTCGCTCCGCGACGAATGGCGGTTTCGATCATAGCGTCGTCAGATCTGGTCCAATTGGTGATGTCATTCATGTCATTCCCCTTTTCGTTTTGTGGCGGGCTGCCCGTCTTTTGCGGGTTTGGACCCGATACGGTGAACTGGTCAGCCGCGTGCGACGGCCACGGCATCGGCGAGACCGGCCATGGAGGTGAAATGGAAATCGGGCGCGGTGAATTCGGCGGGCTCGATCGTGCCGCCATAGCCCTTCTGTGCGTGGCGACGCTCGATCCAACAGTTGGCCAATCCGAGCTTTCGGGACATGCCGATATCGTGATACTGGCTCTGGGCGACATGCAGAATGTCGTCCTTTGAATTTCCTTCCAAGCCGACGAAATCGAAGAGCTTCTCGAAGAAGACGGGGTCCGGTTTCTCGGTCCCGGTATCGTCGGCCGTAAAGGCTGCGTGAAAGGGGTTGCCCAGCTTCTGGGCAAAGAGATCAAAGGCCCAGCGACGGGCATTGGTCATCGCGATGAGCCGGCAACCTTCGGCAAGGCGCGCCAGCGCCTCGGCGCTGTCGGCGAAACCTTTCCAGTTCTTCGTGGAGTCCCTGAAACGTTCTCCGTATTTCGGTTCGGCTGGCAGGCCAAGCTTTGGCGCGATTTCAAGATAGACCCGTACGAGATCGTCCGGGAAGAGGTCGGCGTCCTTGGAATAGCGCGCTGCGCGGTAAAGGTTGAGCGCTTCCTCGCCATCTATCGTGACACCTGCCTCGGTGGCAATGCCGGCGAGACAGTCCTTGAGGCCGCCTTCGAAGTCGATCAGCGTGCCGACGACGTCGAAAGTCATGTATTTGAATTCCGGAAGGCTCTTGCGCACGTCGATTCCCCAGTTTTTCGGGCGCCGGCTCGGAGCACCGGCTTCGTTAAGAAGATTATACTGTTCCCGGCGGATGCTTTTTTCCGCTCTTGGTGAAAAGGCCCCAATTTGCGGGTCTTTTTCCTCGATTCGAGTTTGGCACTTGTGCCGCACGGAAGTGGCCGAAAAGACATTCTGAAGCGGCACAAAATTGCGAATATGACGTTTTCGCGATATATCGCGCCCCGTCATGCGTCAGGTCTTCAGAGCCTGGCGAACATCCGGGTCCTCCAAGGTCTCATCCAGTGTTTGGCGGGTGCGCTCGATAATCGCTTCGATTTCCGTTTCGCTGCAGCAGAGAGGCGGCGCATAGCCGAGAACGCCATTGGCGAACGCGCGGATGACGAGACCGTTTTCCCAGGCACGGTCGAAGATGCGGCGGGCGGGTTCCGCGGCTGCCGGCAAAGGTGTCTTGTTCGCCTTGTCGATTACGAGTTCGATGGCGGCGAGCATGCCGCGGCCGCGCACATCGCCGACGAGTGGGTGATCCCTCAGGCTTTCGAGACCTCCCATCAGTCGGGCACCGGCCTTCACGCCGTTCTCCAAGAGACCGTTCTCGTAAAGCTTCAGCACCTCGAGGCCGACGGCGGCGCTGACCGGGTGGGCCGAATAGGTGTAGCCGTGGCCGATGGCGGAAGCGCCTGCACCGTCGGCGATCGTTTGATAGATGTGGTCGGCCATGAAGACGGCACCCATCGGCACATAGCCGGAAGTGAGACCTTTGGCCGTGGTGATGAAATCCGGCACGATCTCGTCTTCGGTTGACGCGAAGAGCGGACCCGTGCGCCCGAAACCGGTGATCACCTCGTCTGCAACGAAGAGGATGCCGAGTTCGCGGCAGAGTTCGCGCATCGCCTTCATCCAGCCCCTGGGCGGCACAAGCACGCCGCCCGATCCCTGGATAGGCTCGGCGTAGAAAGCAGCAACGCGCTCGGGACCGATTTCCTCGACCTTGCGCCTGAGAGCTGTCAGCGAGGCCGCGATGATCGCCTGCGGATCATCACCCACCGGATTGCGGTAGGCGTAGTGCGACGAAATTTTGTGCTGCCAGTCGAAGGGTATGCCGAAGCCGGTGTGGAAGGCGGGCAGCGCCGTCAGGCCGGCCCCGGCCGTGGAGGAGCCGTGGTAACCTTGCTCCACCGAGATGAACTGGTCGCGCTGCGGCTCGCGGCGGGCAATCCAGTAGTAGCGGATGAAGCGGATCGTGCTATCGATGGCGTCGGAGCCGCCGAGCGTGAAATAAACGTGGTTTAGATCGCCCGGCGCGCGCTCAGCGAGCTCCGAGGCGAGGCGGATCGCCGGTTCCGAACCGAGGCCGAAATAGGCCGTCGCGTAGGGCAGCTCGCGCATCTGCTTTGCCGCCGCCTCGACGATTGTCTCGTGGCCATAGCCGGCATTGACGCACCAGAGACCGGCAAAGCCGTCGACCAGTTGCCTGCCGGAAGCGTCGGTAACCGTCGCGCCTTTGGCCGAGGCAAGCACGCGCACGCCGAGCTTTTCGTGGCCGCGATAGGAGGCGACCGGATGGATGAGGTGGGCGCGATCGAGTTCGATGAGGGAGTTGCTGTTCATCAAGAGCCTCCGGATCAGCCAAGCGCCTGGTTGGCGAGGGCAAAGGTATGAGCGATGGAATGGACGGATCGGCGGATCAACGGCTTCATCATGGCGATGCCGCCGCCGACATGAGCGAGCCCCTGTGCCGCGAGCCAAGGGGAAAGGTCGGTGCCGGCAGTCGTATCGACGCGGAGCAACCGGCCCGGCCGCGCGGCGATGAAATGGGCGACGAGTGCCTTGGCATCGTCGAGGTTGGCGGCGACCACGGGGCCGATGACCTCGCCACGACCGAAGGCACGCAGCGCGGCAAACCCGGTGACGCGGCAGTCGCGGCGAAGGACGGCGAACTCGCCCACCTTGGCGAGATAGTCAATCAATCCTCCACGGTCGGCGCCGAAGGCAAGGCGGTCGAGCTTGGCGATCGCTTCAACGTCGTCAGTGCTTGCAGCCTCCGTTTCGGCCGGTGCGGCGATCTCTCCGACTACGCCCTGATGTTGGAGGACGGCATCGCTCTCGCCAAAACCGAGCTTTTCATAGAGCGGCCGGCCTTCGGTTGTCGCCGCCAGCCGGAGCGGCCGGTCGCCGGCGATCTGGAATGCGGCGTCCATCAGCTTGCGGCCGAGGCCGCGACCGCGCACCGTCTCGTCGACGATGACCATGTTGATGGTCGCGCAGTCCGCCTCATAGGGCGTGACGAGCACAGTGCCGACAACTCGGGCATCCTCAATAGCCACCACGCCTGCACTCAAGGCGAGCGCCATCTGCCAATCCTCCAGGCGATGTGGCCAGCCGGCCTGCCGCGAGAGCCTGACGGCAGCTTCCAGATACTCGGGACCGAAGACGGTGAGTTCGATCTGATTTGTCTGCATGGGATGTCCTTCACTTCTGCCTGAAGTCTGAAGGAGTGCCGGCCGGCAGTTCGTCTGAAGGCTGCGGCCCGCGCGATATCTTATAGCTTTGCTCTCACGGAGCGCCGCATTTTATGCTGGCGGACAAGATCGGAAGCGAAAATGTGGGGCGGCGGGAGGCAGAGCGGCAGGCAAAGCTCGCAACCTTCTGCCAAACCCGACTCTGTATACGATAGATTCTGCTTCGATCGTTGCGAAATCAGGTGAGCCGAGGAATGAGCTGGCGCCTATGATCTTACGCGTAAACCCTGGCCCGCTCTTTCAAGGATAGTACAGATGACGACCTTCCGTCCGAGATACATCACCTTCGACTGCTATGGCACGCTGACCAACTTCCAGATGGCGGAAGCGGCGCGCGACCTTTACAGCGAACAGCTCGACGAGTCGCGCATGGCGGAATTCATCAAGAATTTCGCCGCTTACCGACTTGACGAGATCCTCGGCCACTGGAAGCCCTATGCGGAGGTGGTGCACAATTCGCTCGAACGGACCTGCAAGCGCAATGGCATGAAATTCCGCGAGGAAGCGGCGCGCCTGGTCTATGAACGCGTCCCGACCTGGGGTCCGCATCCCGACGTGCCTGCCGGTCTTGCCAGGGTCGCCAAGGAGATCCCGCTTGTCATCCTGTCCAACGCGATGAATTCGCAGATCATGTCGAATGTCGAGAAGCTCGGCACTCCTTTCCATGCGGTCTACACCGCCGAACAGGCGCAGGCCTATAAGCCGCGCTTCAAGGCGTTCGAATACATGTTCGACATGTTGGGCTGCGGTCCGGAGGATATTCTCCATTGTTCATCGTCCTTCCGCTACGATCTAATGTCGGCGCATGACCTCGGCATCAAGAACAAGGTCTGGGTCAATCGCGGTCACGAGCCGGCCAATCCCTATTACGGCTACGTCGAAATCGCCGACATTTCCGGCCTGCCGGGCGTCGTCGGTCTTTAGAGAGAAGGCGTGGCGCCATGAAATTCCTGTCCTACTGGCACGACACAGCCCCGGCCTTCGCCGGGGCTGTGCAGGGTCCGGTCGAAGGCCATTTCGACGTCGCAGTAATCGGCGGCGGCTTCACCGGCCTGGCTGCTGCCCGGCAACTCGCCAAGGCTGGCGCGAAGGTCGTCGTGCTGGAGGCGGAGAAAGCCGGCTGGGGCGCCTCCGGACGCAATGGCGGGCACCTCAACAACGGACTTGCACATAGCTATCTGGCGGCCAAAGCGGAGCTCGGCAGAGAGCGGGCGATAGCGCTTTATAAGGCGCTTGACGACTCGATCGACACGATCGAGGCATTGATCGCGGAGGAGGGGATCGACTGCAGGTTCCGCCGCGCCGGCAAGCTAAAGCTCGCCTCCAAGCCTCAGCATTTTGAGGCAATCGCACGCAACTTCGAAGCCGTGCACGCGGAGGTCGACCCCGATACGGCGCTACTTGGCGCAGTCGACCTGCAGCAGGAAGTCGGCGCGCCTTTCTTCGGCGGAATGCTCTCGAAGAAAAGCGCGATGATGCATATGGGCCGCTACGTAGTCGGTCTCGCCGAAGCGGCCACGCGTTACGGCGCCACGATCTTCGAACAGGCAGCCGTCACTGAGCACCGGCAGGAAGGCGGTCGGCACGCGTTGAAGACCCCGCGCGGCAACGTCACTGCGGATGCAGTGCTTGTCGCCACCGGCGCCTATACGCCTTCGACTTTCGGCTATTTCCGCCGCCGGATCATCGTCGTCGGCAGCTTCATCATTGCCACCCGGCCGCTGACGGCGGAGGAGATCGAGGCAACGATGCCGGGCAACCGCACCTGCGTCACGTCGATGAACATAGGCAACTATTTCAGGCTCTCGCCCGACAACCGGCTGATCTTCGGCGGCCGCGCCCGCTTCTCTGCGACGTCCGACCAACGCTCGGACGCGAAAAGCGGTGCGATCCTCAAAGCGAGTCTGGCTGAGATCTTTCCGCAACTCGCCAATGTCGGCATCGATTATTGCTGGGGCGGTCTCGTCGACATGACCAAAGATCGCTTCCCCCGCGCCGGCTATCACGATGGAGTCTGGTACGCCATGGGCTATTCCGGCCACGGCGCACAGCTTTCGACACATCTCGGCATGATCATGGCGGACGCGATCCTCGACCGGCCGGACCGAAATCCGCTGAAGGGCCTCGAGTGGCCGGCGGTACCGGGCCACTTCGGCAAGCCCTGGTTTCTGCCGCTCGTCGGCATGTATTACAAGATGCTGGACAGGTTCCGGTAGCCAGCGCCGCTATAATGAAGGGCGCGGACCGGAAAGGTGCCGCGCCTTTTTTGCTTGGAGTTGCGCCGAGATTATCATGTTTAGCCTGGCGCATGCCGCCTATGGCGTGCAGCAGTCTTGCGGCGGCGACATGCGCAAGGATAAGGAACTGAGCGCCTTCGCACGCGGCTGAGGGCGGGATGAGGAATGGACGGGGCCTTCTGCGCCCATCTCGCTCTAACTCGAGAATCCGATCAAGTTTAAGATCTTGGGTCGATCCGACCCAAGACCCTCGCGACCCTAGTCCAGCCCGCCGATGTGGAAGCTCTTCATCTCGAGATATTCCTCAATGCCGACCTGGGCGCCTTCGCGTCCGAGGCCGGATTGCTTGACGCCGCCGAAGGGCGCGACTTCGGTCGAGATGGCGCCGGTATTGAGGCCGATCATGCCGAACTCGAGTGCTTCCGCCACCCGCCAGGAGCGCTTCAGGCCTTCGGTGTAGAAATAGGCGGCCAGCCCAAAGGGCGTGCCGTTGGCGATGGCGATCGCCTCGTCCTCGGTCTCGAAGCGGAAAAGTGGAGCGACGGGGCCGAAGGTCTCTTCAGTGGCGAGCAGCATTTCAGTCGTCGCGCCGGTGAGCACGATCGGGGCCGTATATTGCCGGCCCTCCGTCAGCGACCTGCCGCGTGCCGCTATCTTTGCGCCCTTGGCAATCGCGTCCTCGACGTGACGGTCGATCTTGGCGATGGCAGCCTCATTGATCATCGGGCCAATCGCGATGCCGGGCTCCGTCCCCGGGCCGACCTTCATCACGTTGACGCGGGCGCCGAGCTTCTCGGCGAAGTCGTCATAGACGCCGGCCTGCACGAGAATTCGGTTGGCGCAGACGCAGGTCTGACCACCGTTGCGGAACTTCGACGCGATCGCGCCTTCGACTGCAAGATCGAGATCGGCGTCGTCGAAAACGATAAAGGGGGCATTACCGCCGAGTTCGAGCGAGAGCCTCTTGACGCTGTCTGCGGCGCCGCGCATCAGCAGCGAACCGACGCGGGTCGAGCCGGTGAAGGAGATCTTGCGTACCGTCTCGTTCGTCATGAACTCGTTACCGATCGCCGTCGGCAAGCCGGTCACTATATTGACGACACCGGCCGGAATGCCGGCGCGCTCCGCGAGCACGCCAAGGGCGAGCGCCGAGAAGGGCGTGAACTCCGACGGCTTGATGACCACCGTGCAGCCGGCGGCGAGCGCCGGGGCGATCTTCCGGGTGATCATCGCGTTCGGGAAGTTCCACGGCGTGACGATGGCGCAGACGCCGACCGCTTCCTTCAGCACGACGATGCGGCGGTCCGGCGTCGGGGAGGGAATGGTTTGGCCACCGATGCGGCGGGCTTCTTCAGCGAACCATTTCACAAACGCGGCGCCATAGCGGATCTCGCCACGCGCCTCCTCGAGCGGCTTGCCCTGTTCCATCGTCACGAGCAGCGCCAGGTCTTCGAGGTTTTCGATCATCAGCGCGTGCCAGCGCTCGAGCAGGGCGGCGCGTTCGGCGTGCGTTTTCTTCTTCCAGGGTCCGAATGCGGCATTGGCCGCTTCGATGGCCGCGCGGGTTTCGGCCGTTCCCATGTCCGGCACGGTGCCGAGAACGGCCTCGTTCGCAGGGTCGACGACGTCGACGACCGAGCCCGAAGCGCCGGCGATCCACTCACCGCCGATCAGGCTCAATTGCCGGAAAAGTTTCTTGTCCTTCAATCTCATGTGTTTATCCCTCCTGTGTTTATCCCTCTTGCGATCAATCGAGCGCGGCGAGCACAGCCGCGGTGATGGTTTCGGTCCTGTCTTTTCCCGGAACGGTGCCGATGCCGCGGATGGTCGCTCTTTCGAGCGCGGCTATGATCATCCCCGCCGCCTCTTTTTCTCCGAGATGCTCGAGCATCATCGCGCCGGACCAGATGGCGGCGATTGGGTTGGCGATGCCGAGATGGGCGATATCCGGGGCAGAACCGTGTACCGGCTCGAACATGGAGGGGGCACCTCTGTCCGGATTGATGTTGGCGGAAGCGGCAAAGCCCAAACCGCCCTGTATGGCAGCGCCGAGGTCGGTGAGGATGTCTCCGAAGAGGTTCGAGGCGACGACGACATCAAGGCTTTCCGGTGCCATCACCATGCGAGCGGCCATGGCATCAATATGATAGCTCGTCACCTCGACGTCCCGGTATTCGGCAGCGAGCTCTCGCGTGACCTCATCCCAGAACACCATCGAGTATTTCTGGGCGTTCGATTTGGTCACCGAGGCGAGCTTGCCGCGACGCTGACGTGCCTGCTCGAAGCCGAAGCGTTGGATCCGTTCGACACCCGCGCGCGTAAAGATCGAGGTCTCGACCGCCACCTCGCCCGGCGTGCCCTGATGTACGCGACCACCGGCGCCGGAATATTCGCCCTCTGTGTTCTCGCGGACGCAGAGGATATCGAAGTCGCTCGCCCTCAGCGGTCCTTCGACGCCGGGCAGCAGTCTATGCGGCCGAATATTGGCATATTGCACGAAGGCCTTGCGGATCGGCAGCAGCAGGCCGTGCAGCGAGATGGAATCCGGCACCTGCGCCGGCCAGCCGACGGAGCCGAGCAGGATGGCGTCGAAAGGGCGCAGCGCTTCGATGCCGTCCGCCGGCATCATCGCGCCGGTCTCCTTGTAGAAGGCGCAGGACCAGGGAAAAGGTGTACCGGTTAGCGTGAAACCGGAGTGCATGGCGACGGTGGAAAGGACGTGCCAGGCGGCATCCGTAACGTCGCGGCCGATGCCGTCGCCGGGGATGAGTGCGATAGAATAGCATTTCATTGCTTTTCCCTAGAGGCTGATGAGCACGCTTTTGCTCTTGCGGTTGGCGTGGTAAGCCTCGCGGCCAAGATCCTTGCCGATACCGGAGCGCTTGTAGCCGCCGGTCGGCAGGATGTGGTCGCGAGAGCGGCTGTAGCGGTTGACCCAGACGGTTCCGGCCTGGAGCCTTCGCGTCAGCCCCAGGGCGCGCGACAGGTCGCGAGTGAAGAGGCCGGCGGCAAGGCCGTAGGTCGGGTGATCGGCGAGCGCGAGCGCCTCCTCTTCGTCCACGAAGGTCTGCATGGTGAGCACCGGACCGAAGATCTCCTCTGCAACCGCCGGCGAGAAGCTGTCGCGTACTGCCATTAGCGTCGGCTGATAGAAATAGCCCGGCGCATCCATTGGGGCGCCACCGAACAGGCATTCGCCGCCCGCCGCGACGGCCTGTTGGACGATGTGGTGGATGCGGTTTAACTGGCTCTTCGAGATGATTGGCGAGTACTCGCTCGTCTCGTCCCAGGTTGGCCCCGGCTTCGCCGCCTTCATGCGCGTGACGATCGCTTCGGCGAGGGGAGCGGCAATTCTTTCCTCTACGATCAGCCGGGAGCCCGCGACACAGGCCTGGCCGGCATTTGACAGCATGCTCTGCGCGATCGCCGCCGCCGCCTTGTCGAGATCGGCATCGGAGAAGACCAGTTGTGGGCTTTTTCCTCCGAGTTCCAGCGTCATTGGCTTGATGCCGGCGCGAGCGATGTTGGCCATGATGGCGGAGCCCGCGCCGGTCGAGCCGGTGAAGCTTACCTTGGCGATGTCCGGGTGTCCGGTCATGGCCGTGCCGGTGACGGGGCCGTCGCCCAGAACGATGTTGATGAGGCCGGCCGGCAGACCGGCGCGGATTGCGAGCTCCGCAAGGTAGACCGTCGAGAACGGTGTCATTTCCGAGGGCTTCAGCACCACCGCATTGCCGGCCGCGAGCGCCGGGCCGAGCTTCCAGGCGGCCATGGAAACGGGAAAGTTCCAGGGCGTGATGGCACCGACGACGCCATAGGGCTCGGTCATGATCATTCCGAGGCTGGCATCGTCGGTCGGCACGAGATCGCTTCCCTCCTTGTCGGCGAATTCGGCGAAGAAACGGATCTGTTCGGCGCTGATGGCAATGTCGCCGGCGACGAGATGACCAACGGGCCGGGTCGAGGAAAGCGCCTCGAGCTTGGCGAGGGTCTCCGCCTCGCTTTCGATCAGGTCTGCCCAGCGCTGCAGCACGACTGTTCGCTCGCGCGGCCGCACGCCGCCCCAGTTGCTTGCCTTGAGCGCCTTCCTGGCGGTTTCGACGGCGCGATCGACGAGTACCTCATCCGCAAGCGGGCAACCCGCATAAGACTTGCCGTCGGAGGGGCGATGCATGTCGATGACGCCTTCGGCCGGCACGAGCCGACCGCCGATGAAGTGGCCGACGGGCAGGGGAAGTGTGTCGGGATCAAAGCTGAGTGTCATCGCGCGTCCTCGGTATGGGCTTGAACTCAAAGCTAGTGGAGGAACGCGAGCAGCATGCATCGACTGGCGATACCGAGGCGGTGGAAAATTACGTTTTTGGCGGCACGACAACCAAATCTTCGGCGGTCATTCCGACGCCAGCCGTGCGACGCGTCGGCAAAGGTGGGGGAGGCGATCCGAGAAGGCGGCGGAAGAGAAGGGTTCGCCGCGATGGGCCTGGAGCGGAGAGACGTCTGATAGTCACGCGGAGACGGCGCGGTCGGTAATGGCACGCCCGAGAACCAGAGAGCGTGCCATCTTCAGCATGAATGTGGTGAGAATAGCTCTTGCGCGACCTCCGCGGCAACCTGGGTCGGGCGGCCACGAGCGTCACATCACGGTCACGTAGATCTTGCGCACCGTCTCGATTGTCTTCCAGATGCCGACGAAACCCGGCTTCATGACGAAGCTGTCGCCGCTCTTGTAGACGACCGGCTCCCCGTTTTCCGGCGTGAGTTCGACGACACCGGAAAGAATGTGACAGAACTCGAAGGTCTCCCCCTTGATCGAGCGCGTCTCGCCGGGTGTCGCTTCCCAGACGCCGGTGTGGACTATCTCGCCGCGGGCGACGTCCTGTGCCCAGGTCTTGAAGGTAGGATTGCCGGAGATCAGACGGTCGGGGAGCGGGCTGGACTCGCGCGGCGCGAAAGAAGGGTTGGTCTCGATGGTTTTCAAGAGCGACATGGTTTTCCTTTCCTCGTTTTAGAACTTGATGCATGCCGCCCGGCGGTACTGGACAACCGCATTTGTCTTCGATCGGGTTCGCGCGCCTCAGTAGCCGCGGCGACGGTCGACCAGCCCGATCGGCTCGAGACCTGACCGATGCCGTTTGATGTTCTCGATCACGGCTTTGGCGGCGGTTTCCGGCTGGGTGACGCTCGCGATGTGCGGCGTCAGCAGGATCTTCGAGTGGGCCCAGAAGGGATGACCAGAAGGAAGCGGTTCGGGGTCGGTCACATCGACCATGGCGCCGGAGAGACGGCCGTTATCAAGTGCCTCGATAAGTGCGTCACGATCGAGTTGAGGGCCGCGGCCGACATGGACGAGTGCAGCACCGGTCGGGAGCCGAGCAAACAGTTTGGCGTTAAGGAAGCCGCGCGTCTCTTCGGTGAGCGGCAGGAGGCAGACGAGAATGTCGGTCGAGCCCAGCAAAGTGTCGAGACCGTTCCGGCCGCTTAGGCACCTCACGCCTTCGATTTCATGCGGGCTGCGGCTCCAGCCGGAGAGCGGAAAGCCGAAAGGCTTCAGCCGATCGAGTACCGCAGTTCCGAGTATGCCGAGCCCGAGCACGCCTACGCGGCGTTCGTCCGCCTGGACCGGCGCCATGGCTTTCCAATTTTGGCCTCGCTGCTGCTCGAGATAGGCCGGCAGGTCGCGGTGAAGCGCGAGGACGGCAAGCGTCACATATTCCTGCATCATTCGAACGATGCCGTCCTCGACCATGCGCACCACCCGCACATGCGGCGGCACCGCATCGATGCGGAACTGGTCGACGCCGGCGCCGATCGAGAAGAGGATTTCGAGGTTTCGATAGCGTGCGAGATTGTCCGGCACCGTCCAGGTGATCAGGTAGCGCACGGCGTCGGGATCGACCGCTGCCGGGTTCATGGCAAAAGGAATGTCAGGCAGCTTGCGCGCGAATGCTTCGGCGAAAATCGCGCCGCGCTTCGCATCGGAGTTGAACAGGAAGGCCATCGCGCGTCTCCTTACGCTATGCAGTGGGCGCCGAGCGCCTCTATCATCGCTTGACATGCCATAAGCTCGTCGATGAGGATGTATTCGTCCGCCTTGTGGGCGCGGCCGATGTCACCGGGGCCGCAGATGATCGCGTCGATGCCAGCCCGTTGGAAAAGGCCCGCCTCGGTACCGTAGCTGACGGCGGGGAGAGGCTCGCGGCCGGTCAACGCCTCGAGCAGTGCCGCCAGCGGAGCGTGAGGTTCAAGTGAAAGCGCCGGATAGGCACTGAGTTCCTGCCACTCCACCTCGAAGCCTAGTGCCGTCAACGCCTCGGCGATCTTTCGCACCGGCGTCAGCAGCTCTGCCGGGTCGACACCGGAAATTGCTCGTGCCTCTAACTCGACCTCGCAGCTGTCCGGAATAATGTTGACCGCCTGACCGCCCTTTACCGTTCCGATCTGGAGGGAGGAGTAGGGCGGTTCGAAGACATGCTCGAAGGGGCCGCCGGCCAGCCGGACGGCTTCCGCGACCGCCTGGGTCAGGACGCCTGCTACGCCGTGTATCGCATTCAGTCCCTGATCCGGGCGCGAAGAATGCCCGGAGCGCCCCCTGACCGTCAGCCGTGCCGCCGCCTTGCCCTTGTGGGCACGGATAGCGCGCATGCCGCTCGGCTCGCCGATGATCGCGCCGAGCGGCTGGCGGCAAAGTTCCGGCATGCGTGCGATCATGTGGGGTACGCCGCGACAGCCGGCCTCCTCATCATAGGAGAAGGCGAGGTGCAGCGGCCGGCGAAGTGGCATCGCCGCAAGCTTCGGAACGGCGGCCAGACCGGCGGCAAGGAAACCTTTCATATCGGTGGTGCCGCGGCCATAGAGCCGGCCCCCCTCGGCGCGAAGGATGAAGGGATCGCTCGTCCAGCCGGCCTCGGTTGCCGGAACGACGTCCATATGGCCGGAGAGGATATAGCCATGCGCCTCTTTTGGCCCGATGGTGGCGAAGATGTTGGACCGATCGCCCTCTGGACCGGGAAGGACATCCACTGCGATGCCATGGCATTCCAAATAGCCCCGGATCCAGGACACGGCGTCGTCGTTAGGTAGCCCCACGACGGAGCGAAAGCCGACGAGTTTCCCTAGTATTTCCGCTGCCTGCATTGGTGTCCTCGCAATATGCCGGGCTCGTCGATATCGATGCCGTCGATCATGCGTCCGCAACGAAAGGTTTGTTTCGCGTCACCATGCATGAGATGACGGGCAAGCGACCCATAACTCGTGCTCCCAGGTAGCTTAGAAGCCTTCGAAGGATTTACATGCCGAAAGCGTGTCGAATTCGGAGGATTATTGTGCGCGCGACGCGCTCTCGAGCGAATCCTGTCGAGCCGCGGGCTCTATTGTGAACAATGGAAAAGCTTTCGCCGCTGCCTGGCCGAACCTGAATTGGTAAAGAAGAGACGAAAGCAAACGCAATGGCAGGGAGGCAAGGGGTGGACGCACCGGCATCCGAATCCAAGTTGATCGACAGCTTCAAAATGCATGTGGCCACAATCGAGAGCGCCGATCTCGAGCAGTTGCATGCCTTGTCCGTTTCCGTCGGGTGGCCTCTGCGCTCCGAGGATTTGCAGTTTCTGCGCGAGTGCGGCCGCGGCTATGTCGCACGCGACGACATTGGCAGGCTAACAGGTTCGGCCATGTGGTTCCCACATGGCGACGATTTCGCCACCATAGGCATGGTGATCACTTCCCCGCGTCTGCAGTCAAACGGCACCGCACGCTGGCTCATGGAACACGTGCTTCGGGATTGTCTGGGACGCAACCTCAGACTCAATGCAACGAGGGCCTCCCGCCGTCTGTATCATTCGCTCGATTTCAAGCCCATGCGGACCATTTACCAATGCCAGGGCATCGTCCGCCCGGCCGACTCGACGACTACGACGGAGCAGCCACCGGTCAGGCGACTGGAAGGCGAGGACCTTGTCGCCGTCGCTGAGCTGGATGCAGGGGCATTCGGCGTTTCAAGGGCGGCTCTGATCGGCAAACTCTTCACGCAATCGGTCGGCTACGGCCTGTTTCGTGGCGATCGGCTGCAAGCTTTCGCGCTTTGTCGTCCCTTTGGCAGGGGCCATGTCGTGGGCCCGGTCGTTGCGGACTCCAATGCCGACGCTATCGCAGTTATCCGACCGCATGTCGCCGCCAAAGAAAACCAGTTTCTGAGGCTCGACACCCCGATCGAGACCGGCCTTTTCGCGACATTTCTCTCCCAATCCGGCCTAGCCGTCTTCGATACGGTACTCGCAATGTCGCGTCCGGGCAAAGGCCGCGCCGACGTAGTACCAGGACCAAACCTCTACGGCTTGGCAAGTCACGCCCTCGGCTGAGCCCCAAGGCCGGCCGCATCCAGCTGGCGCAGGTCAACGTCTCAGAGATCGACCGCATCCAGATTGATCGTGTTCTCGCCTTCATCGGCGACATCGATGTGCGCATCAAGCCGTCGGAAGCGACGATCCGGGCAATGACCAAAGCCAATGGCAATGTGAAGCTGTTGAAGACGATCCCTGGTATTGGTGAGTTCTTCCCCCGGCTGATCGACGCCGAGATCGACGACATAGCGCGGTTCCGCAACCGAAGAAGCTTGCCGCCTGTGCCGACTTTGTACCCTCGACCTATTCCAGTGGCGGCAAGACCTTCCATGGCAAGATCATCAAACGGGGCAACAAGTGGCTGCGCTGGGCGTTCGTCGAGGCGGTCACGCCGGCCATTGTCAGCAATGCACAACGGCGCGCCCAGTACGAACACCTGAAGTTTAGAGGAGTAAACAAGGCGAGCATTGCCATTGCGCGCAAGCTTTTGACGATCGCCTTCCAGATCCTGCGTGACCAGCGTGCCTACGAGCCGCGCGACGCCAGCACCACGGAACGCGCGTCGACAATATCCCGGTCAGGCCTGGCTCCGTCGAAACGGGACCAAGAAAGAGCCGATTGCCAGTGACAACCAACGCCGCCTTCGAGCATTATTTGCCGACTTCAGTTGTGCCGATCGACGAACGCCACATGCTGAAGCAATGACCCAAACGGAGAGACAAGATCGTTGCTGCGAAATCACCCTGCCACGTTCCTCCTCGCGGCTCGTGCAGTCCGCGACATAGGCGACGGCTTCGTATCCGTGCTGTTACCGATCTATCTGCTCGCGCTCGGATTTACTCCGCTTGAGGTAGGCGTCATCGCAACGGCATCGCTCCTTGGCTCGGCGCTGCTGACGATATGTGTCGGGTTCCTCGGAGCCCGGTACGATCATCGCCAAATCTTGCTGGCCGGTGCGAGCCTCATGATTGCGACCGGCGTGACCTTTGCCGTTGTCCACGAATACGCGCTGCTTCTGGTCATCGCGTTCGTCGGGACGATCAATCCCTCGGCCGGCAGCGTCAGCGTATTCGTGCCGTTGGAGCACGCCGTGCTCACACGCGAAATCCCGGCGCGAGAGCGAACCGGGATGTTCGCGCGTTACAGCCTTGTGGGGGCGTTCGCGGCTGCCGTTGGTGGACTGGCTGCGGCTGTACCTGACCTTCTGGGGCCAATTGGCCTCGACCGGCTCGGGGGCATCAGGGCCATGTTCGTCGTTTACGCGCTTCTGGGACTGCTCGGCGGTTTGCTCTACGCGCAAGTCCCGCGCCGCTCGGCACCAGACGCGAACGCTATGGCCGCGCTCGGCCCTTCGCGCCATATTGTTTTCAAGCTGGCGGCGCTGTTCAGTCTCGATGCCTTCGCCGGTGGCTTCGTCGTCCAATCGCTGCTCGCGCTTTGGCTGTTCGAGCGATTTGGCCTGTCGCTTTCAGAGGCGGGTGTTTTCTTCTTCTGGTCGGGCGTGCTGTCGGCGCTGTCGTTTCCTGTGGCCGCATGGCTGTCGCGACGCATCGGACTGATCAACACGATGGTGTTCACACACATCCCGTCCAGCATCGCTTTAATGCTGGCGGCGCTTGCGCCCACACTATCCCTCGCGCTTGCCTTTCTGCTGGTCCGGGCCGCACTGTCGCAGATGGACGTGCCGACGCGCTCGTCCTACGTGATGGCCGTCGTCACCGAGGCGGAGCGAGCCGCCGCTGCAAGCTTCACCTCGGTTCCGCGCAGCCTTGCCGCCTCGGTCGGTCCTGCACTGGCGGGCGCTCTCTTCGCCGCCTCTTTCCGGGCATCGCCGCTGCTTATCTGCGGCGCGTTGAAGATCGTCTACGACCTGCTGCTGCTGATGCAGTTCCGGCGGTTGAAGCCGCCGGAGGAATGCTGACGCGAGCGACGACAGAGTCCTTCAACGGATGAAAATCTCTCGCATTGCGATGATCACCAAGGTCAGCCCTGTGAAAGCCTCGACCGCCTTCGAGACTTTGGTCAGCAAGGCATGCCGGGTCTCCAGCAATTTTTCTATCCGCGTCCGGAAGAAGACGGTCGCGAGTGCCACGCTGGAGAGGGTGATCGCCACCCCCGTCATCATGACGAGCGCGAACATGATCCCGGCCTCGGGTACGCCGCGCGACATGGCGAAGGTCATGACGAACAGCGTCAACGGGCAAGGGATCAGCCCGGCCATGAAGCCGACGGCGACACCTTCGCCTTCGCCGTGCACATGCGGCGGCTGGAAGAAGGCGCTCCACAGCATCCACGCCCCGATGAGGCCGAGCAATCCCCGGCTCACGTCCTCGAGCAGCGGAGCCGAACCGGCGCTACCGAGCATCACCGATACCAGCGGCAGCGAGAACAAGGCTATGACCACGGCCATCGTCACATGCGTGGCGGACAACGCCAGGGAGACCACCAGCCCGCGCCGCATACCTGCCGACGCGCCGGTCAGGTAGGTGGCAAGTACAGCCTTGCTGTGACCGGGCGTCATCGCGTGCACCGCGCCAAAGACGATCCCCATAGGCAGGAAGGAGAGGAAAGCCGTCCATCCGCCGCCGTTCGCGAAGGTTTTGATATGCTCAGCGAAGGCGAGATAGATGTCCCGCTGTATGTCTACGATCGCTTGCAGCAACGCGCTTATGCCCAGTTCAAGGTAACGGCCGCCACGGCCAGATAGCGCACCACCTTGGCGACCGCCACCAGCAACACAAAATGCGTTAGTGGCTCTTTCATGACGCCCGCCGCCACAGTCAACGGATCGCCGATGATCGGCATCCAACTGAGGAGCAGTGACCATTTTCCATAGCGATGATACCAGCGTTGGGCGCGTTCCAGCCCGGCATCGCTCGCCGGGAACCAGCGCTTATGCCGGAAGCGCTGGATGCCGCGGCCGATCAGCCAGTTCACGACGGAGCCAAGCACGTTGCCGATACTTGCGACGGCGATGAGAAGCCATGGGGAATAGCCGGAGACCAGGAGGCCCGCCAGCGCTGCTTCCGACTGCATCGGCAGGATCGTGGCGGCCGCAAGCGCCACCAGGAACAGCCCGGCATAGACGGCGAGTTCGCTCATCGCTCGGTCGGCCAATCGGGATGATGGCTGTCGATGACGAAGACATGGCTATGTCTGTGTCCATCGCCGACACGCTCGGCGTCGGCAAGATGCGGGTGGTCCGCGGCAAGGTCGTCGTGGACATGCTCGATTTCCTCGGGATCGTCCGCCGGCCAGAGCCGAGTGGCGACGAAGATGGCGGCGGCGGCGATCACCCCGAGCGCGGAGAAAGTCGCTGGCAGGCCAACCGTTGCGCCAAGCCATCCGGCGAGTGGATAGGTGATCAGCCAGCAGGCATGCGACAGGGCGAACTGAGCCGCAAACAGCGCGGGTCTGTCTTCCGGACTCGACGACCGGCGCAGGAGCCTTCCGGACGGCGTCTGCGTAAGCGAATAGCCGACGCCGATTGCCAGCCACAGCGGCAGCAGCAGAGCGAATCTCGGTACGAACACACCGACGAACAGTCCGGCGACGAGAACGACGGCCCCCGCCAGCATCGCAGTGCGGTCCGGCATGTTGTCGAGCAGTCGCGGCAGCAGCAGGGCGGCAATCATTGAGCCGACGCCGAACGCCGCAAGCGCCACGGCGGTGTCACGCTGAGTGAGGCCGAATTCCGCTTGGACCAGCACGACGGTGTTGACGATGACCATCGATCCTGCCGCCGAGACCGCGAGGCTAAGGGCGAGCAGGCCGCGCAGGCGTGGCGTGGCGAGATAGATGCGCAGGCCACGCGTCGTACGATCATAGATGCCGCGGCGGTCCGACGTCGTGGGGCTCGGAAGCACGACCGAGACAACCAAGGCCGCCGATGCGAGGAAGCCGATTACCGTTCCGACAAACAGGCTGTGGAAGCTGACCACGGTCAGAAGCGCGGCTGCCAGCATCGGACTTGCGACGCTTTCGAGATCGTAGGCAAGCCGCGACAGCGACAGGGCGCGGGTATATTCCTTCTCGTTCGGCAGGACGTCCGGAATGGTCGCCTGGAAAGTCGGCGTGAAGGCGGCGGATGCCGACTGTAGCACAAAGATCAGGACGTAGACCTGCCAGACCTCGGTCACGAAGGGCAGGAACAATGCAACGGCTGCACGCGCGAGATCGAGGCAAACGAGCATCGTACGGCGGGGAAGTTGTTCGGCAAAGGCGGCCGCGACGGGGGCGACGCCGACATAGGCGATCATCTTGATGGCAAGTGCAGTGCCGAGCACCGCGCCGGCCTCTGCTCCTGCCAGTTCATAGGCGAGAAGTCCGAGCGCGACGGTGGCGAGACCCGTGCCGATAAGCGCGATCACCTGTGCCAGGAACAGGTGGCGGTAGGTGTAGTTGGCAAGGACCTGCAGCATGTCGGGAGCGCCTCAGAGATATTTGGTGATTGACTTGAACTCATCGATCGATTGGCGTCGCTCGCGGGGAAGAACGCCGACGGTTTCCTCGAGGCAGTGATCGAGGTGGTCCTGTATCAGTGTCCGTTTCGCTTGAGCGATCGCCTTTTCGACAGCATGGAGCTGCTGGGCGATATCAAGGCACGGCCTCCCCGACTCGATCATTGCAATGACGCTTTTCAGATGTCCTTCGGCCCGCTTCAGCCGCTTGACGATCTCTGGATGGGTTTCGTGTTTGTGCTCTGTCATGCCGCTTTTCCTATCCTCCCGGAGGGGATAATTCAATCGAAGAAACTTGCCCGACTCAACGAACACGGTTATCAGTGCGCCGATGATGCTTCGTCGCGGCCAAGGACTGCTGCCCGTTTTTGCCGCGTTCGCGGCGGGGATGGCCATGCTGTTCTACGCGTTCTGCGCACCCGCCACCCACTCGCCGCGACTACATTCGGCCCACACGAAGATGGTTGCCGTGGACAGTCATTCCCATGAACACGGCGATCATTCGCACGATGATCTCGACCTCGTCGACGACACAAGCAGTGCTCCCGACCATCATCATGCGGACCATACGCATGAGAAGGCAGAGCTGGTCGCGGCGGACGACTTCGGCACACCGCTGCCCATCGATCCGGTGTATTCCCTAGCGACTGCTAGCCTGAGCGAAGGACCGCCCAACGGCATAGAACGCCCTCCGCGCATGCTCTCGTTGAGCTGATCGTTGCCGCCTCGGCGGCTGGTTCAACACATCCACGGAAACGCCTCATGAAACAACCACCTCTCGCAGGCGGCAGCCGCGCTTTTGCGCCCTGCTCGCTCGCGCTCCAGCTCGCTATCGCCATCTTTTCGCTTTTGGCTTTCGCGGGCACGGCGGCCGCCCATGCTGTCGCGGAAGGCGACAAGGGCTACATCCAGGAGATCACGGGCGTCCATCTGATCCCGTTCGTCTATCTAGGAGCGAAGCACATGGTGACCGGATACGATCACCTGCTGTTTCTCTTCGGCGTGATCTTCTTCCTCTACCGGCTGAAGCACATCGCCGTCTATGTAAGCCTCTTCGCCGTCGGCCATTCGACGACGATGCTGCTCGGCGTCTATTTCGGCTGGAACGTCAGTTCCTACCTGATCGACGCGATCATCGGCCTTTCCGTCGTCTACAAGGCGCTCGACAATCTCGGGGCCTTCCAGCGCTGGTTCGGATATCAGCCCGACACCAAGCTCGCGACGTTGATCTTCGGCTTCTTCCACGGCCTCGGCCTGGCGACGAAGATTCTGGAGTACGAGATCGCGCAAGACGGACTCGTCCCCAACCTTCTCGCCTTCAATGTCGGTGTCGAGATCGGCCAGCTCATCGCTCTCGCGATGATTTTGATCGCGATGAGCTATTGGAGAAAGACACCGAGCTTTCTCCAACACGCCTATGCCGCCAACGTGCTGATGATGGCCGCCGGCTTCGTGCTGATCGGTTATCAGCTCACCGGCTACTTTGTTGCCTAACCTCGCACAAGAAAGAGACAGAACATGTTCAATTCGCAAGCACCTGCACCCGAAGACCTGCCGTCCTCCGGCCAGCTCATCCGATCGACCATTGCCGCCGCGGCCGCGGCCGCCGCGATCCTCGTGACGGTCGTGCTGCCATCCGAGTACGGCATTGATCCGACCGGAGCTGGCTCCGTGCTGGGGCTCACCGAGATGGGCGAGATCAAGACCCAGCTCTCGGAGGAAGCGGAAGCCGACCGCCGCCAGAGCGAAAGCGGAGAGGCGAAGCCCGCTTCGGGCCAACCGGAAACCCAACAGGACTCGTTCCTGATAGACCGCATCTTCCGCGAGATGTTCGTCGGAACGGCCAATGCTCAGGAGGTTAGGAAGGACGAGATGTCCGTGACGCTGAAGCCAGGTGAAGGAACCGAGATCAAGCTGACGATGGCGGCCGGTGCCAAGGTAACCTACTCCTGGAGCGCCAACGGCGGCGTCGTGAACTTCGACATGCATGGCGACGGCGGTGGCGAAAGCACCAGCTATGAGAAGGGGCGCGGCGCTCCGGGAGCCGAAGGCGTTCTCGAGGCGGCATTCAACGGCAAGCACGGGTGGTTCTGGCGCAACCGGACCGATGCCGATGTTACCGTGACGCTGAAAACAGAAGGAAGCTACAGCGACATTAACAAGATGATGTGACCCGAACCGACAACAGCAGCCGCTGGCGGCCATCCCGTCAGCGGCTGTTCAGTCGCGTCCAAGCAAATTGTAGTCTGTTCGACCGCTTCATTCTTGCCATTTCAAGGCGTTCATTTTCGATTGCCATTCGCTGAGATCTTTCTGAGTTTGCCGCGTGAACTCGATGCAATCATTCAGTGATCGCTCCGCAGGACTCGAAGCACTCTCGACTTGCCCATAATTTTGTCGACTGCTGCGATCGCAGAGTCAGTCGGCATGCCGTAAGCGAAACGCGTTCTCAGCCTCGACCCGAGCAAGAACATAGTGAGATGTTCCTATCACGTTGCGGCATTCGTACGTCGACACGATATTTTGATAGGCAGCAGCCATGAGGCCTCGGAAGACATTGCCTCGGTCCCTTGCTGCAGAGCATGTGCTCATCGCGATTGACAGCAGGAAAAACAGAAATGGTCGTTTCATGGTTTGCGAACCTGTTGAGCCCACCGCTGGAGGCGGCTGGGCGAGCGTATGTCGGGCCTGGACACGAGGTTATAGGCTTGGCGGTAATGGCCCGCAACAAGACCAAGGTTTTGAACACTTTGCGGGGGGTGCGACGCGGCCGACGCCCTTCTTTCGCCATTTGCCAAGCTCAACTCGCACATCTCCGAGACGAAGCCTCGGGGGGAACCAAGACTGTGTTCAGGGGTTAGATGTCATCGCCCAAACTCTCGAGAGGCCGATGAGTTCAGTCGCGTGCCGCCGAACAGCCTTGGCAGGGGCAATTCTCCTCTCTTTAGCGCCGCTGGCAGCCCGTTCCGCCAGCGATACAACGCAGACTGTCGAAGAGTTCCACCACATTTGTTTGGCGGAGGGGCCAAGCTTCCTGCGGATGAGCCAAAATGCTAGCGGCCGCGACTGGGAATTGCTTGCTGAAGTGGCGTTTGAAGAACTTGCGCCGATCGCCGATCCGAAGTCAGTGCGGGTATGGCTGACGACCAAAGTGGACGGGGGGCTCCCGGCCGGCACCATCATCGGCTTCACCACAGCATCGGTTGGCGGGAAGCCGGTCCTCACCTGCACACTCGCCTTGCCCGGCATTGACCCAGAACAGTTTCAGAAGGATTTCTTCACCCGGACAGATGCCGAGAAGATTTCCGAGGAACGCAGCCCCGTGCAAACCAACCGGCTCTACATTCTCTTTGTTTCCGGACGCCAGCAATTCGTAAGGCTGGTGCTTCCAGCTTCAAAGTCGCCCGGAAAGCCCCTGGTCGTGGCGAGCTCGATCATGGAAACTGAAGCCACCGGTCAGAACGGCACGAACAGGTGATACGTTTGCCCACTCAGCGCAATCGGAGAATGTCCGCCAACCGCTCCTGTTTTCTTTCCGCGGGGCCGAGATCCATCCCCGACAAAACGTCCTCCAGATGCCTCTTCATCAGGTCGGCGGCTTCGGACCCGCCTCCGTTTGCTATTGCCTCGATCAAGGTCTCATGGGCATGGCTCTCGCAGGTCGTCTCGCGTCTTTTCCAGTATAGTGCGACGACAAGCGACGAGTTCGAAACGAGCTCGCGGACAAAATCCGTAAAGACGGTGTGGTTGGCTATCTCGGCAATTTCTATGTGAAATTGTGCAGAGGCAGCGATCGCCTCGCTCGTGTCGCCCGACTGGACGGCCTCATGCTCGGCCTGCATGTGCTTGTGCAGCTTGGCAATGTCTGACTTTTTTGCGTTCCCAGCCGCTATCGCCGCAACTTTCGGCTCGATCAGGATACGCGCTTCAAAAACGTCGCGGGCTTCCGTCTTGCTTGGGCTGGAAATGAAGGTGCCGCGGTTCGGTTGCAGGCGCGCCAGCCTGTCATGTGTCAGCGCCTGAAGAGCCGATCGAACTACCGTCCGACTAACCGCATAGATCGACGCCAGTTCGTCCTCCGGCAGCTTGGTGCCGGGTGCCAGCCGATGGCTTACGATTGCATCGCGCAGAGCTTTATAGATCGGCCACCAACTGGTCTGCTTCTCCGCTGATCTGTCGTCCTTAAACATGCAGTTGTTCCCAACGCGCCTGAAACCTGCGATTTATTCCCTTATTGAAGCTGCGTCTACCTATTGTACCTGACTCCACGGAACTCACGCGGCAGTAAACAAGGCGTTTCCGTAGCGCGCGATCGGCTCGCCACGCTTGAGCACAAGCTTGCGTTGGGGGCGAGAGGCGACCGCTTCGGCGATTGTCTCGGCTTCGACGAGCACGATGTCCGCATAAGATCCCTCGTACAGACCATAGTTCTGAAGCTCCAGCACGTCGGCGCCGCCCTGCGTGCAGACATGCAGGGCATATTCGAGGTCGCTGTCTTTGCGGAAGTTGTTGCGCAAGCCGATAAACAGCGCGCGCTCAAGCATGTCGAGATTGCCGTAGGGACCCCAGGTGTCCCCAACCATCTGAACCCGCGCGTAGGCGGATGCCGGCTTGTCGCAATTCTGCTGCGGCTGGAGCCGGCCAACTTGCTGCGCCGTGGTAGCAATCGCGATGTCTTCGCGGGCCAACTGCTCGACCAAGGCGTTGGCGCGGACACGGTCGGTCATGACGAGACAAAAGGCGTGGCTGACAGTCGCCTTGCGCCGCATGCCGAGCGCGCGTGTGCTGCCTCTCCCATGAGCTCTGTTATCGCGGTCGTCGTGTTTGGATTTATCAGTTTGATCAGCATAACAGACCGGATTGTATACGAAAAATAATACAAGTTAACGCGCAGCGAACGAGCAGTAACCGGCTTAAATCCTGCGTTTCGTCCGCATAAACGCTGAGTAGTCTCCTTTGGTGTCACTAATTCGTCAATTGCTCCTCAACGCAACCTACCATTACTGGGCACCGGTTTCGCTCAAAAAAATACAATCTTGACGCCAGATTGTATACATGAGACAGTCAGATTGTCTATACATAACGGCACTGAAAGCCGATGGCGGTCGACGGCGCCGGGGACATCAAAGGGAGGAGCTACAATGACAGTGAACAGGCGTACGTTCCTGCAGGGCGCATTCGGCGCCGTGGGATTGGTCATGGCGCAGGGCGCCTTGTCCAAGCTTGTATACGCGCAAGGGGCAAGCGGCACGCTGCGGGTCGCTATCGCAAAGCCCGCAGGTAACCTCGATCCGCAAAGCCACTACGCAATCTGGGCGATACAGGACCTGATGTTCGAACCGCTGGTCAAATACGGCCGGGGAGGCCAGATCGAACCTTGTCTCGCGACCGACTGGAAGATCGAGGGCGGTGGCAAGACGCTACATCTCACCTTGCGACAGGGTGTTACCTTCCAGGACGGAACCAAGTTCGATGCCGCCGCGTGCAAGTGGAATCTCGAGCGGTGGATGGGGCTCGACCAGTTCAGTTGGATGAACTGCTCGAAGTATTTCGAGTCGCTCGAAGTCGTTGACGACTACCACATCACCCTCCACTTCAACGAGCCCGTGCTGGCGCTGATGCAAGAGCTTTCCTACACCCGGCCGCCACGCTTCCTCAGCCCGATGTCCGTTGGAGCCGATGGCAAGTTCAAAGAGCCGGTCGGTACGGGCCCTTGGCGCCAAGTCAAGGCGGATGACACCGAAAGCGCATTCGAGCGCTACGACGGCTATTGGGGTGACAAACCATCATACGAGCGTCTTGAGGCGAAGGTTATTCCCGACCCGCGCTCGCGGGTCGCGGCACTGCGCAGCGGCGAGATCGATCTGGTCGGCGGCTTCTGGATTGCGCCCTTGACCCCGGAAGAGGCCAAGCAACTCGAGGCGGCCGCCGTCAACGTCGTCGTCGATCCGGGCAATGTTACACTGGTGATGGCGTTCAATCCCGATCGCGCCGCGGCACTCAAGGATTCGCAGGTACGCAAGGCGATCAGTATCGGCATCGATCGTGCGGCAATCTCTCAGGTGCTCTACCATGGCTATGCCAAGCCTGCGGGTAACTTGTTCTCAAGCGCTTTGCCTTATGCCGGCAAGCAGCATGGCGCTCCCGTCCGCGACGCGGCGGCCGCGTCCGCGCTGCTGGAGAAGGCCGGCTGGACTGGTGGTCCTATTCGATCCAAGGATGGCAAGCCGCTGACGCTCGAGATGGTCGTCAGTCCGGACGCAGTGCCGGGGTCACGGATCATCGCCGAAGTCATCCAGTCCGAGATGAAGGAGATCGGCATCGACCTGGTGATCCGCTCGGTCGACCATGCTTCCAAGCACACCGACATGCTGGAACAGAAGTACGACCTCGGCTTCTTCCTGACCTACGGCGCGCCTTATGACCCGTTTGGCTCGATCGTCGGGCTGTGCCTGTCGACTTTCAAGAATGATGTCGAGGGCAAGCTGGTTACCGATCCGGTTAACCTCGATCCGTTGATCAATGCGGCCACGGCCGCAACCGGAGACCAGATCGAGCCGACCATTCAGAAGGTCTACGACTGGCTGCGCGACAACGACGCGATTGCGCCGCTGGTCTACGTACCAAGCATCTGGGCGCATTCCAACCGGGTACAGGGCTTCACCAGTCCCGTCACCGAATACGACATGCCATACGAAAACATCGTTTTGGCCGCCGAGTAGGAGGAAGTTGCCGTGGTTCACTTCATCAGCAAGCGGCTGCAGCAGTCACTGATCCTGCTTTTCCTTGCATCAGTGGTGTGCTTCACCCTCGTCGTCTCCGCTCCGGGGAATGTCGCCGTCCTGATCGCCGAGCTCCGCGGAGCGGTCGCGACGCCCGGATATGTGGAGCAGGTTGCCGAAGAAATAGGACTGAACAAGCCGCTGCTAATGCGCTACGTGGATTGGTTCGGCGACGCGGTCAGCGGAGATTTCGGGATCTCCTACAGGACAGGCCAGGACGTCAGCGCGGACCTTGCCGCACGTATGTCCATCACCGGAACGCTGATTGCCGGCTCAGCTATCATTGCGACGCTGTTGAGCCTGGCACTCGGATTCCTCGGCGCCCTTTGGCCCTACAAATTGCCAGACCGCGTTTCCCGCGGTCTGGCACTTCTCGGCGCGTCGACACCGACTTTCTTCGTTGGCGCACTGATGATCTACGCCTTCTCCGTGCACTTCCAGCTCTTACCTTCCTTCGGCTTCAGCGGTCCGGAAACCTGGGTCCTTCCGTGGCTCACGGTTGCCGTTCTGCCTGCTGCGGTCCTCAGCCGCGTCGTTAGGATTGGGCTGGAAGAGGCGATGTCTAGTCCCTTCGTTCTGACAGCAAAGAGCAAAGGTCTCAGCCGCACCGCAATATTATTCCGCGATGCATTGCCGAACATCACCCCGCTGTTCATCAATGCGCTTGGCACCCAGGTCGGGCTCATGACCGCTACGGCGATCATCGTCGAGCCGCTCTTCTCCTGGCAGGGGCTGGGTGATTACTTCCTCGCCGGCGTTCGCTTCCGCGACTTCATGGTGGTGCAGGCATGCCTGCTCATCTTTCTCACCTTCTTTATCCTCGTGAACCTGATTGTCGATCTCGCAGTGCTTCTGACCGACCCTCGCATCAGGCGGCAATGGAGCTGATCATGAAGAACCTGAAACCTCTCTTCGCCAGACTGAACAAGATTCCCAGAGCGGCCTTAATCACCATAGGACTGTTCGTCGCCCTCGGTACTTTTGCGCCCTGGTTGGCTCCTCAGGACCCGAGCGCCCAGAACCTCCTCGAGGCCGGCTCTGGTCCGAGTGCCGCCCATTGGCTCGGGACCGACCATCTCGGCCGCGACACTCTCAGCCGCCTGCTTATCGCGGCTAACACGTCGCTGGTCAGCGTCGGCTCTGTTCTCGGCATCGCCATGACGATCGGCATCGCCATGGGGACGATCGCCGGCTACCACCGCGGCTGGGTCGACGATGTTCTGATGCGTGTGGTCGACGTGGGTCTTTCCATACCGAGCCTGATCATCGCGCTCGCTGTCATCGGCATCGTTGGCCCTGGTTACTGGACAATGGTGTTGGCGCTCGCTCTCGCCTGGTGGCCGATGAGCGGCCGCATCAGCCGCGCCGTCGCCGTCAGCATCATGAGCAAGCCGCATATCGAGGCGTTGCGCGTACTGGGCGCCAGCCCCTGGCGCATCTATTTCAATCATCTGCTGCCAGGCACGATCGGTGCGGTGATGGTCTATGCGACGGCCGACGCCGGTGTCGCAGCACTTGCAGTCGCCACGCTTAGCTTTCTGGGCCTCGGGATTCAGCCACCAACGCCCGAGTGGGGTCAAATGCTCGTTGACGCGTTGCCCTATCTCGAGTCCGACCCGCGCCAGGTGCTCCTGCCAGGCCTTGCCCTGACCGCGGCGGTCATCGGCTTCAATACCCTTGGCGAATCGATAGCGCTCAACCGCATTCCGAAGCCACTCACCCGGCGCACGCTAGCGGCGCGCCGCATCGAGGTCGCAGGTTGGGGGAAGGAGAGTCTCGATGCAAAATGAACCATTGTTGTCCGTCAAGAATCTGACGGTTGATCTGCTGACCGCGAAATCCGCGCTGCGCCCGGTTGACGGTGTCAGTTACGCGATCCGGCAGGGTCAGTGTCTCGCCATAGTCGGCGAAAGTGGTAGCGGCAAGACCGTGATGAACTTCGCCCCGCTCGGCCTGATGCCAACGGGCGTGACGACGAATCTCTCCGGCTCGGTACGGTTCGAGGGGCAGGAGCTGATCGGCCTCTCCGAGCCGGAAGTCCGCAAGTTGCGCGGCAAGTCCATCGGGTTCATCTTCCAGGATCCGATGAGCGCGCTTAACCCGGTCAGACGTATCGGGCGGCAGATCGCCGAAATGGCGGAGCTGCATCTCAACATGAGCCCTCGCGCAGCAGAGGCGAGGGCACTCGACCTCGTCAAACTTGTCGGAATCTCAGATCCTGCCGCTCGGCTGAGTCAATATCCGCACGAATTGTCGGGCGGCCTAAGACAGAGGATCGTCATTGCTATTGCACTTGCTGGAGAGCCGAAGCTGCTCATCGCCGACGAGCCGACGACTGCCCTCGATGTCACGGTGCAGGCACAGATTCTCCGCTTGCTGAAGGACCTGCAGCAGCGCCTGAACATGGCGATGGTCTTGATCACCCACGACATGGGCGTCGTCGCCGGTGCGGCCGACAACATCGTCGTCATGTATGCGGCACGGGCTGCCGAATGCGGGCCGGTGGACAAGGTCCTCGTCAATCCTCGTCATCCCTACACAAGGGGCCTGATCAACGCGATTCCGAGGCGCGACGATCCGATCGGCTCCGAATTCCGGGGGCTGCCCGGTGTGCCCCCAACGCTCGGCGCACCCATCCAGGGCTGCGCTTTCGCGCCGCGCTGCGAGTTCGCAGTGGCCGCATGCACTCGGGCGCGCCCACCAATGGTCCCAACCGCCGACAGCAATGTTTGCGTAGCCTGCCCTGTCGTCAACCAAGGAAAGGCTGCGGCATGACACACGCACCTGTTCTCAAAGTCGAAAACCTGCAAACACGCTTCAAGAGCGTCCAGCGGGGCAAGTACGTCCATGCGGTCGACGATGTTTCGATCGAGCTCTATCCAGGCGAGATCGTCGGTTTGGTCGGCGAATCCGGCTGCGGAAAATCCACGCTCGGAAGAACCATCGTCGGTCTCGAGAAGGCAAGTGCTGGACGGGTACTGCTCGACGGGGTCGACCTCAGCACGCTTTCGGGCGCCGCACTGCGAAACAGTCGTCGGGCTCTGCAGTACGTGTTCCAGGATCCCTATTCGTCCCTGAACGATCGTCAGACGGTTGGCGAGGCGATCGACGAAGCTCTATTGATCGATGGCCTCAGGTCGGCGGACGAGAGAACTCGTCGGGCCAAGGAACTATTGGAGCAGGTCGGTCTGCCTCATACGGCAAGGGACCGTCACACACGCGAGCTATCGGGCGGCCAGCGTCAGCGCGTTGCCATTGCCAGATCTCTCGCGGTGAACCCGCGAGTTCTGATCTGCGACGAGCCGGTTAGCGCCCTCGATCTCTCCATCCGGGCGCAAGTCATGAACCTGTTCCTGCGCTTGCAGAAGGATCTGGGTGTCGCCTGCCTGTTCATCGCCCATGACCTTGCACTTGTGAGGCAGGCAGCCTCGCGCGTTTACGTCATGTATCTAGGCAAGATCGTTGAGCATGGGCCGTCGCAGGAACTGTACGATCATCCTGGCCACCCATACTCTCAGATGTTGCTGGCCTCCGTTCCCGAGGTCGACCCACGCGTTGAAAAGCTCCGCAGCGCTCCTTTGCTGAAGGGCGAAGTGCCAAGTCCGACCAATCCACCGTCCGGCTGCCGATTCCGGACACGTTGTCCGCTTGCGGTTGAGGACTGCGCCCTAAGAGCACCAGCATCACATGTCCTTTCGCCGGACCACAACGCCGCGTGCATTTTTGCCCCCGACCTTCATGGAGGGAAGCGCTCGGCTCTAATTCACCAGGCTGCATAAGGTCATGTGCGTATAGTTTCCCCGCGGGAACGAGGCATCTTCCCGCCAACTTGCCCGGTATGGCAAACCGGGCATTTTCTTCAGCGATGATCTATCGATCTAGTATTGAACAGGAAACTATCTCTTGGAAGGCTGTATTACCCAAACCGCCCTCGTGTGCAGGACACGAGCTCGTAGGACCGGTTTAAGGGGGCAGACCTGTCGTTCACCGCGACATAGTTGGAGGACCGCAACGGGTCGAAACGCGTCGATCGCAGCTTCCGAGGTGAGGTCTGGAAGTGGTGCAAACCTGCAACTCGGCGGCATGTATGCATGCCCGCTTCTGGGATACCACCGTGCTCTGCTCAGTGTCCGACTTGGGGCGCAAACCTTCCGTCCTCCGCAACGAATTGACAGTCCGCTTCCGGCGAATCGAGCCTCGATCGCGCCCGGTGCTAAAGTAAGCAGCGGTTGAAGTGAGCCGTTCTCACGAGCGCCGCACGGCTTGTTTCGAGGATGTTCACGTTCTGGGCTTCGAAAGTCGCATAGTGTATCGGTTGGAACCGTGCGCCGGCCGGTAAGCTTCCTTTACGGTCGGTCATTGCAATTTCAGGATTTCAGGCTCAGCTGGATGCCACGTTGTGGGATTGTCAAGGGTTTACCGACGTCAATGCGCCCGAGTACCTCCTTGCAGCGCTCCGGCTCTTTCCCCAACGACCAATTGGCGTGCACGCCTCAGCGGCGTGATCAGGGGAGCGGCCCACATCGGTCAGCTCGTGTTCGACGCTGGCGGGATGTCGCGAACGCCACCCAAGCCCGGGGCGTCAGAGTCAGGATCGGTGCGAAACGAAGCCGATCGTCCGCGGCAGCACGTGAACCGAAGTTGTCACGCAACGACGGGTCCAGTGTCAATGTCCGTCAATAGCGGATTCTCTGCCCACCCGATGTCGTTGCGTAGCTCCCTATTCTGACCCATTCACATTACTTGGGAAACAGAAACGTCACCGCCACCCGTATCCCAAGACCCTCCGGGCCATTGTCCGGTGCAGTCGCCCAGTAACGCAGGCCAGCCGTAAGGCTGATCGGCTGCTCCTCGATCTTCACCAGTTTGGAAACCGTGAAATTGATCGGAACCGACCACTCCTCCGCTTTCCAGTCATACGTGGACTCGGTGTTCAGCGCGAAGGTCCAGGCATCAGGCGTCGTATAGGAGAGGAACGGCTGCACGAACGTGCTGCTGATATCATTCCGTTCTTCATTGCCCGCGAACGACCAGATGTGGTTGGCAAGCAAGCCGTAGGTCCAAGGGCCGTCCTGCTTGAGGGCGACGACCGTCGGTCCAGCCCCCCATTTCTCACCTCCCAGGAGGTCGTCTGTCGCGGTCGGTATAAGGAACACTGGACCGGCACCCCAGATAATCCCGCTCGCGGTTGGCTTGGCGGGAGAAAGGAAGAAGCTCTGGACGGTGTCGCCGAGGCCAAACTGCGTCCCGGATGGCCCGGCTATGTCGTGCTGCCAGGTCACCGGCAGGATTGTGCGCGAGATGAGATTCCAGTTCCCGTTCAGAGAAATCGGTATTACGGGCTGGATGTTGAGGGTTATCTTGTCCCCGTCGAGCGGACCGTAGCCATGATCGTAGTTGAACTGAAACGGTACGCTGATCAGCGAAGCGATCGGGTTAGACAGCTTCTTTGCCAGATCGGAACTGGACTCCTGAGCCTGGAGCGAGCCTGTTCCGCCGAGAAACATCAGAAGACAAATGAAGTTCGTGGATGCGGAGAATGCCATTGTCGTACCCCCAGAGGCTTTTCGGAAAAGTGCTAGAATTTTTGCGAGTTCAAGGATCGGGCCCTGCTGCACGGTAGCCCGCCGTCAAGGGATAGGGTGCGACGGAAAATTCCCAATCGGTCTGCGAGTCGACCGCTTGCGGATGGTCGATCAGCAGCGGCGAAACGCCATACGACACCGCGGCAACTGCTCCGGAAACTACGAGCATCATAAAATTCGACATCGCCCGCTCCTCTCCCTCCGTCGCTGCGAGGGACGACATGCGTCCTTACGAATATGCGATTCGTTCATACCATAACTTCTGTCATCTCGTCCTTGTAAGGAGCCAGCTCCGGATCGATGGATCCCAGCCGGAGAACGTCGCCCACATCTTGGGCGAGAAGGCCAGCGCCCGGTCGTCGGCGGATACGAACAAAGTGAAGCGCGGCCGCCGCTCTTCGATGTCCTTGATCTGCGAGCGGAGCAACTCGACGTCGGGACCCGCAAGCATCACGTTTTTGAACTTCGGCGAAGGACCGTCGTTGCGTATATCCATCTGCCGCAAGCCTTCGAGTGCCAGCCAGTTGCCCATTGAATTCGCGAGGATCGATACCTCTTTCACCTCCGGATAGGCGGCGAGATATTGGAACTGCGCTTCCAACGTGTTGCGGGTATAGTTGGTGATTTCTCGGTCATAACCACACGCCAGAAGCCTGCCGCGCGACGGCCAAGTATGGGCGCACTCTTGACGCCGGAATCGTGAACGATCTGCACGAAGCGACAGACCGAGTCTTCGAACCGGTTGTTGAAGCCATTGGATGAAGACTAGGACGCCGCGTTCTGGATTCCTCCTAGCCGTGCATTGAGCCAGGTCTTGGCGGCATTCTTTGGTTAGATGTCCGCCTTGAGCGTCGCGAAATCCGTCGTCGGATTTGAAGGCTGCCTCCTCGGCCAGGCGACATCGCCCACCTTGCGGACCGATGGGTCGGAAAGGAGGATCAAGGCCCATAGGCACAATTCTCATCGAGAAGATCGGCGCAAGGTCGCTGGCCGAAACGGTTTCCATCGCCGAGAGATTGGGACTTGTCGGGACCATCGGCGACCATTCCCGCCCTTGAGGGTTCACCAAAGGACAATAGCGGCCGCTCTGGGCTTGCTAAGATAGTCGCAGATTTGGTTCGGGTCCGCCGTCGGTTTGGCCCCGAAAGGTGCTCTCCTTGGAAAATTCACCTGGCACCGTGGTTGTAGTCGATGATGATGCAAGTATGCGCAGAAGCGTCGAAAGGCTGTTGAATGCGCACGGCATCATGACAGAAGGATAGCCGACAGCCGAGAGCTTTCTCAACAAGGTCCAGACAGGTTCAACCCGTTGCGTTGTTCTTGACATCCATATTGGCGGCATGTCTGGCATCGATGTAGGCACTACCTGAAACGGGCTGTTACCGACATTCAAGTGATCTTCATGACCGCGAGCAGCATTCGAGCCTAGTTGGCGACGCGTCAGTGGGTCCTTCAAAGCCTTAGCAATCGCGCTTAACTGCTTTAGCTATCTACCGGGAAGTATTAGCGCGGGCCTTGCCTGTTCTCGGCTCTGCTCGCACAATGCCGATTAACGCGAAGCCATCGGTAAAGTAGGAATCGCCGCCACCGTTGCGACCATTCATCGTCGCCCCGACGCCGCCGATGTCGTAGGTTGACGCAATTTGCCCTGCGGCTTGCAGGTCACGGATAAGACCGTCTCGTTCGACGTCAACGTCTGCGGCGATGTGATGAGTGATCTGACCTGTGTCATGACTGAGTCCGACCCCGCGATCGAAGGTGACCGAACCGAACCAGAACGGTCGGCCGTAGTTGTCGCTCTGATCCGTTTGCCAGAACCGCACGTGATGACGTTGATCGGCGCTGTTCCCAACCGCTTTTTCGAAGGCTAGGTCCTGCTTTCGGCCGCGATAAAACAGCGGGCTTACCGGTGCGGCGCTGTCCGGCCTGTGAAGTACAACGCTAAGGCCGATGTCGATCGAGGAGCGCCAGGTAATTGCATCGGCGGCATGCCAACCAGCAGCCGCAAAGGCGCCCATCACCTGTGCTTTTGAGCCTACCAGACCGACGTTGATCGGGTCACCGGGGATATCATCGGCGGTCGCCGTCACCATCGAATCGAAGTGTGGAAGGCGATGCTCGCGAAAGATCCACATCTCGGGCACCAGGAAATAGGCAAGCAGAAGATAGGCGGCGATCAGAGCTGCCAAGGCGGGCAGGGCAGCGCGGGCGGTTGATGACAAGTGCATTTGCTCCTCTTCCTAGCGCGCGATGCACGCAGCTCAGGAGGCACTAACGGAGGCCCGTGAGAAGAGACGCCACAGACAGGCCGCGATCAGCCCGAAAAGACCAGATCCGAACCGCGGTGACGGCGAGGCGCCGTCGCAGCATCGACACGTGCGGCAGCAGGGCTTTGCCCAAGCGGCGCTCTTGCGTATAGCAGCCGAAAGGCTCCTAGACGTAGCATGACCGGCAACAACACGAACGCGAATGCAAGCATGAACCGTCCAAGTGCCGAAGACACCTACATCATGGCGACGGAGTCGATGTGCCCGGCGCCCTTGACTCTGAAGCGGGATGCGGCTGCGGATACCGTTCGCACCCCGCTTCACCGAACAGAGATTAGCGAACGTAGATCGTCAGCCCGCCATCAGCCGCCTGCTCAGCGCCGCCGATGTTGTTCATCTCGACATTCTGTGCCTTCAGCTTTTCAGCCAAGGGCTTGTTTGCTTCGACGGCCTCGAGCAGCGCCGCGCGTTGTTCCGGCGTGGCATTGTCGACCCACATGCGTGTTTGGTCCTGCTCCGAGAGTGTGCTGACGTCGACGACATTGATCTTGTCGCCGCTGTGGCTGCGCACGGTTTGCTCAATTTCTTTAGGCCAGTTCATTTCGGCGCCCTGGCCGTGCACGATTCCAGCGAAGCTCAGGGCGGACAGGCTGGCGATCATCGAAAAAGTTGCAAGGCGATTCATGTCATGCTCCTTCCTAGGTTATGCGCTTGTAACCAGGGGGCAATCAAGCGCGGCTGCTTAAACAACTCATCCCAGCTTACGCGTTTCTTCACTGAGCGATATTGTCCTTAGGGGAAGTCGTCTGAACCCGCCGACCGCTGGTAAGATCGACCCGCGTTGCTCGGCAAATTTCGCAAGATCGGCGCGCCTTGAACCACGTCGAGTTCAATCGAATTCATGGGAGCGCTTCAAATCTTGTTTTTTGCATGTCTTTGTCCTAAACCCGCTGCACGCGTTCTGGTGACATGCATCGAGGATCCAAGGGCGCTCTTGACGGCGACAGTCGGCGCTTCCGGCGGAAAGGGCTTCTGCCGATTGGAGGCGCAACCGAAACTGGCCGCGGCCGCTTTTACGATCACCGTGATGACGATAACTGGCAGCCTGGAAGCCGCTGCGGTCCCGTTTCGGGATCGGCGTCAATAGCGCCGATCTTATTGCTCGACCTGATTGCTTGGGGTGGGGCACCCGGATTAAGCAGCTAGAGCATCGAAACGCTGCAACAGGCGCGATAGACGGCATCGCCTTGCTAAGCACCCAATGCTCTGTTGACAGCTCCGATCAGAGCGTCGGCCGGAAATGGCTTGTGAAGATACGCCACGCATCCCGCTTTCATCGCCTCCGCTTCGAGCACCCCATCGTCCAAGGCCGTGATGAAGATGACCTTGATCCGGAAATCGGTGTCTTTCAGTCGGTGCCACAGTTCGATGCCAGACATGCCGCTGAGATGAATGTCGAGGACAATGCAACCAAACCGGTTTTGACTGGCGCAGCTCAGAAAGGCTTCGGCCGACGCATAAACCTCCGTCGCAAAACCATGTGCGTTCAGGAGCCGCGCGACGCTCTTCCGCATGCTCGGATCGTCTTCCACGACAGCCACTTCGCGTGGTGGGCTTTCCAAGTTATGCCTTTCTGGAGCCCCATGCGGAAAGCATGAACCAGCTCCGATCATGATGATCGTATGACCAACTTGGAAATTTTGATATTGTCCTATGGGGAAGCGCGCCGTTTATTCTGGTGCTGCGGCGGCTTTGCCATCGGATTAAGTAGTCCCAATCTCTCCGCGATCGAAACTGCCTCGGCCAGCGAACCCACCCCGAGCTTTTCCATGGCGCTACGCCGGTGCGCCTTGACCGTCCGTTCGGACGTACTTAGATCATAGGCAATCTGCTTGTTGCGCCTGCCGCGGGTGATCAGGCCGAACACTTCGAATTCCCGCGGGGTCAGGCTCACCAGACGTGCCTTGAGTGCATGGATGCGATCGTATTCGGCACGCCGTGCATCACAGCGGCGCAATGCTCGATCGACCGCCTCCAGCAACGCCTCCCTGGAGGCCGGTTTCTCCAGGAAATCCTCAGCGCCTGCCTTTATCGCTTGAACGGTTGCCCTGATTTCGGCTCGCCCCGTCAAAAACACGATCGGCAGCATTGGAGCGCATTCGGCGAGTTGGTCCTGGAGCTCCAGACCGCTCAAGCCTGGCATGTGCAGGTCGAGTAGAATGCATCCGGCCTCGGGGTCTGACAGGCGCGCCAGAAGGTCTTCGCCTGACTCGTACGTGGCTGTGCGAAATCCGGCGGCGCCCATCAACCGCGCCAAGGCGGTCCGAAAGGATTTGTCGTCGTCGACGATGTGAACGATCGGGTCCATTGCGGTTCATCCATGCTGGGCAAGGGGCAGGACGAAGCGAAAAACAGCGCCGCCTTCAGCGCGATTGTCTGCCCATATCTTGCCGCCATAGGTTTCAATTATCGCGCGGGCGATGGAAAGTCCAAGCCCAGTGCCCGCCGGCTTGGTCGTGTAAAACGCATTGAAAACGCTGTCGAGCTGATCCCTGGGGATGCCGCGACCGGTGTCCGAAATAGACAGCACCACCTTGGATTCCTCCATCAGTGCGGTCTGGAAGACAAGCTCTCGGTGCGTCGTGGCCGCATCGACCATGGCGTCGATCGCATTGGTGGCGAGATTGAGAATGACCTGCTGGAGATGCACCTTGTCGGCCCGCACCGGCAGCTTCCGGGCCGGCTGTTTTGAACTGACCACGACGCGTTTTTGTTCGGCCTCGGCGTGAAGAATCTGAATGGCACTGCTGATCACGTCATTGAGGTCGAACTCCTGCCAGTCGATCTCACTTCGTTTCTTCAGCAGTCCTCTCAGCCGAACAATAATATCGCTGGCACGCTGATCGTCGTCGCGGATATCGGCGAGAATTTGCTGGACGAGATCGATATTCGGATTCATGTTCCAAAGCAGGGCTTGAGCGGTTTCGACATTGCTGCGGATTGCGCCGAGCGGTTGGCTCAGTTCATGAGCGATCGATGCCGATAGGGCTCCCGCCGTTGCCGACTGGTTGAGATGCACTAATTCGAGGAGGCGGAGACGCGATTCCTGCTCCGCGCCCCGCCGACGATGCCGCTCCACCAGAAGACCTGTGATGATCACGGCCTGAAGCGCAAGCGCGGCGACAATACCGACGATCGCTGGCCAGTATTGTTCCCAAAGGCTTTTCTCTTTAAAGCTCTGGACCGTACCGGATGGGAGAGCGCTCTCCGGCAACCCCCAGCGTTTCAGCTGTCTCGCATCGGCCACATAGGTTTGCGGTACCTTGACACTCGCAATCGGCTTTCCGGCAATCGCGGCGACGGCCAGTTCGGCTACAGCCGCTCCCATCGACTCGAAGGTGACCGTGTTGCCGCCGACTGCGCCGTGGCCGATGTAAGTGGCATAGGGCCCATACACGGGAGCGTTGGCCTTGCCGGCTATCCGTTCAAGCGCGTCCCGCGGAATGAAGTTTCGGCCGCTGCGATCACTGAGAATGGTCAGCACCAGAATGATACTTCCCGCCGGCACACGAGAGGCGCGATCCACGAATTCATCGATCGTGAGATCCTCGAAGTAAGTCAGTTTAAGACCGCCCGCGGCGCCGGCAAGATCCTTGCGCGCCGTCGCGATCCAGGAACGATCGAAGGGTGCGGACCCCCCGATGATGAACAGTTCGCGGGCGTCCGGCTGGAGTCGGCGCGCCATGGCGAGCGTCTTCGCGATGTCATAGTCGCTGAAGGCTCCAAATACGTCGTCTGGCAGCTTCATCTTGGCGGCGTCGGCGCCGCTAAAACCAGAGAACACGATCTTCGCTTCGGGAGCGATCGCGTTGCGGTACTTGATGATGAAGCTCGTTGCCTCCTCACCGATCGCAATCACCACATCCGGACGTCGTTCTTGGTATTTCTCGCCGAGATACCGCGCCATTCGGTCGATGTGAACTTTCTCGGGAAATCTCGAAAGGTCGAGAAACTCCGAGAACAGGTCGACCAGGCCTTCGGTCGACTCTAGCAGCCGTGCCCGTGCTGTCTCGCCTGCGAAGGTCGTCGCGGGAAGCCTCTCGTCATAGGGATAGAGAATGAGGACGCGCGGAACCCGGCCGATGATTTCCGCCGAGCAGGTTTCCACTGTCGGAATGATCAAGACGAACAGAAGACACAAAAATCCGATGACAGTCTGGCGTGGTGGAACCCTGCAGGCTCGAACCATACTGCGCGTCCTTTGCATCGGGAAGTTACGTTAACCTAACAGATCAACCCTGCAGTGTCATTAGCGTGGCGCACACTCTGTATTGCACCAAAACCGAGCGGATAGCCGCTCCCTCGCCGAAGCTCCCATTCTGCCCCAAAGGACAATAAGGTCCTGGACTGTTCTGATCGTTCCCGAGCACCCCTCGCAGCGGTGGAGGCTATTCACAGCCTTAGGCCGAAGCACGACCTGTCGCTGGCGATCCGTGTCGGTATCGCAACCGGTGGCGTGGTGGTCGGGAAGCTTATCGGAGTCGGGGAGGCGCAAGAGAGGTCCGTCGTCGGTCAAACACCGCATCTGGCAGCACGGCTGCAATCGCTCGCCACGCCGAATGGTGTGGTGATCAGCCGGAGTACACGGCAACTCGTCAGTGGCCTGTTCGACCTTGCCGACCTTGGCTCACATCATATCAAGGGCTTTGCGAAGCCAGTGCGCGCTTGGCTGCCCCGAGCACAGCAACGAACAGATGGGCTTGCCGCGTTTTCCCCGATAGTCGATCGATGACTACCGAGACCGTGTCGCCGGCATGGTCGACAAAGAGCTTTTCGCCGGCCGCATGGTCTTGGCGCATCGTCACCGGCAGCTTCAGGGCCCAGCCACGATAATGATCGCAGTAGCGGCTATAGCGATACCCGTCAGGATGAAGGCCGATATATTCGTCTCAAGTATCTGCAACGTCACATGCTTGCGTTTGAGCTCGCGATGAACATGGGCCCAATCCAGCTCAGCGCTGCGGCGGTGCCCTGTCTTCGTTCCCGCGGCCTTGTACAAAGCCGCTTCCAGCATCCTCCCCAAGCGGCCAGGACAGGCCTGCGATCTCAACACGGCGCAGTGTCTCACGCACCCTCGAGGGAGCCGCACCGACCCGCAGCGCAATCGACTTGTGACCAAGCTTATCTTCAAATCTGTATCTCAGAATCTCGCGGACACGCCGCATCTTAGTCTCTCCGCTGGCATCGCGTTCCTTCCTCTCAGCGCAACTGAAAGGACGAACGTCTCACCAGCAGGACCCCGACGAACAGCCCAAGCAGGGGGCGGCATCATTCGGAATCAGGGGGCGGAATGCCTCGGAATTTGCAACCCGACATCTTTAAAGCTACTTGAGCAGCTCATCGAGCATGTGCGCAGTCTACCTGTTCTATTGGTAATTACGTGACGCAGCGAAACAGCACTTAATTGCGCGCGAATTCCAGCAGCGGCCCGATGTCATGATTGTCCGCTGCGCGTAGTGCTGCGACGTAACGTGCGCGCTGTTGACCCACGTCGGCTAGACTACCGCCGCCCCAACTGAAAGGCTCCCCCAAGGCCCTGAATCACAAGATAAGCCGCCAGTCGCGCATGACGACCGTTTCCATTCGGAAATGGGTGAATAGCGACCAGCCGATGGTGGAACCGGATCGCGATCTCCTCCGGCGGAAAAGTTTCATGCTCGATCCAATAGCGGGTGTCGCCCAATAGACTCGTGAGCTCCATTCCGATGCGATAGGCCTGACCTCCAATGTTGTGCTCCGTCGTCCGGAACGAACCGGCCCATCGCCAAACGTCGCCAAACATTCGCTTATGCAGTGACCGCATGAAGTCTTCAGTGAGCATCTGCTCAAGGGGCAAACGCCGGCGGCCGCGCGCCCAGGCCGCACCCTCGACGATGTTTTCCTGCTCGGCCTCGTTGAGGTCGCTGCGGTGGGTGATCCAGGTTTGTAGCAGGCCCTCTCGCTCGTGCGGCTCACGCGGCGTTGCGTCATCAGGCTCTTGGAAGAGATCCGTCATGTTTCGTTCCAGAGATCGCGTTCAGAGAGCTTGTCGCGAATGTAGGCTTGGACGCGAGCTTCGAAGTCTGCATTCTCCGTCCCTTGAGTTCCAACCGCATCGTGTGCGCAACGCGCTGCAGCTCGCGTATCGCGATCTTGCGTGCCCGAGCCTCAACGACAGCTTGAAGCGAGCTGTTTGGAACGAGGGCATAGACAAGCGTGCAATCGAGAGCCTCGGCGGCGCGGCGCAGCGTATTGAGCTGGATCGTCCCTGCTGCTTCTGACTTCTCAATCGCTTCGATAGTTTGGGGCCGAACGCCAATGCGCGAGCCGAGCTGCGCGTCATGCCGAGAGCGTCGCGCAGAGCGCGTACCCATCCCTGCGGGGGCGCCCTGAACCGGTCAGAGGGCTGTAGCGCCTGAAGCCTCTCGTCGAGGCGCAGGCGGGCTCTCTTGTGAGTATCGCTCTTCATAGAACTCTCAGACTGTAGCTTGATTTTCAGCGCCACAATATCAGTCCGTAGGCTGAATACCGATTTCAGGTTGCAAGCTGATTACTGGGGTGCAGTATCAGCCTGTGGACTGATCGCAACGTTAAGTTCAGCTGAAAAATAACGACGGGTCCACGCGGCTCACTCATTCACGACATCAGTTGCCGCCATAGTGTCCACTAGCACCTAGTGGACACCCACTCCAGGGCGGTGCCGGTAGGCGGCCATCACGCCAGACCCAGGATCGACATCGAGTATCCAACTACGTTTCGAGGAGCGGACAGACAGACTACCCCTCTGTTAATCCGCCAGCTCAAAATCAGGCACCTTGGACGTTTTGTCGTTCAAAGCATCCGTTCCGCCGTAAAGCGCATCGCGGGAAGCGGTCGTTTACCTGCCGTCGGTAACCAATTCGATTCCAGGCCGACGGGCGCTTTCGGACCGACATAGATCGTCACACCGCCATCGGCGTTCTTCTTCATGTTGTCGTCATCATACGACGAAAGCGTCGTGCGATTGCTGTCATGGTAGATGAAAGACATAGTGGCGCGGGGATAGACCGTCAGAGCCCAGAATTGCTTGACGGGCATTTCCGCCGGAACGTCGAGCTTGTAGAGTTTCCCGGCTTCGGTGACTTGCCGTCCTTGTCAGCCATCGCCATCAGATACTGGGTTGCAGGGCTATCCGTCAGTTCTTCGGGCATGTAGGTGCACCAGAAATATTCTGCGGCCGGAGCAATCAGATCGATGTGGTCGTCGTAGGTAAAAAGTGAAGCGAGGTTGGCGTCGGTCGTGAGCAGCGAGGCGTAGTGGCGGTCCGGCCAATAGAGGCGGTCTTTCGGGATATTGTCGAACCACTCCTGCAAATAGAACCACGCATCGATAGCCGTTTGCCGCATGACCTTCTTCGTCTTCTCATCCGGCGCAAATGGCTTGCCGGGCTCGATGCCAAGCGACTGCAGCATGCCCATCATGACCTTGTCCTGTTCTTTGACCGGCTCGACGCTCATGATGTCAGCCATGTCTTCGAAATGACGCTCGTCATAGAAGGGCAGCGTCGGATATCGGTCATTGATCGGATCGACGAAGCGCTGCTTGGGCGGGCTGTCGGCCTCGGACAGGGAGTACATTCGCAGCTTCTTGGCGTAGGCATAGGCATAGGCATCCGCTACGCTCTTGCCGAGCGAAAGGCAAAGGCGATGCGGTAGTTCGGTGAGGCGACCGGGATTATATCCAGCAGGTATCGTCACTTCATAGCCGGGAGGCGTAAACAGCAACTTGCCTCCCTTGCCTCCGTCCAGTCGATGGGCCAACATCGGCGATGGTAGACTGCCACGCATCCACCACCTGACCATAGACGCTGCCCTCATCGCTGGCGGCTGGGATTTCCAGCACGACCGGGCCTTTGCGAAGGTCCGTGAAGGCCGTGATGTAAGGTGTCGTGCTATTGGCAGTGATCGCTTCCAGCTTCGGCGTTCCCGTGCCGGAATAGGCTATGATGTCGTTGTCCTTTACGCCGAGATTATCAAACGCCGCCCGTCGGAAACTGTGGATCGCTATTGCAGGCATATTCCAGAGGACCGCTTTCAAACGCCCTCTGGTATCATCGGGTAGTCGAAGTCCTTGACCGAGGCGGTCGCACCTGCAGGCGGGTGGCGTCCAAGAGTTTCCGTGCCGTCCTGCGCCGAAACGATCGGCGAAACGGCCAGGGTAGCAAGCTAGGCGGTGGTCGAAGCCACCTTTCGAATGAGATGCATCTTTCGTCCTCCGCCGTGTGGCGTTGCATACAGAGTGCAGTTGGCTACTATTCCGGGGTGACCTGCCGCAACGGTTAGGTCCCGCTCAAAATCGCGTCGCTCGGCTGATACAGGCGCAGGAACAGGTAGAAATCTCCTTTCGGGGCGGGCAGCCAGTTTTAGGTTTTCGTCTGACGGCTGCGCGTTCTGGATGGCAATCGTAAGCCATCCATCCGGTCCCTTCTTCAGCCCTTGTGTATCCGTTCCAACCTTGTAGTGCTGGATCAGGTTCTCAACGAGCATCTTGTCAGAGGCGTTGTACAACGTCAGCGATCAGAAGGCATCGACCGGCGGTTCCGAGCGGTGACCCAGCGGACTCTCCATTATCGTTCCATGAACCGGTGGTTGAGACATGATTGCGCCAATCGTGTTCCGGCGGCTACGTAACTCTGGCGAGAAGATTGAGCGCCGAGATCTTCAGGAAAGTGCCTACGGTAGCAGGCGCGTTAATTTACAACGAGAGGTGCGGCGGCTTTGCTATTGGGGAACAGGAAGGTCATCGCAAGTCTCGAACCAAGCCTTCTGGGCCATTCTCCGGCGCGACTGCGTAGTGTCGGGCTCCAGCTTGGGGTCGAGGGCGACTGGTCGCAGATAAGGCAACGACGAGGTGACTGTCACCTTTACTTTTAGGCACTTGTCGACACGCAGGCCTTGCAGCATCCTCGTCAACAAACGCAGAGGAGCCTCGCATGCAGCACTCGCCGATTTTCCTCGCGCTCGCCCTATCGATTTCGACGGCCGACACTGCAGCTGGTTTCACGACGGACGAGCTTCGAAACCGAACCATTGAGAGGCGGGCCGTCGAAGCCGTCAACTGGGGCATTCCGGTGGTGAACTTCGACCGGATGCTGCAAGCGTTCAAGGAAAAAGGCGGCGATTTCAACCAGATCGTCTACTGGGGCGGACTGTTCGACTGGAGGAACCAGACACTCACACCCAACCCGGACACGATCTACTTCAAGCCTTTCTGGGACACGAAGATGGCCGGACCGATTGTGATCGAAATCCCTCCTGCGGGAGAAGATGGATCGATCACGGGAACGCTGATGGACGTGTGGCAGGCGGCACTGGAGGACGTCGGCCCGGCGGGCGTGGACCAGGGTAAAGGCGGGAAGTATCTGATCCTGCCGCCCGACTACAAGGAGAAGCCTCCCGAAGGCTTTATCGTCCTGCCGTCTTCGACCTATGAGGGCTTCGGTCTGCTCCGGTCCGTGATCAATGGCAGTGGGCCAGATGCGGCCAGGCGCGCCGTCGATTACGGCTTGAAGGTCAAACTCTATCCGCTGGCACAGGAAGCCAGCCCGTCGAAGACGAAGTTCATCGACGTTCTCGGACAGATGTTCGACTCCACCATCCGCTATGACCTCAGCTTTTTCCAGTCGCTCAACCGGGTCGTCCAGTACGAACCATGGTTGTCTCGGGACAAAGTCATGGTCGACATGCTGAAGACCATCGGCATCGAGAAGGGAAAGCCGTTCAATCCAGACGAGTCTGCCCGAAAGGTGCTTGAAAGCGCCGTTGACGAAGCGCATGCCTGGTTCGACTTCCGTTATGAAACGACATTCGCTCCGTACTTCAAGGACACGCACTGGGCCGTGCCCGCATCTCCGGAATTGATGGAGGTGTCCGACAGCTTCTACGAGTCGCCAGACAGCTACGCCATCGACGCCAGGGGCGTCACAGATTATTGGGCTTTCAGCACGGTTAAGCACCTCGGTGCGGGGCAATTCTACCTGATGTCGACAAAGGACAAGCATGGGGCGCCCCTCGACGGAGGAAAGGCGTACAAGCTCACCATCCCCGCAAACGTGCCAGTCACGCAGTACTGGTCGGCCGTGGTCTATGACAGGGCTACTCACGCGCTGATCCGCGATGTCGCGAGCCCCAGCAAATCCTCGCAGACGCCGGGGCTTCAGGTGAACGAGGACGGGACTGTTGATCTATACTTCGGCCCCGACGCGCCGTCCGGCAAAGAATCGAACTGGACACCCACGAAAGCCGGGGGCCGCTTCGAAGTGCTTTCCGCCTCTACGGCCCGCAAAAGCCTCTCTTCGACAAGACGTGGACCCTTCCCGATATCGTGGTAGCCAATTGAAAGGTCGAGTGGGATGTTAAAAAGAATCCTCGTTGCCTTTGCCGTTTCGCTCTCCGTCGTCGCGCCGACCCACGCGCAGCAGCCGTCAAAATGTCACCCGACCAGAGCAGGGAGGAGATCGCATACGCGGTAGGTCTGCAGGCCTATCTCTGGGGCTTCCCGCTGTACTACTACAGCAGAAGCACTCCGAAGAGCGTCGAGGTCGGCGGAACCTTCATCAATGATTTCCGCAAGTATTCGGAGTTGAAGACTGCCAAAGACAGGTTCGTCGTCACGCCCAACAACGTGACCATCGATGCCTACGCAACGCTCGACCTCACGGTCGAGCCGGTCGTCATCTTCGTTCCCTCTCTTTCGCAACCGCGCTGGTATATCGTTCAGATCGGGGATTCCTTCGACGAGATCGTCAGAAACATCGGCGGAACCAAGGGTGCGGAACCCGGCGTCTACATTGTCACCGGACCGGATTTCAGCGGGGACGTTCCGGGGGACATGATCCAGGTGAAGAGCCGTACCAAGATCGGCGTGGCCGCCGTCCGGATTCTGGCGAACGGGGAAGCAGACCTTCCAAATGCTGTCGAGGCCCAGAAGGGTTTCCACCTTATGCCCCTATCCGCCTATCTGCGAGACGGGCTAGCACACAAGGCGGCCGATCCACGTCCGCAGATGAGGCTTTTCGAAAGCGATGCCCCCGAGGGGATCAGGTATTTCGACGAGCTCGGCGACGCGATGACGAAACGTCTTCCCGCGTCCGCCGACTCGCAGGATTTCCTCGTCTCATCGTTCAAGCAGATCGGTTTGAGCGTCGGCGGAGGCTTTCAGTGGAAATCGCTCGACGAGTCGACAAAGAAAGGTCTGGAACGAGCGATCAAGACGGGAGAGCAGATCGTCGACAGCAAATGGGCGGCGACCGGGGAAATCACCAACGGCTGGAAATACACCTTCGCTGGCGGCAGGGCGGGATACGATCCCGGCCTTCGCGCGGCGCTCGCCAAATACGAGGTCGGAGCCCAGCTTTCCGATCATGTCATCTATCCCAACACCAGCGTCGACGACAAGGGCGAGCCCCTCAACGGCTCGAAGAGGTACGTCCTGCACTTTGATGCCGGAAAACTTCCGCCTGTCTCCGTATTCTGGAACATGGCGATGTATGGTTCCGACATGCTGTTCGTCGAGAACGAGTTCAAGCGTTACAGCATTGGCAGCACGACGGACGGGTTGAACAAGGACGCTGACGGCTCGCTGACGATACTCATTCAGAAGAACAAACCAGCAGACACTGCCAATTGGCTGCCCGCTCCCGAGGGCGACTTCAATTTGACCATGCGCTTCTACGGTCCTGAGACGACGGTTCTGGATGGCTCCTATCGGCTGCCGGCTGTCCGGAGCGTCGAATGATCCCCCAGGGCTGGACGGCTGTTTCACGGTCCAGCCTGACGCGTGCATTTCGCCTTGGCAGTTGTGGTGAGCGATACCATCCTACCGCCGATATATAGTGCAGTTCTTTCATAACTTCGTTCAGCCACTCCAGTTCAACCAGGAGCATTGTAACGAAGCCTATTTCCGAGAGCAGATTAGGTGCGACCGCCGCGGCTATTGCCAGGTCCCAGGGGTGGAGGGCCTTCGCGCTGGCGGGCACCATACTCGTCTCTTCTGTTGTCACGACAAGTTCACCTGCATTCGCGCAGGATGCCCCGGGAGCCCAATTTTCTTTTCGGCGACGATGTCGGGCAGTTCAATCTCAGCACCTGAAGGCGCATAAATGAAACCCTGGCCGTCTCCCGGCCAGGGCATTTCGATTGAAATATTGTTCCGCAATATGAAGCAAGGACACGGAAACAACGTCCGCCGCAAAGCCCACTACAAGCACTAGCAATGCTAGAGGGTGTGTCGATGCATGGACGATCTTAGACGACGGTATTTGCCGTCAACTGCGCGTCGCGCATGGCCGGATTGCTTGTCCGGCGGTGCGAGCCGTAAGCTGTATTGGATGCGCTTCTTGCCTATGAGATGAACGGCGAACCGCTTTCACCACCTCATGGCTATCCATTGCGGCTGATCGTGCCGGGTTGGTATGCGGTAGCATCCGTCAAGTGGCTGACCGAGATTGTCGTTACCGACCAACCCTGCGAGGCATACTATGAGGGGGAGAAATACTGGTACCGTTGGGTGCGAAACGGGCACGATGAGCGCGCGCAGGTGAAGCTGAATGAACGTACGAGCGACGAAATCTTCGCCTGAAGAGGGGGAGAATCTGCCGCGCGGCGACACTGCGATCCGTGGGGTCGCGTGGTCGGGTGCCGGTAACATCTCACGGGTCGATGTAAGCCTGAACGGCAGCCCTTGGCGCGGAGCGCGGCTTGTTGGCGAACGACGACGCTCTGCCTGGCAATGGTGGGAGTTGATCACGCAACTTGAGGAGACGGGGCCACTCACCGTACGGGCGCGCGCACCGACATGACGGGCCGGACCCAACCCGAGCACGCTGAGTGGAACCGTCTGGGCTACGGCAACAACTCGATCCACTCTGTTGCAGCGCGGGTAGTCTGAAGACGGAAAGCACGCGTTTCAAACCGGCGTCGATTCATGTGCGGTGAAAAGGTGGTGAAGGCCAATCTTCTCTGCGACGCGTATAGATCGCAGGTTTTCGGGATGGATATCCGCTACGATCCGCTTGATGCTCGGTGTTCGGGAAGCGAAAGCGATCATCAGGCCGCCGCCTCGGTTCCAAATCCCCTTCGCACACCGCCCTATTCAGGCGCCAGCCGATTTCGACATCCGGTCCGACTTCGTTGTGGGGCACCAGCATGACGGAGCCGAGAAATCGGCCGGGATCGTCTTTGGCGATGATTTTTCGGCATCCGAGCCCGTCCCCATAGTTCCTTGAAATATGCTCTCGAACGAAGCGCTTATGCTGGATCGCGTCCTCCCACGGACCAGCGACAAACGGAGTAACCTCCGGGTCGCCATCCATCGCTAGGCTGGTGCAAGGTCCTGGATTGCTCGCAGGATATTGTGTTTTTCGGTGTTGCCTTCCTAGAGCAACATTTTGGAACGGCTACAAACGTACGCTCGCACTAACGCGAGCGGTCAACTTAGCGGGCGACACGGAGGCCATGCACATTGAAATTTTGGATCAACGGACCGTTTGGAGCTGGGAAGACCACCCTTGCCGAAAAGCTGCATGAACGGCGGCCAGTATTTCTGAACTTCGACCCTGAAAAGATCGGCTTCCTCGTGAAGGCGACTGTACCCAAGCCAGCGAGCGGGGACTTTCAGGATCTTCCTTTGTGGAGAGGACTGACGATCGCTGCGCTCAGGGAAATCCGAAAGCACTACTCGCAGGACATCATTGTCCCGATCGCGGCGGTACATCGGCCTGCCACATACCGTCTCAAATGGGTGGAAGCGGTCGCTGAGCTTCCTTTTTAGCGCCAGCTATTGGCCGAATCAGACCGCTTGATGACTTCTTTGATAGCCGCAGTGTTTTCCTCCGCAGCCTTCGGGTTTGCTCGTGCCGATCTCGATCGTCTCGTTCCGGCGCTTGGCGTGTCTAGTCAACAGCATGGGCAACCGACGAATACGATTGCTGTCGGAAGACCGTGTGGACGAATGAGCGGAAGGAGGCCGTGTCGAAGGCACACACGCTGCAGGTATGGCTTGCCTCCTGTCGCGACGCAGGCAAGGAGTGCTGCGGGCATGGCGCGAGGAAGTTCACCTCAAATTGCTCTTCGGAAACAGCACGCGATCGGGCTCTGCGTTCATTCGCGCCAGCATTTCCGTGATCAAGCGTGTTTTGGTGCGTCCCGCTTCCTTTGGCGGCACGAGATAACGCACGATGGCCTCGAGCCAGGTGTTTTCGCTGACGCGAAAATGAACCACGGGATGCTCCTTCACTTCGAGTTCGTCCACCGGCGTTTTAGATAAGATGTGCCTATAGACCTTCACTTTCTGGCTCATGATATCGCCGACGTGCTCTTCCACGACCTCTTTCATGGTTTGCGCCACGAACTCGAGATCGCTGTTATAGGCGAGTTGGAACTTGATTTCGTTCCATACGTAGGGAAACAGCGGCCAGGAATAGTTGAAGACCGGCGTGTCAAAGACGGTGGAGTTCGGAAACTTGATGATGCGTCCGCTCGGATGATCGGTCCAGAGGTACTCGCCGCCGAATTCCCACAGCGTCGTATCGAGATAGCTGACGTCAATGACATCGCCATGGGCATCGCCGATGCGAATTCGATCGCCAACCCGATAAGGAGCCCTGGCGAGGATATAGATCCACGCGATGAAACTGGAGATCGGCATTTGCAGCGCAAAGCCAAGAATCAAAGAAATCAGGCCGAGCGAAACGAACGCGGCGTACCAGTTTACAAACAAGACCGAAATCGTCACGAAGGCGATGGCGACCACGACGATCAAACGAAAAATACGTTTCAGGTTGAAACGCGAGACACGATTGGGAATTCGGCCAATGAGAAAGACTTCAATAACATTCGCAATGGTCAGCATAATAAAAATGAGAAGGCCACCCTTGACGTAGTTCATCACGCGGAGGCGCAAGGGCGCGTCGAGCCAATCTAAGCGCCAACTGATCAGGATCTGGATGCCAAAAAGCAGCAAGGCAACCGCAGCCAAGCCAACCGTCCACCAGACGTCTTTCTTGCGGAGGCTGAAGCGAAATTTTTCCTCCGGCCTTTTCGCCTTCTGTTGCATAGTTTTTGGATCAGCAGTCTGTTGCGCGGCCTCTTCGAGCCGGGAAAGGTTCTCCTGTGCTTTGTCGCGTCGTTCCATGGGTTCACCACGACGTGGCCATCCACGCCCAACCAGCGCCTTTTCGTTCCTCAACGGCGGCATTCCGGTAGTGTCTTGCCAGATTGCGACGTTTCAACCTGCAGTTCGGGCAGGCCGTCCTCGCGTGGTCAATTCGTCCAACGGCCAAAGACTGCTAGCAAGTATTATATCCCATCAAGACCAATATGGGCACTTGCCCGCACGCATAATCTATGATGAGCAATTGCTGAGCCGATGGCTACCGTCTCTGCAAAAGTTGAGAGCAGCCCTATATAGCTGCCCTTAAGCATCTACCCGATCCAAAGAGAAGTTCCCTTCTCGCGCGTCGAAGATCGCATAATGCGTCGACTGGAACGGAGCGCCCCTCGCCATGGTCAGCGAAACTGGGGAGGTCGAAGTGCGCGGATCTTTAATGTGCAGGAAAAGGCAACCCGTAGCGTTCGCGGACGGTGCGCTCCTCGTAGCGGCTGCGATAAACTCCGCGGTCCTGGAGGATCGGGACTACTTTGTCCACGAATTCCTCGATATCATCGGGTGCTCGTGGCGGCTGAAGCGTGTAGCCGTCGACGGTGCCGTCGTCCCATAAATCAATGAGCGCATCAGCCACCTCTTCTGCGGTCCCGAGCAGTAGCCGATGATGGCCCTCAGAGCGACGTACCACCTGTCTTGTCGTCAATTTCTCATGCGTCAGAAGATCGGAAAGCCCCAACCCCATTCCGACCGCCTGCAGACGGTTGGGATCCGGGATGAAGCGTTCGGCGTCGAGCACTGCATCCGGATTGAAACCATCCGGATCGATGCCGTTCTCCTTTATGAACCGCGCGATCAGACCGTCTTCCGAACCTGCGCCGCTGAAGAGCTCGTGTTTACGCAGTGCTTCCTTTTTTGTCTCGCCGAGGATCACTACCACCCCGGGCACGATCCGGATGCCCTTGGGGTCGCGGCCGAGGCGTGCAGCGCGATCCCTGACCTTCTTGCCGAAGGCCTGGCCGGCTGGGCGGGAGAGGATGTTGCAATAGATGATCTCGCCATGGCGGGCGGCGAGTTCGATGCCGCCCTCGGACGCGCCTGCCTGCGCAACGACCGGATGGCCTTGCGGGCCGCGGGGAACATTCAGCGGTCCCTTGACCGTGAAATGATCGCCTACATGGTCGATCGCATGAGCACTTGCTGCATCCCAAAACTGCTCGTTGGGCACTGGGCCTTCCCGAGACGGGTCCCAACTCGCCCAGAGCTTCTTGGCCACGTCGAGAAATTCGGAGGCCTTCGCATAGCGCTCGCTGCGCGAAGGCAGCGGTGCGGAGCCGAAGTTAGCCGCCACGTTCGGGTTGAAGGACGAGACGATATTGATGATCAGCCTCCCGCCCGAAACGATGTCCGTCGACTGGGTCCGGCGGGCCAGGTTGTACGGCGAGTTGTAGGTGGAGGACATCGTTGCGACGAAGCCGATATCGGGCACCTGCGCTGCGAGCGCCGTACAGAGGATCAGCGGGTCAATGGTATGGAATGGACGGCTATTCGGATCGGTCATCAATGCGGGATGATCGGAAAAGAACACCGCGTCGAACAGACCCCGATGGGCGAGTTCTGTCAGGCGCTTGTAGTAGCCGGGGTCGTAGATGTCGTGGCGGTTGCCGCTTCGATACTTCCACGCTGCCGGCAGATAACCGGTAGTGTTGATTCCGACATTCAGATTGAGCTTGCGGGGCATGCGATTGAAGGTCCTTCAATAGGCCGCGGTGAAGCGGCGGCGGATGGATTGTCCCTTCTCGAGTTCATCGAGTATGGCGATGGCGAAATCGGCTTCGGAGATGCGGTTCTCACCTGCTTCGTCACGCAGAAGCGCATCTTCGCCGAGCCTGAAACGGCCGGTTCGTTCGCCCGCCTTGATGGATAGAGGCGGGGAGACATAGGTCCAGTCGAGGTCATGGTCTCCACGCTTCAGGCTGCGCAGGATCTCCCGGTTGCGCAGTGTGTGGGCCTTGTGATCCGCGGGGTAAAAATCGCTGTCGACCACGTCGACGCCGGGGCTTGCCTTCAGGCTACCGACCCCGCCGACAATGATGATGCGGCGGACGCCGGCGCGCTTGACGCCTTCGAACAGGGAAACTTGGGCTTTCTCGATGAGAACAGCGGCATTCTCCGCCGAATGGCTGCGCAGACCGGGGCCGTAGGCGCTGATATCCGCATCGTGACCGCCGACGATTCCTGCCACCTCCTCCGGATCGGCGATATCCGCCTTCAGCACCGTGAGGCGTTCGGCAGGCTCCAGCTCTGAGGAATGCGTCACGGCTGTCACGCGGTGCCCGCGCGACAAGGCCTCCTTGCGGATGTCGCTGCCGATGTTTCCGGAAGCGCCGAAGACGACGATGGACATGATCATTTTTCCTGAGGCTAGAGGGCAGGTATGGACTTCAGCGGCCGATTGGCGCCGACATTGCGTTGCATGGCTGAAAGGGAGGAACGCACGGCCTCGTAGCCGTGCTCGCGCATGGCCTTTTCGTAGTCGTTCACGGCGGCAAGCGGTGGCTTGCCATGGCGCCGTGCGGCGACAAGCTCGCGAACGAGCAATCCGCTATCATAGAGGGCGGTGTTGCCGCCAAGCGCGCGGAAATAGGTCATCGCGTGGATCGCGTCGCCGAGCAGTGTCACCGGACCGCTTTGCCATACGGCCCCAGGAGTGGAACTCTTGACCCTGAGGAAAGCGACCGTCGATGGGTCGCTGTAGCGGATGACCTTTAGGATCCGCTCGTCCCAGTGACCGATACGGCGAAGGAGCGTTGCGAGCAGGGCGGCGCCATCGAGCGTTTCGAGAACAGTGTCCAGCCCGAGCTCATCCGTGTCGTAGGCCGTGTTCCACCAGGTGTAGCTGGTGGAATTGTTGAAGTGGAAGCCGGAGATGTCGGCATGGCCGGGATCTTCGCTGCCGATGAGATCGTGACGGGCGTAGGCGGATGGATCGACCCGATGGCTCGTGATCATCAGGCCACGACCGTCGCGCGGGCGGATATTCGTGTTGAATTCCGTCAGCAGCGGCGAAATGTTATGGCGCGCCGCTGCGTCGAGCGTGATCTTGCCGGCCAGCCGGCGGACGCCCGTGTCGATGCTCCTGAGGTCTGGCAGGAGCTGGCGGCGGACCGCCGATCCGGCGCCGTCGGCGCCGACCAGCAAATTAGCACGCACGGCCGAGCCGTCGGAAAAATGCGCGACTACAGTGTTGTCCGCGAGCGTTTCGTATCGCTCGAACCGCTTGCCAGTTTGGAAGATGCGGTCGAGCCCGGACAAAAGGATCTGCCGCAGCGTGATGCGGCTGACCGACTTCTCGATATGGGTATCCTCGGGCTCACGGGGTGTTTGGCCCGCGTCCTCCAGCCGGTTGAACCTTTCGTCGAGGATCAGGCTCTCGGTCGGAGCAATCCCAAGCGTGTCGAGGAACGCCTGATAGAGATGCGGTGGTAGGTTGGCTCTGAGGGCATCGATGCCGCGCTGGCGAATGCGCATGCGAAAACCCTGTACATAGTCCGCCCGGATAGGGTCGCGCTCGAAGACGGCAGTGTCGATACCGTTCTTCTTCAGGCCCTGCGCCAGGGCGAGCCCACCCGGACCTCCACCGATAATGGCGACGTCAACAAAGGGTATGTTCACGGCTGATACTCCGGGATCGCCGTCGCTGCGGCGACCTGTTCCAGTATGAAGTCGGCGACGGTACGGGGCGAACGGCCGAGAAGCGTTGGCACCACGTCGGTCGTCACCGCGGCGCGGTCGGCTGCGATCAACCTTACGAATTGCGCAACGGCGCGATGCTCGAAGTCACCATCGCCAGAAGCGGCCTGGGGCGGCTTCTCGAGTGCGGCAACCGGCCGGTCCAACGCCGCCGTTAACAGGGCAGCGATCTGCTTGAACGATACGATGTCCGGGCCAGTAATGTTGAGCGTGCGACCGCGGATACGGTCGGCAAGCAGCTGATGCACGGCGACGTCGGCAATGTCGCGCGCATCGATATAGCCAATGCCGGCACTAAGGTTGGGTGCGATGACCTGGCTGCTCGTTATGGCCCGCGTGATTGTGTTGGCCAGCGAGACCTGCATCCAGGCATTGGGCCGAAGCGAAACCGTTTCGACGGGAAGGCTGTTGAGGTGTTGCTCCACGGCCGCGTGTGCGGCACCCGATATCGAATTGCCTGCCGGTTCGATCGTCCAGTCGGAGCCCGAAATCTTGACGATGCGCTTAGTGTTTGCGGCGACCGCGGCATCCACGGCGGCGATCTGATCGGTGACGAGCCTCGTGCTGATAGGCGACAGCAGGAGAAGGCGTCCAACGCCGCCAACAGCCGCTTCGAGCGAGGCTCGGTCACCGAAGTCGCCGGTGGCGATCTGCACGGTCTCGCCGAACAGGCTACGGGCCGTTTCAGGGCGTCGGGTGAAGACGCGGACCGGCTGCCCGAGCGCGACCAGTCGTTCGACGATCAGCCGCCCAAGCTTGCCTGTGGCGCCGGTCACGAGGCTCGGTCGAATGCTCATGCGGCTGACCGCCGCAATGCGGCCTCCAGCGGCCGCCCGTCGATCCAGCCGAAGACGTCGAAGTCGGCAGGAATGAAGCTCCAATCGAGAAGGAAGCGCTTGAAGTGGTCGAAGGCGGCGATCTGGTCCTGATCCAACTTCAGTGCCAGATGGCGATAGACGTCGCGGCCGTTTGCTGCCCAGACGGCATCCGCGCCAACGCCGATCTCGTTGGCGATGAACCGAACCGCGGTATCGGGGTTGGAAGTCGCCCAGTCGCCGACGCCCGCAACCGTCGCTACGAGATCGACGACGAGATCGAAATGCTCGTCAAGAAAGCGGGCGTCGACCGTCAGTGGTCTCGGCGTGCCATTGTTGATGCGGATCGTCGGATCCGGATGGAAGCCGAATTCTGCCACCACCACTGCACCGATCTGATTGGCGAGCACGATGCCTTCGGCACCTTTGACGAAAAAGGCGTCGATCTTGCCGGAGGCCAGGGCCAAAAGTTCGTCGCCATAGGGATATCGACGCTTCAAGCCCAGGAAGGCACCATTGCCGCGTTCGATCAGATCGCCTTCGTTGGTGTCGAGGTAGACGAGTTCGACATCTCGGTGATCGAGCCCGCCGAGCGAAAGCGCCGAGACGATGCCTTTCAATGCGGTGGCCCGCTGGAAATCGACGACGTCGGAATTGGGCTTGCGCGGCACGCCGATGCGGCGCCCTTTTAAGTCTTTCGCCACAGCGATACCGGAACCTGGGAGCGCGATGATTGCCTGGAACTCGTCTGTCGTGGTGATGCCGACGACGCGTGTCTCGCGACCGCCGGATCGCGCCCAGATCGGTGGAATGTTGCCGCCCTGCCGGAACGAGTAATCCAGCGCATGAGTAAAGTGGCTCTGCCGGACCGACGGATCCTTGCTGTCGCGGATCGAGCGCACGGCAACGCCGGCGTTCAGAAACTTTTTGTCGAGCCAGCCGAGCTGATAGGCGATCGACAGCGGGGTCGGGGCGGGGCAGCGCGTGTACCAGACGGAACCGGGGGAAGACATCGTAAAACTCCTAGCTGCGGCCGACGACGGCAAGACGGGGCTGCTGGTGCGGCCGAACCGGCACCGGCTCAAGCGCAACAGCAGGTGCTTCGGCGTGGCGGCTGAACACGGCTTTGGCGAGCATCGTGCGGATGAGGTTGTTCTGTGGAGCGTGCGCCTTGCCGGAAAGCGCATCGCGATGGTGACGCTCCAGCGGATTGTCGCGGCTGATGCCGGGGTTGCCGCCGAGTTCCAGTGCAAGGGTCGTCACAGTGATCGCGTTTGCGATGACCGTGTGCTTGACCGCCGCGGCGTCGGCGCCGAAGGCGCGTCCGCTGTCGAAATCCTCGGCGATTGAGCGCAGGAGCCTGCGATTGACGGTCAGCAGCACCTCGATCTCGCCAAGGCCGTCTTGGATGCGGGGGACGGTCGAAAGCGGTGCGCCGAGGCTCGCCGGTGCCCGCGAGGTGGTGAACTCGATCAGCCAGTCGCGGGCGCCGCGCGCCGCGCCGTCGTAGATCGCTGGAACGAGACTGAAGTACCAGGCACCCATGCGCTCATCGCGTTTCAGGCCTTCGCTCGCAGGCGCGATGTCGAGAACATCTTCGAGCGGGATCGCGACGTCATCGAGGATCAGGTCGTCGCTGTTGGTTGCCCGCATGCCCGTTGCGTTCCACGTCTTTTCGACGCGGATGCCATCGGCTGACGTCGGCACGAGAAACGAGCCCAGTCGCGGCTCCGGCTCGTCGGTCACGGCGAGCACCGCCACCCAGCGCAAGAGCGGGATGCCTGTCGCATACGTCTTGTGGCCGGTGATGCGCCACTGGTCGCCAACGCGCCGCGCAATGGTTTGCGGCAACGACCCATGCGATGGGGAACCGACGCGCGGCTCCACTTGCGCGGCATTGATCAGCGCGACACCTTCGCGATTGGCCCTGGTAACACGCTCGACAAGGTGCGGCGGCCATTTGCCTGACGTGCGCACCGAGTAGTGCTGGTTATAGTGCATTGAAAGAACGAGGGCGGTCGAGGGCTCGCCGCGGGCGATTGCCGAGACGACGGCGAGCGCCTCCGTCAATCCGCCTCCGAGACCGCCGTGTTCGGGCGCCGTCACCAGGCCAAGCAGGCCTGCCTCATGGAGCGCGTCGAAATTGGCGAAAGGGAATTCGCCGGTTTCATCGTAGTGGCGCGCAGTCAGGGAGAAGCGGTTTCCAAGCTCTTCGGCCTTGGCAATCACCGCCTCGAAACGTGTAGGATCGGTCATTTGTTGCTCTCGTTCAAGCGACAGCGCGGATGTCGAGTTCCGCCCAGGGGCGGTGGTCGACCCATGTGTCGATGTCGAAGTTGCTCGCCAGGAAACCCCATTCATGCAGGAAGTCCTTGTAGTGCCCGATCGCCTCGACGAGTGTCGGTTCAAGGCCGATGCCGAGATGTTTGTGGAGATCCGGACCGTTGGCCGCAGCCACGACCTCTTCGGATGCGCCGACCTCGCGGGCAACGAAGCGGCGCACCTCGTCCGGATGTTCTTCGGCCCAGGCGCCAGCCTGCTTCAAAGTCGCGATCAGCTTGGCGACGAGATCGGGGCGGTCTTGCGCCAGCCGTTCATCGACGGTCAACACCCGTGGGGAGCCGGAATTGATGCGGATCTTCGGGTCGGGGTGAAAGCCGAATTCCGCGACCATGTGGGCCGCAAAGAGATTGGCCACGGCAATGCCGGGCGTACCTTTGACATAGATTGCGTCGACCTCGCCGCGCAGCAGCGCGGCGATTTCGGGGCCATAGGCTTGACGGTTGCGCAGGCCGTAGAGCTGGGGACCCTCTCTGCCATCGAGCACGCTTTCGGAAAGCGGGATATCGACGATCTCGACATCGGAGGGTGCGAGCCCTTCGAGCGACAGTGCGGAAACAAGGCCTTTCAGCGCGGTGGCGGCCATGAAGTCGACGATGCCTGGCGGACGGCGCGCAATGCCGAAGCGCCGGCCAAAAAGGTCGCGTGTCGTTTTGATGCCGGTGCCCGGCAACGTGATGATGGCCTGGAACTCATCGGTCCATGTGATGCCGACAAGCCGCGTCGGGTTGCCTTCCGAGCGGGCGCGGACCGGCGGGACATTGCCGCCATGGCGAAACGAATAGTCGAGATGGTGATCGAAGTGGCTGGACCGGATGGAGCGATCCTTGCTGTCGATGATGGAGTTGAGCGTGATGCCCTCGGCGGCAAATGCCGTGTCGAGAAGACCAAGCTGGGTGGCAAGGCCCACTGGTGTCGGGACAGGGCAGCGGGTGTACCAGATTTGTGAGATGGCATTTTTACGCGTCACAGTTTTCTCCGCTGTCTCTGATGGGGTGTGCCGGGAAGCGTTTTTCGTTCGAGCGCCGCTTCTTAGTCGGTCATTGCAATGGGCTGTACTAAGGTAGGATTACTATTCCACAATGTGAGCGGATTTCGTAAAATACGGAAATGCAGTTCCTGGATCTGGCAAGTTGCAGGGTGAAATTACCAAAATAAATTTGACAAAGACTATGTAATTAGTCAACTATAAAAATCATCCGCGGCGAAACGTCAGGCCGAGGTGAAGGTTCGCTGTTTGCGGACAGCCAAACGGAGAGGCGACATCGATGCCGGTGCTAATCAGAATTGCGCGAACGCTTCGACGAACGCTTCTGCAGGCGGTTCCGACGATTCTCGGAATTGTGGTCCTGAATTTCTTCCTTTTGCAGCTGGCACCTGGCGACGCGGCGGATGTTCTGGCCGGCGAGGCGGGATCGGCGACGCAAGAGAGTGTCGCTGCGCTAAGAGCCCGCTTCGGGCTGGACAGCCCCGTACTCGAGCAATTGGCGACCTATCTGGGCAACCTCGCCCAGTTCAGCCTCGGATTTTCACCGCGCTACGGCATGCCGGTCGCTGACCTGATTGCCCAGCGCCTTCCGGGCACACTGACCCTGATGGCTGTGGCCCTCTTGATCGCGATCCTTCTCGGCATCGTCCTGGGATCGCTGATGGCAAACTTTGCGGGGCGGATCCCTGACCGCGTGCTGTCGGTGTTCTCGCTGCTTTTCTATTCGATCCCGAGCTTCTGGATTGGTCTGATGCTGATCGTGCTCTTTTCGATCAAGCTCGGCTGGCTGCCGAGCGGCGGCGCGGGCACCATCGGTTCCCAGCTGAAAGGCTTGCCGGCGCTCTTCGACACGGCACGCTACATGGTGCTGCCGGCGACCTCGCTCGCGCTGTTCTACGTTGCGATCTATGCGCGGCTGACCCGTGCAGCCATGCTCGAAGTCAAAAGCCAGGATTTCGTGCGCACTGCCTATGCCAAGGGGTTGACGCCGTTTGGCGTGACGGCGAGGCACATTCTGCGCAATGCGCTGATCCCGATCACGACCATGGCCGGGATGCATATCGGCGGCATGCTCGGCGGCGCCGTGGTGGTGGAAACAGTCTACAGTTGGCCGGGTCTCGGCAGGCTTGCCTTCGAGGCGGTCATGGGCCGAGATTTCACCGTATTGCTCGGCATCCTGCTCCTGTCCTCTCTTCTTGTTATCATTGCGAACGCCGCAGTGGACCTCGTCCACGCCTGGCTCGACCCTCGAATTGGAGCGCGCTGATGTCCACCACCGACTTCGGGGCTTTTCCGGCTGTCACGGGCGGCGCCTATGCTGCTCCGGCGACGAGCGAGCAGGCGACCGCGCCGGAACGTCCAGCCTGGTCCAACGTGAAGGCGCCCGACGCGCGTTCCCAGCCAACCGCTGCGGTCGCTTTTACGAATGGGCGACGGGCGCTGAAGGTCTTCCTCGCCAACCCCAACGCGCTGTTTGGCACTGCATTCCTTGCACTCGTCATCGCTGTCGCGCTTTTGGCCCCAGTGCTCTATCCCGACGACCCCCTTTCGATGGTCGGAAAGCCGTTCCTGTGGCCGGGCCAGGATCCGACCTTCCCGCTCGGCACGGATTCGCTCGGGCGGGACGTGCTGGCCGGCATTCTGCACGGTTCGCGCATCTCCCTGTTCGTGGGGCTGATGGCGACAGCGCTCAGTCTCACCTTCGGAGTGTTCGTCGGCGCGATCGCCGGTTACTTCGCCGGCTGGGTCGACGATCTCCTGGTCAGGCTCATCGAAATCTTCCAGACCTTGCCCAGCTTCGTGCTTCTCGTAGTGCTTGTCGCGATCGTCCAGCCCTCGGCTACCACGGTGACGCTTGCAATCGCCGTCATCTCCTGGCCGACGGTCGCGCGACTGACCAGGGCCGAGTTTCGTACGATCCGCGAGAAGGACTTCGTCATGGCCGCCCGCAGTCTCGGGTTTGGTCACGGGCGGATCATCTTCCGCGAGATCCTGCCGAACGCGCTGCCCCCGATCATCGTCACCTCATCGGTCATGGTCGCAACGGCGATCCTGATGGAATCGGCGCTGTCCTTCATGGGGCTTGGCGACCCGAACGTCGTGAGCTGGGGTTCGATGATCGGCACTGGCCGCGAACTGGTCCGAACCGCCTGGTATCTGACAGCCCTTCCGGGTCTGGCGATCGTCTTCACGGTGCTTGCGCTCAACCTCATCGGTGATGGGCTGAACGACGCCCTCAACCCCCGCTTCACGCAGGATCGTTGACGATGACGTCGCTGCTGCTTCAGGTCGAGAACCTCACTATTGGCTTTCCGCGCGCCGAACCGGTCCGCAACCTGTCTTTTGAGGTAAGGGCAGGCGAGACGCTGGCGATCGTCGGAGAGTCCGGTTCCGGCAAATCGCTGACGGCACTCGCCTTGATGCAATTGCTGCCGCGTGCAGCAGCTGTCATCAGCGGCCGAATTATCTTCGATGACCGCGATCTTCTGGGTCTCGATGCGCGCGAGATGCGACACTTGCGCGGGCGCGACATCGCAATGATCTTTCAAGAGCCGATGACGAGCCTCAATCCGGTCATGTCGATCGGTCGCCAGATCGGTGAAGTGCTGAAGGCGCATGAAAAGCTGTCTGGCAGGGCGGCGCGAGAACGGGCGATCGAGCTTTTGAAGCTCGTGCGCATACCGGCCGCCGAAAAACGCGTCGACGACTATCCGCACCAACTGTCGGGCGGCATGCGGCAGCGGGTCATGATCGCCATGGCAGTTGCCTGCCGGCCGAAACTGCTGATAGCAGACGAACCGACGACGGCGCTGGATGTAACGATCCAGGCGCAGGTGCTCGACCTGCTCGACACCCTGCGACGTGAACTGCAGATGGCGGTCGTGCTGATCACCCATGATCTCGGCGTCGTCGCACAATGGGCCGACAGGGTCGTCGTCATGTATGCCGGCCGTAAGGTAGAGCAGGCCTTGCCCGGCGAGCTCTTCAACGATCCGCTGCATCCCTATACGCGCGGGCTGCTTTCGGCCTCGCCGCGCTTGAAGCACGACTTTCACTATTTGGAAGGTCCGCTGACCGAGATCTCGGGTTCGATCGTCTCGGCGGCAGGCGAGGTCGGCTGTCCCTTCAGGCCGCGCTGTTGCCAGGCGCGCGCGAGCTGCGGCCATCAGGTGCCGCCCTTGATTGCTCAAACGCCGGATCGCCTTGTTGCCTGCCCGTTCACCTCGTCCCTCAAGGCCGTCCCTGATGCCGCTCATCTTAGCCTCTGATCTCAAGACGCACTACAAGACGCGCGACGGACTGCTGCGTTCGGTCGATGGCGTCGATCTCGTGGTCGAGCGTGGCGAGACGGTCGGGCTTGTCGGCGAAAGCGGTTGCGGCAAGTCGACGCTCGGCAAGACGCTTCTGCGCCTGGTCGATCCGACCGAGGGGCGGATCGAGTTCAAGGGCGAGGACATCACGACACTCGATCAGGGTCGGCTCAGAAACGTTCGCAAGTCGATCCAGATGATCTTCCAGGATCCGTTCGCGTCGCTCAATCCGCGACATACGATCGGTGAAATCCTGGAAGCGCCGCTAATCGTGCATAAGGCCGGCAATAGGCCGGCGCGCCGTCGCACCGTCGCCGGCATCATTGCCAAGGTGGGGCTGCCTGCCGACGCCATCAATCGCTATCCCCACGAATTCTCTGGCGGCCAGCGGCAAAGGATCGGCATCGCCCGCGCGCTTCTGCTCAATCCGGATCTGATCGTCTGCGACGAGCCCGTTTCGGCGCTCGACCTGTCGATCCAGGCACAAATCCTGAACCTTCTGGTGGAGATGAAGAAGGAGTTTGGTCTCTCCTATCTCTTCATCAGCCATGACCTGTCGGTGGTGCGCTATTTCTGCGACCGGGTGCTGGTCATGTATCTCGGCCGGATCGTCGAAAGCGCCGACAACGAGACGCTGTGGTCGGACCCGCGCCATCCTTACACGCGCGCCCTGATGGCCGCCGTTCCCGATCCGTCGCGGCCGCGGCAGGCGGCTCCCCTCGGCGGCGATTTGCCAAGCCCGAGCAACATTCCGTCGGGCTGTCGGTTCCACACCCGCTGCCCGCTGGCGACCCAGCTTTGCCGTGTCGCCGATCCCGAATTCCGCTCCATCAAGCCCGGCCACCAGGTGGCCTGTCATGTCGCGGACCAGACCAATTGAAATGGAGAACTTGAATGGTTGAGTATCGCTATCTTGGGCGCAGCGCCCTTAAAGTGTCGCCGCTGACACTGGGGTCCATGATGTTCGGCAACCAAACGCCGGACGACGTCGCCTTCCGCATCATCGACAAGGCGCGCGAACAGGGCATCAACTTCATCGACACGGCGGATGTCTACCACGACGGCAAGTCGGAAGAGGTGGTCGGGCGCGGTATCAAGTCCAACCGCGACCACTGGGTGGTGGCGACGAAGTTCGTCAATTCGCGTGCGAAGGGACCGAACCTAGGCGGCTATTCGCGCAAGTGGGTGTATCAGACGATCGAGAACTCGCTGCGCAATCTCGGCACCGACTATATCGACATCCTCTATTTCCATCGCGCCGTCTTCGATGCGCCGCTCGAAGAGCCGGTACGGGCGATCGCCGACCTGATCAAGGCCGGCAAACTGCGCTACTTCGGGGTCTCGAATTTCCGGGGATGGCGCATTGCGGAAGTCGCCCATCTCGCCGACCGGCTCGGCATTGACCGGCCGATCGCCAGCCAGCCGCTCTATAACATCGTCAACCGCACCGCCGAAGCGGAGCAGTTGCCGGCAGCTGCCGCCTATGGACTTGGTGCTGTGTCCTACAGCCCGCTCGCCCGCGGCGTTCTGACGGGCAAGTATAATCCCGGCGAAGCCCCAGCCGCCGATACCCGCGCCGGCCGTGGCGACAAGCGCATGCATGACGTCGAGTTTCGCGAAGAATCGATCGCGATCGCTAAGCAGATTGCCGCGCACGCTCAAGCCAAGGGCATTGCTTCCGCCGATTTCGCGCTCGCCTGGGTGCTGAACAACCGGCTGATCACCTCGACAATCGCAGGACCACGCACGGAAGAGCATTGGGACGCCTATATCCGCGCCCTCGATGTCAAGCTTGATGCGGAAGACGAGGCTTTGGTCGATCGGCTGGTCGCGCCCGGCCATCCGTCGACTCCGGGCTTCACCGATCCAGGCCACCCGCTCGAGGGCCGCGAACCGCATTTCGGAGCGGCGGAAGCCGAGATCATTCCGCTTGCCCGTTCGCAGCGCGTCGCCTGACGGGTCCCGGCCGGCGTCGGCCGGCCAACGGCAAATCGAATTGCAAAAAGCCCCGGATCGTTGATCCGGGGCTTCGTTTTACCGGGGCCTATTCAGCAGACGCCGCTTGATCGTGCCGCAGCCGAGGAGGCGCCGGGCATTGCCGCCGGCAACGAGACCCGCCTCGCGCTCGTTCAACCCGGCCTGCGCCAGGCTCTGTCGCAATTCGTGTCCGTTGAGCACTGCAAGGATCGGCCAATCCGTACCGGCAAGCACCCGTTCCGCACCGAAGAAACCGGTCAGCGTTCGGACGATGTCCGGATCATGCCCCATCGTATCGAAGTAGTGTTGGGCCGCCGTCCCAGGGCCCGCTCTGCGCGAGCGTAGATGCCGCCGCGCGCCGCCTGCACGATTGCGCCAAGACCGAGGGTCGCAAAGACCAGATGCAGGTCCGCCAGTTCGTCAAGAATTGGCGACTGGATCACCGACAGGAATGCGACGCCGTTCATCAAACCACGCCGAGCGAGTTGCCGAGATTGCCGGTACCGTTCAGGACCTCGGCGTTTGGGTGGGCGACCGGGTGCACGAAAACTGGAACCTTGTGCCGTGCCGCGACGTCGAGGGTTGGTCGGGCTGAGGGATCGGCGATGAGCTTGCCGTCGCGCGAACTGTCGATCACCAGGCCAGTCAGACCGAGGTCGACGATCGCCCATTCGGCCTCGCGGGCCGCTTCCTCGCCGGCGAAGGCATCGACGACGGCAAACCCAGTGAGCGTCGGATGCTCGCGAGAAAGCGTTGCGAGCCAGTCGTTGGCCTCCCTGACGGCCGTTAGCGGTACGTTTCCTTCCATTCCGAAGAGGCTTTCGATCGTCGCCCTGACCACGGCAAGCGATACGCCGCTTTGCTCAAGTTCATCGACGAGCGCCGGGGCGTGGCGATCTTTCGATGGATCTCCGGCGAAAATGCGCCAGCAGGTTTTTCGTATCTGCCGCCCGAGCGCCAGGCGGGCGGCCAGAGATGGGCATGGATGTCGACGATATCGAGCGGCGCGGTCGATCGGCGGCAACCTTTCTGGCTTCGCGTTCGGCGATCCCGGCCTTGACGAGCGGCACGACATCGCGGCCATAGGTGACGGTATCCTCCGTCGGGTAAAAACCCCGGACAAGGAAGTTTGTAACGCCGGCGTCACAGTAGTCGAGGATGGCGTCGGCGACCTGTTCGGGTGTGCCGACTAGGGTCGTCGAGTTTCCGCCGGCACCGCTTGCTTCCGCGACTTCGGTCCAGAGCCGCTTGTCCAAAACCTTGCCGCGGCTTGCGGCCTCCCGCAGGCGCACGGAACCGACATTTGACGGCAGTTTCTCGCCATTGCCACCGGTAGAACGCGCAACCTGCGATTTGATCTTTTCAAGGATATCCACGGCCTTTGCCCAAGCGGCGTTTTCGGTATCAGCCACGACGGTGCGGAAGGCGAGGGTGAAGCGGATATCCTCGGCGGCACGACCGTTGCCGAGCGCCGCGGCCCGCATCTTGGCGATGGTTTCCCTCGCGCCGTCGAGGGGTTCGCCCCAGAGCGCGTAAATATCCGCATGCTTGCCGGCGACTGCGATCGCCGCGTCTGACGAACCGCCGAAAGAGATCGGGATGCGCGGCTTCTGGTAGGGTTTCACCTGGCTGAAGGCACCCTTGAACCTGTAGAAGCGCCCCTCATGATCGAAGGCCGGTCGCTCTCCCAGACCTTCTTCAGTACCTGCAGATATTCATCGGTGCGGGCATAGCGAGTGTGGGGATCCTCGAAATCGCCGTCGCGGGCCCGCTCCGCGTTCGATCCGCCGGTGATGATATGGACCCACAAGCGGCCTTCGGAGAACTGATCGAGCGTGGCAAGCTGGCGCGCGTCGAGCGTTGGGGCCATCAGGCAGGCCGGTGGGCAAGCAGCGCCCCCGAGCCGCGCGGTCTGGCCGAAGACATAGGCCGCGATCTGGTTGTTGTCGGGCCATTGCGCAAATTGACCGATGAGCAGACGGTCGATGCCCGCCGCTTCCGCCGGCTGAACATGATTGCGGATATAGGCCTTGTCGATGACCGGCCCGGAGGCGGGCACAATGTCTGACCCTTCGGTTGGATGTATGGCCGATGAATTCGGGGCGCATGGAGAACTCATTCGATAAGCAAGCATGTAGATAATCTATTTTGTCGATTGCGTTTTGCCGGCGGATATTGGGATGGATTGTCGCGCTCACGTCCAAACGAGAACTTTTCCTCCATCGAACCAGTTTTGTCGTCGTGTCACCCTCTCCATGGGGAGCCCGGGGGACGCGGCAAACGGAGTGTCCTGAGTAGCTTTTTTCAGAAAAGCCTCGGACTTTGGAATTACACTCTATCTACAGATATAGTAGATTTTATATAGTCTGGCTGACACCCTGTCCGGGTGCCGGAAAATCGGCGTTGCCTCTGCTTCGCCTGCTTGGGGATACTCAGATGACATCAAGACAGACTGGTACTTTGAAGCCGACGCGCCGCGCGTTTTTGCTTTCCTCCGTTGCACTCGCGACCGCTATTGCCGTGCCATTGCTGCCGGTACCTTCGTTCGCCGCCGCCGAAGAGCCGGCGCGCGGCGGCAGCGTGTCGATCAATATTGGCACCGAGCCGCCGGTTCTGGTGCTCATCGCTCACAGTGCCGGCGCTGCCTATTACATTAGCGGCAAGGCAACCGAGAGCCTGCTGACCTATGACAAGGAGTTCAATCCTCAGCCGTTGCTCGCCACCGAGTGGACGGTGAGCGAAGACGGCCTGCGCTACTGGTTCAAGCTGCGCCAGGGCGTTCGTTGGCACGACGGCAAGGATTTCACCGCCGAAGACGTCGCCTTCTCGATCTTGGCGCTGAAGGAAAACCATCCGCGCGGCCGCGCGACCTTTGCCCATGTGAAAGAGGCCAATGTTCTCAATTCGCATGAGGTGGAACTGGTCCTTGCCAAGCCGGCACCCTACCTGCTGACGGCATTTGCAAGCTTTGAGGCGCCGATCGTTCCCAAACATCTCTACGAGGGCACGCAGATTGCGGAGAACCCGCACAACGTCGCGCCGATTGGCACCGGCCCCTACAAGTTCGTCGAATGGGTTCGCGGCAGCCACGCACTTTTCGTGCGCAACGAAGACTATTGGGGTTCGCCCAAGCCTTACCTCGACCAGATCATCTTCCGGTTCATCGTCGATCCCGCCGCAGCTGTGGCCGCGATTGAGACCGGCGAGGTGCAGGTCTCGACGGCCAACCTGCCGCTGACCGATATCGACCGCCTGAAGGCCAATCCGAACCTCGTCGTCGATACCGACCCGGCGCCGTATTCACCGAGCATTGCCCGCGCGGAGTTTAACCTTGAGAACAAGTATCTGGCCGACATCAAGGTGCGACATGCGATCGCGCATGCGATCGACAAGGATTTCATCGTCAACACCGTCTACCTCGGCTACGCCACCCGCCTCGACGGACCGGTCAGCCCCGACCTTGCGAAGTTCTACTCGCCGGACCTTCCCAAGTACGAGTTCGACCCGGCGAAGTCCGAGAAGCTTTTGGATGAGGCAGGTTACTCGCGCGGCGCCGATGGTGTTCGCTTCAAGCTATTCATCGATCCGACCCAGCCGTCCGGTCCTCCCAAGCAGACCGCGGAATACATCGCACAGGCGCTTGCCAAGGTCGGCATCAAGGTGGAACTGCGAACGCAGGACTTCGCGACTTTCGTCAAGCGCGTCTTCACTGATCGAGACTTCGACATCGCCATCGAGGGCATGAGCAATCTCTACGACCCGACCGTCGGCGTCCAGCGCCTCTACTGGTCGAAAAACTTCAAGCCGGGCGTCCCCTTCACCAATGGTTCCAAATATTCGAATCCCGAAGTCGACCGGCTGCTCGAAACGGCCGCCGTCGAGATCGACCCGAAGAAGCGGTTGGAACTCTTCAACGAGTTCCAAAAGCTGGTGGTGGAGGACTTGCCGACGCTCGATATCGTCACGCCGGCGGTGATCACCGTCTACGACAAGCGGTTGAAGAACCTGAAACTTGGTGTCGAGCATCTCTGGGGCAACGGGGCGGACATCTATCTCGACGGACAATCGTAAATGATCCCGGCGTAATCGTCGGAGGCGCCAGTGCAGCGCGGGCGGACCGGCTGCACTCTCCTGTTCTTCATTTTCTTCTTCATTTTCGGAGTTGACGTGTGACGATAACCAAGGCGCTGACCGAGTCCCGCCCAACACGCGCGGAACTTCTTGCGCGCATTCCTGTCTTCGTGTCCGAAGTCGCCAAGGGTGCGGCCGAGCGAGATCTCTCGCGTAAGCTCCCCTTCGAAGCCTTTGAGCTTTTCCGTGAACTGGAACTTGGGACCTTCCGTGTCCCGGTTTCGCTCGGTGGACCCGGCGGTTCGGTTGCCGACTATATCGAGATGATGGCCGCGATTGGCGCCGCCGATTCGAACGTCGCACATGCGCTGAGATCGCATTTCAACTATGTCGAAAACGTCATCTTAAGCGAACCTAGCGAACGCGATGCCGGTGCGATTGAATTGATCCTCGCTGGAAAGCTCTTCGGCGGTGCCCACACCGAGCAGGGCACCGCCCGTCCTGGACAGGTGACGACGACGATTGTCAGGCAGGGTGAAACCTATAGGCTCAATGGCCGGAAATGGTACGCCACCGGAACGGCCTTCGCCGATTTTGCTTCGTTCAGTGCGCTGGATGAGGAAGGGCAGGCAGTCGGTGTTCTGCTGCCAGTCGACAGGCAAGGCATCACCATTCTCGATGATTGGGATGGCATGGGGCAGCGACTAACGGCAAGCGGCAGTGTAATCCTCGACAATGTCGAGGTATTTCCGCACGAACTGGCCCGCCGAACCCTCGACAGTCTCGTTGGTCGCCATTGTTCGACGCTGCGCCAGTTGCATCTGGCGGCGAGCGCCGCCGGCGCGGTGCGCAATGTTCTGTCGGATGGGCTCGCCTATGTCCGGAAACAGGCGCGCTCCGCCGCCCATAGCAACGCCGAAACGGCAAGTGACGATTCTTTCGTCCAGCAGGTCATCGGCGAAATCGCTGCGAATTCCTTTGCTATCGATGCGGCAGTCGCAACAGCTGCGGAGGCGCTGGACCGCTCGGCTGCCGCACTCGGTGTGGGGACGGATGTCGAGATTGAGGATGCCTTGATCGCCAGCGCGCTTGCGACGGCGCGAACGCAACTGGTTCTTGGTCAGCTCGGATTGCGAAGCGCCGGGCGCATGTTCGAGCTGGGGGGCGGGTCGGCGACCTCCCGCAACAACAACTTCGATAGGCACTGGCGCAATATCCGCACGATCCTCAACCACAACCCGCTGCTGCACAAATCGCGTGTGCTGGGCGATTACCTGCTGAACGGCACGACCACGCATCTGAGGGAAGGGAAGGTGTTTTGAGGAACCCCTGCGAGCACCACCTCTGGTGGGGCGAACGAGACCAAGACAACAAGCGCAGTCGGCAAGGAACTGAACACACGCGTTCAGCCAACAGGAGGCCCGCTGGTTATGATGGGGGAGCATTTCGCCCGATGAAGAGATGCGTCGACGACACGCTACTTCGCGGCAGCCGCCAAGCGAGAGTATAATCCGAACTATAGCGTCCCCGAGCGGTAGACAATCCGATGAGCATGGTAGATAGTTTTCTGGGAGACCCTATCGGGGCGAAGCTTCCCATGGATTTCACATATTGATCTTGGCCTCTAAACAAAGCTTCACCAGATCAAATCGGTTCGAAGCGACACGAGGGTTCGAACAAGTACCCAGCGGGCATAGGTTTAAAGCCACTCGGCGATCACTTCGAGTCAATTACTTATTGGAGAACAGGGGTTCCGAAGGGGCTGGCGACCATACATCGGAGTTGCTACGTCACGCCGTTGGATGAGGGTGATCGTCCAGCGCGACTGGAGTTGGCAAGCAGCTTCGTTCGATGAAAACGGGATGACATGGCATTTGTTGCCAAAAGGGCGGACAAAGATGTTACATCAGCTTGTCACGGCCACTGGCGTGCTGCTCACCACGATCTTTATTCACGGCGTGGCAGTTATGCTATTGTTCCGTATAGGACGGGGCCCCCTTACCGATACCGGCAAACTTCCCGCGTACATGCGGCTGGGTGTCAGTTGCTTTTTTGTGACCGGCTTTGTGATTGCGCACATAATCGAGATCATAGTGTGGGCGACGGCATATCGGCTGGCAGGCGAATTGCATAACTTTGAGGAAGCCGTGTATTTCTCGGCGATTACCTTCGCCACGATTGGATACGGCGACATAACGCTATCGCCCGAGTGGCGGCTCGCCAGTGCCATTGAAGGTGTAAACGGAATACTGTTGTTCGGCTGGACCACGGCATTTCTTTTCAAAGTCTCGGAAATATGGTTCTCGCGGCGCGCTGCGCAACTAGATGTCGCCCAACCGTGAAACAATGGCTTGCGGTGCGAAACCGCTCCGAGTGCATGAAAGCCATGTATTCGACCTTTGCGTCTGCCGGGCCTCACTGACTTCTGATCCAAACCAGGAGGTGCGTTATGCAAGAAATGCGTAGTGATCACGGTCAGCACCAGAAAATCATCGAGATCGCCCTGGCATTGCTGCTGGTGTCCATACTGATTGCCGCGACCTTCTGGGTATTGCTACCCTTTGTCGGGGTCCTGACCTATGCGGTCATTCTTGCCACAGCCACGGCTGGGTTGTTTGATCGCATGGTTGACCTGCTGAACGGAAGGCGCCGCCTGGCTGCGGTGATATTCGGCGCTGTCGCCGCGACTATTACCGTCGTGCCGCTGATCTTCCTATGTTCTTCGGTTGCCAGCCAGTTGGGCGTTGCCGGAGCGTGGCTGAGTGCAGCGAGCACCCGCGGAATCCCCAACCTGCCCGAGTGGGTTGCAGGACTTCCGCTGGTCGGAAGCAAGGCAGCGGCAGCGTGGCAGGAACTGCAGCGCGAAGGCTTGGAGTTGTTGGAGCGGTATCAACCCCAGCTCGCCGCTGCGGGGCGCTGGCTCCTCAATCTCGGGACGGGTCTTTTGCTGGCTGTCCTTGAAATTTTCGTGGGTGTCGTGTTGGCCGCGATATTTCACGCATCGCGCACCTGGGCGTTGGGTTTTGTATCGGCCATCATGGTACGCATCGTCGGGCCAAAGGGGCCGGAACTGCTGAGTGCCGCGGGAAAGGCCATAAGCGGCGTTGCAATCGGCGTAATTGGAACGGCCCTGCTCGAGGGCGTGTTGGCCTGGATCGGCTTCGTAATCGCCGGCGTTCCTGGAGCGGTTGCCTTGGCCGCCGCAACGTTCTTTCTGGCGGTGATTCAGATTGGACCGCTTCTGGTGTGGTTGCCGGTGGCGATCTGGCTGGGCGCCGAGGGACAGACCGGTTGGGCGATTTTCATGGTTGCATGGGGGATCATTGTGCTCATGGGCACAGACAATATCGTCAAGCCCATGCTGATCGCGCGTAGCGGCCAGTTACCGATGCTCGTGCTGTTCATCGGGGTCATCGGCGGCCTGGCAGCATGGGGCTTTACCGGCATGTTTATCGGCGCGACGACGCTGGCAGTGCTTTGGACTGTGTTGCAGGCTTGGCTCGGCACTAACAAGGGGCCAGTCTCTGCCACCTCCTGAGTCGTGTCCTACGATTTTGATGCTATTTGTTAGCGTGTTGGTGGTCGAAGGCAGCAGGCCAGATCTTCTGATCTCCGATCACCAGACGCAAACTCAACGCGTCGGCCGCGGTGAAGCTCCGTTCGAGCTTCGCGTTCTCTACGCTCCACCCCGACCGCCCAGTGTCATCCAATCGGCGCCCTACACAGCCTTGCGGTGTCGGCTGGCAGGCAGTTCGCAGGGGATATCTACTTTAGTTAGGCTCCCGACAGGCGCGCGTGGCCTGCATGGCACCGTCCGTTCCGGCAGGACTCAGCGCGAATGGATCACACCCCTCAGGCGTGATCGTCAGCGTCTTCTTCTTGGCAGGAGCAGGCCTTGATGCTGCGCTACGGCTTAGACTCGATGAGATCGTCTCCCTGTTGCCCATTGGCCGTTCGGCTCCACGCGGCTGGCTAGTCCCAGTATTCTCCGAGCGGTCAGCGACAAAGGAATCTGAGATGCATGCGGGCACCTTGCCGGCCCCTACCGCCTCGCCGCGCAATGCGATGTTCGTTCATTCGGCGAAGTGCGGCCCGACCCAACGAGCGTTCATCGAATATGCGACATGCGGATGAGTGTCGCCGAAATTGTCTTGGGGAGCACTGCCGCGGACAGGCGAATAGCTCATTTACCCTTCGATCGGCGACGGCTTGTGCGAACTCAACTATCGAAACAGAAAATGAGCCGCGCAGTGTCATTTCGAATTCCTCCTGGAGCGCTGGGCGTGGCGTCTGCAGCGTCTTCGAATGGTCAGTCAATGCGGGTCTATCGTGCCTTTGACAAAAGGCATCGCAGACGCATTGTCGGTCAATGACGCGCATCGCTGCAAATAACAACTTCTGATTATGTTGCTGAGCCGCGCCGGTTTGGGGTTACGCTCAATGGCCGCCAAATCCAATTGCTCTGGTGGGTTGGAACAAGGCGAGAAGAAGCGTCCAAGCGCGAAGCGCCATCGAGAATGGAATCTCGGAGAGATCTCGCACGTCATTTGGCGTGACTTTCTCGTGGTTCCGATTGCGGCCAGAAGATGAGAGCCATCAGCAGCGCATAGATCAAAGCCGCGCCGACAAATACAATGCGGGTCGCGAAGGACTCGGCGGCACTGCCCGGCACCGGTGACACGCCAAGTCCAAACAGGATCAGGAATGTCGTGAGAGCGCCTGCGAACATCTTGGCGTCTTGCGAACTTGCAGCGGCGCGTCCGCCGAGGATCAATGACACCACGAGGACCATGAGGAAGATCGAGAACAGTTCTGGACGCAAAGTAAGTATGGCATAGGCAATGGATGCCAGTATCCCTCCGAACAGATTGATGATCACAAGGCCGATTGCCACGCGGCCGCTCGCACCGACGTCGAGTTGGCCGAGCAGCGATGCGATGGTAATGGGGATCACCATCGCAGCGGACAGTTGATCGTTGATCAGGCAGACCGCCACCGCCACCACCAATATCGCAGTATTCGCCAGTGCTCGCCAATAGGAAGGGGGCCTGACTGTTGCCGAAGCTGCCGAGGCGCGCGTCGAAATTGGCTCCGGAATCACCGCATGGGCGAGCCACATCAGAAGCGTGCCGCCGAGGATGCCACTTACAAGGATCGACAGGATCGAATTCGCGAGGTCTTCGTTCAGGATGCCGATCAAAGGAACCATGATTGCGACCACCTGTATAAGGAAGATCGCAGGCCCCCCTTTTCCCGCAGACTGGGCCAGGAAACAGAAGAAGTAGATCAGCGCCAGCAGGATCAGGAAGGGCGCGGGGCGATCGCCGAACAGCTTGGTCAGCAGCATCATGCCGACCCCTGTGAAAAAGATCAGCAAGGCCGCCCCCAATGTCTTCACAAGAGGCATCGGAGCAGTGCTTCCCAACAGGAACTGTGCGGCAAACAGGGGTACGAGGAACGGCACGATCGCACCCATTGCGACGGCGGACGTGAACCCCAGCGTGACCGCAAATGTCACCCGCAGTCCCTTTCGACGCTGCTCGGCAAACGGATCGTCGCGATCAGCCCACATAGGTCAGCACCGAGACGATGCGGATCCAAAGCCAGCCCCAGGCATTGGTTATTGGATGCTCGCCGGTGTAGATCACGACGGTTGCCTGCGACCCATAGCGGATACCTTGCGGCCGCTCCCCATCCATGACTAATCGGACGGGAAAGCGCTGCGCCTCCCTGACCCAACCGCTGTCGTTTCGGATCGTCGGCAGACCCGTCCCCGGATCGGATCCCTCCTGCGACACTCCAGCGCCGACGCTTTCGACCTTGGCAGGAAAGAGCCGCCCCGGGAGCGCATCGAAAAGAACCTCGGCCCGGTTGCCGGCGACTACATTCTCCAGGCTGTTCTCCTTGAAGGCGGCGTAGATCCAGAACGTTCCGATGTCTATGAACGTCATCGCCGCCTGGCCAGCCGAGACAACCTTGCCAATGGAGAGCTGCAGATTGGTGACGGCGCCCGCCGACGGCGCACGGACGATCGTATGCAACAGATCGAGCTGCGCGAGCTCCAGTGCTGCAAGCGCCTCGCGAATCTGCGGGTTGTCCCTGCCTGCGGGACCAAGCTCCTCCTTGGCTCTGGCAAGCTCCGCCTCGGCCGCCGTGACCGACGCCTCGGCCTGATCGTAAGCGGACTTGGCCGCGTCATACTGGGCTCTGGAGAACACTTCTCGCTTTACCAGTTCTGAAGCCCGCGCATACTCGTCACGCAGATGGTCCCGGTCTGCCTTCGCCTGCACGAGATTGGCCTGCGCGGCATCGACCGTCGCGGTCGACGCGCCAATACTTTGCCCTACGCTCTCCAGCGCGGCTTCTGCATCCTCAACGGCGAGCCGGTATCGCTCAGGATCGATGCGGAAGAGGACCTGGTCGGCTTCCACCCACGAATTGTCGGAAACGGTAACCTCGACCACCCGCCCCGTCACTTCCGACGCGATCCCCACGACATAGGCCTGGAACTGTGCCTGGGAAGTGGAAGGAGTCCGCCTCTCCATGAAGACCGACAGGACAAAGAGGATGAGCGCCAGGAGCACTATGATAAGCGCCGTCCTGCGCAACGGATTGCGACCGGCAGCGACAGCTGCGGGTCGGTTTGAATGCGGGGTTGTATCCACGACCGCTGCTTCCTTCGAAAGACGCTGTTCAGCGTGCGAACCGTACTGCGGAGCGGCACCACCGGGGCCGAACTGGATGACTGCATGTTTCAAAGTGCTACAGCGACGCTTGTGCGTCCAATAAGAAGCCGGCGCGCGCTGTAGCCTTGCATACTACACTTTGTTAGCAGAGAAGTCGTCCGGCTAGACGGCGGGTGTCGTGCATGTATAAGGCCGGATCTTCTGAGGCTTTCGCGAGCGCTCTGGAGCTTGCTTCGGATGTGACGAGGTTAGCTTTTTTAATGAGGATGTGTGAAAACTCGGCATCGTCCGAAGTCTTGAGAACGTCGTTTCCGCATTGTGCCAAATCGAATTCGGTACCGGTGCGCCTATTCTGATGCGCTCGCCATTGTGAGTATTCAGCTATCGAGTCTGGTCCGGCGTAGGTGACGTTTTCTCCGTCTTCGAATTCGAATTCAGGACGCGCGTTTGCGACAGCACTTCTCAAAATAGGACCGCCGACCGTCGCCGGCGGCCTTGTGACTCAGCTGCAGCTTTTCCGTTTGGATTAACCTATCCTGCGCCGTCCTCAGATCCTTGAGTGATCGCGACAGCTCCTCGGTTCTTGCCTGCACCTCCTGGAACAAACGTACGTTTTCGATCGCGATCGCTGCCAGGGTCAGCGAAAGTCGATGCCAGCTCGACTTGTTTCCCTGTGACGGGACGTACCGTTGAGCGGGACAATGCCAGCACGCCGATTGGACTTCCTTCGCGCAAGAGCGGCACGCCGAGCGCCATCCTGACAGTACGGAATGTTCCTGATGAGGTGCATCGCGCTTTGCGCGTGCGGGCGGCGATGCACGGCCGCAGCACCGAGGCGGAAGTCCGCGACATTCTGGAAAGTGCGGTAAGGCCGGAGCAGCGGGTTCGCATGGGGGATGCCTTGGCTGGGGTCGGCAGGCGGCTGGGACTGACCAATGATGATTTCGCAGTGTTTGATGAGGTGCGTGACAAGTCGCCGGCAGAGCCAATGAGGTTTAAATGATCGTCTTGGATACAAATGTCGTCTCCGAGGCGATGAAACCAGCCCCCCATCCGGCCGTGCCACTTTTGGCTGAACGATCAGGTCGCTGAGACCCTGTATCTGTCCAGTGTGACGTGGGCGAACTGCTGTTTGGCATCGGTGCTTTGCCGGATGGCCGGCGCAAGAAAGCTCTGACCGAAACGCTCTACGGGGTGCTCGAACTGTTTGGCGATCGCGTGTTGCCGTTCGACATCGGAGCTGCTGGGAATTTTGCGGACTTAGCCGTGAAGGCCCGAGCGGCCGGCAAGGGGTTCCCGACGTCCGACGGATATATTGCCGCCTGATGTGCCCGCACGCAGTAATCTGCAGTCTTCTGAGATGCGGCTCTCGTTTTCTGAAGCGGGATGAGATTTTGCCGCTGAGTGGCAAGCGCATGAGCGATCCGAGGCTCTTTGGGAGGGATCGTTGCGGCCAGCGAGGAACAACCGCGAAATTGCGTCGACGCTACGCTCCTGCCGTTCGCATGCTCTTGTCGTATGGTGGGAGAATGCGTTGCCCGCCGTTGCCGTTGTTTTGCTCCCTGTTATCAAGCGACGCGCTGATGTCGCGGAGTGTCACTCTGCGCCGGCTGGCGGTTTTGCGCGAGATCGCCGATCGGTGATGGCCTTCCCAACAGATAGCCTTGCCCTTCGTCGCATCCTTCCAAGCGCAAAACCGACATCTGCTCGTCGGTCTCTATACCCTCGGCTAGGACGGGAATATCCAAGCTTTTGCCGAGGGCTAGCACTGCTCTTACGATAGCCTTGGACTGGCGGTCTGATTCAATGCCGTCAACAAAGGCTCGGTCGAGCTTGATCTTGTCGAAGGGAAAAGATCGCAATGTTTCGAGCGAAGAATAGCCGCTTCCGAAGTCGTCCAGGGCCAAGCCGACCCCCAGTGCTTTGATCTGGCCGATGATATGCAGCGAGCGACCCTTGTCCTTTATCAATGCGGTTTCGGTAAGCTCCAGTTCCAGCCGCTGGGGAGGCAAGCCGGTTTCAATCAGAACCTCATGTACCAGCCGAGGCAAATTGGCATCCATGAATTGGACGGCTGAGACATTAACGGCCACACGGCAAGGCTTATCCCACGTTACAGCGTCCATGCAGGCCCGGCGAAGTACCCAGACCCCGAGGGACCGAACCAATCCATTCTCCTCGGCAATCGGAATGAACTCGGATGGCGGAATGGGCCCGAGCTGCGGATGGGTCCAGCGCAAAAGCGCTTCGTAGCCCTGGACTTCGCCGGTTGAGAGGGACTTCTGCACCTGGTAGTGAATGGCGAGCTCGTCCTGCTCCAGCGCGTGCCGCAGTGCCTCGCCCAGCTGCCGTCGTTTGCGCACGGACGCGCCGATCCCCGAGTCATAGAAGCATGGCACGTCCAGAAAGGTGTGCTTTGCGTGATACATAGCGAGATCAGCATTGTTGACCAGCTCGTCGGGAGCTTCGGCATCGTCCGGCCAGATGGCAGCTCCCATGCTTGCACCTACCGTCACCTCTATGTTGCCAACACGGATGGGCCGGCCGAAAATCTCCGCAAGCCGGTCGGCAAATGCGGAGACTTCTTTCTTTGTTACACATGTCTTCACTGCTGCGAACTCGTCGCCGCCCAAGCGCGCCACAAACTCGTCGCTATCGAGGGATTGCGCCATGCGACGCGAGACGATGCGAAGCGCTTCATCGCCCGCGCTGTGCCCGAGCGTGTCGTTGATTTCCTTAAAGCGATTGAGGTCGATGCCAATGACCGCGAACTTGCGGCCGGACCCTCGAGCTTCATGAAGAACCTCAATCAGTCGGTCTGTAAAGCTGATGCGATTGGGCAGACCGGTGAGTGCGTCGTGGGCGGCCATGTAACGAAGCTGTTGCTGCGAGTGTGCGCGAACATCGGTGTCGATTAGATAGCTCGCCATACCGGCACCGACGACGATCAGAGCCACAATCGCAATAGCGAGGCCGAGGGCGAGAGCGGCGGCCGGGGAGACCTCAGGAAAATTGCTTGTCAGGGGCGTGATACGATACGCCGCCATTCCGGTAAAATGCAGACCCACGATGCCCATGACAAAGAGCGTCACGGCCATCCAGAAACGTTGCGCCCGCAGATCCGGCCGCGACACCAGGGCTACCGCCACTGCTGAACATACCACCGGGAGCAGTATCGAAGCGACGACGTAACCAAGCTGCCATTCAATCAACCCCATGACACTAAAGGCGAACATTCCGGTGTAGTGCATTGCTGAATACGACAGCCCGACCACAGCGCCTCCAAGCGGGGCGAACATGCGGTTCGCTCTTATGCCACTGATGGAGAAACTGGCAACGAGGCCACCCATGGCGATCACCAATGACAGCAAAGTCATAACTGGATCGAATGAAACGGGCGCGGAAGGTTCGTATGCCAGCATGGCGACGAAGTGGGTTGTCCATACGCCGCCACCGCCAGCGACCGCCGCTAGAAACTGCCAGCCGAACCTCTGCCCACCAGAGGCGCTTACCGCACGGTTCAGCAGTCTCAGAGTTATTGCCGAGCCAAAAAGACAAATTAGCGCCGCCACGGAGACCAATAGCAGGTTGTGTTCGTTTGTGATGCAGCTCATTACGGTCATCATCGGTGGACGCCTAAACCCCGTTTTCTTTGCGGAAACGTGTAAGAAAATAGCCTGCAGAGGTTAAGAAAGGTGCCCTTGGCAAGGTCGCAAGAGGTGAATACAGGCCAGTATGGCCGGATTGACAGATTCGTTGTCGAGCATAGCTAGGAGCAATCATGCGGTAGTCATCTGGGAGGCCCCACTTTTCCCGGTATTGCTCCGCAGTGCGGCCGTACTGTCCATCAGGTGGCGCCTCAGGGACTTGAACTTTTCACCATCCTCTAGGCAGATGATGAAATCGACTGTCACGGACTTCTTGATCGGAACGGCGGGCGCTGTTCTCCAACGGCCGGCTCAGCCTGATGTCGCGGAGATGGTCCGCTCAGAGAGGAAAAGATCTGCTGGATAGGATCCGGCAAATCGCCGACAGGAACCGCATTGCCACTTAGAGAGGCTGCGACGATCCGGCTTGTCAGCTCCAGCTTCCGCTCCGCATTGCTCGAAACCGATTGCTCAAAATCGTCTCCTTTGCTTGCTGCCGCTCAGCCCAGTTTGGTCGATGTGCAGGTATTTCGGCCGCAAGGAAGGCGCGGACGGTTGTTTCTGACGGAATTCCGGGTGTGTCCTACACAACCGACCTCATTCTCATTGCCAGGGTCTGACTGGGTTTCTATCCTGACGCATGATCCGCACCCGCTGGTGCACCGAACTCGAGGACTGGGAGCCGGGTCCGGCTGCCTGAAGATAGGAACACTATGAAAGCACCGTGGAAGTTCCTCGCGCAATTGACGTCGCGTCGACCATCGTTGAAAGCGCAAGAGAGTTCGCTTGGGAATGACGCTGATCCCAAGGCTCACGGGGGCGAAGTGGAGCATACGTCCGCACTTCCGCACAATTCGACGATCGCTGCCAGCCCACCTGCTCGCGAGGAGGACGTCTCGATTGATCAAGGGTCGGTCGCATTCGGGCATTCGGATAAGACAATAGGCGATGACGTTGTCTCACAGGATCTGGAACCGCCAATCGATGCTGAAGAGGCTCAAACACTGGGGCCCTATGAAGCTAACCATTTGGGTGCCGAAGCGAATTTGCTGGTTCCGCAAAGCGCTGCACGCACGAAGTTGGAGAGCAAGCAGCAGACCAAGCGTCGAGACCGTGGGAAGAGAGGCAACTTCAACGTGGCTAAGCAGCGCGCTGTCGCTCCAAAGTATCATCAAAGCTTGCCACCCTCGTCTTCGAGTGACTTGTTTTTCGATGAAGTGGCAAGTCTCGACGAAGAAATCAAAATTCTGAGGATCCAGCTCGCCCAAAAGCTTCATCTTCAGAACGTTCAGCTTAAGAAGATGCTTGAGCGATTTGAAGTTTCCTGAGCTTGGCGTCGGTCCCGATAAGTGCAAACTTGCGCCGTCCTTGCTCGGCGCCAAAGCCCTGCCGCCATTCAATTGCATCAGTTCGAGAGCCTGCTGAGCCGCCGGCCATTGTTGGAATAGATTCGAGCGTATATTGCCGTGCCGGTGCTGCGCCTCAGGACGGCCTCTACGCACTAGTCAAACATCAACTATCTGTAAAGCAGGACTCTGCTGGTTGTGTTGACTTTGTGGAGCACTCAGCCGAAAACAGGCGATGTACTAAAGGAAGGAATTGCTGATGGCTGACGAGAGTAATACGGGACCAGTTGCTGCGGCTGTAGTGACGGACACAGAGATGAAACCATCAACGACTAAGAAGCGGAGGTCGCCACGGCCTCAGAAGGCGTCTGCCGAACCAGCTCAAGCAAAGACGCCCGCCGCTAAACGCAGGGGGTATACCGAGCAAGAAAAGAGCGAGAAGCTCAAGCAGATCGAGACACAAGTCAGCGAAGGCAGCACCCTAAAGGATGCCATCAAGAGCGCCGGCATATCAGAGCAAACCTACTATCATTGGAAAAGTGCTGCGAAGCCTGGCGAGCAAAAGGGCACCAAGGACCCTGGGCCCCTCCCGGCCGGCGATGACCTGGCAGCTCTTGTAGAGCTCGAAGAGGAAAACCAGAGGCTCCGCAAGCTGCTGGCGGAGAAGCTGCGTGCGGAAAATGCCGAGCTGCGCAAGAGGCTCGGTCTGGACTAACCGGGACCGGGAGTCCGCCGGGCGGCGTTTCCTCGGCGTGTTTCGTTTTAGCCGAAAGCTTGTTTTCGCCTCTGGCCGCGGCAGACGAAGCTGTGCTATTCACCGTTCTTGCCGGGTGAAAGGCGTGCCCGCTTGCGAGGTTGGCGAGCGGTTGAACCACGTTACGAATGGCTGTATTGGTGCGCCAGCAGGAATGCAGCGGCGCCAATCGGCGTTCATTTTTACACGACTCGTGGGATCAAAAGCAGATGAAGACGCCACAACGAAGGTTCGTTGTTGAATTCAAGTCGGGGCGACGACAGCCAAAAACCAAAGCAAACTCAATCTGGGGAGACACAGATCTCAGGGCTTTGGCCCGGGAAGTGGAAGAGAAGGCGTCGCATCTGTTCAGTTCAAATGAGGCACCGTTGACCCCTGATTCAGCTGAAATGGGGCTGGCTGATTCGTCAAATGCGGCTTCTGCCAGCGAAGACGGCGGCGATGTCGCAGTTGTGCCGTCCTCCGAAGGTGCAGAGACTGAAATCCTGAAGCATGCTGCCGATCTTTCGGTGGCGGCCGAAGCTGTGGCTCAAGTGCCGGAGAGCCAACCAGCATCCCAGCGTCGAACGACAACCGGCACTCGTCGAAAGCGCGCCCCCGCCCAGGCGATTGCGCACAATTCGGAGCTTGGGACCGAGGCTCGAAAGCCGCAGAACGGGACTGTCGACAATCCGATCTCCGTCGACGAGCTTGCCACGCTGGACGCAGACAACAAGCGCCTCAAGCGGTTACTGGCTGAACAGCTTCGTGAACAGAACCTTCGGCTGAAGAAGATGCTTGAACGCTTTGACGCCAAATAGCAAGGTCGCAACACTGGCATCGCAGTGGGCCGCTCGCATGAGGATCGGCAGCGGCTTCAATTTCCCATACCGCCTCGTCGACAGAGCTCATGGAGGATGACAACGGGGCCATCTCCGCTGCAACTCGTTAGGCGTAAGACTTCAGTCCTATTCCAAACGAGTCGTAGGCTCTTATTTCCCGCGGAATGACCAAAAGAAGATTGACGATGATCATTCTATTGCTGGTACTCGTCCTGCTCGTGATCGCGCTCTACGGCTTTCTTGGGATTCAACAGCTAATCTAACCGCATATTGGAACCGTCGAGAGAGAGCGTGAGGCCGATTGACGGCGGTCACCATGAAGCAAGTCAACGAGCCCCAGCTCCCAGACTTACTCATCAAACTACGATCCACGCCAGGACGAACAGCGCAATGACCGTAAGGAGAATTACGATACCAGCGACGTTGAGCGAGTGCATTCGGGCTGCCTCTATCTTTCGCGCTCAACCCTGCAGGCGGCGGTTTGTTTCAAATGGGCTGCGAACGCGCGCCAAAGCATATTTGCCGACGGGTCTAGTTCCTCGTCGGCCGTGAAGCGAAATCAAGGACTCTTTAATAGCTGAATGGCCGTGGCGTCAGCCCTCGCTTCAATTCAATGAGCGCTTGGAACCGCGGATCACGCATGCACGGCGCCAGGCAACTGTCGTTCTTCATCCAATCGACGATTTTCGGGCATGTTGGAAATTGGCGCCAGACGGCAGGCTTCCGTCAACTCAGTCCACGAGCATGCCCTTCAGTTCCAAAGTTCGTACGGTTTTGCAAAGCGAGTTCGTTGCTAAACTCCGCCATGCCCCCGCTGCCGTACCGATGGTGAACACGAAGGGTATATCGCGACGACGAAGAGCTTCGGCCACCGGAATCGACTTGCTTCCGTCTTGGTATGGCCCCTCTCAATGTCTCGTGAGAGGCCAAATTGCCAGAACGGCTCAGCCGAGCACCGACCATCAAATCCGCCCGGGAACGGTCCCAACTGACGGCAAGCGAAGTGCCGATGTTTCGCAACCACCTCAACGAAGCCATGTTCTTCTACCAACAGGAGCTCAACTCGCTTGAGCCGAAGGAAGTGAGTGGACTGCCGGCGGCAAAGGACAATGCCTTCCGCATGGCAGAAGAACTCGTCAATCTTGTAATCGATGCGAGGGCCGTGGCATGAGTGGCAAGGATCTAGGTTTCGGCGGTAAGCTCGCCAACATCACTCCAGACAAGGATGACGCCCCGGGATTCCGGACGCCAAGGTCGACGAGATTGTTGACCGCCACGGTTTTGTTCCTCGCGAACCAATCCAGAAGCTGACTCATCGAAAACCTTCCGCGCCATCTGCCAACCTCAACATTCGGCCGCCTGTTACGACCTTCAACCGCTTTCTTCAGTTTTGTGAAATGAACCGGATGTCGTATCCCGCGGCTTTGCAGAAGCTGATGCATCGGGCGGGCGTCTAGAAAGGTGTCTGTGTTGGCGTCAGATCTATGATGCGTCAACATTGACGCGCGTCAATCAATTGTCCGCACCGGACTGAAGTTTCCCATGGCACGTTCGACCCTGTCGGGAAGAATGTGCGCCTCACTCGTTTAAGCTTCCCGATCGGTAAGTTTTGCATCGAAAGCGAGCGAGTCTTCCTGTACGGTAAGCCGTTGCTGGGAGATGCTCGATGTTCAGGTCCGCACGCGATTTCGGCGATGCCGTCAGGGAGAAACGGAAAGTCCTCGGCTGGACCCAGGCAGAGCTTGCCACCCGTTCGGGTACGGGTGAACGTTTCATCGTCGAGCTCGAATCTGGCAAAAGAAGCTGCCAGCTCGAAAAAGCTCTGATCGTTGCACGAACAGTCGGCATCGAGATCGGCGACCTCAAAACAGCCCAAGCGCCTTCAGCTGCGTTGGACGATGACCTCGGCTTCCTGCCGACCTTCGGGGATGGTCGATGACAACCATCTTCTACGAAACTTCGCCCGTCGCTGAGATGACTTTCGAAGGGGAATGGCGTCTTGACTACGATCGATCTGGGAAGCGCGCCGCTCGGCTTTCCCAATTTCGCTGACCATGGTTGCGCTCAGGAACGGTCGGTGCAGACAGGCTGCTGCCGTGGCTCGCAAACCTGCTTCCGGAAACCCATCTCGCAGAAATCGGTCAACGGCTGAAAGTATCTCCTCAGGACATCGTGGGCCTGCTCGGCCACATCGGCCGAGACACGGCGGGAGCGCTGTCGATCGGCGAACCAAGAAAGGCAGGCGTCAGCCTGGAGCCTATTCTGGACAAGGTGACGCTGGAGCGCATCCTCAACGAGCTTCCAGCGAAACCCTTTCTGGTGGGAGAACGAGGGGTCTCGATGTCGCTTGCAGGTGTGCAGGAGAAGCTGCCCGTATTTGTCGATGGAGATCGCATCATCTCGATACCGGTAGACGGCACGCCATCGACCCAAATCATCAAGCCGGATAACGCCCGTCTGGCCCTTGCACGGGCATGTGGACTGGAAGCGGCCGAAGCTTCGATCGGCGTAGCCGGTAAAAGGCGCTATTTGCTGGTGAAGCGAGATGACCGTTTCGCGGCCCCGCAGGGCGAGATCCGCAGGCTGCACCAGGAAGACCTTTGCCAGCTGAAAGGACATTTTCCATTACAGAAATACGAGCGATCCTCGACAGGTGGCGGCGTGACGTTGAAGATGATGTTCGATGCCGTCAGTGATCTGGTTTCCCCCGGCGAGCGCGTGAAGCTTCTGGATGCGATGATTTCCAACGTGCTGATCTGCAACTCCGACTCGCACGCAAAGAACTATTCCATCCTGATCGGTGCGGCGGGATCTGCGAAGATCGCGCCACTTTACGATTTAATGTGTGCTGCTGTTTACCGTCAGGTCGATCAGAGCCTACCTCAAGGCATTGCCGGGCGCTTCATCGCGGCTGACTTGGGGCGACGCGATTGGCAAGCAGTAGCTGAGGAGATTGGGTTGAGTTGCGCATCAACTGTCAGAAGGGTCGGAGAACTTTCCGCTGTGGTCGCAGACGCCTGCGAAGATGTTACGAAGCGGACTTCTGAAATCGTTGGCGATCCCACAAGGATTCTGGAGCGCGTCACCCACCAAATTCAAAAGCGATGCAGGCGAATTCAACGGCACCTTTACGTGGCGCGCAGTTGATGGATGTCCTGCAGGATTGGCCAGAGCTGAACGCCATCGCCGGCCATCAGGCCCATGGCGCGTTCGATCGACGCGCCATGTCCGCCAGGCTTTGGGTGACCAGCAGACGCAGCCATCTGGAATAGGTCGAGAGCCGATCCGGCGGCAGCAACAGGAACACTGTCGCGCGGTTGCGCTTACCTCCAACATCATGTCGTGCACGTCGGAGCCGGAGATGCCTGCATTGGCGAGGGCCGTCCAGGCGATGATTTCGCGGTTGAAGGCGTCGATGACGAAGGCGAGACGGATCACCTCGCCATTCCAGCAGGCAAACTCCAGTCCATCGGAGCACCAGCGCAGGTTGGAGCACATGACCATGACCTTGCCGTCATGGATGCGACCCTTGCGAAGGGCCGTATGCTTTTCCAGCAGCATGGCGTGGTTGGCCATGATGCGATGGACCCGCTGGGCGTTGACGACAGGCTTATCGGCGGCTCGCCTATCGCGATTGAGGAGCGCGGCGATCGGCCGATAGCCATAGGTAGGCTTTGATCCACCAGCCTGCGGATGGCAGGCAGAAGATCGGCATCCTCTGCCTTGTGGCAACTCCCGCGCGGCTCCGATCTGCCCTTCGACCGCTCGACGAGGTTGGAACGGGAAACGCCCAGCGTGTTGGCGACGGTCTTCATCGGGAACCGTCCTTCGGCAACAAGATTGGCCGCGATATGTCTTTTTGAGCTTGCTTTGGAAAGAACCTCGCGCACGATTTCGATCTCCATCGTCTTGCGGCCGAGCATGCGCTCCAGCTCGCGGATGCGGTCTTCAAGCTTCTTCACTTCCGAATTGACGGCAACCGGCTCGTCTGAATCCACGGCGGCAGCACCTCCTCACTCAAGAGCCTGCGCCACCGTAAAACAGATTGGGCGCAACGCCATGGCGGCGAGCGGTCGAAGATACCGTCTCGCCTGGCTCGAAACTCTGCTCCATGATCGTCAGCTCGGTTGTCCACCGCCTCCGGCGGGCATCACCCGTCAGCAATTCAATGCGTCTGAAGTCGTTGGACATAAGCCTATACTCAAGCCTGTGCTTGAGCCCTTCTGCTTGTGCCGACTGTTCGGTCGAAATGGGAGGCAGTTCAATCTGCCCGTTAAGGGGCCTTAGGGAACGATTGTTCAGCTCTGAAGTTTGAATCGCGGAAAAATCATCCGCGGCGGCTGATAAATCGGCCCCTCGAATAGGAGCGGGAACATGAGCGATTACTCCGAAGGGCCTTCGACCAGAGATGAGGCCGTTCGCACGGACATCACGCCAGTCGAGAACGCACACACCATTCTCGTCAACAAAGTGTCCTGGGGCGCTATCTTTGCGGGTGTGGTGGTAGCTCTTGTCATTCAGGTCCTGCTGACAATGCTGGGGGTCGGGATCGGCGTAGCTACGCTTGATCCGCAGAGCGGCGACAACCCGGCGGCAAGCACATTCTCGATCGTCGCGGGCATCTGGTATCTGCTTTCCGGGATCGTTTCGGCATTCACTGGCGGCTATATCGCCGCCCGTATGTCGGGAAAGACCGATGAAACGGCTGGAGCGCTACACGGTCTCACAACATGGGCGTTCACCACGTTACTCGTTCTCTACCTCTTGACAACCGCTGTCGGGAGCATCGTCGGGGGAGCGTTCAGTGGGGTTGCCAGCGCGGTTGGAGGGCTCGGTCAGACTGTTGCGCAGACCGCGGCGCCTATGATCGCGGAGGCAAACCCGCTCGACGCCATCGAACGGCAGGTTCGTTCGACTGGAACCGATGCGGAAGCCCTCAACAACGCCGCAATCACGTCGATCCGGGCCTTGGTGACGGGTAACGAAAGCGAGGCAGAGGCTGCGCGGGAGAAAGCTGCACAGGCTCTAGCTAGCGCGCGCAACATTCCGGTCGAAGAAGCGCGAACACAGGTTACGCAGATGGAGGAGCAGTATACCCAAGCGGTTGAGCGGACGAAGCAGGAGGCGATCGACGCCGCCGATGCCGCTGCATCGGCTGTCTCAGCCGGCGCATTGGTTGCTTTCCTCGCCCTCGTGTTGGGTGCAGTCGCAGGGTGGTTTGGCGGTCATTCGGGCGTTGCCCATCCGGTCATAGTGGATCGGTTGCTTCCAGGTCGACGGCGGCTTTGACTGGGTGCGGCAAGGCGAAAATATTTGGTTATTAGGGAGCCCGGATCCACGGCAGGAGCGCCCGCGCGGGTTCACTGTATCCGGTTGATAACAGGCGAGGGGTCGTAGATAGTCTATCAGCGTGCCGTGCCGTTTGGGGCCATTGAGCGTGGCGTGCCTTTTCTCGACAAATTATAGCCGTCGCCGGTCGCCGCGATTTTGAAGTGCGCTTGAACTGTCTGACGGCCAGTGCGGCTTCGGTCCGGCGCTATGGTCCGGCGGCGGTTACCGTCGGAAGGTCAAAATTCGCAACAATCACCATCGAGGCGGATCGAACTATGCATCAGTTTCTCAAAGGCCTGCATACAGGAACTAACGGCATGGTTCTTCCGTCTACAGCATGACCTCGCATCCAATACATCGACGCCTTGCCGTCATCAGCGATTCTCAGGCCGGGCGGGCATTTGCCTCCCGGATACGCTCCGTTAAGTATTTCCAGAAGCAGTGGGAAAAGCGTGCGCGCGAACAGCCTAAGGTAGTTGAACGGGCACATCGCGATTTTGTGGTAGAGGGCGGATATATCGACCGTCTTCCTCTGGCCTGCTTGAAAGTGGGCATAGTCGATGCTGCGGAGATTTGGACACATTGGCGCGGGGACGATCCGCCGGAGACAGATTTAGGGGAAGTGCGACCTCTCTTGCGACGTTCATTTCAGATGAATGGTCCGGAAGTACCGTTTGCGTCAAACGACATGCTGGCCCACATTCTCACATTTGGTCCGCCTGACGTTCTTTGCGTATGGGGCCTTGGCGTTTCCGAAGACATACTCGCCGCTTGTAAAGGCAGTTACCTGATTTACAATTCCATTGATGCGCCAGCGTTGCGTATCCCGCCTGAGATTAGCCGGCATTTCGATCTCGTGCTCACCGGAGCTAAGTGGCAGTCAGACGAGGTGACCGACCGGCATCCCGGAATGAAAACTGCCATCCTGCCCATCGGCCCGGAATTCGCTTCAGACAGTATGTTTTATCCGTACCAGAGCCCGAAGCCGTATGACGTCATCTATGTCGCCGCCGCGCAGAGCTACAAGCGTCACGACATTCTTTTCGAAGCTTTGGCGAAACTCCCGCCCTCCTATCGCGCGTTGTGCGTCTTTGGTCATGGGGAGATGAGCGAAACTTTGCGTGCGCAAGCTCGTGACTTGCAGATCAACGTTGACTTCGTCGGTCCGCCCTCTGTCCCATTTACCGAGATAAACCGATTAATGAACCAGGCCAAGATTGGCGTCGTTTGCGGCGTCGATGATGGGGCGCCAGCGATCCTGACCGAATACATGCTTGCCGGTTTGCCCGTCCTTGCCAACAGCGCGCTTCGGTGCGGTCTTCAATATATTACGTCACAGACTGGGCGCGTCGCAGCAGCTGGAGCGTTTCACGAAGGGATTCTCGAGATGCTCTCGACCCTTCCCGAATTCTCGCCCCGGCAAACGGTGCTCGACAACTGGACCTGGCCGCACTCGGTGCGAAAGCTGAGAACACTGATGGATTTTTCAGCATATTAGATAATTCGAAGGTAATGCGCGGAACAAACCAATGAAATCTTAGTTTGCATCCGTCTCTCAAACGCGGATGTGCAATGAATCTCTTCAGTTCGTTTTCTCAAGCGGCACATACCGTGTCGGCCCAGCACACGCCCCTTATTTGTTTTTCTCACTTACGCTGGGATTTTGTGTTTCAGCGCCCGCAACACCTGATGGACCGCTTTGCCAAAGATCGGCAGGTATTCTTCTTTGAGGAATTTATTCCGACAGACCATCATCTTGCCTATCTCGAGATTCATTCATTCGACGGAACGGGGGTCAAGGCCGTTCGCCCTAGGGTTCCGCATGGATGGAGTGAGGGCGATCGGGAACGTGCGCTGAGAAAACTGCTAGATGATCTTCTCGGGCTTTGCGGCGCGACACGCCCAATTCTGTGGTTTTACACTCCGATGATGTATGATTTCGCCAGCCATGTGGATGCGTCGGCGATCATTTATGACTGCATGGACGAACTGGCGAATTTCAAATTTGCACCGCCCCAATTGAAGGAAACGGAAGCTGCGCTTATCGGGCGGGCCGATGCGGTATTCACTGGAGGACATAGCCTTTACGAGGCGAAGCGCCATCTCCATGCCAACATTCATCCTTTTCCATCGAGTGTCGACGCAAGCCATTTTCAGGCTGCACGGCTGAACTGTGAGGAACCGTCCGATCAACGGACGATTTCCGGTTCGAAATTCGGATATTATGGCGTTATTGACGAGCGTCTCGACCTGGCCCTGATCGATGCGGTGGCGAAAGCGAGACCAAACTTCTCCTTCATCTTTATCGGTCCGATTTCCAAGATTTCGCGGGACGATCTGCCGAGGGCTCCAAACATCCATTATCTCGGCCAAAAGAGATACACTGAACTGCCGGCCTATCTTTCGGGATGGGATGTGGCATTGATGCCCTTTGCCCTCAATGAGGCAACGAAGTTCATCAGCCCCACGAAGACGCCGGAATATCTGGCAGCCGGGCGGCCAGTTGTCAGCACGCCGATTACGGATGTGGTGCGTCTTTATGGTGATGTGGGTGGCGTATTTCTGGCGGGAGACCCCGATGATTTCGCTACGGCATGCGAAAGTGCGCTCACCTTGAAAAGGTCAGGCACGGATTGGCTGGCATCAGTCGATACTATGCTTGCGGGGTCATCTTGGGACAAGACGTTCCTTGCGATGAATGCTCTGATGGATGAAGCTGTGACACGGCGGATGGTGCCCGAGCTGCCTCCTAAAAGAAGCCACCGTCAAAGATCAGGCGCCGCGGTTTCTTTGGCTTACGATTGTCTGATTGTCGGTGCAGGGTTTGCCGGCTCGGTTTTGGCAGAGAGACTTGCATCCGATGGCAATAAGCGCGTGCTTCTTTGCGACCGACGACCGCATATTGCCGGAAATGCCTATGATTTCCACAATGAAGACGGCATCCTGGTTCATCGGTACGGACCTCATATCTTCCACACCAACAGCGAGGTCGTCCTCAACTATCTTTCGCGGTTTACCGCTTGGAGGCCCTACGAGCATCGGGTACTTGCACAACTCGGCGATCATCTATTGCCTGTTCCCATCAACAGAACGACGCTGAACGCCCTATACGGTCTTGACCTCAAGAACGAGGCGGAAGCCGCGCTGTTTCTGGCCAGCCGCGCCGAGCCGTGCGATGCGATCGTGACGTCGAAGGATGTGGTCGTGTCACAGATCGGCAGTGATTTGTACCGTGCATTCTTTGAGGGTTACACCCGAAAGCAATGGGGGCTTGATCCCACGCAGCTCGACAAGTCGGTAACGGCGCGGGTGCCGACGCGCACAAATACGGACGACCGGTATTTTCTCGACACTTACCAGGCGATGCCGCTTCATGGGTATACAGAAATGTTCGAAAAGATGCTGGATCACGAGAACATCACTGTCATGACCGGCACCGAGTATGCCGACATCCAACGGGACAACCTGGCAGCGCATACAATCTTTACAGGGCCAATCGACGAATATTTCGGTTACCGCTTTGGCCGGCTGCCGTATCGCAGCCTGAAGTTCCAGCACGAAACGCATGATATCAGTCGCATGCAACCCGTAGCCGTCGTAAACTATCCGTCTGAGGCCGTGCCTTACACCCGCGTTACCGAGTACAAGCATCTGACCGGGCAGATCCACCCGAAAACAAGCATTTCCTATGAGTTCGCCTGTGCCGACGGGGACCCCTACTATCCGATTCCGCGGCCTGAAAACCAGGCACTCTACAAGCAGTATGAGGCCTTGGCACGGGTGCGCGCGGACGTAACGTTCGTCGGACGACTGGGAACCTACAAATACTTCAATATGGACCAGGTTGTTGGTCAGGCGTTAGCAACCTATCGGCGGATGGTGAAGACAGTCCTGAGCGACGCCATGGCTGCAAGCGCTCAATGAACAAACGTTTGCGCATAGTGCTTGCGACCGACAGCGTGGATCCATCCGGAATGGGTGAGCACATGCTGACGCTCGGTCGGGCGCTCCAGGGCCAGTTCGATGTGACGCTTGCCGCCATCGATGGGATCGAAGCCGCTCTGCTGACAAGGGCTGCGCGTTGCGGCGTCGCGGTCAAAGGCATTGATGACAATGCATCGTTCGAACATTGGCTGGAGTTTTCGGGCGTTTCTTTGCTCCACGTTCACGCTGGCATCGGTTGGGAGGGGCATGAGATAGCGCGCGCCGGGGTCGCCTGCGGCATCCCGGTTATCCGTACGGAGCATCTCCCCTATCTGCTCACCGATGCCGAGCAGAAGGAGCGCTATGCCAGAGAAAGTGATGCTCTTACGCATCATATTGTCGTTTCGGAAGCATCGAAGTTAAGCTTCGAGAGCAAGGGGGTCAAGGGCAACCGAATGACGGTCGTCCGCAATGGAATCTTTCCGCTAGGCGCACGGGACATTGCCGGTCGCAGCAAAGTCGCACTTGGGCTCGACGGGAAAAGCGTCCTCATTACGGTGGCGCGCTTTTCTAAGCAGAAGGACCACGCCACCCTGATTAAGGCAATGCCGGCAGTATTAGCCGCGGACCCGTCGGTCGTTTTGCTTCTGGTAGGCAAAGGCGAGGAATTGGAGGCCGTTCGGGCCCTGGTCGAAGACCTGTCGCTTGGCCCGCATGTCCAATTTCTGGGGCATCGCATCGAGGTCGACCAGTTGATGGGCAACGCCGACCTTTTCGTCCTGCCGTCGCGATTCGAAGGGCTTCCCTTAGCAGTGCTCGAAGCAATGTCGATCGGACTACCGGTCGTCGCAACCCGGATCGGCGGCACCGTCGAGGCGCTTGGATCGGAACATCCGTTCCTGGCTGAGTGCGAAGATCCGTCCTCATTGGCTCGCGTGCTGATCGAAGCTTTGAGCGACCCGGAACGGGCGAAAACGATCGGCCGGGCCGGCCGGGCCAGGTTCGACACTGAATTTTCAGCGCGGCGAATGGCGGACGAAACCGCGGCTGTCTATCGGCGATTTCTTTCCGAGCGGACGGAGAATAAACAAGGACACCATTTTATGGACAAGACACGTGTCGGCTTCATTGGCGTCGGGGGCATCGCCCACCGGCATCTTGATATTTTCGCCGGTTTCGAGGACGTGGCGCTCGTTGCTTTTGCAGACCCGGACTTCGCACGCGCCGAGCATGCCGCGTCGCGGTTCGGTGCGAAGGCGTTCGAGAGCCACAGTGCGATGCTGGAGAAAGAGGCGCTGGATGCGGTCTATATCTGCATTCCCCCCTTTGCCCATGGCGACGCCGAACGGGATCTGATCGCGCGTGGCATCCCGTTCTTTGTCGAGAAGCCCATTACGCTCGATATCGAGCTGGCGGAGGAACTCTGTGCCGCGATTGAAGCCGCAAAGCTGATCACGGCTGTCGGTTATCATTGGCGCAATCTCGATACAGTAGAGGAGGCGCGCCGGCTTCTGGCCGAAAATCCAGCTCAACTTCTTTCGGGCTATTGGCTGGACCAGACGCCACCGCCGCAATGGTGGTGGAAGAACGACCGCTCAGGCGGCCAGATGGTTGAGCAGGCGACCCACATCATTGATCTGGCGCGATACCTCATTGGTGAAGTCACCGACGTTTATGGCCGCGTCGGCTTCAAAGACCGCCCCGAATTTCCAGGCCTCGATGTGCCGGCGGTGACCACTGCGAGCCTCACCTTCCAATCGGGCGTTATCGGCAACATCTCCTCGACATGTCTTCTCGGCTGGAGCCACAGGGTCGGACTGAACATCTTCGCCGACCGACTTGCGATCGAGCTGACCGACCATGACATCATGATCGATGTGGGTGCTGGTCGACCAGTGCGGCATGCCCAGGGCGATCCCGTCTGGCGAGAAGATCGCGATTTTGTCGACGCCGTGCGCGGGGGAAATAATAACATTCGCTGTGCCTACGCGGATGCGCTGGCGACGCACCGGCTCGCGCTGGCGGTCGCTTCCTCGGCGCGCAGCGGCGAGCCGATAAAGCTCGATCCGCCTGCCATAGTCCGCAACGCTGTGACGACGCTGCAGTATCCACCGTCGTCCGAAGCCTCTCAGGGATTATCCCCAGGCCACCGTGCCATTCGCTCTCTTGGCATTGAAGGGCCCGGAAAAGCATTCTTCTTCGACTATCAAGAGGGTCCGCCCGCTGACGGCCATGTCCGGTTGGAAACGCTCTTTACCGGCTTTTCCGCCGGCACCGAACTTACCTTCATGAAGAACACTAATCCTTACTTCCACTCCCGTTTCGATAGCGAGCGTGGCGTGTTCTTCGAGAACGAGCCGGATCTTCACTACCCGGTGCCTTTTCTGGGATACATGGAAGTGGCGCGCGTCTCGGAGTCGAAGGCTGCAGGCTTCAAGGAAGGGGATGTCGTTGCCGCGACCTACGCGCACAAAAGCGGCCATACTGCCGATCCATTCCTCGACTTGCTGGTGCCCTTGCCAGCCGAAATCGATCCCGTTCTTGGCGTCTTCGTAGCGCAAATGGGCCCTATCGCGGCCAACGGCATTCTACATGCGGATGCGGACGCTCTGGGGAGCAATGTATCCTGTCTCGGAGTGGGCGTTGCGGGGCGTCACGTGGTCGTGCTCGGAGGAGGCACGGTTGGATTGATGACGGCGCTTTTTGCGCAGAAGGCGGGGGCCTTGGAAATCGTCGTTGCCGATCCTTCGGCGTTTCGGCGGAACAAGGCGCGGGGCATGGGTTTGATTGCGATGACCGAGGATGAGGTCTGGCAGCACGCGAAAACGCGATGGCATAACGGCGGAAGTGATCGCGGCGCCGATGTCGTGTTTCAGACACGGGCGCATCCGTGGAGCCTCCACGTCGCGCTGAAGGCACTGCGCCCGCAGGGCACGGTCATTGATCTCGCATTCTATCAGGGCGGCGCCGAGCGGCTGCGGCTAGGCGAAGAGTTTCATCACAATGGCCTCAACATCCGCTGCGCACAGATTAACCGCGTACCCAGAGGACTGGCGCCGCTGTGGAACAGGCGCCGGCTTGCCGAGGAAACGGTCCAGCTCTTAAAAATCTACGGAGCTCTCATTCGCGAGCATATGATCACGCATGTCGTTCCATTCGACGATGGGCCAAAATTCCTCGCTGATCTGGTGGAGAACCGGCCGGAATTCCTGCAGATCGTCTTCAAGGTCAGCGGATGAGGCCGCTTGAGCCACCACTCCGTATTCTGTTCGTCTTCGCATGGCTGGTGGTCGGGGGCGAGGAGACGGAGGTCCGCCTTCTGGCTCGCAGTCTCAATCGAGTTCGCTACCGGATAGATGTTGTCGCCTGTTTCCATAAGCCCAACATGCCTAGCCAGACGCATGAACAATTGACGGCCCTGGGCGTCGACGTGGATACGACGCCGTACGATCTCTCCTTCGACGACACGGTTTCCTATCTTGCAAATAAGATACCGGGATATGACGTCGTGGTCGCGTGTCAGAATGTTGCAGATATTTACCCGGCGTTGGAGCGTGTCCATCTGCGACCGCCGCTGATCGAGCATGGCGGACTTGTGTCCGAAGCGCTGGCAGGGCCGAAGCATTTCACTAGCCGCTATGTCGGCGTATGCCGATCTATACGCGACGCCGCTGCCTCGGTCATGCCGGGGCGCGGAGAAGATGCGATCGAAATCCCCTCGATGGTCGATCTGACGGAGTTCGACGATACCCAGCGCGCCGCAACGCGTGCGTCGCTTGGTGTGGCAGAAAATACAGTTCTTATCGGCTGGGTGGGGCGGCTCGATCCAAAGAAAAAAGTTGAGGATTTCATCGAAGCAGCGGCAATCGTGCATGCGGAAAATGAGTCTGCGCGGTTCGTGATCGTCGGTGGTCCAGACGCGTTTATGCCGGACTATGCCGTGCAGCTGCAGTCGCTAGTCGCTTCGTGCGGGCTGGGCGATGTGCTGACTTTTCTTGGGGACCGGAAGGATATTCACGCGCTTCTGTCGGCTTTCGACATTTTCATCTGGCTGTCGAAGGGCGAAGGTATGCCGCATGTGATAGCGGAGGCGGGCGCGGCCTGCCTGCCTGTTATCGCGACGCCTGACAACGGCGCCTTGCAGCAGATCGATGATGGGGTTTCTGGCATATTCGTGCCCTATAGCGACCCGGTCGCGGTCGCGGCGGCGATGAAGAAGCTGATCGTGTCAGCCGATTTGCGCAGAAAGCTCGGACAGGCTCTGCGTTCAAAGGTGGAAACTCACTACAGTGTGGCGGCCGTAGTACCCCAGTGGGAAAGCGTCATCCAGGAGGTTGTTGACGAGAGGCGGAAGTCGGGCCCCGCGGGCATATTCCAGTCCTTTCTTCAGGGCGGTTTCGAGTGTTCCACGCATCGCTTGCGTCCACGCGAGGGCGAAATTACCGGAAAACGCCTGGATGTGCTCGCCGCGACTGGGCATGATGTCTATGCCGCGGAAGACTATGCGCAGCTAGCTCGCCATGCGATCCGCACCGTGCGCGACGGATTGCGCTGGCATCGGATCGAGACGCTCCCCCGGAAGTACGACTGGTCAAGTTTCCTGTGGATGCTCAGGGCAGCGAAGGAGACCAGGACGCAGGTGGTCTGGGATCTGTTGCATTATGGCTGGCCCGACGACATTGACATCTGGTCTCCGGATTTTGTGACACGTTTCGCGCGCTTTGCGGGTGCTGCGGCAAGTGTCGTACGGCAGGAAAGCGACGCCGTGCCATTTTACTCGCCCGTCAACGAAATCTCGTTCTTCTCGTGGGGCGGCGGCGACGCCGGCTACCTCAATCCTTTTGCCAATGGGCGTGGCTTCGAATTAAAGGTTCAGCTGGCGCGTGCTTCTATCGAGGCAATGGAAGCCATTCTTGCAGTGGATCCGAGAGCGCGCTTTGTCCACTGCGATCCGGTGATCAATGTTATCGCCGATCCGTCGCGCCCTTGGGAGCGGCGCGCTGCTGAGGGCCACCGTCAATCCCAGTTTCAGGGCTGGGATCTACTTGCTGGACGGCTCTGGCCGCAGATTGGCGGTGCTGATAAGTTCCTCGATATCATTGGCGTGAACTACTACCATAACAATCAATGGATCCACGGCGGGCCGCCGATCGACATTGATCATCCGCTCTACAAGCCGCTCAGGACAATTCTGATCGAAACATATGCGCGATATGGTAAACCGCTCTTTCTCGCGGAAACGGGGATAGAGGCGGAACGACGCGCCGATTGGATAACCTATGTTTACGCCGAAGTCAGAGCCGCTATGGACGCCGGAGTACCCGTAGAGGGCATATGCCTTTATCCAATTATCTCTCATCTCGGCTGGGATGACGAGCGGCCTTGTGAAAACGGTCTGTTTGCGGCGCAGACTTCGGGTGATGGACGTGCAGAATATGCACCTCTTGCTCGTGCTTTGCGAGAGATTCAGCGCAGACTTGAACTTGTCCCGGGCGTCAAAAACAATCCGCGACAATCCACGCCGAAGTTCTAAGCTGCAGATTCCGAGGCAAGCTGCCCCGCGCCCCAATTCGCTCGCGAGCACGCCGCAATTTCCGGGTGATTCACGGTGCCAGTCTTGGGATCGGGCGTAGGGTCCTTCGGAGGCACCGCCAGCCGCGCATTGATGCGCTCCGCAAGACCGAGATCCAAGCCTGGCAAGAGGCTGTGACGTGATAGCAAGCTCGTCTGGACTATCTGCTGCAATCAATGTCCTTGTGAAGGAGGTATTCTGCCTCACTGAACCGGACACCCGAATTGTCGAAGCAGAACCGCTTGGGCAAAATTCTGAAAAGATATCGTTTCCCGCATGCCGCCGGGATATCCACCCAATACAATCGCGCCTTGTTGGACGGCACGGGATCTGTCCATTTTTTATGTCCGGCGAACGAAACGTCTTTCAGGAGCGTCGCCAATCCTGAGCGGCCGACGCCTCCTGCCGCTGCGACGAAGCCCATTTCCTTTGCCTCGTCGATCATAGGATATTCCTGCTGGGCCGGTGGGCCGCGGTCCAGCGGGATGTCCGTCGTCGCGAATGCCACGTTGAAGCGTACGTCATCGCGGGCCGGCACGTAGCCGTAACCGTTCAGGTATTTCCAGGAAAGGCGCAAGACCTTTTGGGCCCCGCTCTTAGTGGCGAGGTGGGAAAGTACGTCGGCCGAAAGGTCTGTTGGCACGAAGGTGTCACCGCCACCGCCCGGGGGCGGGCACTGCGTGAACAGCGGCCTGTATCTACATTCGCTTCCCCCGAGGCCCCATGCGCACAGGCTGAGACGCAACCATTCTTCGTCATTTAGCGCTCGCACGCCTTTCCATAGGTTGCCACCATGCTCGGGTGTCATCCACGGACTGATCCTGCCCGCTCCAGACGCGGAGGCCCATTCGGTCCTATGGTTCTGTACGAGCCCAAGCGCTACCTTTTGCGCGAAGAGCGCCGCGCTCTGCATCGCCGTCGCGTTCGGAATGACAGGCGTCTTTCCAGTTGCGTCGGCGGCGAAGCGGCGCCCCGATTCCAGGGAGGTGAGGCTGTGGCAGCCCGAGCACGGATGGCCGTCGATCAAGATGGACCTGGCGTCAAGTAGCGTGCCGGCATGAACGGCCGCATATCCCGAACCGATTACGCGAAATGGCAGGTCCTGCCTCGCGATGCGCCCCGGAAGGAAGTTGCTCATACTGAACACGGCGCGCGGATCGTGTCTGCCCTCGAAAAAGCCGACCCTCGCCTGTTGCATGTGCGGATCGATAATGGTGGGCTTCTTGTTGTCATGACAGAGTACGCAATCGACCTTGGCGCCTCCGTCGTACAGGTCCTCAGCAGCGCGCCGCGCGACGAAGTCGCCGTAGGACGCTCCGCCGGGTGGGGGGAAGCGCCCTCTCCAGTCGAAAACGGAACGGTCCTTCCGGCCGTCAAGAAATGCGATTTCACCCGTGACGTCGTTGAATCCGATCGCGCTGTACCGGGAGAACCGTGGATCCGTTTTTGTCCAGTAGGAATCCGCCTCGATTTCCAGGCTCTCGGATGACTTCCGACACAGGAACAGCCATTGTACATGGCCACGCGCGACCCGGCCGACCCGCGAGTTCATGGCGCAGAAAGTCACGTCCCCTGCGAGCGAAGGCTTGTCGCACCGCTCGATGGTAGTCGTCCACTTCACCAGGCGACCTTCGACGTCACGGTGAGAAAATTCAAGCGGAGCGCCTGCCTTGGAGGCATTTGGTTCAAGCCCTATGGTGTTTCCGTCAACCTCGAGACCGATCGGCCTCGAGTTCGGCCCCGTGCAGACCCCGTCCGGCATGGGGCCGAACACCGATCTGGTTTCGTCGCCGAATTTCGTCACCGGATTGGTGCTCGCCGTCGCCGGAGCCCACAAAACGTCGCCGTTCCACCGAAGAAGAAGGTCGTATGGTGACACGGTTCGGTTACCGGCCGTTGCGGCTTTTGGGTCGGGGATTAAGTAGGGGGCGGCTTCCTCGATGTGACCGGCGTGCAGCTCCCGCAGAGTGGGGACCTCCCAGCCATCCGGCAGAGAAAGAGCAACCACAATCGCTACGGCGAGATGGACGAGACGCCCCACGTTGCCTTCCCTCGTTTGCCGCCGCGCAGATGGTCAACGCGCGCTGGCCTGTATGCCGGACTGGAACGGAGCGACCTTGAGGGTGAGGAACTTCATCAGATCTCCGTCTTTTTTTATAGTCGCGTATATCTTGGCCATGTAGTCGAGTTGTGCCGCGCTGACCCCGATCGTCTGAATTGTCACTTGGACCGTCAAAGCAACCTCGAAGGTGCCGTCTTCCCTCTTCCCAATCAGGATGTTGCTAAGCAGGCGGGTGGCGATGGAGTTCGTAGCTGCGAGATTAGCGAACATCGTCTGGAATTGCTTGGCCAGCGATCCTGCCGAGATAGCGAGCACGGCATTCACATCGCCCGGATCGCAGTGAAAGTATTGCCCCGTGTCTACGAACAAAGCGGCCAGTCCGTTGAAATCGCGGTTGTCCATCGTCCATGCATATTGGGAGAGCAGGTCTATCACGTCGTGCCGTTCCTCCGGCGTGGGCGCGACTAATGACCCGCCGCGGTAGTCCCTCCAGGGCATCTGGCTAGCCCCGGGGCACTCATTGGCCGCGAATGCGGGCGATGCCGCAAGCAATAAGAAAACGGCCGCAGCCCCGAAAATCCCGGATGTTTTCATGTTGACCCCCTCCGTGCTGCCCACCGGGGGCCCGGTCCGACCCCTTACGCCATTCAATGCACTACCAACGGACCGCACCAGACGTTCTCGCAGCATTGCAAGTATACGCGGCCACGCCATGTGGACCGCGCTCAGACTAAACTCAAGTTGTTGAATGACGTCGGCTAGTAGAGTAGCTTGAACCGAAGAAATGCGCAAGTTGAGGTGCGGCTCGATTTTAACTGGACGGGTCCGGCGATGAGTGACGTCACGACATGGCTGGCCGAGATCGGATTGCAGCACTTGGCGGGCAAATTCGCAGACGCGCAGATCGATTTCGACACGCTTGCGCTGCTATCAGAGCAGGATCTGCGCGAGCTGGGCATCCCGTTGGGCCCACGCCGCAAGCTGCTCGCCGCCATCGCTGCGCTCGGCCGGTCGGTGCGGCCCCAAGGGAGTGATCCGACTCCAGTCGAACGCCGCCAGCTCACGATCCTTATTGGCGACATGGTTGGTTCGACCGAGTATGCCTCCAGGCTCGACCCCGAAGACGTCAGCCAGCTCACGCAGACATTCCTCTCGCGATGCAGCGCGCTTGCAAAGACCCATGGGGGCTTCGTCGCGAACTATGTCGGCGACGCGCTCCAGGTCCTGTTCGGTTTTCCGGCAGCGGAGGAGAACGACGCGGAGCGCGCGGTACATTTGGCGTTCGACATCGTGGCAGCGGTGCCACAGATAGAGACGCCGGACAGTTCGCGCTTGGGGGTGAGGATTGGGGTTGCCAGCGGCCTAGTAGTCGTGGGCGACATCGAGGGTGCGCCTGCCGGAATTTCGACGGTGGCATTCGGCCATGTCCCGAATCTCGCCCAACGACTTCAGGCCATCGCCGAGCCAAACGGAATCTTCGTCGATGAGAACACGTTCCGGGCGACGGCAAGCGCCTTCGCTTACGCCGACATTGGCGAAAAGACGCTGAAGGGCTTCAGCGATCCCGTCCACGTCCGGCGCGCCCTCAAGCCAATCGCAAGAGAATACCGCTTCGCGGGCGAACTCCGATCGACGCCGCTGGTGGGAAGGAGGAGCGAACTGCAGGCAGTCGAGGCCCTCTGGGACGCGGTGCGAGCCGACCGCCATGGTCGCGTCGCGTTGATAAGCGGCGAGCCGGGGATAGGGAAGTCGCGGCTGCTCTTCGAGGTTGGGAGGAGTTTTCCCGGAGTGAAGGCGCTTGTTGCGCAGTGCGCCCCCGCCTTCGCCAACAGCGCACTCTATCCGTTTCTAAGGCTGTTCAAGCAGGAGGTTGGAATTACCGAGGACGCGCTGCTGTCGTCTGATAGGCTTCGGGCCGCTCTGTCGTCGAGCACCATCCCTTTGTCGGTCTCGTATCCGATCTTCACACGCCTTCTGACAGTCGAACCGGACTATGAACCGTCCAGGCTTGCCTCCTCTCAGCAGGAAGCCGTGATTAGCCAAGTGTTTTCGGGCTGGCTCCGGCAATTGTCGAGCGCCGGACCCCTGATGCTCTTCGTGGAGGACGAGCAGTGGATCGACCCGTCCTCCGGCAAGCTCCTCCAGACGCTTGCGCACGACGTCGCGCAATTTTCAGTGCTCCTCCTGGTGACCTCGCGCGAGAAGCAGACGAAGGCTGGCTTCGACAACGCCGTCGCGGCGCATCTTGCACTCGAGCGGTTCTCCCGCGAGGAGGCTGGCGAGTTCGTCCAGAACGTCGTCGAAGGGGGCCATCTGTCTTCCAGCGTCGTCGCGACGCTTCTCAGCAAGGCCGAAGGTGTTCCCCTCTATCTTGAGGAACTCGCCCGATCCGCCCTCATGCTTGCTCCCTATACGTCGGGACGGTCAGGGGCGAAGGCCGAGTGCGACGTCGACGTCCCCGTCTCCCTCCAGTCCGCGCTCATGTCCCGTCTCGACAAGCTCGGCGCCGTGAAGACGGTCGCGCAGACTGCCGCTGTAATCGGCCGAGAATTCGACCTGAAGACGCTCGCCCATGTTGTCGGTCTCTCGAGCGAGATGCTGCGGCCGCAGATCGAACGACTTGTCGCCGTCGGCCTCGTCGCGCCGCAGCCCTTCAGCAACTGGCCCCGGTACTCCTTCTCTCACAGTCTGCTGCAGGAGGCCGCCCGCGGGGCACTGCTTCGGGACAGGCGGCGAGAGCTTCATGCCCTCGTCGCCAAGGCAATCGAGGTCGTCCAGCCGACAATGGTAGTGGAGCATCCCGAGATCCTCGCGCAGCATTATGACGAGGCGACGCAGTTCGAACTCGCCGCCGACTACTGGCTCAGGGCGGGCCGGAAGCTTGGGGCGACGTGGGCAAAGGTCGAGGCTGCGAACATGTTCGCGAAAGGTATCGAATGTGTCCGCAGGATGCCGCCCTCGAAGATGCGCGACAGCAGAGAGCTGACCCTCGAACTCGAAAGGGGCGACGTTCTCTACGCGGCATATGGATATATCACCGAGGACGGCAGCGACGCATACCGGAATGTCATGCGGCTCAGCGAGGCGACCGGAGACTCAGAGGCGGCGATTCGGGCCCTGGACGGCTTGTTCGGAACTTCGTTCAACTCAGCCCGGTTCTCGGACGCGGAATGGGCGAGCAACCGGCTTAAGGAGATTGGCCGCAGGGATGGCAACATCAAGGCCCTCGTGCTCGGACTGCAGTTCGGAGGCATGTGCGCCTTCGCGCGCGGCAGATTTTCGCAGGCGCGAGAGGTGTTCCTGGAGGCTCTCGAAAACCGCGAGCATGCCGACGAGGTCGGAAGCGACTTTCCAAGTATGTCGATGCTTTATCTCTCGTGGACGCTGCAAATCTTGGGGGATGCCGACGCGGCCATGGAGTTGTTTCACGCGGCCGAAACGGAGACCCGCCGACAAACGGACTACCGCCTCGCTGCCTGTCTGGGTAACGGCTGCATACTGATGTCTCTTCGTCAGGATGTAGCAACGCTCCAGAGGCTGGTGGACGACCTCGTGCCGCTCGCGAAGCGCAACGGATTCCAGCTTTGGCTGAACTTTGCTTCGTTCTTTTCCGGGTGGGCCAAGGTGGCAAGTCGCCAAGACGCCTCCGGCCTCGCGCAGATGAAGCACATATGCGACAATATGGGACAGCAGGAGGTCGATAAGACATGCTATCTAGGCGTGCTCGCCGATAGCTACCTTCGAATGGGACGGGCTGACGAGGCAACGGCGGTCCTCGATCAGGCACTCAAGCTCGCGGCGCGTACTGGTGAGCACTACTACACGTCCGAGTTGCTTCGTCTGCGGGGAGAACTTCTAAGGCAGACGCAGCGGCTCTCTGATGCGAAAGAATCGTTTCAGGAGGCCATCTCTTTTGCGCGCGAGCAAGGGGCCAAGGCATGGGAGGCGAGGGCCAAGCAGTCGCTTGATTTGCTTTCGTCGGAGCTGCCGCGTGGTTAAAGGATGTAACATCGGGCTACGGTCTGCCCCGGCGCCAGAAGCAATTTCCAGGCTGGCGACTACCAAACGGTCAACCCGACCGGCTCGCTGAGAAATTGATCGATCTCGTGCCGGCCAAACGATGAGGATCGGGTCGAGGGGAGAGCGGCCCACGACCTGTTCAGACGACAATTCGCTTTGCTCCACGGATGGCTCTCCCGCCCATCGGGTCGCAAGTGCGATGTCTGAGTTGTAGTGACTAGAAGGGGCTGAAGCGCATCCGCTTGAGGAACGGCAGGCCTTCGGGGTGCTGCCGAGGAGGATGCGGCGCGCGGCGGAAGCTTTCCGTCGGGGCGTGGGCGCCACTGCTTGCCCCTCGACGATTCCTTTTGAACACCTTGGACGCGTCATTGGCCACAACGACGGTTTTGTCTGGCGGGTTTTTCGTTCTGCTTTATCCAGCCTATCCCTTCTAGTGAATGACGCCGCGCGCACAGAGGCCGCAGCTGAAAAGTCGGCGCTCAAGACGCGCGCCCCCGTCGACCTTGACGAGCGCGTGGGTCTTAGTTTTGTGGTTGCGCACTAGCCGGCGTTCCGGGTCTACGACCGCGCCGTAGTCGATCTGGCCACGCATGAAGAGATCGTCGACAAAGGCCTTGGCCGCCGCAATTGCGCTTGGGGGGTCGATCGGCTCAGCTTTGAAGTCGGCGGCGCTCACAATACTATTGAGCGGCTCGGCAGCGGCCTCCACGAAGAGGACGCCATCGATGCCATGATGGGACGCCGGCAGCGCGACCAACGGGAGGGGCTCTAGCGCGGCGGTCGCCGATTTCGCCGCCGCGGCGAGCGACTTGACATTCGACATCATTGGGAGCGACGACACGGAGTGCAGGGAAAGGATGCTCCTCCCTACGAACACGCCCTTGGCGATCGACGCGTAGGTCGGGTCCGTCTGGGTAGCGACCACCATGTTTGCTGCGACCTGGGCGTACCAATTGGGGACGATTGGAGAACACTTGACACCTTGAACGAGAAATCCGGCAAGGTCGTCGGCGACGGCGAGCAGTTCCGCCTCTGTTGGTCCCCCTGGAATGGCCGCCTTGGCGGCGAGCGAAACCCCGAGAATCTCGAAGAAGGCGCCCGTAAAAATACGCGAGAAGGAGTGCGGCTCCGAAGAGAGCTGATACATGGGGGCTGTACTCGGGAGCGTCGTCGGGTCCTGATAATTGAAGGAGTTGACCGCATTGCGAAGACAGTCCGCCTCGGCCAGGCCGGGATCCTGCGCGCGGAGAGCGCTCCCAAACTGCTCCGCGAGCCTTGAGAGACGCGACGTCGTGTAAAGGTTTCCGCCACTGCCGGAAAGGATCGCGGTGCGCAGTGACGGAATCTGGATGGCCGACATCAAGGCGCTGATGTCGCCGAAGGACTCATGAAAGGCCGAGACCTCCTTGCTGGCGGCGCCCCACAGCCCGGGCTTGAACGCGTCAAGCACGGCGTGTCCCACCTCGTGACAGCTTACGTCGGGACTTTCGCAGGTGAATACCGTTCCTGTCACACCCGGACCGTGGAAGAAATTCAACGCAGTCCGGTCGTAGTTGGCGTCGAGACCGAATCCCATGTCGAGCACGACGTTGAGATTCGGGCCCCCGTACCATTGCGTCAACGGTACCCGGTTCGCCCAATAGTCGGCGCCTCGCCTCAACGCGGCTGCCGTGGCCCAGTAGCGGAACTGAGACGTCCCTTGTGCGTAGATGGCTGGCGGCGGCCCTCCTGCTGGAAACGAGAACGCGAGGGGAAGCTTGGATAGATCTGGTGTCGGCACCGTCAGACCCACGGCCGTTGCGGGATCGTCCTCCCATGAGCCCACCGCCGCAGGGGGGGAAGGCACATTCTTCTTTCGGGTCTTGGTCTTCGCGGTAGCGGTCGCCCGCTTCGTCAGAGCTCTTTTGGATTTCGCGGGCGTTTCAGTCATGCGGATGCCCTTTCCAAATGTCGCATTTGATCTGAATCATAACTATTCGGCGCAGAAGGTTCGGTATGAGCGCCTCCCGGCGACGCGTTCACGGCGGGTACCAACGCGTGGGCATGGAGGTCAGGCACTTCCCTCGTTAATCCATTGCTCCATGCCTTCCAATCGCTATTCTGGACGATGACAGTCCCACTGTCCGGGCGAGTGACGTCGACTCCCGGATCGGGACGGCCCGACCGCCGGCCGTGACCACATCATCGACATTGCCCGCTCGCTGGCGCGTACCGGGCAGGCGACGGGGAAGCGGCTTCGCCCCCCTAAGCGGAGCAGCTTGCCAGCGGACGATCCGTTTCTCGCCTGTTTGGCGGGTTATGCCAATCCTGTTGCGCCTACATACTAGACCTGACAAACCGCGCCCGGAAGGCTGAATCGCCTGCCCCCATCTTCCTGGTATAACCGGCCTGCCGGTAGGCTTTGAGCGAATACCTCTTCTACGCCAGCATCCGTAGATCGTGCATCTGGACGATAGATGGAAGCGCGGATGCGCCTTTTACTCGTTGGGCTCATCAAGCTACCATGGCGTCCCGGGTTCTACGGCTCCAATCTCTTTGGCCGCCCGCGGCCGAGAGCGCCTTCGGCGCGGGCCTGCAGATAGGCGTAGATGTCATCGATATAAAGAGCGAAATTGGGATCGTCAGCGAACCCCTTCATGACCGAGGTGCCGCTACTGCTCTGGCCGTTCCGGACGACGCGCCTGAACTCCTCGATATCGCGGGGCCGGTCGATGAGAGAGGACGCGAAGGTCGAACCCACCCCATCGGGGCCGTGGCAATGGCTGCAGCTGGCATGATAACGCCGGTACCCGTTGTAGGTCGGTCCATCGGCCTTGCCGTCGATGACCCTGTAGAACTTGTCGGCGGCTGAAGTCTCCTGCAAAGTTTCCCAGGAACCGACCGCGAAGCCACAGGCGACCACGGCGAACAGCCTTCGGCAGATAGATGCTTGCTTTGTCATCGTAGATAGGCGTATGCCGGCTGCTCGCCCGGCATCTCCAGATGGGCACGGCCGGAGTCGCTGCTCGGGCCGCATGAGGCTACCAGACCGGCCAAAAGGATCCTGTAGTTCTTGCGTACGGCGCCGGTATCACAACGGCATCAAGGATCCCGCGCATACTCCCCCGGGCCTGGAATTGCCTACGCCCAACCATTGCCGGAGTCGAGTTGTCAATCTCTTGGGCCGTAAAATCACTGGCCGGCACGAACAAGTTTCGGGGCGGTATCGATCCTGGTCACGAGGAGCCTGCCGCCGGCACGCGAGATTTCGAGAGCCTCGCTGGGCTCGTTCAAACCGCCCGGAGTCGAAATCGTGAGGCTTTGGCCCTCATCGAGCGTTGCCTCGCACCGCACGGGCGAGCCCGACGCATTCTCGGCGATCGTGGTGACCACTTGATAACCCCTATCGCCTTCGGTGTAGTAGACGACGCCGTGATAAGCGCCGAGATCGATGCTTTCCCCTTGCAAGGCCTTGAGTTCATCAGCGGAGGCGTTGCCTGCCATTACGCATAGCGCCGCGAGGACTTTGTATCTGTACATGGTTTTTCTCCCCAGCCAAAAGGTCCCAATAAGACCATGCCCCAATAATAGGAGGCGGGGGCGGGTGCCGTCTGTGAGAATTCGCACAGGTTCAGTAACGCAATTGGCTAAACGAGGCGGTGCGCCACTGGTCGTGATGGGTCGTCCGTATTTTCTTTTGCCGTCAAGGGAGTAGATTTGTCCGAACGGAAGCGACGGCCATGACGCGTTCGCCTAATTTTCTTTCGAGGCTGGGTGAAGCAGCCGTCGCTGCCTTGTTCAAGCATTGGATTGTTCGCTTGTATACTCCTGGCGAACTGATCGTCGCGCATGGCGAAAGCGGGCGTGACGTCTTCTTCATACTGGAGGGGCGCGCCCGCGTAACCCTTTTTTCCGAAAACGGCCGCGAGATCTTCTATGGCGACCGCGGCCCCGGCGACATCATCGGGGAAGTGTCTGCAATCGATGGGAAGGCGCGATCGGCCAGTGTCGTGGCTCTTGAGGCAACCCGTGCAGCAAGATTGCCGGCGCCGGCCTTCCGAAGGCTGGTCACCGACCACCCGGATTTTTCCTGGGCCCTGCTCGAACACCTCTCGTCGGGCATAAGGCATATGACCGACCGGGTTTACGAGTTCAGCACCTTAGTGGTGCGCAGGCGTCTCATTCTCGAATTGCTCCGCCGTGCGGACGATCGGGATGAATCCACCAGCCGAGTATTCATTGACCCGGCGCCCACCCATTTCGAGTTGGCGGCATCAATTAGCACACACCGGGAGGCGGTCTCTCGGGAGATGAGCGTCCTCGCTAAGGGGGGCCTCATAGAGAGATGCGGACGCAGGCTCCTGCTGTGCGACCTTACTGCTCTGGAATTGCTCGCCGGAGATGAGGAGGAGCAGGTCTTTTCTCGTCGGGAAAAATCGTGACGTCGTCGCAAAGTGCATTGCTTTCGGCGTTCACATCTCCACCTTTGTTCCGCTCGAAAGAGTTCCGTGGCTATAAGCTGAGCAGCTCCACAGGCGGGGAAAGGTGGCCGGCAGAACGGATGAGGGCGCCTCGGATTGCCTGCATCCTCACACGCGGAGGCGGCGGGACGCTTGACGCTCATGCGGGAGGTGATCCCAACTAATACCTACGAGAAAATTGAACGCCTACTTGTTTGCGGATCACAAACTGTAACCAACACGTTCTGCAACCGTGCTAACTTCAGGAGATCGTGGTAAGTAAAGGCTGATAACCATACACGAATACGACCGATGGAGGCTGGCGGGCAGCGTAACTTTAGAACAGGAGCGCGATCCCTAGCTCTCGAGAGAGACCCGGAATTAGCAAGCAAATGTTCCGTACTGATGATCTTTGTTTCGGAGGGACACATGATCAAGATTTCAATAGTGGCGGTATCGCTCACTGTGCTTGCCGGAACTGCAATGGGGCAAACTCTCGGCGATACGTTTGATGAAAAGGCTATCGACAACGAAAAGTGGACTACGCAGCAGATATCCACCGGGCAGGTATCCTTTCCTGAACCGGGCCGCTGCGGGCCAGCCGCGATAGCGGCTAGTGTAAAACAGGGCGATAGTGGTACCGCTTGCGGCGACGAAGACTGCCAGCGGGCAACTATCGAAAACGCGTCTCCGAAGACCTCAGTTTGCATTTGGACGAGTTTTCTCAAGCGCCCAAGCGATATGAACTCTCAAAATTGTGCTCAGCCAAATGAGCTTGAATGCGGCCTTTCAGCGTAGGCGTCTCACGCTCTAGCGAGAACACGATCTCCGCAGTATTCGTACGGATCGGAGGCGACGCTGAGCGCTCACATAGGTGAAGTTTGCGAGACCTGCAGCGTGATAAAGTTATGACACCTTGCATAACGCTTCACCCGGTAACCGCGTCGCTGCACGCCGGCATCATGAGCGACTAGGCTGCACCTTGAAGGGTGTAGACGCAGCAATTGGCTGGTCGGGCCGCTTGGCTCGACCAAGCCCCGCTTACTTGTCGAAGGCATTTTCCCCAACCTTGAGCAGGCCGCCAGCCTCGACGCCTCGAGTTGGTGTAACCGCCGATCATCTCGTGATCTTCTCAGGCGATGGCAACTTTACAAGCCTAGTCGCCGCATAGCAACGCAAGGGGCGCATAATCTCGACGCGGCCATGATTTCAGACGCACTGCGCCCCGAAGCCGATCCCTCCATCGTCTGTTCAAGCTCCGGGCCGAGATAAGCCGGGAGCCTTCAGAAAGCGCGTCAAGCGGCAGCGACAATAGGCACGCAGTAAACGACACTGGAGCCGTGAGGTTGCGACAGGGCTCCATCTCCAGCCCAGATCAGATCAGATCAGATCAGATCAGATAAGTATGATTAATCATGAAGCCCGTTAATCTTGGTTGTTTTCCTACCGCTTATGGGTAACATACTTGTTGCAACGACCGATCTTTCCTGAATCGCCCTTAGAGCTTCCTGTATTGGTGAAGGGGGAGAAGTATTGCGGCGTCGATGTTTGATATTGCAATCAGAATACAGTTTGAACATTGATTCAGCCCAGGTCGCAACGATCCGGGCTTCTTTCGTCCTAAAAGATTGTAGTAAAGCGGGAAACAAGCCGTTTCGAGACGATCAAGGCTAACCTCTTAAGAGTCAGCCCCGACGCAGCCTGGCTGCCGTTTGTTATCAATCAACGGCAAAGAACACCGGAGCAGGACTTTTCGCGCACTTCCGGCTCGGCGCATTGCATAGTGACCTCTAGCAAACGTCACCCTACAGTGTGTCGTCAGTGACATCATGCGCCTCAGGTATCGTTCCTTCGATCGCGACGGTTGCTCAGGGGTGTAGAGCGACAATCTGGCTGAGATCACGTATTGCCGCACCTAACGATGCTCCCCGATGTTACCACGGTGCCTCATTCATTTTGCTCCCGGGT
>NZ_VITA01000013.1 GCF_007827695.1 Sinorhizobium medicae | reverse complement strand
CCGCAAATTGCTCGCCATCGCAAACGCCATCATCAGGGACAAAACAACCTTCCGACGAACCACCTGACAAACACAGTTGCCAGCCAGACCAAGTCCTTGGGCTGAAAACGGCTTTTCCCGCGCCGCAGACGCGGCGCTGCTTCATCTCTGCGACGAGCTCAGAGATGAAGGGGGAAGAGAGCTTGCCGTCTCCGACACGTTGTTCGGACTTGGGCAGCCAGATCGCTACTTGCCGATCTCTCCCCCATTGGGGGGGAGCTGCCCGGCAGGGCAGAGGAGGTCGCCTGAGCTGAACCGCTGTGCATCGCCCCTATTCCGGCCGCTCGCAGACCGCCGAGATCTTGTTGCCGTCCGGGTCGCGGATGTAAGCGGCGTAAAAATTCGCATGGAAAGGCCTAAGCCCGGGCGCGCCTTCATCCGTGCCGCCGCCGGCGAGCGCCGCGCGATAGAAGGCATCGACCGCTGCGCGGCTTTCCGCTTCGAGCGCCACCATCGAGCCGTTGCCGATCGTGGCGGCCCTTCGGTCGAAGGGCCTCACCACCCAGAGACGGCAACGGACGTCGCTTTCCGCGCCGTAGCCGATCTCCGCCTCCTCCTGTTTGCGGCGCTTGAGGCCGAGGGGCGCAAGCGCGGCATCGTAGAAGGCGCCTGCTCTTTCCAGGTCGTTGGAACCGAGCGTCACGTATAACAGCATGGCTTATTTCTCCGCGGCGCCCTCTGCCGGTTCGTCGCTCCTTGACGCGTGGCGGCCTTTGAAGCCCTTGGCGAGCAGGAACATCTCGACCGATTCGGCGCGTGAGGACGCCGGCTTCACATGGACCACCTGGCGGAAGTTCTGCTTCAGCATGTTCAGGAGGTCGCGCTCGGTGCCGCCCTGGAAGGTCTTCGCCAGAAAATGGCCGCCTTCCGCCAGAACCTCGACGGCGAAATGCGCCGCCACCTCGCAGAGATGCATGGTTCTGATATGGTCGGTCTGGCGGTGACCGGTGGTCGGCGCAGCCATGTCGGACAGGACGATATCAGGCGCTCCGCCGATCGCCTCCTTCAGCTTTTCCGGCGCCTGCGGGTCGAGGAAATCCATCTGCAGGAAGCTCACGCCCGGAATGGCGTCCATTTCGAGGAAGTCGATCGCAGCCACGCGCGGATCGGTATCGGTCGAGTTCGTCACCTTGGCGGCGATCTGGGACCAGCTTCCGGGTGCGGCGCCCAGATCGATGATGCGCCTGGCGCCCGCGAGAATCTTGTGCTTCTCGTCTATCTCCAGAAGCTTGAAGGCCGCCCGCGCCCGATAGCCTTCAAGCTGCGCGCGCTGCACATAGGGATCGTTGATGTGGCGCTCGATCCAGCGGCGCGAGGATGCCTTGAGCTTGCCCTTCTTGACCTTCTGACCGAGCTTTCGGCCGCTGCGGTTGCTGCCGACCGGGGGTTTCGTCATGCGTCGGTTCCTTCATGGCGCTTCGCGCACTCCTCCCCCGCCTGCGGGGGACCGAAGCTGCGTTGGTGGCGGCGTGGACGCGCCCGGCGCCAGGCCCCGTCATCCGCCATCATGTCGGTCAGCAACCCTTCGCGAAGCCCCCGATCGGCAACGCGCATGCGGGTCGACGGCCAGCGGCGACGGATCGCCTCGAGGATCGCGCATCCGGCAAGCACCAGGTCTGCCCGGTCGGGCCCAATGCAGGGATTGGCGGCACGCGCGGCAAAATCCCAGGAGAGGAGGCGCGCCTGCATGGCGGAAACCTCGTCGTCCGAAAGCCATAGGCCATCGACACGGCGACGGTCGTAGCGCGGCAGGTCGAGATGCACGCCGGCGAGCGTCGTGACGGTTCCCGAAGTTCCGATCAGATGGAAGCCATCGCTATAGGAGCCGCTTGCCAGGACATCGACGGAGGGGCACTCGAAGCCGGCGAGCATGGCCTCGACCTCGCGCACCATCACCTCGAAGCTTTGAGGCGTCACATGCTCGCCGCCATGGCGCTCGGAAAGGGTGACGACGCCGACGGGCAGCGACGTCCAATGGGTGATGTGATTGGCAAGCCGGCTGGAACGATTTTCACCTATGCGAATGACGGCGATTTCCGAAGAGCCGCCGCCGATATCGAAGAGGACGACGGACTTGGTTTCCCGGTCGACGAGCGACGAGCAGCCGGATACCGCAAGCCGTGCCTCCGTCTCCCGGTCGATGATTTCGAGATCCAGGCCGGTTTCCTCGGCGACGCGCCGCATGAAGGCCTCGCCATTGGCGGCCGCGCGCGCAGCCTCCGTCGCGATCAGCCGATGACGGCGGATCGAGCGGGCGCCGAGCTTGGCCGCGCAGACCTTGAGCGCTTCGACCGAACGCTCCATTGCGTCGTCCGAAAGCCGTCCGCTTGCACCGAGCCCCTCGCCCAGCCGGACGATCCTCGAAAACGCATCGACCACACGGAACTGCCCCGGCCGGGTCGGCTGCGCGATGAGCAGCCGGCAATTGTTGGTGCCAAGGTCGAGCGCCGCGTAAAGCGGCGCGGGCGGTTCGCTTGGCGCGACGAAGGGCGCACCGGGTTGACCGCCCGGCCGCTCCGCGCGCGACTGCTGCTGACGCGGTGCTGCGCTGTCGCCACTGCGCGAGCGCACAGCTTCGCCAGCCCGCACAGTTGCGGGGGGCGTATTCGTGGAAGCCAGCGGCCGCCCTTGAAGGCCACGCCGATGACGCGCCTTCCTGTTGCGTTTATTGTTCTTTTTGTCGCCGGCGGCAGCATCCGGCTCCGGCGCGCGTGCACCTGATGCGGCAGATGAGTCCTCTGGTTTTGCTGATTTCGAGCGCCGGCGCCGTTTTCGCTTGCGCGACGGCTCCGCCTCATTCAGTGCTGCGGGACGCCCTGCTTCTCCGGACGGGCCGGATTGGCTGGCAATTGCAGACGGCGAACCGGACGGCCTGCGCCGCCTCCGTTTGCCCTTGCCGCTTCGTGACGCGCCTGTGCGCACCTCGCCGCGACCTGCTGCCGACGCCCCGGATTCAGACGGCTTCTCGCCGTGATCGGGGTCTTTCACTTGTCTCAACCATGGCGCCGCGCGAAGCCTTACGGCCGCTCAAGGCGCTCTCTCGATTTTGCGTTGGGGCGACTGTACCAGCGCCGCCCCCGTTCGCCAAACTTTTTTTGAACCCCTGCGAAGAGAGACAAGCGGAGCGAACATTGCCAGGGACGGCACCGTTCGGCGTGCGCGCGAGGCGGTCCGACACAGCGCGGCCGCATTTTTTTGGCAAAAGGTATTTGCATCAGGCGTTCTTTTGTTTATAAGCCCGCCACACCGACGCGGCGGCAAGACACCGCCAGCGGCCTTGGGGAATAGGTTAACGGTAGACCAGCGGACTCTGACTCCGTTAGTCCTGGTTCGAATCCAGGTTCCCCAGCCAATTCTCCCTATAAGCCCTTAATTCCTTGATTTTTCAGTCGTGCCGGATATCGTTTTGGCGTCATTGGCGACCTGATGCCCAGAAACTGGTGCCTAGAGGTGATGCCCACGCGAAACGTGCGCGGCGGCCTCGCCGGTGGCAGGCAAGGGCAACATAGCCTTGGCAGTCCGCCACGACGTCGAAAATCTCATTCGCCGCGGCAACATCTTCTACTGGCGGGCTCTATCTTGGAGCCTCAATGCCTGATTGGGTGCGCGACACTGCCGTCAATATGCTGCTGAGCTCAACACAGTAAGCGCTCATCTCTTGAGGTGCTAGTAGAAGGTCTTGAAACAAGCCGAACGGTTGACCCAAAAAGGGCGCAAAGAGCTCGACCGCCGGTGTATGCTGACCGCCGAGCTCTTCTAAAGCATCTTCAGGCGAATGGAGCGACACCACTCGAGTCAGCAAGACCATGCGTCTTTCTGATCAAATCGCCTGCGCGCTCTCCGATGACGACACACGGTGCCATCGTGTTTCCGGTGGTGATACGCGGCATGATAGAGGCATCTGCGATACGAAGACTTTCAACCCCGTAGACCTTGAGCTCGTTATTGACCACGGACATGCTGTCGCGTCCCATTTTGGCCGTGCAGGACTGGTGCCAGTAAGTGACGGCCGACTTTCGGATGAAATCGATCATCCCTGCCCGGTCTCGCGTGCCCGGCACTGCTTCGCACGCGACCAGCGGCGTGAAGGCGTCGCTATTTCCGAGTTCGCGACACAGCTCAACCGCTGCCAAGGCTGCAGCCACGTCTTCCGGCTCACTGAGAGAGTTTGGTTCAATCAGGATAGGGTCGTTTGTATTGGGGCCGGAGAGCCTCAGCCGGCCACGGCTTTTCGGCTGCGCAAGCCCTGAAAACATCGTCCAGCCATGCGCCGGGGTTTCCAGACCTGTCTCCACCGGCGAAGGTACGGCGAACTCCAACTGGCACTGAAGAATGTCCGGCTGAGAGAGGCGGGAGTCGCTTTTCCAATAGAGTTTTGCTTCGCAGCCTCCCCCGCCGATGCCTTCCGGCTTTCGATATGCCCACGTGCAGCCGAACGCGAGATGATCCTGATGGTTTCGACCCACACCCGGAAGATGCTGCACGACAGATATCCCGTGGGCCTTCAGCTCGTCCCTCGGGCCAATGCCTGACTGCATCAGCACCTTTGGCGTGTTGATAGCACCCAGCGACAATACCGTTTCGCATCGCGCAGTGAACGCGCACCGTTGACCGTTGACGAGAACGTCGACGCCTGTCGCCCGTATGCCATCGAAGATGATGCGCGTGACCAACGCGTCGGTTAGGACCGTTAGGTTTGGTCGTGACATGAGCGGACGAACATAAGATCCGAATACGGACTCCCGCTTGCCATCCCGGATGCGCAGTTCTGCGATCGATGCACCTCCTCCACTTTCCATCAGTTCGCCGTTTGGAGTGTCGAATACCGGAATTCCTATCGCCGACGCAGCGTTCAGCAAAGCCTCTGCGATAGGCTGCGGCGAACGTGGCTGGGCGACATATACCGGCCCTCCAGCGCCGCGGCGTACAGTATCTGGCGTGCCGCGCCAGTCTTCAATTCGCCGATAGTAACCGAGAACCGATTCATAGCCCCAGGCTTCATCGCCCGCTTCGGCAGCGAAATAATTCCAGTCTTCCATGTGGCCCCGCGCCCAGACCATCACGTTGATGCTCGATCCGCCGCCCAAACCCTTGCCCATGCTGAGAGGTAGCCGCCTACCGTAGAGCTCAGGCGCCGGCTCTCCAACGAAACCCCAGTCACGGCTCGTGCCGAGATTGAGTGGCCATTGGGCCGGGTCTCTAACAGACTCGGCTACGTCATCGCCGCCTGCCTCAAGAAGCAAGACGCGGGCGCTTCCGCATTGTGCCAGTCGAGCGGCAATGACTGAACCACTGGAGCCGGCTCCACATACGATAAAGTCAAAATCGTCTGAAACCTCATGATGTGTTGGTGCCGGATTTTCATGTCGCTTTAGGTCAGGCTTATTCTGATCCACTGGATTACCTTTGTGAATTGAAGAGCTTCGATTGTGAGAAATGGCGGTGAGCGCTAACGGCTCAAAGGCGCGATCGATCTCCATGGGAGATCGACGGTTTTCCATACTGGCTGCAGTGTCGAGCGTAGTGGGAGGTGAGACGTTCCAGCATGCAATCATCGAACAGGGGATGCCTGTCCCGATGATAAAACTCGAATGATCATCCTTACTGCGCCGAAACAGTTTTCGCGGCCTCGTCGATGGTGTCCGCGACCACCGTCGGCTGCGTCATGAGCAGCGCGTGGCTTGCTGAGACTTTGGTGATCTTGGCTTTAATCCGCTCTGCCATATGGATCAGCATGGCTTGGTCGAATGCCTTGTCTTCCGTGGCGATGACAGCCCAGCTTGGCTTGGTCCGCCAAGCAGCGTTCTCCAGGATCGTGCCGAACGCCGACATGTTGATGGGGACCTGCGAATCCCGCATGAACGCGACGTCGTTGTCGCTGGCGTCATGCGCAAATCCAGCCTTGAATTTTTCGGGGCTGACATAACCAAAACCATCTTTTGTGGTCTCGATGACGAATTCCGTTGCAGGGGCAAAACCTTCATACTGCTGGGCCGACGTCTCGCCTGCGTCCGGTGACAGCGCGGAGACGTAAACCAGTCCCGCGACCTTCATATCAATGCCGGCTTCCGTAATGACTGTCCCACCCCATGAATGGCCTACCAGAATGGCGGGACCATCTTGCCGCTCAAGCGCACGCTTGGTGGCGGCAACATCGTCTTCGAGGGAGGTCAACGGATTCTGGACGATGGTGACACGATATCCACGCTTCGTGAGATTGTCGTAGACGCCCCTCCAGCCCGAACCATCGGCGAAAGCACCGTGAACGAGGACTATGTTCTTCACGGCCTGGTTAGCAGGGATGGTGTACGCAGCGTTCGCAGGCACTGCGGTGGATATTGCGGCTATGGCTGCGGCGGTGGCCAATATGGTCCTGGTGGTCATGACTTTCTCCTCTTGCTGACGCGCGATAATTGTTATTGCGATATCTATTAGCTGCCAGATTTCATTTTTTGTGTCAACATCATTTATCGCGATATTGTTTTTTACGGTACTTCTTGCTATTTGTGAGCAGACAGGAGCTCAAAATGACTAAACGGCATAACGACCCACCGCCGCTTCACGATCAGCTCTGCTACGCAATCTATACCGCTGGCATAGCTATCCAGCGTGCCTACAAGCGGGTGCTCGACGAGTTGGGTTTGACATATCCGCAGTACCTCGTGCTCAACGTTCTTTGGCGCGAAGACGAGCAGACGGTTGGTGCTATCGCCCATACCCTCGCTCTGGAATCCAGCACGCTTACGCCGCTTCTGAAGCGGCTGGAAGCATCAGGCTTGCTGCGACGAACACGAAATCTGAGCAATGAGCGGCAGGTTGTCGTTGCATTGACGAACGAGGGACGCGCGTTGCAGCACAGGGCTGGCTGCCTCAGCGACACATTGCTCGCAACCTCGACACAAACGCCCGAGGAGTTGGCATCCTTGAATCGCGATGTCCGGCATCTTCGCGACACCATCTATTCACAGATCGGCGGCTGGGACGCACCCGCCTGATCCGTGAGGGCGTCGGTCCCTAGGCTGTTGGCACAGTTCCTCCATCGATGGTGTATTCGGTACCAGTGATCGATGCAGCGCGATCCGATGCCAGGAAGGCAATCAGGTCTGCGACTTCCGTCGGCTTGGCCGGGCGCCCGAGAGGTATGCCACCCAAGCTGTCCATGATAATTTTCTTGCCGCCCTCAAGGTCCGTGCCCGCCTTTTCCGCCAAGCGCTGGGCCAAGTGGACAGACGCTTCCGTTTCGATCCACCCCGGAGAAACTCGCACGACGCGGACGCCCTTGGGCGACACCTCCTTGGACATGGCCTTGCTGTAAGTCGAAAGTGCCGCCTTGGCTGCGGCATATGCCGTGGTCGCTTCCGGGAGAGGTAGCACTCTTTGGATGGACGTGACATGCACTACCACACCGGTTCCGCGTGCGACCATGTCTGGAACCAGTTCGCGATCGAGTCGAACAGCGGGAAAAAGATTGAGAGACATTTCTTTCTGCCACTCGGCATCAGTTAGCGCCCGAAAGCCACCGCCGGCTGCTGACGAGCCACCCAGCATATGAACGATGATATCGATGTTGCCGAGACGTTGACGCGCAACGTCCACGACGGCCGCGCACCCCTCTTCAGTCGTGAGATCGGCCTCGACAAACAATTCTTCCGGCAGGTTCTCAGGGCGCGCGCGCGCGGTCGTCAACACCTGCGCGCCGAGTTCCCGAAACAGGCTGACGGTCGCAGCGCCGGCGCCCTTGGTTCCAGCAGTGATGAGGGCTCGCTTGCCTCTCAGGTTGAGAAAGTCTGTCATCACCGGATCTCCAGCCTAGCGATCTTGCCGTTCTCGATGGTGAAGGCATATGAGAGCGTCACCGGACTGCCGGGAAACTGGCCGCTAACTTTGGCTCGGACGAGCACTTTGCTGCCGTCAATGGTCGATTCCAAAGGTTCAGAAGCGTACTGAGTGGCCCTCTTAGCTGCCACCCACCATTCACGGATTGCGACGACGCCTTGATGACGCGATCCCTCATCTTCGACAACGGCTTCGGTCGCAAAGGTATCCGACAGCGCATCCGCGTTGCTGCCGCTGTCAGCGTCAAAGTACAAGTTCACGATATCGGGCATATCCATTGTGTTTCTCCTCACTGGCTGACCGATAGTTAGCGCTCGACCATTGCGTAGAAAAGTGGGATAAACCGGCATGCGGTAATGAACAAACCGGGACAATGGAACAGACCAGCCTGAAAGAACTTGAAGCGGTTATTGCTATTGCCCGGCGCGGGACATTCCGCGCAGCGGCCATCGATCTCGATATGTCCACGACCGCGCTGAGCCACACAATAGGCAGGCTGGAGGCGGGGCTGGGAGTGCGATTGTTCAACCGCACCACACGCAGCGTGTCGCTCACAGATGCCGGCAGGCTCTTTGTGCAGCAGGTGGCGCCGTCACTCCAGGATCTCTATGCCGCTTTGGATTCGGTGCGCGCGCAACGTGAGACACCTTCCGGAACAATACGGATCAACGCGGCGCCGTTTGCGGCTCGCGCCATTATCTCACCGCTCGTGCTTGAGTTCCTGCGCCGCTATCCCGACATGAATGTCGATATTGTAACTGAAGGAAAGATGGTTGATATCGTCAAGGACGGGTTTGATCTGGGGGTTAGGGTTGCGGGCCTCGTTCCCAGCGACATGATTGCCGTTTCGCTCGGCCAGCCCCAGCGACATGCTGTGGTTGGGTCTCCTGAATACTTCGAGAGGCATGGGAAGCCAGTGGTCCCTGCCGACCTTCTCAACCATCGATGCATTCGCGTTCGCCTGCCCGATGGCTCCTCGTTTCGGTGGCGTTTCGAGAAGAACGGGGAGCAGGTGCAAATCGATGCACGCGGTCCGATATCCCTGGACGAGGCTGGCCTCACAAGAACCGCTGTCCTGGAAAGCGCCGGTATAGGCTACGTCTTCGAGCAAGACATTCTCCCCGACATCGAGGTGGGGAGCGTTGTCCGTGTCCTGGAAGATTGGACGCCACCATATCCGGGGCTTTGCCTTTACTACCCTGGGCGCCGAAATCTGTCAGCCGGTGTCAGGGCGTTCTTGGAACTTGCGCGTGAGTTCTCGCGACAGTGAGCCAATTGAACCGCCAGTGGAGAAGCCTGTTTGTCTCTACAACGCTCCCAGCGGACACAGATTTGCAATGCGTGAATGACCGGTATGCGGCCGGTAGGCGACCGGCGATGTGCGATGACGAGCGGAAAAGCAGACCGTCGGCCTCTGGGATATCGTTTGAGTATCCTGGAGAACCGAAACGAAGGCGCAATGCGGAAATAATCTCCGCTCTCGGCTGCTGGCGGGTACGGAGCCGGGGCCGGACAGATAGATCTTGCGATGAAGTGCCGGATGAGCTGACGGCCAGTACAAAGGCGCAAGGGGTTTTCGCGCCGAGATCGCCACGGAACAGCCTATCGGACGAGGTCTCACCTAAATCGAAGTGCGTTCGGTCGCTACCAAGTTTTTCAACATCAACGGGAGAATTCCACCCGCCTTCAACATCTCTACCTCGGCGACAGTTTCTATGGCCGTCGTTGCTCTGAATCTCGTGATTTCCCCGTCGCGTCTCCGAATGACGACGTCGATCGGACAACGCGGAGCGATCAGGCCCGCATCGGCATGGATTTCGATGAGGTCACCCGACCTCAGAGCGAGTTCATCTGGCCCCAAACCTTCCGGTAATCTCATCGGCAGAACGCCCATACCGATAAGATTGGATCGGTGAATCCTTTCGAAGCTCACAGCCAGGACCGCGCGGGCGCCGAGGAGGGATGCTCCTTTTGCCGCCCAATCTCGCGACGAACCCATGCCGTAGCGTTCACCAGCGACAATCACGACGGATTGCTTACTCTCCGCGTAGCGATTGGCGGCCGACCAGAGCGGGAGGAGTTCGCCCGAAGGCGCGTGGATCGTCGATCCTGGCGGGATTTCAACGCCGAGAAAGTTTTGAACGGTTCGGTTTGTGTACAGACCCCGAACCATCGACTCCCAGTTACCCCGCCGCGAAGCGTGAACATTAAGGTCTGTCGGGACCTCGCCAAGCTCAACGAGATACCGGCCGGTTTCACTCTGAGCCCGGATCGCCCCGGCTGGCGAGATATGGTCGGTCGTGATGTCGTCACCGACAACGATGAGCGGATGCGCATCGTAGGTCCCGAGCAAGCTGCCTTTTCCGAAGCCTGCGAACGGTGGCCTGCGGATGTATGTCGAGGTCTCGTCCCACGGAAACAATGTCGTGGTCGGCGCCTCGAGTTCGCGCCAGGCCTTGCTGGCCTCGGCTTCGTCATAAGCTCGCTTGAAGTCCATTGCATCCGCAGCAAGTGTAACCGCCTCGTCGATCTCCTGGCTCGTCGGCCACAACATAGACAGGGTCACGGCCTGCCCATCGGACGACCGACCGATCACGTCGGTTAGAATATTCAGCTCGACGGTCCCAGCCAGCGCGAACGCCACGACAAGCGGAGGAGATGCGAGGAACCCGGCCTCGAGCTGCGGGTGTACGCGACCGGGGAAATTTCGGTTGCCCGAGAGAACGGCGACCGGCAGGATTCCCCGGTCCTTCATCGCCACGGCGATCGGCTCGGTCAATGGTCCGGAGTTGCCGATGCAGGTCGTGCAGCCGTAGCCGACGATCCCGAATCCGACCGCTTCGAGATCCTGCAGCAGTCCAGACCGACGCAGGTATCTTTCCGCTGTTGGTGATCCCGGCGCGAGCGACGTCTTCACCCAGGGAGCCGGATGCAGACCGAGCGCTCTCGCTTTTCGGGCCAGCAAGCCCGCCGCAATAACCAGCCGCGGATCGGACGTGTTGGTGCAGCTTGTAATGGCTGCGATGGCGACCGCGCCATCGTTCGGCTCCGAAGTGTGGGCACTTACGACCGCGTCGCGTTTCATCGAAGAGATCGCTGCGGAAGTCTCTCCCACAGATATCCTGTCGTGGGGACGCGTCGGTCCGGCAAGGCTCGGTTCGATCGCCGACAGATCAATTTCGACGACGTGCGTGTAGCGCGGCTTTTCGTCCGGGTCGAACCAAAGACCGACACGCTTGGTGAAGGCTTCGACCAGCTCGACTTGCTCGGACGTTCGACCTGTCGTGCGGAGATAATCGAGCGTGCGACCGTCGACCGGAAAGTAGCCGGAATTGCCGCCAAACTCGGGCGTCATGTTCGCGACCACCGACCGGTCGCCGGCCGTCAGCAGCGACACGCCGGGGCCATAGAATTCCACATACTTATCCTGAAGGTCGATCTTTCGCAGGATATGCGTCACCGTCAATGCCAGATCGGTCGCAAGCACCCCATCGCCGAGACGTCCGGTCAGACGAACACCGACCACATCGGGCACGCGGAGCGACACAGGCATGCCGAAGAATACGCTTTCCGCTTCCAGTCCACCGACGCCCCAAGCGAGGACACCGATGCCGTTGATCATCGGCGTGTGGCTGTCCGTCCCGATCAACGTGTCAGGCGCCGCCCAGCGCCGACCGTCTTTCTCGAGCGTCGAGACGACCGTCGCGAGGCGCTCGAGATTGAGCGTATGCATGATGCCGGTCCCAGGCGGATGCACGCGAAACCCTGTAAGGGTATTGGTTGCCCACTTCATGAAGCGATACCGCTCGGCGTTGCGCTCGAACTCGCGTTTCATGTTGAGTTCAAGCGACGCAGAGTGTCCAAAGACATCGACAGCCAGGGAGTGGTCCGTGGAGACGTCCACCGGGACAACGGGATTGAGAAGCGCCGGATCATAGCCTGCCTCTGCAAGTGCCGACCGCATTCCCGCGATATCAACCAATGCAGGACCGCAGGTAGTATCGTGCATCATGACACGATTGGGGAGAAATTGGATCTCCAACTCGCTCGAACCCGTCGCAAGCCAGTCAATGATCGCAGCCTTGGCTCTTGCAGCATCTTCGCCTGCTGTTCGAAGAACGTTCTCCAACAGGATGCGGTGAATGTATGGAAGCGACCGAAGCTGGTGTCCAACCTCCGCTGGCAGGTCGATGACGTCGTACGCCACCTCGTTTACCGTGAGTTTCGATATGATGGTCATCCCAAATCTCTCATCGCATGTCCGTTTTGGAACGGGATAGACAAGGACCAAGTGCAGGGGTCATCTGCATTTTATGATAGCAAAATGCAATTCTCTTGCGGCCGCGCGTTTTCGCCTGTCAGTCTCCTCCTGATTACACTTTCGGTGTTTTGATCCTGCCGGCACCCATGATGTGGGTGTAGAGGAAGGCTGCCGCTTCTGATCGTCGATCACTCTCGAGAAGATCGAGGATGTGCAGATGCTCTGCCGTCTGTTTCGGCAAGCGGCTGCGATCGATGGTGATCTGGTATTCCAGGAGGCGTCGCAATCTGTTGATCCGCTTTATCGCGTCCAGGAAAAATTCGTTCCCGGAACAAGCGACAAGCATTTCGTGGAAGTCGTTATTGGCTTTGAAGATCTCGGCCCGCGACCAATGTTCGTGGCCGCCGTTTCCAAGCTCCGTCTGTGTGTCGCGCGCTCTTCGAAAGCCGTCCGCATCCGATTGGAACGTCGGCAGCAGCATCGCCTGCTGCTCGATCACGGCGCGGAAGACATAGCCTTCCTCATAGCTCTTCTTCGACATGAGGGTCTGTTTGAACGACCATCCATTTCCGGGAAGCCGCTCGATCCAGCCCTCGTCCGCTATCCGGTGAAGGATCTTCAACAACCTGGTTCGTGGCACCTCGTAGATGCGCATCAACTCGTTTTCGCTGACGCGCTCGGCAAACTTCCCGGACAGGCGATCGTCTGCGATCCTGAGATAGATCGCATCGTCACCCTCGGCAGCCTTGCCATCCGCGGGCCCAAGATCGTCGATTGCATCGCCATTCACCGCAAGAAAATAGCCGCGGTTCGGCTCGGCTCGCACAATGCCCTTCTCTTCCAGTTTCTGCAGAGCGCTCATGATCGGGGCACGCGACACACGGAAATTGTCGGCCAGCATCTGCAGAGGCAGATGATCTCCCTTTCGCATCGCGGTGGATTTCACGAACTCAATGATTTCCGTGCTGATCCGGGGTGAGAGACTGTTCCTGGCCATGCCTTGTCCGTGTGTCCTGTTCTTTCAGTTGGAATTGCCACAGTGATGTGCGCCGCCCGGCGCGGTCAAACAGATTTGCGCCATCAATCCTCGTCTTGACGGAATTTCGCGAGGCCTCTGAATACAAAAGGAGCGACCAAGGCAACAACGGCTATGCCGATCATGATGGCCGAACTCGGATGCTGGACCAGGATCATCGGATCGCCAAGGCTCATTTGCAGAGAGCGGCGCAAGGCGCTGTCTGCAAGCGGGCCAAGGATCAGACCGACAACCGCCGGAGCGATGGGATAGTCGTAGCGGCGCATCACAAATCCGACGACGCCGAATCCCGTCAGCAGCAGCAGTTCCGTCACGGATGGGTTCGCTGCAAGGGTGCCCATCGAAGCAAACACGAGGATGCCTGCATAGAGCCAGGGCAGCGGAATTTTGAGGAGCTTCACCCAAATTCCGACCAAAGGCAGGTTGAGAACAAGCAGCATGACATTGGCGATAAACAGGCTGGCGACCAGTCCCCAGACGAGGTCAGCATGCTGCGTGAACAGCAAGGGACCCGGCTGGATGTTGTACTGCTGGAAGCCCGCGAGCATGACGGCGGCCGTGGCAGACGTCGGTAATCCAAGCGTCAGCAGCGGAACCAGCGTGCCGGCGGCGGACGCATTGTTCGCAGCTTCCGGACCGGCGACGCCTTCGATTGCCCCGCGGCCGAACTCTTCCGGCTTGCTGCTCAGCTTGCGTTCGATCGTATAGCTCAGGAAAGTAGGAATCTCGGCGCCGCCAGCCGGAAGTGCGCCGATCGGAAAGCCGATGACCGTACCGCGAAGCCATGGCTTCCAGGACCGCTTCCAGTCTTCTCTGGTCATCCAGATCGACCCCTTAACCGGGATAGGCTTCTCGGGCTTGTAGAGATGACGCGACGCCACGAAGAAGGCTTCACCGATCGCGAACAGACCGACGGCGAGCGTTGTCACCTCGACGCCATCAAGCAGTCCCGGAACACCGAACGTCAGGCGAGCCTGGCCCGTCAACTGGTCGATGCCCATCAGTCCCAGCCAGAGGCCAAAGGCCAGACTGGTGAGCCCCCGCAGCGGCGATGACCCGAACGTTGCCGATACCGTCACGAACGCGATCAGCATCAGACCGAAATAATCCCAGGGACCGAACTTGACAGCAATCTTCACGAGATACGGTGCGAGAACGGCCAGCCCGGCTGTAGCAACGAGTGCGGCAACGAACGAACCGATGGCTGCTGTCGCGAGCGCCGGCCCACCGCGTCCGGCTCGTGCCATCTTGTTGCCCTCGAGCGCGGTGACGACCGATGCGCTTTCGCCAGGCGCGTTGAGCAGGATCGCCGTGGTCGAACCACCGTACATTCCGCCATAGTAAATTCCGGCGAACATGATGATCGAGCCGCCGGGATCCAGCTTGAAGGTAACTGGAAGCAGAAGTGCCACCGTCAGTGCCGGGCCAATACCTGGGAGAACACCGACGGCCGTTCCAATAAGAACGCCAATGGCGGCGTAGATGAGGTTCGCAGGCTGAATAGCCAGTGCGAACCCATCGATCAAAAACGAAAATGTATCCATCAGGGCGTCCTCAGAAGAGCCGCTCAAGCGGGCCTTGCGGCAACGCGAGCGTCAGGAGCTTATTGAAGAGAAGGAAGACAAACACCCCGATGACCGCCCCGAGACATAGATCGACGAGAAGGGCCTTGCGGCCGAACGCCCGCGCGGTCAGTGCGAAGAGAAGCGTCGAGCCTGGAATGAAACCGCCACCAAGCCAGATCGATCCGATCAACCCTGCAAGAGCAAAACCGATCCAGCCGACGGCCATCCAGTCTGCGCTCTCGACTTCGATGTCCGATGGCTTGAAGGCGCTGATCAGGTGACCGATGGCAAGAACTACAAAAAGGATCGCCACGAAATAGGACGCCGCGCTGGCGCTCATCCCGTAGGTTGCCCGCACCTTCATATGGCTTGCATCCCAGTAGGTGATGAAGGCGATGGCGAACAGGACGACAGCGATCATCGCAGTTGGACGGTTGGGAATGCGAAGAGTTTTCTGGGTCATGGTGTCCTCGTCGCACGCGGAAGGGCACTTGCCGGCTTCCGCGTGCTCCGTCAGGTTAGTTTGCGAGACCGATGGACGTCAGGATGGTCTTCACGCGTTCGGTTTCCGAACCGATGAAAGCCTTGAATTCGTCGGAAGGCGCATAGTAGTCGGTCCAACCGCGGGCTTTAAGGATTGCCTGCCACTCGGCGGACTTCACCGTCTTCTCGACGGCGGACTTGAGCGCATCGAGATCGGCGCCTTCGACGCCCGGACCCGCGAAGACACCGCGCCAGTTGACGAGTTCGATATCGAGGCCCTGTGCTTTCAAAGGCTTTGCCTCGATGCCTTCGATCGGCTCCGGATAGGAAATCGCCAATGCTCTGAGGTCGCCGGATTTGATCTGGCCTTCCCATTCGCCGTAGCCCGACACGCCTGCGGTCGCCTGACCACCGAGCATGGCGGCAAGCGACTCACCACCGCCAGAATAGGCGACGTAGTTGATCTTGCTGGGGTCAGCACCTGCTGCCTTGGTGACGAGCGCTGCGAGGATATGATCCGCACCGCCCGCCGATCCGCCAACCCAGATCGTTGTCGCGACGTCTTTCTTAATCGTAGCCAGCAGATCGTCCATTGATTTGATCGGCGAATCCTTCGGGACGACGATCACAAGCGGGTCGCCGGTTAGGCGAGCGATCGGAGTGACCTCCGTCAGATCGACCGGGGACTGGTTGGAGATGCTTGCGCCGACGAGCGTAATGCCCGCGACAAAAAGCTGATTTGAGCTGCCCTTCGCGGAGCCGATGAACTGAGCAAGACCAACCGTGCCACCTGCGCCGGGGACGTTGATAACCTGCACGCTTTTCGCATTGCCGCTCGCCATCATGGCTTCCTGCATTGAGCGCGAAGCCGAATCCCATCCGCCCCCAGCGCCAGCGGGCGCCATGATGGTCAGTTCCAGATCCTGCGACGAAGCCTGCAGCGTTCCAAGGCCCAAGGTGCCGCCGACGACGGCGGCCAGAATTCCGAGTTTGAAGTAATTGCGCACAGCGATTTCCTCCTGCTGGTAAGGCTCACCTCCTGAGCCGTGCGAAGAATTTGCATTATATAATTATAAAAGTAAATATGGGACGAGGTGACTTTTTGTGGCCGCTGACGACACACTGCCAAACTGCGCCACTGTGAAATGCAATTATTTCAAGCGGCATCGCCATGTAGGGGAAACAGTATCGGCCGCTTCGAGTGTACAGCGGCCTAGGTTTCTCCGGCCCGTCCCGCCATTGGAGACGTGTGCTTGGTGCGAGGTGTCAATTCGTTGTGGGCCGGAGGCGGACCGTCGGTAGCCAAAACTGAATAAGCGTTCTGAATACTTTGAATGGAAGAATGGCTCCTGAGCCCCACCTTTGAGTCACAAATGAAAGAGGCAGGTTCGGCTCGACTAAAGGCCGAGCTCGCCGAGTCCCGGATGATCATCAGGCCGGCGACCAAGTGTCCACTGAAAGCAGCGGTCGTCGGTGCGGCTAGGCAAGTCGTTGATGCAGGCATAGCGCTTCCACATCAGGCCGCTGCCGTCAAACTCCCAATTCTCGTTCCCGAACGATCTGAACCAGTTCCCGCTGTCGTCGTGCCACTCATAGGCAAACCTAACGTCGATACGAGTGTCGCTAAACGCCCAAAGTTCCTTGATCAAACGGTAGTCGAGCTCCCGCCGCCATTTTGCCGAGAGGAACGCGGCGATCGCTTCCCTTCCGGTGACGAACTCGGCACGGTTCGCCACTGGCTGTCCACGGTGCACGCTAACGCAACCCTAGCTGGGTCACGGCTGTTCCATCCGTCTTCGGCAAGCCGGACTTTCTCGACTGCGCTTTCGAATGTGAACGGGGGAAGTGGTGGCCGCTGAGCTTCGCTCATCTTCAAGGTCCTCCCAATTGGGTTCGCAACGTCGCGTTTTCAGTTTCCAATCGCTGCAGTCGCTCACCAAGAGGAGCGACAACCTGTTTAACCTGCTGTTCGGTGTAGCGCGGGGTGATCTGCTGCGGGCAGTTCAAAAGCAGCCGATCGACTTTGGGCCGGAGGCGGACTGGCGGCCTTCAGGTGGACGGCGGTGTATTGTTGACGCTCACGAGCACGCGCCAACACTGCGGGCGCCTGCCTTCGGCCGCTTGCGATCACCGAACTTTGCCATCTCGATGTGTTGTGCACCGGCAATCCGAAGTCGAGCTAATGCTGGCTGATCGCTTGAATGATTGCCTCGGCAACTTGGCGCGCCCGTTTCTCAGACAGCGTTGCTCGGTACTGGGCTATCAGAAATGGATTTCGAAACAGGATCGTAGCGTCCTCCAGCAAGATCAGCGCGTCTTCCGCCTCTGTTTCTCCAGTAAGCGTGGCAACAGCGGGGCGGATGATTTCCCTCAAGCGGCCGACGTGGCGGGCAACCGCCTCAGCCTCCCCGCCGGCGAGACGCAGATAGGCTAAGAACAAGCTCGGGTCGGCGTCATATCGCTCACATTTGGCGCGCATCGTTCGCAGAACCCAAGCTGTCACCTGGCCATCCGGTTCGGACTCAGCCACAACAGCGGCAGTGACTTCATCCTCCACTCCGGCAAACCAGTTTTCAGCCAGCATGGAAATCAGCGCCTGCCGGTCCGGAAAGTAACGATAGCTGTTGGATTGCGACATGCCGAGGCGCGCGGCGACATCGGCCAAGGCCAGACGCGCACCGCCATTTTCTCGCAATATCTCCTCGGCCGCCATCACAAAGCGCTGACGCATGAGCGTTTTTTCGACAGCAGGCCGAGGCATGGCTTAAATCCAGCGGCGTACGCGCGCGCGATACTGCCTGTACGGGTCACCGAAGGCCTGCTCGGCAGCGCTTTCCTCAAACGGGATATACCGCCAATTGGCGGCGATAAAAAAGACGAGCGGCATCAACAAACCCGCCCAATGTCCGGCGATCAGTGCCGCCCCTAGAACCAGCAGGAGCATCGAAAGATACATCGGATTTCGGCTGTACGCGAAGAGGCCATCAGTCACGAGATTGCGGGGCGTATCAAATGTCATGATCTCCGCACTGGCCTTGGAAAACTGCCTGCGCGCAACGGCGAGACCGATCAGCGCGACAGGGATGCATGCCCATCCAATCATCGCTGACGAGACTGGCAATGGGTCAATCGGCCGTTCCACACGAGACAGCGCAAACAGGACAATCAGCAGCAAGCCGACAAGCAATGGGGGCAGAAGGCGGCGCATCGAGACTCTCCATAAAATGATAGATCGACCAAAGTTATCATTTATATAGAAGCCGGCACGCATTGTCTGTTCGTTCCGCAACCCTCATTGTTGAATTTCGATAAGATCAAGCATCGAATTCCGCCATGTTAAATCCTGCCTGTAACCCGTTTACCCGCCAATAAAAACCAGGATGAACCAACAGCAACACTCCACACCTTGTTAATATCTCCCCATGTCCCTGTTTTCTCCATAGACAACCACAGGTTTATCAGCTTGATTCCCATCGCAAGTAACTTTTTGGCAACTGGGGTTGAGATGAAATTGAACATGCTCGTGGCAATCGCCACCATAACGGCACTTTCCGGCTGTGGATCTATTACTCGGGGCACAACGGAAAAGGTAACGATCACGGCCTCGCCGTCCGATGCTAAGATCACAACATCGACGGGGCAGTATTGCCCGCGTTCTCCCTGCACGATCGAGGTTATGCGGCGCACTGAATTTACCGCATTCGCCGAGAAGGAAGGGTATGAGAAGGGCTCCATTGAAATCAGGACGAAGGTCGTCGGTGCGGGTGCCGCCGGATTTGCCGGAAACATCGTGATCGGCGGCGTTATTGGAATGGGGGTCGACGCGGCAACGGGCGCGGCGCTGGACCACTATCCAAACCCCGCCCATATAGAACTGAGGCCGCTTGGAAAGAAGGCACCGGCCAAGGCCACGGCGCCGAAGAAGCGGAAGAGCAAGAGCAAGGGCTCGAAACAGCCCTCCGTTTGAGACGGGCTACCAGAGCGAGGCCCGCCAACAAACCTGGTGGGCCTCTGATCGCAATGTGTGTTACATCCCTTTCGGTCCCAGGCGACAGGAACCCCTTTGCGTTCAGTCCGTTGTCCTTTCACCCGAGAGGAGACGACAATGAGCACCAAGGATACGAATGCCACTCCGGAACAGGCGAAGCCTGCCGACGTCCGTCAACCGGCGGATCGGAAGAAGCACCGCGACGAGGAGTCGACTGCACCCTCCACTGTCCAGCCTCCAGGTGCAAAGGACAGGAGTGAAAAGCCCGAAGTCAATCCGGTCACCGGCGGGGCATTGTAGACCCGACCACGGCTCAGGATCTATTGAACGAGCTGTACGACGGTGCGGCTCTTCACGTCTGCAATGACACGCTTCTTGTTGACCACCGCGAAGCCATAGCGCCTGTCGGCCGGGACCGTATTGAGAAAGACGGTTTCGGGTACCGGTTTACCGACTGCTATCTGCTCCTGAAGAACCAGCGGCCGCTGCGGCAACGGCTGCAGCTCGACATATTCAATCACGCCCTTCGGCGGCGGATCGATTGTCGCGCCCGCGTCCGGCCCCGCGATGGCGACCGCAGCCGTCTCAGCCGCGCCGATTTCGATTGTGCTTTGCGCTTCGGCAGGAGCCGCAGTCAGGAAGACCGCAAGGCTCAGTGCGACGGAACTCTTGACGAGAAAGACTGTCATGAGTGCTTCTCCAGCTACGTATCCCTTCAAGTGGAGGAATCGCCTGCTGCAGGCTTTGTTCCGGCCTATCGGCGCCATCGGACCTTGGTCCTAGCTGACAAGGTTAAAAGTCCTAGGACTGTTGCCCGCCAATATCAGTGAAGCATATCGTTCTGAGGCGACCAAGGCGGCACCCTCGTCAGCCGCTGCGGCGCCTGAAGGTCCCGGAGCCAACGCGATTGTCCCTTCTAAACGCTCCGGGACCTTCCTTCCATACGGGCCATGGATCGCCTATGCGGAGATCCGGCCGGGCTTGCGGATCGCGCGGACCTTTCCGCTGTTTCCTCCTCCACAGAAGAAACGGTCGCCGCCGTCGGATTCAAGACCGGAAACGCCGGTGCCCGACGGCATTTCTATCATCTCCAACACCTCTCCTGTATCCGGATCCAGACGCCGCACATCGCTCTCGTCGCCTTCCCAGGTGCCGTGCCAAAGCTCACCGTCAACCCAGGTGACACCGGTCACGACCCGGTTGGACTCGATGGTGCGAAGGACCCGCCCGGTTTCGGGATCGACCTGATGGATCTTGCGCCCCTGGTAACAGCCGACCCAGAGCGTTCCTTCGGCCCAGGCAAGGCCGGAATCACCGCCCCCGGCAGGCGCCGGAATCGTTGCAAGCACGCGACCGGTCTCAGGATCGATCTTCTGGATGCGATCCTCCGCGATCTGGAACAGGTGCTGACCGTCGAAGGCGGTTCCCGCATGGGCGGCAACATCGATGGAGCGCACCGTCTGTCCACTTCCGGGGTCGAGTGCGTTCAGCCGGTCGCCCGAGGCGAACCAGACGTGCCTGCCGTCGAAGGTGACGCCATGCACCTGTTCAGTACCGGGAAAAGGTCCATATTCCCTGACAATTTCGGCTTTCGATCGTTTCATATTTCAAATCCTCGTCGCCTGTTGCATCTCGCATTCTAGTCGCTCGGCAACGGCCCCGGGAGTAACAAGACTGTCGGGAAGCCCGGTATGGACGGGGTCATCCAGCGAAGCGCCCGGCCGCGGCCGAAGGATTGCACCTTGCCGGCCGAGGCAAGATTTTCGAGTGCCCGCTGCACGGTGCGCGGGCTCGCACCGAGCGCAATTGCCAGCGCCGAGCTCGACCATGCCTCCCCGTCGGAAAGCATGGCGAGTACGTCCGCATGCCTTTCCTCGACGGGCGGCGCCAACACGACGGCCGCACCGGCACGGCGGGGCGATAGCGTGAAACCCTGCTTCGTCGCCCTCACCTCCGCAAGCCCTCGAAGCTCCGCCCGAAGACGCCCGATCTCCACGCGCAGCCGAGCGCGGTGCGATTCATCGGCATGCCGGGCGCGGAAAGCGCGCGTGAGCAGCGTGGCTCGCGGCACGTCCCCGGGCCAGGCCTCGCCGAGCGCACGGGCAAGCGCCATGAGGACAGGGCGTGTGGCTAGCGAGACGACCAGCCCTTCGTACCGTATCATATTGCGGCAAGCGTCCACGACGAGGGCACCCGAAGCGAGCAGCGTTTCGACTTCATCGATCAGGAGAAGACGCTCCCCGCCGCTGCCGATCAGGCGCGCGACAGGCGCATCAAGGATAAGGGACGCAGCCTCCACCTCCGCCGTCAGCGCAGGGACGTTCGCCTCGCGCGCAGCATCTTCGGCTCGGTCAAGCGCAACCCGCGCCGCCTTCGCCTGCAGACGCCGTATGGCGATGCCCGCAACGACCAGCTCGCGGGCTGCCCTCGTCGCGGACGGGAGCGCGGTGCCCATCTTTCGCTCGGACACGGCGTCGAGTACCGACAGCGCACCCTCGGCCTCGTCGAGGCGGCCTATGAGAAGCAGGCGGCGGGCCTCGAGATTTCGGGCGTGAGCGGCATTCACTCGGTCGCCATGCACTTCGAGCGTTGCCCTCGCCGCTTCGAGCGTTTTCGTGGGCCAGCCCAGGTCGCGCGAAACGAGAGCGATCTCGGCCTCGGCAACGATGCACCGGGCGCGTGCCACCGCCTGCCTCTGGCCGAAACCATGTGCCGCTCGTTTGAGGAGAGCCTTCGCCCGGGCGAAGTCGCCAAGCTGCGCCATCGCGATGCCACGAAGCGCGAGCGCATGCGCGTCCTCCCGCAACGCGACGCGGTTCAGCGCGCCAAGGAGATCGCCGGCCGCGAGCGCCCGTGCCGCAGCGGTGATCAGCGAGTCCATCGAAATCCCGCCAAACTTGTCACTCTCACCATTCGATCTCCGGCTCTAGTCTGGCTCATGAACACCGGCGACCCGCGCCCGGCGGCGCCAATCTACGACGACAGATAGCCAAAGGAGAAGCATGATGACGGCACATGCAACAGGAACACGGGAAGAATGGCTGGCGGCCCGCGTCGATCTTCTCGCAGCCGAGAAGGATCTGACACGGAGAAGCGACGAGCTGGCGCGCTGGCGTCGGGAATTGCCCTGGGTGCGGATCGACCAGGCATACAGGTTCGAGACCGACGAGGGTGAAGCCTCGCTGCGCGACCTCTTCAAGGGACGCTCGCAGCTTCTCGTCTACCATTTCATGTTCGGGCCCGATTATACGGCCGGCTGCCCATCCTGTTCTGCTATCGCGGATGGCTTCAACGGAATCGTCCCTCATCTTGAAAACCACGACCTCGCCTTTTATGCGGTCTCCCGTGCCCCACTTGCGAAACTCACGGCCTATAAGCAGCGTCTCGGGTGGAGTTTCCCCTGGGCCGCATCGAACGACGGCGAGTTCAACCGCGATTTCTGCGTCTGGTTCACCGAACAACAGCAACGCGAAGGCGGCATCGAGTACAATTTCCGCCGCGAGCCCCCTCTGCTCGAACCAGGCGAAAGCCGGGGGCCGGCCGCCGAGATCGCCGCCATGGCGGGAACCGACGTCGCCACTTTCACGCGCGACAGGCCGGGCGTCAGCGCCTTCGTGCTCGAGGACGGAATCGTCTACCACACCTATTCCAGCTACGCGCGTGGTCTGGACGGACTATGGGGCATGTATCAGTGGCTCGACCGGGCGCCAAAGGGACGCAACGAGAACGGCATCTGGTGGCGCCGCCATGACGAATATGCCCGGGGGTGATGTTCCATGACACTTGGGAAGGGTACCGCCGTCAGTGGCTTGCCCGATTGGCTGGGCCTCGCCGCCGCCCCGACTTTTGCGGCCATGGCGCTGCTCGCGGCGTCTGGCGGAGATGCGGATATCTGCTCTTCCATGCAGGGTGCATCGCTGCTGAACGGAATGGCCAGCATGTACGGGCTGATGTCCCTGTTTCACCTGCCGCCGTGGCTGAGGCTTGTGTCCGGGAAAACGGGAGCCGCTCCCTGATCCGGGCTCCGGGATCAGGGAGCCGACTTGAACTGCAGCGTGAACACGTTCCCCGCGATCTCGTCGGAGAGTTCCTTGGCAAACTCCAGCGGCACGCAGTTCTGCAGTGCTTCGGTGGCGGCGGCGACGAAGGCCTGCCGCTGCTTTTCATCCCCGCTCACCCGGATCGCGGTCGGCCGGGGCGGACCCATCAGCGTTCCGTCGCCGCGGAAGCCGAATCTCAGCGTAACGAAGGAATCCTTGAAACCTGCCGGCGGGGTCCAGCACCTGCTGAGCGCCGCTCCGAGGTCGTCCACCGTATAGAGCGGTTCGGCGTGGAGCCGCTCAGCGCCTGCAAGAACAAGGATTAGACAAGTGCAAGCCAGCCTCGCCATCCGCATTGTCGTCAGCCCACTCCCAAAGATGCCACTATCCCAGGATGGTGAAGCTAGCAGATTCGAAGAAGGCTGCAACATGCCCGCATTCTTCCGGGCCCACCAAAGGGGCTGAGATCACCGCCGGGCTCTCGTGCTCAGCGCCGCATGGCTGGTAAGGCTGAGAAAGACTGCCAGGAACATGATCCCCAGTATCTTGAAGCCCTCTTCGACGAAGACAAGGCCGGCAATGTGCTCGGAAACCGCGTCGACCAGGAAGGAGCAGCCGAGCGACATGACGGCGGCGACAAGCAGGAGGGACTGGACATCCCGGCGGATGAACCAGGCGTGGTAACAAAGCGTCGCCAGCAGAAGCATATGGGGCACAAGAACGAGCGATTCCGGTACGCCCGCAGTAGCTACCGCTTCGTGTAGCATCAGGAGATCGTCGACACCCATAAGGCCGGAAAAGAGCCCGCCGGCGAGGAGCGCTCGGCGCAGATGCGGCGCGGCGAAACCGGCGCCGGCCCAATAGGCCTGAAGAGCAGCGAACCCGCCCGCAAACCAGAAGATGACGCCGAGGTTGGAGACCAGCCCGAAATATTTCGGCTGCCCGGCAATGGCGTTGGGGTCGCGCACCAGGTCGTAATAGTCAATTCCAAAAAGCCGATCGGCGATGACGATCGAAGTCAGCAGCACAACGCCGGCGAAAATGACGAGAAGCGCCCAGTGAAAGTCGCCCTGTAGCCGCCTCTGCCTTGTCAGGACCCGCGCCGTGGTAAAGCCTTCGACATCCATCTCGATCCTCCGCAGATTAGATGCCCCATCCTTGCGCCGCCGCGACGGTCAGCCGCTTTTGTGACAGTTTTATGACGACGCGCCACTGACGGTTGCGAAGCGGCGAAACCGCATTCTCAGCCAAGTTGCGTATCCGGATTGCGCGCAACGGAACCTTGCAGGCTCCCAATCGTTTATCATTGCCTCGTGCGCCGTCTGCGCCGCGGCGAGGCCGCGCTTTACGTGCGGTGGCACGGAACCCCTCTCCTCAAGCCTTCGCCGGCTTGGTCCAGCGGAGGCGATCTGTCGGCGGGGTGACGGACAGAAAGGATGCATACCATGAATCAGCACGACGAATTGAGGACGAAACCGCCGCTCGATCCAGCCACCGGTCAGCCGACGCCTCGGGATCCGGATACGACCGTGGTTACAACGCGGCGCAGCCGCTGGCCTTTGATGATCATCATCCTCGCCGGCCTGATACTCGCGCTTATCGCTTGGCTGCCGGCGGAGTTGACCACCGACGCCGAGAACGAGCCGGTCGCGCCGAGCCAATCCGAAACGGCCCCGTCGGATACGACTCCGCCGGCCGCACCGACGGATCAGCCTGCGCCTACGAATGAGGCAGCACCGACCGACCAGGCGACGCCGCCCGCCGGAGGAACGACAGCGCCGGCCGCGCCTGACACGCAGACGCCGGCAGCACCGCCGGCAGCACCCGAAACGCAGACGCCTGCAGCACCGGCACAGCCGCCGGCCGCTCCGGCGCAGTAGTCCGGACGCGAGCGGGATGCAGGCGGTCTGCCGCCGCATCCCGCTCTTCTTCCATCATTGCGGGCCAGATCACGATCGATTCTGACCGACCTCGGAGTTGGTTCGTCTTTCATGAATGAAATCTTCGCCGACATCTTCGCAGATACGCATACCCCCTATCCGATATTGTTCGCGCGTCTCTTCGGCGCCGTCCTGTTCGGGGCATTCATCGGCATCGAGCGCGAAAGGCGGCAGCGGCCAGCGGGCCTGAGGACCCATATTCTCGTCAGCCTCGCCTCGGCGATCTTCGCCGTGGTCGCCATCGAAAGCGTTCACATGAAGAGCCTTTCGGGCCCGGAGGTGCGCATCGATCCCATTCGCGTGGTAGAAGCCGTAACGGCGGGCGTGGCCTTTCTCGCCGCCGGCATGATCGTGTTCTCGAAGGGTGAAGTGAAAGGGTTGACGACGGGCGCCGGCATGTGGCTCGCCGGAGCGGTCGGACTTTCTGTCGGTTTCGGTTTCTGGTTGATCGCGGTCTTTGCCGCCGTGACGAGTCTCGTCGTACTCTTCGTCCTCGGCCGGTTGGAAGTCGCGCTGCAGTGGAAGGCGCCGGAAGATTTCAACGCGACCGATGGCGCTTCGCGAGCGGGTGATGATGCCCTGCAGGAACAGGCTCGCACACCTAAGTAGAGCTCAAAACCAAGACCGGGCGCCCTTCACCGCGCGTCGGGCGCGGGGGCTATTTCCTGTCCGTTCATTGCAAGCATCCCTGTGCTGAACACAGGTGCCCTCTTTTCTAGACCATGAACCGCGGCCACGGCCTTGCGCGCTTCATCGGGCGTCGCAAAGACCCGGCCGTCCAAGGACCAGACGCTGAACTTCACAGCCAGGAAGCGCAACCGGCCATTGTCCGGGATAAGCGCGCCCACAGCTTCGCCGGCCACCTCCACCGTCTGCTTGCTCATTTGTACGAAACTCCTCCCAAAGCCGGGCAAAGCCCGAGCCGGCCGATCTTGAGGTCAGCCGCGGGAGAAACACGCAAGACTTCCCTTGGTTCCGTCGCCAGAGATAAATAACGACGAATGCAGGCCGCCTCCCATGTTACCATTCGCGAACCCTTGTTACGGGTCGCGGCCTCTCTTGTATGACAACTGACCTCTTTGTGATTTTTTGCTTTGGGTTAAGCCGGCAGAGATACGCCAATATCGTCTGTATCCAACCTTCCTGGCGTGAAGCATCCCGACCGACGCGGCCGACCTCCCATGCCTCGCCACGAAGGCGATTTTTCCTGTTGACAGATGTCTGACAATCGCGCAGTTTTTTCCTGCAGACCACGTGCGGCTCGAGCGACGGCAAGTCATTCGCGTCCGGTAGAACAAGAAATGGCCTGCGGGAAAAAAACCTGGGATCAGACATGCACTCATCAGTGAAAGACGTGCAGGCTTCCGCACTTTCGGGGCGCATCGACGATGCTATCGACCGCCTCGCCCCGGGAGCGGAGCAGCTCCTCGAACAGCTCGTCGGCATCAACAGCATCAATCCCGGCTTTCCCGGTATCGACCGCGAAAGCGTGATCGGCGGCGAAACGGCGTGCACGCGCCTGATCGGCGCCTATCTTTCCAAACTCGATTTCGAACTCAATGACGTCGCAGCCGATCCGCAGCGGATCAACCTTGCTGCAGTCTTGAAGGGCACCGGCGGCGGGCGCTCCCTGCTCTTCAACGGGCATGTCGATACCGTCGCTCCCTTCAAGCCCGAAGCCTGGACCTCCGGCGACCCGTGGAAGCCCGTAAGGCGCGGTGAGGAGCTCTTCGGCCTTGGCTCCACCGACATGAAGGGGGGCCTTGCGGCGGCCTGCCTCGCCATCGCGGCTCTCAAGGAAGCCGGCGTGCGGCTGAAGGGCGACCTGCAGGTCCATGCCGTCGTCGGCGAAGAGACGATGGATCACGAAAACGGCACGACAGCAGTCATCAAGGCGGGGTTTCGTTCCGATGCCGCCATCGTCGCAGAGCCCTCCTCCCAGCCCGAGCCGCTGACGATCGCTCCCGTGTCGGCCGGCAATTTCAATCTCGAGATTTCGGTGAAAGGTCATGGCACCCATGCCGGCAACAGGGGCGCCGCCATCAGGGCCGGCGGGGAAGGCCCGAGCGCCGGGGTCAATGCCGTCGAGAAGCTGATCAAGGTCGTGCAGGCGCTGCAGGACCTTGAACAGGAATGGGGTATCACAAAACGCCATCCAGCCTTTCCGCCAGGCCTCTTTTCACTCGTGCCCGGCGTTTTTCACGGCGATGTCGGCGTTCCGAGCGTCGGCTATATGGCCGACCACGCCTATGTCGGATACCTGGTCTGGTACGCACCGCAAGAAGATCCTGAGGCGGTGAAGGCTGAAATCGAGCGCCATGTGCATCACGCCGCCCAGCTCGATCCCTGGCTCCGCGAGAATCCGCCGACATTCAGCTGGCGCAGCCATTGGCCAGTCGCAGACGTATCCACGGAGCACCCGCTGGTCGACGTGCTGGTCCGGTCCCGTTCCGCGGTGCTTGGGCCTCCGCCTGCGGGGCGCCCCGCCACGGCCTCCTTCAACGCGGTGAGCGATGCTTCCTTCCTTCAGGCTCAGGGCATTCCCGCAATCGTGCTCGGCCCCGGCAACATCCGCTACGCTCACGCTGTCGATGAACGGCTCAATATGAGGGAATGGCGCGAATGCGCCCGCATCTACGCCCGTGCCATCGCCGAGTGGTGCGGCACGGCCGACTGACGCGAAGAACCAGCCGTTCATGTCGCAATCTGCGCCTGAACAACGTGTCCGAGCCGGATCCACCGATCGTTCTTCATGCCTTGGAGACTTGCATGACCACACCCATTCTCTCTGCCCGGAACATCGAAAAAAGCTTCGGGCAGATGCGCGCCATGCAAGGCGCGAATTTCGATATCCATGAAGGCGAGGTCGTTGCCCTCATCGGCGATAACGGCGCCGGAAAATCAACGCTGACAAAGATCCTGTCCGGCGTGCTCCAACCCGACAGCGGCGAAATCTATATCGACAACACGCTGGTCCATTTCGATAGTCCCCTCGACGCGCGTGCCCATGGCATCGAAACCGTCTACCAGGACCTGTCGCTGGCGGTCGATCTCAATGCCGTGCAGAACCTTTACCTCGGCCGCGAAATCGCCTCCCCCGGTCTGATGGGCCGCCTCGGCTTTCTCGACAAGGCGCTGATGCGGCGCAAGGCCCAGGAGTCTTTTGCGCGCCTGGGCGTGCGCGTTCCCGACATGCGCGCAGCCGTCGCTAATTTCTCCGGCGGACAACGCCAAGGCATCGCCGTTGCACGAGCGCTCATGTGGGCGAAACGGGTGGTCTTCATGGACGAACCGACAGCAGCGCTCGGCGTTGCGCAGACGCGCAACGTGCTCGACCTCATCCGCCGGGTTCGCGACACCGGCGTCTCCGTCGTACTCATCAGCCACAGCATGCCGGATGTGCTTGCGGTTTCCGACCGTGTCACCGTGCTTCGCCATGGGCGCCGCGTCGCGACCTATACCACCAGCACCGTCACCTCCGACGAGCTCGTGGGGGCTATGACCGGCGCTCTCGAAAGGGAAGGAGCCGCGGCATGACGATCGATACCGCCTCCAGCAAGAGTACGACCAAGGACCAAGCTTCGATGCAGCATGAAGTAGCGCCGCAAAAATCCGTGATCCGCCGGCTGCTCGACGGCCCGGAACTGATGATCTTCGGTTCGCTGATCATCATCATAGCGATCTTTACGGTCATGGCGCCGACGGCATTCCTGAGCGGTATCAACCTGAGAAACATGGCGATCGAAGCATCGATGATGATGATCCTCGCGGTCGGCATGACCTATGTGATCATCACCTCCGGCATCGATCTGTCGGTGGGCGCCGTGCTTGTCTTCTCAAGCGTCGCGTCGTTGATTGCCATGCGCGCGACGGGCTCAGACGCACCCTGGGTGCCGGTGCTTGGCCTCGCCGTTGCGCTTGCCTCCGGAGCCTTCTGGGGGCTGGTCAACGGCCTCCTCATCGCCCGAGCCCGGCTTACGCCGCTCATCGTCACCCTTGCCAGCATGGGCATCGCACTCGGTCTCGCCCGGCTGATGACCGGCGGCGTCGATCTGACCGGCGTGCCTCGCTCGATCGTCACATCGATCGGTATCGGCCGTATCGGCGGCATTCCAGTCATCGTGCTGATCGCCTGCGTCTTCGCGTCCGTCGCCGGTATCGCTCTGCATATGACCCGCTTCGGCCTTTATACCTATGCAGTCGGCTCCAACGAGCAAGGAGCACGCCGCGCCGGCATCAAGGTCGATCGGCATCTCATATCGATTTATGTGTTTTCCGGCGTTTGCGCTGGACTGGCCGGTTATCTCACCCTCACCCGCTTCTCCTCGACAACGATTTCCGGCCACGCCATGGACAATCTGAAGGCCATTACAGCGGTCGTCCTCGGCGGCGCCAGCCTCTTCGGTGGCATCGGCTCCATGTACGGCACAGCAGCCGGCGTGTTCATCCCTGTCGTACTGGCTTCGGGTCTGATCATCGTCGGCCTGCCCAGCTTCTGGCAGGAAGTGGCCGTGGGCATCGTCCTTCTCGCGGCCGTGCTGCTCGACCAGTACCGACGCCGCACCCGCTCCTCCTGACCTCCAACCAAACCAAAAGAGGGAACATAATGACGAAGGCTATTGCGAGACTTTCTATCCTGCTTGCCGCCACGGCGATTTCGGCAACCGCCGCCTCGGCCTCGGACGATATCAGCGTGTCGCTTGTGCTCGGCCAGCGCAATAGCGGGTTTCATGAGGCGATCGCCTGCGGCGCCCGCGCCGCCGCCAAGGAACTGGGCGTGAAGGTCAACATCCAGGCCGCACCGACCTACTCGGCCTCCGAGCAGATCCCGGTGCTGAACGCCGTCATGGCGACGAGCCCTTCTGCCATCGTGCTCGATCCGACGAGCTCGACCGCGCTGATCGCGCCACTGATGGAGGCAGCCGCCAACGGCGCCAAGATCGTCGCCGTCGACACCACGCTCGACGACCCGTCGGTGCTCTCCGCCGTGGTCGGAACCGACAATGAAAGCGTCGGCCGCGAAACCGCCAAGGCGCTCGCGAAGGCACTCGACGGAAAGTCCGGCAAGGTGGCGCAGATCAACAGCATTCCCGGCATTTCCACCGTCGATGCCCGGATCAAGGGTTTCGAAGAAGAGATCAAGAAGTATCCGAATCTCACCTATATCGGCAACCAGTTTGCAAGTGAGGATATCCCGAAGGCACAGCAGGCCTACGTGTCGCTCATGAGCGCCAACCCCGACCTCATCGGCGTCGTCTCCCAATCGAACAATCCCGCGATCGGCGTTGCCGGCGGCATCCGTTCCACCGAGACGGCCGAGAGCGTCGTCGCTATTGCGGTGGATGCCGATGAAGCCGAGATCGAGGCTCTGAATGAGGGGCTGCTCGACGCTCTCGTCATCCAGCAGCCCTACGAAATGGGCTATGTCGGCTTCAAGCAGGCCGTCGCTGCCGTCAAGGGCGAGCCCGTCGAGACGCCGATCGGCACCGGCACGGTAACCGCGACCAAGGCGAATATTGCCGACCCGGACGTGGCCAAATACCTTTACGAAGGGAATTGCATCTGATCGTCCCTCTACAGGGATCAGAGCTTCAGGCCAGAAATCGCTCCGGCCGGTAAGGCGCGATGTCGATAACGGTCTTTTCACCCGTCATCGCCTGGGCCAGCGCCCGGCCGGTGACGGGACCTAGCGTCATGCCGTGATGCGCGTGGCCGAAGGCGAACCAGAGGCCTTCGTGCCGCGGGGCCTTGCCGATGATCGGCATCATATCGGGCGTGCAGGGGCGCGCGCCCATCCATGGCTCCTCATCGCGCCGCTCGGCGAGCGGGAAGAACTCGCGCGCGACGCGCTCCGCTCGGGTCAGTTGCACCGGAGTTTTCGGCGCGTCACGCAGCGCGAACTCCGCACCGGTCGTCAAGCGGATGCCGCGCAGCATCGGCGCCAGGAAATAGCCCTTTTCGGCATCGAGCACCCAGTTGTTGAGCTGCGCTCCCTCCCTGGTACCATAATGCATGTGGTAACCGCGCTTCACGGCAAGCGGGAAATGGTAGCCGAGTTTGCGCGTCACCGTGTCTGCCCATGGGCCGAGGGCGACGACGACCTCCCGAGCCTCCAACGGGCCGTCCGGAGTGGCGACACGCCAGCCCGCGCCTTCGAGGATATGCTCCAGCGTCGCCGCATCGCCGGAAATGAGCCTGCCGCCAAGCGACTGGAAATAAGCGAGATAGGCCTTGTTGAGGCTGTGCGGGTCGCGGATCGACCATGGATCGGTCCAGCGCAGGCCGCCAGAGAGTTCGACCTGGATCGACGGCTCGAGGGTCTTTAGCTCGCTGGCCGAAAGCTTCTGATGGCTGACGCCGAAACCCGTCGAAAGCCGCTCGGCGTCCTTGTAGGCCGCATCACGTTCCTTTTCCGTGCGGAAAACCTTCATCCAGCCATCTCTGCGAATGAGCTCGCCGGCTCCGGATGCATCGATCAGCTCCTGATGCTCCGCGATCGAGTGCTCGATGAGCGGCGCGTAAAGATGGGCTATTTTCTGGTGCTGGGTGAAGCCGGAGTGCCACCAGTAGCGCGCCAGGAAAGGCACCAGGCTGGGCAGTGCCCGGACATGGTAGCTGGCGTCGATCGTGTTGTTCAGGGCGTAGCGGAAAAGCGCACCGAAATTGTGCGGAAACCCGTAAGGGAAAACGCCCTCGCGCTGTATAAGGCCTGCATTGCCGTAGGACGTCTCCTCGCCCGGTCCGCGCCGGTCCACAAGCACCACCGATTTTCCCCGCCGTGCCAGGTGGATCGCGCAGGAAATTCCGACAATGCCGGCACCGAGAACCACAACGTCCGTCTTCATGTGCAGATGCTCTCCTGTCCTGGGTGCGGCTGTCGCGCCACGCGCGGCGGGTGTGCGCATGCATAGCCAAGGGCATCCGGCAGGGCAAGGCAACAGAGCGTCAAACCGCAACTGGAAAGGGGTGGAGACGAGAGCTCCACCCCTTGTCGTTCGAATACCAATTTCCCGCCGGCAAGCGCCGGCGGCAGGGTCAGGTTCGGCGGATGAGACCCGCCACGAGCGAGATCACCAGGAAAATGAGGAACAGGAAGAACAGGACCTGTGCGATCCCTGCCGAAGCGCCGGCAATACCGCCGAAACCGAGTACACCGGCGATGATCGCGACGATCAGAAACACGAGAGCGTAATAGAGCATCTGCTATCTCCTTGTCTGCGCTACCGAAATCAAAACGCGCGCCCGCAAGCCTTTGTTCCCGGATCAACTTGCCTTCGCGGCGGGCGAGCAGGCCGTTGCCATTGGAAACCTTTGATTAACCAAGAAAACCGGAAATAGAAGAGAGGACGGTATTTTCGCCTCCAAGCAATAGGAACCTTCGAAAGCGCTTGGCGTTGTCCGCAGTGAAAGAATTCCCTGGAAGACGATGAAGATATCCTCGCGACATATATGGAAAACCGTAAACGAGGCTGGCCGCCATCAGGCGGAACTGCGCAACCAGAATCTGCATATCGGCAGGACGATGCGCGAACTCCAGCAGCAATCGGAACAAAAATATAACAACCGGCTCCAGCGTCTGCTCGAGACGTTGGAGCAAACCGAACGCGCGTCCGCGAAATAACAGAACGCTTCGCTACCCATACGACAACAGGAATGCGCGCCCGCGTCCCGCGGCGCGGAACAAATGGCGCCAACCGGCGTTTTTGCGACAATAACAAGCGCCGCGGCGGCGGCATCCATGGGAGATGGGAATGCGAGCTTCGGCGTCCATGTTTAGCCTCGCCAACGCGGAACGACGCTCGACCGAGCATCCCGCCAGCTCCCGTTATACTTCGGCGCGCATTTCCGCCGAAGATCGTACCTGGTCATATCCAGCAGTTGTACTCAACCCTGAATAGGAACGCGTCATGAAGAAGCTACTCGTCGTCGCATGCCTGATCCTTCCCCTGGCCGCCTGCACGCAAACGGAAAAGGGAGCGGCAATTGGCGCGGCCTCCGGCGGCATTATCGGTGGCGCAATATCGAATGATGTTCGAGGCGCTGCCGTCGGCGCAGCGGTAGGTGGTGTCGCCGGTGCCCTCATCGGTCGCGCTAACGAGCCCGGCTATTGCGTCTATCGCGACCGATACGGTCGTCAGTACACCGCGCGCTGCTGACGGGAATCGCGCGAACCGCGCGCTGAAGCTGGCGCGCCTCGAATTGACGAGATGGAACAGTTCCGCTTTCCCTCGGAAAGCGGAACTGTTCCACATTACCGTTCGCAGTTGGGCCGGCAAATCGCTGCCATTTGTCCTGAGATATGACGCGGTGTGGAGTGTGACGCTTGCCGATTGCTTGCGCCATTCACCCGGCTACCGGTCGGCGCGGGGTCGTTCCTCGGCCTCGTCCAGACGATGCAAGAGGTCCAGAAAGTGCTGCGGCACGGGTTCGTGCTCCACCGCCTGATAGAGCATCTTCAGCTTCGAAGCGATCTGATTGTTGGCTTGCGTCGCCTCGGCGCGGGCGAGCCATGCTGGAGTGCCGCCGCTTTTTGAGGACTTCTTCATCGTTCCGTTCCGCGCGATCCGTGTGTTTCACACTCGCAAAAATCGATGTCCTATCCCGTGATCTGCACTCGGCCGAAATCCGGTCCAAGATCGCGCAGCTCTTCGCTCTCGATTCATTGCCGTGGCTGATTCTCAAGTCTTTTCATAAACCGAAAGACGTGCTCAATACATTAACGTATCCTGCTGCACTCTCCCAGCAAGACAGGACCATACGCATAACAGTTTAGGAAGGTCTAAATGCCACTTTCCACAAGGATTGCACCCCATCTCCCCTATCTTCGGCGCTATGCGCGCGCCGTCACAGGCTCGCAAGCAGCCGGCGACGCCTATGTCGCTGCAGTGCTCGAAGCGTTGATCGACGATATAGGACTTTTCCCCTCCACGTCCAATGATCGCACCAGCCTTTACAAGCTGTTCTGTTCCTTGTTCGGACAACTCAAGATCGATCGGACACAGCTCGCCTCGCCTTTCGCATGGGAGCAGAGGGCTGCGTCCAACCTCTCGCTTATCGCGCCCCCTCAGCGGCAGGCTTTCCTGCTCGTCGCGCTCGAAGGTTTCTCGAATGGCGAGGCAGCCGAAATCATGGGACTAGACGCAAGCGCCTTTGCGAAATTGCTGACCAGCGCCTCGGAGGAGATCTCGCGTCAGATCGCGACCGACGTCATGATCATCGAGGATGAACCTCTGATCGCACTCGACATCGAGGACATGGTAACCAGCCTCGGTCATCGGGTCACCGGGATCGCCCGCACGCACGGCGAGGCGCTTAGTTTGTATCGCAAGACATCGCCGAAGATGGTGCTGGCGGACATACAGCTGGCCGACGGCAGTTCCGGCATCGACGCAGTCAACGACATCCTGACGCAGGCTGCCGTTCCCGTCATTTTCATCACCGCCTTCCCCGAACGACTGCTGACCGGCAAGAAACCGGAGCCTGCCTTTCTGGTGACCAAGCCCTTCAACCCGGATACCGTGAAGGCGCTGATCAGCCAGGCCCTTTTCTTCGACGAGCATGCGCAGGCCGGAACGTATTAGATGCGGTCAGGTCAGACCTGATGTCTTGAACGTATAATGGGATGAGCCGGACGGGTGCCGATCTTCCCCGCCCCTTCTTGGGTCAGCCCGGCAGCTGCCGTTCCTGCGGCGGCAGCAGCACCTGTTCGAAGATGATCATCGCGATCAGCGATAGCGGAAAGGCGAGGATCGCGCCGACGGCGCCCCACATCCACGTCCAGAAGATGATCGCTACGAAGATCAGGAATGGATTGATATCGAAGCGCTGGCCGAGGATGGCGGGCACCAGCAGGTTCTCCATGGCGAGGTGAACGAAGAAGAAGGCGGTGGCCGGGGCGAGCGCAACGATGAGCGCATCATGGGTCATCAGCCCGCCAACGAGCAAAGCCAGGGTCATGAACGTGACACCGAGATAGGGAATGAAACTCGAGACGAAGGCGAAAAGGCCCCAAAGCGGCGGCATCGCCAATCCGCCGACGAGCGCGACCACCATGGTAACTGCGCCAAGCGCCAGGTAGATCAGGCTTGCGGTCGAGAAATAATGCCCAAGCGCATCCTCGAGGGCGTTCATGACCCGGATTGCCGTCAAACGCCCTTCGCGGCTGGGGAAGGCAAGAATGATCGTGCTGCGCAGTTGAACGCGCCCGAGCAGAAATAGAACGAGCGCCGCCAAAAAGATCAGGGTCTGCACGAGAGCCGGGGTGAGGCTGGCCGCCGCGCCACCGATCAGCGGCCCCGCATTCTTGACGATGACGTCGGCAAAGGCCTCCTCTTCCGTCCCGCGGGCAAGCACCAGGTTCAGCCATTCGAAGCGCTGCAGATAGGGCAGTATCCGCTCGATCACGCCTTCGACCAGCCGCGGCGCTTCGCGCGCGACCTCGGTAATCGGCCAGAGAATGGCATTGACCAGATATGACAGGCCCAGCAGGAAGAAAAGCGCCAGCAACAGCCCGCCGAAGATAGGCGGAAGACCGAACCGGGCAAGCTCATCGGCAGCCCGGCCGAGGACGATACCGACAACGACCGCAAGCGTTATCGGCAGGAGGATCGGTTCCATCGCATAAACCACCGCTGCGCAGGCGATCACGAACAGACCGATCACGCTCCAGCTGCCGGCAAGCTCTATGCTGTCGCGTTTCCGGGCAACGATCGCCGATGCCTCGGCCAGAGCGATTTCTTTCGCCGCTTCCCGCTTTCGCCGACGCTTGGCCGTTGTCCGTTCGGCTATATCCATCGGCAACTACCTCTCAAACGCGCATGCGCCGAACAGCCCGCTCGCGGATGCAGGACGGAGCTGCGCTCCACGGCAGGATGTCTGCTGCCACGAAGCCTTCCTCAATGTTGTTCGGACGGGAACAGGTGGAGCGTGGCGGAAAGCAGGCCAAGCCCACCGACGATGATCAACAATGTACAGGCCACCTCCTCCGGCGTGCGCGGGAAAAGATCCATGCCAAGTACCAGGAGGACCAGCGCCGACACGACGAGCCTTGGCACCCAGTAAAGCATGCTTCATCCTCCATGCGGAATGCCCCGTTAAACGCCGCAACTGCGTAAATCGTTCCTTTCGCCGCAAGCGTGTACGGCCGGCAGCAAAACGCCGCCGGCCAGGGGCCGACGGCGGAGAAGATGGAGCGCATATCTGCTCGCGTGAACCGATTTAGAGAGCTGCCGTCACGATCACTTCGACGAGATATTCCGGGGTCGCCAGTTTCGCTTCGCCGGTCGCGCGGGCCGGCGCATTGCCCTGAGGCACCCAGGCGTCCCAGACCGAGTTCATCTTGGCAAAGTCCGCCATGTCCGCGAGCCAGACGGTCGTGGAGAGAATGCGCGTCTTGTCCGTTCCTGCGAGCGCAAGCAGACGATCCACCTCCGCCAGCGCCTGCTTCGTCTGGGTGACGACATCGTCACCGGCATTGCCGACCTGGCCGGCGAGATAGACGGTGTTGTTGTAGACCACGGCCTGGCTCATCCGCGAGCCGCTTTCGAAACGCTTAATTTCCATAATCCTCATCCTGGTATTGAGCCGAACAAGAGTTTGCCGGCATTGAAGTGACCTGTATCTTTCCGATCAGGCGGCGTTCTTCCGCGCCAGACGGGCCTTGATGCTGGCGACGTCCGCCCGCGGCGTCGCCGCGAACAGGGTCTTGGTATAGTCGTGCCGCGGATCGGAGAACACCGCGTCCCGGCTGCCATACTCGACCGCTTCACCGTAATACATCACCATCACGTCGTCGGCGATATAGCGCACCACCGACAGATCGTGACTGATGAAGACATAGGTGAGTTTGAACTCGTCCTGGAGATCGGCGAGCAGGTTCAGAACCTGGGCCTGCACGGAAAGATCGAGCGCCGAGACCGGTTCGTCCAGAACGAGAAGCTTGGGATTGAGCATCAGGGCGCGAGCGATCGCTATACGCTGCCGCTGACCGCCGGAGAACATATGCGGGTACCGGTTGTAATGCTTCTCCTCCAGGCCAACCTTCTTCAACATAGCCATGGCCCGCTCGCGGCGTTCGCCTGCCGGGGTCTTGGTGTTGATGATCAGCGGTTCCGCCAGGATATCGCCGATCTTCTGGCGGGGATTGAGAGAGCCGTAAGGGTTCTGAAAGATGATCTGTACCTTGCGGCGCATCTCGGCCGTCAAACCCTCGCGGGCGATGTCGACTTTCCTGCCGTCGATCAGAAGCTCTCCCGCCGTTGCAGGGTCGATGAGCGTGATGATGCGCCCGAGCGTAGACTTGCCGCAGCCGCTTTCGCCGACGATCGCGAGCGTCTTGCCCTCGTCGACGGTGAAGCTCACGCCCTTCAGCGCGTGCACGCTGCGCGCCTGGCGGAAGAGGTTTCCGGGAATGTGATAGTCGCGCACCAGATTGCGGGCTTCGAGAACATGGGTCATCGAGCGGCTCCATCGAGCATCTGCTGCTCATTGAAAAGTTCGGAAATCGTCGGCAACCGGTCCCCCGTCGCATTCTCCGGCAGGGCCGAGAGAAGGGCGCGGGTGTAATTGCTCTTCGGCGATTCGAACAGCGACAGAACGTCCGCCTCCTCGATCTTGCGGCCCTTATACTGCACGATGACGCGGTCCGCGGTCTCCGCAACGACGCCCATGTTATGGGTGATCATGATCAGGCCCATGCGGTATTCCTGCTGCAGCTTCATCAGGAGGTCGAGGATCTGCTTCTGGATCGTCACGTCCAATGCGGTCGTCGGCTCATCTGCGATGAGCAGCTTCGGATTACAGGCAAGCGCGATGGCGATCATCACGCGCTGGCACTGTCCGCCCGACATCTGGTGCGGGAAGTGCCCGAGGCGCTCGGCCGGGTCGGGAATGCCGACCGACTCGAACAGCTCGATCGCGCGTTTGCGCCGCGCTGCCCGGTCGAGGCCCATATGTATCCGCAGCACTTCCTCGATCTGGAAACCCACGGTGAAGCATGGATTGAGGCTGGCGATAGGCTCCTGAAAGATCATCGCAATGTCCTTGCCGATGATCTTGCGACGGTCGGAAGCGGGCATTTTCAGCAGATCCCGCCCTTTGAAGGCGAGCTTGTCCGCCGTCACCCTGGCGGTCCAGGGCAGAAGCCCCATGGCGGCAAGCATGGACACGGATTTACCGGAGCCCGATTCTCCGACGATTGCCAGGACCTCGCTCTCATGCACCTTGAGCGACACGCCGTCTACCGCCCGGAAGGGCCCGGACGCCGTCTGGAATTCGACGACGAGATTTTCGATTTCGAGAAGCGCCATGTCAGGACCTCTTCAGCTTCGGATCGAGAGCGTCGCGCAGGCCATCGCCCATCAGATTGATGGCCAGGACGGTCACCAGGATGGCGAGGCCCGGAAGCGTGACGACCCACCAGGCACGCAGGATGAACTCGCGTGCTTCCGCAAGCATGGTTCCCCATTCCGGCGTCGGCGGCTGCGCCCCCATGCCCAGGAAGCCGAGCGCCGCCGCGTCGAGGATCGCGTTCGAGAAAGACAGCGTCGCCTGAACGATGAGCGGCGCCATGCAGTTCGGCAGGATCGTCTTGAACATGAGCCTCGCATGGCCTGCTCCGGCGACCTTCGCCGCCACGACGTAATCGCGCGTCTTCTCCGTCATCACCGCCGCTCGGGTCAGACGGACGAAATGCGGCTGGAAGACCAGTGCGATCGCGATCATCGCATTGGTAAGGCCAGGTCCCAGCACCGCCACGAGGACAAGCGCCAGAAGGAGCGACGGGAAAGCCAGGATGATGTCCATCAGCCGCATGATGACCGTGTCGATCCATCCGCGGAAATAACCGGCGATGACGCCGACCAGAATGCCGCCGGTCAAAGACAAGACCGTAACGATAACGCCGATAAAGAGTGAGAAGCGTGTTCCATAAATGAGACGGGAGAGCATGTCGCGGCCGACGGCATCGGTGCCGAGCAGGAATGTCGCGCGGCCACCTTCCTGCCAGACCGGCGGGACCAGTCGCGCGTCGCCGAACTGGATGGTCGGGTTATGCGGCGCCACGAGCGGTGCGAAGATGGCGAGCAGCACCAGGAACAGGAAGAAGAACAGGCCGAAGACGGCGCCGCGGTTCTCCGAGAAATAATACCAGAATTCGGCGAGGCGCGCCCGGCGCGTCGGATCGGCCGATATGGCGGTGGTTGCGGTAGCTTCGGTCATATCGCCCTCCTCAGTGCCGGATGCGCGGATTGATCAGGCCGTAGAGCAGATCCACGGCGAGGTTCACCAGCATGATCACCGCGGCGATGATCAGAAGCCCGCCCTGGATGACGGCATAGTCGCGCCGGGACACCGAATCGAGCAGCCATTTGCCGATCCCCGGCCAGGAGAAGATCGTCTCCGTCAGGATCGCGCCCGCCAGCATCACGCCGATCTGCAGGCCGATGGTGGTGACGACGGGGATCATCGCATTGCGCAGCGCGTGGATGCCGACCACCCGGAAGGTGGAGAGCCCTTTGGCGCGCGCGGTGCGGACATAGTCCTCGGAAAGTACCTCGAGCATTGCCGAGCGGGTCTGGCGCGCGATGACGGCGAGCGGAATGGTGCCGAGTACGATCGTCGGCAGAATAAGGTGGTGGAGGGCCGACCGGAACGCACCTTCCTGTCCCGACAAAAGCGAGTCGATCAGCATGAAGCCGGTGACTGAGGGGAAGTAGAACATCAGCGAAATCCGGCCGGACACCGGCGTCCATTGCAGCGTACCGGAGACAAGCATGATCAGCAGCAGGCCCCACCAGAAAATCGGCATCGAGAAGCCGACGAGCGCGGTGCCCATGATGATCTGGTCGAAGATGGACCCGCGCTTGACCGCCGCGACGACACCGGCGGGAATACCGACAAGGACGGCGAAAATGATGGCGCAGAGCGACAGTTCGACGGTTGCCGGGAAGAGCTCCAGGAACTGATCCATCACCGGCCTCTTGGTGACGATCGACGTGCCGAAATCGCCCTGCAGAACGCCCCAGAGATAATCCAGGTACTGCATGACGATCGGGCGGTCGAAGCCCAGCTGGCGAGAAATTTCGGCGTGCCGCTCCGGCGACATCACCCGTTCACCGGAAAGCAGCGCCACCGGGTCGCCGGGAAGCAGACGAATGAAGGAGAAGGCGATGATGGAAACCCCGATGAAGGTCGGGATCAGCACTGCCAAGCGCCCCAGAAAGAATCGGAACATAGTCAAACCTCATGCCGAAGGTGGCCGCAGAAGGGGCGGCACTGGCAAAAAGGAAGAGGGGCGCTCGCCAGCGGCAAACGCCCCCTTCGGATCAGTCGATAAGATTACTCTACAATATCAACGCCGTCGAAAGCAAAGTCGCCGAGCGGGCTCTGCACGAAGCCTTCGACATTCTTGCGCATCGGGACGATGGAGAGCGAGTGGTCGAGCGTAGCCCAGGGGGCTTCGCGCTTGAAGACGACCTGCGCCTCTTCATAGAGCTTGGTGCGCTCTGCGACGTCGGATGCTTCCTTCGCCTTCGTGACGAGTTCGTCGAACTCCTGGTTGCACCATTGCGCGCGGTTGTTGCCGCCGACGGCGTCGCAACCGAGCAGCGTGTCGAGGAAGTTGTCCGGATCGCCGTTGTCGCCTGTCCAGCCGAGGATCACGGCACCGTCGCGGTCCTTCGCCTTGGACTTCTCGAGATATTCGGCCCATTCGTAGGAGACGATTTCGACCTTGACGCCGACCTTGGCGAAGTCGGCCTGCATCAGTTCGGCGGCGCGACGGGCGTTGAGCATGTAGGGACGCGCCACTGGCATCGCCCAGACCTTCATCGAAAGATCTTTCACGCCGGCATCCTCGAGCATCTTCTTCGCCGCTTCCGGATCATAGGTGTCGTCTTCGATCTGCTCGTTATAGGACCACATGGTCGGCGGAATCGGATTGGTCGCCGGTTGCGCCTGTCCCTGGAAGACCGCGTCGACGATCGCCTCCTTGTTGATCGCCTTGTTCAGCGCCTTGCGCACCTCGAGCTTATCGAAGGGCGGCTGCGTCGTGTTATAGGCGAGATAGGCGACGTTGAGGCCGGCCTGCTCCATCACCTTGAGGTTCGGATCGGCCTTCATTGCCTCGACATCCGCCGCGTTCGGATAGGGCATCAGGTGGCATTCGCCGGCCTGCAGCTTCTGGAAGCGAACGGCCGCGTCCGTGGTGATCGCAAAGACCAGATCGTCGATCTTCTGCTTTCCGCCCCAGAATTCCGGATGCGCCTTGTAGCGGATGACCGCGTCCTGCTGATAGGCGACAAAGGCGAAGGGACCGGTGCCGAGCGGCATCTGGTTGAGCTGGTTCATCTTGCCTTCGGCCTGCAGCTTGTCGGCATATTCCTTCGACATGATCGACGCGAAGGGCATGGCAAGATTGGCCAGGAACGGCGCTTCCTTGCGCTTCAGCTTGATCTTGACGGTCATGTCGTCGACCTTCTCGACAGACTCGAGCAGTTCCGGCAGCCCCATGCCGGCAAAATATTCCCAGGAACCGCCGGTCACATAGCCATGCCATGGATGGTCCGATTTCCACTGGCGCTCGATCGAAAAGACGACATCGTCGGCGTTCAATTCACGGGTCGGAGTGAAGTATTCGGTCGTCTGAAACTTGACGCCGGGACGCAGCTTGAAGGTGTATTCGAGGCCGTCGTCGGAGATCGTCCAGCTTTCGGCGAGCCCGGGTTCCGTTTCGGTCGTGCCCTTCTTGAACTCGAGAAGACGGCTGTAAACGGTGTGGGCGGCAGCGTCGAACGTGGTGCCGGCCGTATAGAGGCCAGGATCAAAGCCCTCCGGCGAACCTTCCGAGCAGAAGACGAACGTTTTCGACCAGGCGGTGCCGGCCATAAGCGTGGCGAGCGCCGTCGCCGCTAAAAGAGTAGTGAGCTTTTTCATGAGCTTGTTTCCCAGATTTGTTTTTTGTTCTCGTATTTATCCGACACGGCATGACGTTTACACCCGGTCAAGAGCGGATGGAACGACATTTGGCTTATCAATGCAATAAGTGACTTTGGAATTTTCTCTATGCGAAAATTTCTTCTTCCAACAGGGCGCCCGGCAACTATCCCCGGCTTTTGCGCGAGTCCGGAAATCAAGGAAAGAAGAGGGGTCGCGGGACCTGGTGAAATGTGCAGCGGATTTGCGTCCAGAGGATGCGGCGAGCGCGCAGCATGGCAGGAGATCGCCGGGCGGCCCGGCCGGATGCGCGGCGATCTGAGATCGCCCCCGTCTCAGGGCCGATGGCCTCGCATCATCCCGGCCGCTCAAACAAAACAAGGCGGGATGGGCGGAAAACCGCCCATCCCGCCTTGTTTACCAAATGCCGAAAATCAGGCGGCCGACGTCTGCGGCCGCGTGGGCTCTTCCAGTCCGAGCAGGAAGTTGATCTGCGGCCGTGCCTTGACCAGGTCGTCGATCGTGTAGCCCTGAAGCACTTCGAAAAAGGCGTTCAGCGCCTTGCGCAGCGCGGCATTGAGGCCGCAGCTATCCACCAGCGGGCAGTCGATCTCGCCCGCCTCGAAGCATTCCGCCATGGCGAAACTGTCTTCCGTCACCTTCACGACGTCGAAAAGGGTGATCTCCGCCGCCGGCCTCGGCAAGCGGACGCCGCCGTTACGGCCGCGCACGGTCTCGACCAGGCCGGCTCTTGTCAGCGGCTGCAGAATTTTGAAAAGGAACAGCTCCGAAACGCCGTAAGCCCGCGCGATCTCAGGAATGCGGCTGAGCTTCTGGCCGTTCGCAGCACAGTACATCAACATGCGTACTGCGTAGTTGGTTTGCTTCGTCAGACGCATTTTTTACTCCGGATTCGATGAATTCGTGACTCATCATATAGGACGGATCGTAGTTTGGAACAATTCCAAAAAGTGGAAAATTTCGCGAAGCTTATCTCTTCACCGTTTCACTGTTGACTGACACGCCCGCAGGCGGCAGAAAGATGATTGAGTTAGTTAAGTTTAAAACACGAAAAAGGAGAGAACACCATGCAAATTTCGAAAGCGCTGATCGGAGCGCTGTCCGTAGCGACGGCATTCCTGGGTTCTACGGCGGCCCATGCCGAAGGAGAAGTCAACATCTACTCCTACCGGCAGCCGGAACTCATTCAGCCGCTATTGGACGCCTTCACCAAGGAGACGGGCATCACGACCAACGTGCTCTTCCTCGACAAGGGCCTTGTCGAGCGCATCCAGGCCGAAGGCGCGAACTCTCCTGCCGACGTAATCCTGACTGTGGACATCAGCCGCCTGACCGAAGCCAAGGACGCGGGCGTGACGCAGCCGGTGGTGAACGAGACCATCAACAAGGACATTCCCGAGCATTTCCGCGATCCGGACGGCAATTGGTTCGGCCTGACGACGCGCGGCCGCGTCGTCTATGCCTCCAAGGAGCGCGTCGCACAGGACGAGATCACCTATGAAGACCTCGCCGATCCGAAGTGGAAGGGCAAGATCTGCACCCGTGACGGTCAGCACTCCTACAATGTCGGCCTCTTCGCTTCCATGATCGCCCACCACGGTGAAGCCGAAACGGAAAAATGGCTCGCCGGCCTCAGGGACAATCTTGCCCGGAAGCCGGACGGCGGCGACCGCGATCAGGCCAAGGCGATCTTCGCCGGCGAATGCGACGTGGCACTCGGCAACAGCTATTATGTCGGCCGGATGATGACCAACGAGAAGGAGCCCGAACAGAAGGATTGGGCCGCGGCCATCAAGGTTCTTTTCCCGAACGCCAAGGACCGGGGCACGCATGTGAACATCTCCGGCATGGCGCTCGCCAAGAACGCGCCGAACAAGGAGAATGCCCTGAAGCTCATGGAATTCCTGTCCGAAGGCGAAGCGCAGAAGATCTATGCCGAACAGGTCTTCGAATATCCTGTTCTGCCCGGCGTCGAAACATCGGAAGTCGTCAAATCCTTCGGTGAGATCAAGCCGGACACGCTGCCGCTTGCCAAGATCGCGGCAAACCGCAAGAAGGCCTCGGAACTCGTCGACAAGGTCGGCTACAACGAAGGTCCGCAGGATTGACCCGACTGAACTGACGAACGAGAGACAGCGGGCCCATGCCCGCTGTTTTCGTTTTGTCCCGGCGAGCTCTGCACGCTGCTATTCAAGCCGCTTCCTTGCCTTGCCAATCCAATCGGCGATCGCCTTGCGCCGCTCGGGCGTTCCGGGGTGGGTGGAAAGGATGCTCGTCTCGGAGCGGTCGTCCAGCTTTGTTTCGAGCAGTTGGAAGAAGCGGCCGAGCCCGCCCGGATCGAGGCCTGCCTTCAACATCAGCTCGACCGAATGCCTGTCCGCTTCGGCTTCGGCGGATCGCGAATAGGAAAGCGCGAGAAGACCGCCGCCCTGGACCAGGACGTCCTCCGCTCCCGAACCGATATCGCCCGCAACCAGCATGATAAGGGCGGTAAGCCCGGCAGCACGATAGATCTGGCGCAGGCTGTGCTCGTGCTCCACGTGACCGATCTCATGAGCCAGCACACCGACGATCATTTCGGTATCTTCGCCTGCGAGATCCACCAGTTCGTCGGTGAGGATCAACGTTCCGTCGGGCAGGGCAAAAGCATTCGGGCCGAGCGGACCGCCCTCGCGGAAGTTCAGCGTGTAGCCCGCCTCCCCTCTGCCGGAGAGCGCCGCGACGCGACGGAACCCCTCGACGATCCGGCCGCGCCGGGCTTCGTCGAGCTTCGAATCCCCGAGCAGCGTCCGATCCATCGTTTCCAGCGTGCTCGCCGACATGATGCGCGGCACGACCGGCGGCGTGAAGGCGACGGCAACCTCCACCATCAGCGGCAGTGCGAAGCGATAAATCAGCACGCCGAGCAGGATCGTGGCCGCGACAAAAGCGATCAGCCGCGGATGGAAGCGCTCCAGCCGATGGACAATCCCCTCCCGGACGCGGCCCTTCCCGGCCAGGAACCGGTCGATCGCGTCGTTTTCGGCAGTCTCGAACGTCGATCCGTCCGGAAAGGTGATCCGGCGCGCAACACGGCCCACCCGTGACGATATCTCGATCGAGGGCAGCATGCTCCCCGCAAGCTCGCCACCGCTCTCATCGCGCACGATCAAACGTCCGCCGCGTTCGGCAAGGCTTGCGATGATCGAGCGGCCCGATCCCGGCGGGTACCACTCCCCAGAGGCAATCGCGGGGCCGTCAGAAGCCAAAGTCGAAGCCTTCTATATCCATGAACTCGGCGCCGACCGCCGAACCTTCCTGGTCGATCTGCGAGAAGATCTCGCCGACGTCACCCTCGAAGCGGATGCCCGTATGCTCGTTGACGTAGCGTGCCATTCTCACGGCTGCCCAGGGCCGCATCAGTCCGAGCGTGACGATGGTGACGACGAAATTCGAAAGCGCGATCCCGGTGTAGCGCAGGCGCGACAGGTCGCTCAGCAGCCGATGCCTGCCGTCGAAAGTGGCGGCGGACCAGGCGACGTTGCGCACCCCGGCCCCATAGATGAGAGCGGCCACGCCGAAGATCGCCAGGACCAGGACATATCCGAGCGCTATCAGCACGATGGCCGACAGGTGGGAACCCAGCGAAGCCACATCGACGTCGTCGGTCAGACCGCCAACCAGGCTCGTGACGAGAAAGACGACGAAGCCCACGATCAGGAGACCCAGCACGAGGATTGCAGCCGAGAGCGCCCAGCTTCTGTAAATCTCGCCCAGCGCGGGATTGGTCGAAAAAGCCTTCTGCCCGTATCTCAGATTGTTGCCGATATAGCGGTAGGACCAGCGGCTGGCGAGCGGCGTCAGAATTCCGAGCGTCAGGGCCGCAAGCACCGGGCCTACGATGAACGCCAGAAACGCACCGCCGGCGCGGCCGGCAAAGTCGAAGCGGACATTGCGGTAGCTCGTGACCCTTGCGCTGAACCGCAGACCGCGCGCGACGAGCCAGGGCACGAAGCAAAGCATGAGGAGACCAAGACCGAGGCCGACCAACGGTACGAATGTCAGCGTGACGTTGTAGATGACCAGATAGGCGAAGACGATCAGCCGGCCGACGAGAATCTGCCCCCCTCTCGCGTGGTACTCGAAGCCGCGTCCGAGCAGGATGGTGTTTCCGTAGAAATAGCGGTTGCGGCGAACCTTCGCCCAGGCCGAGTAGATGCCCAGCGTGATGATCGTCAGCAGGATATTGACGATCCAGATTCCGAAATATTCGCTGCCGCTGCCCGTGAAGGAAAGACGCTGGAAATCGTCCTCCGCCGCGCGTCCGAAGCTTCGCCCGCCGACGCTTTGCGTCGGTAACGACCCTGCCATAGCCATGATGCCCCCTTCGACTCTATGCCTGGCAGCATCGCCGATCAGGCGTTCTGCCGGTCAATGATCGGCTGCCATCCCCAAAGACCAGCCGTAGCCACGCGAATCTCCGACTCGCGCAAGCGCAACCAAGGATAGTTTCGCCGCCGGGCCTCGCGCAACAAAAAAGGGCCCCGCGAAGGAGGCCCCAGTCGAGGAGGAGAGCTTTGCCCGCGTTACCGCATCGTCGGGATCGAGAACTCGGCACCGTCCTTGATGCCCGACGGCCAACGGGAGGTGATGGTCTTGGTGCGGGTCCAGAACTTGATCGAGTCCGGGCCATGCTGGTTGAGGTCGCCGAAGGACGAAGATTTCCAGCCGCCGAAGGAATGGTAGGCGAGCGGAACCGGGATCGGAACATTGACGCCCACCATGCCGATGTTGATGCGCGAGGCGAAGTCGCGGGCAGCGTCACCGTCGCGGGTATAGATGGCAACGCCGTTGCCGTATTCGTGTTTCATCGGCAGAGACAGGGCCTCTTCGTAATTCGTTGCGCGCACGACAGACAGGACGGGTCCGAAGATTTCCGTCTTGTAGATGTCCATATCGGGCGTGACGTGATCGAAGAGGCAGCCGCCGACGAAGTGGCCGTTCTCATAGCCCTGCAGCTTGAAATCGCGACCGTCGACGACGAGCTTCGCACCCTGCTCGATGCCGCTCTCGATCAGGCCGCGGATCCGCTGCTCCGCCTCCTTGGTGACGACGGGCCCCATATCGGCCTTATCGTCGGTATAGGGGCCGATGCGCAGGCTTTCGACCATAGGCACAAGCTTGTCGATCAGCCGGTTTGCGGTTTCCTCGCCGACCGGAACGGCCACCGAGATCGCCATGCAGCGCTCGCCGGCGGAACCGTAGCCGGCGCCGATCAGCGCATTGGCGGCCTGGTCGAGGTCGGCATCCGGCATGATGATCATGTGGTTCTTCGCGCCGCCGAAGCATTGCGCACGCTTGCCGTTCATCGCAGCCGTACCGTAGACGTAGCGGGCGATGGGGGTCGAGCCGACGAAGGAAACTGCGGCGATGTCAGGATGCGTCAGGATCGCATCGACCGCGCCCTTGTCGCCGTTGACGACGTTGAGAATGCCGGCAGGCAGGCCCGCTTCGATCATCAGTTCGGCAAGCCGGATCGGCACGGAGGGATCACGCTCGGAAGGCTTCAGGATGAAGGCGTTGCCGCAGGCGATTGCCGGAGCGAACATCCACATCGGGATCATGCCGGGGAAGTTGAACGGCGTGATGCCCGCGCCGACGCCGACGGGCTGGCGCATCGAATACATGTCGATGCCGGGACCGGCACCTTCCGTGAATTCGCTCTTCTGCAGATGCGGAATGCCGATGACGAATTCGCAGACTTCAAGGCCGCGCACGATGTCGCCCTTGGCATCGTCGATGGTCTTGCCATGCTCGCGGGAAAGCATCTCGGCGAGCTCGTCCATGTTGTCGTTCAGGAGCTGGACGAACTTCATGAAAACGCGGGCGCGGCGCTGCGGATTGGTGGCGGCCCATTTGGGCTGGGCGGCCTTGGCGCTCTCGACGGCGGCAGCAAGATCCGCGTCGCTCGCCAGCGCCACGGTGCCTTGCACCTCGCCAGTCGCCGGGTTGAAGATCTTGCTTACGCGCCCGCTCTTGCCGGCGACGCGCTTTCCATCGATGAAATGACCGAGTTCATACATGAGTGTTCCTCCTGATCTTGATTGTGGCCTTATGATCGCACTACGATTTCGACAATTCAATTTCCGAAATTCAGGAACCGTTGTGCACAGATTGAAGTCCAGGAAAGCGGCCACATGAACTGGGATGACGTCAGGGTCTTTTTGGCCGTCGCGAGAACGGGCCAGATCCTCGCCGCTTCAAAACGGCTCGGGGTCAATCACGCCACGCTCAGCCGGCGGGTCACCGCACTCGAGGCAACGCTGAAGACGAGGCTCCTCGTCCGGCGCCCGAGCGGCTGCGAGCTGACTGCCGAAGGCGAGGTCTTCTTCGCCGCAGCCGAGCGCATGGAAACCGAGATGCTTGCTGCCCAATCGCAGGTCGGGCGGATCGACACGGCGATCGCGGGAACGGTTCGCATCGGCGCACCTGATGGTTTCGGCGTCTCCTTTCTGGCGCCGCGCCTCGGGCGACTCATGGCGCGTTACCCGGAATTGAAACTCCAGCTTGTCCCGGTTCCGCGCTCCTTCTCGCTGTCGCAGCGCGAGGCGGACATCGCGATCACCATCGAACGCCCCGAGCAGGGGCGGCTCGTTTCGTCCAAGCTCACCGATTATACGCTCGGTCTCTACGCTTCGGCAGATTATCTTGCCGGTCACGGCACGCCCCGCACGGTCGACGACCTGAAAAAGCACCGCCGGATCGGTTACGTGGAAGACCTGATCTTTACGCCTTCGCTCAATTTCTCCGCCGAGGTCATGCGCAGCTGGGACGCCTCTTTCGAGATCTCCAGCGCCACCGGCCAGACCGAAGCGGTCCGCTCGAGCGCCGGCATCGGCATCCTGCATAATTACATCGCCCGCCAATATCCGGAACTCATCCGCCTCCTGCCCGAGACTGCGATCCGGCGCGCCTATTGGACGACCTATCACGAGAGCGCCCGTGACCTGGTGCGCGTGCGCACAGCCGTTTCGTTCCTGCAGGAATTGGTGACGGAAGAGCACTCCATTTTCGTGTGAGCGTCACCTGAAATTCCCTGAACGCCGCTCTGTCCTTCAGCCGAGCAGCATTTTCAGGTGCTCATTCAGGAACCGGCCATTGGGGTCCAGTTCCCGCCGCAGCGCGCGGAAATCGCCAGCGCGCGGATAAAGGTGCGTCACGTCTTCGGTATCGAGGAAATGCATTTTTCCCCAATGCGGTCGCGAGTCGTAGCCGCGCAGGATCTGGTCGACGTCCCTCAGGAACGCCCAATAATCGATTCCCGGTCCGCCCGAGACGGAGAGCGTGATGCTGTCCTGATGATGGAACGGGCTCATCCAAGCCGGATCGCCGGCGGTGAAGCGATATTCGATGGGATAGATGCAGTTCGTATGCTTGTTGAGCATGAGATCGCGAACGGCACGGACCGCCGCCTTGCCGTGCTCTAGGGGAACCGCATATTCGAGTTCGACGAAATTCGGCACATATTCGATCGGATAGACTTCCGAACTGTAGGCGATCTTTTCGAACGCGCTCTCCATCGGTGTCGCGTCGGTGATATCCATCACCTTCATTTCGCAGACATCGGCCAATTTATCGGTCGACGAGACCGCCGCGGTATCCGGCAGGCAGTAGAGATGGCGGCTTTCCGGCGTCGGGCACCAGAAGAATCCGAAATGCCTGTGATTTTCCGCCAGTTCGTCATGGCGCTCCATGCAGGTCTCGAAATCGTCCCGCCAGAGCCGCTCGTGCAAATTATAGGCGTCCATGACGTTGAGGGTCATCGAGGAGATGACACCGAGCGTACCCACCGAAACCTGGGCGGCGTGAAGGAGCTCCGTGTCGCTCCCGTCGATGTCGAGGATTTCCCCATTCGCCTTGACGATCCGCATTCCGGCGATCGAAGACGCCATGTTCCCGAGCTTGATCCCGGTGCCGTGGGTTCCGGTGGTGAATGCGCCGGCCACCGCCTGGCTGTCGATATCGCCCTGATTGATCAGCGAGAGGCCGTGCTGCTTGAGAGTCTTGCCGACTTCATTGATGCGCGTTCCGCCCGCGACCGTAATTTGCCTGCGTTCCTTGTCGACGTTCTGAACGCCCCTGAGATTTTCGAGCGACAACAGGAGACCACTGGTCCCGACGACCGGCGTGAAGGAGTGCCCCGAACCGGAGACGCGTACGCCGAGATCGCGCTTGTCCGCTTCTGCGACCAGCTCGGCCAGCTCCGCCTCGGTTTCCGGCGCCGCCTTGTACTGCGACACGCAGTACTGATTGCCCACCCAGTTCCGCCAGACTCCACCTTTCTCGAAAGCCATTTTCTCCCCCTCACACCGCTGTAAAACAATTGTCGACGAACAGATGGGCGCCGCTGACGAAGCTAGCATCGTCGCTCGCAAGATAAAGGGCGGCCTTGGCGACCTCGTCCGGGCGGCACATTCTTCCCTGCTGGGCCGCGATCGCCGCGTCGGAAACATCGACCCCGTATCGGGTCAGCTCGTCGACTTCCCTCTGCCCATGCGCCGTCTGGATAAAGCCGGGGCAAACCGCATTGCACCGGATGTTCCGGTCCCTGAACTCCACGGCGACGGAGCGCGCGAACATGTGGCATGCCCCCTTGGTCGTGTTGTAAAGGACCTCCATGGGAGTTGCGGCAACCGCGGAGATGGATGAGGTGCACACGATCGATCCACCTCCGGCGTCGATCATCTGCGGCAGGACGGCGCGGGTCATGAGGAACATGCTGCGCACATTGATGGCCATCAACCGGTCCCATTCCTCGACCGTGGTCTCAAGAAACGGCCGGATGACGATAGTGCCGGCGTGATTGAACAGGACGGTCACCGGCCCGAGGTCGCCGGATACCGCCTTCACCGCCTGCTCCACCTGAACTTCGTTCGACACATCGGCCGCGGCGAACACCGCCTTGAACCCCTCGCCGCGCAGGCGGGAGGCAACGGCTTCGCCTTGACTGTGCGGCAGATCGACGATCCCGACCGCTGCGCCCTCTCGAGCGAAAAGCTCGGCAGCGGCGAGACCACATCCGCCTGCTCCGCCGCTGATGAGCGCGATTTTTCCGTGCAGTCGACCAGCCAATTGCTCCTCCAGCTGTCGTAAGTGCTGCCGCTCGACGGCTTTGGACGACGGCTCTTCTGGCCTCTCGATGTCCGGTACCTGACGGCGGGCAGCTATGATGCTTGTTCCACGCGCTTACATTGCGGTACCGTGACGATGCGGTCTATATTCCAAAGGTGATAAGGGGGCGCGGCCGCCGTGCCCCTGGGGAAACGAGGGTTCAGTGCAGAAGACTGACGTGCCAGACCTGTCGACGATTGCCTCTATCGTGGGGCAAATCGGGAGGCCGACATTGCCGGAAGCCCTGGATGAGATGCTTGCGAAAGTGGCCCGTTTCGACCTGTCGGCGATCTTCGGCTTTCCTTTCGATTCGCGGCCGCTGCTCTTGCACGACGGCTACCGCCAGCACGCCGAACCGGCGGCACTGAATGCATATCTCGACGGCGCTTACCTGTTCGACCCGTTCTATACCGCCTGTGCGCAAAGCTTTCCTGCGGGCCTGTGGCGGATGCGTGAACTGGCTCCGGACCACTTCTTCGACTCCGAGTTCTACAGTTCGAGAGAGGTTCATCCCTGCATATCCATGCGGGCCGGATCGCTCGTCGAAGAGATCGGCTTCCTCATCCCTTTGGAAGGTGGTTTCAACGCCGTGTACTCGCTCATGCGTTCGCATGGGGCCCCTTTTTCAGGCGACGAAATGGACGGGCTGAAGCAGATCGAGCCGCTCGTGCGCGAAACGGTGCGATCACATTGGCGGGATGTACGCGCGAGTGAACGTCAGCTTCGTCTCGACGATCTCATGGAGACCGCCTTCGCGTCATTTTGCGAGGATCGTCTTACCTATCAGCAACGGCGGATCGTGCAGCTTATCCTCAGAGGAAACAGCAATTATGCAATCGGGCAGATCCTCTCGGTGACGGAGGGAACCGTCAAACTGCACAGGCAGAACATATATAAGAGACTGAACATCTCGAGCCAGCGAGAGCTTTTCGCGATGTTCGTCGAACGGCTTCTTCCGCCTCTTCCACTCGAAGAGAGTGCACGGGGATAGGGGTCGGACGCCTTTTTGCCGCCACGACCATATGGCCGAAAGGACCACGGGCTTCGCCTGCGGGAGGGAAGGGTCGTTAATACGAAGAGAAATGGTACGGTTGGGGGGGATCGAACCTCCGACCTCAGGTGCCACAAACCTGCGCTCTAACCAACTGAGCTACAACCGCACTTGCAAGCGACTCCAAACTTCATTTGGGTCGTCGCTTGGCGGCTCACATACGGTCACTCATGCCGATTTGCAAGCCTTAAGTTCAGATTATCCAGCAAAAAGACCGGATAGCAAGCCACCCGGTCCCTACATCGGTTCCGATCGATCCGGCGCGGCCGATCAGCTCTTCTTGAGGTTGGACATCGCCCGTTCCGCGGCTTCCTTGCCGGGCTTGGTGACGTTCTCGGCGACCTTGCGCGTTGCTTCCTGCATGGTCTTCGCCTGCTCGACAGCAAGCTCGGCCTGCCTGCGGATGAAGGCCGTCTGGAGTTCGACGAGTTCGGAGAACGATTTTACGCCGAGCAGAGCTTCCATGTGCGAGAGCGAGGTCTCGGCATTGGCGCGCAGCGCGTCGATGGCCTTGAGCCCCAGTTCGACCGTGCCCGACTGAGCGCTCTCGACCGTCGCCTCGACTGTCCTGGCTGCCTCTTCGGTAGCGGTCTTCATCTTGGCATAGGCTTCCTTCGACTGTGCGGCACCCTTTTCGGCGAACTCGCGGAAACTGTCGGTAAAGTTGCTCGGGTCGAAAGCGAGGGAAAATGCGTCTTCGGTCTTCTTGGTAGCCATTGCATGCGCTCCTTGGTGTGGCCCTCTTAGAGGCGCCGTTTTGATGGATGACTGCTCTATAGCCTATTTCGTTGTGCATTGCAACAAATTTGTGCAGCGCACAATAAACCTTCCGCAATTAACCTTCCGCACCGAAAGACGCCGCCGAGACGGCGCCGTTGCTGGACCCTCGCCGGTGGGCTGGGTATTAATAGAGCGTTAACGCGAAAGCGATCCGTTAGTAGGTCTGCCGATGCCCGAAAGACAGTATCCCTTCATCGACATTGCCGTGCATGCGCGGGTGCGGGAGCACTTTGCCCGCGGGGATGCCTCCGTCCTCTTTTCAAGGGATATCGCGCGGGTGCTATGGGCAAACGACCAGGGTGCAAAGCTGTTCGGGACAGCTTCCGTTTACGACTTCATAGACACCGACCTCGATCCGAAAGACCTTTCATTCCGCCAGTTGCGCGCGGCTGCCGCGCAGCTCGCGACTGTCGGAGACCGGCGGCAGCTTCTGATCCGCGTGGCCGCGGGATTTCGGCGGCTTCCGCTCGGCGCAACCGTCGAGATGATCCGCATCGGGACCGCCGAAGACGCGGTTCTGTTCACGGTGCCGGAGAACGGCAAGGCACTCTCGACCGAGGAGCGCGCCGAGGCGATGATTGCGGGTCTCGACGGCCCCGATACACATATGGCGGTACTCGACAGCGACGGCACCATCATCGCCGGATCGCCCGGCTTCGAGAGCCTTGGCCTCTCGGCCGATATTCGCCGCACGCTCGTTGCCGCCGTTGCACGCGACAAGGACCGGCTGATCAAGCGTCCCGTCGCGACGGAAAAGGGGCGCCTGCCCGCGGCAGTCGGCAAGATTTCCGAACATCCGGCACTCCACCTGCTCTTCGCAGTCGAGGCGATCCTGGAAGATTCCGAGGCCGGCGAGCCTGTCAATTCCGCAGCTCAGGGGCGGGCGGCGTCCGCGATGCCTGGTGGAGAAATCGACGTGCAGGAGGCGGTTCCTTCGTCCACGACACCGGCGGAGACGGACCAGGCGCCGGCAAAGCTTGACGGCTCCGAGCGCGCTCCCGCCGGGGAGACGGCAGCAACGAGCGAAGATGAGGCGCCTATCGAGGAAACCACCTGCGAAGAGGTGCAAGGGGAACGCGCTTCGAAGGACGTGGACGCCGAGGCGGAGGCCGCCGACGCAGAGCACGCCGCGCCGGAGACGCTGCGCGAGACAGAAAAGGCCTCGTCCGAAAATGCGGTCGAAGCGGACCAGCGCCGCGAAGCCGCCGATTTCGTCTTCGCGGCCGGCGGACGGGCGGTTCGGTTCGTCTGGAAGATCGACGCAGAGGGACATTTCAGCGAAATCTCCGAAGAGTTCGCATCGGCCGTCGGTCCGAAAGCCGCCGACGTCATCGGCGTGACATTTACCGAACTCGCCGGTCGCTACGGTCTCGATCCGGACAACAGGATCAACGAACTTCTGCATCGCCGCGATACCTGGTCCGGCAAGACGATCTTCTGGCCCGTCCAGGGGACAAATCTCAAAGTGCCCGTCGATCTTGCCGCGCTGCCTACCTATTCCCGTTCGCGCGAATTCGACGGTTTCCGAGGCTTCGGCATCGTCAGGGTTGCCGACGCCGTTCCGGACGCAAAAGCGGCCGGGCTTTCGCTCGACCGCGCGCCGGCGCAGAAGTCGAGCGCCGCGCCCGAGGGTGCCGACGGGCCGAATGCAGGCTCTCCCCCCGAGACCGGACCTGCGGACAGGCGCCATGCGGAGGCAGGCAACGGCAAGGATGCGGAGCGTGTTGCGCCCGATCCTTCTGAAGACCCCTTCCGCGGCGAACAGCCTGCATTGCGAGCCGTCGACACGCCCGACCGGCCGCCCTCCGATAAAATCATCGATCTCGACCAGCGCCGCCCGGCGGGTGCCGGCACGCTGACGCGCGGCGAGCAGGCAGCCTTCCGCGAAATCGCAAAGCAGCTCGGCGAGCATTTCAGCGTTCATGATCCGCTGCCGCCTAGCCAGACCGAAGCGGAAAGCAGACCAGAGGCCGAGACCTTCCCGACAAGCAAGCCGGCAAACGCGGAAGAGAACGAACACACGGAAGCGACAGAGGCGGCAGGCGAGCAGAAAAGCGAGGCTCCGGCTGCCGCAATGGAGCCTGGTCCCCCTGCACGCACCGGTGCCGGCATCAGCAGCGAAACCCTCGACAGGCTCCCGGTGGCCTTGCTGGTTCATCACGGTGACGAGTTGCTGCATGGCAATGCGGAATTTCTGCGGCTGACCGGATATGACGACCTCGATGCCTTTGCGCATGAGGGCGGCCTGGAGGCCCTTTTCGCCCTCGGCAACGAGGCCGGCGCGGCAAGGCCGGATGGAACCATGACCCTGGTCCGCAAGGATGGCAGGCTCATACCGGTCGGCGCCCATCTGCATTCGATCCGGTGGGAAGGAAAGAGCGCGCTCATGCTTGCGCTCACTCCGGCCGGCGCAAGCGAAGCTGAAAGGCAGGCGCGCGACGCGGAAAGCGCAGCGGAGGCAAGCCGGCTCCGGATGGAGATCGACGAACTCCGATCGATCCTGGAAACCGCTACGGACGGTGTTGTGGTCCTCGGACAGGAGGGCGACATCCGGACGATGAATCGCTCCGCAAGCGCGCTTTTCGACTATGACGAGGCCGAGATGCGCGGGAAGCCCTTCGCCACGCTCTTTGCTCACGAGAGCCAGAAGGCAGTGATCGATTATCTCCACGGTCTCGCCGGCCATGGCGTTGCAAGCGTGCTCAATGACGGCCGGGAAGTGATCGGCCGCGAAGCTGCCGGCGGCTTCATTCCGCTGTTCATGACAATCGGGCGGCTCTCCTCCTCCAACGGCTACTGCGCCGTCATCCGCGACATCACTCAATGGAAGCGGACCGAAGAGGAACTGCGAAACGCCAAGCGCGCCGCCGAGACGGCAAATGCGCACAAGACGGAGTTTCTTGCCCGGGTCAGCCACGAGATCCGGACGCCGCTCAACGCCATCATCGGCTTCTCCGACATGATGGCGAGCGAACATTTCGGCCCGATCGGCCATCCGCGATACATCGAGTATGCCGGCGATATCGGCCGGTCGGGTCGGCATGTCCTCGACATCGTCAACGATCTGCTCGACATCTCGAAGATCGAGGCCGGCGAAATGGACCTGGACTTCGGCGCCGTGGACCTCAACGAAGCCGTGTCGGAGGCCGTCTCGCTGGTGCAGCCGCAGGCCAACAGCCAGCGCGTGATCATCCGCACATCGCTTTCGGGCTCCGTTCCCGAGGTCGTGGCCGACGACCGGTCGATCAAGCAGATCGCTCTGAACATTCTCGCAAATGCAATACGCTTCACGCCATCGGGCGGCCAGATCGTCGTGTCGACCTCCTACGAGGCCAATGGCAGCGTAATCCTAAGGATCCGCGACACCGGCATCGGCATGACCCGCAACGAGCTCGACCAGGCGATGAAGCCCTTCCGCCAGGTCACGAACGGCGGCCGCAAGCGTGGCGACGGCACCGGCCTCGGCCTGCCGCTGACGAAGGCCATGACGGAAGCGAACCGCGCGCAGTTCGCCATCACATCTGCTCCGAATGAAGGCACGCTGGTGGAAGTATCCTTTCCCTCACAACGCGTCTTGGCCAATTGAGACGATCGCCGCTGGCCCTGGCGGAAAGATGCCCGGCATACGGGTTGCTGAAGCGGGCGGCCTGTTTGCTCGGGCGGCTTTTACGAATGCCTGGGCTATGACGCGCGCCGGCCGAGCAAACACTCCACTCCGCTTGAGCCAACAGAATTGTTCCCTTTGGACAGGAAAGGCTCTAATGCTTTAGGCAAATGTTGACCTTCGGGAACCAGTTTATGGGATCCTGCTGATCGAGGAAGCTGCGGCCGTTTCCTCATTCGATGTCGATCGCATTGCTTCGGATGGAAGATTTGCATTTCACTACCAAGACTCTCAGACAGCGTTACGCCAGATCCGGCACCGGTCTTCATCATCCGCTTCTGACAGGCTGGGCGGGGCTCGCCTCCATCGTGGTTCTGATGCCAATACTGTCCATCGCTTGGCTCGCCATTTCCGGCGGCAGCGCGGACTGGCCGCACCTTATCGAAAACGTGGTTCCGCGCGCGACCGGCCGCACGCTTCTCCTGGTCCTGTTCACGTGCACCGCCAGTGCGATCATCGGCATTCTCGCCGCCTGGCTGGTGGCAACTTACGAATTTCCGCTGCGCCGCATCCTCTCCGCGGCCCTGGTGCTGCCGCTTGCCATACCGGCCTATCTTTCGGCCTATGCTTTCGGGGAACTGCTCACTTTCGCCGGCCCCGTCCAGGGGCTGGTCCGAAGCCTCTTCGGATTTCAGACGAGCCGCGACTACTGGTTTCCGGACGTGCGTTCGCTCGGCGGCGCCGTGCTCGTGCTGAGTTCGGTGCTCTACCCCTATGTCTATCTCGCCTGCCGCTCCATGTTCCTGATGCAGGGCCGGGCGGCTGCGGACGTGGCGCGGACGCTCGGCGCGGGACCGGTAAGGGTATTTTTCCGGGTCCAGCTTCCGATGGCGCGCCCGGCGATCATGATCGGCCTTACCCTCGTTGCCATGGAAACGCTGAACGATATCGGCGCGGTCGAATTTCTTGGGGTCCAGACTCTGACCTTCTCCATCTTCAACACCTGGCTCAACCGCGGCAGCCTCGCCGGCGCCGCGCAGATAGCCTGCGTCATGCTGGTTTTCGTCATCGCCCTGATGATGATCGAGCGGGCCGCGCGCCGCCGGCAGCGCTTCGCGAGCCAGAAGACGACGGCGGCAATCCACGATGTTGCAAGGCTCAAGCTTTCCGGCTGGAAGAAATGGGCAGCCACGGCCGCCTGTTTCGTGCCCATATTGTCGGGCTTTGCCGTTCCCTTCCTCGTTCTCGGCGACTATGCCATGCGACGCCTCGATCAATTTCTGGCACCGCGCCTGCTGAGTGCGCTCGCCAATAGCGTTCTCGTATCGGGCCTGACGGCGCTCGCGACCGTGCTCCTGGGTTTCGTGCTTGCCTATGCCGCCCGCAGCGGGCGTTCGCGCATCACCGATATCGCCGCGCGGCTCGCCTCCTTCGGCTACGGCGTGCCCGGCACGGTTCTGGCGATCGGGGTGCTCTTTCCGATCGCCGCACTCGACAACGCGATCGACGCCCAGATGCGGGCCTTTTTCGGGATCTCCACCGGCCTTCTCATGACCGGCACCGGCTTTGCCATCGTCTATGCCTGCACGGTCCGTTTCCTGACCATGGCGGAGGGGACGCTCGAGGCCGGCTTTCAGAAGCTATCGCCGCATCTGGACATGGCCGCACGCGCCCTCGGCCGCACCAGCGGCCAGACGCTGCGCTCGGTGCTCCTGCCGATGATGCGCCCCGCGGTGCTGACGGCCGCACTCCTCGTCTTCATAGAGACGATGAAGGAGCTTTCCGCGACGATCATGCTGCGTCCCTTCAATTTCAACACGCTCGCCACGCTCGTCTACGAGGACGCCTCGCGGGCAAGGGTCGAAGACGCCTCCGTTGCGGCGATGATCATCGTCATCGCCGGCATGGTCCCCGTCATCCTGGTATCGCGGTCGCTCGAACGCCGTACGTAGAGCGCTTCAGGAAATTGCGTAACGGCTGTGGTCCGCGGTGCTGCTTACAGCCAGTTCTCTACCCGGACGCCGGACATCCGGACGAATTCCTTAACGTTGTCGGTGACGACGATCATGTCGTGGGGACCGCAGGGTGTACCGGCGCGTTCCAACTCGGCCCCGGTGTAACCGGTCGGACTGGTCATCGTTGACTCATGTGTTTCGGGATATGCAACTCGGGATATATATATAAATATGGCTCCCGAGCAGCGAAGAAAAGACGGCTCCCCCTTCGGGAGCGACACCCTGCTGAGCGGATTGGCGCCCAGCACGGTGTCGATCAGCTCTTCAGCGCCTCCAGCCCGGCGAAGAGGTCGAGAGCCTCTGGGTTCGCCAGCGCTTCCTTGTTCTTCACGGGGCGCCCGTGCACGACGTCGCGGACCGCCAGTTCGACGATCTTGCCGGACTTGGTGCGCGGGATGTCGGCGACAGCGATGATCTTCGCCGGTACGTGCCGCGGCGAGGCGCCGGATCGAATCCGGTTTTTGATTTCCCTGGACAGTTGCTCTGTGAGTTCGGCGCCTTGCGCCAGCCGCACGAAAAGGACGACGCGGACGTCATCCTCCCAGTCCTGGCCGATGCAGAGCGCCTCTGCCACTTCTTCCATCTGCTCGACCTGATTGTAGATCTCCGCCGTGCCGATGCGCACGCCCCCGGGATTCAGTGTTGCGTCGGAGCGGCCATGGATGACGATGCCGCCATGCGGGGTCCATTCGGCAAAATCGCCATGGCACCAGATATTGTCGAAGCGGTCGAAATAGGCGGCTCGATATTTCGCTCCGTCGGGATCGTTCCAGAACATGACGGGCATGGACGGAAATGCCCTGGTGCAGACGAGTTCGCCCTTTTCGCCGCGCACGGGTCTGCCTTCGTCGTTCCAGACGTCGACGGCGAGGCCAAGGCCGGAGCCCTGGATCTCTCCGCGCCATACGGGCTTCATGGGATTGCCGAGCACGAAGCAGGAGACGATGTCGGTCCCGCCGGAAATCGACGCGAGCTGGACATCGGACCTGATGCCCTCGTAGACGAAGGAAAAGCCTTCGGGCGAGAGCGGCGAGCCGGTGGAGGTCATGAGCCGCAGGGGCGACAAATCGTGCGTCTTCGACGGGGTGAGGCCGCCCTTTCGCACCGCATCGATATATTTCGCCGACGTTCCGAACACGGCGAAGCGCTCAGCGGCGGCAAAATCGAAGAGCACGTTGCCGTCCGGGTAGAAAGGCGAGCCGTCATAGAGGCAGAGCGTTGCGCCCACAGCCAGACCCGAAGCCAGCCAGTTCCACATCATCCAGCCGCAGGTGGTGAAGTAGAACAGCCGCTCCCCTTCCCTCAGGCCACAGTGGAAACGGTGCTCCTTAAGGTGCTGCAGCAGCGTTCCGCCGGCCGAATGGACGATGCATTTCGGCACGCCGGTGGTGCCGGAGGAGAACAGAATATAGAGCGGCTGATTGAATGGCAGTCGCTCGAATTCGAGCGGTTCTGCGGCGAAATCGGCGATGAAATCGGCAAGCGTCAACCCGCGCTCCACGGTAGGCGCGAGTGCGGCACTGTCGCCGGCATAGGGAACGATGACGGTCGGGACGCCGAGCGCCTTGGCCACGGCGCGCACCTTCGCGTCCACATCCTGCCGCTTGCCGTTATACCAATAACCGTCGCATGCGATGAAGAGCTTGGGCGCTATCTGGCCGAAGCGATCGAGAACGCCCTGCTCGCCGAAATCGGGCGAGCAGGACGACCATATGGCGCCTACGGAAGCGGTCGCCAGCATGAGGGCAATTGTTTCCGGCATATTCGGCATCATCGCGGCAACGCGATCCCCGACGCCGATCCCTTGCGCCTTCAGCGCCTGTTGCAGGCGCGATACCAGGGCGCGCAATTCGGCCCAACTCAACTGATAGCTCACCTTGTCCTCGCCGCGGAAGATCAGGGCGGCACCGCTGCCCGTCTTGCGCAGCAGATTTTCGGCAAAGTTGAGCCTCGCATCCGGGAAGAAACGGGCGTCGAGCATTCGCTCGCCATCGACGAGTGCCCTCTCCCCGGGCTCACCTATGACCTTGCAATGCTCCCATACGGCGGTCCAGAAGTGTCCGCGCTCACTCACCGACCAGTCATGAAAGGCGTCATAATCGGCGAAGCTCGCTTTGAAGCGCGTCCCGCACCAGGCGATGAACTCAGCCATCGGGCTATGTTCGAGAATCTCCCTGTCCGGCACCCACAAAGGCAGATCTGCTTGCATGTTCTCCTCCACTCTTTGGCCTTTCTATATCATGCTGCAGCGCGAAACAAACAGCGAGGATGCGGCTCGGCATCGTCGCTGCGGCGACATTCCATCTCGGCGCCATTTGCTTTATGCAAGCCGAAGCCCTATCCAGACGGCTCACCCGAAGCGATGGCAAGTCCGACCTGAATGACGAGGAAGATGCTCCACATATTGCGCGATTCGGGCCTCAGATCTCGGCTTCGCCCGCGCCACCTCGTCTGGTCGGCCGCCATAGGCGTCGCGCTCGCCGCCGCCTACAATGCTGCGTTGCCGCTCCTGGTTTCGACGACCGAGGCGCGCGCGGCCATGGAGCGGATGCTTGACGACTGGTCGGGTGGAAAAAGCACGATCAGCGGAGAACCTGAAGTCCGATTCTGGCCGGAACCTCTGTTGACGCTCCCGATGGCGACGATCGTGACCTCCGGGCCCGAACAGCGCCCGCTCGCGGAGATCGGCCGTATCACCGCTTCCTTCAGCGTGCTCTCGGCACTTCGCGGCGAGCAGGCTCTTGAGGAGGTCACGCTTGTCGAACCGGTCATCACGCTCGAGCGCGGAGCGGACGGAACGGTAAACTGGCAAAAGCCGCGCTGGCTCGTGCCCCCGGATACCACCATACCGCAGGATGAGGCACCCGTCGGCGACATCACGATCGAGAACGGCCGCGTCCGCATTATCGACCGCATGGCCGCCAATGGCGGGGGCATCGACATTGCGGGGATTTCCGGCACGCTCAAATGGCCTTCCTTCGGAGGGCGGCTGAGCACGCAATTCTCCGCGACGATCGGCGGCGAACAGATCGGTTGGGCCTTCGTGTGCGAAGAGCCGCTCGCCCTCTTCGCCGGACGCAACGCCGCACTCAAGACATCGCTGACTTCCGCTCCGCTGACGTTTTCCTTCGAGGGTACCGGAAATCTCCCGCCGCAGCTTTTCGCTTCCGGTCATCTGCAGATGTCCGCACCCTCGCTGGCGAGGCTCGCCGCGTGGTACCGCAACGTGCCGGACGCCGGATTGCCCGCAGGCGGATTCAGTATCGACACAAAGGTGGATACGAGTGAGACGGCGTTGAAACTGGAGGACCTCCAGCTGGCCATTGGCGGCGCCGCGGCGACGGGTGTTCTGGATGTGCAATTGGGATCCGGCAAAAGGCCGCGCGTGGAAGGGACGCTCGCCTTCGACCGCATCGATCTCAACGGCCTGCCCCTGGCGGCGCTGAAGCCAGCACAGGAAGACGACCGTGTATCGCAGATGGTGCAAGCCGTCGTCGGGGGTTGGCGTCTGGATGTGCGGCTGTCGTCGCAGGAGGTCCTGGCCGGGCCGTTGCATCTGACCGATGTTGCCGCCGGGGTGATGATCGACGGCCGTCGGGTCTCGCTCGATATCGGAGACAGCACCTATGCGAACGGCAGGCTGAGCGGCCGAGCCGTGCTGTCGGAGAAAGGGCTGGAACAAGGCGGCAAGCTGCAGGCGAGCCTCAAAAACGCCGACTTCGCCGCCGTTCTCGACCGGTTCGGCCTGAAGGGGCCGCTTCCGACAGGCCGCGGCGTACTCAGCATCGATCTTGCGACCGGCCGGCCGCTCTGGGAGACGGGAATCACCGACGTCTTCGGTCGTCTCGATTATTCCCTCACCGATGGCAGCCTCGCCGGTTTCGACGTTCGCGCCTTCACCGATCTCGTGCGCAAGGGTGAATTCTTCTCGCTGTCGCAGGCAAGCGACGGCACGCTCGACTTCCGGACGGCAGACATCGAGGCGAGCTTCGGCGGCGGCACGGCGCGGCTGGACCGGGCCGCTTTCACCGGGCCTGCCGGCACTATTTCCGTGACCGGCGTCGTCCCCTATCGAAGCGGCAGTCTTGCCCTGGCGGGAACACTCGCGAGCCCGGCAGACGACGACGAACCACTGCAGTTCTTCATCGGCGGCTCCTGGCCGAATGCGGTGATCTCGCCGCTTTCAGTCCTCCTTGGCCCGAACTGACAACTCACCCGATGGCCGCGAAGGCGGCCCGCTCATCCTTCTCCCGCTGGGCTTCGCGACGCCTCGTAACGATGGATGCGACGATCACGCCCAGGGCAACGACCCCGATCAGGATCGTGCAGATTGCGTTAATTTCCGGCGTCACGCCGAGGCGGACCTGGCTGTAGATCTTCATCGGCAGCGTCGTCGCGCCGGGCCCGGTCGTGAAGCTTGCGATCACCAGGTCGTCCAGCGACAGCGTGAAAGCGAGTATCCAGCCGGAAAAGACCGCCGGGGCGATCACCGGCAGGGTGATCGCGAAGAAGGTCCTGACCGGCGTCGCGCCGAGATCGAGCGCGGCCTCCTCGATCGACTGATCGAAGCTCAGAAGACGCGACTGCACGACGACCGCGACGAAACACATGGTGAAGGTGATGTGGGCGAGCGTGATCGTCCAGAAGCCACGGTCAAACCCGATCGCCACGAAGAGAAGAAGCAGCGAGAGTCCGGTTATCACTTCCGGCATCACCAGGGGCGCATAGACCATGCCGGAAAAGAGAACGCGCCCGCGGAAGCGGGTGTAGCGCACCAGCGCGAGCGCGGCCATCGTTCCCAGCACGGTCGCGCAGGTTGCCGAAAGGAGTGCGACCCGGATCGTGACCCATGCCGCGTCCAGAAGGCTTTGATTCTGCCAGAGCTGGCCGTACCACTTGGTGGAAAACCCCGCCCAGACCGTTACCAGCTTCGACTCGTTGAAGGAGAAGATCACCAGGAGCACGATCGGCAGATAGAGAAAGCCGAAGCCGAGAACGACGGAGGCGATATTGAATCGTGACCACTTTTCCATGTCTCACCTTCCCTCGCCGTCGGCTTTGGCCTGGATGTTCTGGAAATATACGATCGGTATCACCAGGATCATCAGCAGGATGATCGCCACTGCCGACGATACGGGCCAATCGCGGTTGGAGTTGAACTCGCTCCACAAAGTCTTGCCGATCATCAGCGTCTCCGAACCGCCGAGGAGATCGGGAATGACGAATTCGCCGACGGCGGGAATGAATACGAGCAGGCAGCCCGCGACGACGCCGGGCAGGGACAGGGGAAAGGTCACGCGCCAGAACGCGGCGGCCGGCGTGCAGCCGAGATCCTGCGCAGCCTCCGTCAGCGAAAGGTCCATCTTCTCCAGAGCCGAGTAGATCGGCAGCACCATGAAGGGGAGATAGGAATAGACGATGCCGATATAGATCGCCCAGTTGGTATTGAGAATAATCAGCGGCTGATCGATCAGGCCGAGGGTCGATAAAAACTGATTGAGCAGGCCCTCCGGTTTCAGGATGGCGATCCAGGCATAGACGCGGATCAGAAAGCTCGTCCAGAACGGCAGGATCACCATCATCAGCAGCGTGGGCCGCAACGAGCGCGGCGCCTTCGCCATGCCGTAGGCAATCGGATATCCAATCAGGAGCGTCAGAAAGGTCGAGATCGCGGCGATAACGACACTGGACACGTAAGCGTTGAAATAGAGCGCGTCCTCCGTCAGCCATACGTAATTGTCGAGAGAGAATTCCCGCAGCTTCTGCGCAATACCGGAAAGGCCGCCCGCCAGGTCGAAGACCGGCATGTAGGGCGGCATCGCCACGGCCGTCTGCGACAGCGAAATGCGGAAGACGATGAAGAAGGGGATCAGGAAGAAGAACAGCAGCCAGGCATAAGGAATGATGATGACCAGGCGGCTGACAAAGGCTGAGGCAAGTTTCGCCATGGCTTCAATCCTTCAATACGACGCCTGCATCTTCACCGAAGGAGACCCAGACCTGCTGGTCATAGCCAAGAGGATCCTCGACCGCCCGCACGGCGTTCAGCGACGATGCCTTGATGACCTTGCCGTCCTTCAGCCGGATGTGAAAAACCGTCATGTCGCCGAGATAGCCTATGTCCCATATCTCGCCTTCGGCAGCATTGGTCGGCGCATGCGCAGGCGCCTGGCGGCTTAGTCTGATCTTCTCGGGCCGTATGGCCACCGCGGCCCTGGCGCCCTTCGCCGGCTTCTCCGCCGATGCCATCCGCACCGAAATTGCGCCTGTCGTCTCGATGACGACATAACCGTCTCCGGCCGAGGTCACCGACCCGTCGAATATGTTCACATCGCCGATGAAATCGGCAACGAAACGCGAATTTGGCGCTTCGTAGATTTCAGCGGGCGTCGCCACCTGGACGACCTTGCCGTGGCTCATGACGGCGATACGGTCAGCCATGGTCATAGCCTCTTCCTGATCATGGGTGACGACGACGAAGGTCAGGCCGAGTTCCTGCTGCAGATCCATCAGTTCGAACTGCGTTTCTTCGCGCAGTTTCTTGTCGAGTGCACCGAGCGGCTCGTCGAGCAACAATACCTTCGGTCGCTTGGCCAGCGAACGGGCAAGGGCGACGCGTTGGCGCTGGCCGCCGGAAAGCTGGTGCGGCTTGCGCTTGGCGAACTTCTCGAGCTTGACGAGCTTCAGCATCTGCGCGACGCGTTCGGCGATATCAGCCTTCGGCATTCGGTCCTGCTTCAGGCCGAAGGCGACGTTGTTTTCGACCGTCATGTGCGGGAACAGCGCATAGGACTGGAACATCATATTGACCGGACGCCGGTAGGGCGGGATGCCTGTGAGGCTCTGTCCGTCGAGAATGATTTCGCCTGATGTCGGCTGCTCGAAACCCGCCAGCATGCGCAGGAGGGTGGATTTGCCGCAGCCCGAAGCACCGAGCAGGGCGAAGAATTCGCGCGTGTAGATATTCAGCGAGAGATCGTCTACGGCGGTGAAGTCACCGAATTTCTTGGTAACGTTCTTGAAGGAAATGAATGGTTTGGAGGCGGGGTCCGCCCATGGTGCGAAAGAACGCCGGATACTGCCGAGAGACTTCATCATCTATCCTCGAATGCCACAGCCGCAGGCGCGTTCAGCCGGCCCACGCGTCAAGAGTCGGAGCGGAAGCGGGCAGGATGACGCTTCTCGTCTGTACCATCCTGCTCCAAGAAAATTGCCCGGATCTTACGGTCCGGGCAATTCGTCTCCGCTCTTTATTGACCAGTGACGATCCTGGTCCAGAGCCGGGTCAAAACCCTCTGTTCCTTGGCCTCGAAAGGCGTCGTGGTGAAGAGTTTCTCCATTACGGCATCGGACGGATAGATCGCAGTGTCTTCGAGCACTTCCTTGTCGAGGAATTGCTGGGAAGCCTTGTTGCCGTTGGCGTAGAACACGTAGTTCGACGCCTTGGCGATGACTTCAGGCTTCATCATGTAGTTGATGAATTCATGCGCTTCGGCGACATGCGGCGCATCAGCGGGGATCGCCAGCATGTCGAACCACATCTGGGCACCCTGTTCCGGTATCGAGTAGTCGACCGTCACACCGGCATTCGCCTCGGCCGCTCTGTCGCGCGCCTGAAAGATGTCGCCGGAGAAGCCGACGGCGAGGCAGATGTCACCATTGGCAAGCGCGTTGATATATTCCGAGGAATGGAACTTGCGGATATTCGGCCGGACCTTCATCAGCAGGTCGGCTGCCTTTTCGAGATCCGCCTGTTCATGGCTGTCGGGATTGAGCCCCAGATAGGCCAGCGCCGAGGGCATGATGTCCGTCGGCGAGTCGAGCAGATGAATGCCGCAGTCCTTGAACTTCGCCGATATCTCCGGGTCGAAAATGACATCCCAGTTCGGCTTCTCGTCGGTGCCGAGAATTTCCTTCATCTTGTCGACATTATAGCCGATCCCAGTCGTCCCCCACATGTAGTCGACGGCATACTCGTTGCCCGGATCGTACTGGGCGGTACGTTCCATGACCATGTCCCACATGTTGGAGAGGTTCGGCAGTTTCGACTTGTCGAGCTTTTGGAACACCCCGGCGGCAATCTGGCGCTGTAGGAAATAAGCGGTCGGGACGACGACGTCGTAGCCGGAACCGCCGGCGAGCAGCTTGGTTTCCAGAATCTCGTTGGAGTCGAAGACGTCATAGACGACCTTGATACCAGTCTCCTTGGTGAAATCCGCAAGGATGCTGTCGTCGATATAGTCCGACCAGTTGTAAACGTTGACAACCCGCTCCTGCGCGGAGGCAAGCATGGTCGATCCCGCAAGCACCGCGGCAGTCAGGGTTGCGACGATGAGTTTGGACATACAACTCCCCTCTTATTTATCGGCTCTGGACAGCAATCCTTCCGGTGCCGCTATGCCCCGCCTGTGATCGCGCCGGTGTCGAGGTTAGGCATCTTTCTCGATAAGCTCAAGGAGCTAGAGAGGGATGCCGGCGGAAAACGCGCGCACTTTCATTATCCGCTTCCGGACCTGCTTACTGAAAGTCGAAGACGCTCAACCCCGTTGCCATTTCGTCAAGGCCGAGCGGCCGTGTGATCGGCGGTTCGGCGCGCGCCAGACAGCCCTGCCGCTCGCAGAGGCGGCAAGCCGGGCCGACTGCGATCGCAGGCAGGCCTGCGGCGGCTCCATAGACCGTTTCATTCGCGAAGGCAGCCTCGCAGCCTATGAGGATCGCCGTGCGTCGTACGCGCTCGTGGAAGCCGGCCTGCGGTCCGTCGACAGTCCGGGCAATGACGAGGAATTCGGCGCCCTCGGGCATCTGGACGCGCTCGGCGAGAAGCTGACCCGGCACGGCGAAGGCTGCCTGGACATTGAGCTTGGGACAGGCGCCACCGAAGCGGGCATGGGGGAAGGCCTGCGCTCCCGCGCGACGCAGCCTGTTGCCGGCGCTATCGACCTCCATGAGAAAGAACGGGACCCCACCGGACCCTGGCCGTTGCAGCATCGTCAAGCGGTTTGCGGCCTGCTCGAACGAGACCTGGAAACGTGCCGCAAGTACGCCGACATCGTATTTCGCCCGCTGCGCCGCGGCAAGAAACGCCGCATAGGGCATCATCAGCGCGTGAGCGGCATAGCGCGCGAGCTCGAAACGGCCGATGCGCCGTGCCTCCGCGGTGGAGAAGCGGAACTGCTCGAGCTCGGCGGCAATCGCCTCGTGGATCGCGATCGAAGCCACTTCGATCGCGATCTCGCGCAGCTGGTCGAAGGGAGACAGGCGTTCGGAAATGAAGAGGCGCATGGAATGGCGGTCGAATCGGCGGCGCAATGTGGGCATGACATGCACCGGCAGCGTTCGCACTGCGAGCCCGTGCTCTTTCCTGAGCCACGCCTTCATTGACCCTGAAAGATCGTCGCCAGGCGAAAGGCTTTCGTGCAGAGCCTCCGCCGCCTCCTCGATTCGGCCGAAGTGGTTGGGACGCGCCTCGAAGGCCTCTCGGACTTCGTCCATCGGCAGTCGTGTGTCGGCAAGTGCCGCCATGTGCCCCTGATCCGCCAGCAGAGCGGCGAGATCCCTCAGACGCGCGGCCTGTTCGCGATAGGCGCGGTGCAGTTTGACGATGCCCCCGGAAACGTTCGGCGCAGCTTCGGCGACTTCCACCAGCTCCTGGTCGCCCGGCAGTTCGCCGGCAAGCAGCGGATCGGCGAAGACCTCGCGCAGCTCGGCAAGGCCGCTGCCCGCCTCACCCTGAAGTTCTTCGAGGTCGATCCTGTAAACGGAGGCCAGCTTCAAAAGCAGCTGTACCGTCAGCGGCCGCTGGTTGCGCTCGATCAGGTTCAGATAGGAAGGAGAGATGCCAAGCGCCTCGGCCATGGCCGTCTGCGTCAGCTGAAGGCCGTTGCGAATTCGTCTGACACGCGGCCCGGCAAAGATCTTGTTCTCCGCCATTGTAATTCCTTTTACATATTCTGCGAGCATTCGGCTTTGACATCTTTTACAATTTTACTTCCCAGTACTGTCAAAGGCAAGACAAGGTAACCCGTTTTCCTCAGCCGAAAACGGGAATTCCATAGCGCCTTCGTGCACCGCAATGTAAAAACTGTCACATGATCTCGCGGCTGCAATTGTCGCGAGACGCAAGTCGAAGAAGTTGCAGATTTTACGAGGAGGCAAGTATGACTGATTTTTACAAGCTCGTTCCAAACGCGCCGGAAGGACGCTTCGATGGAATCGAGCGGCCCTATTCCGCGGAGGACGTGAAGCGGCTCAGGGGTTCGGTGGAGATCCGTTATTCGCTTGCCGAAATGGGTGCGAACCGCTTGTGGAAGCTCATTCACGAGGAAGACTTCGTCAACGCGCTCGGAGCGCTCTCGGGCAACCAGGCGATGCAGATGGTACGCGCGGGGTTGAAGGCGATCTATCTCTCCGGCTGGCAGGTCGCGGCCGACGCGAACACCGCTTCCGCCATGTATCCGGATCAGTCGCTCTATCCCGCCAATGCTGCCCCGGAACTCGCCAAGCGCATCAATCGCACACTTCAGCGCGCCGATCAGATCGAGACCGCGGAAGGCAAGGGTCTCTCCGTCGACACCTGGTTCGCACCCATCGTCGCCGATGCGGAAGCAGGCTTCGGTGGCCCGCTCAACGCCTTCGAGATCATGAAGGCCTTCATCGAGGCAGGCGCCGCTGGCGTCCACTACGAAGATCAGCTCGCATCCGAAAAGAAGTGCGGGCATCTCGGGGGCAAGGTGCTGATCCCTACTGCGGCCCACATCCGCAACCTGAACGCCGCGCGGCTTGCCGCCGATGTCATGGGAACTCCGACGCTCGTCATCGCCCGCACCGACGCGGAGGCGGCGAAGCTGCTCACCTCCGATATCGACGAGCGGGACCGCCCCTTCGTCGATATCGATGCCGGCCGTACGGTGGAAGGCTTCTATCAGGTGAGGAACGGTATTGAACCCTGTATCGCCCGCGCAATTGCCTATGCACCGCATTGCGACCTTATCTGGTGTGAAACCTCCAAGCCGGATCTTGAGCAGGCGCGGAAATTTGCAGAGGGTGTTCACAAGGCGTATCCGGGCAAGCTGCTCGCCTATAACTGCTCGCCATCCTTCAACTGGAAGAAGAATCTCGACGACGCGACCATAGCGAAGTTCCAGCGAGAGCTCGGCGCGATGGGCTACAAGTTCCAGTTCATCACGCTCGCCGGCTTCCACCAGCTGAACTACGGCATGTTCGAGCTGGCTCGGGGCTACAAGGACCGTCAGATGGCGGCCTATTCGGAACTTCAGGAAGCCGAATTCGCGGCAGAGGCCAACGGCTATACGGCGACTAAGCACCAGCGCGAAGTCGGCACAGGCTATTTCGACGCCGTGTCGGTTGCGATCACGGGCGGACAGTCCTCGACCACCGCCATGAAGGAATCCACCGAGCACGACCAGTTCCGCCCGGCGGCAGAATGAACGGGCGGGACGCGCGGCCCCCCTGCCCCGCCGCGCGTCCCGAACCAGACCTCGAAACTGAAGCGGGTATCAACGAAGCCCCCGCGACCATCGCCCAAAGGAGCACTCAGATGACTGTACAGACACGCGTCAAGGAACGGGCCGAGGAACAATCGTCGGCCATGACACCAGAGCAACAGGCCGCAATCCGCATGGTCGCCAATGACCTGCATCGCCTCAACCAGGCGGTGATGAAAGCCGTCGATGCGGGCGTCTCCGTCGAACTGGTCCGTTCGGCACGCCATCACGGCGGAGACGGCAACTGGGGCGACCTGCTGATCCCCGTCATCGTCACTCAGGGACGGCACTGATGGCGGGGATCGCGTGGACAATCGCGGTGCTCATGCTTTGCGCCGTCTGCTGCAACGAATCGAACAGGCCGAAGCTGTCGGCCCGCGAAGCCCGCGCCGCACGAGACCGAAGCAGATGAGACAAGGATCGGCCGGCCTGAAGCGGCATGAGGAACGCGTGCGGCTTTCGGCCCGCAGCCCGGTTGGAGGCTCAAACCGAATTGCGCCGCGGCCGCTTGCCGGCGAATAGATCCGTGTGGCTGCGCAGGAGGCGTGTCATGCGGTCGACCACGGTACGGATATCCCGCCTGTGGCGATCCTCGTTGTTCATGACGATCCACTGCCGGTGCCTGAGCGGCTCTATCTCATCCCCCACCCGTTCGAGCAACGGATCGAGATCACCGACGAAACAGGGGAGCACCGCCCGCCCGGCGCCGGATCGCGCGAGATCCAGAAGCGAGCGAGGACGGGTGACGGCCGCGACGATGCGCCCCGCAGCGTGCTCATGCGGCCATCTCAGATAGGCCGATATCGCGTCCTCTTCGTCGATTGCAACCCAGCGCTCCTCTCCGCCTGGCGCGTTCTTCTGCCGGTAGGCGGCATAGGCGACTTCGCCGACCGGCCGCGCGGCGAGATAGGTCTCTTCAGGCTCGAAGGCGCGAATGCCGATATCGCTTTCGCGATAGGCGAGATTGGCGCGCGTCTCGCCGATCGTCAGCGAAATGCCGAATGCGTCCCGTTCCGTGCAGATCGCCGGGAAGTTCTCGGCAATCAGCCAGGAGACCCAGGTGCCGGCCGCGATGCGGACGACCGTCGCCCCCTCCCCCTCTTTCTGCCAGCTTTCGACCTTGCGGGCCGCCGCCTCCATCTCCTGCAACTGCTCGAAGAGGAAGCGGCCGTCGCCGGTCAGCACATAGCCGGTTTGGCTGCGGATGAAGAGCGAGCGCCCCATGCGCTCCTCCAGCTCCAGCATGCGGCGGCCGACCGTGGCCGGACTAAGACCCGTCGCCTGCGCCGCCCCGGTCAGGCCGCCGCTACGCGCTACCGTGACGAAGCAGCGGTAAATATCCCAATCCGGGTTTTTCATAGCTGAAAAACATATGAGGTAATTGGCTGTATGTAAATCAATCTCGGATGCATAAAAAAGGGGATGCCCGAACATGAAGGAGCATCACCATGGACATGATGGCAATGGCATTGCTGTTCGATATGGCTTCCAGAAACCGCCGATGGGACGAACCGTTCGAGCCCCGGCCGCCGAGCCGCCGGCCGGGCTTCGCGAGGCGCTTCATTGCGGCAATGCTCCGCAAGCGGCGACCGGCGAAGACGCATGATGGTTGCGCCGGCAATCTTGCGGCTTCCTGCGGAAGCGCCGTCAAATGAAAGGGCCGCGCATCCGGGGATGCGCGGCCCAGTCTGCGGCGTTTGAATTCGGCTATGCCGCCCGATAAGCGTGATCGGCTGCAACCACCGGCTCGAGACGGAACTGTTCGACCAGCGTCATCAAGCTATCTGCCTGGTTCGCGAGCGCCAGGCTGGTGGCAGTCGCTTCCTCGACCATCGAGGCGTTCTGCTGGGTCATCTGGTCCATCTGGTTGACCGAACCATTGACTTCGTTCAGGGCTATCGCCTGGTCGCGGCTCGCCGTGGCAATCATCTCCACATGCCGGCTTACGGTGACGATCTCGGCGCTGATCGAGGCGAGCACGGCGCCCGTTTCGTTGACGAGGCGTGAGCCGGAGCTCACCTCTTTCGTCGATTTCTCGATCAGCCCCTTGATTTCGCGCGCCGCCCCGGCCGAGCGCTGCGCGAGTTCGCGCACTTCCTGCGCCACCACGGCAAAGCCCTTGCCCGCTTCCCCGGCGCGAGCCGCTTCGATGCCTGCGTTGAGCGCCAGAAGATTGGTCTGAAAGGCAATGTCGTCGATCACCTCGATGATCTGTTCAATCTGCCGCGAGGCATCCTCGATGCGTCCCATAGCAGCAACGGCGTTGGTGACGACCGTTGCCGAGCTGTCGGCGCTCCGCTTGGTCTCGATCACCGCCTGGTTCGCCTCGTGCGCCCTTTCCGCCGAAGAACGCACCGTGACGGTGATCTGGTCGACCGCCGCCGCCGTCTCCTCCAGCGAAGCGGCCTGAGCCTCGGTCCGCTTCGACAGCGCGTCGGCGGACCGGTGCATGCTGGCGCCGCTTTTCTGGATAGACTGGGCATTGGCACGGATCTGCGCCAGCGTATCCTGAAGGCGAACGAGCGAACCATTGAAATCCAGCCGCAATTGTTCGAGCCGGCCTTTGAAGGGCACTTCGATCTGCCGCGACAGGTCGCCCTGTGCCAGGCGCCCCAGACCGGCGGCGAGTTCATTGACGGCAAGGTCGATCTGCCTGTCGAGTTCGCGCTTCTCTGCGTCGTTGCGGTTGCGCTCGGCATCCGCGCGAGCACGTTCCTGGGCACTCTCCACCTCGATGCGCACCTTGGAGAGTGCATTTTCCTTGAAGACGCCGAGGGCACGCGCCATGTCGCCGATCTCGTCGCGGCGCATGCCGCCATCGATCGAAGTATCGAGCGCACCATCCGCGAGGCGCCGCATGGCAGCCGTTATCTGTCCAATGGGTTTCTTGAGCGTAATCGTAAGCGCAATTCCCGCGAGAAGGGCAATGACGACGCCGGCAATGGTCGCCCCCAGGGAAATCTGATCCGCCTCCTCCCGCTCGGCACCGGCGACGACCTTCTGCTGCTCGGCAAAACCGGTGAGATCGCTCCAGATCTTGTTGATCGCCGCTCCCGCAGCCTCGAATTCCGCAGTTCGCTTCGCGGTTGTCTCGACGAGCGCCAGGCCGTCTTTCTTCATCCCGTCGATGATCGGCAGGAGGACGCCCTCGGTCTGATCGAAGAAGGTCATGCCGCTGGCTATGCCGCGCAAGGTTGTCAGGTTGGACTGGACTGCGAGGAATTTGTCGAGGAGCTTCTTGCGATTTTCCTCGTCCGTCACTCCGAGAAAGGCCGCGGTGGCGATCTGGATATCGGTCAGGGATATCGTGAGCCTGCGTGTCGCTGTCAGCACGGATTCAGTCCCGGCGATCTTCCCGTCGAGTTCGCTGAAAATCTGCGTCGCCTCGCGCATCTTGCCGACCGATGCTGCTTCCAGGCGAAAGCTCGCGGTGCGGAAACGGTCGACATATTTCGAAAGACCGGCGAGCGTTTCGGGGCCGGGCGGCGTCTTGATGAGAGCGCCGATCGCCCCGGAAGCCGAGTTGACGGTTTCGGCAAGAGATTTCTCGCCCTTCGGCAGGAGCACGAAGATATCCCGTTGCGTGCGGCCAATGGTCGGGTATCGGGCCTCTGTGACCTTGAGCTTCTCCTCGACCGTTACCGCCCCGCTCACCTCCGTCGCGAATTCTGCGTAGAAGCGGCTGGCGCGCATGAGCTTTTCGGCGTTGCGCAGCATCGTCTTGGCTGCATTCTCGTCCTTGCGCACGGCGTATTGCAGCCGGTTCGCCTCCTCATTGATCTTCGCCTGTTCGGCCGCAAGCCGCTCCAGATTGGCCCTTGTCCCGGCCCGCAGCTTCTGTTCGCCTTCATGGAGCGTCCACAGCCCGTCGATGCGCGTCTCGATGTCGCTGGTCTCGGCGATGGCAGCAGCGAGCTCGTCCTTGCCATTTCCATCGGCGACCTGCGTCGCGGCTTCGGCCAGCACTTCCTTTTGCGTGACGATTGCGTCCTTGAGCATCCGGCGACTTTCATCGGTCGTCCGCTGCAGGAAGTTGTTCATCTGCGCATAGACGTCCTTGAAGCCGCTCAGCGTCTGCAGGACGCTGTTCGAGATCTCCATACGGCCCTGCAAAAGGCCCGTGGCATAAAGGCCGGTGATGCCGACGGCTGAAATGCTGATGACGAAGGGAAGGATGAAGAAGAGAACCTTCGTCTGAATCTTGAAGCGCGCGAGTATCCTGTCGATGAACATGGAAACACCTTGGCTTACCAGCTCGCGTTTCGCTCCCCCAATGGCTCGAAGCACCCGATGTCGCGTCCGGTGAACGCGCCAAGGTGCTCGGGCGCCACCCGATGCGCAAACAGGCTGATGTTTTCGGGAAAGTCATGCGGCGCGGCGCCGCCAGCCCGCCGGCAGTCATTGCGGGCCCATGCAACCGATCGGCGGCGCGGACCTGGCGGGCTCAATTGCCCGTCATAATCATTTCAAACGATTAAGAATTCCATAAACGGGATTGCGCCCGGCGCGCCGACGTGCTCGGTCGGAAGCGACGCCTCAAAGCGAGGAAAAGAGAGCAATCGCCGTCAATGCACACAGCACGAGCGTGGCGAGGTAAGCCGCCATTTCGTTCTGCCGGCTGCTCTTGTCTGCACGGGCGATGGCTATTGCACGGGGACGGCGGCGTTGCTGGTTCATGGCCTCTTGTCCTTGCCGCTACAGCATCTAACGTCCTCGACGCGTAGAGCTCGCTGTAGCACTTCGAGTTGCTGGCAAAGACCGGTTAGCCCTTGCCTTCGCGGATTATGGTGCATCCATCGTGCGGCTGAAGAAAGTCCTCGAAATGGAAACAATGTGGTTGCCATTTGTTGACTACCACAGCCTTTGCGGAGGTAGCGCCATGAATCCATGCTTTCGTTATTTCCCTTAAGAATGGCTGAATATGCAAATCACCAATTTTGCCGGACGGTTACACGTCTTGACCGGCGACGAAGCCCGACGACCACGCCCATTGAAAATTGTACCCACCGAGCCAACCGGTCACATCGACACACTCGCCGATGAAGTAAAGGCCGGGAACTTCCCTTGTCTGCATGCTGCGGGAGTCGAGCGCGCGCGTATCGACGCCGCCAAGCGTGACCTCGGCGGTGCGGTACCCTTCCGATCCCGCCGGTTTGATCGCCCAGGCCTGAATGGAGTTGGAAAGCGCGTCGATCGCCTTGTCGGAGAGATCGGCAAGCATGCGCCCCGTCACCTTTGCTTCATCGGCGAAGAATTGCGCGAGCCGGCGCGGCAGGATGTCGGCAAGAGCCGTCTGGGCTGCCTGCCGGCCATTCGTCCGGCGCATTCCCTTGAGGATCGAAGCGATATCGATGTCCGGCATGAGCCGAAGCACGATCTCCTCGCCTTCGCGCCAGTAGGATGAAATCTGCAGGATTGCCGGTCCGCTCAGGCCGCGATGGGTAATGAGAACAGCTTCGCGGAAGGCCTCCTTCCCGAACCGGGCCTCGGCATCTGCCGCAACACCGGCAAGCCCGCCGAGCTTCGCAAGCTGCGCCTGATCGAGCGTGAGGGGAACCAGCGCGGGTCGGGTTTCGACGAGCGGCATATCGAACTGCTCCGCGATGCGGTAGGCAAAACCCGTCGCTCCCATCTTCGGGATGGACTTGCCGCCGCTCGCCAGGACCAGCGACGCGGCGTCGACGCTCCCGGCACTCGTGGTGATACGGAAGCCGGAGGCAATCCTCTCGACCGCCGAAATCGCTGTCTCGAGCGCCAACTGCACACCCGCCTCGCTCATCTCCGCCGTCAGCATGCGGATGATGTCCTTGGCCGAATGATCGCAGAAGAGTTGCCCGAGCGTTTTCTCGTGCCAGCTTATGCCATGGCGCTCGACGAGCGCGACAAAGTCCTGCGGCCGGTAGCGGGCAAGCGCCGACTTGCAAAAATGCGGGTTGCCGGAGAGAAAGTTTCTCGGGCTCGCATCTATGTTCGTGAAATTGCAGCGGCCGCCGCCGGAAATGCGGATCTTCTCACCGGGTGCCTTGGCATGGTCGAGTACGAGCACGCGGCGCCCCCGCTTGCCTGCCTCGATGGCGCACATCATGCCGGCGGCACCCGCCCCGATGATCACCACGTCCTGCTTTTCCGCCACGCAGCCTTCCTCCTGTCTTCGCCTCCTCCTTCCCGGCGACCATGGCGAAAGTCAATCGCCTGTGTCTAGCTAATTGCCAAACTGCGGTTATGATTGCGGCATCCGAAGCCAACCCCGGTGATTTATGTCTTCCAAGAGAAGTGTTGCCCAAGAGACAGCAAAGGTCAGCAAAAGTTCGAAAATCCCCCCCGCCCTTCATTCCGCCCGTGGCGTGAAGACCTGGACCGAAGCCGTCGACTGGCTAAAGATCCGTGGTATCGAAGATATCGAATGCATCACCCCGGACCTTGCGGGCGTTGCGCGCGGCAAGATGATGCCGACGTCCAAGTTCACATCCAATACCTCGCTCGCCTTGCCATCGGCGATCTACCGCCACACGATCTCCGGCGAGTATCCCGAGGAAACCGGCCAGTTCCGTTACGACGCCCGCGACAGCGACATCAAGCTCGTTCCTGATCTCTCAACCCTTTCGATCGTTCCCTGGGAGACCGACCCGACTGCACAGGTCATCTGTGATATCGTCGGCTCGCAGGGCGAGCAGATCAGCTACACTCCACGCAACGTGCTCAAGCGTGTTATCGAGCTATATCGGCAGAAGGGCTGGAAACCGGTGGTCGCACCGGAGATCGAATTCTATCTCGTCGCCCAGAACGACGACCCCGACTACCCGCTGCGGCCGCCGAAGGGCCGGTCCGGCCGGTCCATCCTCGGCGGCCAGGGTTATTCGATTGCCGGCATCAACGAGTTCGACGAGCTTATCGACGACATCTACCATTTCTCCGAAAAGCAGGGTCTGGAGATCGACACGCTGATCCACGAGGAGGGCCCGGCTCAACTCGAGATCAATCTCAGGCACGGCGATCCGGTCGAGCTTGCCGACCAGGTCTTCCTGTTCAAGCGCACGATCCGCGAAGCGGCATTGAAGCATGGAATTTATGCGACGTTCATGGCCAAGCCCATGCAGGGCCAGCCGGGCTCCGCCATGCACATCCACCAGTCGGTGATCGACATCGAAACCGGCCGTAATATTTTTTCCAATCCTGACGGCTCACCGTCCCAGGAGTTCTTTTTCTTCATCGGCGGCATGCAGCACTATGTGCCACGGACCTTGTCGATGATGGCACCCTATGTGAATTCCTACCGGCGCTTGACACCGGACATGTCCGCGCCGGTCAACACCGCCTGGGGCTACGACAACAGGACGACGGCGTTTCGTATCCCCGTTTCCGATCCGGTCGCCAGACGGATCGAGAACCGTCTTCCGAGCTCCGACGCGAACCCCTATCTTGCGCTGGCCGCCTCGCTCGGATGCGGCTATCTCGGCATCGTCGAGGGCCTGCTGCCGACGCCGCCGTCGGAGCACACGGCAAACGAAGGTGCGATCGAGTTGCCGCGAGGGCTGCTCGAGGCAGTCTCGCTGCTCGAATCGGCGCCGGCGCTGACGGAAGTCTTCAGCGCCGAGTTCATCGCCATCTATGCCGGCGTCAAACGCGGCGAGTTCGAAACGTTCATGCAGGTCATCAGCCCGTGGGAACGCGAGTTCCTGCTCCTGAATGTCTGACCCGGAAGACGGTTCCATGAGCTGGCAAAGCCCGATCTCGCCCGGATATTCCTGGTATGAGGCCACTATCCCGGAGAGGCCTGCCTTTCCGGTCATGCCCGGCTCCCGCAGGGCCGATGTCGCCATTATCGGCGGTGGCTATACCGGTCTGCAGGCGGCTTATAACCTCGCCCGGAGCGGGACGGACGTCACGCTGATAGACTCCTGCCGCTTCGGCGACGGCGCCTCGGGGCGCAATGGCGGGCAGTTCGGCACCGGTCAGCGTCTCTGGGCGGAGGAAGCGGAGGAGATGCTCGGCCGCGAACGGGCCCAGCGGCTCTTCGACATGGCCGAAAACGCCAAGCGCTATGTCCTGGGCTTTGCCGAAGAGCATGCGATCGATATCGAATTCATGCCGGGCCAACTCTCGGTCAGTCACAAGAAAAGCCTCGAACGGGACTATCGCGACCATGTCGAGGCGATGACGGAGCGATTCGGCTATCCGCACCTTTCCTTCATGGATCGTGAGGAAACCGTAAGCCGGCTCGGCTCCAGCCATTACCACTTCGGCATCCGGGATGTCGGGACCGGGCACATCCACCCCATGAAGCTGGTCGTGGGGCTCACGCGACAGGCAGCGCGAGCGGGCGCCAATCTCTACGAGCAGACGAAGGCGCTGAGGATCGAGAAGAAGGGCGGCCTGGTCGTCATAGAGACGACGAGCGGCACGATAACGGCCGATCGGGCGCTGATCGCCTGCAATGCCTATATCGGCAATCTCGAGCCGGTTACCGCGGCCCATGTCATGCCGATCCGTTCCTTCATCGGCGCGACGTCGGTGCTGGCCGACCATCCCGAAGTTCTGCCCGGCGGCGAATCGGTCGACGACTCGCGCTTCGTCGTGCGCTATTTCCGCAAATCGAAGGACGGGCGGCTGCTCTTCGGCGGGCGCGAGGCCTACACGGCCGACAATCCGCGCGACATCTCTGCGCATATCCGCCGTCAGATATGCGAAATCTATCCGGCGCTTGCGGACATCGAGGTCACGCACGCCTGGGGAGGCTCGGTCGGCATCACCATGCCGCGCCAACCCTTCTGCCGCGACGTCATGCCGGGCATCACCTCGATCGGGGGATATTCCGGCCATGGCGTCATGCTCGCCAACTACTGCGGCAAGCTCTATGCCGATCTCGCGCTTGGTAAAGCCACGGAGCTCGATCTGCTGAAAGAGCTCAAAATTCCGGCCTTTCCCGGAGGGACGCGGTTCCGCTCGGCTCTTCTGTTCCTCGCTCTCACCTGGTACGCATTGCGCGACAGAATGTAGCGGATAAGCTGAAACGACTGGCCCCTATTTTCGGACGGTCGCGCAAAGCCTTGAATTGTTGCATAATTCCGGCGCCTGATCGACGACGATATCAGCGACGGTGCGTCGGAAAGCGCGGCACTCACCCATTTTGTTGCGGCGCACCCTAGCCATTTTAAATCGATTAGATTATATCAGCCAGACCTCAACGAGATCGAGATTTCCTATGAGCAGCCAGATCATTCCCGTCGAACCGTTTGACTATGTGGTGTTCGGGGGCACCGGCGATCTAGCGGAGCGCAAGCTGCTGCCGGCGCTTTACCACCGTCAGATGGAAGGCCAGTTTTCGGAGCCGACGCGGATCATCGGCGCCTCGCGCGCAAGCCTCTCCCACGAAGAATACCGCAACTTCGCGGCCGACGCCCTGAAGGAACATCTGAAATCCGGGGAGTTCAACGAGGCGGAAGTCGAAAAATTCACCGCGCGGCTCTTCTACGTGTCCGTCGACGCCAAGTCCGAGCAGGGATGGGACGATCTGAAGAAGCTTCTGGACGAAGGCAAGGAGCGCACCCGCGCCTTTTACCTCGCTGTAGGGCCGGCGATCTTCGGCGACATTTCCGAGAAAATACGCGATCACAAGCTGATCACCAGGAACACGCGCATCGTCGTCGAGAAGCCTATCGGCCGCGACCTCGCCTCCGCGACGGAGCTCAACGACACGATCGGCAAGGTCTTTCGTGAAGAGCAGATTTTCCGCATCGATCACTATCTCGGCAAGGAAACGGTGCAAAACCTTATGGCGCTCCGTTTTGCCAATGCGCTTTATGAACCCTTGTGGAATTCCGCCCATATCGATCACATACAGATCACCGTTTCCGAATCCGTCGGGCTCGAAAATCGGGCCGGCTACTATGACAAGGCGGGCGCACTGCGAGACATGGTGCAGAACCATATTCTCCAGCTCCTCTGTTTCGTGGCCATGGAGGCGCCGACCTCGATGGACGCGGAGGCCGTGCGCGACGAGAAGCTCAAGGTGCTTCGCGCGCTGAAACCGATCACCGCGTCCAATGCGGAACAGGTGACGGTCCGCGGCCAGTATCGTGCGGGCGCATCATCCGGCGGCCCGGTCAAGGGCTATCTCGAAGAGCTCGAGGGAGGCGTTTCCAACACGGAAACCTTCGTCGCGATCAAAGCCGAGATCAGCAATTGGCGCTGGGCGGGCGTGCCTTTCTATCTGCGCACCGGAAAGCGAATGGCCGGCCGCATGTCGGAGATCGTCATCACCTTCAAACAGATTCCGCACTCGATCTTCGACCAGAGCGCCGGACGCATTTCGGCCAACCAGCTGATGATCCGCCTGCAGCCGAATGAGGGCGTCAAGCAGTCCCTCATGATCAAGGACCCGGGGCCGGGCGGCATGCGGCTGAGGAACGTTCCGCTCGACATGAGCTTCGCGGAGGCCTTCGCCGTGCGCAATGCCGACGCCTATGAGCGCCTGCTGCTCGACGTGATCCGCAACAACCAGACCCTGTTCGTGCGGCGCGACGAGGTGGAAGCCGCCTGGCAGTGGATCGACCCGATCCTCAAGGCCTGGGAAATGACCGGGCAGCAGGTGCAAGGCTATACGGCCGGAACCTGGGGGCCGAGCCAGTCGATCGCGCTGATCGAGCGCGACGGCCGTACCTGGAACGATGCGATCTAGGGCCGATCATGAGCGCGAACATGCACATATTCGAAAACGCGTCCGCAGTGGCGGAGGCCCTCGCGGACGACGTCGGCGCAAGGCTTGCCGCTGCAATCGCGGCGAGAGGTACTGCGAGCCTCGCGGTGTCGGGGGGCTCGACGCCAAAGGCGTTTTTCCAGTCGCTTTCCCGTCGCGAAATCGATTGGCCGAAAGTGACGGTCACCCTCGTCGATGAGCGCTTCGTGCCGCCGGAGAACGAGCGCTCCAATCATCGTCTGGTTGCCGACAACCTGCTCAAGCACAGGGCTGCGGAGGCGCGTTTCGTTCCGCTCTACTACGCGGCAGAGACTGTGCCAGCGGCTGCGGCAATCGCGAGCCAGAAAACGGCTGATCTCGGCGCACCTCTCGATGTCGTGGTGCTTGGAATGGGAACGGACGGCCACACGGCCTCGTTCTTTCCCGGAGGATCGCGCCTTGGTGAAGCACTCGACCCGGCGACCCCGCGCGGCGTGATCACCATGGAAGCGGAAGGCGCCGGCGAACCCCGTCTCACCTTCACTTTCTCCAGCTTGCAGGATGCCGGCTATCTGGTGCTGCATATCGAAGGCAGCAAGAAAGAGGTGCTTGCTCAGGCAGAGGCCCCCGGCGCGGAGGCAGAGATGCCGATCCGGGCCATGCTCAGGCGGGCCGCATCGCCGCTGCAGATATACTGGGCGCCTTGAGGCGGCCCGCAAAGCGCCGCGGCGCAACCTGGCGCTGTAGCGCCCGAAACCGATGACCGATGAAAACAGGAGTCGTCAGGACTCCGGAAGAGGATGTGCCATGTCCGCCGATTCCCGCATAGCCGCCATTACCGCACGCATCGTCGAACGCTCAAAGCCCTACCGGGAGCCCTATATTGACCGTGTACGCGGGGCCGCAGCGAACGGGCCGCACCGCACGGTGCTCGGCTGCGGCAACCTCGCGCATGGATTTGCGGTCTGTTCCCCCGCCGAGAAGGTGGCGCTTGCGGGCGACCGCGTGGCAAATCTCGGCATCATCACCTCCTACAACGACATGCTTTCGGCGCATCAGCCGTTCGAAACCTATCCGGCGCTGATCCGTGAGGCCGCGCACGAGGCCGGCGGTGTCGCGCAGGTCGCCGGCGGTGTGCCGGCCATGTGCGACGGCGTCACCCAGGGGCAGCCCGGCATGGAGCTGTCGCTCTTCTCGCGCGATGTCATCGCCATGGCGGCCGGCATCGGCCTGTCGCACAACATGTTCGACGCGGCCGTCTATCTCGGCGTCTGCGACAAGATCGTACCCGGGCTTGCGATCGCCGCGCTCACCTTCGGCCATCTGCCGGCGGTCTTCATTCCCGCCGGGCCGATGACCTCAGGCCTGCCGAACGACGAGAAGGCCAAGATCCGGCAGCTCTTCGCCGAGGGCAAGGTCGGCCGCGACGAATTGCTGGAGGCGGAGTCCAAATCCTATCACGGCCCCGGCACCTGTACCTTCTACGGCACCGCCAATTCCAATCAGATGCTGATGGAAATCATGGGCTTCCACTTGCCCGGCGCTTCCTTCATCAATCCCGGCACGCCGCTTCGCGACGCGCTGACCAAGGAAGCCACGAAGCGGGCGCTTGCGATCACGGCGCTGGGCAACGAATTCACCCCGGCCGGCGAGATGATAGACGAGCGGTCGATCGTCAACGGCGTCGTCGGCCTGCATGCGACCGGCGGTTCCACGAACCACACGCTGCACCTTGTCGCAATGGCTCGCGCAGCGGGCATCGTGCTGACCTGGCAGGACATTTCGGAGCTTTCCGACCTAGTGCCGCTGCTCGCGCGCGTCTATCCGAACGGGCTGGCTGACGTGAACCATTTCCACGCCGCAGGCGGGATGGGTTTCATGATCGCTCAGCTCCTCAGCAAAGGCTTGCTGCATGACGACGTCCGCACCGTCTACGGCCAGGGGCTCAGTGCCTATGCCATCGACGTGAAGCTCGGCGAAAAAGGCAGCGTCAAACGCGAGCCGGCGCCGGCTGTGAGCGCCGATCCGAAGGTCCTCGCAACCATCGACCGTCCGTTCCAGCACACTGGCGGCCTCAAGATGCTGAGCGGCAATATCGGCAAGGCGGTCATCAAGATCTCCGCCGTCAAACCGGAAAGCCATGTCATCGAGGCGCCCGCCAAGATCTTCAACGGCCAGGGTGAACTCAACGCCGCCTTCAAGGCGGGTAAGCTCGAAGGCGATTTCGTGGCTGTCGTGCGCTTTCAGGGCCCCAAGGCCAATGGCATGCCCGAACTGCACAAGCTGACGACGGTGCTCGGGATCCTGCAGGACCGCGGCCAGAAAGTTGCAATACTCACCGACGGGCGCATGTCCGGCGCGTCCGGCAAGGTTCCGGCGGCAATCCATGTGACCCCGGAAGCGAAGGAAGGCGGTCCGATCGCGCGCATCCAGGAGGGCGACATCGTCCGCATCGATGCGATCAAAGGCAAGATCGAGGTGCTCGTCGAGGATATCGCGCTTAAGACGCGCGTGCCGGCGCATATCGATCTGTCCGACAACGAGTTCGGTATGGGCCGCGAACTCTTCGCTCCCTTCAGGCAGATCGCCGGTGCAGCCGACCGTGGCGGAAGCGTGCTCTTCAATTAGATCACTTCCGGGCGTGCGTGATGGTCATTCATTCCCGTGACGAGTACAGGGAAGAGGGAGAGAAAAGCGCTTCCGTCACCAGCTCACGGGATCCCGGATAATGCCGCGCGGGAATGATCATTCCAAAAAATCAGAACGGCTCCGGGCTCGCCCTGGGGCCCACCGGTCACCGATAGATGTCGAGCGTGCGGTTCCGGTGGTTCGGATGGGTGCTGTAAACGAAGATCCGGTTGAGGTCCCGGTCACTCAGGAGCCGCAGGAAGCGCGCCTCGATGATGTTGTTGGAGTGGACGCGCTTCAAAAGGCAGCCGATCAGGGGAATGCGGGCGCTCGGTATGTCGAGATAGAAGTTCTCCGGCAGCTGGAACTGGGTCAGGATGCCGATCAGCGCGCTGCTCTTCGAGATCTTGATGATCTCGCAGCGGCGCGAGGAGAGATGCTGCATGCCCTTTTCGGTGAACTCTATCCGCGCTTCGTTGCGCGTATCCTCCAACGGGTAACTCGCCTCCCGATCGTACATGAACGACTCTTCCCTGTTCAGGAAGTGCCTGATGATCCCGGGGGCTGCACTGCTCATCGAACTCGCCTTCTGCATTCCAATTTCGGCGAGCCTAGCCCATGAAATTTAACAGAGAGTTCAAGGCTTCACGCCGAAAATGCCCATCATCCACCCCCCGCTGAACTACGCCCGATAGCTTTGCCCCCTGGTGTCGAAGAGATGCAGCTTCGCCTTGTCGGCGGTGAACCGCACCTTGTCGCCGCGGCCGACCTGGGCAATGCCGGGCATCTTGGCGATGATCGGCTCGTTCTCGACCAGTCCCTCGATATAGAGCAAAGTCACCTCCCCCAGCGCCTCGACGATCGAGACGGTGCCCTCGAACAGGAAATCGTCGGTCCCGGTCACCTGCAGGTCTTCCGGACGCACGCCGAAGCTTGCAGTCTTGCCGTTTTCGGAGGCGTTCGTCGGGATGTCGAGCGTTACCGATTTTCCGCCCGCGAGCGTGACGGCGGTTTGCTGCCCGGTCGCGGTGATTGCCGCCGGGATGACGTTCATGGCCGGCGAGCCGATGAAGCGGGCAACGAAGAGGTTTGCCGGGCGTTCATAGAGTTCGAGAGGGGCGCCGACCTGCTCGATGTGCCCGGCGGAAAGGACCACGATCCGGTCGGCGAGCGTCATCGCCTCCACCTGGTCATGGGTGACGTAGATCATCGTCGTATCCGACATCTGCTCACTGAGCTTGGCAATCTCGATGCGTGTCGCCACGCGGAGAGCGGCGTCGAGGTTGGAAAGCGGCTCGTCGAAGAGGAAGACCTTGGGGTTCCGGCAGATCGCCCGGCCGATGGCCACGCGCTGCCGCTGGCCGCCGGACAGCGCCTTCGGAAGCCGGTCGAGATAGGGCGTAAGCTGAAGCATGTCCGCCGCTGCGCGCACGCGGCGATCGATCTCCTCTTTCGATTCCCTGGCAATCCGCATGCCGAAGGCCATGTTGTCGTAGACGGTCATATGCGGATAGAGCGCATAGGACTGGAACACCATGGCGATGCCGCGTTTCGAAGGCGGCACATCGTTGACCCGCTCGCCGGCGATGAACATGTCGCCGCCGGTTATTTCCTCGAGTCCGGCGATCATGCGCAAAAGCGTCGACTTTCCGCAACCGGACGGTCCGACGAAGACGACGAACTCGCCCTCCTTGATCTCGAGATTGATGCCGTGAATAACGTCGACCGCCCCGTAGGACTTACGGATATTTTTCAGCAGCAGGCCTGTCATGGCACCCTCCCCTCAGTTCTCAAGCCAGACGCGCGAAAAACGCGCCCCAGGCCGGTAGCTTGACCTCGTGATCCATTATCTCAAAGACGAAGCCGTGACCATCGAGCGGCTCAAGCCGCTTGATCGGTAATTCCTTCGTCGCTGGCTGGTCGCTCATATTGAACAGGCAGAACAGCTTCTCATCGCCATGAATGCGAAGGAAGCCAAGCAGAGCCCCCTTGGTCTCGACGAACTCGATCTCTCCCTTGGCGAATGCCCGGTGCGCTTTTCTGAAGGCGAGAAAGCGGCGGTAGTGATGCAGCACGGAGTTCGGATCGCTCTCCTGCACGGCGACTGCCCCCGGAACGTGACTCTTGCAAATCGGCAGCCAAGGCCTCGTGCTGCTGAAGCCGCCATCGGGGAGGCTCTCCCAGACCATCGGCGTACGGCAGCCGTCCCGGCCCTTGAAGTCGGGCCAGAACTGAATGCCATAGGGATCCTTGAGGTCCTCATAGGCGAGTTCCGCTTCGGCAAGCGCAAGTTCCTCGCCCTGATAGATGCAGACGCTTCCACGCAGCGACATCAGCAGACTGGCGAGCAGCTTCGCATGCGCATCACGGCTGGTGACTCCATGTGCCCAGCGACTGATATGGCGAACGACATCATGGTTCGAGAAGGCCCAGCAGGCCCAGCCTTCGGGAGCCGCCCTCTGGAAGTCGCGCAGGACCTCGGCCACCCTTTGCGGCGTCAGCTGATCCGGTGCCAGGAACTCGAAGGCGTAGCACATATGCACCTTGTCGCCACCGGAGGTGTATTCGGCGGCGATGTCGAGACCACGCTGGCTGTCGCCGACTTCCCCGACGGCGGCAATCGCCGGGAACTCATCCATCAACGCACGGAAGCGCTGCAGGAATTCCAGGTTCTCCGGCCGGTTCTTGTCGTAGATATGCTCCTGGTAGTTATAGGGATTAACCGCCGGCGCGGTCGAGGCGTTGCGGCGTTCTGGTGCCAGAGCCGGGTTGTCGCGCAGCTCACGGTCATGGAAATAGAAGTTGATCGTGTCGAGCCGAAAACCGTCGACGCCACGCTCCAGCCAGAAGCGTGCGACAGAGAGCAGTGCGTCCTGAACCTCGGAATTATGCAGATTGAGGTCGGGCTGCGAGATCAGGAAATTGTGCAGGTAATATTGCAGCCGCGTTGGATCCCATTGCCAGGCGGAACCGCCGAAAATCGACAGCCAGTTGTTCGGAGGTGTTCCGTCTGGCTTCGAATCCGCCCAGACGTACCAATCCGCTTTTGCATTGCTGCGGGTCGACCGGCTTTCGACGAACCAGGGATGCTGGTCCGAGCTGTGCGACAGGACGAGGTCGATCATCACTCGAAGACCGAGCCGATGCGCCTCGGCGATCAGCGCATCGAAGTCGTCGAGCGCGCCGAAGATCGGGTCGACATCGACATAATTCGAGACATCGTAGCCGAAATCCTTCATCGGGGACGTGAAAAAGGGCGATATCCAGATCGCGTCCGCGCCGAGCCCGGCAATGTGAGGCAACCGAGCCGTGATCCCCTGCAGATCCCCGATCCCGTCGCCATTGGTGTCCTGGAAGGAACGGGGATAGATCTGGTAGATTACCGCTCCGCGCCACCAGTCCCTGTCCGGCTCGAGAAGGGAGCTCGTCGTTTCGCTCAGTGTCATGCTGTTCAGTTTTCCTTGTCCGAATGGATCAGCCGCCCTTGACCGACCCAGCCAGCAGGCCGCGCACGAGGTAGCGTTGCAGGGCCAAGAAGACGATCAGCGGAACGACGATGGTGATGAAGGCTGAGGCGGTAAGAATTTCCCAATTGCCGCCGCGTGAGCCGAGGAGATTGACGAGGCGTCCGGTCAGCACCAATTCGTCGTTCCCCGCGCCGAGGAAGACGAGGGCGACGAGCAGGTCGTTCCATGTCCACAGGAACTGGAAAATCGCAAAGGAAGCGAGCGCCGGGAAAGACAGAGGCAGAATGATTTTTACGAAGATTTCAAAATCGCTGGCGCCGTCGACGCGCGCCGATTCCATGATCTCGCGCGGCAGGCCGGCCATGTAGTTGCGCAGGAGATAGATGGCGAGCGGCAGGCCGAAGCCGGTATGCGCAAGCCAGATGCCCATATAGGTCTTGGCGGGAACACCGAAAAAGGCGCTTACTCCATTATAAAGCTGCAGCAGCGGGATGAGCGACATCTGCAGCGGCACGACCAGAAGACCGACGACGGCGGCGAGCAGGATCGCACGCCCCGGGAAGGGCATCCACGCCAGCGCATAGGCTGCGAAAGCGGCGATCAGGATGGGAATGACGGTCGAAGGAATGGCGACCGTCAGCGAATTCAGGAAGGATCTGCCGATCCCTGCCGCACTCAGGACCTCGGCGTAGTTTTCCAGGGTGAAGCGTGGCGGCGTCGTGGCCGTATAGAAGATGCGCTGTCCTCGCGAACCTTCCATTCGTTGATCCGACACGATTTCAAAACTGCCGTCGGCCTGAACCGTCAGTCTTTCGCCGTCGTTGAGTTCCGCCGTTTCTCCCGCCTCGAACTTGGTGGGTTCACGGCTGGAAAAGCCGAAGGCGGAGACCTCACCCCGCCCGTCCAGCAGGTTTCCGGAAATCACGAACTTGCCGTCGCGCTCCACCTGGCTCTCGGCCGAGGGAGCGCGTGCGACGGCGTTTCGCGACGAGCTGGAAAGGGCCGTCCACCAGCCGGAAACGGCGAGCTGGTCCTTGTCGCGCAGGGAGGAAATCAGCAGACCGGCGGTCGGCAGAGTCCAGAGCAGGACCAGAAGCAGGACGGAGAGATGCACCGCCCAGGTGAGCGGAGAACGCCTAGACGGATTCATCTCAGTGCCCCCCCGTTTCCCGGGTCGCGTTGCGGATGTTCCAGATCATGATCGGAACGACCAGGATCATGATGACCACTGCGATGGCTGCGCCGCGACCGAAGTCGCCGCCGCCGCGGAACATCCAGTCGAACATGAGATTGGCGAGCACCTGGCTCTGCCATTGGCCGTTCGTCATCGCGAGTACGATGTCGAAGACCTTGAGGACCAGTATGGTGATCGTGGTCCAGACGACGGCGATCGTGCCCCAGATCTGCGGCACCATGATCTTGAAGAAAATCTGCCAGCCATTGGCGCCGTCGATGACCGCCGCCTCGATCGTCTCCTCGGGGATGCCGCGCAGCGCCGCCGAAAGAATGACCATGGCAAAGCCGGTCTGAATCCAGATGAGGATGACCATCAAAAAGAAGTTGTTCCAGAAGGGGAGCGTGATCCAGGCCTGGGGCTCGCCGCCGAGCGCGACGACGAGCGCATTTAAAAGGCCGATCTGGTCGGAGCCTGCCGCGCGGTAGTCATAGATGAATTTCCAGATGACGGCCGCGCCGACGAAGGAAATCGCCATCGGCATGAAGATCAGCGTCTTGGCGATATTGCCCCACCAGATGCGGTCGGTCAGCGCCGCAATGATCAGGCCGAAGAAAGTCGAAAGCGCCGGCACGACGAGGAGCCAGAGGAAATTGTTGAAAATCGACTGACGGAACTCGCCGTCATTGATCATCCACAGGTAGTTGCGCAGGCCCACGAAATCCTGGCCTCCACGATCGTTGAAGCTTAGCAAGACCGATTTGATGACGGGATAGACGAGATAGATCGCAAGCGCCAGCAGAGCCGGGGCGAGAAACAGCCAGGGGCGTACCATGTTCGCGAAGCGCAGGTTGCGCGAGGCGGCGGCACCGAATTTCCCTTTGCAAGGAAATATCCAGTCGAGAAGAAGATTCGAGCTCCAGAAATAGGCTGCGCAGACCAGGACGCCGGCCACCATCGTGAGAATGGCAGCAATCAACTGCTCCATGACACATTCCTCCCCTCTCACGCCTCTGGAATCTGCTCCAGGCGCTTTGTATAGCGGCCGCTGCCGTTTCATCGGCGGCCCTCTTGCCGGAGAGCCGCCCGAAATCGAGGAAAAAGGCGGACGGTGCCCCCACCCTCCGCCTTGCCTGACTTTACTTGATCGAGTCCCAGGCCTTCTGCACGCCGGCGGCGACGTCGGCAGCAGGCTTGCCCCCGACGAAATCGACCATGCCGGTCCAGAAGGCGCCGGCGCCGATCTTGCCAGGCATCAGGTCGGAACCGTCGAAGCGAAACGTCGTGGCGTTCAGCAGGATTTCACCCTGCTTCTTCAATGGCGGATTTCCGTAGACGTCGACGTTGACGCTCTTATACGGCGTGAGGAAGCTCGTCTGCGCCATCCAAACCTCGTGCGCGATCGGGGTCTTCAGGAACTCGATGAAGGCGCGCGCGGCTGGAGTGTCCCTGGTGATCATGGCAAGCGTGCCTGCGCCGAGCACCGGATTGCCGAGCTCCTTTTTGCTCTCATAAGGCGGCATGTAGAAGAAGTCGGCATCCTCTCCGACGACCTTACCTTCCGGGAAGAAGGACGGAATGAACGAGGCCTGGTGGTGCAGATAACATTTCGGCGGAGAACTGAAGAGGCCTTTCGGGCTGTCTCGGAAGTCGGCCGACGCCACCGCTGCTGCGCCGCCTTCGACGAAGGCGTCGTTGCGGGCGAACCAGCCGAACTCCTCAAGCGCACCCGTGACCGCCGCATCGGTGAACGGTATCTCGTTCTTCACCCATTTGTCATAGGTCTCGGCGGGCTGGGTCCGCAGCATCAGGTCCTCGACCCAGTCGGTGGCCGGCCAGCCGGTCGCGCCGCCCGAACCGAGACCAATGCACCACGGCTTTTCGCCGTCTTCGGCGATCTTCTCCGTCAGTGCCTTCAGTTCCTCCATGGTTTTCGGAACTTCATAGCCGGCATCCTCGAAGTTCTCCGGCACGTACCAGACGAGCGACTTGACGTCGATCTTGTATGGAAAAGCGTAAAGCGCGGGCGTGCCGTCCTTGCCGTTATAGGTGGAGAGGTCGACCCATGACTGGCCCGCAGCATAGTTGTCGAGAAGCCATTGCTTGGTCTCGTCGCCGAGCGGCGTCAGGAGCCCCTTGGCGGCGAGATCGGCGATCAGACCGGGCTGCGGCAGGATTGCGATATCAGGCGGGCTTCCCGCCTGCGTATCGATTACGATCTGCTGCTCGTAGTTCTCGGAGGACGAATATTTCAGCTCAACACCGGTCGCCTCGACGAAATAGGCATATACGCTCTTGAACAGAGCCTCGTCCTCGCCGCGCCAGGGACCGAAGATCGTGAGCGTCTGACCCTTGAGGTCGTGGCCCTTCTTGAATTCCTCCAGGCTCGCCCAATTGAATTTGGAATCCTCGCCCGGCTTGAACTTCAGGTCGGCAGCGCCGGCGGCTCCTGCAAGCAATGCGAGTGCGGCCACGCCGATCAGAAACGATCTTTTCACCTCTTGTCCTCCCCAAAAAGAAGCCCGGGCGGGCACGCCACGGGCGGATCGTCAAAGCGCGCATTCAGGCGCGAACTCAAAGCGCTTTGAGCTCGTTCCACACTCCATTGCCGCAGAGAAAGAGTCAAGAGCCTTTCCGTCCTATCAAACACGACGCGTGCTTTTGCCGTGCGGCAACGTTTTGCGGCGCGAAATGCAGGCTTTTCGCTTTTTTCGACGAGGTGGCGATGATACAGGACATGGGAGGTGCTTGCCGAAGCATGAAAAACAAAAAAGATTACTCAAAGCGCTTTGGGAGGATTTCGGGCATGGCGGTCAACCTCAAGCAGTTAGCGGAGCTGCTCAGTCTGTCGCAGACCACGGTCAGCCGGGCGCTTAACGGGTACCCCGAGGTCAATGCGGAGACGCGGGCGCGGGTGTTGGAAGCGGTCAGGGAGACGGGCTACAGGCCCAATCGCGCAGCACAACGCCTCGCGACCGGGAAAGCCTTTTCGATCGGCCTCGTCATGCCGATCGCGTCTGGCATCGATTCCGACATCCATTTTGGTGAGTTCCTGGCGGGGCTGGCGGAGGAAGCCGTCGAGCATGATTTTCACTTCGTGCTGAACCCCAGTGCTCCCGAAGACGAGGAGGCGACGTTCCGCCGCCTGGCGGCGAGCGGCAATGTCGACGCGGTCTTCATCGCCTATATGCGCGCAAACGATCCTCGCATCGAGATGCTAAAGGCCCTCTCCATCCCCTTCGTGGTTCACGGCCGATCGATCGGTGGGCCGCGGGACTATCCGTATCTCGATGTGGACAATACCGGCGCCTTCTACGACGCTGCCAGGCTTCTCATGCAGTTGGGACATCAACGTATCGCTCTTATCAACGGACCGGAGCACCTCACCTTTGCGATCCGCCGGAAAAAGGGCCTGATGCGCGCACTCGCGGAGAAGGGTTTCAATCTCGACGAGGCGCTCGTCCACCACTCGGCAATGACCGACGAACACGGCTACCGAAGCATGCAGCGTTTTCTCAAACGCCCGAACCCGCCGACCGCCGTTCTCTGCTCCAGCACCGTGACGGCACTTGGTGCGGTGCGTGCGATCAACCAGGCCGGCCTCGTCATCGGCACCGACATTTCGCTCATCGCCCATGACGATGTCCTGCCCATGCTGAAGCCCGAGAACTTCAGCGTCCCGCTGACGACGACACGCTCCTCGCTTCGCGCGGCGGGTGCGCGCATCGCAAAGCGGCTGATCGGCGGGATCCTCGATCAGGGAGACTATCCCGAGCAGGAGCTTTGGCGCGCCGAATTGATCGTGCGAGCCTCGACCGGGCCCGCACCCGATCGCCAGCGCAATTCAGGGAAAACTGTGTAGCGTCGTGCGGCGTCGCGCGGCAGCCGTCAGAACTTCGGCGGCCGACGGCCGGCTTTGCGATGGGCGGCGATGATCGTATTCGCCATCAGCATGGCGATCGTCATGGGTCCGACGCCGCCCGGCACAGGCGTAATCACGCTTGCGAGCTCGGCGCACTCCTTGAAAGCGACATCACCGACGAGCTTGGTCTTACCCTCGCCTCGCTCCGGCGCAGGAACGCGGTTGATGCCGACGTCGATCACCATCGCACCGGGCTTGACCCAGTCCGCCTTGACCATCTCCGGACGACCGACCGCAGCAACGAGAATATCCGCATTTCGGCAAACTTCCGGAAGGTTCTTGGTGCGCGAATGCGCCGTCGTAACCGTCGCATTGGCTGCGAGGAGCAGGGCACCCATCGGCTTGCCGAAGAGGTTGGAGCGGCCGATCACGACCGCGCTGAGTCCGGAGAGGTCGTCGCCATACGTCCGGCGCACGAAAACCATCGCACCGGCCGGCGTGCAGGAGACCAGCCCACCTTCGAGGTCGCCGGTTGCAAGCTTGCCCGCATTGACCACATGCAGGCCGTCGACGTCCTTCTCGGGGAGGATCGATTGGATGATCGGCTCCGATCGGAGATGCTTCGGCAAAGGCAGTTGCACGAGAATGCCGTGGATGGCCGCGTCCGCATTGAGCTGAGCGACAAGCGCCGCCAGTTCCTCCTGCGACGTCTCCTCCGGCAGCGTATGCTGGACGGACAGAAAGCCGCATTCCTTGGCCATCCTGCTCTTCGCCGAAACATAAGTGTGGCTTGCCGGATCGTCCCCGACAATGACGACCGCGAGGCCCGCGCGCACGCCCGTTTCGCGTTCCAGCGTGCTGGTGGCGGTTTTTACGGTTTCGATGACCGAAGCAGCAACATCCTTGCCATCAATCACAGTCGTCATGGGGTATCTCCCGATTTGTCCCGAACGCGGCACACTCTAATTCAAGCCGCATCCGGCGATTGCCTGCATGCGCCCTATGCTGTTCCAAACGCATAATTGCAAGTGCCCGGGCCGCAGGGAAGTGCTACCTGTTCTCCGGGTTGTTGTTCCTTGAACCGGCAGGAGACCTCTCCACCCGACATGCAAGCCTTTTCGGAACAGAAGAATCCGGATCGGCCACGCTGGCGATTCCGGCTTTTGCAATACCGACCCCGGGCGTAAACTCTTCATTCGAAACGCTGTTTTCCCATTCAACCTCTGTTCAGAAAGATTGTTGTAGTAATTGCTTTTAAACACGAACAGGCTTTGACGATGACGTCGGACGGCCAAGACAGTTTCATCCACTTCCAGGCGAAACTGGAAGATGCGGCCTACATCGAGCTCGTCGTGGTCGTGCCGACGTTCCGGCGTCCCCATCATATAGTCAAGACGCTGAAGACCATCGTCTCGCAGCGGCCGGACGTCCCCTTGGCGACCATCGTCGTCGAAAACGACGCAGAGGGGCTTGCCGGTGCGCAGGCGGCGAAGAACTTCTTCAGCGGCCATTCCTTCGATTGCGTCGTCGCCGTCGCGCGGCGCCTCGGGCATGCACATGCCTGCAACGCCGGGCTGACGGCCGCCCTCGACCTCTTCCCCAATGTCCGTGCCGTTGCCTTCATCTACGATGACGAGGTCGCCGCTCCCGAATGGCTGAGCGGCCTGATGGCGGTGCAGGAGGCGCATGATGCCGACATCGTCGGCGGGCCGCAGCTTCCCGTCTTCGGACACCCGCAGGAGCAGAAGTGGAAGCGACACCCGGTATTCGCCCCTCCCTATAACCAGAACGGACCTGTGCCTGCCCTCTACTCCGCCGGCAACGTCCTTGTCACGCGCAGAGTGCTCGACGGCATGCCGCGACCATTCCTGGATCCGGCTCTCAATGTCGTTGGCATCGGCGATGCGGATTTCTTCGACAGATGCAGGGCGAAAGGCTTCTCCTTCGCATGGGCAGCGGATGCATGGGTCGCGGAATCGGTTCCTGCTCATCACACGACGGCTTCATGGACGCGCGCCCGCAGCCTCGAAAAAGGTGCGATCTCAGCGCTTATGGAACATCAGCGGGATGCGACGTTCACGGGCCGGCTGAAGTCGCTGCGCAAGTCCCTGCGGCTGCTGATCTCATCGCTGCCGGTCGGGGTCAGTCTCTGGGCCGAGACTGGCCTTGCCGCGGCCAGTCTCTACCCTCTCCACGTGGCGATCGGGCGGCTGACGGCAAGGATCGGCCCGGCCGACACACGTGGCCGAGACGACGACAAGGCCTGATATGGTCGACGTTCTGAACCGTTTTCGCTCCGGGCAACGCGTGCGTCAGCGCCCGCCGCTCGTCGCCTGCACCGCACCTTCCGGGAGGCGGTCCGAGGCCACTTTGCCGCGCCTGTCGACGATCGGCACGGGCTTCTGATGCGGCTGGTTCTGGCTGTTGGCGAGACGCTCGACGTCGTCTTTGGTGAGATATTCAAGCTGCTCGACCAGAACTTCGGAGATGACCTCGCCTCCGAACTTTTTGTTGAGACCTTCCCTGACCGCGAGCTTGAAGCTTGGGAGGTCGAACGCGGCCGTATTGGCGACATCGATGAACTTCGAGCCCACGAGCATGTCGTAGAGCTCGTCGGTAACGAGCTGTCGCAGCGGCGCGTGCAGCCCGGCGATACCTTCCCGCGATGCCGAGAAGGAGAGCTTTGCGAGAAAATAACCCTGCACTGCCCCGTCCCGGATGGACGGCACCGTTATCATCTCCCCGGGGACATACTCCTGCGACGCGCGCCGGTCCGCCTCCGCATCCGAAAGCACGGGTGCCGACGCATGCTGCATCGAAAAATAGACGGATCCGAGCGTGACGACGCAGACCCAGACCCCGGTGAGGACGAGCTTCAACATCAGAAATCGCTGTAGCGGAACTGGGCTTCGGTATAGATGCCATCCGCGTCGGCATCCTGGGCGGCGGTCTTGAGCAGGTCGACGACGGAGCGAACCGCTTCCAGATGCGCAGCGACCTTCTGCGCGTTGACCTCCAGCTTGTTCCTGAGATGGCGCGTCTGGGCGGCGAAGGCGGGCGAAATCTCACCCGGCCCGGCGTCGCGATGAAGCATGGTCAACTCATAGAGGCAACGGCTCTTGTGAGCATTCGATGTCTTCAGATCAAATTCGGGATCTGCACCGATACGGCTGTTCTCGTTGTCGATAATCATCTCCAGCCGGCCGAGAACGTTTTGGATTCGCAGGTCATTGGATGCCAGAGCTTCCATTATCAACTCCCCATATGCACTTCGCTGGGCGCGGGCGAAACGATGCCCAGGCATTTTCCCGCCCGCTTGTTCCAATTTTGTATGAGATGCGGAACACCGGAGGTGCTCCTCACCCGCTGATTGTGAATCTCGTGCCCCCGGCCCTTAGAGCCCTGGAGCCTGACATCAGGCCTGTTTCTTCTTTTCGTCATCGGGCAAGAAAGACGCGAGCGCCTTGCGCTCATATTCCTGGACCATCCCGGCGGCGAGATTCCGACTGTCGCCATCGAGCGAGGCATTCACCTGGCCGGCGGCGTCGTCTCCAACCATCTGATCGGCGATCCCGATCCCACCGCCCTTGGAAAGCACATCGCCGATCTGCTCGGCCATCATGCTCTTCCAGATGTCGCCGGACGTGCCTTTGCCGTAGACGTTCTCGCTGTCGCTCGGAAGCATGGACTTCACGAAATTCTGCAGGACCATTGCCTCGAATTTCCGATAGGTCTCAGGGATCTTCTTCGCTTCGGCCCGGTTGCTGATGTCGCCAAGGCCGCTCGATCCCTCGGAGGTGTTGAGCACCGAAACCGCAGCCGCGAACCCATCTCCGTTTTCCGCAAGGCTGGTCGCCTGGAAAGCGGCACGGTTGGCTTTGAGCCGCGCCTGGGCCTCTTGAACCTCCGCCGGATCCGCCGCGCGTACGACATCCATCACCAGATCGCTGGGCGGGGAAATTGCCATGTCAGATCCTTTTCAAGGCCGAGGCCGGCACTTCGTTCGCCGGGCAACGCCATGTTCGTGAACCAGATGATGCCCGTGCTGGGGCGTCGATCGAGCCACTATCGCCCGTCAACCTTACGGGAAGCTGGCGCTCCGAGCGAAACATACTGGTCGATCAGATCGAGAACCGAATTGTCGGCGGATTCGCGGTCCTCCTGCAACCGGGCGTCCTTCATATTTTCCTCCAGCCTGTCGCCCTTGGCGCGCTCCTTCACCATTCGCGCTTCGTGCACCTGCTGAATTCCAAGCAGCATCTGATCCTTGTGCACGAGGCGCCCGAGTTGGGAGGAATAGTGACCTGAGAACACGCGATGCATCGGATGGGCCGACCCCATAGCATCGACGACCACGTCGATCGTTCCGGCAAGTTCCACGCGCTGCCGGGCGGTCTCCGCTACTTCGCTTTCCGCCATCCGCTCCAGGTGCCGCTGAACGGCGACCAGGCGTTTCAGCTTCTCCGACCGAGCCTTCATGGAGCTAGCCACCCTGCATGACGGGAGCGAAACCGTCCGCAAAGAGGCGCAGCATCGCCGCGATGCCGAGATAGAGGAGGAACAGGCCGCCCATGATAAGATAGGGCTGCGATATGAAGTAGACCGGGATCTGCGGCGCCAGCTTGTTCACCATGCCGATCGCGACGTTGAACAGAAGGCCGTAAATCACCAAGGGGCTGGCGAGCCTGAGCATGATCATGAAGGTCTGTTCGAGCGAGTTGGTCAGCGTGATCAGCATTCCCTGCGGGTCGAAACCCGCGCCTATAGGCATCACTCTATAGGACTGTGCGATGGCCTCGAAGATCACGTGATGGAAATCCAGCATGAAGAGAATCATCAATCCGGCGAAACTGATCAGGCTGGTGAGCTGGTTCTCCGCGGTATCCTCCAGCACATCCGCCGTCGGCGGCGGGCTGAACCCCATCATCATCGTCATCGCGGTTCCGGCAAACTGCAGGCCAAGCACATAATATCGCGCGACGAGCCCTATCACGGCGCCGACCGCGGTCTCGGTCGCGACCAGGTAGAGATAATCGTGACCTTTGCCCGTCACCTGCGGATAGATGTCCGTCCACATGACCGGCAGGATGGCCATGGAGATCGCCACTGCCACGAACAGCCTGATCTGCATCGGGACGCGTGCGGTCGAGAAGCCGGGCATGATCATGATGCAGCCGCCGATCCGGCAGAAGGCCGCAAACAGCGCCAGCACCGTACCCTCGGGATCGGTGATCATGAAATCGAGCCGATGATCTTGATCTCGAGCCCCTTGGCGAGTTCGACATGCGAGAGCACGGGCAATGTGGCGAAGAGGCGTTCGATGATCATGCGCACATAAGAGCGGGATTCGGGCGAACTTACCAGCACGAACGGCATGCCCCGGTCGAGATGTTCACGGATAACCTTCGTCGCCTGCTCGCTGAATTCCTCGAGATGGCGCGGATCGATATCGAACTCGACGATCTCGCCCTTGGCGTCACGCTTCAGCGCCTGGTGGAAGACCATGTCCCACTTATTGCCCAGCCGCAGCACGCGCAGCACGCCGTTGTCGGCGAGATCTCCGCAGAGCTGCTGCGACATGCGCACGCGTACATGTTCGACGATCTGCTCTGTCTTGCGCACATGCGGGGCCAGCTCCGCCACGGCTTCGAGGATCAGATGCAGGTTGCGGATCGAGACGCGCTCGGCGAGCAGCAGCTTCAACACCGCCTGCAGGCCGGAGTAGGACATGTGTGAGGTACAGATCTCGTCCGCAAGCTTGCGGTATTCCGGGTCCAGCCGTTCGATCAGGACCTTTACGTCCTTGTAGGAGAGAAGCTGCGGCAGGTTGTTGCGGATCACTTCGCTCAGATGCGTCAGCACCACCGACACATTGTCGATCGGGTGGAAGCCCTCGCGCTTGAGGTCTTCCGTGAACGTCTCGAGAATCGATACCGCGGGCATACCGAAAGCCGGTTCCCGGATGTCGTCGCCGGGCACGCTCGGCCGCCGCCCGCCCCCGGTTACCACGAGCACTTCGCCCACGCGGACGGTGTTGGAGGCGATCGTGGTTCCGTGAATCCGGACATGGTAAGCCTTGTCGGGTATTGTGATGTCATCGGAAACCTTGATCTCCGGAACGACGAGACCGTACTGAAGCGCGAATTTCCGGCGCATTTTGCCAACACGGAAAGCGAGTTCCTGGTGGGCGCCCAGCAGCCTCGTGGAGACCTGCTTGCCAAGCAAGAGCTCGATCTCCGCCGTCTTCAGCACCGATTTGACGGAATCCTTGTCACTTTCCTTGCTCTGCTGCGCCTTTGCTGCCTCCTCATCCCGCTTTGCCGCCTTCTGGGCCTCTACTTGCCGCGGAATGAACCAGCTGAGGAATGCCATGCCGCCGCCAAGTGCCGCGAAGGGAAGGAAAGGCAGGCCCGGCATGACGGAGAGCAAGACGATAAGACCGGAGGCGACCATCAGGGCGCGGGGATAGTTGCTGAGCTGGCCCATGACCGCCTGATCGGTGGAGCCGGCGGTGCCCCCGCGCGAGACGAGCAGGCCGGCGGCGAGCGATACGATCAGCGCCGGGATCTGGGAGACGAGACCGTCGCCGACGGAAAGCTTGACGAAGACGTCGGCCGCCTCGCCGATCTCCATGTCGTGACGGAGATAGCCGATGATGATCCCGCCGAAGACGTTGATCGCGGTGATGATCAGGCCGGCGATTGCATCGCCCCGCACAAATTTCGACGCGCCGTCCATGGCGCCGAAAAAGGAGCTTTCCTCCTCCAGTTCGCGGCGGCGGCGCTGGGCTTCCTTTTCGTCGATCAGACCGGCCGAGAGATCGGCATCGATGGACATCTGCTTGCCGGGGATAGCATCAAGGGTGAAGCGCGCGCCAACTTCGGCGATGCGCGTGGCACCTTTCGTGATGACGATGAAGTTCACGGTGATCAGGATCAGGAAAACGATAAGGCCGATGACGAAATCGCCGGACATGACCAGGCTTGCGAAGCCGGAGATGACTCCGCCGGCGGCACCATGGCCCTCATGACCATGGGAAAGGATGACACGCGTGGTGGCGATGTTCAGCGCCAGGCGGGTCATGGTCGAGATCAGCAGGATCGTCGGAAAGGACGAGAAATCGAGCGGCCGCTGTATCCACAGCGCGACCATCAGGATCAGCACCGAGAATGAAATGGAGAAGGCAAGCCCGAGGTCGATCAGGAAAGGAGGGATCGGCAGGAACAGAATCGACAGGATCATCACGATCCCAAGCGCAAAGCCGATGTCCCGGCCCTTGGGTGCAAGTTTCGGGATGATCAGCGTAGCCTGTTGTGCCATGTCTCTTCCGTCTCTTCATGAGAGGCGGGCAGCGGTCATATGATCTGCCCAAGGTTATGGCAGAAGACCTAGAGCACCAAGCTTGCGCGAAGGTGGTATCCGGGGGAGAAAGCGCGTGCTGCCACGCCATCCGAGCTTAAGCTAGAACCCGCTCTGTATCCGCGAGAAAACGATATCCGTGAAGATGGAAATCTGCGCGCCGACGAAGGGTGCGGAAATGGCGGCCGTGATCATCACGGCAAGAATCTTCGGCACGAAAGTCAGCGTCATCTCCTGGACCTGGGTCAGGGCCTGGATGAAGGCGATGCCAACGCCGACCACCATTGCGGCGAGAACGGCAGGCCCCGAGGCCACGATCACGGTCCAGATCGCCGCCTGTACGATGTCGAGGGCATCTGCCTCATTCATGGGAACTCACTTCACTTTAACGCCCGGACCGATGACGAGCTCCTTGCCCGTATCGAGCACTGCGATGATTCCGTCGGAGTATAGTTTCACCTCCTTGACGACACCAGTGGTCTTGCCGTCAGCGCTGGTGACAGTCCTGCCGATCACCGCATCCGCCTCGCTGAGCGACGTGCGCTGCAGCAGGCTCTCCAGGTTCTTGTTGGTCTTGATCGTCTGCTCCACCTGGGAGAAGGTCGCAAGCTGCGCGATCTGCTGCGTTGCGTCCATCGGCTGGGTGGGATCCTGGTTCTTCATCTGCGCCACGAGCAGCTTGAGGAAGCTCTCGTAGTTGAGCGTCGCCGCACTCGCATCGCCGGCCGATTCCGTGCCTGAAACAATGGGCGTGTAGCTGTTGGACGTGTTGTTGACGCCGCTTACCGCCATGGCGCGATCTCCTTGCGTATCTGTTCCACCGTCGCAGGCGTCATCTCCTGCGCGTTGAGGATCTGGTCCTCGATCGGGTAAAGCGCCCGAATCGCTTTCAGCGCCTCGAAGGCGCGTCCCTGCGTGACCAGCCCGTCGATGCGCTTCAGCTCGGCAAGCACCTCATCGTTCCTGAAGCAGTTGACCAGCATGACGATCGACTTGCGGAACATCGAGGTCGACTGGTCCGCGCCTTCCGGATTGATCAGGATCATCTGGGCGATGAAGTAGAGCTGCCTGAGCGGTGTCGTCGCATCTTCGGGCTGCAAAACGTGGTTCTCCAGCAGGAACGTCACGTCGTTCAGGAATTCGATCGCAACCTTGCGGTCGACGCGAAGCACTGCGCCGTTTACGAAGATCCTCTCGCCCGATTTCAGCGAAATACGCAGTGTGCTCTTCATTTCAGTCCATCCCTGATGATGGTGGTGATGTCTATTATGCCTTGGAAGTTGGAAGATTCGCGTTTGCGGATTTTTTCCGTCTCGTTCAGAATCCAGATCCCGATCGAGATGAGGTTGGCGCGCAGCTCTTCGTTGAGCTGATTGTCCGGCGCACGCAAATCTTCGATGAACCGTATCCAGAGGCGCCGGGTGAAATAAACCGCTTCGATCGCCTCTCGGGTGTATCCGTTCTTTTCCTTCGCCGCCTGCAAGAGCGCGATGGAACGATCGAGAACCTGCTTCTCCCGATCCTTGGAAACGGCTACGCCTTCCTCCATGATCTCGGCGTATGCAAACTGATACATTCAGACGTCCCTCATGCTTGTCCGTATCCTCTAGTCATCAGAGGAAGTCTATCAAACTCAACCGCTGGATCCGCGACGTCAGAGTGTAGGAGGTCTCTACCTGCGTCAGCAGTGTGTTCATCCGCGTCGAGGCCTCGTAGGTGTCGACGCCTTCGAGGTCGGTGATGTGTGTTTTGATCAGCTTGATCTGGGCCTGGAGGGAGGTGTTCGCCTTCTTCACGCGCGCCTCCGAAATACCCAGGGTGCTGCGCTCCGCGGTGATCTGCGTGTTGGCCTGTTCGACATAGCCGAGCGCCGCCTCCCCGATATAGGCCCGAACCTCGGAGCTTACGTTTTCGTCCATCAGTTCCAGCGCGATCACGCTGGCGAGAGCGAATTTCCGGAAGCCTTCCGTCGTGGCATTGGCGGAGCTTTGAACCACCTCCGTCGTGCTGATGCGGCTCGTCATGTTCTGGCTCGAGGCATCTGACCAATCGGCGGCCCATTGCGCGTCGCTGGCATAGAGCGGCTCGAGCGTGTTGGTGATGAAGTCCTCCATCTGCGCCTTGGTGAAGTCGCTCATGGAGGCGATGCCGTTCGCCGACATGTAGGTGGCCAGCGCGTTGTCGAAGGTCGTCTTCGCCGTCGAGCCGGCAGCACTGTAATCGTTAAACGGCCTTACGTCGGTGTTGATGCCGGCGAAGAGAAATTCTCCGTTGAATGACAGGTTCGCCGCCGACGAGAAGGCCGATATGGCGCTCTGTATTTCAGTGTTCTGGATGGCGAGCTGATCGGCTGCATCGTTACCCTTGAAGGTGACAAGGGTGTTGCGCACCTGCTGGGCCGCTTCGGCCATCGCGGCGAGGGCCGATTGCGACGCCGCAAGCCGCTGGGTAACGACGGAATTGGTATCAACGAGGGTGCCGAGCCGCGCCAGCTCGCGCTGCAGGCTGACGGAACGCGCCGTCGAGGAACCGAGCGCCAGCCCTACATCAGCATGACGGCCGGTCGTCACCTCCGTCTGGAGCTTCAGCAGTTCCGCCTGCCCCTGCTGAATGGTCAGGCGCATGGCGTTCTGCACGGCCAGGTTAGAAACGAAGGATGTCTTCATGATTACCTCACGGCTTCCAGAAGCGACGCCATCATGGCGTCGACTGTGCTGATCAACTTGGCCGAGGCCTTGTAGGACTGCTCCAGATCGAGAAGCAGCGAAAGTTCCTCGTCGATGCTCACGCCGGTCACGCTGCCGAGTGCCTCCTGCGTTCGCGCCAGGAGCGCCGCCTTGTTGTCGTCGGCGGTGGAGGCGCCGCTGCGTATCTGCTCGAACCAGCCGACGGACGAAGCCGCGAACTCCATGATCGAGCTCGTGCCATCGAGCCCGGCCGCAGAGTCGAATGCCATGTCGCCGTCCATGGCTGCGACGAAGCTGTCGAGCAGGTCCGTAAAGCCGGCATTGTTGCCCGGGTTCGAAACGATGCCGTTGAAACCGCCATCGCGCAGGAGGAAGGGATTGGATTTCGCCGCAGGATTGACCGAAAGGTACGCGGCGATCCCTGCTTCCACGGCGCCCGCAGCGGGCACGTTGCCGCCGGACCACGTGAAGAGCCCGGGCAGGCCGCCTTCCTGGAACAGGCTGACCAGGCCCCTGGCCATCTCGTCGAGCTGCGTTTGGAAGGTCGGAGCGATATCGTCGCGCAGCTGAAGCAGACCGGCGAGCTTCCCTTGAGCATTGGTGTCGGCGCCGTTGCCGGCCGCGAGCGGCACCCCGTCGATGAATATGCCGTTGCCGGTGACGGTGGCATCGTAAGCGCTCTTCGGCGCAAAGGTGACCTCTCTCGGGAGAGTCTCGAACAGAACGGTGCCGCCTGCGGTATAGATGACGGTGTCGTTGTTCGCCCGTGTGACGGTCGAGATGCCGACGAGCTCCGATACCTGCTTGAGGATCCTGTCGCGGTCGTCGAGTGCTGCGGTCGCGTCCGTCCCCGCTGCCGTCGCCTGTCTGACGGCATTGTTCGCCGTTTCGAACTGCGCGAGAAGGCGGTTCAGATTGGCGACATCCTCAGCGATTTTCTTGTCCGTGTCGAGACGAAGGTCCTGAACAGCGGCCGAGGTTCTGCTGATGGAATTGGCAAGATCCGAGGCATCCGACACGACCGTGGCCGCGATCGTCGCATTGCCGGGCGTCGACGCGAAGGTCTGCAGACTGTTGCGGAAGGCCGAAAGATAGGTGGATGGCGCCGACTCGTAATCATTCCCGCCGAGGGCGGATTTCATGATCTCCAGTCCGGACAGGAGACTGCTCTGCGCGGAGGACTGCGAAATGCTGATCAGGTTCTGCTTGAGAAGCGCTTCATTCTGCGCCCGATAGATCGATACGATCTGGGCGCCGCCAGGGGTGGTCCCGAGCATGGCCATGCGGCGCGAGTAATCCGCATTGCCCGAATTGGCAATGTTCTTCGAGACCGTGGCGGTTTGTTGCGCCGTGGTGCTGAACGCGGATTGCGCGATGGCAATTGCAGAAGACAACGACATGCCGGGACCGTTTTCCTGGAGATTAGCGCTTCAGATTCACGAGCACTTCGAGCAGCTCCGAGCCGGTCTGGAAGACCTTGGAGTTTGCCGTGTAGTTGCGCTGCGACTCGATCATCGCCGTCAGTTCCTCGGCAATGTCGACATTGGAGCTTTCGAGAGCGCCGGAGAGGATTTCACCAAAATCGCCCGATCCGGCGAAACCGGTGATGATGACACCGGAATCGACGCCCTGCGAATAGACGTTGCCCGATTCAGGCTTCAGCTTGTCCGGGCTCTGGACGTTGGCGAGAGCGATGCGATAGCGCGGATCGAGTTTGCCGTTCTCGTATTTGACATAGACGATACCGTCGGAGTCGATCTGGTAGCCGGCAACCTTGCTTGGCGCATTGCCGTCGATCGAGCCGCCGTCGGCGTTGAAGGCGTAGCCAAGCTGGGTCGTCTTCGTCAGGTCGATGGTCAGCGCCGAAAGGTTTGCACCCGTACCGGGAAGGCTTGCCATCGCGGACGTCGTCAAGGTGGCTGGCGTCGCTGTGAGGGAACCATCCGCGTTGAAATTCAACGTTTGCGTACCGAGAACCGTCGACGAGGTCCGGTCGACGACTTCGACCGACCAGGCGTTCGCAGCGGTCTTTTCGTAGTTGAAGTCCAGGATGCGGGTATTGCCCTGGCTGTCATAGACGACGAGCGAAGTTGTAGAAATGTCGCCGACCGCTGCGCCCGAAGGCAGGTTCGCGCCCATGGAGCCGGTGGTCGACCCCGCTGCGATGAGGCCTTTGGAAGCGAGATTGACCCTCGTCAGCCCGTCGAAACCGTTGACGACCACGGTCGGATCGACGCCAGCCTCGTATTCGTAGCCCATCAGCGTGAAGCCGGCGGCGTTGACCAGATTGCCCTCACTGTCCGGAACGAAGGAGCCGGCGCGGGTCAGATATTCCTGGCCGTTTGCGCCTTCGACGATGAAGAAGCCGCCGCCGTCGATGGCGAGGTCGCTCGCCGAGGTGGTGAAGGTCGTCGCGCCCTGCTGGGAAATACTGTAGCGCACCTCCGTCTGTACGCCGCCGGAATTGTAAGCGCCGTTGCCCGACGGCAGGATCATCGATGAGAATTCCGTCGACGCCCGCTTGTAGCCGGTGGTATTGGCGTTGGCGATGTTCTCGGCGACTGTGCTGAGCCGGTTCGACTGGGCGTTCATGCCGGACACGCCCGTTCTCATGGTACCGTAGAGACTCATATCGGATCCTCATTTCCTTGTTGCGGCGACACTAGAAGCCGGGCCTTGCGTGAACCTGTCTTGGTCCGCCCTGCCTGTCCGGCGCGGGCTCAGTTCCAGTCGATGCAGTAGCCAAGGAAACGTTTGGAATCGATCGGGTCGAAGCCGAGCTTTTTGCGCAGTTTCTTGCGCAGCTTGCTGATGTGGCTTTCGACGACATTCTCTTCGACATCCTCGTCGAAGATCCCGTAGATCGCGTTGAAAATCTGCGCCTTGGAAACACGGCGGCCGCGATTGGCGACGAGATATTCGAGAATGCGCCGCTCGCGGCGGGGAAGCGCGAAGACTTCGCCGTTGATCTCCGGATCACGCCCGTCGGCGAAAACGCGGATCGGCCCGATGTCCGTGAAATTGGCGATGGCCGTCAAACGCCGGCGGATCGCCGCGACGCGGGCGAGGATTTCCCGCGGATGCACCGGCTTGCGGACCACGTCATCGACGCCGCAGTCGAAGAGGGCTAGCGTGTTCTCCAGCGACGGCGTGTCGCTCATGGCTATAACCGGCGCCCGGGAGCGGTCGCGGATCGCGCGCGGAAGGCTCAAAGCGCTATCGCCTTGCCCTATCAGGAAAGCTTCTACAGCATCTATGTCGGAATCGGCAGCGGTGCTGACCCATTCGCCGAACTCCTTGGGATCGAAGCCCGACGAGGGAATGCCCTCGCGGCCGAATAGGGACGCATAGCCGTCCTTTACAAGCGCTCTTTCATCAACCACCACGATCATTCGTCAGCCTCCGAATCAGTATGGGTACCTCGTTGGTACAGAGGTACGAATCCCGCGATTCAGGAACAACTAGAGGAAATTAATGGGTGATTTTAATAGTTGATTAAGATTTGCCTGCCGATTTGGTCTATATCTAGTATGTAGCTGTTAACCATGGCACAAACATGATGTTGAAAAGTTAACGCCGCGCGATGAAATCGCTTGCGATCACATTCTGTCCGCATTGTCGCCACAATGCGGCTTTGCCCTCTGTTCTGCAATCTGGGATTGATTATTGACAAAAGCTCTGCGCGTTCGGCGTCCACTTGCCATAGCCGGTTGCGACGAGGTTTGCGATGACGCGGCAGACATATTTCTTCTGCGCCGGATCGTTATTCGGTCCGGCATGATAGCGGGCGACGGCCATCGTCCAGGTCTCGTGCCTGGCGTGGAGGTCGGACAGAAAACGTGCCGCATATTCGACGTTCTTGCGCGGATCGAGCATCTCCGCCGGGGAGCTGAAATGCTCGCCGTGGAAGTGATAATTGATCTGCATGCAGCCGAGATCAATGAGCTTGGCGCCCTCGGCGCGCGCGACCCCGAAACGCGTGAGAACATCCTCGGCACTGGCTCCGAAAAAGGCCTTGCCTTCGATGTTCATCGCATAGGGCTGCAGGGACCCTTTGCGCCCCGTCTCGGTCAATCCGACGGAATAGAGTATCCCTGTCGGAACGCCGTATTTGGCGGCGGCGGACGCGATCTCGCGCTCACAGACCCCCGCACTCGCAAAGGCGCTACATGTAGACGTGGCCAGCACGAGAACGCCCGGCAGCATCAGGCACATCGTCCGTTCCATCATTGCCCGCCCACCTTTCCGCCGCCGCCCGACCGCCGTCGCGTGGCTGGCGCCCCTGGCTTCCTTCTTCCCCTGCCCGCTCACGCCCCTCCTGACCAAACTGTGCCTGAGCCTGCGACTGTCCGCCGCCATTGCTTGTGTTATCTCCGCCTCCATTGAAAACGATGTTCACCTGATCGACCGTAAATCCTTGCGCCCGCAGGGTTTTCACCATTTCGCTCTGGTCGTCGCGCAACTGGCGGAAGGCCTCGCCCGTTTCCACCTTCAGATCGACCTGCAGCTCGTCGTCCTTCAGCCTCAGCGTCGCCGTCACCATGCCGAGATCGACCGGGTGCATCTGGATCTTCAGCGTGTTGAGCGTCTTGCCCGCCTGGCTCCAGGCTTCGGGTTTCGGCATCGCAGAGCCGGACTGCAGCGCCTCGGCCCAGCCGCTATCGCCGGCGATCGCGCTGGTCACGGAACTGGCGTTCTCGTTCACGGCAAGCCCGAGATAGCGGCGCGCCTCCAGAACCGTCACAGCTTCCGCCCTTGAGCCGACTGACGATCGCCCGTTCTCCACGGTCGCCCGCTCGCCATCTGGCGAAACACTCATCGAAACGGCCTGTCCCCTGCCGTCGGCGCGGGCGAAGCGGAAAAGCCGGTCCGGCTCGCTTTCGCCGGTCACCTCTCCGTTCGTCATATGCTCACCGTCGGCAGTTTCGAGCGACCGCCCATCGGCCGTCCTCGTCGGACTGTCCACGCCATCGCGAGCGGCCGAGGCGGGCCTTGTCTTACCCTCCGGATGGGGACCGGCAGCCGCAACGGGTGGTGCACCTGCGAGCATCGACAGGAGATCGGAGACGGTTTCGCCGGCAGGCTCTCCGGTTTTGCCACCCGCCGTTGCGGCCACTCCCGACGCTTCGTCCGAGGCATCGGCCGAAGTCCGCACCGCATCGCGTCCGCGACCCGCCGCCCGATGCGCCGGCACGGCGACGTCCTCCCCTTCCGACGACTGGCGCGGCGTGTCCGCGAGAGGGTCTTGCGGCAACGGTTTTACCGCCACGTCCCGCGTGGTGTTCGCGCGTCGGGGCGCGAGACCACCGTCCGGCGATGCGATATTCGTCAGAGGCGCCGGATCGTTCTCGCCAAATCCGTCCACCGTCGATTGAACCGATGGCCGGCCGTCTTTCGCAGTTATGATCTGTTGCAGGCCATGGGATTGCGAATCGCCCTGGCCCTGCGCCCTCCGACGGCCCGCGTCGGCGATCGCCTCGCCAAAGGCACCGGGCGATGGCTCCGCCTGATCGCGACTTCCCGGGGAAAGCGCCGGCCTGCTGGCGACGGGCGCACGCAAACTCTCGTCAAGAGGTCTCATTGTCCTTCCCCCTTCAGCAGCGCATCGATCTCCTCGATTTTAGAACGACCGCTGGCAAGAAAGCCGTCGATCGCCGGATCGCCTGAGGCGGCATCGGCTTCGGCCGTCATCTCGGATGGCCTGCTGGGCGACTCCTCGACAGGCTGGCCGAAGGGACTCATGCCACTCCCGTCTTCCTCCGCAGCCACTCCGTCTTCCTGCCCAGGCCGCCTTTCCGCTATAGGGAAGGGCGCTTGCGCCAGGCTTTCTATCGCTGGCGGGCGGACCACCGCATCGGCAACCGCCCTGGCCGCTTCGCGCAAGGCGCGATCGCGCGGCGACAGCTTGTCGTCCGGGATCGCGGCAAGCGCTTCGGCAGCGGAGAAGACGTCAGCCGAAGGGACTGCGGCAAGCCCCTCGTAGAAGCTCGCGAGCATCTGAGAGCGCGAGCCGTCGTCCCCCACGAGCTCTTCAGCTCGCTTGGAAGCAACACGCGCCAGGGCCTGATTTCCGGCAATCGCCGCGCGGCGCGCCACCCGCAGATAAACCTCGCGCTGGCGGGCGCTGTCCATGAAGGAGAGTATCTCCGAGACCCGCCCATCGGCCGACTCGTCGAAATGGGCGACCGCCAGCTCGACGAAGACATCGGCAAACTGGCTCGCATAGGGTGATGTCAGGTAGCGGCGCGCGTAGTTCAGCGCATAGCGAAAGCCCTTCTCCGGAAGGCCCGCCTGCGCCGCCAGCGAAACCGAACGGCGAAGGGCAGCCTCCTCGATTATGGTGCCCGGTGCCGTCAGGCGTGCCCAATCGTAATGTTTCATCGCCTCGATCGGATCCTGCTGCGACATGGCGTTGCCGAGGATCAGGAACAGATACGGGCCGATACGCGAGTTCTTGTATTCCGGAGCGGCCTTGGTGAGATTCTCGACGATCAGAGGACCCTTGCCGTTCAGATACTGCCTGAGTGCGTCGGTCACCCGTGAATCGAAATTGCCCTCGATGTCGCGGTCGGCGAGAAGGTCGAGGGTCGCCGGATTACCGCCACTCATGACATAGACGAGAGCTGCGTCGACATTGCGCGGATCGCGAAAGGCGGAAGGATCGGCGGCTCTCAGCCGTTCGTCGATCGCGCCGAGCATGAAGCGCTGCATCTCGATCGCGGAGTGGTCACCGAGCACCACCGAATCCTGCACATATTGCAGAGACCTTATCATCTTGAAAGGCGCGAGCTCTTCCGTCCCGCTGGCGCGGGCAGGGCCAAGCGCAAGGGGAACGGCGAGGACCGATGCCGCAAATATGGTGCCGAGCCGCTTCAGCATTCTTCAGCCCTGGCCCGATTGCAGCAGGATTTCAATCCTGCGGTTGGCGGGCGCGTAAGGATCGTTCGGCACCTGGAGCCGCCGGTCGGCAAAGCCGCTGATCTGTTTCACGCGCTCTTCCTTCAAGCCGCCGCGGACCAGCATGTAATAGGCACTCTGGGCGCGTGCTGCGGAAAGGCGCCAATTGTCATAGGTTCCGTCCTTGAACGGCCGTCCGTCGGTATGGCCGCGGACGGCTACGGCGCCAGGGCGCTGCGCGAGCAGCCTGCCGATTTTCTCCATCGCAAGCACCAGCTCCTTTTGCGGAACGGCGGATCCGACTGCGAACATCGGCGCGTCCGTCTGCTCGCTGATCGTCACCAGCAGGCCGCCCTCGGCCGGCGCCACCACCAGGCCTTCGAGAAGCCGCCCGGCCTCGCCGCCGAGCTCCCTTTCGATCTCGGCTTTCAAGGCTTCCGCCTCCTGCTGCCGGTCTTCGGCCGCCGCTTCGTTCTCGGTGCGGTCCTCAGCATTCGCCTGGTTCTGTAAAGCTTTTGCGGATGTTTCTTCGGGCACGAACTTCTCTTCGGCGGCCGCATTCGCCGCAATCGCCACGTCGCTCTCGACCGTGTTGCCGGCGTCCTTCACTTCCACCTGCTTGGTCCAGAAGTCCGGGTCGAAGGGGTCACGATAGGCTTCGCCCCCGGCGGCGCCCGTCGAAGGACCCGACTCGGCGGCACCGCCGTCGCCCTTGACGCTGATATTCGCTTCGTGGCCTACTTCGCGGGCGATCTCCGACAGGACCGAATAGGGATTTTCGAAGAAGTCGGCGTCAGAATATTTGGTCTCTTCGCCCGAAGTCGCCGTCAGCTGATCGCCGGACTTTGCCGAGCCGCCCGACTTCGTCTGGTCGCCGTCGACCTTGGAGCGTTGCTGCGTCTTTTCGCCCTGCGCATCCTTGGCCGGATCCTTCAACCCTTTTTCCGCCGGCTTTTGATCGGTCAGCTGCACCGGATTGAAATAGGCGGCGATCGCCGCCTTGGTCTCCTCATTCGCGGCGTTGATCAGCCACATAACCAGGAAGAAGGCCATCATTGCCGTCATGAAATCGGCATATGCGATCTTCCATCCGCCGCCGTGATGGCCTTCGTGGCTACCTGCGGAACGCCGGACGATGATGATTTCATTCTTGCCGTTGTGATGGCTTTCGTCGCTCATGCCAGAACCTTGCGAACAGTATCGGACCACGCGGCCATTCGCGTCACCAGTATCGCCTCGCCTACTTCGACGGTCAGGTCGACATCTCCGCTTTCGACATAATGAAATGCCGTCGTCTCGGGCAGCAGGGCTTTCAACGTTTCGAAGAGCGCAAGCGGGCCCCGCACCGTGACCGTGATCCCTTCACCGGCAGAAAGGCCGTGTCGGACCATGCCGGCGAGATTGTCGACGGCGCGTTTTGCGAGCGCGTCGTCCATCACCGGAGCGAGGACGCGCGCCGTCTGGTCGCCGAGCAAGAGCGCCAGCCGATCCGCCATTTCACCGAAGCCGGCTGCGATCTTTCCGGCAGCCTGTTCCTCCAGGCGCCGTGTCAGGGCCACCATCTCTTCTGAATGACGCGCTTTCAGATCGGCGATTTCTTTCTGATGCTCCAGGGAGATCTCGGCGCGGGCTTCGGCCCGGCCCTGCGCATATGCCTCGCGGCGCTCCGCGTCGATATCAACCTCGGGCACGGCCGGCCTCGCACCGGTTCTCTCTTCCAGATGCTCTGCATCGAGGTCCGGGAAATATCCCTGCGGTATCCGCTTGAACTCGATCTTCGGTGGACTGAAGTCTTTGAGATAACGGGAAATCGATGCGCTCATCGGCACGCCCCCCACCTCAGCCGGGCGAGAGCCTGCCGCAACTGCAAGAGCGGCCTCACGGCCCGGAAACCTAAAGAAGCCGACACGTTTTCACCGTCTCCCTCGGCCGCCGCCGGAAGCAGCGACGGACCAGCATTCTCGTTTGTGCAGCGGCCCGCCAAGGCGAAGGCGATGCAAGCGGCAGCCGGAATGGTCTCCGGCCGGCAATCTCCAACATGACTGCGAAGGAAGGTTATCCGGTCAAACTTGTGCGAAGGTGTTGGACCGCGCCAGGGCAACAGCGCGGTCCAACCTTTTTCCACCCGATGCCGATGACCGGCGGCACGGCGGAAAGCGATGACCTTACTCCTGGAACAGGCGGAGAATGTTTTCCGAGGTGGTGTTTGCGATCGACAGCGATTGAATGCCGAGCTGCTGCTGCGTCTGCAGAGCCTTCAGCCGCGTCGATTCCTCGTTCATGTCGGCATCGACGAGGCGGCCTACGCCCTTGTCGATCACGTCCATAAGATTGGCGACGAAGCTTTCCTGCATTTCGATGCGGCTGGTGATCGCCCCCAGCGTGGCGGCGGAGTCGGTCAGCTGGCTGATGAGCTCGTCGACGACGCTGATCATGTCGCCGAGCTGAGCACCGGTCGTTGCGCTGTCGATCTCTATCTCGGTCGCGCCTGCCGGGGCGGCGCCGGCATCGATGAGATAATAATTGCGCGCCGTGCCCGCCGGAGTTGACTGGAGGGCATCCGCATCGACGGCCTTGGTGAGCATGCCGCGCGCGGGGTCGGCAACGTCGATCAGGACGGATTTGGCGGTGTCATAATTGAGCGTCGAGACCGCAACGCTGCCGTCGGCGCTACGGTTGAAGGAGGCAACGATCGATTTGGTGCCAAGTGCTGCCGCGGCGCCGTTATAAAGCCAGTTTTCGCCGGAAAAGGAGGCAGATTGCGCGGCCGACTTCAGCTGGCTCTTGAGTTCGGCAACTTCCTTGTTGATCTTGTCCTTGTCCACGCCCGGCTCACTTGCCGCGACGAGCTTCGCCTTGATCTCCGTCATCACGTCGATGACCGTATCCATGGCCGAGTAGAACGTGTCGACTTTGGCAGCGCCGAGGCCCAAGGCGTCGTGGACCGTCGACAGCGCGGCATTGTCCGATCGCATCGTCGTTGCGATCGACCAGTAGGCGGCGTTGTCGGCCGCCGTCTCCACCCGATAACCGGACGAGATGCGGCCCTGCGTGGTCTCCAGATTGTGATTGATCGCGCGCAACGTCTGCAACGCCGCCATGGCGGCGGGGTTGGTCATGATGCTGGTCATTGGTGGTCACCTGGCTGGGAGAATCGTACCATTCCGGAATGCCGGCAACGACGGTGGGGCATCATGCACGCTGACACCTTTTTGCCCTGGGTGACAGCCGCCGTTCTTACTGGACCTTTAACAAAGATGGTTAAGAAAAGGTTAACGGCGTAAACGGATCGGTAACGGAGGTGAAGAATTCGTTAATTCGGCAAGTCCGGCGCAAGCCCCGCGCCAGCACGAAAATCCGCGGCCCCTTGCGAGACCGCGGAGTTTTCTCCTTCAGGGCGGGACGAAGTCGCCCCCTAGCCGGGGCGCCGCTTACTGACGGAAGAGCTGGAGGATGTTTTCCGAATTGGTGTTGGCGATCGACAGCGACTGGATGGCGAGCTGCTGCTGCGTCTGCAGCGCCTTGAGCCTGGTCGATTCCTCGTTCATGTCGGCGTCTACGAGGCGGCCGATGCCCGAGTCGATCGAGTCGGTGAGCTTCGATACGAACTCTTCCTGCATGCCGATGCGCATGGAGATCGATCCGAGAGCCGATGTGGCGCTGATCAGATCCTCGAGCGCTTCGTCGACCCCCCTGATCAGGGCATCGAGGTTTGCGGCCTGGGTAGCGTCGGTGATGTCGATATTCTCGACCGATGCGGGTGCAGGTACACTTGCTGCCGGCCCAGCAGTCGTGTCTACGATCCAGGAATCGGCGGTGATGGGAGCTGCGGCCGTCGTCACCGCAGCAACCTCCTGTCCGGGAACCGTAGAGGAAGCCACTGCTCTGACCCAAGCGCCTTCGACCTGAACATAGCTGACGCCGCCCGCAAGCGCATAATTGTTCTGGAATACCGCGCCGCCGGCGATGAGGTCGTCAACGGTATAGGCTGCGACCGTATGCTCGGAAACAACGCCGCCCGTGTTGATCGAAAGCGTGACGCTGGACTCTGACACGTCATAGACCTTGTCCAGAATGCCGGTATTGCCCACCGTATCGAAGAGGACTGAGTTGCCGTCGAGGACATAGTCGATCGTCTTTACGGACACGACGCCTGAGGAGTCGCGGACAAAGGAACCCACTACGCTCTTCGTAACAGGCGTGGTGATGTCAGCCTGGAGCCAGTTTTCGCCGCTGAAGGAAGCGGCCGTTGCAATGCTCGTCAGCTGTTGCTTGAGCTGTTCGATCTCTTCCTGAATCTTGGCCTTGTCGACACCGTCTTCGGTCGCAGCGACGAGTTTGGCACGAATTTCCTTCACGACCTCGACCGCATTCTCCACACCGGCATAGGCTGTGTCGACCTTTGCGGCGCCCAGGCCCAGCGCGTCCTGAACGGCGGAAAGCGCCATATTGTCCGAACGCATCGTAGTGGCGATCGACCAGTAGGCAGCGTTGTCCGAAGCTGTTCCGACGCGAAGGCCCGAGGACACCCGAGCCTGCGTTTCCTCCATATTGGAGTCGATGCCGCGCAGGGTCTGGAGTGCAGCCATCGCTGCGACATTGGTGAGAATGCTGGTCATTAAGGGCCCCTTTGAATGGCTAGTTGGAAAGGGACATCCCGTCTGTCACGGGGAAGCGAACGCGAGGCCTCATGCCGTTAACCGCTTCTTCGTCTTGGTTAACCGTTCGTTGCGTTGAGTCCAATTAGCGCGGCTATGGTTAACAAAGATTAAACGGCTATTTGCCGACAACAACAACAAGGGCCACGCTCGATGAGCGTGGCCCTTGTTAAGGTCGGTCAGGATGGCGGTCGTTCAGTTCGCGACCGCCTTTCCGCGTCTGATTAGCGGAAGAGCGTGAGGACGCTTTCCGAGGCCGAGTTCGCGATCGACAGCGACTGGATAGCAAGCTGCTGCTGGGTCTGAAGAGCCTTCAGGCGGGTCGATTCCTCGTTCATGTCCGCATCGACGAGACGGCCAACGCCCGAGTCGATCGAGTCCGAGAGCTTGTTGACGAAGTCGCTCTGCAGGTCGATGCGCATGGCGATCGAGCCGAGGTCGGCTGCTGCGCTCGTCATGTCGGTCAGAGCAGCATCGACACCGCTGATCAGCGCATCGAGTGCGGCTGCACCCATTCCGACGATGTTGATCCCGGCAACGGACTGACCGGCCGAAACGCTGACGGCAGGTGCGTTGTCAACGTCGACGACCCAGCTGTCCGCGGTAATGGTGCCGGCTGCCGTTGTGGTGGCGGCAAGCTCCTGGCCGGTGGCGCCGGCTGCAGCGGTCTCGGCGCGAACCCAGACGTTCTCGACCTTGACGTAGCTGTTACCGCCCTGGAGGGCGTAGTTGCCCTGGAACTCCGCACCAGCTTCGGTGAGAGACTCCAGCGAATAGGCAGCGACCGTATGCTGCGACGCGACACCGTTGGTGTTGATCGTCAGCGTAACGCTTGCCTGCGAGACGTCGTAGACCTTGTCCAGGATGCCGGTGTCGCCGACAGTATCGAAGAGAACCGAGTTGGTGTTGAGGCTGTAGTCGACCTTCTTGACCGACACGGCACCGCTCGCATCCCGGACGAACGATCCGACGACGCTCTTGATGACTGCGCCGCCGCTGAGGTCCGCCTGAAGCCAGTTTTCACCGGAGAACGACGCCGCCTCGGAAATGCTCGTGAGCTGATCCTTGAGCTGATCGATTTCTTCCTGAATCTTGGCCTTGTCAACACCGTCTTCAGTAGCGGCAACGAGTTTCTTCTTGATTTCCTTAACGACTTCGATGGCCGATTCCATACCGGAATAGGCAGTATCAACCTTGGCGGCGCCGAGGCCGAGGGCGTCCTGAACGGCGGAAAGCGCCATATTGTCGGAGCGCATGGTCGTTGCGATCGACCAATAGGCGGCGTTGTCGGCGGCTTGGCCGACGCGCAGACCGGAGGAGACATGCGCCTGCGTCTCTTCCATGTTGGAGCCGATCGTGCGCAGAGTCTGGAGAGCGGCCATAGCCGCAATGTTGGTGAGAATGCTCGTCATGGTTTAGTGCCCCTTGATGGCTGATGAGAAGGGACATTCCGGTTCCACCGGCGAAAGACGGTCAACGTCATGCTTGCTAACCAGCTGATATCTATGGGCTAGCCCGTTCTTTCGATGGATCTAGATAATCCGGGTTTGGTTAATGAAGCACTAAGTAGCTGAGAGCTATTCCGCAATTTTCTCAACCTTTGCGCGTGCGCGCGTGCCACATCATGTTTAAAAAAAAGTGAAGCGCCGGTCTCTGATGGAAGAAACAAAAACCGCGCCCGGTTTCCGGGGCGCGGTTCGAAGTATCGGAAGGCAGGCAATCGCCTGCATCCCGCTATTGCATGTCTTCTTAGCGGAAGAGCGACAGGACGTTCTGCGAGTCCGAGTTGGCGATCGACAGGGCCTGAATGGCGAGCTGCTGCTGGGTCTGCAGAGCCTTGAGGCGGGTCGATTCCTCGTTCATGTCCGCATCGACGAGACGGCCAACGCCCGAGTCGATCGAGTCCGAGAGCTTGTTGACGAATTCGCTCTGCAGGTCGATGCGCGAGGAGATGGAGCCGAGCGAGGCGGCAGCGCTGGTCATGTCGGTCAGTGCAGCGTCGACACCGCTGATCAGCGCATCGAGGGCGGCTGCCCCCATTCCGACGATGTTGATCCCGGCAACGGACTGACCGGCCGAAACGCTGACGGCAGGTGCGTTGTCAACGTCGACGACCCAGCTGTCGGCAGTGATGGTACCGGCTGCCGTTGTGGTGGCGGCGATTTCCTGACCGGTGGCACCGGCTGTAGCGGTCTCGGCGCGAACCCAGACGTTCTCGACCTTGACGTAGCTGTTACCGCCCTGAAGAGCGTAGTTGCCCTGGAACTCCGCACCGGCTTCGGTGAGAGACTCCAGCGAATAGGCAGCAACAGTATGCTGCGATTCGACGCCGTTGGTGTTGACCGTCAGCGTAACGCTTGCCTGCGAGACGTCGTAGACCTTGTCCAGGATGCCGGTGTCGCCGACAGTATCGAAGAGAACCGAGTTGGCGTTGAGGCTGTAGTCGACCTTCTTGACAGATACGGAACCGCTTGCGTCACGGACGAACGACCCCACGACGCTCTTGGTGACGGCGCCGCCGCTGAGGTCCGCCTGAAGCCAGTTTTCGCCGGAGAACGAAGCCGCCTCGGCAATGCTCGTGAGCTGGTCTTTCAGCTGGGTGATTTCTTCCTGGATCTTCGCCTTGTCGACACCGTCTTCGGTGGCGGCGACGAGCTTGGCCTTGATTTCCTTAACGACTTCGATGGCCGATTCCATACCGGAATAGGCGGTATCAACCTTGGCGGCGCCGAGGCCAAGGGCGTCCTGAACGGCGGAGAGCGCCTGATTGTCGGAACGCATGGTGGTCGCGATCGACCAGTAGGCGGCGTTGTCGGAGGCCGAACCGACGCGGAGGCCCGACGAGATGCGGCTCTGGGTGTCTTCCATGCTGGAAGAGATCGAGCGCAGCGTCGAAAGCGCAGCCATTGCGGAATTGTTGGTGAGAATGCTGGTCATACTCGTTTGTCCCTACGAAATACTGATTGGGGGGACATACCGGACTGAAAGAACGCTACCGGTCACGGCGGTCCGGCATCATGCCACTCGGCTCCGCTCAACTCGTGATGGATACCAAACCCGTCGTGTGAGGACGAAATTCGCAGTCATTCATTGCCAAGTGTTTAACCGGAGAAGGCGCGTGCGGCCCCGGCGAAGATGTGGTTAATCTCCTGTAAAATCCTATGCTTAACGAAGTCCTGCGAGGACGGGAAATGTGCCTCCGCAGCCTCAGATGAAGGACCGCACGAGGCTGCCGACGAGCAGGTTCCAGCCGTCGATCAGCACGAAAAACAGGATTTTGAAGGGCAGCGAAATCGCCGTCGGGGGAAGCATCATCATGCCCATAGCCATGGTGATCGTCGCGACGATCAGGTCGATCACAAGGAAGGGCAGCATGATCAGGAAGCCGATCTCGAAGCCGCGACGGATTTCCGAGATCATGAAGGCCGGAACGACGGCGCGCAGGTCCACCTTCTCGTCCACGACGACGGTCTGGCCCTTTTCCTGGGCAATGTCGATGAACAGCTGCAGGTCCTTGTCGCGGGTGTTGGCCAGCATGAATTCGCGGAAAGGTTCGGACATCCGCTGCATTGCCTCCGTTTCGGAGATCTCGTTTTTCAGAAGCGGATCGATGCCGTCGCGCCAGGCGCGGTCGAAGGTGGGCGCCATGACGTAGAAGGTCATGAACAAAGCGAGCGACACCATGATCATGTTGGAGGGGGTCGTCGCAAGCCCCATGCCTGAGCGCAGGATCGCGAAGGCGATCACGAAGCGTGGGAAGCTCGTCACCATGATCAGGATGCCGGGAGCGACCGAAAGAACGGTCAGCAGGCCGAAGGTGCGGATGATCCATGAGGCGACGGAGCCATCGACCGGCGTATTCAGGATATCGGCCGGAAACCCTTGAGCCCCGGCAATTCCCGACATCGCCATCATGGCGATTATGAACGTGGCGAACCGGAGCATCAGCGAATCATTGGATGACGAAGGTGCGGAACATCACACTCGTTACGCGGCCCTCGGAGCGCAGGTCAACCCGCTCCTGAATGTCATCCCGGAGATATTGGAAGCCGCGCGGCCCTTGAACCTGCTGCAGCGACACGGTCTTGAGGTAGGCTGCAATGTCCTGGTGTATCGTCTCCGCCAACGCAACGTCGGGAACGCCGTTGAACTGAAGAGCGACTTCGAGGCGAACCCAGTTTTCGGCTGGATAGGCAAGGTTCGTCGTAATGGGATCGAGCTGCACGATGCCGTTCGCGACCGTTGCGATCCTGGCTATTTCCTCCTCGCCGGTCGCATTCGCCGGAAGCTCGACCGCGGCTTCCGTCTTCTCGGCCGCGGGCGGTGCCAGGAGCATGCCTGCGAGCCAGCCGCCACCGCCGGCGACGAGCGTCAGCGCCGCCACCGCCGCGATGGTCATCACCCGCGAAGGCGATTTCGTTTCTTTGCTCTCGATTTCTTCCATTGTGCGTTCCGGCCGATCAGAGGGGCGAGACGAGGTCGACGAGCTGCTGTCCCCATGGCGGCTGCTGGACTTCCGTCAGGCGGCCGCGGCCGCCATAGGAGATGCGTGCCTCGGCGATGCGGTCGTAGGAGATGACGTTGTCGGCATCCACGTCGCGCGGCCGGACGATGCCTGCCACGTTGAGGATACGCAGCTCGTGATTGACGCGCACTTCCTGCGAGCCGCTGATGAGGAGGTTGCCGTTTTCGAGGACCCCGGTGACGACCGCCGCGACGAGCAGCCTGAGCTTCTCCGAGCGCTCTGTCTTGCCGTCGCCTTCCGTCTTTGTGTTGGAGCCGTATTCGAGATCGCCCGACCAGGCAAAATCGCTCGTCTGCGACTCCCCGCTGGCGCCCAGATTGAAGCCGCTCGAGTTCTTGCGGCTGCGGTCCGTCTCGTTTTCGAAGGAAGCCTTGTCATCGATGCGGATGTCCACGGTCAATATGTCGCCGATATTGATCGCGCGTGCATCCTTGAAGAGGGCCGCCTGCTGGTCGTTCCAGAGCGAATATCCGTTCGTGACGTGGCGCGGCTGCTTTGGATACATGGCGAGCTGAGGCGTCTGCGTATATTGCAGTCCGCTGCCGATCGGGCTCATGGCCGGCGCTCGCCCGATCTCGTTGAAGGCCTGGTTCTGGCACCCCGCCAGGAGCCCTGCGGCCAATATGGCCGTGATTCGCATTCTCATGATGGCTCCTTGGAGGTATCGGGATCGCTCGCGCTCGAAATGATATTGGTGAGCATCGCCGCCTTCTCGTCGCTCATCTCGCTCAGGATCAGCGACGACTGGCGCGGCGGCAGGCGCATGACGATCGCAGCCGCGATTTCCGGGCGCACCATCTCCAACTTGCCCGCGGCGGCATCCGGCTTCATCGACTTATAGATGTCGACGAGACCGAGCTCCGCCTGCTTGAGAAAATCGTTGCGGCGCTTGAGCCAGTCTTCGTATTCCGCCCGGCGGGTCTCCAGCGTCGCGATCCGCTCGTCGACATTCGCCTTCAATTTCTCCAGGTCCTTGCGCTGCAGAACATAGCGCTGGTCGCGCGCGGCATCCGCGATGTTGGTGCAGAACTTCTCGATTTCGCTGGCCGCCGCGCTGTCGGCCGGCGGCGCCGTGACGTCCTGTGCGAAAGCACCTGAAATCGAAAGCAGGAATGCGCCGGCGACCGAGCCCAGGAGCGCGCGGCGCGCCCTGGCGATAAAATCTTCGAAGTGTCCGGTCATTGCAGAACAAGCTCCGCCTGTAGGGCTCCCGCCGATTTGATGCTCTGGAGGATCGCGATGATCCCATCCGGTTTGACGCCGATGCTGTTCAGACCCGCGACGAGCGAACGCAGGCTTGAGCCGTTGAGGATCGCGACCGTGCCGCCATCGGATTGCGCCTCTATCGTGGTATTGGGCTCGTATGCGGTCTGGCCGCGCGAAAACGGCTCCGGCTGGACGATCGTCGGTGTTTCGCTGACCTGGACGGTAAGCGTGCCGTAGCTCACGGCCACCTGAGCGACGCGGACGTCCTGACCGATGACGATCGTGCCGGTGCGTTCGTTGATCACGACGCGGGCCGGTGCGTCCGTCTCGATCACCAGGTTCTCCACATCCGCCATCAGGCGCGCGAGATCCGCCATTTTCGGTTTCTGAACCAGGACAGATTGCGAATCCAAGGCTTCGGCAATTCGGCCCCCGAACTGGGCGGCAGCATATCTGTTGATCGCCGCGGCCATGCCGACGGCGGTCGAAAAATCCGGATTGCGGAGCTGCAGCACGAGGTTGAAGCCGTCCTTGAACTTCGACGGCAGTTCCCGCTCTATGATGGCGCCGTTCGGGACCCGCCCCGCAGTGGTCACGCCCTGGTTCAGCTGGGCGGCTTCCCCTTGTGCGTTGAAACCGCTGACGACCACCGATCCCTGCGCCACCGCATAGATCTGACCGTCGGCGCCCGAGAGAGAGGTCATGACCAGCGTCCCGCCGCGCAGCGACGTCGCATCACCCAGCGAGCCGACGGTCACGTCGAGGCGGCTGCCGGGGCTCGCGAACGGCGGCAGTGTCGCGGTGACGAGCACCGCCGCGACGTTGCGCGTGCGCGAATCCCCGCCCTGCGTGGAGATGCCGAGGTTCTGCAGCATTGCGCGAATCGACTGATCCGTGAAAGGAGAGGAGCGCAGGCTGTCGCCGGTTCCCTGCAAACCGACCACCAGACCGTAACCGATGAGCTGGTTGTCCCGGCCCGCCTGCAGGGACGCTACGTCCTTGATGCGCGAAGCCGCGTAGGCGGAGCTCAGTGTCGCGGCGAAGGCCACGGCGAGGGTCAGCAGCCACTTGCATGCACGCATTTTCATTTCGCCACCACATGGATCGTGCTGTCCGCCATCACCGTCCCGGAGACGATCACGCCGGTGTCGATATTGCGAACGCGGATCAACTCGCCGATGGCGCCGTCCTGCAGCGGCGAGCCGGCGGCCGTTATCGTCAGACCGCCATTGCTGAAAACGATTCGAACCGTGGAACCGCGCTCCACCGCATATTGCTCGCGCAGCGCCGAGGCGAGGATCACCCGACCGGGAAGAAGGGTCCGCTTGGTCACCATTCCGTCGACCTCGTCGAGAGAGCGCACATAGCCGTCGCGCAGGTCCGGGTTGGTCACGTCGACCACCTCCAGCATGCTCGCATCGAGCGTCTCGCCGGGATAGATCGTCTGCTTCGGGATGACGGCCGTCGGCTTCTCTGCGAGGGCAGAGGCCGGCGGAAGCATGCAACTCGCAACCGCGGCAAGCAGGACGGCACGGACTGGCCGCGCGCGACCGCCTGCGATTGCTTTTCCTCCGGCGGATCGGCGAAACATCATGTTTGCCTCCTCTTCCTGTTACCTCAGGTTCTTGCTCACTGTGGCCGCCATCTCGTCCGCGGCCTGAATGATCTTGGAGTTCATCTCATAGGCGCGCTGGGCCGAGATGAGGTCGGTAATCTCCTTGACCGGGTCGACGTTCGAGGACTCCAGATAGTTCTGCTTGATCTGCGCGAAGCCCGGATCGGCCGGCGTGCCGACGATCGCATCGCCGGAAGCCGGTGTCTGTCGGAACAGATTTTCGCCCATCGGCTCGAGACCCGCCTCGTTGACGAAGTTGGCAACCGTCAACTGGCCGATTTCCTGCAGTTCCGTGTCGTTACCGATGCGCACCATCACCTGGCCCGACGAGGTGAAGACGATCTCGGTGGCGTCCTGCGGCACGGTCACGCCGGGGACGACGGTGTAGCCGTCGATCGTAACGAGCTGCCCCGTTGCATTGGTGTTGAAGGCGCCCGAACGGGTGTAGACCGTTTCGCCGTCGGGCGTCTCGATCTGAAACCATCCGCGGCCGACAAGCGCGAGATCGTAGTCGTTGCCGGTATTGACCAGGCTGCCCTGGATATGGAGGTTGCGCACGGCGGAGGTCTGGACGCCCAGACCAATGATCGCGCCTTCCGGCACGATCGCCTGGTTGGAGCGGTTGGGGACGCCCTGCGCCCGCTCGGTCTGATAGAGCAGGTCCGAAAATTCCGCGCGCGCGCGCTTGTAGCCGGTCGTGTTGATGTTCGCGATGTTGTTCGCGATGACTTCGAGGTTCAGCTGCTGGGCATTCATTCCCGTGGCGGCGATGGAAAGGGCCTTCATGTCTCTTTTCCTCAGATCTGCATGCGCGCGATTTCGAGATAGGCGGTGACCACTTTGTCGCGTATCGCGATCGCCGTCTGGAGAGACTGCTCGGCGCTCATCACGGCGTCGACGACCTCACGCGTATTCGCTTCCCCGCGGATCGCCTGGAGCGAGACGCCCTCGGCCGATTTCATCGAGCGAATGGCATCCGTGGTCATGTTTCCGAGGACTTCCGCGAAGCTGCCCGCCTGAGGAGCGGCCGCGCCTGTACCCGGCGTTGCGAGCGAGGCGGACGAGCTCGAACCGGCGGCTTCGGTCTCCTTGACGGCCGAAAACGCACCTATGGACTGAATTGCATCGATCATTATTGCGAAGCCCTCAACAGGTCGATTGTCTGGGAGATGAGATCGCGCGCCTGCTTGATGGTCTGCAGGTTGGCCTCGTAAGCGCGGTTGGCCTCGCGCATGTCGGCCATCTCGATCAGGATGTTGACGTTGGGCAACTTCACCATGCCCTTCTCGTCGGCAGCCGGATTGCCTGGGTCGAACTCGACGTTGAAATCCGAATCGTCCGTGCCGAGGCGTTCGACCTCCACGAGCGAGGCGCCGCTTGCCCTGTCGACTTCCGCGGCGAAGCTGATCGTCTTGCGGCGATAGGGGTCGGTTCCGGGGGCGTCGCCGGTGGAGCGCGCATTGGCGATGTTTTCCGAGACGATGCGCAAGCGCGTCGATTCCGCCTGGAGACCGGAGGCCGAGACCTTGAGGGCCGAAGTCAAAGGGTCCATTGCACTTACTTCCGTACCGTCATGAGTATCATCCGGTGAAAGGACTTCACGAGCCCGGCATTGAGCTCGTAGTCGCGCTTGATCGCACCGGTCTTCATCAATTCTTCTTCGAGCGCGACCGTGTTGCCGGATTGCTGTACGGCGACATCGTCGAGAGCGCTGACCTCTGTGACCTGCGCGGCATCCGCACTCTCGGTAAAATGGGCGCGATGGGTCGCGGCCATTTGCACCCCGGTGTTCTGGAGCACGCTTTCGAAGGGCTGGACGTCTCTCGCCTTGTAATGCGGCGTGTTGGCATTTGCGATGTTGCCCGCCACGACGTTCTGGCGAACGGAGAGCCACTGGGCCTGCCGCGACGCGAGTTCGAAAAGCTGAATCGGTTCCATCAAGAGCTCCTGCTGATGAGGCCGACCTTAGGGCGGTAATCTTGCGTGGGACTTGTCGGGAAGTGCGGAAGGACTGCAGTGAAGGAGGTGCCGGCAGGCGGATGAGGGACAAGCTGCGACGGGAGCTAGCCCCGCCACCTTATCGCCTGTCTATTCCTCGCCTCGTAGACCTCGCCCCTGGACGTGATCATCACCCAGCGACCGTTGCGCTCTTCGAAGGTGGCAAGCCGGCTGTGGTCCGGCAAGAGCGAACCGATCCGGACGATATACATGCCGCTCTCATCCTCGATCAAGGCGCGCCCATTGGCGACATGCATGAGTTTGAAGCTCGCGCGACCGGGGAACGGTTGATCGGGGGCGCCTATGTCGCGGCTTTCCGGGGGATCCCGCTCGAGTCCCGGCACCGTAGCCGTCGTCAGGCGATCGACCGTGGCGGCGGTCTCCTCGTCCATGTCCGTCATCGCGAGCGGCGACACCGACACGACCGACCGTTCCTGGCCCTCCGGCAGGTCGCGCATCGTTCCCTGCCAGAGCGAGGGCATCGAGAACTTCTCCGGGTGCAGATAAACGTACCACGGCAGGAATGTGGCACAGGCAGCCATGGCCAGACCGACTGCCCCGAGAAGCTTGTCGATCAGCGGCATCCCGACTTCGCGGTGAATCTGGCGCACGACCTCGTCTGCATCGAAATCCGTCAATTTCATCCCCTTCCGCGCGGACCGGCGCCGCCCGGCTGATTGCCCGTCGCGGCCGCCTTCAAGGCGTTGGCGAGGTCCGTGAACGCGTCGAAGGCGGGCCTCTCGCCGGGTGTCTGCATCAGTACGTCGTAGATAACCGGGACCTGCCTGATCGCCATGTCGAGGTCGGCGTCGCCGCCGGGACGGTAGCCGCCGATCAGCCTGAGATCGCGGGTCTCCTCGAAGCGGTGGATCAGGGATTTCAGCCGGGCAACGAGCTTCTCCTGATCCGGCGTCCAGGCCTTTCTGGCAAGACGCGAGATGGAAGAAAGCGGATTGACGGGAGGGTAGCGACCCTCTTCGGCAAGGCTGCGTTCGAGAACGATGTGCCCGTCGAGAATGCCGCGCGCCGAGTCGGCGACCGGGTCGTTGTGGTTGTCCCCGTCGACCAGGATCGAAATGATGGCGGTGATCGTACCGGTCCCCTCCGCGCCGGGTCCGGCGCGCTCGAGCAGCCGAGGCAGTTCGGTGAAGACGGATGCGGGATAGCCGCGGGCGATCGGCGGCTCCCCCGCAGCGGTCGCCACCTCACGAATCGCATGGGCAAAACGGGTAACGCTGTCGACGATCAGCAGCACGTTGTCGCCCTGATCGCGATAATGTTCGGCGATCGTCACCGCGGTCAGCGGTGCCATCTTCCGAAGCATGGGACTCTCGTCGCTGGTAGCGACCACGGCGACGGATTTCGAGAGATTGCTGCCGAGCGTGTCTTCGATGAATTCGCGCACCTCACGGCCGCGCTCGCCCACCAGCGCGATCACCACTTTGTCGAAGGCGTCGGCCCGCGCCAGCATGGAGAGCAGCGTCGACTTGCCGACGCCGGAGCCTGCGAAGATGCCGAGGCGCTGTCCGAGGCAGAGCGGGGAGAAGATGTCTATCGCCCGCACACCCGTCTTGAATCCGTGCTCCACCCGCTTGCGTGTCATGGAAGGGGGCGCCACGTTCGCGATCGAGCGGCGGACGTCGCCCTGCAGCAGCACACCCAGACTGTCTATCGGCTCGGCCAGCGCGTTGATGGTGCGGCCGCACCACTTGTCGGTCGGCGCTATGCGGAAGGCACCCTTGCGAATGACGATATCATGGATGCCGATCGGGTCCCCGGGTTCGATCGGGCAGACGACCACCCGCTCGGGCTCGACGCGGACGACTTCGCCGAGATGGGTTCCGGTTGCGCTCTTATGCGCGACGAAGTCGCCAAGCCGAACGTGCCGCGACAGACCGCTGACGGTGTAATGCCCGGGAGAGATCGTCTGGACATGACCCCCGGGCGCGATGGCGAATTCAGGGTTCGCATAGCGCTCGACCAATCCGGCGAGCGCCGCCAGCGACGTCGATGCCGCAGATTTTTCAGTGGCTTCACGTGCCATCCCGAATTCCGTTCCGTCCCGCCTAAGATTGCATCGAAATCATCAACGGCTGCCGCCGAGCGTTTCGATGGCTTTGTCGATCGATCCCTCGCTATCGCGCATCAGCGCGGTGACGTTATCGAAGGCCCGAGTGATCATGATCAGCTGCGACATTTCCTGGACGGCGTTCACGTTCGACTCCTCCAGGAAGCCCTGCATCACGCCGACATCGAAACGGTCCACGACCGGTTCCGGTTGAGCGGCCGGCATGACGGCGCTGTTGTCGTAACGCATGAAGCCTTTGCTGAAATCCGCCTCGTGGAGCCCGAGCAGAGCGACCTGGACACCGTTCTGGTGAATGGCTCCATCGGCGCCGACGGTAATTTCGCCGGCACCGCCGTTCAGCTGGATCGGCGCGCCGCCGGCGTCGAGCACCGGATATCCCTTGATCGTCACGAGCTCGCCGGCCTCGGTCAGCGTGAACCGTCCGTCGCGCGTCAGGGCCGGACCGCCGGGCGTGTCGATCGAAAACCAGGCGTCACCCTTGACCGCGAAGTCGAGCGCGGAGCCCGTGCGCGCGAGCGCTCCGGTTTTCGTGCTCAGGAATTCTTCGCCCTCGGACACGTAGGACACCTTGGTCGGCTTGGTGTCGCCAAGCACCTGGTTGAACTTCACTTCCGTCGCGCGGAAGCCCACCGTGTTGGAGTTGGCAATGTTGTCAGCCAGCGTGTTCAGGCGCTTTTCAAGCGCCATCTGCGACGAAAGCGCGACATAAAGACCGGTCTGCAAGTCAGCGTCCCCCGAGTTTCAGATTGTTGATGGTCAGAAGCAGGTCGGGAGAAATTCCGTATCCGCTGGAGGAGCCGAAAACCGCAAGCGGATCGTAGCCGTCGGAAGAATTGTCGATCTCCCAAAGGGCGGTGAAGCGGTCCAGAAACTCGGCGACCTTGTGTGGGTCCTGGAAATCCTTGAGGTCGACCGCCGACTCGTAGGCCGCCGCCTGGCGATCCACGTCGGTGGCCGCGAATTCCTCGGGCAGCTGCAGGACGGTCCGGACCACATGCGAGAGAGCCTCGTCGGCAATGATTTCATAGCCATTGGCGATTGTCGGCGCCATGCGCTGGAAATAGAGCGCAAGCCGCACGCCGGTGTTTTCTTCTCCGGCTTTCTGCTCCAGCGTCTGCCGAGTGTATTTTTCGGCCACGCCTTTCTGCGCCCGCTCGAAGGACGTGGCGGCTTCGCCGTGCCGAGCGAAATTCAACGACTCGACCAGAGACTTGTAGCGCCCGTCCGCCAGTTTATTGGCAAAGGCATCATCGCTGTCTATGCCTTCGCCAAGCACCTTGCGCATGAACGCCTTGGCGTAGGCCATGTCCTCGAGGCCGTGCGCCTTCATAGCGTAGTCGTAAAGCCGGCTGTCGGCGAAGAACTCGTCGAGCGTTTTGATGCTGCCGATCTTCGAAAGGTAATATTCCGTCTCACGGGCAACATCCGGCTGCTCCGAAACGCGCTCAAGCGATTTCGTGAGATCGGCAGTGATCAGCTTGTAGCTCGTATAGGTCGTCGTCACGGTCGGCCGCCCTGTCGCAATGAATTGGCCAACCCTGACCGAATTGGCTTGCGCGAACCTGTCCCGGACGTCCGCCCCCCCAAGTCTCCGACAGTCTCCGGGGCCAGCCTCACGCAAGGATCGAACCCTATGCCATCGGTGGAAAATCACGATCGCGGCAGGTATCGGCAATGAACATCATCATCGGGCTTCTTGTGACTTTCGGCTGTATCCTCGGCGGCTACATGGCCATGGGCGGCCACCTGGAAGTCCTGAACCAGCCTTTCGAGCTGATGATCATAGGCGGGGCCGGTATCGGCGGCTTCATCATGGCGAACTCGATGAAGGTGGTCAAAGACACCGGCAAGGCGCTCGTCGAAGCCTTCAAGCACAAGGTGCCCAAGGAACGCCAATACCTCGATACGCTCGGCGTCCTCTACAGCCTGATGCGCGACCTGAGAACAAAGTCGCGCAACGAAATCGAGAGCCACATCGACAACCCGGAAGAATCCTCGATCTTCCAGTCCGCGCCGACCGTTCTGCAGAACAAGGAGCTGACCGCCTTCATCTGCGACTATGTGCGGCTGATCATCATCGGTAACGCCCGCTCGCATGAGATCGAAGCTTTGATGGACGAGGAAATCCAGACGATCACCCACGACAAGATGAAGTGCTACCACGCGCTGACGAGCATGGGCGACGCGCTGCCGGCGATCGGTATCGTCGCTGCGGTCCTCGGCGTCATCAAGGCGATGGGCGCGATCAGCGAGGCACCGGAAGTGCTGGGCGCCAAGATCGCGGCCGCACTCGTCGGAACGCTGCTCGGCGTGTTCCTTTCCTATTCGATCGTCGGCCCTCTCGTCGCAAACATCAAATCCGTTCGTGAAAAGCAGAACCGGCTCTATGTCATCGTCAAGCAGACGCTGCTTGCCTACATGAACGGCTCGGTTCCGCAGGTCGCACTCGAATATGGCCGCAAGACCATCTCCGCCTATGAACGGCCGTCCATCGACGCGGTCGAACAGGAAATGATGAATCCAGGCGGCGGCAGCGAGAGCAAGGCAGCCTGAGATGAGTATGAACACCGCATCAAACATCCACGCATTCGACAAAAGGCTGCTCGCGCGCATGATCGGTGCGCTCGGCGACGACAAGGTCATCGACCGTCTCGCGCTCGAGCTTGCGCAGATCTTCGACGAACTTCTGCCGGGGGTGCTCCGATCTGAGACCGGCTGCGACGTCACCATCGCCTATGCGGGCTTCCGAGCGGGGCTCCGCAACGAGCTCGTCGCGGGACTTGGCGACGGGGTGCTTATCGGCGATCTTTCGCTGCGCAACTGGTGCACCGACTTCCAGATCGGTTGCGACAGCCCGGTTCTGATCGCCCTTGTGGAGGCTCTGCTCGGGGCCGAACCCGCTGGGATCGAGGAGCCGGCGCCGCGCTCGCTGTCGAAGATCGAGATCGATGTTGCTTTGCCGGTATTCCACGGCATCGCCGAGGTCCTGCGCATCGCGGTGAACGCGCCCGGCGGCTTCGAGCCCGTCGTCGGCCGTCCGTATAACAGTGCGGAGCGGGCAAAGCCCGACCCGGCGCTCGAAGATGTCTACGCGGCCTCCATCGACATGACCATCGGCCTGGGGCCGGTGCTCTCGACCTTCTCGGTCATCGTGCCGCAAAGCACGCTTCTGAAGACGCGGTTCGTCTCTCCGAAGGGTGCGGGCAAGGACCAGAATGCGAAGACCGAATGGACGGAACAGCTGGAAGAGCAGGTCCGCCGCTCGGCTGTCGCCCTCGAGGCACGAATTCGGCTCGAAAGCTTGACGCTCGACACGATCGCCCGTTTGCAGGCCGGAGATGTCATTCCCTTCCACGACGGACAGGATGTCCGCGTGGAGGTGAGCGCCAACGGACGCGACCTTTATGTCTGCGAGTTCGGGCGTTCCGGATCGAAATACACCGTGCGGGTCAAGGACACCCACGGCTCCGAACAGGATATCCTGCGCCACATCATGAGTTAATCCGCCCTCACCCGGCAGAATGCCTGAGGCAAGCTTCAACTGGAATATTCGGCACATGGCACCCAAGAAAGCAGCACCCATCGCAGAACCGGCCGTATTCGCGGCAGACGCCGAGCTCGACCAGGCGATCGACGACCTGCGCGGCGTCCTGAAGAAGGACGGCGAAACGCCTGACTTCGGCGCCGATTCCGCCGCTTCGGGGCCGCTCGAAGAGTCGATGGATTTCAGCAGCGGGTTCGCTCCCTCCGGCGGAGCCGGGTTCGGCGATCTTTCTGACGCCTCCTTTGACGGCGGTTTTGGCGGCGATTTCGCCGAAACCGGAGTGAGCGGAGGCTTCGCCGCGGGTCCGGGGTTTGCCGGCGGCGAGTTCGATGCGACGCCGGCTGCTGCCGAACCAACGCCCGGCAGCGGAATGAGCGCTAATCTGGACCTGATCATGGATATCCCGATCGATATCCAGATCGTGCTCGGGACCAGCCGGATGCAGGTTTCCAGCCTCATGAACCTCACCGAGGGCGCAACGATCGCGCTCGACCGCAAGATCGGCGAACCGGTAGAGATCATGGTCAATGGGCGGGTGATCGGCCGCGGAGAAATCACCGTTCTCGAGGGCGATGTGACCCGCTTCGGCGTCAAGCTCCTTGAGATCAAAGGCAGCAGGAAATAGGGCGGGATGAGGGAAAGCGTAAGCGGTTTTCCGCCCGCATCCGCTTCAACGTATTGAGAACCCGATGATAGGGCGAGGGATGAATCCATGACGGATTTCGGAAGTTTCGAGGCACAGGCTCAGGCACTTGCCCAGCCGCTGAGCCAGACGGAAAAGGCCGCCGCGGTGCTGCTCGCCATGGGCAAGTCGATTGCCGGGAAGCTGCTGAAATTCTTCACGCAGAGCGAGCTGCAGGCCATCATCGCCGCGGCTCAGTCGCTCAGAGCCGTTCCGCCGCACGAGCTGGAAGCCCTCGTCAACGAATTCGAGGACCTCTTCACCGAGGGTGCAGGCCTCATGGACAATGCCAAGGCCATGGAGAGCATACTCGAAGAGGGCCTGACGCCGGACGAGGTGGACGGGCTCCTTGGGCGCAGAGCAACCTTCCAGTCCTACGAAGCGAACATCTGGGACCGGCTGATGGATTGCGATCCGATCATCATTGCCCGATTGCTCGCCCAGGAACATCCGCAGACGATCGCCTATGTTCTGTCGATGATGCCGTCGAGCTTCGGCGCCAAGGTGCTGCTGCAGCTTTCCGACAAGCAGCGGCCGGAGATCCTCAACCGTGCCGTCAACATCAAGAACGTCAACCCGAAGGCGGCCGCCATTATCGAAGCACGGGTGTTCGAAATCATCGAAGAGATGGAGGCCGAACGCAACTCGCCCGGCCCGGCGAAGATCGCGGAAGTGATGAACGAGCTCGACAAACCGCAGGTCGACACGCTGCTCGCCTCGCTCGAAACGATAAGCACCGCTTCGGCCAAGAAGGTCCGGCCGAAGATCTTCCTCTTCGACGACATCCTCTTCATGCCGCAGAGGAGCCGCGTGCAGCTGTTCAACGACGTCTCCACCGATGTCATCACCATGGCGCTCAGAGGATCTGCTTCGGAGCTGCGCGAGTCCATTCTCGCGTCGATCGGCGCGCGGCAGCGGCGCATGATCGAATCGGACCTCGCCGTCGGCGAGGCCGGCATCAACCCCCGCGATATCGCGATAGCGCGACGTTCGATCACGCAGGAGGCGATTCGCCTCTCCGCCAACGGACAACTCGAGCTCAAGGAAAAGGAACCGGAGGCGGCCTGACGCCTCCGCCCTGCCCGGTATCCGCCGCCTCCTGTTGCGATTTCTGTTGACCCGGGCGGGCTGGTCACGCCCGTGCTCTTGCGCAAGAGGCTGCCGAGGCTCACCAACGGGGAGCCGCGCAATTCGTAGAGGCTTTCGTTGAAGTTGCCGCGGATGGGGAGCTTGCTGATTCATGGCAGATGATCAGGACAAGGACAGTAAGACCGAAGCACCGTCGGAGAAGAAGATTTCCGACGCGACCGACAAAGGCAATGTCCCTTTCTCGCGCGAGGTGACTGCCTTCGCCTCGACGCTCGCCATCTATATTTTCGTCGTCTTTTTCCTTGCCGACGGCGCGGCAAACGTGGCCGAGGCGCTGAAGGACATTTTCGAGCAGCCGGAAGCCTGGCGTCTCGATACGGCGACCGACGCCGTGGCCCTGATTTCGCATGTCGTTCTGAAATCCGCCACTCTGCTCATGCCGATCTTCATCCTGCTCATCCTCTTCGGTGTCGGGTCGTCGATCTTCCAGAACCTGCCTCGGCCGGTCCTCGACCGCATCCAGCCGAAATGGAACCGCGTCTCGCCGGTCGCCGGTTTCAAACGGATCTACGGTGTGCCGGGCCTGGTGGAATTCGGAAAATCCCTGTTCAAGGTGATTGTCGTTTCGATCGTCGTGGTCCTCGTGCTTTGGAACGATTACTTCGCCACGCTCGACATGATGTTCTCCGATCCGGTCATGATCTTCACCACCATGACCTCCGATCTCAAGCAGATCATCATCGTCGTTCTCTTCGCCACCGCAACGCTCGCCATCGTCGACCTCTTCTGGACGCGCCATCACTGGTACACGGAACTCAAGATGACGAAGCAGGAGGTGAAGGACGAGCTGAAACAGTCGCAGGGCGACCCCATCGTCAAGTCGCGGCTCAGATCGCTACAGCGCGACCGTGCCCGCAAGCGGATGATCTCCTCCGTGCCGCGGGCGACCCTGATCATCGCCAACCCGACCCACTATGCCGTAGCGCTCCGTTATGTGCGCGAGGAGAGCGATGCTCCGGTGGTCGTCGCCATGGGGAAGGACCTGGTCGCCCTGAAGATACGTGAAACCGCGGAGAAGAACGGTATTCCCGTCTTCGAGGATCCGCCGCTTGCACGCTCCATGTTTGCACAAGTCTCGGTGGATAGTGTCATTCCGCCGGTGTTTTACAAGGCAGTCGCCGAACTGATCCACCGGGTTTATGCAGCTCAGCCGCAACAAAGACGGGTGACATGATCTTGAAAAAGTGCCAATTCTCCGAACAACGAGAGCAGATAGTTGCGGAGGCAATCCGTCCGGTTGCGACGGAACTGCGCCTCATCGATGCTGCGGATTTCATCGCGCTCCTGCGGTTCGAGTCCTATGCAAGCATCGCCGACCTGGTGGACTCTGCGGCAGAACTTTACTTTCTGCCCGGCACCGTGAATTTCGGCCTCGGCGGCAATTACAGTCTCGACTGGGACAGCCGCCCCGAGATCATCCTCGACCTCGAATTGAAGCCGCGCGGCGTAACGGTCTATATACGCCTCGTGCTTGCGGGCAATACGGCCGGCATCGAAATCAGCCATATCAATTTTCAACAGCCATCGAGCGACCCGGACGAGAATACGGCCTTTCTCGCCAGGAGCCTGGCGGAGGCGAAATTCGTCAGATCCTATCCGCTGACGCTCGCGAGCTGAATCGCCATGTTTTCAGGTCGAACCGACCTCGAAACATGGCGATCAAGCGCAGGATGCGGCGGTTGAGCGGGCCGATGGAACAGTCAGCTGATATAGCCGAGCCGTATCGCCTTGGCGATCGCCTGTATGCGGTTGACCGAGTCGAGCTTCGTCGTCGCGGCGCCGAGATAAGCGTTCACGGTGTGCACGGAGAGACCCATCTTTTCGGCGATCTCTTCACTTATATGACCGTCGCCGGCCATCTGCAGACAGGAGATTTCGCGATCGCTCAGGGCCTCGGCCTTGAGCGGGCGCTTCTCGTCAAAGGTCAGCAGGTCTGTCATGATCTGCGCGCTGCGGCCGTGCAGCTCCACTATCTGTTCGCCCGAAGCATCGATGTAGCTTCCGGCGAAAACCACGTAGCCGTTGCCTTGCGCGCCGAGCCGTATCGGCAACGCGATCCCCGAATATGGGAGCTTGCGGTCCTTCAGCCGGCGCGTGAAGGGACCGAAATCGGAGGTTTCGGCAGTCTGGTGCTCGCCCTTGCCGTCCCAAAGCACCGGCAGCAGCGAATGGTCGAGGTGCTGAAGCAGTTCCTCGCCATAATGATCTATCAGATCGCGCGCGATTTCCTCGCAAGAGGTTCCCCAGTTGTGGAGCACGCAGGTTAGCTTGCGCGCTGCAGGCAAGCCCCTTCCATTCGTCCGCAGAACCGCGAAGTTCCTCGCGTTGATCTGCCGTTGCATGGCCTGCAGTCGCGTCACGAGCCCCGCCGCTTGCGCCGCGCGCCCGTTTCGGCCCGGCCGGCCAGCGTCGCAGCCACGGTTTTCGGTCACGAGATAAGTCATTTTCCCGCTCCTAAACCAGATTGTTGCGCACCGCGTGAGCGATCGCCTCGGACCTCGTTCGCGTCGCCGTCTTGCGCATCACACTGGTGATGTAATTGTTTATCGTGTTGCGGGAGATCCCGAGTATGACCGCGATTTCGTCGCTGGTCTTGCCTTCGGCAATCCAGAACAGACATTCGAGCTCACGTTCGGTCAACTCGCATTCCCGATCATGCCGCACGTCGGCCTTGATCTTGTGACTGGCGACGTATCCGGCAAGCACCGCGACATCGCGCAGTGCGTCTTGCGAGAGGATAACGTCCTCGGGGAAGAGCAGCATCAAGGAAAACCGCGTCGGCCCGATGCTGAAGGTGACAGCGCAATAGCTGCGGCTGACGCCTCGTGGCAAACCGATATCATCGGGCATCGCATGGAAGACCGGCTGCAGCTGTGCGCGGCATTTTTCCAGTTCCGTGGTCTTGGAATTGAGCCCCGCGATGATGCCGGAGAGGCGCCGGACGATGTCGAACGGCCAGTCGGAACAGACGACAAAATCGAGGCCACCGTCCTGCGAAACATCGTGCCGGGCGAGAAGGTAATGCGTGGCGCCGACATATTCCGTCAGCACGGCCAGTCCGTTGCCGAGGCCCGTACCCGAAGCCAACTCGCCCAGCCTTCGGATCAGTTGTTCCCTCGATATTCTGCGACCATACATTCGCCGCGCAGCGGTCTCCGAAGACCAGACTGCGTCTGACCGCGACATCTCCATAACTTTCAGCCCCCGTGCCGAATTCGACGCCTTGAAATCTCACGCTTGCCCTGTCGTCCTCGACAGCCGGCTTCGCCGGTATTTTTGCCACCAAGCGAATCTCAGGACGCGAATCAATTGCTAAACTTTACATCGGCGCCCCCAAAAAAACACGGCGTCCGCCAACGCGAATACTTGGCAACCCTGCCTTGAACTCTTTCGCATTTGCGTGAGTCCTCAAAGGGGTTTTTAATCCTCCCGGACAGCCGCACTACTAAACAAGCCATTGATAATAAAAGAGATAATGTAACGGCTGCAGATTATCTGGCCATTGATGAGCAAGGAAACCGGAAGGAAATTCGTCTTCTCGTTGCAGGCGAATGCTTGCGTGGCGCCATACTTATTCAGCTGGTCTAAACTTTATGAGGGAAGATGTTGCCCAAATGCATCAATCGCCGCGTGACTCTTCGAAGCAACCCAGGGCGAAGAGAAAGAGCGGGCGTCAAACTGTATTTGATTCCTTTGCATATATAGTTAGACGTATCTCTTGAGAACCAAACAACGTGGAGTAACCCGGACCGGTCGCCGCGCCCTGACGCGCGGCTCATGAATCTAAATCCGTTAAAATTTGTTTAAATTTTCCGTCAAACAGCCGACACGCCTCCAGGCGCCCGCCGGATTCTTTGTGCCGACTCGACTGCACCGCCGCCGGGCCGACCTAGACTCGCCAATACTCGCAGAAAGTCCGCCTGACCGGCCTTGGACGGGGGCGCGCGTTAAAAACAAGCAAGGCCCGCCTGCGGAGCGGGACTTGCTTCTGATGCAGATCTGCCGGAGGTTATCAAGCGGCGCGGTCGAGTGCCCATTTTCGCAGGATCTTTGCCGCACGCTCCTCGCTGATCTCCACCATCCGGGCAAGTCGCCGTTCCGGCCCTTCCTTGACGCGGCGGTTGAAACCGGCCTCGTCGCCGAGATTGAGAAGGTCGTCGCCACCGTCGAAGCCGAAGTCGGAGCCAAAACCCTCCATGAGTGCTCCTCCTGCACCGGCAGCGGCGGGTGAGAAGTCCGGCAGTTCCAGACCGGCGGCTTCGCCTGCGAGCTGGCCCGACTGACCTCCGAAGCCCATCTGCCGCGCAAGCGGCCTCATCCCGAACCATACCACCAGGAAGGCAACCGCAACGAAAGCAAGCGCGTTGATGATGCCGCCGATGTTCCGTGTCAGGACTTCCATCATCCCCGGGCCAGGCACCGCCTGGTCGAGCAGCTGTGTCTCCACGAAGTCCATTGCGTTCAGCGTAACGACATCGCCGCGACCAGGATCGATACCGGCGGCGGAGGCAACGATCTTCTGCATCTGCACAAGATAGGCATCGATCTTAGCCTGGTCCGCCGGTTCGCCGGCCATGGCAGCGAGGCGGCCGCGATTGACGACCACCGCGATCGAAAGCCGCTCGATCGAATAGCTGTTCTTGACGGTCGCGATCGTCTTGCTGTTGATCTCGTAATTCGTCTGTTCTTCCTTTTTCGCCGCCTCGTCGCTCGACTGTTGGCCGGCTCCGCCGGTTGGCGCCGCCTGGGGCACGTTCTGCTGTACAGTTGCGGCATTATCCGGCTGCTGCTGGCTGGACTTCTGCTCTTCCTTGATCACACGCGTCGAACGCTCGACCCGCGATTCCGGATCGAAAACCGTCTCCTGAATCTGCTGCGCATCCGTGTTGAGCCTGGCCGTCACGCTGGTGCGGAAATTGTCCATTCCGAGGAACGGCGCGAGCGCATTGTCGATCTTTTTTTCAAGATCGGTCTGGACGTTCTGGACGACGCCAAGCGATTGGTTGAGCGCGCTGTTTGCAGGATCGTCGCCGGATGCAAGAAGCTGGCCGGTCGAATCGAGCACGGTGACGTCATCAACGTCGAGGCCCGGCACGGAGGACGCGACCAGATGGCGGATCGAAGCGGCGGCGCTGCGACCGACCGTGGCGCTTGCGCGTATCATTACGGAGGCGGTCGGCGTCTGTTCGGCCTTGCGGAAGCTGCCGCGTTCCGGCATCACGATGTGGACACGCGCGGCGGCGATGCCGGAGATCTGCTGGATCGTGCGCGCGATTTCCCCCTCGAGTGCTCGGACGCGCGTGACTTCCTGCATGAAAGAGGTGAGCCCGAGCGAACCGACATTGTCGAAGAGTTCGTATCCGGCATTCGCGCTGCTCGGCAAGCCGCGTTCGGCAAGCAGCAGGCGAGCCTTGCCGGTCATGCCCACCGGCACCTGGATGCTGCCGCCGTCGGTACCGACTTCGAAATCGACATTGGCCTCTGCAAGCGCAATGCTGATCTGGGTGACGTCGCTGCGTTCGAGCCCGACATATAGCGTCTCGAAGGACGGCCGATTGACATAGACGCCGGCCCCGAGGACGAAGCCGATCGCCACGATGCCGGCCACGGCCAGCGCAATGAGCTTCCCTTGTCCGAGATTGCTCAGATTCTTGGTAAACGTCGAGAATTGATCGAACAGATTCATTCTGTTTCCGCACCCAGTGTCGCACGGCACCCGCTCCGGTTACCCGGCCGATGCCCTGCGCAGATCCAACATTCGGGTTTGCTGGAAAACGGCCTGCGCTTGGCCGTTCTGCATTAGCCGCGAATCTACCAGCCCCGGAAGCGAAGCTAGGGGACGAAACTTGCGCGAACTTGGTGGGAGGGCGGGATCGGTCATTCAACCGGTGCGGCAATCCTTTATCCCGCTCCGGAGCTTGTCTCCGCTTCAGAACGCCTCGAAATCGCCTGAGGTCTTCGTCAGCGGATGCGAGTGCCCGTGCTGCAGGACGCCGGTGCCGAGCGCCCTTTTCATGTCGCCGAGCTTGATCAGATTAACGGCCGTGGTGACGTCGACCAGACACGTGTCCGGAATGGAGGCGGTGATCGTGTCCAGGAATTCCGCAAGTCCGCGCGTCTTTTGAACCGCAAGATCGATTCCCTGCAACACCATCACTCTTTCCGCGCTTGCAGCCTCCGCGCTCATGAGCTGAGGCTCTATGCGCTCGATCAGACGAGCCACATCGTGGAGTTCGGTGACGACCCGCACCAGCACGTCCGGCAAGGATTCTTCCGCATGAGGTACATGGTTGTGGTCTGGCTTCATTATTTCCTCACGAGGCATGCGAGACGAAATCGCCGGCGCTGACGACCGGCACGATCAGAAGAATTCAATGGAGCTTTCTACCGGCTTCGGCGCGGCGGGCCGCTGGTCCATCTGCATGGCGCGCTGTGCCTCCACTCCGGTCAGGGCATATTGGCGGGCCCGTCCCGACGACGGCCAATATTCTAGCTTGCGTCCGTGGTCGCCTCCAGTGCTCTCGCCGACGATGCGGATACCTTCGTCCATCAGGAACCGGCGCGCGAAAGCGGCATTCTGCTCGCCGACATTCGAGAAGCGCGCGATCGTCCGGGCGCCACCGAAAATTTTCGCCTCCAGCCGATCGCGGCGCGCCCCCTGCTTCAGAAGGCCGTTGATGAGAAGCTCCATCAGGTGCACGCCGTAGCGCGTTGCGTCCGCACCCGAACTCGGCGAGCTTGCGGAGCCCGGCAGCAGGAAGTGATTCATGCCCCCGACGCCGGTCACCGGATCGCGCAGGCAGGCGGCCACGCAGGAGCCGAGAATGGTCGAAAGCACGATATGGGGATCGTTGACAACCTTGAACTCGCCCTGAATGACGTGGACGCGCTTGCCGGCAGCCTCGGTGTTCATTTCAGCGCCCCGAACACGGCCTCGATCGCCGCCTTCATCTTTTCGATCGTGAATGGCTTGGCCAGCACGTTGTTGGCGCCGAGGGCGGCCGCCTTCTGCACCAGTGCACGGTCACCCTGCGCCGTCAGAATGATGAAAGCCGCCTTCTTCGTGGCAGGGTTCGCACGCACCGCCTGCAGCAGGCCGAGCCCGTCCATTTTCGGCATGTTGAAATCGGAGATCACCAGATGATGCGGGTTCTGAGCCATGATCTTCAGGCCCTGCTCCCCGTCACCTGCCGCAGTGATCTGCTTGAAGCCCAGTTGCTGGAGCGCATCGCCCAACAGCAGCCGGCTCGTGACCTGATCGTCGACGATCAGAACTTTTATCTTTTCGGCGAGGGACATTATTCCATTCCTTCTTTTCGGGCTGCCGCCGTCTTCAATATCTCCTCCCCGATCGATCCGAGGGGGAGCTGCGTTTCGACAGCACCCAATTCATAGGCGACGCGCGGCATGCCGTAGACGACTGAGGTCTTTTCGTTCTGGCCGAAGGTGCGTGCTCCGGCATGCCGCAATTTCAGAAGTCCGGCGGCACCGTCGCGGCCCATTCCGGTCAAGATCACCCCGATGGCGTTCCGCCCGGCCAGTTCGGCGACCGAATCGAACAGAACGTCGACCGAGGGACGATGTCCGTTGACCGGCGGGTGATCGACGAGACGGCAGCACGGTGCGGACGCGTTGGCGACCTGAAGATGCCGTTCGCCGCCCGGAGCCAGGTAGACCCTGCCGATTTCGAGCCGGGCGCCATCCGTCGCCTCCTGTACGGTCGGGGCGCAAAGACGGTTCAGCCGTTCGGCGAAACTCTTGGTGAAGGTGTGCGGCATGTGCTGGGTTATCACCGTCGGCGGGCAATTCGCCGGGAACTTCTGCAGCACCGTGATCAGGGCCTCGACCCCACCAGTCGAGGCGCCGATCGCGATGATCTTGCGCCCTGCCCGGTAGTCGGAAGCCGTCGCCACGGCCGGCGCAGCCGTCCTGTTGCTGGTGATCATGGCCTTGCGCTGCGAACGGGCGGCCGCCTTGACCTTATCGGCGAGATCGCCGAACGGATGCGGATCCCCCGGCCGGGGCTTGCCGACGCAGTCGAAGGCGCCGATCTCGAGCGCGGCGATCGTTGCTTCGGCACCCCTCTGGGTAAGCGTCGAAACCATGAGCACCGGCATCGGCCTCAGTCGCATGATCTTGTCGAGGAATTCGAGACCATTCATGTTCGGCATCTCGATATCGAGGGTCACGACATCGGGATCGAGCCGCTTGATCGCCTGGCGCGCCTCCAGCGCGTCGGCAGCCTGGCCGACGACCGTAATATCCGGGTCGGCGTTGAGCACGGCCGAGATAAGGCCGCGCATGGTGGCCGAGTCGTCGACGACGAGAACACGTGCGGGAACGCTCATGCCGTATCTCCGTGGAACCGGCCTGTGTGGAACCTGCCGGTATGGCGGTAGGTCGTGATGCCGATATTGTCGAATAGACTTTTGGCGTCACCCGATACGCGTTCCGAATGGCCGATATAGAGGTGGCCGCCGGTATCGAGAACGCCGGCGAAGCGCGACCAGATCTTCATCTGCGTGGGCTCGTCGAAATAGATAACGACGTTGCGGCAGAAGATGACGTCAAACGGTCCCTTGATCGGCCACTTCGCCATCAGGTTGAGCTCGTTGAAGGTGATCAGCCGCTTGACCCGGTCGTCGACCTGCCACTTGCGCCGGCCGCCGAATTCGACTTCGCTGAACCATTGTTTGCGCATGGCAGGGTTCACCGTCTCGAGCGCCGTCGCGTCATAGGCGCCCGCGCGGGCAAGCGCCAGGATCTTCGGATCGATGTCGGTCGCGAGGATGCGGAAGTCGTAGTCCGCGGCATTGGGCAGCAGCGACAGGACCGTCAGCGCTATCGAATAGGGTTCTTGCCCATCCGAGCACGCCGCCGACCAGATGCGGACACGGCCGCCGCTCTTCGCGCGGGCGATGAGACCCGGCAGGACGTCGGTTCTCAAGTGATCGAAATGATGGTTCTCGCGGAAGAAGCGGGTGAAATTCGTCGTCAGATGCGAGAGCATGTCGCGGCGCGCCGCCGCACCGGCAGGCGAAGCGACGAGCTGGCAATAGTCGCGGAACCCTTTCAGCCCGAGATTGCGGATATGTTTCGAAAGCCGCGAATAAACGAGCGACGCCTTGGATTCGTTGAGATAGATGCCGGCGTCCGCATAGATCATCGCAGCGATCTCGCCGAGGTCGCGGCGTGTCAGGGGATATTCGCCGCTCGCAAGACATTCGTCCGGCGGCAATCTTTGTTCGTGCGCAGCCTGGATCCTCATGCAGCCTCCCTTTCCTCGCCCTGGAAAACCGAGTCGAGTTCAACGAGGCAGATCATCCGGCCCTCGATCGCCAAGACACCACGCGCGAAGCTCCGATCAAACTCGGACGCGATATCCGGCGTCGGCTGAATATCGCTGTCGGAAACGGTCAGTATGTCGGAAACGGCATCGACCAGCAGGCCGACCACCTGGCGGTTGACCTGCGCCACGATGATCACGTGCCGAACCGTCGGCTGGGCCGGCGGCATCCCGAGACGCGCGGAGAAATCGATGATCGGCAGCACCGCGCCGCGCAGATTGATGACGCCGAGCATATAGGACGGCGCATGCGGCATCGGAGTGGCCGGCGTCCATCCGCGAATTTCGCGCACCGACATGATGTTCACGCAGAATTCCTGGTCGCCGACGCGGAAAGCGATCAGCTCCCGTCCGCCATTTGTCAGGTGTTTAGCGGCATTGGTCATGGGCATCATCCGGCAGCAGCAAGAGGCATTTCGGGTCTCAAGGATTGTCCGCGCGATGCAGCAACGATGGCGTCCACATCAAGGATGAGCGCCACGCGTCCGTCGCCGAGAATGGTGGCTGCGGCAATGCCCGGCACATGCGTATAGTTGGCTTCGAGGCTCTTGATCACCACTTGGCGCTGGCCCTGGATGGCATCGACCATCAGCGCGCGCTGGCCGCCGCCCTCGGATTCGACGAGAAGTGCCACACCCTCGACCGGATTGGCCTGGGCTCCGCGGAAGTTCAGGATGCGGCCCACGTCAACGAGCGGGCAGAAGGAGTCGCGGATCGCAATCAGGCGCTGACTGGCGCCGAAGCTGTGAATAGCGGAGGCTTCCGGCTGCAGCGTCTCGACAATTGCCGTCAGGGGCACGACGAGCGTCTGGTTCGCGACGGTCACCACCATGCCGTCGAGTACGGCGAGCGTCAGCGGGAGGCTCATGGTGAAGATCGAACCCTGGCCGGGCCTCGACGAAATGTTGATGCGCCCGCCGAGCGCCTGGATGGAGCGCTTGACGACATCCATGCCGACGCCGCGGCCGGAAATATCCGATATCTTGTCGGCCGTGGAGAAACCCGCATGGAAGATCAGGTTATCGATCTCCTCGTCGGAAAGGTTTGCATCGGCCGCAATGAGATCATTGTCGATCGCCTTCTGGCGCACCTTTTCGCGATTGATGCCGGCGCCGTCGTCTGCCAGCTCGATGACGATGCGTCCGGAGCGATGCTTGGCCGTGAGCCGCACGGTGCCTTCGGGGCTCTTGCCCGCGGCAATGCGCTTATCGGGCGTTTCCAGGCCGTGATCGACCGCGTTGCGGATCATGTGCGTGAGCGGCTCGGCGAGCTTGTCGATGACCGTCTTGTCGACTTCCGTGTTTTCACCCTCGGTGATGAGACGAACGGATTTGCCGGTCATGTCGGCGATTTCGCGGACAATGCGGGACATGCGCTGGAAGACCGGCTTTACCGGCTGCGCGCGGATCGCCATGACGCTATCCTGGATTTCGCGCGTAAGCTGCTGCAGCTCCTCCAGCCCCATATTGATCGACGACGTGCCGTTGGTATCGTTCTCGATTACGCTCTGAGACAGCATCGCCTGGTTGATGACGAGTTCGCCGACAAGGTTGATCAGACGATCGACACGATCGAGATCGACGCGAATGGTCGGGGTCGCGGCCGAAGCGGCCTGTTGCGCGGCAATGTTCTGCGCCGTTGATGCCGATGTCGGATTCCTGACATTTTCCGGGGAGACACGCGCCGCGGACTGCGCCATTTGCAGCACGTTGCTCGCCGTCTCTGCCGCCGGGATGGTCGCATTTTGGGCCTCACCCTCGTGAGGATATGCCCGATCCTCTTCCCCGGCAGGCATCTGGGCTTCTTCATCGAGGATCGACAGATCGAAGGGTACGGGCTGCATCGGCAGTTCCTCGTCCATCCCGATCAAGCCGCCGGCGACCGCGACCTCGAGGTCGCAATCCCACTCCGCGAATTCGAACACCGAGCGTATCGCTTCCTCGCCCTTGTCGGTGCTGAGCGAAATCTTCCAGGAGAAGTAGGCCTCCTCCGGATTCAGCCGATCCAGCGGCGGCAGGCCGTCCATGTCACAATGGATGCTCATCTCGCCCAGCCGAGACAGATCGCGCAGGAGCAGCGTGGCATCATTGCCCTTGGCGTAGAGGTCGGACTTGGGCTTGAAGACGATCTCATAGGCGACCGGCTCGATGGTCAGCTCGTCGCCCGCTTCGAAATCGTCGAAGGAGAAGGCAACCGGCTGGAAGCCTTCCTCGTTGACGACGGGAGCAACGGGGGCAGCGGCGGACGGGACCGCCTTCGGCACAGGCTCGGTAGCGGCCTGCGGCAATTCGCCATTGGCGAGCGCTTCGAGCTCCTTGATGAGCTGACGGCTGCGCCCCCCGTCGACGCTGCCGCCGTCGCGGGCGGCATTGGTCAGATCGGCGAGCACATCCGCCGATCTCAGCATGACTTTCAGAACGTCCTGAGTGGGTTCCAGCCTGTTGGATCGAACGCAGTCGAGCGTCGTTTCGAATACATGCGCGAAGGAGACGAGATCGTCGAGCCCGAAAGCGCCGGCGCCACCCTTGATGGAATGGACCGCACGGAAAACGGCATTCACCGTTTCCGGGTCGCGATCGCCGTCATTGAGCTTTAGGAGACCCGTTTCCAGTTCCGCGAGTTGCTCCTCGCATTCCTGGAAGAAGATCTCTTTGATTTCGTTCATATCCATTGGATGGCTGTCCCCGGATTCAGGCCGTTACGCGCTCGATGGCATCGATCAGCTTGGTCGGGTCGAACGGTTTCACGATCCAGCCCGTGGCACCCGCCTGCCGCGCGCGGTTCTTCTTTTCCGCATCGCTCTCGGTCGTCAGGACGAGGATCGGCACTGCACGGTAGCGGTCGTTCTTGCGCACACCCTCGATGAATCCGAAACCGTCGAGACGCGGCATATTGATGTCCGTCACGATGACGTCGGGGTTGGCCGTGTCGAGCTTCTCGAGGCCCTCGACGCCATCCTCCGCCTGGATCGTTTCGAATCCCGCATTGTTGAGGGTGGCGAGAAGCATGTTGCGGATCGTCCGGGAGTCGTCGACAGTCAGAACTCTCTTCTTCATTGCTCAAATCTCCTTTGCCATCAGGGGACCGATCTCCGCCCCGATGAGCTGTGTCGTTTTAACGAAAGCGTCCGACGCCTCGGCAAAGGTGAAAGACAAGCGGTCTTCTTCCCAGCTCTTTGCAGCCGCCATCAGGACCTGAACGCAAAGTGCCCCTACCCGCTCAACACCGGACGCATCGATGGTCACCGCCCCGCCCTTCAGGGCGAGGAGCCTCTCATGCAGCACCGTTGCCTCGTTCAGGTCCAATACCGGAGCGAGCTTCAGTGTTTTTCCTGCGGTGTTTCTGCTGGCCATTTTTCCCTCGCTTCAAGTGCGTGCACTAACGTCGCCATCCGGCGAAGTGCCGTTCGGACGCGGCCTCGCCGAACGGCATTTCGTTTTGGTCGTCGGTCGCCTCTACTCTTGACGGTAAGAAGCGCGCGCCCGATCTCGCCTCACGCTCGAGATGGAAGCGACGGACGGTCTCGCCCAGTTCCATAATGACGTCGTGAAGGTCGCCGGAGGACGCCAGTGCCACCTCCGCGAGTGCGGTGCTTCGGTTCATCGCCTCGGCGACCGCGCCGATTTCCGAGGCTGCGGAGGAAAGATCCCTCACCTGATATTCCGCCTCACGTGCGATGCCGGTGACGGCCTCGTTTATGGAAATGACCTGTTCGGCGATGCTGCTGATGGCGTGCTGGGTCCGTCCGACGGTCTCGACGCCGGCCGCGACCTGGCCTTTCGTTCCTGTCACGAGCTGCTTGATCTCGCGCGCGGCTTCGCCGGACCGTTGCGCGAGCGCACGCACCTCCTGTGCGACAACCGCGAAACCGCGACCGCTTTCGCCTGCCCGGGCCGCTTCGATGCCCGCATTGAGAGCCAGGAGGTTGGTCTGGAAGGCGATCTCGTCGATGACGCCGATGATCTGCCCGATTTTTTCGGCAGACGCTTCGATGTCCGCCATGGCAGAGATCGCCTGGCCGGCGATCTCGCCGCTGCGCTCCACCGCAATGCGGGTCTCGCTTGCCTTGGCCTCGGTGGCGCCGATACGGATCGAACCGGAGCGAATACGCTCGGTCGCGCTGACGAGGGTCGCGAGATGCTGATCGAGCGTTTTCACCTCTGCCCCGGCTTTGCTCGATAAATCGGCGGCGCTGCCGCGCAGATCCGAGACGATGGCCTCGGCCGCCGCGGCGCGTTCATCCGCCGCGACCAGCGCATTCCTGATCTCGCCCAGTGCCGTGTTGAGGCCCGCGACGATGGGCATGTAGGTTTCCGGCGCATCCTCGGGAAGCCGCGCGGTTAGGTCGCCCTCCGCGAGAGCATTCAGGAAATCCGCGAAGAGCGCCTGCAGCTCGGCTTCGCCGTCCCGCCGGCTCTGGGAAAGCTGCCGCTGGTGCTGCTGGCGCAACGCGTTGAAGCGGAGGGAGACCGCAATTTCGGTATCGACGAATGCGGTGCGCACGAGCGCAGCGACCAGGTCGCGCAGTTCCTTCTTGCGAGCTTTGCCGAGGGAGATGATCGATTTCGGCCAGGCGTCCTCGATCGCGCCCATGATCAGGTGCTCGAGCACGACGGCGTGGCTTGCAATCTGCCAGCGCGGGTCGAGACCCATGCGGCTCTCGGTGTCGGCAAGCACCTTCACTCGCTCGGCATAAAGGCCGTCGAAACGGGCGTCCGTGAGCACATTCCAGTGCGATGATTGCAGATCGTGAAGACGGTCGACCTGTCGGTCGCTGTCGAAATGACGCGCCGCGTCGGGATGGGTCTGCAGGCGGTGCGAGAGTGCACGCAGCGCAAGCTCGATGCGTGGCGAAAGAGCCTGCCGGTGATCGCGAAGCAGCGCGCAGGCATCTTCGTCGAGACCGGCAAAGCGCAAGCGTTCCAGCAGACTGGCCGCCTGACCCCTTCTCGCCTGTTCTGACGCTTCCTGTTTCACGCTGGTCCCCGGCTATTGACGCGCGCCTGATAGAAATCGTCCCGGGAAGAGGATCGCAGCCGGCGGCCGGTCACACGCAAGCGATGAGAACAGCGCGCTCCGAAGCGCCCGCCATCGTTCGTCCACAGTGATTTCAGTGAAAATGGATACCGGACCTAGACCGGTACGGCGGTGCGGCATCATGCCTTGAGGAGAAGCCGAGGCTTCCCATTCCGCCGTGTTGGACCATGTTTATGGTTAATTCCTTGCCTGAAGGTTAACGGCACATGGCTCTTAACCGGTATCGCTAAAATTCAACCGTGGCGGTATCGGACGCTGACGATACAACGTTTTTGCCGAGTGCAGCCACAGGTTTTCAATGATGATTGTTCAGGGATTGTGGATCTAACCGGCGTCCAGTATCGAAGCATAGTGCGCCGTGCGTCCTAACGCGCGGGGTCACTCCAGCATTTGAGGTGCTGCATGTTTCTGGATCGGTCGGGGATCAAGCATGCAGGGAATGGCGCGAAATACGCGTTGAGTAGCATCTTCAGGCACAGGCGCATCATGACGAAGCGCCACGGGACGCGAACAATGATTGTTCTTGGAATAGGCGCCATCATCACCGCAACGCTCGCCATGACGGCGATCTCGATCGTCGTCAATCTGGATCAGAGCCGGATAGCGAGCAGAACATCCGTCTTCTGAGAACCTGCGCGGTCCTTCTTCTTCATCCCTGTGAACCGACCTACTGCGAACCAGCCTGCACATGCGCAGCCGTGAGCCGGCGCCATAAATCGGCATAGCCGGCATAGGCGACCGGCATCTGCAGCGCGACCGGCTCGGCCCCCGTTCTTACGTGGGCACCCGCGACGAGGCACGCGGCGCCGAGGCTCGTTCCGGTGCTGTTCAGCCTGTTTGCAAGGACAGGCCGGCCGGTAGCCGCGGCGAGCATCCGCAAATAGGCCTCGTTGGAAGCAAACGGTCCCTCGACGAGGATTTCGCCCCTTGCACCGATCAGGTCGAGACAGGTCGCCGTCATCAGAGCGAGATGAAAGGACACGGCCGCAAGCCTTTCGGCAGGCGTGAGCCTGTCTTCGTCGGTCGTCCAACGCGGGCTCGAAGTCGGAAAAGGCCCCGATCCCCCAGGCAACGACGGCAGCAGCATATGCCCGTTCTCCAGGACGCTCGCTTCGGCCTCGGGCGATGCCGGCGGCGGATCGCCGCCGATGAGCAGGGAGAAGGCGCGGCCACCCATGAAACGGGCCGAAGGCACCGGATCGCCAAGCGCGTTGACATTGATCAGCGTGTCGCGCCGCTCGTCGAGTTTCACGGGTCTGGCGCCCACTGCGAGCATGACGATCCAGGTCCCGGTGGAGGCGACAGAGAATGGCGCCTGGCGCGTGATCAGATGCGGCAGCAGCGAGGCGTTGGAATCATGAATGCCGCAATGGACGGGCGTTTCCGGCGGCAGGCCTGTTTCATCCGCAACCTGCCGAAGCACGGGACCAAGCACATCCCCCGCCCGTCGGACCGGCGCAAAGACAGGGCGCCAGCCCTGCTGATCGACCATCGACGAAAAGTCCGCCGTCGCCGGGTTCCAGAGATCGGTGTGGCAGCCGAGCGACGTCAGCTCATTGGCCCTGATGCCTGTCAGCCGGTAGGACCAGTATTGCGCATAGGTGAGTATCGTGGCGACGCGGGCGAAATGATCTGGAAACATGCGCTGCTGCCAGAAGAGCTGAGCGCCGACATTAAGCCCCATAGGCAGGCGCGCCGAGCCGGTTTCGGAGAAACGGGGGCGCACCTTGTCATATTCGTCCGCGAGCGCATCTGGGCCGGCGAATTCATAGTCCAGAACGGGCAAAGCGAGCGCACCGGAACTGTCGAGCAACACGGCGGTCGCGCCGTGGGTGGTGACCGAAATCGCGTCGATCGGGTGCTCACGGTTGAGCGCCGCGAGGCTGTCGAGAATGAAGCGCCAAAGACGCTCGGTGTCGAAATGCGGGTAAGGTCCGTCATCTTTGACGCCATTGCCCGCCTTCCGCACGGCAATCTCCTCGAAGCGCTCGAGTTCGACCAAGGCGATCTTGGCATTCGTCTTTCCGATGTCGATGACGGCCACAGTCTTCATTGTCATCTCAGATGAAAGACCGTCTTGAGCGGTGCGGCGACCGGCTCGTTGTCGGCATGCGTCTCCATGATATCGGCCATATGCGCCCACCATTTCCGCATCACCGGGTGCGAAGGAAGATCGGCCATCTTGTGATCGTCGGACCGCCAGAGCACACCGAAGAGCAGATCGTTCTCCTCATCGAGGTGGATCGAATAATCGGAAATCCCGGCGTCCTTCAGAAGCGCCACCAGCTCCGGCCGGATCGCGTCGTGACGCGCCTGGTATTCGGCGGCCTTGCCGGGATGGAGTCGCATGCGGAAGGCGTATTTTTCCATGACTTCCACCTCAATGAACAGGACGGCGGCGGGCACGCTGCCAGAGGATCGGCAGCGCGATGACCGAGATCAGGAGCAGGCCGATGAAGATCGACATGACGATGCCGGGCACGTTCAAAAGGCCGAAGCCGAAGGTGACCATGCCCATGATCAGCGCCGCCAACACGATACCGGGTATCGTGCCGGAGCCGCCGAGAATGCTGACGCCTCCAAGCACCACCATGGTCACGACCTCGAGTTCCCAGCCGAGCGCGATCGATGGGCGTGTAGAGCCGAGCCGCGAGGTGAGGCAGACCGAGGCGAGCCCGGCCAGCAGGCCCGTCAACAGGAAGAGCGTGAATTTGACCCGGGGCACGCGCACGCCGGAGAAGAGCGCGGCCGTCTGATTGTTGCCGATGGCATAGACGGCGCGACCGAAATTCGTTCTGTGGAGAAGAACTCCATAAATGACGGCGAGTACGACGAAGAGAGTGAATTCGAAGGAGAAGACCCACCAGACGTAGCCCTGGCCGAACCAGGCGAAGCTTTCGGGATAACCGGTAAAGGCCTGATCGCCGAGGACGACAAAGGAGAGCCCGCGAAACAGGCTCATGGTGCCGATCGTCACCACGATGGACGGAAGGTCAAGACCGGTGATCAGCACTCCATTGACGAGGCCGCAGAGGAGACCGACGCCGAGCCCGATCGCGACGAGCGCCGGGGTGTCGAAACCGAACTGCACGGCGTAACCCATGGCGGTCGAGGCGAGCGCAATGATGGACGCAACCGACAGGTCGATCTCGCCGGAGATGATCACCAGTGCCATGGCAAAGGCGATCATCGCCTTTTCGGTGAAGTTGAACGTGGCGTCCGAGAGGTTCCAAGGATCGAGGAAATAAGGCGACGCCAGCGAATTGCCGAGGAAGATCACGGCGGCGACCACCACGAGCAGCGCTTCCCAGCTCTTCAGGAGGCGAGCGCCGCGCCCCTCCAGTCGGTCGGGAATGTTGCGGGGAGAGATTTGCGCGTCAGCCATCAGACCGCCTCCGCTTTCTTGAGAATGACCCTGCCCTTGCGCCGCTCGGCGCGGGCATTGACGGCAACCGCGATGATGATGACCGTTCCGGATATCGCCAACTGCGCGAAGGGCGAGATATCGATGACCGGCAGCGCGTTCTTGATCACGCCGAGGAAGAGTGCTCCGAGCACCGCACCAGCCACGGAGCCGATGCCGCCGGCAATCGAAATGCCGCCGATGACGCAGGCCGCGATGATGTCGAGCTCGAATCCGGCGGCGATGTCCACATAGGCGACGGCATAACGCGATACCCAGAGATAACCTGACAGGCCCGCAAGCGTACCCGAGAGACAATAGGCGAAGAAGCGCGTCCGGCCGACATCGATGCCGGTGTAGACGGCCGCATGCGGATTGCCCCCGACGGCATAGAAGGCGCGGCCGAGCGGCGTACGTCCGATGACCAGGAACATCAGCGCTATCATGAGGAAGGAGAGCCAGGAAAGCACCGGCATGCCGGCGACGACCAGCCGCGGCAGCGCCTTGAAGGGGTCGCTCATCTCATGCGCATTGATCCATTTGCCGTTCGTCAAAACGAAGATGAGACCGCGGTAGATCGTCAAAGTCCCTAGGGTCACGACGATCGGCGGAATGTTGAGCTTCCAGACCAGCGTACCGTTGATCGCGCCGAGGAACCCGCCCAGCGCCATGGCGGCAAAAATGATGAGTGGGATCGGCAGGCCGGGGAAGAAATTGTTCAGCATGGCTGCCACCATGCCGCAGAGCGCGAGGTTGGCCGCCATCGACAGGTCGATGCAGCGGGTAAGAATAACCGCCATCTGTCCAAGCGCCAGGATGACGAGGATCGAGGTGTCGTTATAGACGCGCGCGAGATTGGACGGCGCCACGAAAGCCGGGAAGCGCAAGGCGATGATAGCGAGCAGCACCGCAATCGCAACGACGAGCAGGATTTCACGGTTCTTGAGGAGCTTGGCCATCATGCTGCTCCCCCGCCGGCTTGCGTTTCGATGCCCGCGGCAGCCCGCACCAGCTTCTCGGCAGTCAGTTCCGATCGTTCGAACCTTCCGGCGACGCGGCCCTCGCGCATGACGATGACGCGGTCGGACATTCCCATGATCTCCGGGATTTCCGAGGATACCATGATGACGCTCAGGCCCTGGGCGGCGAGTTCGCTCATGAAGGCATGGACGGCAGCCTTGGATCCGATGTCTATGCCTTTGGTCGGCTCGTCGAGGATGATGACCTTCGGCCGGGTGGCGAGCCACTTGGCGATCACCACCTTCTGCTGGTTTCCACCGGACAGCGTGCCGACATCCTGATCGAGCGAGGCGGCGCGCAGGTCGAGACGCGAGGTATATTCGCGTGCCAAGGCGAATTCCTGGGCGAGCCTCAGGAACCCCGAACGCGAGGTCTGCGAGAGCGATGGCAGCGTGATGTTCTGAAAGATCGGCATGCCGATGATCGCCCCCTGCCGCCCGCGCTCTTCCGGCACATAGACGATGCCGGCGCGGATCGCCTCCGCCGGGCTGCGGATAACCAGCACCTCCCCATCGAGCTTGACCGCACCGGCCGACGGCCGGGTGATGCCGATCAGCGACTGCATGAACTCCGAACGTCCCGCGCCGACGAGGCCATAGAAGCCGAGAATCTCGCCGCGCCTGAGCTCGAAGTTGATGTCCTCGAATTCGGTCGGGTGGCGATAACCGGAAACGGTAAGCACCGGCTGACCGATGGCCACCTCCTTCTTCGGGTACACGGAGCCGACCGCGCGGCCGACCATCATGCGGACGAGATCGTCCTGGCTGACATCGGCGATCAGCCCTTCGCCGATCATCGCTCCGTCGCGGAAGACGGTGTAGCGGTCGGCGATGCGGAAGATCTCATCGAATTTGTGACTGATGAAGAGGATGGCCTTGCCGTTGGCCTTGAGCCGTTCGATCAGCGCGTAGAGCTCGTGAATTTCCTTGTGCGACAGAGCGGCCGTCGGCTCGTCCATGATGACGACGCGCGCATCGACCGAGAGCGCCCGGGCGATCGCGACCAGGTGCTTCTTGGCGATGCCGAGGTCGCGGAGGCGGATCGTCGGGTCGAAATCGGCGCCTGCCCGGTTCAACAGGGTCTTGGCGTCGGCGTTGAGCTTCTTCCAGTCGATGAGGCCGAAGCGATTGCGCGGAGCATGACCGAGGAAAATATTCTCCGCGACGGAGAGCTCGTCGAAGAGGACCGTCTCCTGGTGGATCGCGGTCACGCCGGCGCGGGACGCGGCAAGGGCTGTCGGAAATGTCGTCTCCCTGTCAGCGAGCCGGATTGCGCCCGCATCGGGTTGATAAATGCCGGTCAGTATCTTCACGAGGGTCGACTTGCCGGCGCCGTTCTCGCCGACGAGCGCCGTCACCGAGCCCGGATAGAGCGCGAGTGAGACATCGGAAAGCGCGCGCACGCCCGGAAAGGACTTCGATATGCCCTCAAGCGCGATGGCGGGCTTCATCCGCGATGTGGTTGTGTCCTGCAACAAGAGTGGGTCCACCAATATCTCGGTCGTTTCAAGGAGCCGTGCCGTCACCGCGAGAACGAAGGGTGTAAAAACCTCTCCGTCCGCTGCCGCCCCTCATCCCGCTGCCGCGACCTTCTCCCCGCAGGCGGGGAGAAGGGGCTTGCTGCGCCCGCTCGCTCCTCGGTAGGGGCGCGGTGACGGCGGGTTCAGGTGGCGCCGCTTGTGTCCCTCTCCCCGTAGAACGGGAAGGTGGCCGGCAGGCCGGATGAGGGGGCAAACGCCCCCCCGCCGATCAGAAGATCTTCGCGAATTCCTCGACGTTCGAAGCATCATAGACGAACGGGTCGGCCATGGCGCCTTCATTGTTTTCGTCGAGCTTGACGGCTCCCATGCGGCCCATCTTGAGTTCCGCGCCGGGCTTGGCTTCGGCACCGTTGATGAGCTCATAGGCGATCATCGTTGCCGAATAACCGAGGTCGATCGGGTTCCAGATGGCGAAGGATTTCGAGGCACCGGACTTCACATGCCCTGCCATCTCCGAGGGAAGGCCGAGGCCCGTGACGTTGATCTGACCGATCTTGCCGGCGTCGGTCACGGCCTGCGCCGCGGCGACGATGCCGACGGATGTCGGGGCAATGATGGCCTTCAGGTTCGGATGGGACTGGATGAGCCCCTGGGTCTCGCGATAGGACTTGTCCGCTAGGTCGTCGCCATAGACGGTAGCGACCACATTGATGCCCTTGTAGTTGCCCTGGACCTTCTTCATTTCGGCGATCCAGGTGTTCTGGTTGGTCGCTGTTGCCGAGGCCGAAAGCACCGCGACATCGCCGCCCTCGGGCAGATTGTCGGCAGCGAGCTTGATGATCATGTTGCCGATCAGCGGGCTTGATGACGGGTTGAGATGCATCATGCGGCCTTCCTTGGCCACGCCCGAATCCCAGGAGATGACCTTGATGCCGCGGTCCATCGCCTTCTTCAGCGCCGGAACGAGCGCGTCGGTGTCGTTGGCCGACACGGCGATGGCATCGACTTTCTGAGCGATCAGCGAGTTGATCACTTCGATCTGGCCTTCCGCGGTCGTCGAGGTTGGGCCGGTATAGATGATCTCGACGTCACCGAGTTCTTTCGCCGCCTCCTGCGCACCCTTGTTGGCGGCTTCGAAGAAGCCGATGCCCAGTGCCTTGACGACAAGCGCTATCTTCTTGTTTTCCGCATGCGCTGCATTGGCCATCAGCGCCGCGGTAACGGCGGCCGTCACCATCAATGATTTCAGTATTTTCATCGTTTTCTTCCTCCCATGGGCCCGCATCCGGAGTGGCTGCGTCTTCCTGCCCGAACAATCATTTCCCGATCTTCATCCGGAAGCTCGGGACATCAGCTCCTCCGCCCATTCCTCATGCGGATGTCGAAGCCTTTTCGGCATCGGCCCTAGCGCTCTGAGCGGCGACGATCAGGCTGACGCCGGCATTTTCAAGCATCGAGGCATGACGGTCCTCGATGCCCGCGTCCGTGATGACGGTGGCGATGCGCTTGAGGCCACACAGAATGAGACTCGAGCGCCTGTGAAACTTCGAGGAGTCGACGAGCACGACGAGATCGTCGGCCTGGTCGATAAGCTTCTGCTCGGCCTGGATCAGCAGGGGATCTGCTTCCATCAGCCCGAGAGGCCCGAGCCCCTGCGCCCCCATGAACATGCGCCGCGCATAGAAGTTGCGCGTCACGTCATTTTCGAAAGGGCTCAATATGATGTTCTGCTCGCGATAGATCGTCCCGCCCGACAACATGACGGTGTTCTTGGAATGCTTGAGCAGGTGTTCGGCGATCGGAAATGAATTGGTGAAGACCTGCATCCGGCGATTGGCGAGGAAATGAACCATTTGAAATGTCGTCGTGCCGCCATTGATGATGATCGGTTCGCCGTCCTGACAAAGCGCCACCGCTTCCCGGGCAATCGCCTGTTTCTCCCGCGCATGCAAACCTTCGTTCACTCTGAAGGGCCGGCCGGCAAGGCCGACGAACTGCGGCGGGTTGATCGCCTCGGCGCCGCCCCTGACGCGTCGCAGGCGCTTCTGCACATGCAGCGCCGCAATGTCCCGGCGGATCGTCGCCTCCGAGCTGCCGGTGAGATCGACGAGTTCAGGCACGGTCGCGACCGGTTTTTCCTGTACGGCCGACAGGATGATCCTATGTCTTTCTTTCTCGTGCATGCGCTCCTCCGATGCTCCGCATGCTTCCATCACTCCCGAGCATTGTCAATCACAAACAATCATGTTTTTTCATTGTGCGGTGCATCATGAGGGTTTTTGATCGTTTTTGATTGACACGCGCGTCTTCAGCGTGTGATCTGATGCCGATCATCAGCTGCCCATGTGGCGGCGGCCAGCTCAGCGGGAGGAGTTTGACATGCTCGGCAAGCAACAGGGCGCGCGCCTTGCCAATCTTTGGGACGACGGCAAGGCGGCAGGAATGACCGAGCCTGAAAGGCTCCTCTATCGCTCGAACCTGCTCGGATCTGACAAGAGGATCACCAATTACGGCGGCGGCAACACCTCGGCCAAGGTCATGGAAAAGGATCCGTTGACGGGCGAGATGGTCGAGGTCCTCTGGGTCAAGGGCTCCGGCGGCGACGTCGGCACGATCAAGATGGACGGCTTCGCCACCCTCTATATGGACAAGCTGCGGGCCCTCGAGGGCATCTATCGCGGGGTCGAATTCGAAGACGAGATGTTCGGGTATCTGCCGCATTGCACCTTCAATCTCAACCCGCGCGCCGCTTCGATCGACACGCCGCTGCATGCCTATGTTCCGAAGGTGCATGTCGACCACATGCATCCGGATGCGATCATTGCCATCGCCGCCTCGAAGAACAGCAAGGAACTGACGAGCAAGATATTCGGAACTGAGATCGGCTGGCTGCCGTGGAAACGGCCCGGCTACGAACTCGGTCTCTGGCTTGAAAGATTCTGCCGTGAGAACCCGGAAGCGCGCGGCGTCGTGCTCGAAAGCCACGGCCTCTTCACCTGGGGCGACACGGCCAAGCAGGCCTACGAGACGACGATCGAAATCATCAATCGCGCCATTGCCTGGTTCGAGACGGAAAACACGGGTCCGGCCTTCGGTGGACCGGCGAAACCGGCGCTCGCCGGCGGTGAACGCGTCGCCATCGCCAGGAAACTGATGCCTGTCATCCGCGGTCTCATCAGCGGAGCGGAAAGCAAGGTCGGGCACTTCGACGACAGCGAGGCCGTGCTCGATTTCGTAACCTCTACAAATCTGGAGCCGTTGGCAGCACTCGGCACCAGTTGCCCCGATCACTTCCTGCGCACCAAGATCCGCCCGCTGATCGTCGACTTCGACCCGGCCCAGCCGGACCTCGAAAAGACGCTTGCGGGCCTGCCCGAGGCGATCGCGACCTATCGCGCCGATTACGCGGCCTATTACGACCGCTGCAAGCGCGCCGACAGCCCGGCGATCCGTGATCCGAACGCCGTCGTCTATCTCCTGCCGGGCGTCGGCATGATCACCTTCGCCAAGGACAAGGCGACGGCGCGCATCTCCGCGGAGTTCTACGTCAACGCCATCAATGTCATGCGCGGCGCGTCCGGCGTCTCGACCTATGTCGGCCTGCCGGAGCAGGAAGCTTTCGACATCGAATACTGGCTGCTCGAAGAAGCCAAGCTTCAGCGCATGCCGAAGCCGAAGAGCCTTGCCGGGCGCATCGCTCTCGTCACCGGCGGCGCCGGCGGCATAGGCAAGGCGACAGCCAACCGGCTGATGCAGGAAGGCGCCTGCGTCGTGCTTGCAGATATCGACGAAACGGCGCTCGAGGCTGCGCAGAACGAGCTTTCGAACCGCTATGGCAAGGATTTCGTCCGCTCCGTCAACATGAACGTCACCGATGAGGCGGCCGTCGCGTCGGGTTTCGGCGACGCGCTCCTGGCCTTCGGCGGTCTCGATATTCTCGTCTCCAATGCGGGTCTCGCGACGTCGGCTGCTGTCGAGGACACCACGCTGGCGCTCTGGAACAAGAATATGGACATTCTCGCGACGGGCTATTTCCTGGTCTCGCGCGAGGCTTTCCGCATCTTCCGCAACCAGAAGACCGGCGGAAATGTCGTCTTCGTCGCTTCGAAGAACGGGCTTGCGGCCTCGCCCGGAGCTTCTGCCTATTGCACTGCCAAAGCGGCCGAAATCCACCTCGCCCGCTGCCTGGCGCTCGAGGGGGCTTCGGCGCAGATTCGCGTCAACGTGGTCAATCCCGACGCGGTACTGCGCGGTTCCAAGATCTGGACCGGCGAATGGAAGGAACAGCGCGCCGCCGCCTACAATATGGACGTCGATGAACTGGAGGCGCATTACCGCGAGCGCTCCATGCTGAAGCTCAGCGTATTCCCGGAAGATATCGCCGAGGCAATCTACTTCCTTGCTTCCGACATGTCGGCGAAGTCCACCGGTAACATCGTCAATGTCGACGCGGGCAATGCCCAGTCGTTCACGCGCTGAGGAGAAGGCTCCGATGACCCCGATAATCAGCACATCCGTCCTCGACGCCGATAACGCGGCCCGGCGCGATGCCCTCGGCCGGGACTACGAAAGCCTGGGCGAGCGGCTGTCCCGCCGCGGCATCGATATCGACGCCGTGAAAAACAAGGTGGCGGCCTACGGCGTTGCGGTTCCCTCGTGGGGTGTGGGTAGCGGCGGCACGCGTTTTGCCCGCTTTCCCGGAGCAGGCGAGCCGCGCAACATCTTCGACAAGCTTGAGGATTGCGCCGTCATCCACCAATTGACGCGGGCGACGCCCGCCGTATCGCTTCACATCCCCTGGGACAAGGTCTCTGACCTCAAGGAGCTGAAGGAGAAGGGCACCGCCCTCGGCTTGACCTTCGACGCGATGAACTCGAACACCTTCTCGGACGCCCCAGGTCAGGCACATTCCTACAAGTTCGGCTCTCTGTCCCACACGGATGCCGCGACCCGCCGCCAGGCGATCGAGCACAATCTCGAATGCATCGAGATCGGCACGGCGCTCGGCTCCAGGGCCTTGACGGTCTGGATCGGCGACGGCTCCAATTTCCCCGGGCAGAGCCACTTCACCCGGACCTTCGAGCGCTATCTGGACTCGATGAAGGCTGTCTACGCGGGGCTTCCGAATGACTGGCGCGTGTTCACCGAACACAAGATGTTCGAACCTGCCTTCTACTCTACGGTCGTGCAGGACTGGGGAACGAACTACCTGATCGCCCGGGAACTCGGACCCAAGGCCTTCTGCCTCGTCGACCTCGGGCACCATGCACCGAACGTCAATATCGAGATGATCGTCGCCCGGCTCATCCAGTTCAAAAAGCTCGGCGGCTTTCACTTCAACGATTCCAAATACGGCGACGACGATCTCGACACCGGCTCGATCGACCCCTATCGCCTTTTCCTCGTCTTCAACGAACTCGTCGATGCCGAGGCACGCGCGGCGGATGGTTTCGACCCCGCGCACATGCTCGATCAGAGCCACAACGTCACGGATCCGATCGAAAGCCTGATGACAAGCGCCATGGAGGTCGGCCGCGCCTATGCGCAGGCGCTCATCGTCGATCGTTCGGCACTTGCAGGGTTCCAGGAAGACAACGATGCGCTAATGGCATCCGAAACGTTGAAGGCCGCGTTCCGGACGGATGTCGAGCCGATCCTTTCCATGGCCCGTCTCGAAAACGGCGGCGCCATCGCGCCGGTTGCGGCATACCGGGCAAGCGGCTATCGCGCCCGGGTAGCGGCCGAGCGGCCGGCGGTCGCAGGCGGAGGCGGCGGTATAGTCTGATCCGGCAGCATTCGCCCCTCTCCTCGGGTTACCCCTTGCAGAGGGGCCGCTCCGATCACGGCGGGAAAATCAACGCATGATTGAAATACCCCCTGTCCGATTCCGAAACATGGTCTATCCTCTCCTTCGAAATGCATAGAGAGGGACTGATTCATGGGTATCGAAAGCATTCTGGTGTTCCTGATTGTCGGCGCGGTTGCCGGCTGGCTTGCCGGGCTGATCGTCAGCGGGGGCGGCTTCGGTCTGCTCGGGAATATCGTCATCGGCATCGTCGGCGCCTTCATTGCCGGCCTTCTTTTTCCGGCCATCGGCATCAGTATCGGTACCGGCATCTTTTCCGCCATCATTCATTCGACGATCGGAGCGGTGATCCTTCTGGTACTGATTCGCGTTGTTAAACAGGCCTGATGCGCGCGGCCGGTCCGCGGCAGCGCGGACCGGCTATCGCAAGTCAACGGGCGGAGGCATAAATGACCGGATGCTATGCGGAAAAGATCGAGAACGCGCTCAAGTCCTACATCGCGGACCACCCCGGTACCCTGACCCGCGAACAGGCTATCTCCACCATCCTCGAAAACTGGTTCGCAAGTCATGGCTACCTGCCATCGCGGCAAGAGGGGCTGCGTCCCGAGGATCTTGACGCTTCAAACGACGATTGAGGCGTGTCGCTCCTTAAGCGACGTCGCCTCATTCGTCGTCAAAGACATTCTTCACCCACAACCATAGTGCCAGAATGAGCCTCGCTTCCGTCAAACAGTTCTTTTCCCAACACGCACCGGACATTGCCGTCATCGAGCTCGAACAGAGCACCGCCACCGTGGCGCTGGCGGCGCAGGGCCATGGCGTCGAGCCGGCGCAGATCGCCAAGACGCTCGCACTTAAGGTCGGCGACGAAGTCATCCTGATCGTCACGCGCGGAGACGCGCGTCTGGACAACAAGAAATACAAGGCGCGGTTCGGGACCAAGGCGCGCATGCTGGACTTTGGCGAGGTCGAGACGGAAACCGGCCATCCGGTCGGCGGAGTCTGCCCCTTCGGTCTTGCAAAACCCCACAGCATCTATTGTGACGAGTCTCTCAAGTCGTTCGACGTGGTGGTGCCCGCTGCCGGTGCGACCAATGCGGCCGTCCATATCAGCCCGGCGCGCATGGCCGAGCTGACCGGCGCGGAATGGATCGACGTCTCGGCAGTTTGAGGTCTCCAACACCGGATGCTTGACCCGAGGCAGAGCTTGGAACAGCTGCCTTGGAATGGCCACATAGTTTAACTGAATGCTGACAGCACCCGCGCAGCAGCCCGATGAGTCGGAATGCCGCCGCGCTGTAGATCTGGAGTGGTATGGAGAATGAAAGCACTCGCATGCGCCTTTACCCTGGCCACATTGGCGGCGTACCCGACGCAAGCGATGGACCGGTCCCTCGTCCGGCAATTCGAGAAGCTTGATCCCCAGACGCGGCTGGAGCAGCGTTGCGACACGGAGGCGATGGAGCGGATCGGCGCCGACAAGAATCGGTTCGAGCCGGACAAGGTCATTGCCTATGCCTTCGCCGATCCCGTCATGAAAGGCGACAAGATGAAGGCGACGGGCGCGGTATTCCGAAGCAAGGGCGACTGGTACAAACTGGCATTCAGGTGCAAGACGGATTCCGAGCACCTCGAGGTGCTGTCCTTCGAATACAAGATCGGCGAACGTGTGCCCCGGGAGAAGTGGGACCAGTTCTACCTTTATCCGTGAGCGAGCCAGCGGCATCCCTCTCCAGACTATCAGAACCTAAAGGCCTAAAAACAAATGGCTAGAGAGATTCCGCGATTCGGAGAACAGCGGAGATGCTCTAAAGGACCGCCATCAGGAACACGACGGATCCGAGCGACAGTGCAGCGATGATGGTCATCAGCACCTTCATCATGTGTTCCGTCATGTCGTACATCCTACCCGACTCCCCAGGAAGACGAATGCCGCACCTGCGCCAGGTCCGACGGGCCAGTTGACCCGTCCTCATCGGCGTCAAGAATTTTGTAGCAAAGTGGTTAACAAACCATCACTTCCATCAGCGGCTTGCTCCGCCCATAACTCCGCAAGGCGCGCGATCAACGCAGGACGCCGCCTGACTTCGAACCGCTCTGCGACTGCCCGCCTCCCGGGCCGCCCTGGGAAACGCCGCCGCCATGCCCGCTACCGGGATTTGTTCCGTCCGGCCCGTTGCCGTAGCCGTTATTGCCCTTCGCACCGCCACCACCGCCGCCACCCGACTTGGCGATCGCATTCGAGGTGAGGCTCGTGGAAAGCAGCATGGTGACGGCCGGCGGGGTCACGATCGCAAAGCGCCCACAGCTTTTCAGGAACTCACGACGGTCTTCGTCACTGCGCGACGGCAGCTCTTCTGGCATTTCGGAATTCATGAAAGACTCCCATGCGCGTTGACTATCTCGCCGAATGGTACAACAACATTCGATCCATACATAGTGTTACATTTGGGCTCTTCCCTGCAATATAGAATATTCGATAATCAAAATTGATTAATCACAAGACGCTACAAGGAATAATTCGCCTTATCTTTCGTACGATACAAAGACGCATGGTATTTTCACTTTGAAATATTGATGTGGCTAGATCTTTCCGGACGCCCTCGGGCGGAATACGCGTCGCAGCTCGCGGATCTTGCGACCCGCCTCCTGACGCCGCGACGGATATGGCTCACCGCCGTACCGGTCCCAGGACCGGTAGTGGGAAAGCTCGCTCAGGAGCGTGAAAACCGTGGAGGGGACGAAAAGATAATCCCTTCCGAGCTGGACCCATCGCCTTTGCAATTGAAACCGCGGCAGCTTCCCGGCGGACAAATCGGGAGCACCATTTATCCCGAACAATTTGTCAGCCGTCAGGATTTGTGTCTCAACCGCATTTCTCTCGTATCCTCTGGCGAAAAGCGACATCAACTGCTTCCAGTCGACATCTTCCGAAGCTGCGAGCTTCGACAGATCGAGAAGGTGTCGCAGATCGATCAGGCCGCGCCAGTAGTCCCCGTCCTGGAACTGATCGTGCAAGATCAGGAAAACAATCTGGGCAAAAGCCGACGGTATATGGAACTTTCCTCCATCAAGGTCGACCTTGCGGCTGTGCCCGTCCAGCCATTCCATGTCACTGAAGGAGGCTGGGCCCTTCGGCCGGCATTGAAGGTCGATACTTCCCGCATCCGTCGGGCGCTCCAGCACGGCGGGCAGGTGAAACTTGCGGTTGCCCGGCCAGGACCCGTTGCCCCCGGCAAGCCGAACCTCGTATCCGATGTCCTTCAACGCGCCGATCGATGAGACCATATCGGCGGGGCGGACGAGAATGTCCAGGTCCGTCAGCATCCGCGCTCCGATTTCGTCCATTTTCTGAGAGATCAGGATTGCCGCGCCCTTCATCAGGACGGGCTCGACGCCGATGCGATTGAGACAAGATGCCGCCTCCGTCAGCTGCGCCAGCAATCTGCGATTGCGCTGCGCATTTCTGTCGTAGATCAGCGATAGGTATTGGCGGACATCCTCTGGTATGTCATCCGCGTATTTTCTCGCCGCGACCGCCAGGGAAGCAACCGTCAGGCTTTCATTCGCAAGTGCGATGACCTGCTCCCAATCGACGCCGGTCGGAGGCCTGCCATTGAGGCAGGATGCAAGCGCAAGAAGATTTCCGGAGCTACGCGCCTTCATGATGGCTGCTCAGCATCTCTACGGCCTCATCCAGCCGCGTATAGGATAGCTCGATGGCGCTGGCGCCGCGGACAGCACTCAGCAAAGCGTCGAATTGCGGCAGACCGAGCCCGCGTGCCGGAGTGAAAGCGCCGCGAAAGAGTTCCGACAGAACCCGCGCCGGCTCGACGGCGGCAATTGCCGCCCGTCCCTTGCGGCGGCGCAGAAGCACGATAGTGCCGAGCTTGACGGGATCGTCGGATGCGAAGGGGATCGACGCGAGATAGCGGACATGTCTGTTGTCGAGGCGACGGTGGACCGGCGCCGCCTCGACCGAAGCGCGCATGTTTTCGAGAAGGCGCCAGGAGCCGCGCTTCAGGGCGGGTGCAAAGGGCACGCCCTGAAGCAGGCCGTCTGGCCTCATCAGCGTGATATCGTCACCGCCGCAGGCAAAGCCTGCTTCGAGGAGCGCAAGCGTTAGCGTCGATTTGCCCGCCCCGGGCGCGCCGCAAATCAGAAGGCCCTTTGCGTTCCTGACCAGAAGAGCGGCGTGAAGCGCGACGTCAGGGCCGAGGCTTGCCAGCACATCCTCCGTCAGCAGCGCTTTCAGCACCGGCGCCACCTCTTCAACCCGGACGATTCGGCCTGGGGAACGGTTGCGGCTGATGCACGCTTGGCTGCCGAACCTTGCCACGCCATAGGAGACGGAAGGCTTGAGGCCCGGTGATGCCAGATGACCGAATATGGGCAGGAGAAGATCGAGGAGCCCTTTGTCGTGATAGGCTATCGAGGCGGCAGCTCCCTGTAAATCAAGCACATGCGTGTGCAGCGGCTCCCCCTCCTCGGCGTCGAAGGCAATCTCCAGCAGACCATGGCGGCACCAGTAGTGAAGATATTCCCGCACCGATCTCCGGGCCTCGGCCCGTTCGGCGCCACGCGCGACGAGATCGACTTCGAGCTGGCGCTGAGACGCAGGCACGGCGAGCACGCAGGTGAGATAGGCCGTGAGATCATCGACCTCAAAAATCTGCTGCGACGCTTCAACGAAAATAGTCTTGCGTTGTCCAAGCAGAAAAAATCGTGCCCCATCGGAGACGCGGAACTTCATCCCAACCTCGCCTCACAGATTCCTTACTTGTGATCGAAAATATACGCTCCCGCCAGCCCCATTGGCGCGTTTTAACGCTGAGTACTCCAATGGATACTGCTAAAGATATATTATTCGCCGATGAAATAAACAGCTTGGGTGAGAGCCAGTTTTCCTCGTTCCGCTTCGCGGCACAGGCCGGCATTGTAGGCGGCAGAACTTTACATATCTCTTAAGTTGTATTGGATTGCAGGACAACTCGGCTGCAACAGGGAATTGGCAATGGGCTCCTTCAGTATATGGCATTGGCTGATGGTGATCGTTTGGTTACTGGCGGTCGGCTTGCCACTCTCCAAAATCCTCAAGCGGATCGGTTTTTCCGGGTGGTGGGCGATTCTTGCATTCATCCCGCTCGCGAACATCATAGGACTATGGGTTCTGGCGGTCACCGCCTGGCCGAAAGAGGCTCGGAACGGATGATCGGGGCTTCATGGGGTCGATCGCAGAAAGCACCATAGGGCCGCCGCGAGCATCATCTGGCCCATGACCCTCAGCACCCTGTGCTCGCCGCCGTTCGATCCGGGTGCACAGGATTCTTGATCATGCTCCTAGCCAGACCTCGGTGATGATCCACAATCCCAACTTCCGCCGGACCCTGATCGGTCCACACGAAACAGATACGTCTTCCCTGTCTCCGGACAAGGCTCCAAGGCGCGGCCGTTTTCCGCCCCAAGCGCCAAAACAAAGGGTTCCGACGGAACAGGAGAAAATCAAGAGAGCTTCAAGCATTTCAATGAACTAGGTGAATGGTGCCCGGAGGCGGATTTGAACCACCGACACGCGGATTTTCAATCCGCTGCTCTACCAACTGAGCTATCCGGGCATCCTGCCTTGACGGCGGCAGTTCCCTTTTGGAAACCGCTGGGGCGTGTCGTTCGCCCCGGAAGCGAGCGGGGTTATAACATCTTGTTCGGCCGTGTCCAGCACCAAATGACACTTTTTCGAAGGAATTTAGCTGCTGATGGGAATGACGCGAAAGTTGAAGAAATTCAGAAGGATCAAGGCAACGGATGGCGGGCAAGCCCGCATGAGGGCCGCGTTCCTACCGCTCGTCTTCGTCGTCGGCCTTCGACTCGTCGTCGGCAACCGGGATGGCGTAGGAACCGGATAGCCAGCGATTGAGGTCGACGTTCCGGCATCGCTCGGAGCAGAAGGGATAATGCTCGCGCACGGACGGCCGCCCGCATTCCGCACAGGGCCGCGTTGCGCGCAAGGGTTCTACGTTCGAAGCGTTTTTCTTGCCTCCGCCGCGCATCTTCTCAGCCTTCCAGCCAACGATCGTGCACGTCGTATCCTTCGCCGACCAGGAGATTGACAGTCTCATAAAGCGGCAAGCCTACCACATTGGTGTAAGAGCCGACCAGCTTCACGACGAAGCTTCCGGCAATGCCCTGGATGCCGTAAGCCCCGGCCTTGCCGCGCCATTGGCCGGACGCGAGATAGCTCTCGATATCCATCGTGGAAAGCCGCTTGAAGCGCACCTTGGTGTCGATCACCTTCTGACGAAGCGTGCGGTCGGGCGTGACGAGGCAGATGCCCGTATAGACGCGATGGCTGCGGCCCGAGAGAAGGTGCAATGCGGCCGATGCCTCGCTCACCAGTTCCGGCTTCGGCAAAATCCGGCGGCCGACGCACACGACGGTGTCGGCTGCGAGAATGTAGCTGCCTTCCCAGGCAGGATCGCCAGTGATGGCGGAAAGCGCAGCCTTCGCCTTTTCGGCGGACAGCCTGCGGGCGAGCGACCGCGGATGCTCCGAGCGCTTCGGCGTTTCGTCGAGGTCCATGGGCATCAGGCGCGCGGGCTCGATCCCCGACTGCGCCAGGAGCTCGACGCGACGCGGCGATCCGGACGCCAGTATCAGTTTCTTGGTCACTGCCATCGATGCGAGCCGTGGTTCCCGGAGGTTTGCGCCAATGTCATGCATGTCGCTGCCCAAAACGGCTTTGCACTTCTGGGCGACGTGCAATTGGCCGGGGCCTACTTGAAGCGGTAGGTGATACGGCCCTTGGTCAGATCGTAGGGCGTCATCTCGACCAGCACCTTGTCGCCGGCCAGAACCCGGATACGGTTCTTGCGCATGCGGCCCGCCGTGTGGGCGATGATCTCGTGCTCGTTTTCAAGCTTCACGCGAAATGTCGCGTTGGGAAGCAATTCGGTGACCACGCCCGGAAATTCGAGGACTTCTTCTTTCGCCATGCAGAAATGTTCTTTCTCGTGTTCAATAGCGGATGCAACAGGCATCCTCAAAAAGTTGCCGGAAACTACACAATCGCCGCGGCTTTGTGAACCGCTTTGATAAGGCTTTTTCGGGTACCCGATCCGTGCGCCCCGGATCACCGTACAAGGACCGGGATCATGCCGCCGGAGGACTGCCTTTCCGGTGGTCCTCGGCGGCGAGACGGCTTGCGATCAGCGCGGCCAGGTGATCCCGCACCGACCGGTAGGCAGACACGATCTGTTCCCGTGTCCCGGTCGCAACCGTCGGGTCGGGTGTGGGCCAATATACCACATCGACCGCCATGGAGCGGGTCAATTCGAGCGCCATATGGTGGGCTTCGGGCGCGAGCGTCACAATCAGGTCGAAGTAATCGTCTTCGAGCTCTTCGAGGGTGCGCGGCTGATGCCGGCCGATGGTCAGTCCAATCTCGTCGAGAACCACGTCCACGAAGGGGTCCCGCTCGCCCTGGCGGACGCCGGCTGAGGCAACATAGGTGCCTTTTGGCAGTGCCGCGCGGGCGAGCGCTTCGGCCATCGGAGAACGGATGGCGTTCATACCGCACATGAACAGAACCGAGCGGAGCGTCTTGGATTGCGATGTGGCGGGTCCGATCATGTCCGCCTCCCCGTCAGCCGCGCCAGTAGAGCACACAGACGAGTGTGAAGAGCCGGCGTGCCGTATCGAAATCCAGTCTTATTTTACCGGACAGCCTGTCCATCAGGGTCTGCGAGCCTTCGTTGTGGATGCCGCGCCGTCCCATGTCGATCGCCTCGATCTGGCTCGGCGTCGCCGACCGGATCGCCTCATAGTAGCTCTCGCAGATCATGAAATAGTCCTTCACGATCCGGCGAAAGGGCGTGAGTGAGAGTATGTGCGTGGCGACGTCCGCGCCGCCGTCGGTCGAAATACGGAAGACCAGCTTGGCGTCGACCAGCGATAGATTGAGCCTGTAAGGCCCTCCGGGATGCCCGACGGGCTCGAACATATTGTCTTCGAGCAGGTCGAAGATCGCAACTGCGCGCTCGTGCTCCACATCCGGCGTCGAGCGGCCGATCGTCTCGTCCAGCACGACATCGCAGAGGCGCAGATTGCGATCGGCCCTCATCCCTTTTCCCCGAGGTTGAGGCGGATTGCGACCGATCGGGCGTGAGCCTCGAGCCCTTCCGATCTCGCCAGCGCGATCGCGGCGGGGCCGAGTATGCGCAACTGTTCCGGATCGAGCCGCAGGATAGACGTTCGCTTCATATAGTCGAGCACGCCGAGGCCGGACGAGAAGCGCGCCGAACGCGCCGTCGGCAGCACGTGGTTGGAACCGCCCACATAATCGCCGATGACTTCGGGCGTGTGCCTGCCGATGAAGATCGCGCCGGCATTGCGGATGGCGGGGACCATCGCGTCCGGATCGGCCGTCGCCAGTTCGAGATGTTCGGGAGCGATGCGGTTGGCGAGCGGGATGGCCTTGTCGAAATCCGGAACCAGAATGATGGCACCGAAATCGCGCCAGCTCGCTGCCGCCGTGTCGGCACGCGGCAGCGTCTTCAACTGACGCTCCACAGCCTCTTCGACTGCATCGCCGAAAGCGGCATCGTCGGTGATCAGGATCGCCTGAGCGCCGGCATCGTGCTCTGCCTGAGCAAGCATGTCCGCGGCGATCCAATCCGGATCGTTGTCGCGATCCGCAATCACCAGCACTTCCGAAGGTCCGGCGATCATGTCGATGCCGACGGTGCCGAAAACCTGTCGCTTGGCGGCCGCGACATAGGCGTTTCCGGGGCCCATGATTTTGGCCACCGGCGCGATCGTCCCGGTCCCGTAGGCAAGGGCCGCGACGGCCTGGGCACCACCGATGCGATAGATTTCTTCCACGCCGGCGAGCCGCGCCGCCGCAAGCACCGCAGGATTGACCGCACCGCCCATTGCCGGCACGACCATGACGATGCGGGGGACGCCGGCGACCTTTGCCGGCAGAGCGTTCATCAGAACCGAGCTCGGATAGCTCGCCGTGCCACCCGGAACATAGAGGCCCACCGCATCGATCGGCGTCCAGCGGGAGCCGAGGCCGACGCCCATCTGGTCTTCATAGATGTCGTCCTTCGGCAATTGCCGCCGGTGATGCGCCTCGATGCGGGTCGCGGCGACCTTCAGGGCGCCGAGAACCTCCGGAGCAACGGCGTGGATCGCCGCATCTATCTCCGCCGCCGTCACCGCCATGCCCGTGACATTGAAGTCTATTCCGTCAAAACGCGCCGAATAATCTGCAAGCGCCGCATCGCCGCGCGCGCGGACATCGTCGATAATGTCGCGCACGACGGCGTTTACGTCTTCGGAAACTTCCCGCTTGGTCGTCAGGAATGCGGCGAAATCGCGCTCAAAGCCGGTATCGAGATAGTTCAGCCTGATTGCCAATGCGATGATCCTTTTGGATGTTGGCCGGCGGAGGTGCTCAAGCGGAGAGGCTCAGGCGCCTTCGGGGTGACGCGGCTTGAACGCCGTCTCCCAGGCGCCGCCCGTGTCGGCAAGCTGCGCCTCAATGCACTCCACATCGAGCTCGATCGATGCGTCGCCCGCCAGCACGAGCTCGATCGTACCTTCCGGCCCCTCTCCCTTCACGTCGAAGCGCAGTGCGAGGAGATCGAGCACTGCCTCCGCGTCGGCACGATCGAAGCCGACGGAGCGCACGGCCGTAACGCATTTGAACAGAAGCACGGCGCGACGCCGCTCGAAGTTGCGGCGCTTGCCTTGCGCCTTTTCCCAGACGAACCGGTTGACCACCAGGGTGAACTGCCGACGGCGCGCGTCATAGGCGATGCCCCCCACCTTGAACACTGCGTCCTGCACATGGGCCGAGACGACACCAAGGTCTTCCCCGTCGAGTGCCAGCAGTTTCAAAGCATCCATGCGATCCACCCCGTCCTTGTCATGCTACAGCTGTAGGACATAGGACGTTGCGCCGGAAACCGCAACGGCTCCCGGCGCTGAGCTGAACAATCAGTCGCTGACGCGCTCGACATGGGCGCCGCAACGCGTGAGCTTCTCTTCCAGGCGCTCGAAGCCGCGGTCGAGGTGGTAAACCCGCGAAACCATGGTTTCGCCCTCGGCCGCGAGGCCCGCAATGACGAGCGAGACGGAAGCCCTGAGGTCCGTTGCCATGACCGGTGCGCCCTTCAGCCGCGATACACCCTCGACCTTCGCCGTCTGGCCGGAGAGCGATATCTTGGCGCCGAGCCGCGCCAGCTCCTGAACATGCATGAAGCGGTTTTCAAAGATCGTCTCGGTGATGTGGGAAACGCCGCTTGACCGGGTCATCAACCCCATGAACTGCGCCTGAAGGTCGGTCGGGAAGCCGGGGAAGGGATCGGTGACGATGTCGACCGGCCTGATGCCGGCGCCGTTGCGGACGATCCGGATGCCGTTGTTCGTGTCGCTGATCTCGGCGCCGGCGCGGCGGATCGCTTCAAGCGCTGTATCGAGGAGGCTCGCCTCGGTGTCTTCGAGAATGACGTCGCCGCCCGCCATGGCGACGGCCATCGCATAGGTCCCTGTCTCGATGCGATCGGGCAGCACCCGGTGGCGGGCGCCCGAGAGCGAGCGCACGCCCTCGATGGTGATCGTGCTCGTCCCCTGGCCGCTGATCTTCGCGCCCATGGCGTTCAGGCATTTGGCAAGGTCCACCACTTCGGGCTCACGCGCGGCGTTGCCGAGCACCGTCGTGCCATTGGCAAGCGTTGCCGCCATCATCAGCACATGGGTCGCGCCGACGGAAACTTTCGGGAAGGTGTAACGCCCGCCGATGAGCCCGCCCGCCGGTGCCGTTGCATTGACGTAGCCGCCGTCGATCTCAATGCTGGCGCCAAGCGCGGTCAGCCCCTCGATGAAGAGATCAACCGGGCGCGTTCCGATGGCGCAACCGCCGGGCAGCGACACGCGCGCCCTGCCCTCACGCGCGAGCAGCGGCCCGATGACCCAGAAGCTCGCGCGCATCTTCGAGACGAGCTCATAGGGTGCAGTCGTCGAAACGATGTTGCGGCTGGTGAAATGGACCGTGCGGGCGTAGCTCTCGCCCTGACGCTCGCGCCGGCCATTGACGGAAATGTCGGCACCATGATTGCCGAGGATGCGGATCAATTGCTCGACATCGGCGAGATGCGGCACATTTTCGAGCGTCAGCGTGTCATCGGTCAGGAGCGACGCGATCATCAGCGGCAAGGCGGCGTTCTTCGCGCCGGAGATGGGGATCACCCCGTGGAGTTCATTTCCGCCTACAATCCTGATGCGATCCATGAGACCTCTCGCACGGGCGCTGCCCGCCTTTCTGGAAAATCGATGCCGACCGGCATTGTTGAAGGGCGTCTCTTAGTGGAGATGCGGTGAAATTAGAAGTACCTTGCGGGTGGGGAAGCGCGGAGCCGGACGGCCCCGCCTGCCGCCGGCTGCAGGACCTAATCTTGCGATTCGTCCGTTTTTGCGGCGGGCAGCCCGGATGTCTCGTCGGCAGCACCTGCCCGGCGCGCGCGCATCTGCTGCTTGCGCCGCTGAAGATTGTCGCGCAGGTTCTTTGCCAGCCGCTGCCGCTTCGCCTCGGCCTCTTTCGAATGCGCCCCGCCCTTTGCCGCCCTGTTTTTATGATCGTCGCTCTTCATGGCCATCCATTACCGCAAAACAGGGGGCTTCGGAAGCGTCAAGCCGGTTCAGACGGAAGCGAAACCGGGGAAAAACGCAAAGCTGTTTCCGCGTTGTTCCGCGCCGCGACAGCCTGCAATGGCAGAGCTTCGGTATCCCGGACCTCGTGGTCCCGCCATCTTCCCGGCGCGGCCCGCCCAAAAACTTCGAAATGCGGCTTGCGCTCCCCGTCAAGCTATGGCAATAGGCCCCTCGCCTGCTGCGGCTCATCACGAAGAGCCGCCGGATGCTGCTATAGCTCAGGGGTAGAGCACTCCCTTGGTAAGGGAGAGGCCGAGAGTTCAAATCTCTCTAGCAGCACCAGTTTTCCTCTAAAGCTATCATCACCGGCTCGTTAACCGGCATTCTTCCGCCTGAAGTCATCGCTGGCAATTTTCGTCACACACGCTTGGAGCAATTCGCGCCGGCTGCAGTCTGCGACGATCACGAAGCTGTCGCGGCCCGTGCAGGTGATCTGCCGCCAACACCGCTGCAGAAGGCAGATCGATAGCTACTTTATTTCGCAGGCCTTGATGAATTCGTTCGCAGCTGCAGTGGAACCGCGAATTGAGAATTCGTCAGAGTCCTTAACGCCCGTCAAAGGGATATCAAGACCGACGAGCAGCCGGCTCTTCGCCTGCCCGACAGACTTGACCAAATCAGCGACCAGAATGTTGCCGGATACAGTATGAAAGCCGCCATACTCGTCGTTGTGCTGGTAGGAAGTCACGTCAAACTTGACCGCCTCCCCATTGTCGACCTTCATCACCAGTGTGGCGGGTACATCTTCCGCGACCTCGTTGACCTTGAAGATAACGGCAAGCCGTACCTGGTGATCGGCATCGCAGCTGAAATACAGCGACATCGGCTTGGAGAGACCAGCGATCATGACGGCAGTCTGCTTGCCGGTGAATACATCCTCCTTGGTCTCGGTGCCCCAGTCACGAGCCTGTGCCGCTCCGCTCAGAAGAAGGAAAGCGCCCGAAAGCGCCAACACGCATTTGAAGAAATTCACGATTTACCCTCATCGCTACCAACAACAGCGAGATTGCAACTCATGCGTTCACCAGTCAATACAGATCGGCATAGGAGTCGGTTTTTATGACCGCTCTGCCAAATCACCCGGCATGCGATCGCAACGGGCGGTTCGAAGAATCGAGACCAGGCGAGCCGGGGCATGCCGAAGGCCTGCACTTCCAACACTTCAGACCCCGCCCCAAACGCTATCTCTCACAAATCCTCCTCGGCCCGCTATAGGGCTGGAAGGTGCAATCGTCCGGCCGGAACGAACGATAGGCCCTGGCGCAGGCGCGGAAGTTGCAGGCGGGGGCGGGGCCCGTCACCTGGGCGCCCGGCTCCAGCGGATCGCCTTCCGCCATCGCCGCGGTCATGAAGTTTCGCCAGATCCGCGCCGGCAGTTTGCCGCCGGTGACGTCCTTCATCGGAGTTTCGTCGTCATTGCCCACCCAGACGCCGACCACCAATTGTTCGGTGAAGCCTACGAACCAGGCGTCACGGTTGTTCTGGCTGGTTCCGGTCTTGCCTGCCGCCGGCGCTGCGATGTCGGCTTCGCGGCCCGTGCCCCGTTCGACGACGAGCCTGAGCATTCCGACCAGATCAGGGCTGTACTGACTGACATCCGTTGAAGCTTGCGTGGACGGTCCAACCCGGAAGGCTTGCGGCTGATCCTCAGCGTGCAGGGATTCGATGCCCCAGGGCTCGATCGGAGCCTTGCCTGCCCGAACCGAGGCATAGGCGCCGGTGAGATCGAGCAGGTTCACCTCCGAAGAGCCAAGCGCGAGGCTTGGGGTCTCCGAAAGATTGGCGTCGATGCCGAGCTCTCGAGCCGCTGCGGCGACCTTGTCGATGCCGACCTCCATCGCCAGGGCGACGGTCGCGGCATTGAGCGAACGCGCAAAGGCCTCCGCCATGCTGACGAGTCCTCTATAGCCGCCACCGGAGTTTTCCGGAGACCAGCCGTTGATATCGATGGGAGCATCCTCGACCGGATCATAAGGCGTAAGGCCTGCCTTCAGGGCGGCATAATAGACGAACAGCTTGAAGGTGGAGCCCGGCTGACGCATGGCGGAAACCGCCCGGTTGAAGGTGCTCTTGCTATAGTCGCGGCCGCCCACCATGGCGACCACGGCGCCCTCCGGCGTCATCGCCACGAGGGCAGCCTGCGACGCGCCCACCTTGCCGCCTTCGCGTCCGAGCGCTTCCGCAACCACCTTCTCGGCGATCACCTGCAGCCGCGGTATCATCGTCGTCCTGATCTTGATCGTGCCTCTATAGGGACCGGCGAGTTCGCGGGCATCCTGGATGATCCAGTCCGCGAACCAGCTTCCGGACCGGACCGCCGGACTGGAAGGCTGCAACTTGCCGAAGTCGGCGCGCGCGCTCTTCGCCTGTTCCGGGGTGAGCAGGTCATTCCTCACCATGGCATCGAGGACCAGTTCCGTCTGCTGGCGCGCGCCTTCGGGATTGGTGAGCGGATTCAGCTGCGAGGGTGCGCGGATGATCGCCGCAAGCATCGCCGATTCGGCGACGTCGAGTTCCTGCACGTCCTTGTCGAAATAGATGCGGGCAGCGGCAGGCACGCCCGTTGCGCCGGCTCCGAGATAGATGTTGTTCAGATAGCGGGTGAGGATCTCGTCCTTGCCGAGCTTCTTTTCCAGCCAGAAGGCGATCACCGCCTCCTGGATCTTTCGTTTCCAGGTGCGGTCGCGCTCGAGATAAAGGATCTTGATCAATTGCTGCGTGATCGTGCTGCCGCCCTGCACCACTTCGCCGGCCCCGATATTCCTATAGATGGCTCGGGCGATGCCCCTCAAATCGATCCCGGAATGCTCGTAAAAACGCCGGTCCTCCCTAGCGAGAACTGCGTCGACAAGATGGGGCGGAAAGTCTTTTCGCTCGGCATAGGAGCCCTGAAACGGCCCCTGGCTCACCAGCGGCTTGCCGTCGGCCGTCTCGAGCACCACGACGGGCTTCAGCGAACCCTCGGCGATCTCGTCCCACGGCACGTCGCGCAAAGCCCAGGCAAATACGGCCGCAAGAAGCAGAAGACATGCAGCACCCGCAGCGGCGGCCCTCGTCAACAGCACCAACCGCCTGCTGCGCCGGTGCTTTCGCGTGGAACTCCGATCGCGCGCAGGGGCTTCGCTTTGCCGCGATTGCGGACGGAAAACAGCTGGCAACCTCGTGTTATTCCGTCGGAGCCCGCCAAATATCTGCAGCGCTCGGCGCGAGGCGGCAGGTACTTCCTCGCGAATGGCCCGACCGAGCCTCAAAAGCGCATGCCCCAGTCCGGCAAGCGCCCTCCCCGTCTCGGCGAATACCGCCGCCTCGGGGGCAGGTGGACAATCCCGGGGGGACGGACGATCCGGGGAAAGACCGGAATCCGCATCGTCGCCCCCGGGCGGACCATCAGATCCGGCATCGCTTTGCGCCATCTCGCTCTCGATCAAGCCATTGCATTTACGCAGTCAGCATCTGCCCCGCAGTCGTTCGCAGAAAGATGTCCAAAACATGATCGCGCCACGTCCTCGAACACAGGCTCGCCATTCGCAGCCGCGGCGCCTTGCCGCCGAAAAAGGCAAGAGTTTGTTAACCCTGTCCGACGTTCCTTGGGGAACAGCCGGATCGAGGCCACAGGAATAACTCCATTTCACGCTTTCTCGGATGCGCAAACAACGGCTGGAGAAGATGGCATGATCAAATCGGGGCTTGGCGTAACCGTCGCGGTTCTCATCGTGTCCGTCGCAGTCAGCGGCGTCCTTCATTTTGCCCTGTCCAATTACCGGCCGGAAGCACAGGCCGGCGTGTCGGGTGAAATCACCTCGTCGATACCCCGGTGAAAAACGATCGAGCGCCGCAGACGGCTTCGTCCAGGCGCTCCGGCCGATCCAATCGTGAAGCTCAGAGGCGCGAGCGCTGCGCAATCGGTCAGGACACCCGGCGGCGCTGTTCCGGGCCGAAGTCACCCAGCTGCGCCAGCAGCTCGTCGCAGGAGCATTTCTTCCTGTCCATCAGGTCGAGAATGCGTTTGGCGGCCCTGTTGGCCTCCGCACCATCCCTGCCCACATTGTGCAAAGCGCACCAGATATCGAGCGCTCCACGCATGACATCCACGTCATCCGGAGAATAGGCCTGACGCACGAACCCCTCCCAAGGTGTACCTCGACCTCCTCATCATGGGGTATCCGGGGGGAAATTCAAGGGAATAGTGAGGTACCGCAATAAGTCATATGATTCGCAAATTCGAATCCGCATCCGCCGGTTTTTTCGGCTTTTATCACACCCGTACAGATTGCTCCACAAAGTCCTCGGAGCCGAAAAATCTGAGATAGCGCTCGACTTCGCCGGGATCCCCCGTCGCCTTGCGCGGGTTGTCCGAGAGCTTGACGGCCGGGTGGCCATTCGCTTCGCTGACCTTGCAGACGACGGAGATCGGGTTGAGACCGTTGATTTCGGTTGGAGCGCAGCCGGCGAAATCATTGGTCAGATTGGTTCCCCAACCGAAGCTCATCCGCACGCGCCCTTCGAAATGGCAGTAGGTCTTGACTATCGTATCGACGTCGAGGCCGTCGGAGAAGATCAGAAGCTTCTCGCGCGGATCCCGGCCCATCTTCTTCCACCAGGCGATGATCTTCTCGCCTCCCTCGATCGGCGGCGCGCTGTCCGGCCGGAAACCGGTCCAGTCGGCGACCCAATCGGGCGCATCCCGGAGGAATGCGGCCGTCCCGAACGCGTCCGGCAACACGATCAGGAGATTGCCGCCGTAGAGCTGATTCCAATCCTGCAGAACCTTGTAGGGTGCGGCCGCAAGCTCCCTGTCGTTGCGGGCGAGCGCGGCGGCCACCATCGGCAGCTCATGCGCATTGGTCCCGACCGCCTCGAGATCGTTGTCCATCGCCAGAAGCACGTTGCTCGACCCGGTGAAGGAGGGGCCGATGCCTTCCTTGAGCGCCTCGACGCACCAGCGCTGCCACAGGAAGCTGTGCCGCCGGCGCGTTCCAAAGTCGGAAATGCGAAGGTTCGGATGCTCCCGCAACTGCTCGACCTTCAACCACATCCTGGCCTTGGCCCGGGCATAGAGAACGTCCAGCGTGAAGGGGCCGAGCCCCTTCATCGCCGCGCGCGAGCGCAGCTCGTTGATGATCGCGAGCGCAGGAATTTCCCACATCGTCGTCTCGGCCCACCGGCCACGAAACGTCAGTTCGAACTGACCGTCGCGGCGCGACAGCTCGTATGGCGGGAGACGGAATTTCGCCAGCCAGACGAGGAACTCGGGCGCAAATATCTGCTTGCGGCCATAGAAGCTGTTACCCGCTAGCCAGATCATTTCCTTCTTGGTGAAGCGCAGGCCACGCGCGTGGTCGAGCTGGTCCCGCAGTTCCTGCTCGTCTATCTCGTCGGCAAGCCGGACGGTCTTCGTACGGTTGATCAGCGAAAAGGTCGCGTCGACGTCCGGATAAAGCTGCCATATCATCTGCAGCATCAGAAGCTTGTAGAAATCCGTGTCCAGCAGACTGCGAATAATCGGATCGAGCTTCCAGGTGTGGTTATAGACCCGCCGCGCGATATCGGTCTTTGGCATCTGCGACATGCTCCTCTTGAACCGTGATGACAGCCCTTTGAAACGGGCCATCGCGGTCGATCTCGTAAAGCGGTGCCGGGATATGCGCTTCCCGCACCGGTGGGCTAGCTCAGCCTGACGCCGGCATCGCGCATGCGAAACGTCATGGCCGCCAGCGAGCCGTTCAGATTTATGCCGCGGCAGGCGTCCAGCACCACGGATGTAGAAAAGCCTTGTGCGACCGCATCGAGTGCCGAAAAGGCAACGCAGAAATCCGTGGCGAGGCCGCAAAGCGTCACGCTCGATATGCCACGCTCGCGCAGATAGCCTGCAAGCCCCGTCGGCGTCCGGTGATCGTTCTCGAAAAAGGCCGAATAGCTATCGATCTCGCGGCGGAAACCCTTGCGGATGACGAGTTCCGCCGAGGTCCATCGCAGCGATGGATGGAAATCGGCGCCGACGCTTGCCTGAACGCAATGCGCGGGCCAGAGAGTCTGCTCGCCATAGGGCATCGTGACGGTTTGAAACGCCAGCCTGCCAGGATGGCTGGAGGCGAAACTCGAATGGTCGGCCGGATGCCAGTCCTGCGTCAGCACGACATGCGGAGACGTCTCGATGAGGCGATTGACGGCAGGAATGATTTCGTCTCCGCCGTCGACTGCGAGTGCGCCGCCCGGGCAGAAGTCGTTCTGCATATCGATGACGATCAGGGCTTCGTCAGCCATGGCCTCCTCGCAATCCCGAGCCGCACCGGCCTTCCACAAATCGATTTAAACCCAGTCCAACCATAGAATGCGCCCGGCGGCAAGCATGTTCGGCGCACGCCGCGGGATTCTGGCGGCATGCTGCAGAACATCGCAGCATCGCGGCGCAAGGGGGTGACAGTTGCCCCTGCAGCCTCAGTTTCTGAAGTCGTCGATATTGTCGGCGATGTTTACGCCGGAATTCACGATACCGATCGGACGTGCGACGAAGTCGAGGAATTTCGTGATATCGACCGAGGGATGGCGCGAGGCGTAGATGACGTCGCGATTCTTGATCGGGAAGGTCTGGCCGACGATGAGACTGTCCGGGTTGGTCATGTCGAACCGGTAGACGATGGGATAGCGCCCCACGCGATCGGCTTTCATGCCCTTGCTCAGCATCTGATGGAAACGCTCCTGCCCAAGCAGGCTCATGACGATGTCCGGCTCCTCGAACCGGAAGACGAAGTAGCCCTTGGCGTCCACCGTGCGATCCGAGCCGCCGCCTCCGAGCGCCACGGCTTCGAGCAGGTTGAGGTCGTTGGCGCCGAACTCGACGCGCTGATTGGCCCGGACCTGGCCGAGGACCGTGAAGGTGCGCGGATCGCGCGTAACGAAGATCTGGTCGCCGGGCTTTACGTGAATGTTTTCCGAAGGGCTTTCAATCATCGACTTCAGCAGGACCGTGCCGGTCTTCTTGCCGCGCACGAGGGTGACGTAGGTCTCGTAAGGCTGCGCCGAGGGGCCGCCCGCCTTGGCGATCACCTCATTGATCGTCTCGCTGACGAGATTGAGCGGCACGACCGAGGGGCGGCCGACCGCGCCGGAGACAGTCACGTTGCGCGATGCCGTCGATGTCGACGTCACGATCACATCCGGTTCCACCGCCTTCTGCTTCAGCGCCTCCAGGATCGCCTGCCGCGCCTGCTCGAGCGTCAGACCGGCAAAGCGGACAGATCCAACATAGGGAATCGCGGCCTTGCCATCGGGCTGGACGACGAGGTCGATGCTCGTCTGCTTCGATTCAGTTGTGGAAAACAGGCCGTCGCTGCCCGCCTCGAAGATCGTGACCTTCAACTGGTCACCGATGCCGATGACTACTTGGCCGACGCCACCGCCAATCCCGAAGCGGCGGCTGAGGGTTGTGGAAACATACTCGGAAACAAGCCGCGCCGACTGCCCGTCGACATCGACGATATCAAAAACCGTGGCATTCCTTCTGCCGATCTCGGATCCGGACTGGCCGGCATCCGACACGATATCGGTTGTCAAAGGGCCCTCGCCCGGTACGGCCTGGCATCCCGCAAGCGCGGTACAGAGCAGAAGGGCAGTCACTCGTTTCACTACGACACTCCGTCTTCGGCACAGCAATGAATCCAAACAGATATCTGCGCCGCATTTTCCCGGCAGGGAATCCGCCGGTCACTGAAAAGCACAAAGGTCGTCCCACAACAAGCCACCTCGCCGCCACAGCCGGCAAAATAATCGGGACTGCGCCATTCCGGCCATACTGCCTCGATCTTGGTTACGGACCGTCGCGGTAATTGTATTGGATGGCCCGCAGGAGACGTATATCTAGCCCTTCGGGGTTGAAAGCTAGGCACTATGAGTTAAAAGCTCCCTAATACAGCGGAGGGGAAAAAGCAGGGCCCCCCAAAGAACAGAATGTCACCGGTTGCAATTTACGTTATAGGTTGCAATGGGCTAGAACAATTTTAACGGCAGTTCAGAGCGTTCGATCATACATGACGGTTGAAATCATAGGGCGTGCATGCCTTGCACCCGGAGCGAAATCTCCGCAGGCGCTGTTCAAAATTCTTCGTCAGGGCAAATGCACCGTGACACGCGTCCCTGCGGACCGCTGGGATATGGCGCGATTCTGGCACCCGGTCATGGGCACCCCAGGCAAGACCTATTCCTTTGCCGCGGGCGTTCTCGACCAGATCTATGATTTCGACCCCGCCGTATTCGGGATGTCGCAGCGCGAGGCCATGTATATGGACCCGCAGCAGCGGGTTCTGTTGCAGCTCGCCTGGCGCGCGCTCGAGGACGCCAATATCTCCGTCGCCTCGCTGCACGGTGAAAATGTCGGCGTCTATGTCGGCGCCTCCAGCCTCGACCACGCCAACCTGACGGTCGACGATCCGGCAGCCGCCGGACCTTATTTCATGACGGGGAACACCCTGTCGATCGTCTCCAACCGTATTTCCCACGTCTTCGGCCTGAGCGGTCCGAGCATGACCGTCGACACGGCCTGTTCCTCTTCGCTCGTGGCGCTTGATCAGGCGATGCGGGCGCTGAACGCGGGCGAGATCGACACGGCGATCGTCGGCGGTATCAATGTCCTTGCCCACCCGCTACCCTTCGTCGGCTTCGCTCAGGCGCGCATGCTCTCGCCCGAAGGACTCTGCCGCGCCTATGACAACGACGGCGCCGGCTATGTGCGCGCCGAAGGCGGCGTCGTTTTCGTTCTGCGCCGCACCGACAGGGCGCAGCGCGAACGTGACCGCAGCTACGCACGGATCGTTGCCTCGGGCGTCAATTCGGCCGGCCGCACAAACGGCATTTCGCTGCCCTCCCGCGAGGCGCAGGCCAATCTTCTGAAGATGATCTACGAAGGCAACGGCATCGACGCCAATCAGGTCGCCTTCGTGGAGGGCCATGGTACCGGCACCAAGGTGGGGGACCCGGCGGAGGTATGGTCCATCGGTACGGTGATCGGCGCCAAGCGCCGGGCTCCGGTGCCGATCGGCTCGATAAAGTCGAATATCGGCCACACCGAGCCGGCCTCCGGCCTGTTCGGGATGATGAAGGCGGTTCTGGCCCTCGAGAACAACTACCTGCCGGCCTCGCTGCATTTCGAGACACCGAACGAGCAGATCGACTTCGATGGCCTCAATGTCCGCGTGACCGCCAACCCGATCGAGCTTCTGAAGGGCAAGCGGGCACGGCTCGCCGGCATCAATTCCTTCGGTTTCGGCGGCGCCAATGCCCATGTCGTCATCAGCGATCCGGATCCGGCTCAGGGAGAAAAGGCCACGACCTCGCCGGCGGGCCACGTGTTCCTCGCAAGCGCCCACACAGTATCGAGCCTCGAAAACCTGCTCAGAGACTATAAAGCCGCCTTCGCGCACGCGAACAAGGAGGAGATGCGGGCCATCGTCGCCGCCTCCGGCGCCAATCGGACGCATTTGCGCCATCGGTTTGCGGTCCGCAGCGACCATCCCGAGGATATCGTCCGGGCGATTGCCAACCACCTCGAAAAGCCCGGATCCGATATCGGCGAGACGGGTGAAGCGGCGGCGAAGGACGCAAAGGTCGCCTTCGTCTTTTCAGGCAACGGCTCGCAATGGGCAGGCATGGGCATCGAGGCGTTCCGCGAGAACCTGCATTTCCGTCAATCGTTCACCTCGGTCAGCGCCCTCTTCCGGTTCCATTCGGATGTCGTCCTCACCGACCTTCTGACCGACCCCGAACTCGACGGGAAGCTCGCGGATACGAAAGTCGCCCAACCACTGCTGTTCGCGATCCAGGCCGCGCTCTCCGACTCGCTCGTGGCGATGGGCATCAAGCCGACGGCCGTGTTCGGTCACTCGGTTGGCGAGATCGCGGCTGCCTATGCGGCGGGGGCGCTGTCGCTCGTCGACGCAGTGTCGATCGTCGCCAAGCGATCGCTGCACCAGGACCTTCTGGCAGGCCAGGGCACGATGGCCGCCGTGATGTTCGGCGCAGAGGCAGCCAAGGCCTTTGCGGCGGAGCGCGGGCTCGAGGATATCTGCGTCGCAGCGATCAACGCCCATAATTCGGTAACGATTTCCGGTCCGGCGGACGAGATCTCGGCTTACCGGGACGCGGCCCGCAAGGCGAAAATCCCGGTTCAAATCCTCGACATCAACTATCCGTTCCACCATCCGATCATCGATCGGGCGAAAGAGGCGTTCCTCTCCGACATCCCGGACATCGCCCCCCGCCGGACAGAACTGACCTATCTCTCGACCGTCACCGGTGCCGCGCTCGACGGGACCGAGCTCGATCCCGACTACTGGTGGAAGAACGTTCGCGAGCCGGTCCGTTTCCAGGCCGCCGCCGAGGCCGCGCTCGAACTCGGCTGCAGGCTGTTCATCGAGATCTCGCCGCGACCGATCCTCGGATCCTACGTCAAGGAGACGATCAAGCAGGCGGCCGTGCCGGCATTGGTCGTACCGACATTGCTGCGCGACGCCGGCGGCAGCGGCCACGACCCGATTTCGGCATCCATGGCGCGCGCCGTCGCTCATGGCGCCGCCGTCGACCGGTCACGCGTCTACGGCAAGCGGAATGCATTCGTCGAACTGCCCGCCCTGCCCTTCGAGCCCGTGGAACTGCGACCGGCCACCACGACCGATGCAACGGATCTCTTCGGACGCTCCGCAAAGCCCTACCGCCTCAACGGCTGGCGTGGCGACCCCAATGCGGGCAGCTGGAAGAACCACGTCGACGCGCATCTGTTTCCGGATCTCGCCGAACACGTGGTCGATGGCAAGGCCATTCTGCCGGGCAGCGGTTTCATCGAAATCGCCGTCTCCGCCGCACAGCAATATCACGGCAGCGACGAGGTCGAGATCACCAATCTGGAGATCGTTCGCCCGCTGGAACTCAGCGACAGCCGTATCATGGAGCTCTCGACCATCCTGTCGCCCGAGACCGGAGACATAGAAATCCGCTCGCGCGAGCGCCTCTCGGAAGACGATTGGACCGTGCATGCCGTCGCCCGAAGCCGCAAACCTCTGCCGGCGACGCGCAACGAGTGTCCGTCCACCAAGGGTCTGGCGAGGACGGCGAGCGTTTCTGCAGCCAAAGCCTATGGAACCGCGAAGCAATTCGGTCTGGACTACGGACCGCGTTTCCAGCTTCTCTCCAAAGCGGTCGCCTATGGAGACCGGCTCATCGAGGTCGAGCTGAAGCAACCTCAGGCATCGGGGCACCCCCACCTCACCTATGCGCTTCATCCGATCTCGGTCGATGCGACCTTTCACGGACTGGTCGCGCTCTTCGACCGCTTCACCGGCGACAGGGGCGGCGCGCCCTACATTCCTGTCCGCTTCGGCTCGGTACGCGTCGTCAATGCCGGCCGGCGGATCGCCCGCGCGATGATCGAGATAGAGAGGGTCAGCGCCAATTCGATCAAGGCGAAGTTCCATTTCTTCGACGAGACCGGCGCCGCGATCGCGCATTTCGAGGATTGCCGCTTCCGCCGTACCTATCTGCGCAAGCACAAGACGCTGGAAGGTCTTTCCTTCCACTATGAAGCCGTGCTTTCCGACGTGCTCGTGCCCGGCATGAAACGCGCAGCCGCCATGCCTGCGAAGCTGGTTGAGCCAATCGACAACGATGGCCTCGACAATGCGACCCTGCTCTTCAACGCCGCCATATATCGCGCCTGTCAGGAGATCGCCCTGAAGCTCGGCAAGGGGACAGCCACGGTTCGCAGTGACGCGCTGCCCGGGGACCTCGATTTCCAATGCTTCCTGACGAGCTGCCTCCTGACGCTCGAGGATGCGGGACTCTGCGAGCACCAGAACGGCACCTGGAAGGTCGCCCCCGAGTTCATGCTTCCGACCGTGCCGGAGATCCTTGGCGAACTTTACGGCGATCGCCCCGATCGTGCCGTAGAAGCGGTCCTCGTCAACAACGCCTATACGGAAGCACTCAGCCGTCTCGATGCGCTGCTTGCGCCGGCACCGGCCGGTGACGCGTCGGCTTCTTTCAATGCCGCTTTCATGAGCGAAGCGACGCTCGACCATCAGGCCGTGCATTCCGCGGCGAGCCGATCGCGCATGGACCACGTTCTTCATACGCTTGCAGGCGCTCTCGCTGCCCAACCTGCCGGGTCCCGTCTGCGGCTTATCGAACTCGGCAGCGTCTCTGCCGGCTTCAGCCGCCGGTTGGCCGATCTCGCGGCCCGCCATGGTGCGGCGCTTTCCATTTTCGAGCCGCGCGACAATGCACAGCGCAACCTCGAAATCGCCTTCGAGGAGGATGCGCATGTGCGCGTGCTCAAGAAGAGCGAATTCGCCGATATCGGCTCGTTCGACCTCGCCGTCAGCGCTTCGGATAATCTCTACCATCTGATCGAAGAGGGGAGCGGGGTGCGATCGGCCCTTCGCTCCATGCTTCCCGGAAGCGGCCTCATTGCGGCCGTCAGTGCCCCTTCCATCTTCGCCGACTTCGCCCTGGGTCTCTCGGGCGGATGGTTCGAGCGCAGCCAGGCGGCGGAGTTCCCTATCGGCAAGATCGCGGCGGTACCGCATTGGCAGAAATGCCTTGAAGACCTGGACCTTGGCGACGTTGTCGTGACGGATCGCGAATGCCCTCATGGCAGCACCATCCTGATCGAAGCCCGCGGCACAGCAGCCGCAAGCGTCGGTGAAGTGCCGGGCGGCGGCGCGGCGCCATATCTGCTGATAGAGCCCGCAACGCAGAAGATTTTGGCCGCCGGTAAGGGGGCTAACCACGTCCGTGTGACCGGCGACATTGCCGCAGATCTTGCGACCCTGCGCGACGCCCTTGCAGCCCTTGGCGACAGGCCGGTCCGCGCGATCTTCATGTCCGAGGCGGACCGCGCCGCAGATGAGGATTCTGCCCTGCTGCAGTCCCGCGTGCTGGCGCTCAGCGCCTTCGCCGAGGCACTGAAACAGCACCTGGCCGGTGCAGAACCCGATGGCGACGACCGGCCGCGCCTCGTGCTCGTGGCCCCGGGCGGCGCTCCGGTCAAGGCGTCGGCAAGCTGCGGATTGAATTCCGGATTGTGGGCGTTTGCCCGGGTTCTGCAGAACGAATATGAGTTCATCGATATCCATACGCTCGATCTTGCCGGCGATGCCGATATCGGCCGCAAGGATATTCTCTCCTTGGCGATCCCCCTGCTGACGGTTTCGGGATTGAACCGGGAATGGCTGTTTGACCGGAAGACGGGCCTGCTTTCCGAGCTCCGGGCGGTTCCCGGCGCTACGAACAAGGCTGATGGTAAAACGACCGCCTTCACGGCCGCGACCATTCGCCAGCGTGTCAGCTCTCAGATCGCAAGCATCGCCTGGGAAGAGACGAACATACCGGAGCCGGGTCGCGGTGAAGTCCTCGTTGCCGTCGCGGCGACCGGCCTGAATTTCCGCGACGTAATGTGGGCCATGGGTCTGCTGCCCGAAGAGGCGTTGGAGGATGGCTTTGCCGGAGCGACGATCGGCATGGAACTCTCCGGCCATGTGGTCGCGGTTGGCGAAGAGGTCGACGACCTCGCCGTCGGCGATGCGGTGATGGCGATCGCCTCCTCCGCGTTCTCGACACATGCGATTGTCGCTCGCGCCGGCATTGCCAAGTTGCCGCGCGCCATGAACCCGGTGGCCGCGGCCACCCTACCGGTCGCCTTCCTTACCGCCTATTATGCCATTGTCGAACTCGGCCGCATTCAGGCCGGGGAAACGATCCTGATCCACGGTGCTGCCGGCGGCGTCGGTCTCGCCGCGCTTCAGGTCGCTAAGTTGAAGGGAGCCAAGGTCATCGCCACGGCGGGAACGCGCGAAAAACGGCGCTTCCTGACGATGCTCGGGGCCGACTACGTCTTCGACTCTCGTTCGCTCGGCTTCGTCAACGATGTCCGTTCGGTCACCGGCGGCGAAGGCGTGGACCTCGTGCTCAACTCACTTTTTGCCGAGGCGATGGAGCAGAGCCTCTCGCTGGTGAAACCTTTCGGCCGGTTCCTGGAGCTTGGCAAGCGCGACTACTACGCCGATAGCAAGATCGGGCTGAGGCCATTCCGCCGCAATGTCAGCTATTTCGGTATCGATGCCGACCAGCTGCTCGTGAAGGCTCCGGATCTGACGAAACGCATCTTCATGGAGATTGGAGCGCTGTTCGAGGAAGGCAAGCTTACGCCGCTTCCCTACCGCGCCTTCGATTACGATGAAATCGGCAACGCTTTCCGGCTGATGCAGAATGCCGGACACATTGGCAAGATCGTCGTGCTGCCGCCCGTGGCCGGAAGGCACGAGGTAATGAAGAAGCCTGAGAGAGACATGAAGGTCGATCCGCACGGCATCCATCTCGTCGTGGGCGGCATCGGCGGCTTCGGCCTCGTCACCGCCAACTGGCTCGTAGAAAGAGGTGCGCGCCGGATTGCGCTGTGCTCCCGCCGCGGTCTGCCGGATGCGGAAACGCGCGCCATGATCGAACGCTGGCAGAACGACGGCGTCGTCGCATCGGTTCACGCTTGCGACATCACGGATCCCGCGGCCGTGGAGACGCTTCTGGATGCGCTTCGTTCCGAAGCGCCGCTTCGCTCCGTCATTCATGCGGCGATGGTGCTCGACGACGCGCTGATCAGCAATCTCAATCGCGAGCGCAACCGCCCGGTCATCGACACAAAGGCCAAGGGAGCGGCCATTCTCGATCGTCTCACCCGTGGCGACAGGCTCGACAACTTCATCCTGTTCTCGTCGGCAACGACGCTGGTCGGCAATCCGGGCCAGGCGAATTACGTCGCCGCCAACGGCTATCTCGAGGGCCTTGCCCGCGCACGGCGCCAAGAGGGCCTTGCGGGCCTTGCCGTGGGCTTCGGCGCGATCGCCGATGCCGGCTACCTCACGCAGAACGCCGAAGTCAACGACCTGCTTGCCAAGCGAATCGGTAAAACGGCGTTGAAGGCTCAGCTGGCACTCGACATGGTCGAAAGCCATATTGCCGCGGATCCGGGCACTGTCGACGCGGCCGTCGTGATGATCTCGGAGATCGACTGGACGGCTGCCCGCAATTTGCCGGTCGCCCGCAACGCGCTCTTCGAGGTAATCCTGCGAAGCGCCGATCAGCATGCCGCCGGCGCCGAGGGCACGAAGATGGATCTCGTCGCAATGATCGAAGGCAAGTCGCCACAGGAGGCCGAGGACATCCTCTTCGATCTGGTGGCCGGCGAGATCGCTGCCATCCTGCGCGTGTCGAAGGATACGGTCACGCGCGGAAAGATCTTGAAAGAGATCGGCCTGGACAGCCTCATGGCCGTGGAACTGGGCATGAGTTTCCAGCAGAACACCGGCTTCGACATGCCGTTGAGCGGCGTCGCTGATAACACGACGGTCGGCGATATCGCACGCAAGCTGCATGAAAAGGTAAGCAAGCGCGACCAGAGCAATGAGGGCGAGGCCGGAGACGACAAGATCGTAACAGCGCTCACGCAGCGTCATGTCGGCGCGGCCAAGGAAAAAGCACTGACCCAATGAGCGACGGAAAAGGCCAGACCTTCCCCAAAATGAACAGCACGCTCAAGGAGAGCCTGCTGGACAGGATGAGGAACACCCATCAGTCGTCCGAGCGCAACCGAATGGCGCGTTCGGAACGGGAGCTGCCGCCTGCCCCGCGCCGCGAGCAGGCGCGGTTCGAGGACCTGCCTGAATATAAGCAGGTTCTTACACAAAAGATCGCCAGCGAGCAGCTCGGCATCGCCAATCCGTTTTACCGCGCCCATCAGACGGCAGCCGGCGCGACGACGATGATCGACGGCCGCAAGCTGATCAACTTTGCCTCCTACGACTATCTCGGTCTCAATCGACATGCTCACGTTCTCGAGCGGGCGCGTGACACGATCGCCGATTTCGGGATTTCCGCCTCTGCGAGCCGCCTCGTGGCCGGCGAGCGGCCGCAGCATGTGGAGCTGGAAGACAAGATCGCGCAGTTCTACGGCGTCGATGCCGCCGTTTGTTTCGTAAGCGGCTATCTGACGAATGTCGCTGCCATCAGTTGCCTGATGGGACCGAAGGACCTCGTCATCCACGACGAGTTCATCCACAACAGCGCGCTTGCCGGCATCAAGCTTTCCGGCGCGACACGCCGCTTCTTCAAGCACAACGACACAGCGGATCTAGAGCACGTCCTGCGCACCGTCGCCGGCGATTACCGGCGCATACTGGTGATCGTCGAGGGCATTTATTCGATGGATGGCGATGTCGCCAATCTGCCGGCGCTTCTGAAGCTTCGGGCCGAATACGGCTTCTGGCTCATGGTCGACGAAGCGCATTCGCTTGGGGTCCTCGGCCGGCACGGCAGGGGCCTTGCCGAACATTTCGGGGTCGATCCGCACGAAGTCGACATCTGGATGGGAACGCTGTCGAAGACCACGTCGAGTTGCGGCGGCTACATAGCGGGAAGCGCCGCGCTTGCGGCCGTCCTGAAGGCTTCCGCCGGCGGCTTCGTGTATAGCGTTGGTCTCGCGCCCGTGCTCGCCGCATCGGCTGTCGCCAGCCTCGACATCCTGGCGAGAGAGCCGGAGCGCACGGCGGCGGTGAGACGCAACGGCAGCCTGTTCCTGAAACTTGCCAAGGAGGCCGGCCTCGACACGGGTCTGAGCGGCGGCTTTTCGGTCGTGCCCGTCATCGTCGGAGATTCGCTTCGCGCCGTCCAGCTTTCGAACGACCTGCTCGCAGCCGGCGTCAACGTGCTGCCGATCATCCACCCGGCAGTGCCGGAAGGTCTGGCGCGGTTGCGCTTCTTCATCACCTGCGACCATACGGACGAACAGATCCGCCGCACCGTCGCGTTGACGGCTGAACGGCTGAAGGATCTTACCGATCGGAATTTCGGCCTCGGTGGCGTCGATATCGAGAAGATGCTGAGTGCACTCTCTGCACGCTGATCACAACCTGCTGCAAGCAGTCCGCCAACGGGTTTGTCCATGACACATGTGATCATTACCGGCGGCTCGAGCGGGATCGGGTTGGCACTCGCCTCGATCTATGCTGCACGTGGAGCCAGGCTCTCGCTTATCGCCCGGTCCCGCGACCTCCTGGAGCAGGCGGCGCAGAAGCTGGTGCAGGAAGGTGGCATAGAGACCGGAGCGGTTCATGTGGAAGCCGCCGATGTCTCCAAGGAAGAGGAGGTCGGAGCGGCGATCTCGCGCTGTATGGACAGGTTCGGGCCCTGCGACATTCTCGTGACCTCGGCAGGCATCGTCGAACCTGCCGCCTTCGAGGCTTTGCCGGGCGCCGCCTTCACCCGCCAGATCGAGACGAACTTTTCCGGCTCGGTGCACGCCATCCGCGCCGTTTACCCCGAGATGGTGAAACGGCGCAACGGCCATATCGTGCTGGTCTCTTCGGGTGCCGGACTGATCGGCATATACGGTTATACCGCCTATTGCGCCTCGAAGTTCGCGCTCAGCGGGTTCGCCCAGGCGCTGCGCAGCGAAGCGCGCTGCCACAATGTCCGGATATCGATCTGCTTTCCGCCCGATACGGAGACGCCGCAGTTCAGGAGAGAGCTTGCCGCCCGACCCGAGGAGGCAAGCGTGGTCATGGGAGCGGTCCGGCCATGGACGGCCGAGGCGGTCGCGCGGAAGATCGTCAAGGGTGTCGACCAGCGGCGGTTCGAGATCTATTTCGGGATGGCCTTGCATCTGCTCGGCCGCTTCGGGCCAGCGGTCCGGCCCCTCATCGATTGGTGGTTCGATCGGGCGATTGCGCGTCGCAGTGGACGATGATGCCGATGTCCCCCGGAATGCTTGTGCCGGTTATCATTAGGCTTTAGAGCAATTCCAGGACAAGTGCATGGCGGTTTCCGTCCTGAAATTGCGGGAGAACATAAAGTCTGGGCGATTCCGCGCTTCGGATAAAGCAGAACGACCCTAACTCTCGCGGAACGGTCTTGTGCCGAGACGGAGACGGCGGCGAAACGGCTAAAAGGTAACGGCTTGGCGCTCATTCCCTTCCAACTGCATGACTACCCCTTAGCCTTGACCCTTGGCTGCTATCTGCTGGCCTGCGCGGTGATCTTCCATACGGACCGTTTCGCTCTGCCGGCGCGCGAACGCCGGAAGAACGCACCTCGATATGGTCGCCATCACGACAGGATAGACCGCCTCGCCCGGCTGCCGGTCATCGCACTCGTTTTCGCCGGCTTTTTCGCTATTTCGTGGAGGCCGCTCTATGCCGCTGCCGGAACGATGAGTTTCTTCATCATCTTCACCGGCATTTCCCGCGCCAAGTACAAGTTCATCCGCGAGCCATTGGTCTTTTCCGACATCGCCCTGGTCGCGGACGTATTCAAATACAAGTCCATCTTCTATGCGACCTCACTGAACGTCGTCTTCTGGATCGTCGCCTTCCTGTACGTGTTTGGCGTGTCGGGGCTCTATATGTATTTCGAGCCTGCTATCCTGCCCGAGAGAAACCGGCTCTTCTGGGTTCTCGTCTTGATCGGAATTGCCGCCGGGCCCTGGGCCCTGCTGTTCTACGGACCGGTCAACCGCCCGACAGCCGCTCTCGTGCAGAGGCTTGTGAAGGCGATCAACGTCAAGATCAACACGGTGCGTTTCGGCACCTTCGCTTCCGTCGTCTTCCACTTCATCATCTGGCTCGGCGTCAAGCGCGACAAGATCGTCGCCGAATTGTCGGGAATGCTGCGCGCCGCAGTACACGACCTCATCGGTCACGAGGAAGCCCCGCTCATCGTAGTATGGCAATCGGAGTCCTTCATCGACATGCGGCACTTCGGCGTCGATTCCATCAAGCTTCCGACGATCGACCGGCTGCGCAAGCAGGCGGTGCAATGGGGCCGATTGAGCAATGTCTTCGAAGGCGGATATACGCTGCGGACCGAGTTTGCGGTCCTCAGCGGCCTCGTTCCCGACGATATTCACGTCGACGCAAGCTATCCCTATCTCCGCGCCGCGCACTATGCCGACGTCGTCTGGCCGGGAAAGCTGAAGCGTGCCGGTTGGCGCACGCATTTCATCCACCCCTACGACCGGACATTCTTCCTGAGGCATAAGGCAATGCCCCTTCTCGGATTCGAGAAGCTGACCATGCTCGATGCCTTCGACCACAATCCGGAGCGTGACGGACTCTATGTCTCCGACGCGACGCTGGCGGCGCGCGTGCTGAGCGAGGTCCAGAAGCTGCCGGAAGAGGAAAGCGGTTTCTTCTTCGTCGCATCAATGGCCAACCACGGCCCCTGGGAGCCAGGACGTGTCGGAACGCTCACCAACCCGGTCGACATCTATCTGGCAATTCTCGAGCAGTCGGACGCCGCGCTGAAGCAGTTGGTCGACGGCCTCAACAAGCTCGACCGGCCGGTCTGGCTCGTCTTCTATGGCGACCATGCGCCCCTTCTGAAGTCTTTCGCGGACCCCTTCCCGGATCCCCGCTCGGATTATTTCATCGTGCCGCTCGCCAAGGCGCGCGCTTCGGCCCATAGCTCGAAGCAAGCGAAAGACGAGGATCCCTGGAACCTGCTCGGGTCCATGCTGAAGCACGCCAATCTGCACAAGGACGCGCTGCAATAGCGCCTTTCGCCACCGATGACGGCAGACAAGATGAACAACCCTGCGACGCCAAGGACCTTCCTGTTCCTTCAGGGTCCGTCGTCGCCGATCTTCGCCAAGATTGCCGGGCATCTCGAGGCCTTGGGCAACACCTGTCTTCGCATCAATCTCAATGTCGGCGACCGGATATTCTGGCGCCGCCGGGGCGGCCAGGATTATCGTGGCTCGCTTGCCGAATGGCCGGCTTTCGTGGAGACCTTCATCCGCCGCCACTCCGTCACCGATCTTGTGCTGCTTGGCGAAGAGCGCCCCTATCATCGCACTGCCACAGCCGCCGCGCGAAACGCCGGCATTCGCGTCTTCGTCGTCGAGATGGGATATCTCAGGCCCGACTGGCTGACCCTCGAGCGCGGCGGCATGTCGTCAAACTCGCATTTTCCGACGGACCCCGTGCAAATCCTGCGTGCATCGGCAGGACTGCCCGAGCCGGACTGGAAGCGGCGTTACCGTCAGACCTTTATTGCCGAAGCTGCTTACGACCTCCTCTACAATCTGCCGAACGTCTTTCTCTGTTTCCTCTTTCCCGGCTATCGCCGTCACGCGATCTTCCACCCGCTTGCCGAATATGCCGGCTGGATCCGGCGGCTGGCGACCGGCAGGGCTGAACGGCGGAAGTCGGATGCACTGATCCGATCACTGGCCGGTGCAGGTGCGCCATACTTCGTCTACCCGCTTCAGCTCGAAACGGACTACCAGTTGCGTGCGCATTCACCTTTCAGCAGTCAGCGGGAAGCGATCGACGCCATCCTTGCCTCTTTCGCGCGGCATGCGCCCGCTGGAACCAGGCTGGCCATCAAGCTACACCCGCTCGACAACGGCCTGATCCCCTGGCGCAAGATCACTGCAGGCATCGCCGCCTCGCTCGGCATCTGGGAGAGGGTTTTCTTTCTCGATGGAGGCAATCTCGACCTTCTCATGCAGAACAGTTCCGGCATGGTAACGGTCAACTCGACCGCCGGACTGCATGCCCTGAAGCAGGGCAAGCCCGTGAAGATCCTGGGCACGGCGGTCTTCGACATCGCCGGCCTGACGGATCAGCAGCCACTCGACCTTTTCTGGGAGGCACCACAGGCACCGGACCCCGCCCTGGCCACGGCAACGTTCAGGTTGATGGCCGCTTCGATCCAGGTGCGCGGCAACTTCTATTCCCGTGCAGGAACGGACGCCGGCGCCAAGGCGATCGCCGAGCGCCTGCATCGCAACGATGTCAATGAGCCCGGTGCCTTCGTCGATCCCCCGCCCCGGCAAAAGCCGGTGAAGATGAAGGATCAGGCGACGCCGGCGCGCAGCAGATCGTGAATATGCAGGATGCCGACCGGTGCGCCCGCATCGCCGACGAGGAAGAGCACGGTGATCTTGTGTT
>NZ_VITA01000012.1 GCF_007827695.1 Sinorhizobium medicae | reverse complement strand
AGAGCCAGCACACGGTCTTTAAAGACCAGGATTCCGACGGCCTTCCGCCCGCACCCATATAAGCACAGTTTCGACACACAGGATTCCTGTGACGAACACAGGAATGACGGAGATTGGCGAGGGGTGGGCGTTACGGCAGCTGCCGTTTGCGCGCTGTGCAAGCCATCTCTCCCCTTTCCCTCATTTCTGTGCTTGTCACAGAAATCCAGCAGCGCCGCGTCTGCGGCGCGGGAATCTCTCTTCTTCCCTTGCTATCCTTTGCGGATCTCGCTCAGCGTCCGCGTCGGCGTGATCGCTTCCGGATCGAGCTTGACCTCGATAATGGCGGGCTTGCCGCTTTCACGCGCACGCAGGAAAGCGTCCGCAAACTCCTCGGTGCGCGCCACCGTTTCGCCATGTCCGCCATAGGCGCGGGCAAGTGCGGCAAAATCCGGGTTCGTCAGATCCGTGGCACTGACGCGGCCGGGATATTCGCGCTCCTGGTGCATGCGGATCGTGCCGTAGATGTTGTTGTTGATGACGAGCACGATAAGGGGGAGTCCGTAGCGGACGGCCGTCGCGAATTCCTGGCCGTGCATGAGGAAACAGCCGTCTCCGGCAAAGCAGATCACCTCGCGGTCGGGATGCAGATGCTTGGCTGCGACAGCGGCCGGCAGGCCGTAGCCCATCGAACCGGAAGCGGGAGCAGCCTGCGTGCCGTAACGGCGGAAGCGGTGGAAGCGATGGAGCCAGGTCGCGTAGTTGCCCGCACCGTTGGTAAAAATCGTCTCCGGCCCCGTATTCGCTTCCAGCCAGTTGACGATCGGGCCCATCTGAACGTCGCCCGGTCCCTTTTCCGGCGGCGTCGACCATTTGAGATAGGCAGCATGCATTTCCCTTGTGCGGGCGGACCAGCTGGGTTCGGCCGCAGGCGTCAGGCCGGAGAGCGCCGCGACGAAGTCCTGCGGGCTCGCGGCAATCGCGAGGTCCGGACGGTAGACCCGGCCGAGTTCCCCCGGATCCGGATGGACATGCACCAGGGTCTGCCTGGGGTAGGGGACGTCGATCAGCGTGTAGCCGGAGGAGGGCATTTCCGAGAACCGGCCGCCGATGAGGAGGATGAGATCGGCTTCCCTGATCTCTCCTGCCAGTGCCGGATTGATGCCGATGCCGACATCGCCCGCATAATTCGGGTGCAGGTGGTCGAAAAGCATCTGCCGACGGAAGGAGCAGCCGACCGGGAGGTGCCAGCGTTCGGCGAAGCTCTTGAGCCCGGCCGCGGCTTCGGCAGACCAGCGCGTGCCGCCGAGAATGGCGATCGGCCTTTTCGCTGAAGAGAGAAGTTCCGCGAGGCGCGCGATTTGGCGGGTTCCAGGGTGGCTTTCCACCGGTTGGTAGGCGCGTGCGGCCGGGGCCTCGGCACTCTGTGTCAGCATGTCCTCCGGCAAGGTCAGGACCACTGGGCCGGGGCGGCCGGACGTCGCGACGGCGAAGGCGCGAGTGACGAATTCGGGGATGCGTGCCGGGTCGTCTATCTCGCCCACCCATTTTGCGACCTCGGTGAAGGCGCGACGGTATTCGATCTCCTGGAAAGCCTCCCGCTCGCGCGCCTCCCGCTGCACCTGGCCGATGAAGAGGATCATGGGAACCGAATCCTGCCGTGCCACATGGAGCCCGGCGGAGGCATTGGTTGCGCCCGGGCCGCGGGTGACCATGCAGATGCCCGGTTCGCCCGTCAGCCGTCCCCAAGCATCCGCCATCATGGCCGCGCCGCCCTCCTGCCGGCAGACGACGACTTCGACGTCCGAGTCGTAGAGCGCATCGAGCACGGCCAGATAGCTTTCGCCCGGAACGCAGGAGATGCGCTTCACCCCATTGGCGACAAGCGCCTCCACCACCAGTTGTCCGCCCGTTTTCATGTCCGCACCTCCCAATGCTGTCCTGATTCGCCGATGTCAGATCGCCGGCGATACCGGCGGGATACTCGCCGTTTTGTGAACCTGCCGCTCTCGCCATATGATATAGAGGCCGGAGCCGATGATGATCGCAATGCCCAGCCACTTCAGCGCGTCCGGCAGATCCCCGAAGACGAGCCAGCCGAAGATCGTTGCCGAGACGATCTCGAGATATTGCAGCGGCGCGAGCACCGAGGCGGGCGCGGCCCGATAGGCATAGACGCCGAGCACGCCGGCAATTGTAGCGACGACACCGACGCCGAGCAGATGATACAAGGCGCGCCCGTCGGGCCAGACCGGATCGAAAACGGCGGATCCGGTGCCCTCGCCGCACCAGAGCAGCACGAGACAGAAAAGACCGCCCCAGATGCCGGCATGGAACTGCATCGACCAAGGGTCTTCGCTCTGCGCGACCATCCGCGTCACGAGCAGAAAAAAGGCGAGGCCGAAGGCAGCGACGATCGGTAAAAGCGCGATCAGGCCGACCTCCTGCATGCTCGGCTGGATGACGAGCAGCGAACCCAGGAAGCCGACACCGCAGGCGGTATAGCGGCGCCAGCCGATCGTCTCCTTCAGGAAAATGCTGCCGAGAATGGTAAGGATGATCGGTTCCACGAAGAAAATGGCGATCGCATCGGCCACTTCCATGACCTTCAGCGCCGTGACGAAGGAAAGCATGGTCACAACCAGGAGCCCGCCGCGCAGCGCATGCAGCGCGCTCTTGCGCCATGTGAGATCGAGAACAGTGCCGCGCAAAAGGACGATCGGCAGAATGAAGGCGACCTGCAGCAGAAAGCGTATAGCCGTGATCTCGGCCGAGGGCACCGTTGCGACAGCGAGCTTGGAGAAGATGTCGATCAGCGGCGAAAGCAAGACCGAAACGACCATCAGAGTCAGACCGTAAGAGATCCGGTTCTGATCGATTGCCGCTTTGGGAAGAGAGAGCTCGCTCATCGGCCCTGACGCTTTCTCCGGATCTCCTCAAGACACCAGGCCGCGAATTCCTCCGTCGCCTGTTCCCGGCCGACTTCGTTGAGTGTTTCGTGGCGCATGCCCTGATGGATCGTGGTGGTGACATCGCTCATGCCCTGCGCCTTCATGCGGCTGCCGAGCCAGCGAACGGCCTCGCCGTCGAAGGTGGAAGGGTCGGCGCTGCCCCCGGCAAGGTGGACCGGCAGGTTCGACGGCAGCCGTGAAAGGCGGTCGGCGCGGGCTCCGGCAAAGGCAAAGGCGAAGACGTCGAGCCACAGTGAGACAGTGGGGTCAAAGCCGCAGAGTGGATCGGCGATATATTTGGCAACCTCGCTCTCATCCCGTGACAGCCAATCGAAATCAGTCTTCCGGTTGGCAACACGCGCGCCCCACGCGCCGAAGGTGAGTTTCGTCATCAGCGGACTTGGCACGTCCGAGCCCTTCAGCATCTTCTCGATCGCCAGCAGCAACTGCCCGGCGCGGCCTGCAAGTCCCGGCCGGAAGTTCGCGTTCCAGACCGCCAGCAGGTCATAGCGTCCAGGATCGTCTTCGGCGGCGTTCAGTGCAATCAGGCCACCCATCGAGTGGCCGAAAAGCACGACCGGCAGGCCGGGTTTATCGACGACCGCCATGTCGCGGAGCGCATGGAGGTCCGTGACGACCTTTGAGGCACCTTCCCGATGCGCGAACATGGCAAGCGGTGCGTCGGGAGCGCGGCTTGTACCATGGCCGCGGTGGTCATGGGCGTAAACATGGAAGCCCTTGTCGGCCATGGCCTCGGCAAAGCGGGCATAGCGGCCGGAATGTTCGGCAAGACCGTGGCTGATGACGAGAATAGCCCGCGATTGGCCGGCGGCGGCGAAACTGCGCCAGCCGAGAGTCGCACCTGTCGGGCTTCGATGCGTCCTTACCTGCCCGAACATGCCATCGCTTCCCCCAAGTTGCGGATGCCGTCCGGATATCAAATCGATTTGAGTGGGAAAGGCAATCGCAGCTTGTTGCTCGTTGTGCATGAGATCACAACGAATTCGCAGGGAGTCCGGCAGTACCGATTCAAGGTTGCAATTTACTCGCATATGTAGTTATTTGTTCCTGTTTTGTTTTCTTTCGGAGGATCGGCGCAATGCAGGCAAGGGAATGGGTAAATCTGGTGAGGGTAGCCGCGGTGGCATTGGGAATGGCGAATGCTTCCCTCGCGGCGGCTCAGGAGAGTTCGGCGGGCGAGAATGAAGCTGGGGGGGCGCCGAGGACCGAATATATCCTTGCCGTAAGCTGGCAACCGGGTTTCTGCGAGACGCGGCCGGATCGCAAGGAGTGCGTCGATCAGACAGCGAGGCGGTTCGATGCGACGCATTTCTCTCTTCATGGCCTGTGGCCGCTCAAGAAGAGCTATTGCGGTGTGGAAGCGGAGCTCAAAGTGCGCGACCGTAAGGGCGATTGGCTGGATCTGCCGGAAGTCGCCGTGCAGGACGAGACGGCCAAGCGCCTGCTCGTTGCCATGCCGGGCGTCAAGTCGGGCCTCGACCGCCACCAATGGTTGCGCAACGGCACGTGCCACACCGCGAATGCCGAGGACTATTTCGCACTGCAGCTGCGGCTTCTGGACGAGATCAACAGCTCGGCGGTACGTACGCTCTTTGCCGATCAGATCGGCAAAGAACTCGATGAAAAGCAGATCAAGCAGGCCTTCGATCAAAGCTTCGGGGCTGGCGCCGGCGAGCGGGTGCGTATGCGCTGCCAATCGGTGAACGGCCGCAGCGTGATCACCGGACTGACGATCGGGCTTTCGGGCGAACTCTCGGGTAAAGCGGAGCTTGCGGAGCTGATTCAGGCGGCAGGTCCGACGGAGTTCAAATGCGGGAAGGGTATTGCAGCCGCTGCAGGCCGGGGCTGATCGGTCGCAAGTCGCATTCGGTGGGTGGCGGGAGCCGTCGAGCAGAGGGCCTTTGGCGTTGCCCCGCCACCATATTTCGCCTACATAGCGGGCAAAATTTCTTCCGATGCGGAGCATTCCCTCTATGGCACGTCAGTTCATCTATCACATGGCCGGGCTCAACAAGGCCTATGGCAACAAGAAGGTCCTCGAGAACATCCATCTCTCGTTCTATCCGGAAGCGAAGATCGGCATTCTCGGCCCGAACGGGGCCGGTAAGTCGACCGTGCTCCGGATCATGGCGGGCCTCGATACCGAATATACCGGCGAGGCATGGGTCGCCGAAGGTGCGAGGGTCGGCTATCTCGCACAGGAGCCTCAGCTCGACGCTCAGAAGAACGTGCTCGAGAACGTGATGGAAGGGGTCGCCGCCAAGAAGGCGATCCTCGATCGCTACAACGAGCTGATGATGAATTATTCCGACGAGACCGCGGACGAAGGCGCAAGGCTCCAGGATGTCATCGATAGCCAGAACCTATGGGATCTCGACAGCCAGGTGGAGATGGCGATGGAAGCCTTGCGCTGCCCGCCGGCGGACGCGGATGTCGCCAATCTGTCCGGTGGCGAAAAGCGCCGTGTCGCTCTTTGCAAGCTCCTCCTGTCGCAGCCCGAACTGCTTCTGCTCGACGAACCGACCAACCATCTCGATGCGGAAACGATCGCCTGGCTCGAGAAGCATCTGCGCGAATATCCGGGTGCCGTGCTGATGGTCACTCACGACCGCTACTTCCTCGACAACGTCACGGGGTGGATTCTCGAGCTCGACCGCGGCCGGGGAATTCCCTACGAGGGCAACTATTCCGCCTATCTGCAGTCCAAATCCAAGCGCATGGCCCAGGAAGGGCGCGACGAGGCTGCCCGCCAGAAAGCGATCAGCCGCGAGCAGGAGTGGATCTCATCGAGCCCGAAGGCTCGCCAGGCGAAGTCGAAGGCGCGTGTGCGCGCCTATGACGAGCTGGTCAAAGCGGCCGCGGACCGGCGTCCCGGGGACGCGCAGATCATCATTCCCGTCGGCGAGCGCCTGGGACAGGTCGTCATCGAGGCGGAGAATATTTCCAAGGGCTACGACGACCAGTTGCTGATCGACGGCCTGACCTTCAAGCTGCCGCCAGGCGGCATCGTCGGCGTCATCGGCCCGAACGGCGCTGGCAAGACGACGCTCTTCCGCATGATCACCGGCCAGGAGCAGCCGGACGGCGGTTCCATCCGCATCGGCGACAGCGTGCAGCTCGCCTATGTCGACCAGAGCCGCGATGCGCTCGATGCGAATAAGACTGTCTTCGAAGAAATTTCAGGCGGCAACGACGTCATCAAGCTCGGCAAGCACGAGGTCAATGCGCGCGCCTACTGCTCGGCCTTCAACTTCAAAGGCGGCGATCAGCAGCAGAAAGTCGGCACGCTTTCCGGTGGCCAGCGCAACCGCGTGCACCTTGCAAAGATGCTGAAGTCCGGCGGTAACGTCGTGCTGCTCGACGAACCGACCAACGACCTCGACACGGAGACTCTGGCGGCGCTCGAGGATGCTCTCGAGAACTTTGCGGGTTGCGCAGTGATCATCAGCCACGATCGCATGTTCCTCGACCGTCTCGCCACCCATATCCTCGCCTTCGAGGGCGACAGTCACGTCGAGTGGTTCGAAGGCAACTTCGAGGATTACGAAAAGGACAAGATCCGCCGTCTCGGTCCGGACTCGGTCAATCCCAAGCGGGTAACCTACAAGCGCCTGACGCGTTAACGCCGTACGCTTGTGGTGGCGTAGAGCTGAAGTGCAAAACGACAAACGTCCGATGGCTGCACAAAGAACAAAAGTCCTTTACGGCGCGGACGCGCCGTAGCTGGGTGCCTGTGGCACGCACAGGCATGAGGGGAGTGTGTCGACTGCCTTGCAATTGATCGGGATGCCCGCGGGAACGCGCACTCCGATCCTTTCTCATGCCTTGTCACAGAGATCCGGCAGCACCGCGTCTGCGGCGCGGAAGCGACATTCCAGCCCGAGGACCCGGTCTGGCCGGATTCCTGTGACGAGCACAGGCATGGAGGAGTGTGCGCGTCTGCCGCGCCAGAGACCTGCGGCGACAGCTACGGTCAGGTGGCGAGCCGGCAACTGATCCGCGCTTATCCTCCATGCGTCATTCCGTTGTCTCCCCGCGCAAATCTCTTGCGCGGCCGACGCAAATCACATAAACATATCTTTATGTGTTGATGGGGAAGACGATGGCTGATCGGGAAATGCTTGGTTTGGATTCGCTGGTCGACGTCTTGAAGGCGGCGGGCGAGCCGACGCGCATGCGCCTGCTGGCGCTGCTCTCGGCCGGCGACCTGACGGTGACCGATCTTACCGAAATTCTCGGTCAGTCGCAGCCGCGTATTTCCCGCCATCTTAAATTGCTCGCCGAAGTCGCGCTCATCGACAGATACCAGGAAGGCGCCTGGGCCTATTTCCGTTTGCGGCAGGAGGGCCGTCGCGTCGCGCTGATCCGGGAACTGCTCGCCTCGGCCGCGGCCGACGATGCAATTCTGGCGAGGGACGCAATCCGTCTTGCTACGCTGAAAAGAACCAGAGCCGAGAAGGCGCAGGCCTATTTCAGCCGCAACGCGGCCGAATGGGACAAGCTCAGACGTCTGCATATCGCCGAAGGCGATGTCGAGGCGGCGCTCAAGGCGATGGTCGGCGACGAGCCGGTCGACAGCTTGCTCGATCTCGGTACCGGAACGGGACGCATCCTGCAGCTGTTCGAGGGCATCTACCGGCGCGGCATCGGCGTCGACGCCAGCCGTGACATGCTGGCGGTCGCGCGATCCAATCTGGACAGGGCCGGCATCACCAAGGCTTCAATCCGCCACGGCGATATCTTCAACCTGCCGCTCGACGGGCAGTCCTTCGATCTCGTCACGATCCATCAGGTGCTGCACTATCTCGAGGAGCCGGAAGCCGCCATTGCCGAGGCCGCGCGCATGCTGGTACCGGGCGGTCGGCTCGTCATCATCGACTTCGCGCCGCATGGTCTTGAACATCTGCGTGACGAGCACGCCCATGCGCGCCTCGGCTTCTCGCACCAGACAATGGGCGATTGGCTGCAGAAGGCAAATCTCTCGCTCGAAAAAACAACCGACCTTGCGCCGGAAGGCGGGCAGGAGGGGAAACTGACTGTCACCATCTGGCTGGCGCGCGATCAGCGCGCGGTCGAATCCGTTGCCGACATGCCGCGCCAGCGCCTTCATGCAGGGGGAGTTTGAGAATGAACGGACGGTTGCCCAATGCCGTGGACTGCCGCGGGATCAGATTTTCTTTCGAATACTTTCCTCCGAAGAATGACGAGATGGAGGCTCAGCTGTTTCAAACCGTAACGGCTCTCTCCGTCTTCGCGCCCGCCTTCGTCACCGTCACCTACGGTGCCGGCGGGTCGACCAAGGCGCGCTCCCTGACGACGGTTAAGCGGATGATCGGGGAGATGGCAATCGGGAATACGGCGGCGCACCTCACCTGTGTTGGCGCGCCGAAGGCGGATGTGGACGCGGTCGTCGACGAGTTCGTGGCTTGCGGAGTACGCCATTTCGTGGCGTTGAGGGGCGACCCCCAAGGCGGGATCGGCAGCGTCTATGAGCCTTTTCCGGGCGGCTATGAAAATGCCGCGGACCTCGTCAAGGCTCTGCGGGCACGAGGCGATTTCGAGATCTCTGTCTCGGCCTATCCTGAGAAGCATCCGGAAAGCTCCGACGTCGCTGCCGACATAGACATGCTGAAGCGTAAGGTCGACAAGGGCGCGACGCGTGCACTCACGCAGTTCTTCTTCGACAATGACGACTTCGAGCGCTATCTGGAACGCGTACGGCGCGCCGGCATCGGGATACCGGTCGTGCCGGGAATACTGCCGATCAACAACCTCGCCCAGGTGCAGAAATTCGCCGGACTTTGTGGCGCCAGGGTACCGGAGTCGCTTATTTCGCGGCTCGGTCCCTTAAACGACCGACCGGAGGAGCGCTTCAGGGAGGCAGCCCATATCGCGGCCGAGCAGATTGCCGATCTCGTGCGGCGCGGCGTCAACGACTTTCATCTCTATACGATGAACCGCCCGCAACTCGTCACGGCCGTTTGCGGATTGATCGGCTATGAAGCGGAACGCGCGTCGGCTCAGCCGGTAGACACCGAGCGCTCGTTCCGGGCGGCCGCGACCGGGTGACGTTTGCCGTCCTGCGAACTACGATGACCATGGAGAAAGCCCATGAACGCAGCGGCGTTCATGGGCTTTCTGTTGTTACAGCCTGTCAATAAATGCCTGAGCGGCCCGTTTGACCTGCCTCGCTTTGAAATGGCTTTTCCGGAAGCCCCTGCTTCGGCGGACTTTCAGTGGCCTGAATCACACGAAAAGCATTATGGCCACGAATGCGAACGCTGCACTGATCATTAGGACGTTAAACGAGTGCGCAAGTCCCATAAGCTGATCCTCCCTGCGTTACGGGTTAAAACATAGGGCGAAAAAACGGCGGGTGAAAGCGAAACTTGTGCTGCACTGCGAACGCCGAGCGCCGAATTTTCCGGAGATCGGACCTAACTAGCTGGAATAAGGGCGATTTTCGAAAGACACAGTTTATTCACAATTGCTGCCAGAAGGTTAACGTAACCGCCTGTAACGCTGCGTGAGCGGGTGACGTGACGATGAATCGGTGAATCGCCGCACACCGGACGTGGGCTCGGCGACGGCGGTGGGATCACCGTCCCGGGAAAATTCCGAGCCTCAGGATGCGCCCGTCAAGGACAACCAGACCGGCGGCAATGAGCAGCATTCCGGCGAGGTCCGTCGCCTGCAGCGTTTCTCCCAGAAAGAGATATCCGAGCAGGATGGCGCTTGGCGGCACCAGCAGCGTTACCAGCGAAGTGTTCGTGGCGCCTGCTTCAGCCATGATCCGGAAGAACAGGATGTAGGCATAGGCGGTCGACACGAGCGCCAAGCCGAGGATGGCGAGCACTGTGGTGAGCGGCGGCATCGGCATGGCCCAAGGCGTATCGACGAGCACGGCGACCGGCAGCATGACAAGCGTCGATGCGGTCAGCTGACCTGCGGCGGTCACCGGCGGTGCCAGATCGCGGAAGCGTTTGCCATAGCTGCCGGAGAGACCGTAGCTTCCAGCGGCGAGTACCGGCAGAACGAGTGCCCAGAGCGGCACGTCGCCGGCCGTGCCGAAGAGCCCTGCCGCTGCGCTCGGACCTATGAGCACGATGGTACCGGCAAGCCCGAGCAGGCAACCGCTGAACTTGGCGACGCTGAGCTTTTCGTCCTCGGTCGCGACGTTTGCGATGACGACCGTCCAGATCGGCGTCGTCGCGTTGAGGATGGCAGCGAGACCGGCACCTATATGCGTCTGGCCGAGAAAAATGAAAGCATGCGGAATGGCGTTGTTGATGAGCCCCATCAGCAGGAATTCGCGCCAGCGTTCTGCAAGCGCCTGGTAGATGCCGTGGCGCCCGAGAAGATAGAAATGCAGGGCGAGAGCTGCGAGGCTCAGGCGCATGAACACGAGGGTGAACGGCGGCACATGGGCAACTGCCACGCGGGCGAAGAAAAAGGACCCGCCCCAGATGAGGCCGAGTAGCGCGAGCAGTGCCCAGAGACGCAACGTCATCTGAGTGCTGATGGAATTTGCGGGTGAAGCCATATCTCGCCTGCGCTGGAGCCGCCGGGCTCAGGCAGGGGCTGGCCGGGGATGTTGGACTGGCGTAAGCAATACGCCAGCGAAGCGGGTGTCGCCACCCGCTTCTTGTGTCGCCTGCAAGTAGGCGGAAATCCCGGAGCGCCTTCAGGAAAGGTCGGGCATGCCATTCTGTCCGAATTTGCCTGGCCCGAAAAGGCGTCTCAGCAAAACGCCGAACGCTCTCAGAGCGCCTCCAGGAGATTCTGCGTTGCCCAACCGTCCGCGGGAAGCCCGAGTTTCAGCTGTTCCTTCTGCAGCGCAGCACGCGTGCCCGAGCCGAGGATCCCGTCGATCTTGCCGACGTCGTGACCAAGTGCCTGCAATCGGGTCTGCAGGGCCTTCATCTCGGCGTCGCCGAGCCCGGGTTCCGGGTTGCCCTGCTGATAAGGGGGGGCGCCGGCCAGTCGGGTCGCGAAGTAGGCGGCGGAGGTGGTGTATATGAAGGACTGGTTCCACTCGAGATAGATGTTGAAGTTCGGATAGGTCAGGAAGGCGGCGCCCTTGCGGCCCTGAGGGAGGACGAGCGAAGCTTCGAGCGCACTGTTGGACGTGTTGCCGTCCCGCGGGGTGACGCCGAGAGCAAACCAGTCGCCGGCCGTCATTCCCGGCTGCAGGCCCGTCTTCTCCCAGGGAAGCTGATCCGGGACCCGGACTTCCTGGATCCACGGCTCGCCGGCCTTGAAACCGAGGCTCTGAATGAATTTAGCCGCCGTCAGGATCGCATCCGGAGAGCTCGTCTTGAGATTGACATGGCCGTCGCCGTCGCCGTCGATGCCATAGGCAATGATATCTTCCGGCAGCATCTGCACCTGGCCGATCTCGCCCGCCCATGCACCGGTCGTCGTCGCGGGATCGAGATCGCCGTGCTGAACCATTTCGATCGCGGCGAGGAGTTGCGGCCGGAACATTTCCGGGCGGCGGCAGTCATGTGCGAGCGTCACCAATGCGTTCAACGTATTGAAATCACCCTGTACGGCGCCGAAGTCAGTTTCCATCGCCCAAAACGCGGTGATCACGGGCGCCGGCACGCCGAATTCCTGCTCGGCCCGGGCAAAGACTTCGGCATATTCCCGCATCTTCCGTGCACCGATGTCGAGGCGCGACTTGCTGACGGTTCGCTTCGAGAACTCCGTGAAGGTCTGCTTGAATACCCCTTGCGCCCGGTCGCGGCTCAGCACTTTCTGGTCGATAGCGGCGCCCGCAAGCGCCCGCTCTGCCGCGTCTGCGGGGATGCCCTTGGCAATCGCTTCCGCCTTGATTCCCGCGAGGAACGTGGCGAGATCGCCGCCGCACGCAACGGCCGGATTTCGTGGCTGAGCCGGAGCTTGCGCCAGGGCCGGCGCGCCGGCAACCGCGAGCAATCCGAGGGAGAGAAGGGCTTTGCGCGCTAGGCCTGTCATTGCAATTCCTTTCCGTGGCCGGCCGCACAAAGTGCCGCCGGGCCTGAACTCTGTCGAGGGTGACTGCCGGTGCTCTCTCAGAGCATTATGACCGAATGAAGAAATGCAGAGCACGCCGCTGCTTCTTGTGGTCTATCTCGCCTGCGAAACAGTCGCGACCCACTTCTTCCAATTTCTGTGGGAGCCTGCGAAGGCGTTGATGTCCGTGCTGCCTTGGATGCCGGGGATCACGCCTGTGCTGGTATATTGCCAGAAGGCCCACCGGCGATCGACGTAGATATCCTTCGGGTGCTTGGCGACGGACCGCACCCAGAAATGATAGTCATTGAAGGCGCCGACCAGATTGTCGCGATGAAAATCGACCGACGTGTAGATGATTGGCCGTTTGCCGTAATGTGCCTCGAGCCGATCCATGAAGCGCTTCATTTCGGAGCGCACCGTCTCGGGCGCCGGTCGGGTGCGGCAGGTCTTGGATTCGCCATTCCACTCGACGTCCAGGACGGGCGGCAGGTAGACGGCGCTCTTCGGCACATTGGCGATGAACCAATTGGCCTGCGCATCGGCGGTCGAGCAGAAATAATAGAAATGGTAGGGCGCGTAGGCGATGCCGGCGGCGCGCGCCTGGGGCCAGTATTCGTGGAAACGGGCGTCCACTCTGTCCTTGCCTTCCGTGGCCTTGATGAAAGCGAAGGACACGCCGGAATTCTTGACCTTGCGCCAGTCGATGTCGCCATTCCACTTGGAGACGTCAATTCCGTGAACGTTGTGATGGTGTGGCGTGTTGCCGCCGAAATCCTGCGGATCCGTGTCGTGGAAGCGAGGCTGTATGGAAGCCGTCTTGATGAGGTCGTAGTCGGTCGACGTGCAGGAGGACAGGATGGCTGCGATGGGCAGCAAAGCCACGAACAACCGGCGCATGAGGGCTCCGCTTGCAGACGAAAGACGATCTTGCCTCACGCGATGATTTCCATAGTTGGTGAGTTCCCCAGGGAGGTGTGGCCTCCTTTTCACCATAACATCGTAAAAATTGCGTTAGCTCAAGTATGAATTGCAGCACGGCGCTCTTCCCCCGCAACTCTTTTAGAACATTTCCGCCTTTTGCGGATCGTCGAACAAGATCAGGGGAAGCATGCTGCGGGCCGGCGATAGACTACGAGCCAGGCATAGCCCCTGCCGAACGATCTGACCTCGAGCGAGGATCCGTTCGTCTGGGCTTTTTTGCGCATCACGTCGAAAAGCGATTCGCGCGGTGTGACATGGAAACGTCCGAGCCATGCCTGAAGCAAGCGGCGGAACCCGGCGGGCCAGCCTTCCTGCTGGCCGAAGTCGGCAATATGCAGCGAGCCTCCCGGGTTTAGCGCGGCGATCGCGGCATCGATCGCCCTTTCCCAATCGGGTACCATCGAGAGGGCATAGGAGATCACGATCCGGTCGAAGCCATTCTGACCGAAGGACGCGGCTGTGAAATCGGTCGCGTCAGCAACGCGCAGGAAGCTATCCGGCCGGCCCTGGCGCCGGAGCTTGGTTTTGGCGGCCGCCAGCATTTCCGCCGAGATATCGAGTCCGAAAAGGCGGACACCGGGATAGAGATCGCCGATCATCGCCAGATTTCGGCCCGTGCCGCAGCCCACTTCGAGAATGGAGGCACCGGGCGCCGGGGTCAGCTCACGGAGCAGGGTATCGCGGCCGAAGAGGTAGTATTTGCGGGTGAAGTCATAGATATAACGCTGATGGCGGTACATCCGGTCCATGAGATGCGCATGGCTGTCAGCCGCGGTCTGCATGGCGCTCATGCCTTCTTCCGGTAGATGTGGAAGCCGCCATAGATCGCCGATCGATCCTCGGCGCCAAGTTTCGCCGAAGTCTCGGTATCATAATGCCATTGGTCGAGGAGAGTGGGCGAAAGGCGTCCCGGCAGAATGCTTGCCTCGGCTGCCGTGCGGAAAATGACCACCGCGCCGGCGTCAGCGGTGCGCGTGATCTCCGTCCAGAGATCGTTCAACTGCAGGTCGCTCATCCAGTCCTGCGCGTCGAGAAGCACGTAGCGGTCGGCGGAGGCAGCGGGTTTGCCGGCAAGCAGCTCCGTGAAGCTCGCATGATGGACCTTGACCCGCTCGGCACCCCGGCGGATTGCCTCATAGTGCTTCGCCTGGAGATAGGCCGGCAGCTCGCCCTCGTCGGGGCGCGGGTAACGCCGCGCAAATGCCTGCCAGGCAAAGTAGTTCTCGCGAAGCGGAAAATGGCAGGTCAGTTTCTCGAGGCGATGGCGCAGCACCGCGGCAAGCGATTTCTCCTGGCTCAAGCGCGCGAGCTCGTCGAACTGCTGCGGTGGGATGCCGAGGCCGAAAAGCGAGCTCTTGCGGCTCGTGATCCAGCGAATGACCGGGCGGTCGAAGAGCGGAGCAAGCTTGTCTTCGAAGAATTGCCGCTGCTCGCGCAAGGAACGCGCCTTCACGAAATCTTCGGGATTTATGCCGTGCAGGCGCGCGAGGACATGGCTTGCCGTGATGAAACGGCCGAGTAGGCCGGTTCGGTAGATGTTGCGCTCGAAGACTCCGATGCGCCTGCGGCCGGTCAGGTCACGGCCGTTCCAGTAGTCACGGGTGAACCGATCGAGCTTCGGCGCAAGGAACATGCTGTAGGCGTGCCTGTTCGAGCGCGTGCCTTCGACGGCGAGGAACCGCACCACGTCCTTATGGTTAGGCAGATGGCGAAAAGCCGACAATTTGAGCCGGTTGAGTGCGACGTGATGAGGATTGAGGTCGACCACGTCGATGCGGGCCGGCTGGGCAGAGAGATAGGTCAGCATGTTGCAGCCGCCGGAACCGATCGTAACGATCCGGTGTCCGGGGCGGATCCGCATCGCCTCCATGTCGACGATCGGATCCTCCCAGATCTGAGGATAGACGAGCCCGGAAAAGAGCAGACCGAACAGGCGCTCCGAAAGGCCGGCGAGGGAAAGAGCCCTATGCTGGAGGAGCGCACTTTTCAGTTTCGGATTCTTCTTGCCGAAACCGGCATCTCTGGCGAGGTCCGTCATCTTGCCTGTCATCCAGTTGAAACTGAGCCGGTTCTAAGGTGACTCGGCTACACTTTGATGACGGGTTGCGGACTGGCCCCGCGGATGTGGCAGACGTGCCGGCTTCAATATGCGCCCGTCGGGTACAGCAGCCGGAAGCGCGAAAGTTGCTGTAGTATTCTGACCTGTTGCATGTTGTGTCCAGAGACAGAGAAGCAGGCAACCAGGAGGACGAGAATGCAGGGTCTGCTGAAGACGCTTGGCGGATTGGCGATGGCGGCGCTCGCTTCCTTTTTCGGCTGGCTGGTCCTGTTTCCGCCTGAGCTCCTCACGCTCGGCGATGGGTACGCCGCCAAGATCGTCTGCTCCAATGTGTTCCTCGCCGGACGCGATCCGCAGGACGTGCTCGCTGATGACGTGCAGGCGCCTGGCCATCCGCTGCTGAAGCTCGTGCGCGTTTCGGTCGATCGGGAAGAGCAGAGCGTGACGGCGCGTATGATGGGCTTTGCCGCGCCTGGCAGAGCCGTCTACCGCCCGCGCCGGGGCTGCACCAATGTGAGCGGAGGCAGCGCCGAAGCCATCGCCGGACTGCGCGAGGCTGAGAGGGCGGCGATATCCGTCGTCCATAAACCGAACGTCAGCTGGCCCGAAGGGGACAAGGCCGACACGGACCCGGCCATACAAAAGCTTGTGGAGAACCCGGCATTGGCAGGTCCTGGTATGCGTGCGATCGTCGTTATCCGGGACGGCAGGCTGGTTGCGGAGACCTATGCGCCTGGTTTTGACCGGAACACACCCTTGCTCGGCTGGTCGATGACGAAATCCGTGACGGCGGCGATCATCGGCCGGCGCATTGCCGATGGGCGGATGGATCTGACCCGGGCCAATCTGGTGCCCGAATGGAACGGCGACGACCGGGCTCGCATCAAGCTCACCGATCTTCTCGCGATGCAGAGCGGACTGACCTTCAACGAGGATTACGGCGACGTTACCGACGTCACCCGCATGCTCTTCCTGGAAAACGACATGGCCGGCTTCGTCGCCGCGAAACCGTTGGGAGCCGATCCGGGCACGAAATTCGCCTATTCGAGCGGAACGAGCAACCTTCTATCCCGCCTCTGGATGCAGACATTCGCGGATCCGGCGGAGGCCCTGGCCTATCCGCACGAGGCACTCTTCGCCCCGCTCGGAATGACAAGCGCGGTCATGGAAACGGATGCGAGCGGAACCTTCGTCGGCTCTTCCTATATGTATGCTTCGGCGCGGGATTGGGCGCGCTTCGCGGAGTTTCTGCTTCAGGACGGAAGCTGGAAGGGCAGGCGGCTGCTGCCGGAGGGATATGTGACGTTCATGCGCACGCCGACGGCGGCTTCCGGCGGTGATTACGGGGGCGGCCAGGTTTGGCTTCAGGAAAACGGTATCCGCGCCGGAACGGCCAATTTTCCTTCAGACACATTCTGGATGCTCGGGCATGACGGGCAGGCGATCATGATCGCCCCCTCGTTACGCCTCGCTGTGGTCCGACTGGGGCTGACACCGTCGCGGCTCCGCTACGACGTGCAGAAGCTGAACGCGAAGATTATTGATTCGCTCGATTGAGCAGGTCCGGCTGGGCGAAACGACCGCAGCCTTGCCGCGCCTCACCTCATGTTCAGCTCGTCCAGCATGCCCTTGCGCTTGGCATGGTAATAATAGCCGCTGGCGTAGAGCTTGACCGCGCCGTCATTCTTGTTGTCGGCAACCATCCACGCTCCGCGCAGGTATCTAGTCGCATATTTGAGGTTGGTTTCCGCATCGAAAAGGCCCTCGGCCGACCCTTCATAGCCAAGACCTTTGGCGGTGTTATAGCGAATCTGCATCAGCCCGTAATTGCCCTTGCTATAGGCGCGCGGATTGTAGTTGCTCTCCCGCTTGACCACCCGATGCACCAGGTCGAGAGGCAGACCGTTCAGCTCGGCATAATATTTGATCATCCTGTCGAGTTCGGGCCGCGAACTGGTCGGTGTCTTCGAAAACTTCAACGACTCGGGGATAGCGCTTGCGACCGCACCCACTGCCGCATCGACGGCCGTGCCGATCAGGTCCGTCTTCGGGCGCTCCGTCGGCACGATCATGCGCTTGGCCACGAGTGTTTCAAGTCCGACAGGCTCGCCGGTGTCGAAATCCGAATCCCAGGAGGCGGCAATTCCGATGAAGGGGGCGGGTTGTTCAGCGTTCTTTTGGATCGGGGCAGCGGCCTGGGAGAGATTCGGCAAGGCGGGTGTCGCCATGGCCACGTCAAAGACTTGGGCGGGCTTCTCCGCCGGCACCGCAGCGGAGCGAGGTGCGGCAAAGGCCAGGGTCGCGTCCGTGGCGGGCGCCGTGTTCGCTCCAGCATCTGCCGTTGTGGCGCTTGCCGGCACCGTGGGCGAGGTCTGCGCGCTCAGTGCTGCCGTTGTGCTCGACGCGGCACCGATCGGCGAAGGCAGCGCATAAGCCGTGGTTTCCGTTCCGGGCTTCGGCAGGGGCGTTACTGTCTGTACCGCCGTCAACTCCGCAAGCGATGTATGCTCCACCGTTGAACAGCCCGAAGCAACGACGACGGACACGACGGACACGGCGGTGAGTGCCCGTTTCGAAAGGGGGATACGGAAATGCGCCATGTTGTCACTTTCGTGCTTCTGGGCCCCGCAGCCCCGGCAAATCAGCGGGTGCCACCCGCTTCGCGTGAATTTCCATTAACCTATGCCGCCGGTGGCGGCAAGCAGGCGAGCGCAGCTTTCAAGACGTGACGCGTTTCAGGCCGGCCGTCAGCAGGCCGGCGCCGATAAGCAGCGAACCGCCGACGCGGTTAACGATGCGCCGAACACTGGGCCTGCGGATGGTGCTGCCGGCCGCGGCGGCAAGCCAGGCGTAGAGCGCCGCGTTGACTGTCGCGAGTACCAGGAAGGTCGTCTCGAAGATGGCCATCTGGGTGAAAAGCGGCCGAGACAGATCGAGGAACTGGGGCAGGAAAGCGACGAAGAAGAGAATGCTTTTCGGATTGAGCGCGGTGACCGCATAGGTATGGATGAAGATTCGCGATGGCCTTTCGACGGGACTCTTCCGGAGGCTGCCCGTGTCGCTTTCGACGGGCGCCTTCCAGAGCTTGATTCCGAGCCAGACAAGATAGGCAGCGCCTATCCACTTCAATACGGTGAAAACGGCGGCCGAGGTTGCGAGCAGGGCGCCAAGACCGAGCATCGATGCGGTCATTGCCGTGAAATCACCAAGGGCGACACCTGCGACCGTCGCTCCCGGAATCTTTCGGCCATGGCCGAGCGCGTAGGAGATTACGAGAAGAATAGTGGGGCCGGGAATTGCAAGCAGCACGGCCGATGCGGCGGCGAAGGCGAACCAGTGTTCGAAGGACATCAAGAGGCTCCCCGTTTGAATGGCTTCTGAAAAGGAGGGAGCCATGCCCGCGCGCCGCCGTCAACGGCTGTCTTAAACGTATTCGGGCAGGAAGCGGTTCGCCGTTTCAGAAAACAGCGAACCGTTCGGCATTCGTCAGTCGGCGGCCTGCCATTTCTGGCCCACGGCATTCATCACCTCGCCGAACCACTTCACGGATGTGTCGAAATGCTTTCCGCCCTTGATGCGCGGAAACTCGATCGTACGGAGCCGCCCTCCCTGGTCCTCGTCATGGCCGGTCACGCCGGAGACCTTGTTGAGTGCACTTTCGACCGCCAGATCGACCATGCTCTGGATGAGGCGCAGATCGTCGCCGTTGGCGGGCGCCGATCGGGCATAGTAGCCGGACTTCTGCACCATGGAGCGCTCGGCGCCGAGGAGCGCTGCAAACTGCTTGGAGAACCAGTTGCCGACATTGATCGTGTCGATCTTCACGTGACCGAAAGCATCGCGCTTGACCGTCTCTCCGGCGGCCTCTCGTTCGGCGACAATGGCGTCCAGGCAGGCACCTTCACTGACGAACAGAGTAACGAAGCCGACACGATCCATTACGTCGCGCAGGCGCTCGGCTTCTGATTCGAGATCGAATTTCATCTCCGGCAGATAGAGCCCGTCGATATTCTTCAACTGGGCGTTCATCATGAAGCCGTCGACATAATCCTTGTTGCCGGCCATCTGCATGTAGGCGCGCGCGGTTGCTGCAGTCAGCCAGCCGCAATGACGGCCCATGACCTCGTGAACCACGAGGGTGCGCGGCGCGGCGCTTTGTTCGTTACTGACATGGTCGAAGAAGCGGGCGCCGTATTCGGCCGCTGTCCAGGCGCCGAGCGACTGACGGATCGGCACGACGTCGTTGTCGACCGTCTTCGGCAGGCCGACGACCGTCAGATCGTAGCCGTTGGCGCCCAGATAGGCCGCGAGGTCGGCTGCGGTGGTGTTGGTGTCGTCGCCGCCGATCGTGTGCAGAATGCTGATGCCGTCGGAGGCGAGCCTTTCTGCGGCCACGCGAAGCGGGTTTTCACCTTCCTTGACCAAGCCGCGCTTCACGCAATCTGCGGTATTCGTAAGCTTCACCCGGCTATTGCCGATCGGCGATCCGCCGTGCCGGTGAAGCACATGCGCGCGCTCGCGCATTGCCGGGGTAATTTCGATCCGGTCGGCGAGAAGCAGGCCCTGATAGCCGGAACGATAGGCCACGAGCTCATAGTCCGGCGCGACGTCCGTGTAGCGTCCGATCAGCCCGCCGACAGCGGATGAAAGGCAGGGTGCAAGCCCGCCCGCCGTCAGCATTGCGACTTTCTTCTTGGCCATGGGTCCTCCTTCGGATTCCGACATGAGGCGATCGCTTCTGGATTCGATCGCGTCCGGACAATCCTTGCCTTCGATCAAAGATAACGGTGGTCTAACGCAAATCCGATGGAAATAAAATGACAGGTCTGTGGATGGTGAAAAAGTCGGAAGTGGTTTGCAACGGAAGCCAGCGCCATACGTTGTGTTCAAATGGTCGCACAGCGTGCTCCAGGAATTCGATTGAGATTTGTGGCGATATGAATTATTGAGGGGCCATCACAAATCCGTCATCCATCAAGGCTGACGCGGCTCTGCCGCTTGCAAATCGCCACCACTTAAGTTCATGCTCTCGTGGTGGACAGGGAACAATCGCACTCATGTCATTTTGGGACAACCTTCTCAAGATCGTCGCGGCCACCGGTAATGCGCTTACAGGAGTGGTCGAGGCGGTTCGGACGCTCTTCGAAGGAGATCCGGAAACGCGGCGAAAGGTCGCCTTTTCTGTCGCAATGATCGCCCTTTCGGCGAAAATGGCGAAGGCCGACGGCATCGTGAACGAGGCCGAGGTGACCGCGTTTAGAGACATCTTCAAGTTTCCCGTGGATCAGGCGAAGAACGTCGCGCGCCTCTACAATCTCGCGCGCCAGGATGTTGCCGGGTATGAGGCCTATGCGGAGAAGATGGCTTCGCTTTGCTCCTCCTGCGAGAAGAATTGTCCAATCCTCGAAGATATCGTCGACGGGCTCTTCCACATAGCGAAGTCCGACGGGGCAGTGCATGAGAAGGAACTGACGTTCCTGAGGCACGTGGCTGAGATCTTCAAGATGGACGACGAGCATTTCGGGCGGATCATGGCGCGTCACGTTCATGGCGACGACCGCGATCCCTATCAGGTGCTCGGCGTTTCGCCCCGGGATGACTTTGCCGCCATCCGAAAGCGATACCGCGTCCTGGTGTCCGAGAACCACCCGGACATGCTCGTGGCGCGTGGCGTGCCGGAGGAGTTCCACGCGATCGCCAACGATCGCATGGCCGTGCTCAACGCGGCTTACGAGGCAATTGAAAGAGAACGCCGGGCCGCATGACATCCAGCACCTGCGACTTCCCCGGCGCCCGTCTCGTGCCTTCGCCCAACCACGGCGAGCGCGCCGGTGGGCGCAGGCCCGATATGATCATACTTCACTACACCGGCATGGAGACGGCGGCTTCTGCGCTCGATTGGCTCTGTCGCAAGGAAAGCCAGGTCTCCTGCCATTACTTCGTCGATGAGGAAGGGCGCATTGCCCAGTTGGTGCCGGAAGAGCGCCGGGCCTGGCACGCGGGCAAAAGCTTCTGGAAGGGTGAGACGGATATCAATTCCTGCTCGATCGGGATCGAGATCGCCAATGCCGGCCATCCGGGCGGTCTGCCGGACTTTCCTAAGGCGCAGGTCGCGGCGGTCGCCGAATTATGTCTGGACTGTGGCGAACGCTGGGAAATTGCCCCCGAGAGGGTGCTTGCTCACAGCGATATTGCGCCGATTCGCAAGGTTGATCCTGGAGAAAATTTTCCTTGGGATGTGTTGTTTCGTCGCGGGGTCGGACACTGGGTGGAACCCGCGCCGGTGAGGGGCGGGCGCTTCTTCCAGTGCGGCGACTGCGGGCAACCGGTGGAAGCACTTCAGTCGATGCTCCTGCTTTACGGCTACGGCGTTGAAATAACAGGAGAATTCTGCCAGAAAACCGAAGGCGCCGTCGCGGCGTTTCAGCGCCATTTCCGGCAATCGCGAGTGGATGGAATTGCCGACGTTTCCACCATCGATACCCTGCACCGTCTGCTGTCCGCGCTGCCGAATCTTAACGACTGAACGACGATTTTCCTCCGGCCTAATTTAGCGTTCGGTTGATTTTCGTGCACGATTTTGTCGTCCTGCCACATGTTTACCATGATAGCCCGGTCATTTCCGCTGCATCAACTGCAGGAGATGTGGCGCCGAGCGCGGCACTCTTGTCAATGAAAACGATCGGGAAATTTGCTCGTAGCGGTGGGGTGCGCCGCGCGGTCGGTTCCCCAGACCGGAGACTTCAAACTAAATGAGAATAGCGTCTGTTGCTGCGGCGGCGGCATGCCTTGGCATGTTCATCGCCGGGATGGGTACGTCGTATGCAGGGGGCATCGACAAAACCGTCAAGACTTCTGCGATACCTTCCGTGACCCGAACCACGGGTTATCCAAAACCTGACCTCGCATTGCCTGGCGGCTCCCAATATACGATCCTCATCCAGTCCTATGCCAAGCAATACGGCGTTCCGGTAGATCTGGCGCACGCTGTCGTACAGGTCGAGAGCAACTTCAATCCCAAGGCTCGCGGCCGCGCCGGGGAAGTCGGACTGATGCAGATCAAGCCGGCCACGGCCCGGATGATGGGTTATTCCGGCTCGGTCAAGGAACTCTTCGATCCTGAGACCAACATCAAGTTCGGAATGAAATACCTGGCAAAGGCCAAGGAGCTTTCGGACGGCTCCACCTGCGGCACCATTCTCAAATACAATGCGGGCCATGGTGCGAAGCGGATGAATCCCGTTTCGAAGCGCTATTGCGGCAAGGTCAAGACTATTCTCGACTGGTTGTGATCTACGGCGCCACGCCTGCCAGCGCTTGAAGGTCGGGTATCGCGTTCCGGCATGTTGTTAATATTCAAAGGAACTCGGTGCGGCGGCCCGAGCGGCATGCTATCCCGGTCGCGAAGCAAACATCGGGGAAGGGCATGTCGGAGAGCGTTGACTTTGTCATCATCGGCAAGGGCATGATGGGTGCCGCAGCGGCGCGCCATCTGGCGAGAGCAGGCGCCGATGTCGCTCTCGTCGGGCCTGACGAGCCGGAGGACTGGGCGAACCACAGCGGTGTGTTCGCCAGCCACTACGACAATGCCCGCATCACCCGCACGATCGACGATGATCCGGTCTGGGCGCGACTGGCGCGTCGCTCGATCGACCGCTATCCGGAAATTGCAAGGGAGAGCGGTGTCGAATTCCACTTCCCGGTCGGTTGCCTGATTGCGGCGCCCGCTCCGGGCAGCGCATTTGACTATCTGGAAAATGTCGAGCGCGCCCGCGACAGGCTCGGTGTCGAAGCACCGCTGATCCCCGGCGGCGACCTCGCCGCGCGATTTCCCTGGTTCCGCTTTCCTCAAGGCTTTGCCGGCATCCATGAGGCCCGTGGTGCAGGCTACATCAATCCGCGCTCGCTCGTGCTCGCGCAGACGATCGCGGCCGAAAAATCCGGCGCACGGGTGATCCGTTCCGAGGTCGTATCGGTCGAAGACGGCCGGCATCGAGTGGTGGTCGGGACAGCCGGCGGGCACTCGCTGCACGCCGGCCGCGTCCTTGTCGCCGCAGGCGGCTTCTCGATTTCGGAGGCGCTGCTCCCGCGTCCGCTCGATCTCACGGTGAAGGCGCGTACGGTGCTCTTTGCCGAGGTCGCGGCGGATGATCTCCCCCGCTTTACGCGCATGCCGTCGCTGATCGGCGCCGCGCCGGAACAGGAGCGAAGCTACTATCTGTTGCCTCCGGTCGCCTATCCCGACGGCAAGCATTATATAAAGATCGGCGGCGATCCGACCGATCGGATTCTTGCCAGCGAGCCGGCGGTCAGGGCATGGTTCCGAAGCGGCGCAAACGCAGAAGCGGCCGCGCATATGCACAGGCTCCTCGCAGAGACGATCCCGGAACTGAGGCCGGTCTCGACGCATCATTCACCCTGCGTCACCGCTTTCACGCGTCACGGCTACCCCTATATAGGCTTTGCGAGCAATCGTGTCGCTGTGCTTACAGGCGGCAACGGACAGGCTGCCAAGAGCTCCGACGAGATCGGCAGGCTTGGTGCCGTGCTGTTGACGGAGGGGAGGCTTCCGGCCGACGACTACGAGACAGATTTCGCGGTCGCGTTTCGTTAGAGCATTTCCGCTTTCTCCGAATCGCGGATACTCTCTAACCGGTTGTTTTGCCGCAATTCCGGACGGAAAACCGCTACGCAAATTTTCCTGGAATTGCCCCAACCCGACGGGAGCGCTAGAAACGCGGTCAGTGCTTCAGCACACGGGCAAGGAACGAGCGGGCACGGTCGTTTTCCGGATTGTCGAAAAAGGCGTCCGGCTTTCCAATTTCCAGGATGCTGCCTTGGTCGATATAAACGATCCGATCCGCCACCTCGCGCGCAAACCCCATTTCATGCGTCACGATCATCATCGTCATGCCGTCTGCCGCCAGTTCCCGCATGACGTCGAGCACCTCGCCGATCATTTCCGGGTCGAGAGCGGAGGTCGGTTCGTCGAAAAGCATCAGGTGCGGCTCCATGGCTAGTGAGCGGGCGATTGCCACACGCTGCTGCTGTCCCCCGGACAACTGGCCCGGATATTTGTGCGCATGAGCCTCCAGCCCGACGCGTTCCAGAAGCTTGAGGGCAGTTGCTTCGGCTTCTCGCCTGGTCTTCCTGTGCACGCGCATCGGCGCAATCGTGATGTTCTCCACGACCGTCTTGTGCGGAAACAGGTTGAACTGCTGGAACACCATTCCGACACCCTTGCGGATGGCAGCGAGTTCACGTTCGCCTCCCAGGCGGCGGTCCTCCTCGACCGGCATGGGGTAACCGTCCACGAGCAGGCTGCCGTTCTGGTACATTTCCAGGCCGTTGACGCAGCGGATCAGGGTGGATTTTCCTGAGCCGCTTGCTCCGACCACCACTACGACCTCGCCTCTCGAAACGGAAAGATCGATATCCTTCAGAACATGATGGCTTCCATAGAACTTGTTGAGGTTCTTCATTTCGATGATGGCGTTCATGGAACTGTCTCCAGCATGGCTCATTTCGGTCACCGATTGCCTCGTGCAAGATGCGTTTCGAGCCTGCGCGCGACGAAGGTTATCAGGGATCCGACAAGGAAATAGGTGAGAAACAGGAAGGCGTAGACCTCATAGGTCCGGTCGCCATATTGGGGATTGGCCAGGATCATCTGACCGGCGCGCAGAAAATCCGTCAGGCCGATGATGAAGACCAGCGGCGCCGTATTGAAAATATCGAGCACATTGCCGACAAGCGGCGGCACCGCCACGCGAAGGGCCTGCGGCAGTACGATCGAGCGGTTGATGTCGAACTCGCTCATGCCGAGCGAGCGGGCCGCCTCGGTCTGTTCGCGGGGAACGGCTTGCAGGCCGCTCCGGACATATTCGGCCACATAGGCGGAATAGAACAGGGTGAAGCCGATCATGCCGCGCACGACGTCCGCGAGGCCGAATTGCGGCGCCAGGACTGGCATCAGAATCCAGATCCAGTAGACGACCATGATCAATGGCACGGACCGCATCACCTCGATATAGCCCATACAGATCCACCGCATGCTCGAGAAACGGCTGCGGCGGCCAAAGGCGAGCAGGATTCCGACCGGAAGCGAGACAATCGATGTCACGAGCGTCAGCAGAATGCTCAGGAGCAGGCCACCCCAAAGGCCGGCGCCGGGCGGCGACATGACGGCGAAGATTGCGATCAGCGCAATGAAGCCAGCCGGCAACAATGCTCTGCGAAGCAAGGGGATAAGCGAGATTGCCGCGCAGCCGCTCGCAAAGATCGCAATGGTCGAGGCGGTAAGGAGCGCATTCGTCAGGTCTTTTGAACCCGTAAGCGCGATGACGGCAGCCAGCACCAAGAGCAAGCCAGCCGCGTGGCGCTTCCTGAAGGCGAACACGCATCCCAGCGCCGCGCCGAGGAGGGCGGCGATGATCATGATCGCGACCCAGGCGCGCCATGCCTGCTCGGCCGGGAAAATGCCGATCATCAGGATCCGCAGGCTCTCGGGGATGATCTCCCATCGCGCCGTCGTAACCGTCCAGGCCGCGACCTGGTAGGCCAGCCAGAGAAAGCCGGGTATGACGGTGAGAGACAGCAGAATGTCGAACGGCTTGCCGAACAGATTGTGCCGCGACCATTTCAGGAATCTGGCGATCATCACATCGCTCCGCGTTTGCTCAGGCGGCGGTCGGCCCAGGCGACGGTCGCGCTGATAGCCCAGCTAAGGATCAGATAGGACGCCATGACGATGAGGATGCCTTCGAGGCTATGGCCCGTTTGGTTCGCTATGGTGCCGTAGATGTTGAAGAGTTCGGGATATCCGACCGCAATGCCGAGGGCCGTGTTTTTCGTGAGGCTGATATACTGGTTTCCGAAGGAAGGCAGCACGACCCGGAAGACCTGCGGGAGAATGATGTCGTGGACGGTATCGCGGCGGCTCAGTCCGAGGGAGGCTGCCGCCTCCCATTGCCCCTTTGGCAAGGCATCGATCGCTCCACGCACGATTTCCGCAATGTAGGAAGCGCTGTTGACGACGATCGCCAGAAGCAGTGCCGCCATTTCGGGGCTCATGCCTGTACCACCTTTGGCCCGAAACTTCGATGCCACGGGGAAATCCAGTTCCACGATCCCGGTCAGCAGCATCAGGCAAGGAAGCACGACTATGGCACCCATGCAAACCCGGCGGACCAGTCTGTGCTTGTCGAAGACCAGTCCGAGAATTGCGACCCAGCAAGCAGTCGCCATTGCGATGGCGACCGGCGAACCTTCGCCCTTCCAGACGAGGGCCGGAAAAAAGAGGCCTTGCTGGCTGATGACGACGCCGTAGAATTCGGCCGCGGCCGCGATAGGTGGGAAATGCAGGATGACCGCGAAGTACCAGAAGACGAGCTGGATAAGGAGCGGCGTGTTGCGGACGAACTCGACGCACCAGAAGGAAAGGCTCCGAGCCACCCAATTGGTGGAGAGCCGACTTACACCGAGCAGGACTCCGAGCATGGTGCTCAGAACAATGGCGAGAACCGCCACCTTGGTGGTGTTCACGATTCCGGCGGCGAATGCCTGCGCTATCGAACGCTCCGAGGTGAACTCCGTAAAGGCCAGCCAGAACGTGCCGTCGAAGACGAAGGTTTTGCCCTCGCTGAGGTCGAATCCGGCGGCGTCCCATAGAAACGAGAAGCTGAACCTGATCCCGTGCCGGGCAAGTCCTTCCTTCACGGCAAGCGCAAAAAGGACCACCAGGGTGATCGCGGCCGCGATCACGGCAAACTGGGTGGCTCCGTACCTGATCCGATTGCGGCGCCGGCGAGCGGAGAGGAGATCGTCGTCGACCGCATGTTCGGCCGCTTTCGCATGATGCACATTCATGTCGGGATACCTGGAACCGGGATAGGAGCCGAGGCGGGTCGTCCGCCTCGGCTCGGTCAGTAGAGAGGATCAGTTCCAGAGGGGCGAGTAGATCGCGCCGCCCTCTGTCCAAAGAGCGTTAGGCGTACCTTTCCGGTCAAGGAACATGCTCGTATCCGGACCGAGATTGCGGGCGTAAATCTCGCCGTAATTGCCCATCGCCTTTATGGCCTGCGCAACGAAATCGTCCGGAAGGCCGAAGTCCTTGCCGTAGCCGCCTCCCACGCCGAGAAACTTCTGAACGAACGGGTCGTCGCTCTTCAGCTTTTCTTCGAGATTGGCCTGTGTGATGTCGGACTCCTCCGCCTGGAACAGGCCGTAGGTGATCCAGCGCAGCGCATTGCGCCATTTGGAATCATTGGCCGCGACGAAACCAGCGAAGGGCGACTTGTCGAGGGTTTCCGGCAGGATGAGATAATCGGACGGCTTCGGCGAGTTGCCGGCCCAGGCCGCAAGCGCGGACTTGTCTGTGCTCATCGCGTTGCAGCGACCGGAGTTGAGCGCGGCGAACAGCTTTTCGAGGTTTTCGTAGGTGAGAACCTTGGAGCCCTGCCATCCATTGGCCTTGAAAGCGCTGGTAAGCACGGTTTCGGTCACGGAACCCTGAGTCGTGCAGAACGTCGCACCTTCGAGGTCGGCGAACTGCACCACCTCGGAATCCGTCTTCACCATGATACCCGTGCCGTCATAGAAGTTGACCGGCAGAAAATCTATGGCGATCGAGGATTCGCGGGCCGGCTTCATGGTCGTGTGTGCGAAGACGACGTCCACCTGGTTCGTCAGGACGGCGTCGAAGCGGCTTTTGTCCGTTACGGTGACGAATTTGACCTTGGACGCGTCGCCGAGGACCGCCGCTGCAACCGCCCTGCAGAAGTCTACGTCCAGCCCTTCCATCTGGCCTGTGGTCGTATTGAGGTAGCCGAAACCGGGAGCGGTGTTGTCGGTGCCGCAGTTCAGTGTGCCGCGCTGCTTGACGGTGTCGAGGACGGAGGCAGACGCCTGACCTGTGGTAACGGCGAGACCGGCAAAAACACCGGCCGTGAGAAGCTTGATCAGTTTCATTGCATTCCCCTTTATATCGCGAACGGCCCGCACGAAGGTGCAGAGTCCTGCTCTCTTGCCGAGTTGTGATTGGGTGATAGGGCAACAGCGGCTCTTGCCGTTCTGTAGCGATTGCTCCCGCCGCTGGCCTAAGTTCGCTTAAGCAGCAAACCCATATCAATCGACAGGAGGAACGATAGGAAGGCAGTTCATTCAGGTCTACTTAATTTTTCTTTATGTACTATTTAGAAAAACTGTTTGATTTTAATGGGAGGGCCTTCGCGCGTCCCGGCTGTTATCTTTCTCCGGCAGGCACGCGGCGGCGGGAGCCGACGCGTTCGTTCACTTCCGCAATGAACGCCTGAACGGCGGGGCTGCGTTTCTCTCCTTTACGGAACGCGAGGGAAATCTTGCGACGGATCTCCGGCTCAAGCTTGCATACCCAGACGTCTTCGAGGTCATAGCTTGCCCTCAGGCCCGGAAGGATAGAAATGCCATAGCCTTGCCTTATCAGCGCGATCGTAACCTCGAAGCCCTTGCAGCGGGCGACGATGTTCGGGGTGAAGCCTGCCTCCTGGCAGGCATCGGTGATCATGCGGTTGTAGGTCGAGGATGCGGTGTCGAGAGCCCAGCGTTCGTTACGCAATTGGTGCAGCATGACCGTGGATTGCTCTGCCAGGGGATGCGTTCTGGAAACCATCACATTGAAGACGTCTTCCATGAGCGGAATCGTCTCGATGTTCGGGTCGAGCGCGCCGGACGGTACATTGAGATCGTCGATGATCGCGATATCCGTCTGCCAGCTGCGAAGCGCGGCGAGGCTCTCGGCCGGCTCCATTTCATCGAACTGAACCGTCAGCCGGGGATGGAGACGATGCAGCCCATGGATTGCGCCCGCAACGACTGCTCCGGCTACGGACGGAAAGGCCGCTACGCGCAATTCACCCGCAATGACCTTCTTCAACTCCGCAATATCGGCTCGCGCCGACTCCAGTTCTATCAGGATTCGCTCTGCCCGTTCGACGAGCTGCTTTCCGGCGGGCGTCAGTTCGACGCCGCGGCCGCGGCGCTCGATCAGGTCGATACCGACCTCCTGTTCGAGCAGGGCGATCTGCTGCGAAACAGCCGATGGCGAGACGTAGAGCGCCTCGGCTACCGCCGCCATGGTCTTGCGGATCGACAATTCCCGTAGAGCACGCAAGCGAGAAAGATCCATCGTCCACTCCTGAAATCAGCCCCTCAAATCATTAGCAGATCAGAACATATGTGCAAATATTATTAACTTTTTCTGGATCGATGCGGCCGCTAGCCTTCCTCGAGTTCTCATCATCTTTCCGTCCGGAGACAGGTCATGACCGAATACACGAAGGCTTATTTCAATGCGCCGGTTCACGAACGCGACCCATTGGTCGCGCAGGCCATCGACAATGAACGCAAGCGCCAGCAGGACCAGATCGAACTCATCGCTTCGGAGAACATCGTCAGCCGGGCCGTTCTCGATGCGCTTGGCCACGAGATGACGAACAAGACCCTGGAAGGTTACCCGGGAAACCGCTTCCACGGTGGAGGCCAGTTCGTCGATGTGGTGGAGCAGGCCGCAATCGACCGGGCGAAGCAGCTTTTCGGCTGCGCATATGCCAATGTCCAGCCGCATTCGGGCACTCAGGCAAACCTCGCCGTATTCTTCCTGCTCCTGACGCCGGGGGACAAGGTTCTTTCGCTTGACCTTGCGGCAGGCGGTCACCTGTCGCACGGCATGAAGGGCAATCTTTCGGGCCGCTGGTTCGAACCCCACAACTACAATGTGAACCCGGAAACCGAAGTCATCGATTATGACGAACTGGAGCGGATCGCCGAAGAGGTGCGTCCGACACTCCTGATCACCGGCGGCTCGGCCTATCCGCGCGAACTCGATTTCGAACGCATGGGCAATATTGCAAAAAAGGTTGGCGCCTGGTTCCTGGTAGACATGGCGCATATCGCCGGTCTCGTGGCAGGCGGGGTCCATCCTTCGCCGTTCCCGCACGCCGATATCGTCACCTGCACGACGACCAAGACGCTGCGCGGCCCGCGCGGGGGACTGATCCTCACCAACAACGAAGCCTGGTTCAAGAAGCTCCAGTCCGCGGTGTTCCCGGGGGTCCAGGGATCGCTCCACAGCAATGTGCTGGCGGCCAAGGCGATCTGCCTCGGTGAGGCGCTTCGCGACGATTTCAAGGTCTATGCGGCGCAAGTGAAAACCAATGCGCGGGTTCTCGCCGATGTCCTCATGGCCCGTGGAGTACGGGTCGTCTCCGGCGGCACGGACACCCACATCGTACTTGTCGACCTGTCGAGCAAGGGCTTGATCGGCAAGCAGGCCGAGGATCTGCTGGCCCGTGCCAACATCACGGCCAACAAGAACCCGATCCCGAACGACAGCCCGCGTCCGCCGGAATGGTTGGGTATGCGCCTCGGCGTCTCCGCGGCCACGACACGCGGCATGAAGGAAGACGAATTCCGAACGCTCGGCACCATCATCGCAGACCTCATCGAGGCGGAAGCTGCCGGCAATGCCGACCTTAGCGTCGAGGCTGCGAAGACGAAGGTGGCTGAACTGACGGCTGCCTTTCCCGTCTACGGTCACTGAACGCGGGCGATAGCCGTACAGGCGGAGCGGGATGAGGAAAAGTGTGCTCGGTTGTCCGCCCGCATCCCGCTCTAACTTGCTGCAGCCGGTGCGCCCGGTCCGTTGAACGCGAAAGGAATCCCCATGGGAATGGATAGAATCGCCGATCGTGCGATCATTGACGGCAAACGGTTCGCCGCCGGACTGCTGGACGATATCACGGCCAGGGTGAAGAAACTGGAGGAAGAGACCGGGCAGGTTCCCGGCCTTGCCGTCGTGCTCGTCGGCGAAGACCCTGCAAGCAGAGTCTATGTCGGGTCGAAGCATCGCCAGACCCTTGCCGCCGGCATCGCTTCATTCAAATACGAGCTTCCGGCAGAAACCACGCAGGAAGAACTGATGGCGCTGATCGACCGGCTGAACGTCGATCCCGCCGTACACGGCATCCTCGTTCAATTGCCTCTGCCGGCACATCTCGACGCCAACGCCGTCATTCAGGAGATCAACCCGAACAAAGACGTCGACGGCTTTCACATTTCCAATGCCGGACGCCTTGCGACCGGCCAACCGGCACTCGTGCCCTGCACACCGCTCGGCTGCCTTTTACTGCTGAAAGACCGCCTCGGCGCGAACCTGTCGGGGCTCCACGCGGTCGTTCTGGGCAAGTCCAACATAGTCGGCCGGCCGATGGTGCAACTGCTGCTTGCCGAAAGCTGCACGGTGACGATCGCGCATTCGCGCACGCGCAACGCGCCGGAGCTTTGTCGGGAAGCGGATATCCTCATCGTCGCGGTGGGACGGCCGGGCCTGGTACGTGGCGACTGGATCAAGCCCGGGGCCGTGGTCATCGATGTCGGGATTAACCGCGTCGAAGCGGAGGGCAAGTCGCGCATCGTCGGCGACGTTGCCTTCGAGGAAGCCGGCCATGCCGGTGCCATTACGCCCGTGCCCGGCGGGGTCGGCCCCATGACAATCGCCTGCCTGCTGTCGAATACCCTGACGGCCTTCTGCCGTCAGCACGCCGTCAATATCGATTGAGCGGCCCGAAAGGATCGTCCGATGCCCGTCCCCTCCAATCGCTATGCATTGCGTGTCGCCTGCCCGTCCATCCGGGGGGTGACTGCTGCCATCGCGACCTATCTATCCAACAACGGCTGCAATATCTCCGACAGCGCCCAATTCGACGACAAAAGCACCGGGCGGTATTTCATGCGCGTGAGCTTCCAGCCGGAGGAAGGTCACACCCTCGAGCTTTTGCGCGAAGGCTTCGCCGACATCGCCGCGGAATACGAAGCGGATGCCGAATTCTTCGACGAGACGGCAAAGCGCAAGGTTATCCTCATGGTGTCGCGCTTCGGTCATTGCCTCAACGACCTGCTCTACCGCTGGCGCATTGGCGCCCTGCCGATCGACATCGTGGGCGTCATCTCCAACCATTTCGACTATCAGAAGATCGTCGTGAACCATGACATTCCCTTCCACCACATCAAGGTCACCAGGGAAAACAAGCTGGCGGCGGAAGCCGAGCAGATGCGCATAGTGGATGAGACGGGTGCGGAGCTCATCGTGCTCGCGCGCTATATGCAGGTCCTCTCCGACGGGATGTGCAGGAAGATGTCAGGACGCATCATCAATATCCACCATTCGTTCCTGCCGTCCTTCAAGGGCGCGAACCCTTATAAGCAGGCTTTCGAGCGGGGCGTTAAATTGATCGGCGCGACATCGCACTACGTGACCGCGGACCTGGATGAAGGCCCCATCATCGAGCAGGAGACCGTCCGGGTGACGCACGCCCAGAGCGCCGACGATTATGTAAGCCTCGGACGCGACGTGGAAAGCCAGGTTCTGGCGCGGGCGATCCATGCGCATATCCATGGCCGCGTTTTCCTGAACGGCAACAAGACCATCGTCTTCCCGCCGTCGCCGGGCTCCTTTGCATCCGAGCGCATGGGCTGAAGCGCCCGTCGAGCCGGAGCCGCAGCGCCACAACCGTTCGCCTTGATTTCGGGTACATCATGAAAGTCATCGTTCTCGGCGCCGGCATCATCGGCGTCACATCGGCCTATCAGCTCTCCAGGGCGGGACACGAAGTGACGGTCATCGATCGTCAGCCGGGCCCGGCACTTGAGACCAGCTTTGCCAATGCCGGCGAAGTCTCCTTCGGCTATTGTTCCCCTTGGGCTGCGCCCGGCATTCCGATGAAGGCGCTGAAATGGCTCTTCATGCAGCACGCGCCGCTGATCCTTCGCCCCAGGATCGATGCGGCCATGCTCAGCTGGATGGCGAAAATGCTCTCCAATTGCACCTCCCGGCGTTATGCGGTCAACAAGAGCCGCATGCTGCGGCTTGCCGACTACAGCCGCACGTCGCTCGCTGCCCTGCGCGAGGAGACGGCAATCACCTATGACGAGCGAATGCAAGGCACGCTGCAATTGTTTCGCACCGAGGCGCAGCTCGACGCGTCGGCCAAGGACATCAGCGCGCTCGCCGCCGACGGTATCCCCTACGAGGTGCTCGACCGCGACGGCTGCATCCGTGCGGAGCCGGCGCTGGGGCGCGTGCGCGACAAGATCGTCGGCGGCCTGCTAACGCCGCAGGACGAAACCGGCGACTGCTTCAAATTCGCTAATGCGCTGGCGGGGAGGGCGGAAAAACTCGGCGTTTGCTTCGATTACGGCACGGAGATCAGGGCGCTGGAAGTCGATGGCGGCCGGGTGCACGGCGTCGTCACCTCCAAGGGACGGCGCGCCGCCGATGCGGTGGTGGTCGCACTCGGCAGCTATTCGCCGCTGCTCGTGCGGCGCTTCGGCATTCGCCTGCCGGTCTATCCGGTAAAGGGCTACTCGCTGACCATTCCGATTGCGGACGCTTCGCGCGCACCGGTATCGACGGTGATGGACGAAACCTACAAGATTGCCATCACCCGCCTCGGCGATCGCATCCGCGTCGGAGGCATGGCCGAGATCTCCGGCTATACCAACGACCTCGGCATTGCGCGCCGACGCACGCTGGAACATTCGGTCATGGACCTGTTCCCGGGCGGCGATGCCGCGAAGGGCTCCTTCTGGTCCGGGCTGCGTCCGATGACGCCCGACGGCACGCCGGTGATTGGCCCGACCAGGATCGCCGGGCTCTTCCTTAATACCGGTCACGGCACTCTGGGTTGGACGATGAGTTCCGGATCGGCCCGCGTGATCGCCGATCTCGTCAGCGACCGCAAGCTGGAGATCGATGCCACCGATCTCGCCATTGCCAGGTATGGCTAAGCGACTCCAGCGCGAGCAGCATTCGTAGCCCCCCAAAACACGAGGACGACATGACACTTCAGCTCCCGAATGATCCGGCCCGTAGCGATGTGCTTTCAGCCCGCCCGACCCTTTGGATCAATTCTCTGTACCGCGACGATGCAATCGGCGATACCTGCCTGCCGCTCGTTCCCGATCAGGTCGATGTGGCACAGTCTGACTGGGAGCGCCTGGCGCCGCTCCTCGAGACCTGTTTCCCCGAATTGAAGAAGACAGCGGGTGCAATACGCTCCGACCTGACAGAATTGCACGCGCTTCGTGAGGCGCTTGGTTATGGCGGCGGCGAGTTCGGCCGGGTCTTCGCTAAGGCAGACAGCGCGCTCCCGGTAGCGGGTTCGATCAAGGCACGCGGCGGCGTCTACGAAGTCTTCGTTTTCGCCGAAGAACTGGCCAGGCGCGAGGGCCTTATCGGGGACCGGGAGGATATTCGTCATCTGGCCAGCGCCGAAGCCCGGGCATTTTTCTCCAGCTATTCGATCGCCGTAGGCAGCACTGGCAATCTGGGGCTCAGCGTTGGAGTCGCCGCGCGTGCTCTTGGCTTCGAAGCAACGGTTCACATGTCATCGGATGCGAAACCGTGGAAGGTGGAGCGATTGAGAAAGCTCGGCGTGAAGGTCGTACAGCACGAGGCCGACTACACCACGGCGGTGGAGAACGCCCGCAGCGCGGCAGAGGACGACCCGGCGGTCTACTTCGTCGACGATGAGCAATCCCGACGCCTGTTTCTCGGTTACAGCGTTGCCGCGTCGGAACTCGTGGATCAGCTTCAAACGTTTGGTGTTGCCGTCGACGCCGACCGTCCTCTGTTCCTTTATCTGCCTTGCGGCATCGGCGGTGCCCCCGGCGGCGTGACCTATGGTGCCAAAAAGGTGTTCGGCGACAATGCGCATTGCTTCTTTGTGGAGCCTGTCCAGTCGCCTTGCGCTCTCGTCCATATGATGAGTGGTTCCGAGGAACTCGTCTCGGTCTATGATGTCGGGCTGACGAACAGCACGGAGGCGGACGGCATGGCCGTCGCGCGGATGTCGGCCTTCGTTGCGACAGTCATGCGGAACATGCTGGCAGGGGTCTTCACCGTTGACGATGCGTCTCTCTTTCGCTGGCTGCTCCTTGCCCACGAGGTCCAGGGTCTTCGCCTGGAGCCTTCTGCGGCCGCGGGTTTTGCGGGGCCGGGCTTTATCGTGAAGCATCCGCAGGGGCGGGCATTCTGCGAACGGCTGAAGCTGTCTGATCGCTTGCGGCAGGCAACGCATGTGGTCTGGACGACAGGAGGATCGTTTGTGCCGCAGGAGCAGTTCGACCAATTCCTGGAAATTGCTCAGGCCTCCAGATCACGATGATTTACAGCAGTACCGATTTCTCTGGCGCTAGCCGCCACGGTCGTTTAATGAGCCTCTGCCAGTTGGCCGGGCAGCCGCGCCCCGCAAGTGCCGAAAGGCCGCGGGGCGAGGAAAGTCCGGGCTCCACGGAAACACGGTGCCGGATAACGTCCGGCGGGGGCGACCCCAGGGAAAGTGCCACAGAAAGCAGACCGCTCCGCTTGCGGAGTAAGGGTGAAAGGGTGGGGTAAGAGCCCACCGCGGACATGGCGACATGGACGGCACGGCAAACCCCACCGGGAGCAAGACCGAATAGGGACGACACGGGCGCGCAAGCGTCCAGCCGGTTTCCAGGCGCGTCGTCCGGGTGGGTTGCACGAGGCTGCGCGCAAGCGCAGTCCCAGATGAATGGCTGCCACGTTTCGTCTCCTCGGAGGCGGAGCCATACAGAACCCGGCTTACAGGCCAACTGGCTTTTTTTCTTTGCTGCTGCGCTTCCGCCAGCGCCCTCCGGGATTTTGCTGATCTCATCGAGTGGCGGTGCACCTCGCATCGTTGCGCACCGAATCAGTTCTACCCGGCTTGCCGGCGCGGTCCGCTTTTGAACGGGATTCCAAGGCATTAGGGTCCGGATCGTAACCCTTTGTTAAACTTAACAACCTATCAATATTTGATCATCCGCAAGGCTGTTCAAGAGCTTATCCCATTGACGCCCATATGGTCCCATGTTATCCCATAATGGTACTGCGCAAGGGCCGTTCAATGGCCCGTCATCGCGAAATTCGAGGCTTCCGTCGATGGAAGGATCAGGCGGGCATGCATGTGCCCGGCGGGGATTTTTTGCGCGGTCATGCGAGTGTTCGTGCGGGCCGATGATTATGGTCCGTCAGTCGGGGGCGGCCGTTTCGCGTCATGAACCGCTTCTTGTCACATGTTACGAACCGGATCGATGCCAAGGGGCGGGTCTCCGTCCCTTCGATCTTCCGTGCGGTGCTTTCGGAGGCGGGCGTGCGGGAGTTATACTGCTTCCAGGACTTCGTCTTTCCGGCGATCAGCGTCGGCGGGCCAGAGCTTCTGGACCGGTTCGAAAAGCAAATGTCCGCCGAGGATCCGTTTTCGGATGCGGCCAACCAGATGTCGCTCCTTGTTCACGGCGGCGGCGTCTATTTGAGGCTCGACCAGGAGGGCCGGCTGATGCTGACGGATTTCATCCGCGACTTCACCGGTATCTCGACCGACGTGACATTCGTAGGGCGGGGCGATCATTTTCAGCTCTGGGAGCCGCGGGCGTTTGCGAGGGCGCAGGCGGAGGCCAGGGAAGGGCGCAAGCAACGGGGGCTGCGTTCGCAATAGAGCATTTCCAGGAAAACTGCGCAGCAGTTTTCTGTCCGGAATTGCGGGGAAACATGAAATCAGAGCAGTTCCGCGATTTTGAGAAAAGCGGACATGCTCTGGAGTGGAGAGGCGGGATGGTGACGGATCAAGGCGGCAGGACTTCTGAAGCCGATGGCGGACCGGTTCGTCACATTCCCGTCCTCCTCGAGGAAGTTCTAGCAGCTCTTGAACCCGCTCCGGGCAAAGTTATTCTCGATGGCACGTTCGGTGCCGGCGGTTACGCGTCCGCCATCCTCGATGCAGGTGCCGAGGTCATCGCCCTGGACCGGGATCCGACGGCGATCGCCGCCGGGCAGTCGATGGTAAGCGCCAGCGGCGGCCGGCTCAGCCTTATCCATTCCCGTTTTTCCGGCCTCGCCGAGCATGCGCCCGCCGAGGGTCTCGACGGCGTCGTGCTGGACGTCGGCGTTTCGTCGATGCAGATAGACGAGGCGGAGCGTGGCTTTTCTTTTCAGAAGAAGGGGCCGCTCGACATGCGCATGTCGGCCGCCGGCGTCTCCGCAGCCGATGTCGTCAATCGCGCGAAGGTCTCGGATCTTATTCGCATCTTCGGCTTTCTCGGCGAGGAGAAGCAGGCCGGACGAATTGCGCGTACCATCGAAAAGCGACGCGCCGAGGCTCCGTTCGAGACCACGCGCGATCTCGCCAATCTTATCGAGACGGTGACGCCGCGTAAGGCGAAAGATAAGATTCACCCGGCAACGCGCGTCTTCCAGGCGCTGCGCATCTTCGTCAATGACGAGCTCGGCGAACTTGCAGCTGCGCTCTTTGCGGCCGAACGGGCGCTGAAGCCCGGCGGTAGACTTGTTGTCGTCTCCTTTCATTCACTCGAGGACAGGATCGTTAAGACGTTTTTCCAGGATCGCTCCGGCAAGGCGGGCGGTTCCCGCCATTTGCCGTTGGTGACGGCGCGCGCCGCAACCTTCGCGCCAGTCGGCAAGCCTATGGTATCGGCGAGCGATGAAGAGGCGTCACGCAATCCGCGTGCCCGGTCCGCGAAGCTGAGAGCCGGAATACGAACAGCAGCTCCGTCGCCGGGTGCCGATTTGTCCATTTTCAACCTGCCGGAACTGGCAAGCCTTGCAAGACTGGGGGGCTAGGAGACGATGCTCAGAACGCTCGATGTTGTCCTGATCGTCATCATGACGGCGGCCGCAACGGTCACCTATACGATCAAGCATAAGGCTGAGAACAAGCTTGAAGAGGTGCGCAGGCTCGACGCGGCCATAAAGCTTGAAGAGGATACGATCGATCTGCTCAAGGCCGATTGGGCGCTTCTGACCCAGCCGAACCGGCTTGAGAGGCTGGTGACCGTCTTTGCCGCCGACCTGCAACTCGCGCCGACCCCCTCGACGCAGCTTGCGCAACCGGAGGAGTTGCCGATGCTGAGGGCCGATCTGCCCCCTTCCGAAGAGGATAAGAAGGCCAAGGACAAGGCGGCGGCAGACAGCATCGCCGCAGTCATCGAGGCCGACAATATCAAAACAGGTTCGGTGGCGCGCTGATGTCGTTTCTCTCCCGTATCATGGTGCTGAAGAGCAAGGCGCATTTCTCGGCTGGCGGCGATCATCGCACCACCGATGGTGGTCTCAACGTTACCTTCGAAGGAACGCGCAAGAGGAGCGCAAGCCGGGCGAAGAGCCGCGTCGCGATCATGATAGCCAGTTTCGGTGTCGTCTATGCGGTGATTGGAGGGCGTCTGGTTCAATACGGTCTGGCGCAACCGGAAACAGTGTCTTCGATCGGCCGCGCCGACACTCTCATGGCATCGCGTCCGGATATTCTCGATCGCAATGGCGAGGTGCTCGCGACCGACATTCGCACCGTCTCGCTTTACGCGGAGCCGCACAAGATCGTCGACGCCGATGAGGCGGTGGAGCGATTGGCGACTGTTTTGCCCGACCTCAATGCGCGCGAAATCTATAACAAGCTCAAGTCGGATTCGCGCTTCCAGTGGCTGCGCCGGCAGCTCACTCCGAAGCAGCAGAGCGAAATCCTTGCGCTCGGCATTCCAGGTATCGGTTTCCGGCCGGAGAAGCGGCGCTTTTATCCCGGCGGACCGACCGCGGCTCACATTCTTGGCCACGTCAACATCGACAACCGCGGCGTCGCCGGTATGGAGCGCTACATCGACGAACAGGGGCTCGCCGATCTTGCCGCCATCGGCATGACAAGCGATGCCAAGCTGGAGCCGGTCAGGCTGTCGATCGATGTACGCGTGCAGAACATCGTGCGCGACGTCGTTGATTCCGGCATGAAGAATTATGAGGCGATCGCCGCCGGGGCCGTGGTGCTCGACGTGCATACCGGCGAAGTGCTGGCTATGGCCTCCGTTCCGGACTACGACCCGAACAGGCCCGCGGAAGGCGCCGAAGAGGGCTGGATGAACCGCATGTCGAACGGCACGTTCGAGATGGGCTCCACCTTCAAGACATTCACCATCGCAATGGGCCTCGACTCCGGCAAGGTGACGCTCAATGACAGTTTCGATGCGACCCGGCCGATCCGCATCGGCGGCTTCACGATCAAGGACTTCCATGGCAAGCGCCGCGTTCTGACAGTGCCGGAAATTTTCCAGTACTCATCGAATATCGGCACGGCCAAGATCGCCGACCTGATAGGCATTCCCGGCCACAAGGAGTTCCTCACGCGGATGGGCCTGCTGACGCGGCTCCCGACCGAACTGCCGGAGGTCAAGTCGCCGAGCCAGCCTCGGGAGTGGAAGAAGATCAACTCGATCACGATCTCCTTCGGTCATGGCGTCTCCACGACGCCGCTGCAGACGGCTGTTGCAGGTGCCGCGCTGGTCAATGGCGGCAAGCTCATTCCGCCGAGCTTTCTGCCGCGCAGCGAGGAAGAGGCGAGCGAACTCGCGAGCGCGGTGGTGAAAAAGAGCACGAGCGATGACATGCGCTACCTGCTGCGCCGGAACGGCATTGCCGGTTCGGGCAAGCGGGCGCTCGTACCCGGCTTCAACGTCGGCGGCAAAACCGGCACGGCGGACAAGGTCGTCAATGGCCGCTATGCCAGCGACTTGAACTTCAATGCGTTCCTGGCCGCGTTTCCGATCGACAATCCCAAATATATGGTGCTGACCTTCATCGACGCGCCGAAAACGGGCGAGGGTGGGGGGCGTACCGCCGGCTCGAATGCCGCCCCTATGGTGCGCGACATCATCAGCCGCTCCGCTCCGCTGCTCGGGGTCGAGCCTAAGTTTGGAGAAGACGGTTCTGCCTTGCTTGTGTCTTATTGACCGTGAAATGAAAGTGCGGACGATTCGCGATTCCGCTGCATGGCTCCTTGGATCGGAGTCGACCAAGGAAGAGACCATGCTGCATTCTAAAGCCTATGGCGGTCCCTGTGCGTCTGACATGACGCGCAGAGATCCCTGTAGGATCATATCGATGTGAGACGTGCAGTTCATGAAGATCAGGGACCTGGCGGGATCGAGTTTCCCGGAACTTTCGGCGCAGCTGAAGGGCGACGCCGCGAACATCGAGATCGGCGGCATTACGGCCGATAGCCGGCAGGTCAGGCCCGGCGACCTCTTCGTCGCGGTCGCCGGAGCGAAGGCGGACGGGTCCGCTTACATAACGGACGCGCTATCGCGCGGGGCCTCGGCGGTCGTCGCGGGAACCAGCGCCCGGGCAGAGGCTGGCATCAACGTTTTCACGATCTCCGAACCACGCCGTTTCCTGGCGAAGGCGTCGTCGAGCTTTTTCGGACGCCAGCCCGAGACGATGGTGGCGGTCACAGGTACGGCGGGGAAGACGTCCGTTGCCTCCTTCACCCGGCAGATCTGGGCGCATTCCGGTTTCTCGGCGGCGATGATCGGCACCACGGGCGTCGTATCACCCGGCCGCGCCGAATACGGTTCTCTGACGACACCGGATCCGGTGTCGCTGCACAAGCTGCTCGCCGAACTGGCTGATGAGGGCGTGACCCACGCCGCAATGGAGGCGTCGAGCCACGGCCTGGACCAGCAACGGCTGGACGGCGTCAATCTCGCTGCCGCCGCCTTTACGAATCTCGGCCGCGATCACATGGACTACCATCCGACGGTTGAGCATTACATGGCCTCGAAGATGCGCCTCTTTGCGGCGTTGCTGCCGAAAGGTTCGCCGGCCGTGATCTTCGCCGATGACCAATGGTCCGCCGATGCGATCGCTGCCGCTCGCAAGGCAGGGCACGATGTGCGGACCGTTGGGCGCAATGGCGATTTCATCGCGCTGAAACGTGTCGAGCATTTCCGCCACAAGCAGTCGGCGGAGGTTCATGTCGGCGACGACATCTACGAGATACACGTGCCGCTCGCCGGTGACTTCCAGGTCGCCAATGCACTCGTTGCGGCGGGGCTTGCAATGTCAACGGGGATTTCCGCGAAGGCAGCTTTCTCGGCGCTGGAGAGGCTGCAGGGCGCCTCAGGGCGCCTCGAACTCGTCGGGCAGACGAAGGATGGCGCGCTCGCCTACGTGGATTACGCCCACAAGCCGGACGCGCTCTCAAATGTGCTCGAATCCCTGCGTCCTTTTACCACTGGCCGGGTCGTCGTGGTTTTCGGTTGCGGCGGCGACCGGGACAAGGGCAAGCGCCCGATCATGGGAGAGATCGCCAGCCGCCTTGCCGATGTCGTCATTGTCACGGACGACAACCCGCGCTCGGAAGTGCCGGAGGTGATCCGCGCCGAGATCATGGCGGCGGCAAAGGGCGCTACGGAGATTGGCGATCGCGCCGAGGCGATCCGCGTTGCCGTCGGCATGCTGAAGACCGGCGATACGCTGATCGTCGCGGGCAAAGGGCATGAAGAGGGGCAGACGGTTGGTTCCGTGACGCTGCCTTTCTCCGACCACGCGGAGGTCCGCAAGGCACTGGGAGGTCTTTGATTTGAACTGGCTCTGGACAAGCAGCGATCTTCTGGCCGCGATGAACGGCCGTCCCGTCGGGAACCTGCCGGAAGGGATCACCGGCATTTCGATCGACAGCCGGACAATCGGCAATGGCGAGGCTTTTTTCGCGATCAGGGGCGATCGCGTCGACGGCCATGACTATGCGGGGATCGCCCTTGCTAACGGAGCAGCGCTTCTTGTCGTCAGCGAAGCGAAGCTGCCGGCGCTCGGGCGCCTGATCGCCCCGATGATCGTCGTGGACGACGTGCTGGAGGCAATGATCCGGCTGGGTTGCGCGGCACGCGACCGAAGCGCCGCAAAGATCATTGCCGTTACCGGATCGGTCGGCAAGACCACGACGAAAGAGATGTTGAGGCACATGCTTTCGCCGCTGGGTCGGGTCCACGCCTCCGTCGCATCCTTCAACAATCACTGGGGCGTGCCCCTGACGCTTGCCCGAATGCCGGAGACGACCGATTACGGCGTCTTTGAGATCGGGATGAACCATGCCGGCGAAATTCGGCCGCTGACACGGATGGTTCGTCCGCATGTGGCGGTCGTGACCAGCATTGCTGCCGCCCATCTCGGGAATTTTGCGAGTCTGGACGACATCGCCGCGGCCAAGGCTGAGATCTTCGAGGGGGTCGTCAACGGCGGCCATGCGGTGATCAACAGGGACAGTGCTCAATACGAACTGCTGGAGAAGGCCGCCGCGACAGCCGGGGTCAGCCATGTCCATTTCTTCGGCGCCAATCCAAAATCGGAATTCCGCCTGGCCGAGTTCGCCGGTGGTGCGGAAGGTTCGGTGCTGTGGGCGGGTGTCGGAGGCAGAACGCTTGAAATCGCGATTGGCGCACCGGGGCGCCATATCGCCGAGAACGCTCTGGCGGCGATCGCCGCAGCGACACTGGCAGGCGCGGACACAGATCGCGTCGCCGCATCGCTTGCAACCATGCAGCCGGAAAAGGGCAGGGGATTGCGGCACCGTCTCAGGATGGGTGCCGGCTACATGACGCTGATCGACGAGAGCTATAACGCCAACCCGGCTTCAATGCGGGCGGCGATCACGCTGCTCCGCGATGCCGAGCCCTCGCCCGGCGGCCGGCGCATCGCCATTCTTGGCGACATGCTGGAAATGGGCGAGCATTCGGCGGCGGTTCATGCGGCACTTGCGAGACCCATTGTCGATGCGGGTATCGCCGACGTCTGGCTGACGGGGACCGAGATGGCACATTTGCGCGATGCCCTGCCGTCGGAGGTGTCCGTCGTCCATCGCGATCTGGTGAGCGACCTGACGGCCTACGCTCTCGGCGCAGTTGCAGCCGGCGACGTGGTGATGGTCAAGTCTTCGAAAAGCACCGGTTGCGCAAAGATCGTCCAGGCGCTTCTCGATGCCCATCCGCATGACGAGGCCGGAAAAAGGGAAGCATAGGGGACGGTGTCGGCCTGCTGCTTCCTTGAAGCGGAACCGATATGACACAACTGGAAGTGCCGCGGCGGATTTTGCGACCCTGGAAGGGCGCAAGGCGCCGCAGTGCCGGTGGATACGGACCTTGGGCCGGGGGAAATGGCCTAACATAGTCGAACGCAAGCGGATATCTTCTGGCAGATGATTCTGTTTGGACGATGTCCTGATATAAACTTCCGGGGGAAAGGTCCCTTATGCTGATCTGGCTTGTGGAACTGGCGGACCACTTTCAATTCTTCAATCTCTTTCGCTACATCACCTTCCGCACGGGCGCGGCTCTGTTCACCTCTGCCTTGATCGTGTTCCTGTTCGGTCCGGCCATGATCGCTTCGTTGCGCATCCGTCAGGGCAAGGGCCAGCCTATCCGCGCCGACGGCCCTCAGACGCACTTCAAGAAAGCCGGGACGCCGACCATGGGAGGGTTGATGATCCTCGCGGGCATCGTGGTGTCCTCGCTGCTTTGGGCCGATCTATCCAGCATCTATGTCGTCTCGACGCTTCTGGTAACGCTGGGTTTCGGCGCGATCGGCTTCTACGACGACTATCTCAAGGTGACGAAACAATCGGACAAAGGCTTCTCCGGCAAAGCCCGGCTTGGCATCGAGTTCGTGATCGCCTCGATCGCCGTCTTCTTCATGATGCAGGCTGCGCTTTCGGCAGGGGCGGCGGGCTCCACTTTCGGGTCATCGGTGACCTTTCCATTCTTCAAGGACCTGATGCTCAATCTCGGCTATTTCTTCGTGCTGTTCGGCGGCTTCGTCATCGTCGGCGCGGGAAATTCCGTAAATCTGACCGATGGCCTGGACGGGCTCGCGATCGTCCCTGTCATGATCGCCTCGGCCGCGTTCGGGCTGATCGCCTATCTCGCCGGCAACGCTGTCTTTGCCAACTACCTGCAGATCCATTTCGTGCCCGGCACCGGCGAACTCGCGGTGATCCTCGGCGCGGTGATCGGCGCAGGCCTTGGCTTCCTGTGGTTCAACGCGCCGCCCGCCGCGATCTTCATGGGCGACACCGGTTCGCTTGCCCTCGGCGGTCTCATAGGCACCGTCGCCGTCGCAACCAAGCACGAGATCGTCATGGTCATCATCGGCGGGCTCTTTGTCATGGAGACATTGTCTGTCATCATTCAGGTCTTCTGGTTCAAGCGCACCGGGCACCGGGTGTTCCTGATGGCACCGATCCACCATCACTTCGAGAAGAAGGGCTGGACGGAAAGCCAGGTGGTGATCCGCTTCTGGATCATCGCCGTGATCCTTGCGATGGTCGGTCTCTCGACGCTGAAGCTTCGGTGAGCGCGATGATCCCGGTCACTTCATTCAAGGGTAGGAAGGTCGCACTCTTCGGGCTGGGCGGCTCCGGACTGGCGACCGCCCAGGCGCTCGTTGCAGGCGGAGCCGATGTGGTGGCTTGGGACGACAACCCCGACAGCGTCGCCAAGGCGGATCAGGCCGGGATCGCGACGGCCGATCTGCGTGGCGAGGAATGGCATGCCTTTTCCGCCTTGGTCCTTTCGCCCGGCGTGCCGCTGACCCATCCAAAGCCGCATTGGAGCGCCGACCTCGCGCATCATGCCGGCGTCGAGATCATCGGCGATGTCGAGCTGTTCGTGCGCGAGCGGCGCAAGCACGCGCCTGACTGCCCTTTCATTGCCATCACCGGCACCAACGGCAAATCCACGACGACGGCGCTGATCGCCCATATCCTGCGCGCAAGTGGGCGGGACACACAGCTCGGCGGCAATATAGGCACAGCGGTGCTGACGCTGGAGCCGCCGCAGGCGGACCGCTTCTATGTCGTCGAATGCTCATCCTACCAGATCGACCTGGCACCCACGCTCGATCCCACCGCCGGGATACTCCTCAACCTCACGCCGGATCATCTGGATCGCCATGGTACGATGCAGCACTATGCCGACATCAAGGAGCGCCTGGTGGCGGGGAGCGGAACGGCGATTGTCGGTGTCGACGACAGCCTTTCGAGTCTGATTGCCGACCGGGTGGAGCGAGCAGGTACCAAGGTCGTGCGTATCTCGCGCCGTCATCCGCTTGCCGAAGGTGTCTATGCCGAAGGTACGGCGCTGATGCGTGCGACTGGCGGGGCATCGTCGCTCTTTACCGACCTTGCCGGGATCCAGACGCTGCGTGGCGGTCACAATGCCCAGAATGCCGCGGCCGCGATCGCCGCGTGCCTGGCGGTCGGCATTTCCGAAAAGGACATAGTGGACGGCCTCAGAAGCTTTCCGGGGCTCAAGCACCGGATGCAGCCGGTTGCGAAGAAGGGCGAGACCATCTTCGTCAACGATAGCAAGGCGACCAACGCCGAGGCCGCAGCACCGGCGCTGTCGAGTTACGACCGTATCTACTGGATCGCCGGCGGTCTGCCGAAGGAGGGCGGCATCACCTCGTTGACGCCATTCTTTCCGAAAATCGTCAAAGCCTATCTGATCGGAGAGGCGGCGCCGTCTTTCGCGGCGACCCTCGGCGAGGCAGTGCCCTACGAAATCTCGGGGACATTGGAAAAAGCGGTTGCGCATGCGGCATCGGACGCGGCGCGCGATGCCGGGGCGCCGGCGACCGTGATGCTTTCCCCGGCTTGCGCAAGCTTCGACCAGTATAAGAACTTCGAACTGCGCGGAGATGCCTTCGTCGAGCACGTGAAGGCGCTCGAGGGCGTGATCATGCTCATCTGACGGCTTCGGCCGGATAGTGACGTTGGCGCAGCACGCGCCGGAAAGGGGACAGAGAGATGGTAAGCCGAGCCGAACGGGGCCCCGTGGCCGATTGGTTCTGGACGATCGACAGATTTTTTCTGGCGGCCTTCATCCTCCTGATGGGCATCGGCTTCATGCTCTCCTTCGCCGCGAGCCCACCGATCGCCGAGCGGCTTGGCCTGGACAGCTTCCACTTCGTCAAGCGTCACGCACTCTTTCTTCCGCCGTCACTGGTGGTGATGGTCGGCATTTCCTTTCTTTCGCCACGGCAGGTGCGGCGCACGGCGATCATCCTTCTCGTCATCTCGGTTGCGATGATGGCGCTCGCCTTGTTCTTCGGCCAGGAGGTCAAGGGTTCGCGGCGCTGGCTATCGCTCGCCGGCATCTCGGTGCAACCATCGGAGTTCATGAAGCCGGCCTTTGTCGTCGTCTGTGCCTGGCTTTTCGCCGAGCATGCACGTCAGCCGGAGATTCCCGGCAATCTGCTTTCAATCCTCCTCTTCGGCATTGTCGGAGCGCTCCTCGTCGCCCAGCCCGACCTCGGACAGACCATTCTTACGACGGTCGTCTGGGGCGGCATGTTCTTCATGGCCGGCATGCCATGGCTCTGGATCATCGTGCTCGCTTCGGTCGCCATGGGCGGGTTTTTCGCCGCCTATTCCATCCTGCCCCACGTCGCCGGCCGCATCGACCGGTTCCTGACCGGCGAGGGCGACACGTTCCAGGTCGATACGGCGCGAGAGGCGATCATTCGTGGAGACTGGTTCGGCCGGGGACCAGGCGAGGGCATAATGAAGCGCGTCATTCCGGACAGCCATACGGACTTTATCTTTTCGGTCGCGGCAGAAGAGTTCGGCATCGTCTTCTGCATGGTCGTCGTCGTGGTCTTCGCTTTCGTGGTGCTGCGCGGCCTCAATCATGCCTTCCGCGAGCGCAACGATTTCAACCGTTTCGCGGTTGCCGGGCTGGTTCTGCAGATCGGAATCCAGTCGATGATCAATATTGGCGTCAATCTCGAACTGCTTCCGGCCAAGGGCATGACGCTGCCGCTGATTTCCTATGGTGGTTCGTCGATGGTGGCGATCTGCGTAACGGCGGGGTTCATCCTGGCACTGACGCGCCATAGGCCGGAGAAGCGTGCCGTCGAGCGCAGCCTCTTTCGATCGGGCGTCGGGGTGCCCGCCGAATGAGACATGGATAGTGAGACATGGATAAAGGCATAATTCTACTTGCCGCCGGCGGGACCGGCGGACACCTCTTTCCAGCCGAGGCGCTTGCCCACGAGTTGAAGGCGTCCGGCTATTCCGTGCATCTGGTGACGGACAGCCGCGCCGAGCGCTTCGCGGGCAGGTTCCCGGCAGACGAAATACATGTCGTAGCGTCGGCGACGATCGGGTCGAAGAATCCTGTAAAGCTCGCACGATCGGCGTGGAAGCTCTGGACGGGTTTGAGAGCAGCCCGGCGGCTGATTTCCAGGCTCAAGCCGATGGCCGTCGTCGGTTTCGGCGGCTATCCGACTGTGCCGCCGCTGCTCGCGGCAACCGGCATGGGCGTCCCGACGATCATCCACGAACAGAATGCGGTCATGGGGCGCGCCAATAAGATGCTCGCATCGCGCGTTGCGGCCATTGCCGGCGGCTTTCTTCCGGAGGGTACGGGAGCCTTCGCTGCAAAGACCGTTGCAACGGGGAATCCTGTGCGACCTGCGGTGCTGGAAGCCGCGAGGGTGCCCTACGCGCCGGCCGGTGGTGACGCGCCTTTTCATCTCGTGGTGTTCGGGGGCAGCCAGGGGGCGCAATTTTTCTCGAAGGCAGTGCCGCAAGCTGTCTGCCGGCTCGACGACGCTTTGCGCCGGCGGCTGAAGGTGACGCAGCAGGCGCGTCCCGAGGACAGGGAAGGTGTCATCGCGTCTTACGAGAAGCTCGACATTCCGGCCGAAGTATCCCCTTTCTTCACCGACATGGCGGGGCGGATCGCCTCCGCGCAGCTCGTTATCTGCCGTTCCGGTGCTTCCACCGTTTCGGAAGTCTCGGTCATCGGCCGGCCGGCAATCCTGGTCCCATATCCCTATGCGCTCGACCACGACCAGGCGGCAAATGCGGCTGCGCTGGCCGCGAAAGGCGGCGCGCGCGTGATCGCCCAGGTGGAGCTCAGCGCCGAGCGGCTTGCAAACATTCTAACAGATGCAATGAGCAACCCGGATACCCTGGCGCAGATGGCGGCTGGTGCCCGCCAGACCGGCAAGCCGGATGCCGCGCGCTTGCTTGCGTTACTGGTAGAGGCTATTGCCAGCGGCTCGACAGTCGCGAAGTTCAAGGAAACACGTTCATGAAGATGCCGAAGACGATCGGGCTCGTACATTTCATTGGTATCGGCGGCATCGGCATGAGCGGTATTGCCGAGGTGCTGCACAATCTCGGCCATCGCGTCCAGGGTTCCGACCAGGCGGAAAGCGCCAATGTGCAGCGCCTGAGGGAAAAGGGCATCAGAATTTCCATCGGTCACAAGGCGGAAAATCTTGGCGATGCCGAGGTGATCGTGGTCTCGACCGCGATCAAGAAGGACAATCCAGAGCTCATCGCTGCGCGTGAAAAGTTTCTGCCGGTCGTCCGGCGCGCCGAGATGCTGGCCGAGCTGATGCGTTTCCGAAATGCGATTGCAATCGGCGGAACGCACGGAAAGACCACCACGACCTCGATGGTGGCCGCATTGCTCGATGCAGGTGGCCTCGACCCGACGGTGATCAACGGCGGTATCATCAATGCCTACGGCACCAATGCACGCATGGGCGCGGGCGAATGGATGGTCGTTGAAGCCGACGAATCCGACGGCACGTTCCTGAAGCTGCCCGCCGACATCGCAGTGGTCACCAATATCGATCCCGAGCATCTCGACCATTACGGCAGCTTCGACGCCGTGCGCTCGGCCTTTCGCCAGTTCGTCGAAAATGTGCCGTTTTACGGCTTTGGTGTGCTGTGTCTCGATCATCCGGAAGTCCAGTCCATGGTGGGAAAGATCGAGGACCGGAAAGTCGTCACCTATGGCGAAAACCCGCAGGCGGACGTGCGCTTCCACAATATCCGGATGGACGGTGCCACCTCGATCTTCGATATCGAGATACGCCGCCGCCGCACGGGTCAGGTGATCGAGATCAAGGATCTCAGGCTGCCGATGCCCGGCCGTCACAATGTGTCGAACGCCACGGCCGCCGTGGCGGTCGCGCAGCGGCTCGGCATCAAGCCGGAGGATATTGCAAGAGGGATCGCCTCCTTCGGCGGCGTCAAACGCCGATTCACGTTGACGGGCGAGTGGAACGGCGCGCGCATCTTCGACGACTACGGTCATCATCCGGTCGAAATCAAAGCCGTCCTGAGGGCCGCGCGGGAGGCCTGTCAGGGGCGCATCGTCGCGGTCCACCAGCCGCATCGCTATTCGCGCCTGTCGAGCCTCTTCGAGGATTTCACATCCTGCTTCAACGACGCCGACACGATTCTGCTCGCTCCGGTCTATTCGGCCGGCGAAGAAGCGATAGATGGAGTCAATTCGGAAGCGCTGGTCAACCGCATCAAGGCTGCCGGCCACCGCGATGCCCGCCATATCTCGGGACAGGAGGCCCTTGCGCCTGTTGTCGCCAAGATTGCGCAGCCGGGCGATTTTGTGGTTCTCTTGGGGGCTGGCAGCATTACCTATTGGGCCGCGGCGCTGCCGAAGCAGCTCGCGGAAATCTCGGGAAATCGAGCATGAAACAGGTCAACGGGCAGAAACTCCTCGAATCGCTCGGAAACGGCGTCAGCGCGATACGCGGGCGTATCACGCCCGATGCCCCAATGGACCGCGTTACCTGGTTTCGGGCAGGCGGTCTCGCCGAACTGATGTTTCAGCCGCACGACACGGACGATCTCACTACCTTCCTCAAGCTCGTGCCTGAGGAGGTGCCGGTGCTGGTCGTCGGTGTGGGCTCCAACCTGCTCGTGCGCGACGGAGGTATTCCCGGTGTCGTCATCCGGCTCTCGGCAAAGGGCTTCGGCGACCTCGAACTTGCCGGTGAACACCGCATCAAGGCGGGCGCAATCTGCCCCGACAAGAACCTCGCCGCCATGGCGCTCGACCACGGCATAGGCGGCTTCTATTTCTATTACGGCATTCCTGGTTCGATCGGCGGTGCACTGCGCATGAACGCCGGCGCCAATGCCGGTGAAACCAGCGCGCGCGTCCTCGAAGTCCATGCCGTCGACCGGAAGGGCGACAGACATGTTCTGAGCAAATCGGAGATGGGCTATGGCTATCGCCATTCAGGGGCAGCCAAGGACCTGATCTTCACGCATGCGATCTTCGAAGGCTATGCAGAGGACAAGGCCAAGATCCGCAACGACATGGACGCGGTGCGCCAGCATCGGGAAACCGTACAGCCGATCCGCGAAAAGACCGGCGGCTCCACTTTCAAGAACCCGGAAGGCCATTCGGCCTGGAAGTTGATCGACGAGGCCGGCTGCCGCGGCATGATGATCGGCAACGCTCAGATGTCCCCGCTTCACTGCAATTTCATGATCAATACCGGTCAGGCGACCGGCTATGAACTGGAATATCTCGGCGAGACCGTCCGCCAGCGGGTGATGGACCATTCCGGTGTCAAGCTGGAATGGGAGATCAAGCGCGTCGGCAATTTCATGCCGGGCTACGAAATCAAGGAATTCCTCGGCCGCGCTACGGCCTGAAGCGAATCAGCGCCAAAGAGGGGCCCGCGACGGACATCCGCCGCGGCCCTGTTTTCAGGTTCATTCCTCCTCAGCCCGAGACCTCTTCCTCGTTCGAAAGCAGCAGGCAGACGAGCGTGATCAATGCGGCGCCCATCAGATAATAGCCGACATGGCCGAGGCTGTAGTTGGTCGCGAGCCAGGTGGCGATGTAGGGTGCCAGCGACGCGCCGAAGATGCCTGCGAGGTTGAAGGTCATCGAGGCGCCGGTATAACGCACTGCAGTCGGAAAGGGAGCCGCCAGCGCCGCGCCGATCGGCCCGTAGGTAAGGCCCATCAGGCCGAGTCCGAGGATCGAGAAGACGAAGGCGCCGCCGAGACCGGATGTCAGAAGCGGCGCCATGACGAGGCCGAATATGCCGATGCCGATTGTTGTGAGCACCAGCACCAGGCGGCGTCCGAAGCGGTCCGAAAGAATGCCGGAGACGGGAATCATCAGGCCGAAAAAAACGACGCCGGTCATCTGTACAAGCAGGAACTGCTCGCGCGAATAGGCGAGCTTCGTCGTGCCCCAGGAGAGCGAGAAGACGGTCATCAGATAGAACAGGACGAAGGTCGCGAGTGCCACGAAGGTGCCGAGCGCGAGGCTTCGCTTATGCGAGCGGAATATCGCCGCCACCGGTACCTCGACGCGCTCCCGTTTATCGATTGCCTTCTGGAATTCCGGCGTTTCGGTAATCTTCAGGCGGACATAGAGACCGACGATCACGAGCAGCACGCTGGCGACGAAGGGAATTCGCCAGCCCCAGGCGAGGAAGGCCTCGTCGCTCATGACCTCGCCGAGCACGAGGAAGGTCCCGGCCGACAGGATGAAGCCGATCGGCGCGCCGAGCTGGGGGAACATTGCATACCAGCTCCGCTTGCCTTCCGGCGCATTCTCGGTCGCTAGCAACACCGCGCCGCCCCATTCACCGCCGAGGCCCAGGCCCTGGCCGAAGCGGCAGAGCGCAAGGAGAAGCGGCGCCACGACGCCAATCGTCGCGTAGGTGGGCAGCAGGCCGATCACGACCGTCGAAATCCCCATAGTCATCAGCGCGGCGACGAGCGTCGCCTTGCGGCCGATCCTGTCGCCGAAGTGGCCGAAGATCACGGCGCCAAGGGGACGGGCGAAAAAGGCGATCGAGAAAGTCGCCAAGGACTGCAGCATTGCCGAGGTCGGATCAGCTGCAGGGAAGAAAAGGTGCGGGAAAATAATCACCGCTGCTGTCGCATAGACATAGAAGTCGAAGAATTCGATCGTCGTGCCGACGAGGCTGGCGAACAGCACCCGGGCCGGGGAGTTCACGGCCTGTCGATGCAACGCACCATCCTGCGGCGACAGCGAGGTTGTCGCGTCTGTCATTGGTTCGTTCCTGGAGCAATTCGCGGGGAAGAGAACCATTCTCCCCGCGGAATCGCTTAGTTTCAGAGGGTTAGATCAATTCTTTACCCGGACAGGGGCAAGGAAAGGAGCTAGCGGAATGCCGTCTTGGGAGGCGGGCGGCCGGTTCTTAGCGCAAGTTTTCATATCGAGAAAGACTGATTTCGTAAGATATGCGAACTAAATGCGCTTGCTGACGAAGCAATATTCCGCCGGCGTGCTGTCGTCCGCGTGCCCGAGCAGCTCACTTCCAGCTTGGGCGAATTCATCATGCCTCCCGTATTGCGGGCAAGAAGGGTGAATACATCTCCCGCTTGACGGGATTCGAATACTGTAGAACTCTCGTTAACGAAGCGTTTTGCTTCGTTTTGGGGGAGTATTCATGTTCAGGAAGCTTTCTGTGGAATTTCTCGGTACTTTCTGGCTCGTTCTCGGCGGGTGCGGCAGCGCCGTGCTTGCCGCGGCCTTCCCGGAGGTCGGTATCGGCCTGCTTGGCGTCTCCTTTGCCTTCGGCCTTACGGTGCTGACCATGGCCTATGCGGTTGGCGGAATTTCCGGCGGCCATTTCAATCCGGCGGTATCGCTCGGTCTTGCCGTCGTCGGCAGGGTGCCGCCGGCGAGCCTCGTCGGATACATCATCGCGCAGGTTGCCGGGGCGATCGCCGCGGCTGCCGTCCTCTACGTGATCGCCACCGGCAAGGCCGATTTCCAGCTTGGTAGTTTTGCCGCCAATGGCTACGGCGAGCACTCTCCGGGCGGCTACTCGCTGACGGCAGCGCTCGTCACCGAGGTGGTCATGACCGCCTTTTTCCTGTTCATCATTCTGGGCTCGACGCACAGCCGGGTGCCTGTGGGCTTCGCACCCATCGCCATCGGCCTCGGGCTGACGCTGATTCACCTCGTGTCGATCCCGGTCACCAACACCTCGGTCAATCCGGCTCGATCGACCGGGCAGGCGCTGTTCGTCGGCGATTGGGCGATTTCACAGCTCTGGCTTTTCTGGGTGGCGCCGCTGATCGGTGCGGTCATTGCCGGAATCGCCTGGAAGGTCGTCGGCGAGGAAGCCTAGCCGGAAAAAGGCATGGAACACCCGGCCAAGACCTCCACGAGCCCGCCTGCGCCCGCAGGCGGGCTCGTCCTTTCCAGAGATTATTTCCCTTGCAAGCCACAGAAACCTCTGATTCAGCTAGGAAATCTTGTTTCTGGTTGATTCTTGGCGGTGCCGCCCAAGGGCATTAAGCGAGAGAGTTAACCAAAGTAAACACTTCATTAACCATAATGTCGTTGTAGTGGTTCTACGCGGCGATCTCGCGAATCGCGATTTCGGAATCAGCCAGGTGCAAGCAAGCTTCGCGATAATGGCGTATTGTTTGGGGGTTTGAATGAGCAGCAAGCATGTCGCTGTCCTGTTGGGCGGATTTTCCTCGGAGAGGCCGGTGAGCCTGTCTTCGGGGACGGCTTGCGCGGATGCTCTGGAAGGCGAAGGCTATCGCGTCACGCGCGTCGATGTCGGTCACGACGTCGCGGCGGTGCTTCAGGAATTGCGCCCGGATGTGGTCTTCAACGCGCTTCACGGACCATTCGGCGAAGACGGAACGATTCAGGGAATCCTCGAATATCTCGAAATTCCCTATACCCATTCGGGCGTTCTTGCCTCTGCGCTGGCCATGGACAAGGCCCAGGCAAAGCATGTCGCCAAGGCCGCCGGTATTCCGGTTGCCGAGGCAGTGGTCATGGACCGCCGCAGCTTCGGCAATCAGCATCCGATGAAGCCCCCCTACGTGGTGAAGCCGGTGCGAGAGGGGTCGAGCTTCGGCGTGGTGATCGTCAAGGAGGATCAGTCGCATCCGCCTCAGGTGATCACCTCGAGCGACTGGCGCTACGGCGACCGCATCATGGTCGAGCGCTACGTTGCAGGACGCGAATTCACCTGCGGCGTCATGGGCGATGTCGCTCTTGGCGTCACTGAGATCATTCCGCAGGGGCATGCCTTCTACGATTACGACTCTAAATACGTAAAAGGTGGCTCGAAGCACGTCATACCGGCACAGGTTTCACCAAATATTTACCAAAAAATACAAACACTGGCTTTGAAGGCGCATCAGGCGATCGGTTGCCGCGGCGTCAGCCGGTCCGACTTTCGTTTCGACGATCGTGGCGATGGTGAGGGCGAGTTGATCTGGCTCGAGATCAACACCCAACCCGGCATGACCCCAACCTCCCTGGTGCCCGAAATGGCGCAGCATGCGGGCCTTCGGTTTGGTGAATTTCTCAGGTGGATGGTGGAGGACGCGTCGTGCTTGCGTTGAGGGGCAGAAGGGGCAAGAGGGTTCGTCACCCAGCCGGGGGTGTCGCCGAGGCGGATGAATCGTTCGTCCTGCCGCGACCGCTGCGCAAGGGCGTGCGGTTTCTCGTCAGTCTCGGTGCCGGTCGTGTCCGTTTTCCCAATCACACCGGAACGGTTTCCGCTGCAGCCTTCCTGCTGGCGACCGGCCTCTACGGCATGTCGCTCGGCGGGCATACGCAGAGCTTCGCCCAGGTCTCGACGACTGCGGCGGGTTTCGCAATCGAGGACGTCCGCGTCTCGGGCAATGCGCAGACCTCGGAGATCGATATCCTTCAGCAGCTCGGTCTGGACGGTACGACGTCGCTTGTGGCGCTCGATATCGAGGAGGCGCGTCGGCTGATCGGCGAACTGCCCTGGGTCGAGACCGTGACCGTGCGCAAGATCTATCCAGGCACGATCGAGGTCGTTCTCAGGGAGCGGGAAGCCTTTGGCATCTGGCAGCACGGATCGGATCTATCGCTTATCGAGCGCAGCGGCAGCGTCATCGCGCCGCTCAGGGACAACAAGTTTGCCAGCCTGCCGCTTTTCGTCGGCCGCGATGCGGAGACCGCCGCGGCTGCATTTTACGATGAATTCTCCCGCTGGCCCGAGTTCCGCTCCCGCGTCAAGGCCTTCGTGCGCGTCGCAGGGCGCCGCTGGGATCTGCGCCTCCATAATGGCGTCGTCGTGAAACTTCCGGAGAAGGATGTCGCCCGCGCGATGAGCGTCCTTGCCCATATGCAGGACACGCATAAATTGCTCGAGCGCGATATTGCGGCCGTCGATCTCAGGCTCGACGACCGCACGACCGTACAGTTGACTGCTGACGCGGTGAAGCGTCGGGAAGTCGCGCTCAAGGCGAGGGAGAAGATGCTGAAAGCCCAGGAGAAGCGGATATGAATCTGTTCGGATCCGCCAATTTCGGCCTTCCGCGTCTGAAGCCACTGTCGTCGAAGCGGTCGCATGTGGTTTCGGTCCTGGACATCGGGTCGACCAAGGTGGTGTGCATGATCGGCCGCCTGACGCCGCGCGCCGAGAGCCAGATCCTGCCGGGCCGCACGCATAACATCGAGGTCATCGGCATCGGCCACCAGAAGTCGCGGGGCGTCAAGAACGGCGTCATCGCCGATCTCGATGCGGTGGAAAGCGTGGTCAGGCTTGCAGTCGATGCAGCCGAGCGCATGGCGGGGCTGACGATCGACAGCCTCATCGTGAATGTTTCCGCAGGCCGTCTGCAGAGCGACGTCTATACCGCAACGATCGATCTCGGTGGGCAGGAGGTCGAGGCGAACGATCTGAAGAAGGTTCTTGCCGCCGCGGGCCACCAGTCGCTGCGCACCGATCGGGCCATACTGCATTCCTTGCCGACGGGGTTTTCGCTCGACGGCGAGCGCGGCATACGCGACCCGCTGGCAATGTTCGGCGATGTGCTCGGCGTCGACATGCATGTGCTGACGGCGGAGCGGCCCGCATTGAAGAATCTCGAGCTTTGCGTCAATCGCGCGCACCTCTCCGTAGAGGGCATGGTCGCGACGCCCTATGCGAGCGGTCTTGCGGCACTTGTGGACGACGAGGTCGAGCTTGGATGCGCGGCGATCGATATGGGCGGGGGCACGACGACGATCTCGGTTTTCGCCGAAGGCAGGCTCGTCCATGCCGACGCAGTCGGCCTTGGCGGTCACCATGTCACGACCGATCTGGCGCGCGGCCTGTCCACTCGCATCGAGGATGCCGAGCGGTTGAAGGTCGTGCACGGTTCGGCGCTTCCGAACAGCGCCGACGAGCGCGATATCATTTCGGTTCCGCCGATCGGCGAGGACGATCGCGACCAGCCGACGCACGTACCGCGCGCGCTGGTTTCGCGCATCGTGCGCGCTCGCATCGAGGAAACGCTGGAGCTCATCCGTGATCGCATCCAGCGGTCCGGATTCAGTCCGATCGTCGGAAAACGGATCGTTCTGACGGGCGGCGCCAGCCAGTTGACCGGCCTGCCGGAAGCGGCGCGGCGCATTCTTGCCCGCAATGTCCGCATCGGCCGGCCACTTGGAGTATCCGGCCTCCCGGCCGCTGCGAAGGGTCCCGCCTTCTCCACTGCCGTCGGGCTGATGATCTATCCCCAGGTCGCCGATCTGGAGACACATGCCGCCGGCAGCGGCATGCTCTCCACGCTCGGCGGCAACAGCCGCTTCGCCCGAATGGGGCAATGGCTGAAAGAAAGTTTCTAGATCGATCGGCATTCAGCCGGACGAGACAGGTATTCGAGTTTGAAGGAATTGGCCGGCTCGGCAAGGCGGCCAGGGAAAGAGAAGGAACAGGACTATGGCCATCAACTTGCAGAAGCCGGACATTACCGAGCTGAAGCCGCGCATCACGGTCTTCGGCGTCGGCGGCGGCGGCGGCAACGCCGTCAACAACATGATCACCGCCGGGCTCCAGGGCGTCGATTTCGTCGTTGCCAATACGGACGCCCAGGCCCTCACCATGACCAAGGCCGAACGGATCATCCAGATGGGTGTCGCCGTTACCGAAGGCCTGGGTGCAGGCTCGCAGCCGGAAGTCGGCCGTGCGGCTGCTGAAGAGTGCATCGACGAGATCATCGATCACCTGCAGGGCACGCATATGTGCTTCGTTACCGCCGGTATGGGTGGCGGCACCGGCACCGGCGCTGCTCCGATCGTGGCCCAGGCGGCCCGCAACAAGGGTATCCTTACCGTCGGCGTCGTCACCAAGCCCTTCCATTTCGAAGGCGGACGCCGCATGCGCATCGCCGATCAGGGCATCTCCGATCTTCAGAAGTCGGTCGACACGCTGATCGTGATTCCGAACCAGAACCTCTTCCGCATCGCCAATGACAAGACGACCTTCGCGGACGCCTTTGCCATGGCTGACCAGGTTCTCTATTCGGGTGTCGCCTGCATCACCGACCTCATGGTCAAGGAAGGCCTCATCAACCTCGATTTCGCCGACGTTCGTTCGGTGATGCGCGAGATGGGCCGCGCCATGATGGGTACCGGCGAAGCTTCGGGTGAAGGCCGCGCAATGGCGGCGGCGGAAGCTGCGATCGCCAACCCGCTGCTCGACGAGACGTCGATGAAGGGCGCTCAAGGCCTGCTTATCTCGATCACCGGCGGCCGCGACCTTACGCTCTTCGAAGTGGACGAGGCTGCGACGCGTATCCGCGAGGAAGTCGATCCGGACGCCAACATCATTCTCGGTGCGACCTTCGACGAAGAACTCGAGGGCCTTATCCGGGTCTCCGTCGTCGCCACCGGCATCGACCGTACTGCCGCGGAGGTGGCCGGCCGCTCTGCCGACTTTCGTCAGGTAACGCAGAAGCCGATCGTCCGTCCGTCCGCCGCTGTTCCGGCCCAGCCGCAACAGAGCATCCCGCAGCCGACCGTTTCGCATCAGCCTGCGCCCCAGCCGCAGCCGGTGCAGCAACCGGTTCAGCAGCAGAATGTCGACCACATCGCGCTTGCGATCCGCGAAGCCGAAATGGAGCGGGAGCTCGATATAGCTGCCCACGCCCAGATCTCCGCAGCGGCCCCGCAGCCGCAGGAAGAGGCTTTCCGTCCGCAGAGCAAGCTTTTCGCCGGCGTCGCTCCGGCTGAAGCGCCGGCAATGCGGCCGGCGCAGCCGGCACCGCGCCCCGTCGAGATGCAGGCGCCAGTCCAGCCGCAGATGCAGGCCCAGCCCGTCAGGCAGGAGCCCGCTCCGGTCGTACGCCAGCAGGCCGAGCCGGTCCGCATGCCTAAGGTCGAGGATTTTCCTCCGGTCGTGAAGGCTGAAATGAACCACCGGGCACAGCCGGCGCCCTTGCATCAGGAAGAGCGCGGGCCGATGGGGCTCCTGAACAAGATCACAACTTCCCTGGGATTGCGGGAGCGGGAGGCGACGAATGTCTCGTCCGACATGACCGCAGCCGCACCGAGCGCCGCCTCGCAGCAGCGTCGGCCGCTTTCTCCGGAAGCCAGCCTCTATGCGCCGCGTCGCGGCCAGCTCGACGACCACGGTCGCGCTGCCCCGCAGATGCGGTCGCATGAAGACGATCAACTCGAAATCCCGGCGTTCCTGCGCCGCCAATCGAGCTGATACCTACAGCGTTGTGCGTCTGATCAGCCGCACAGCGTCGCTGTAGTACTTCAGCCACTGCATGTTTTTCTTGAGCCGATTTCGGTTCGAGGCAAGATGCGGAGGCTGTTCCTTCACCTTGCCGATGCCCGGGCGCAAGCCCGGGCATTTTTCGATTTCTCCCGTGATTTCACGGGGTTACTACTTCCATTGTGCGCATATGAATTGCGTAACAAAACGAAACGAACAGTGATTTGGAATGGTGCCTCCAAACTCTTATTTTCAGCATCGGAATTGGGGACGCAGACGATTCGATCGGGCGCTGTTGGTTCGAAGCGAGGTTCCGGCCGGTTGGCGCGGGATCCCGGTACTTTGTCTTGTGCCTTGAGCAAAGCTGCACCCTTTTAGGAATTGGCCAACGGCCGCCTTGATTGAAAGTGACGAGAATGGGAATCGAACTGCTCGGGTTTCAGACAACGATTGCAAACCCGATAACCCTCAAGGGTATTGGCGTTCACTCCGGGTCGGAAGTCGAGATTACCTTCCACCCGGCTGATGCCGATGCCGGCATTGTTTTCCAGCGGGTGCTCGCTGGCGGGCGGCTCAGCGAGTTCCGGGCCGTCTCGTCGCATGTCGGCAATACCGATCTCTGCACCGTTCTAGGTCTGTCGCCCTCGACGTCGATCGCGACGATCGAGCATGTCATGGCAGCGGTCTATGCACTCGGCCTCGACAACCTGCTGATCGAAGTACATGGCGCCGAAATGCCGATCATGGATGGCAGCTCCGCGCCCTTCATCGAAGCGATCGAGCAGGCAGGCGTTCACTCGCTCCCGGAGAAGCGCCGCTATATCCGTATACTCAAGCCGGTGCGCATCGAATCGGGTGCATCCTGGTCCGAGTTCACGCCCTATGACGGCATGCGCTTTGAAGTCGAGATCGATTTCGATTGCCCGCTCATCGGCCGGCAATCCTGGAAAGGCGATATGACACCGTCGGTTTTCAAGCGGGAATTGTCGCGGGCGCGTACTTTCGGTTTCATGCGGGATGTGGAGCGACTTTGGGCCGGGGGGTTCGCACTCGGCTCGTCGCTCGAGAATTCCGTGGTGATCTCGGATGACAATACGGTCATCAATGTCGAGGGTCTGCGTTATACGGACGAGTTCGTTCGCCACAAAACGCTTGATGCCGTAGGCGATCTTTCTTTGGCGGGTGCGCCCTTCCTTGGCTGTTACCGCTCCTATCGCGGCGGGCACCGGATGAATGCCAATGCCCTAAAGGCATTGCTCAGCGATCCGACCGCCTATGAAGTCGTGGAAACGGCGACGCCGCGCCAGCGCACGCGTCCAAGGGATATGGTGGCGGTGGCCGCGCCTGGCTTCGCTCCCTGGTCTGCCTGATCGTCGTCGCCTGGCGAGCCACTATTCATTCTCCAGTCGCCGGCCGAAAGGCCGGCATTTTCATTGCTGATTCGTTATTCGCTGGAAGCAGCGGGTGTTCAGCTGCACCGATTTCCCGATGCGACAGGCACTTTACACATCCGAAAAGAGGTGCAGTGCAGCCAGACGCCACAAATTTGCATGAATTGCCGATCATGACGTTGCGGTCTTGAGGTAACTTGCTCTAAAACGCGCAAGTCTGGCGGGGTGCTAGCCGCTGAGTGAAACGGGAATATCCGATGGTTCTTGCAGTTTCTGTCGACATAAGAAAATCAGCGCGTGTCGCCGCGGTCGTTTTAGCGGCTGTCGCCGGCTCCAGTCTGATCACGGCCTGCCAGAATGATCCGGACATCGACATCACCAAACTCACGGCGGAGACCGACCCGCCGGAGGTGCTCTACAATCAGGGTCTCGCAAACCTGAACGCCGGCAAGACCACGGAGGCGGCGCGGAAGTTCGAGGCGATCGACAAGCAGCACCCGTTCTCCGAATATGCCCGCAAAGCGCTGGTGATGAATGCCTTCGTTTCTTACCGTAACGGCCAGTATCAGGACGCGATCAACTCGACCAACCGCTACCTGAATCTTTATCCGCAGTCCGAAGACGCGGCCTATGCACAATATATTCAGGGGCTGGCCTACACCAAGCAGATCCCGTCGGTGACGCAGGATCAAAGACCGGCTATGAGGGCAATGGAGGCAATGCAGGTCGTCGTCGACAAATATCCGGATTCCGAATATGTCGACGACGCGCAGGCCAAGATCCGTTTTGCACGCGACCAGCTCGCCGGCAAGGAAATGCAGGTCGGCCGTTATTATCTCGAGCGCAAGGAATACCTGGCCGCGATTTCGCGCTTCCGCACCGTCGTCGAGCGATATCCGACCACAAATCAGGTCGAGGAAGCACTCGCCCGTCTCGTCGAAGCCTATTATGCGATGGGCGTGACCGGGGAAGCTCAGACAGCGGCAGCGGTTCTCGGGCATAACTACCCGGACAGTCAATGGTATGCCGATTCCTACAAGCTGCTGCAATCGGGCGGGCTAGAGCCGCGCGAAACCGGCACATCCTGGATCGCGCGCGCGGGCAAAAACCTTATCGGCGCGTGATTTCCAGGCGCCCGACAACGAAGATATGAAACCGGATGCTCGCCCAGCTCGCGATCCGAGATATCGTCCTGATCGAACGGCTTGACCTCAGCTTCGATGTCGGGCTGTCGGTGCTGACCGGCGAAACCGGTGCGGGCAAATCCATTCTCCTCGACAGTCTGTCGCTTGCGCTGGGCGGGCGCGGCGACGGTTCGCTCGTGCGCCATGGCGAGGACAGGGGCCAGGTGAGCGCCGTGTTCGATGTCCCGGCCGGTCATTCGGCGCGGCTCCTTTTGCGGGAAAACGGCATTGATGACGATGGCGATCTGATCTTCCGTCGCGTGCAGTCGGCGGACGGCCGCACCAAGGCCTTTATCAACGATCAGCCGGTCAGCGTGCAGCTGATGCGCCAGGTCGGCCAGACGCTTGTTGAAATCCATGGCCAGCATGACGATCGAGCGCTCGTCGATACCGACGCGCACCGCACGCTCGTCGATGCTTTTGGCGGCACCACCGATGCGGCGGAAGCGGTCGCGAACCTTTACCGCGCCTGGAAGGATGCCGAGCGGGGGCTGAAGAAACATCGGGAGAAGGTGGAGGCCGCATCCCGGGAGGCGGACTATCTCCGCTCCTCCGTCGAGGAGCTCGAGACACTATCGCCGCGCGATGGCGAAGAGGAGGAGCTGGCGGAGAGCCGCGCCCGCATGATGAAGGTCGAACGCATCGCCGGCGATATCAGCGAGGCAGCCGAGTTTCTGAACGGCAATGCATCGCCTGTTCCGCTCATCGCATCGCTCGTCCGGCGGCTGGAGCGCAAGAGCCATGAGGCTCCCGGCCTCCTTGAAGAGACCGTCGAACTTCTGGACGGTGCACTGAACCAGCTTGCGGATGCCCAGATGGCGGTCGAGCGCGCGTTGCGCAACACCGAGTTCGATCCCAAGGAGCTCGAACGCGTCGAAGAGCGGCTTTTCGCATTGCGCGCAGCGGGCCGGAAATACTCCGTCCCCGTCACCGAATTGCCCGCCCTTGCCGTGCGGATGATCGCCGATCTCGCCGATCTCGATGCAGGCGAGGAGAAGCTGCAGCAACTCGAGGTACGGGTCGGCGAATGCAAAGCGGCGTTTGACGCTGCATCGCAGTCGCTGTCGGAAAAGCGGCACAATACGGCCGTTGCACTTTCGGCGGCCGTTATGGAAGAACTGCCGGCGCTGAAGCTGGAACGCGCCCGCTTCATGGTGGAGGTGACGAGCGATCCGGAATCGCCTACGGCCGACGGGATCGACTCAGTCGAGTTCCACGTACAGACCAATCCCGGCACCAGGCCGGGACCGATCATGAAGGTGGCTTCGGGCGGCGAGCTTTCGCGGTTCCTGCTCGCGCTGAAAGTGGCGCTTGCCGACCGGGGTTCGGCGCCGACTCTCGTCTTCGACGAGATCGACACGGGTGTTGGTGGTGCCGTGGCAGATGCGATCGGTCAGCGCCTGAAACGCCTTTCGAAGACCGTCCAGGTGCTTTCGGTCACCCATGCGCCGCAGGTTGCCGCGCGTGCGGCCACGCATCTCCTGATCTCGAAGGGTCCCTCGGCGGAAAAAGCCGAGATGATCGCGACTCGCGTCGCTCGCATGGACGATGCGGCACGCACCGAAGAGATAGCCCGTATGCTGGCAGGGGCCTCGATCACCGAAGAGGCGAGGGCCGCGGCTGCGCGATTGCTCGCCGGCAATGCCTGATCGCACCGGGTTTGTTTCCGGCCGGCTTCTCTGAAGCGCCGCGCTTTGCCGGACGCGCAAACTTCGCCTCGGAAGTGTGCATTGCTTGATGATTTTCTCCTCAAATCGATTCCGATTTAAGGAATCATGCAGTAAAAGCGACTCCAAAGTTCTGGAGTCGCGTCCATGCTGAATCAAAGAAAACCGGTCGAGCAAATGACCGAAGCCGAAGCCGCCGAGGAACTCGCCTTCCTGGCGGCGGAACTTTCGCGCCACGACATGCTCTATCACGGGAAGGATGATCCGGAGATTTCGGACGCGGACTACGACGCGCTGAAGCGGCGCAACGATTTGATCGAGGAGCGATTTCCGGCGCTCATCCGCGAGGACAGCCCCTCGCAAAAGGTCGGTGCCGCACCTTCGCTGACCTTCGCGCCCGTAGTTCATGCGCGGCCGATGCTTTCGCTCGACAACAGTTTCTCGGACGAGGACGCCCGCGCATTCGTCGCCGGCATCTACCGCTTTCTCGGGCGGCTCCCGGATGGATCGATCGCCTTTACGGTGGAACCGAAGATCGACGGTCTCTCCATGTCGCTGCGTTACGAGAACCGTCGGCTGGTCACGGCCGCGACCCGCGGCGACGGCACGACCGGGGAAAATGTCACCGCCAATGTCCGCACCATCGGCATGATACCGCAGAGGCTTCCTGCTGAAGCGCCCGACGTGGTCGAGATCCGCGGCGAAATCTATATGGCGAAATCCGACTTCGCCGCGCTCAATGCCGAAATGGCGGCGCAGGGCAGGCCACTCTACGTCAACCCCCGCAATACCGCATCCGGATCGCTCCGCCAGCTCGATGCCAAGGTGACCGCGAGCCGCAGGCTGCGCTTCTTCGCCTATGCCTGGGGCGAGATGTCGGCGATGCCGGCGGATACGCAGCTCGGAATGGTGGAGACCTTCAAGGCCTGGGGATTCCCGGTCAATCCGCTGATGCAGCGCTTCTTCTCCGCCGACGAGCTCCTGGAGCACTATCACCATATCGAGCGGGAGCGTCCGGAGCTGGACTACGACATCGACGGGGTCGTCTACAAGGTCGACCAGCTCGATCTGCAGGCTAGGCTCGGCTTCCGTTCGCGCAGCCCGCGCTGGGCGACGGCGCACAAGTTCCCGGCAGAGCGGGCATTCACGCGGCTGAAGGGCATCGACATCCAGGTCGGGCGCACCGGCGCGCTGACGCCTGTCGCGCGGCTGGAGCCAATCACGGTCGGGGGCGTGGTCGTGACCAATGCAACGCTGCACAACGAGGATTACATCCGCGGCATCGGCAATACGGGCGAACCGATCCGCGAAGGGCGCGACATCCGCATCGGCGACATGGTCATCGTTCAGAGGGCAGGGGACGTGATTCCCCAGATCGTCGACGTGGTGATGGACGAGCGCCCTGAAGGGACCGAGCCTTACCGGTTTCCGACGAGCTGCCCTATCTGCGGCAGTCACGCGGTTCGCGACATCAACGAGAAGACCGGCAAGGTAGATGCCGTGCGCCGTTGCACGGGCGGTTTCGTCTGCCGCGCGCAGGCGGTCGAGCACCTGAAGCATTTCGTCTCGCGTAATGCCTTCGACATCGAGGGGCTCGGCTCCAAGCAGATCGAGTTTTTCTTCGAAAGCGAGGACGAGACCCTCAGGATCCGCACCGCACCAGATATCTTCACGCTCGAACGCAGGCAGGAGTCCTCGCTTACGAAGCTCGAAAACATCGATGGCTTCGGCAAGGTCAGCGTCCGTAAACTCTACGAGGCGATCAATGCCCGCCGCTCGATTGGGCTGCATCGCTTTATCTATGCGCTCGGAATCCGCCACGTCGGGGAGACGACGGCCAAGCTTCTGGCGCGCTCCTACGGCACCTACGAGCACTTCGGCGCGGCCATGACCGAGGCGGGCGGCTTTTCGGGAGACGCCTGGAACGAACTGAACAGCATCGACGGCATAGGCGAGGTGGTCGCCCGCGCCATCGTCGAATTCTACAAGGAGCCGCGCAACCTGAAGGTCCTCTCCGACCTTCTGGAGGAGGTTACGCCTGAGCGTGCGGAGATGCCCGTTGCGACCGACAGCCCCGTGGCCGGCAAGACGGTCGTCTTCACCGGTTCACTCGAAAAGATGACCCGCGACGAGGCCAAGGCGAAAGCGGAGAGTCTCGGCGCCAAGGTCGCAGGCTCCGTCTCCAAGAAGACCGACATCGTCGTCGCAGGCCCTGGCGCCGGCTCGAAGCTCGACAAGGCACGCGAACTCGGCCTCCAGACGATGGACGAGGACGAGTGGTTGGCGCTGATCGGCGGGTAGCGCAACTCACTATGTGCGGTCTTCCCCTCGATTCGATTTAGCTGGTGTCTGAATTATCTTTGTTCGGTCCGGTCGAGCCCGAGTTTCGTGACCTCGTCGGTCAACATCTGTCTGAGCAGCTCAAACGGCGTGGATTGCTCGATTGCACGATGGTAAGTAATGCCAGCGGGGAAGCTCCAAATTTCGCGGTCGATGGGGACGGGGCGGATTCCGACGTCCTGGACGACGCCAAGGATGGGCGCCGCCAAACAGGCCAAGAAGTCTCCTGATCTGAGAAGCTCCAATACGGCCATCAGTGAGCTTGCCTCGATGGCGATCCGAGGCGGGTTGACCCCGAGGTCTTTGAGGAGTGTCGCGACCCGCTCGATTATCTCCGGATCCTGCTGATACATGATCCATGGATAATTTGCCAAATCCTCGTAGCGGATCCGTTCTTGTGCGAGAATGGGGTGCCCTTCACGGACAAACATCTGGCTCCGTATGGTCGTGATCCGAGTAAAGCGGAAATGCTCCGGAAATTGCGATAGATCGCGGGGGGCTGCAGATACCACCAGGTCCAGTTCTCCATCCAGCAGTTTCGGATGAAGCACGTTGTTGACGCCGATCTGCAAGTTCACCTGTAGCTTGGGCAGAAGCGAATGCAATCGCGCGACAGCCCTCGGCAGCAGGGCGGCACCCCAGAAAGGGCCGCCTCCGATTTTTATCTGCCCTCTATGCCCGGAACGAAGGGCCTCCAGTTCTGAAGATGCGAAGCGGCATTCCGTATCGATCAACTGGGCGTGGCGGAGCAGCGCCTTCCCATAGATCGTGGGTGTGACCCCTCTCGTATGCCGATCAAAAAGGCGAAAGCCCGTTTCGTCTTCCAGGCGGCGAATGCTCCGCGTCAGCGCGGGCTGACTGATGCCGAGTTTTTCAGCCGCCGCCGTCACATTCCCCTCCCGCGCGACCATCAAAAATGAGCGCAGAAGGCCGACATGCCTAAAGAGGTCCATAACAAATCCGTATCGATTCTCGCAGAAAAGGAATTTTAGCATATGGCGCCAGCACGGTACATTTGAATTGGGAACTTGAAGAGGAGCTTGACGCGGTTGCGAGCCATATTTGTATTGTTCGATTCACTGAACCGCACTGCCGTGGGCCGCTACGGTGCGAACGCGGTCAAAACGCCCAACTTCGATCGGTTTGCAGAACGCGCGACCACATTCGACAGTCACTTCGTCGGCAGTCTTCCCTGCATGCCGGCTCGTCGGGATTTGCACACGGGCCGCCTGAACTTCATGCATCGAAGCTGGGGGCCGCTGGAGCCGTTCGACAATTCCTTCCCGGAGCTGCTGGGCAAGTGCGGCGTTCACTCGCACCTGATCACCGACCACCTTCATTATTTCGAGGATGGCGGCTCGACCTATCATACCCGGTTCCGCACATGGGATTTCATCCGCGGACAGGAAGACGACCCCTGGAAAGCGATGGTGCAGCCGCCACTCGAGCGCTTCAAGGAAATGTATTCGGAGAAGCATTATGACTTTGATGATCCGTGGAAGCGCATGCAGAGCGCGGTCAATCGCGAATTCGTTCGTGGCGAGCACGAGTATCCGGGTCCCCGCTGCTTTAAGTCCGCTTTGGAATTCCTGGATCTGAACCGAGCAGCAGACGACTGGTTCCTGATGGTCGAATGCTTCGATCCCCATGAGCCATTCGCCGCGCCGGAGCGGTTCAAGGAGCAATACGCTACGGGATGGGAGGGCGGTGTTCTCGACTGGCCGAAATATGAGAAAGTCGTCGACAGCCCGGAGGAAATTGCGGAAATACGCGCCAACTATGCCGCCTTGGTAACAATGTGCGACGAATACTTCGGGCGCCTGCTCGACTATTTTGACGAGCACGACCTTTGGAAAGACACAGCGATCATCCTGTCCACCGATCACGGATTCCTTCTTGCCGAGCACGACTGGTGGGGCAAGAATCGGATGCCTTACTATGCCGAAATTTCCCCGATTCCACTCATCATTTACCATCCGGAGCATGCCGGAGGAGGCGGGACGCGACGTTCGGCGCTTACGCAGACCATCGATCTGATGCCGACCTTCCTCGATCTCTTCGGCATCGATGTGCCGCAGGAAGTGCAGGGACATTCCCTCCTACCCCTGTTGAAGGAGGATAGATCGATGCGGGACGTTGCCATTTTCGGCGTATTCGGCGGCCCCATCGGATCAACCGACGGCAGGTACACTTATTACCTGTATCCCGAAGACCTCTATGGTCCCGACCTCCACGAGTACACTCTCATGCCAATGCATATGACTTCATTGTTCACCCCGGAGGAACTGAAGACGTCGGCACTTACGGCTGGTTTCAATTTCACCAAGAATATGCCAGTCCTTCGGATCGATGCGCTGCGAGATGCGCGACGAATCCCCAACAATGATCGGGTCGGGTGGTCGGTGGACCTTGGAACGACCTTGTACGATCTTCATCTGGACCGAACGCAGATGCGGCCCTTCCGGGATTCGGAGATAGAGCTCCGCCTGTCCGAGGGAATCCGGAGTGTGCTTATCGCCCATGACGCACCCGAAGAGTATTACCGCCGCTACGGGCTCGCCGCTATGGACGTCGGTTCATAGGCGCGGTCGACAAGATCGTCGGATCCGGTTGGGGGATTCTGGCGCCGTTCACTCATACTTCTAGTCGGCGGAAGCGAGACTGGAAGCGCGCAGCAGGTCGTCGCGAAACATCTTCCTGAGATCGCGGAAGGATTGATATCCCAAAAATGAAGCGAGCCTAGGCACGGTCGTCGCTGACACTCCTGCATGAGCGGCGATGGAGCCGCATGTTCCGAAGGCGATCGCGTCTGGATGACGCAGGGCGAACTCTGCGAGAAGGATGAGTTGCGCTGAAAATTCCCGTTTTCGCGCCGCAACGCATCTCTGCAACTCTTCCCAGCTTCGCGGTGGTGCGTAAATCCCGCTCATCGCCGCCTCCTCTGATTCATTTGCTGCAGCCCCTGGAAAAAGCTGCCCGCCCGCCTGCGAATTCAGCGGGCCTCTGCGGCAGTTCCATGGGGAGCTAGAGCCGGTTCTCTCCATCAGGATCGAACAGGTGAACGCGATCCGCGTCGGGAGACAGCCGGATTAAATCGCCGGGTCTGACGTCCACGCGGTCCCGCACCACGCAAGTGATTGCCTGATCCGCGATTTTGACGATCAGGTGTGACTCGGACCCGGTTGGCTCGACCAGTTGAACCTCGGCGGGAATGCCGTCCTCCGAGATGCGCAGATGCTCGGGACGTATTCCGTACACGGCGCTCCGGCCATGCAGATCAGGCCGATTTTCACCAATGGGAAACAGACAAGTGCCGGTCATAAATCCATTCGCGCGGATATCGCCCGTCAGAAAGTTCATCGCTGGCGACCCGATGAAGCCGGCAACGAACATGTTGGATGGCCTGTCATAAAGCTCCAGCGGCGCCCCGACTTGCTCTACGATCCCATCGCGCATCACCACGATCTTGTCGGCCATCGTCATAGCTTCGACCTGATCATGGGTCACATAGACAATGGTCGTGCCGAGCCTTTGATGCAGGCTCTTGATCTCGGCGCGCATCGAGACCCGCAACGTCGCGTCGAGATTGGAAAGCGGCTCATCGAAAAGAAAGACCTTGGGCGCGCGCACGATCGCCCGGCCCATGGCGACCCGCTGGCGCTGCCCTCCCGAGAGTTGGCGCGGATAACGATCGAGCAGCTTGTCGAGATTGAGGATATTCGCCGCACGCTCGACCTTGGAGCGGATCTCGCCTTTGTCGGCATTCTTGAGCTTCAAGGCAAAGCCCATGTTCTCGGCGACCGTCATGTGAGGATAGAGGGCATAGTTCTGAAAGACCATTGCAATGTCGCGGTCCTTCGGCGGGAGGTCGTTGACGACCGCCGCGCCGATGCGGATCGTCCCGCTGCTGATTTCCTCGAGCCCGGCGAGCATCCTCAGAAGGGTTGATTTTCCGCAACCGGAAGGGCCGACCAGCGTGACGAACTCTCCGTCTTCGATCTGGATTGAAACCCCGTGCAACGCCTGCAATGCGCCGTAGAACTTTTTGACACTCTGAATTTCGACCGAAGCCATGGTCGTGACTTTCCTTTTGATGCCGGACCCGGCCGGGTGATCTCGCCTGGCGGACCGGCTCTTGATGCACTCAGCCGGCTGCCCAGGTCGGATGCAGACCGCGTTCCTCGTAAATGCCGAGCGTTACCTCCCAGGGGATGACGCCGATGCGCTCTGCCCAGGCTTCCCATTTTGCCCGGAGGTCCGCGACGACCTCAGGGTTGCCCGGCGCCACGTCGTTCAGCTCTGTGCGATCGGCTGCAAGGTCGTAAAGTTCCCAGCCATTTGGCTCTTCGCGAACAAGCTTCCATCGTCCGAGGCGGATTGCGGCATTACCCGTGTGTTCCCAGTAGAGCGGCCTCTCGAAGAGTATTTCGCCCTTCAATGCAGGAAGCAGGCTGCAGCCTTCCAGCGGAGCGATTTCCCGGCCGATAGCCTGAAGCGGATAGCTTGCACCGGTCACTTCCAGAATGGTTGGGGCGATATCGACGAGCTGGGCGGGTTGATCGAGGATCGCGCCGCAATCGAGTCCTCCTGCGGGCCAATGGACAATCAATGGCGTGGCGATGCCGCCTTCATGCACCCACCGTTTGTAGAAGCGGAAGGGCGTATTGGACAGGTTTGCCCAGGCACGGCCATAGCTGGAATATGTGTCTTCGGCACCAGGGCAGATATCGGGAGTATTGCCGACACGCATCGGTAGTCCATCGCGCGTCGCCCGTGGAAGAATGTCCGTTCGCCGCATGAATTTTTCGGCGTCGAATTGCGGCAGATCCTCCGGCGATGCTCCATTGTCGGACAGGAAGATGAAAGCCGTGTTTTCGAAGGTGCCGCCGGTCTTAAGTGCCTCGATGATTTTGCCGATCCCGCGGTCCATTCGCTCGATTTGGGCAGCATAGGCCTGCATTCGTTTGACTTGCCAAGCCTTTTCCTTCGTATCAGACCAGGCGGGCTGCGTGGGATCGCGCGCGCTGATTGCGGTGCTCGCCGTAAGAATTCCTTCCTCGACCAGCCGCTTCATCCGCTTTTCGCGCAGAACGTCCCAGCCTTCGTCAAAGCGCCCCCGATAACGGTCGATATCGCCGGGATGTGCATGAAGCGGCCAATGGGGAGCGGTGAAGGCGGCGTAGAGAAAGAACGGATTGCCTGCCGCGGACTGTTCGGTGACGAATTCCGCGGCATGAGAGGCGATGGCGTCGGTATAGAAGAATGCCGGGTCGAGTGCTTCGGCCGAGGCGTCGCATTCGCCGCGGGTCAGCGTTCCGGGCGTATAGAAGCTGCCGCAGCCGGTGAGCGTGCCGAAGAACCGGTCGAAACCGCGTCTCGTCGGCCAGGTATCGTTCGGTTCGTGCATTTCGCTCGCCAGGTGCCATTTCCCCGAGAGGCATGTCGCATATCCGGCAGCTTTCAGCATTTCCGCCAGCGTGGCGCATCGCAGGTTCAGGTTACCCGGATAGCCTCGCGGCAAGTCGTTGTTGGTCAGAATACCGATGCCGGTCTGGTGAGGATGAAGCCCGGTCAGAAGCGACGCACGCGATGGGCTGCATCGCGCCGTGTTATAGAACTGCGTGAAGCGCGCGCCGCGACGCGCGAGGCTGTCCAGATTGGGCGTCGAGATTTCTCCGCCATAGCAGCCGAGGTCGGAAAAACCCATGTCATCAGCCAGTACGAGGACGATATTGGGGCGCTTGCTCATCAAGGCTCTCTCGGTTGGTTGCATCGGTTCTCAGTTATCTGGCACGCCCGCTCCTTTCCGCCGGCCGATGCCGGCAGCTGTGTCGGATGTGCTTGTAAGGGATCGCCGAACCCGCAGGGCAGGCCCGCTTGTCGTGTGACAGCACGGACCGCCTTGCCGCGGATCTGGCTGTACTATTTCGCGAAGCCGCTCGCCTTGGCGATCTCCGCGAGTTTCGCTTGCAGTTCGTCCAGTCCTTCGTCGACGGCCAGGTCACCGGAGCCGATCTGACCGATGACCGGTTCGACGGCTTCAAGCATCTGGGCTGCGAAGACATAGCGGATGGCGCCCTGCGTGAGGGCCGCCGAATCCCTGGCGGCTTCCATGATCGGTCGCAATGCGCCTGCTCCGGACACGTCGACGTCTTTGCGGGTCGGCATCCCGCCAGCGCCTGCAAAGGCTTCCTGCTGCTTCTTGTCCAGCATCCACATAATGAACTCGGCTGCCGCGAGCTGCCGTTCGGGCGCCTGATCCGCCGGGACGCAAAGCGACCAGACACCACTTGCCGGAACGGGATGGTCGAGTGATCCTGCCAGAACGATGGTGTAGCCGCATTTGCCGACGACCGATGAACGGGTCTCGTCTTCGAGCTGGGGCATGCCGGCAGCAACGAAGTGACCCTGCAGAGCCTGGCCGCTCTGCATCAGGGCGATGCAGTCCGCCTGACCGACCGTTTGAGACCGTGAGGGCCCAAGCTCAAGAAGCCGGCGGAAAGTCGCTGCCGCGGTCTTTGCAGCGTCATTGTTGATTGTCGGGACGAGTGTAGCGCCGTCGGCCTTGAACCAATCGCCGCCGAAGCCGTAAAGCACGTGCATGAACTCGAAGCTGACCGATTGCCCGCCGGCCGTGGGTTGGCCACGGGTGACATAACCATATCGGACTTCGCCTGCTTCGACGGCCTTCTTGCCGTTTTCGATCGCCTCATCCCAGGTCTTCGGAACCGTCAGACCCAGCTTCTCATAGATGTCCTTTCGGTAGACGAATAGATCGACGTTGCCGTTTATCGGCAGGCCCATGATCTTCCCGCCGGCTTTGCCGCGCCTCTGCTGTTTGTCCCAGAGGGGAAGGCTGTCATAGGTCAGAATGTTCGGGTCGAGCTTGTAGCCCTCGATAATCTCCTCGAGCGGTTTGACCCATCCGTTGTCGTAGAACTGGCCGGTCCAGGGTTCGTCGAGCTGGAAGACGTCGAAGGCCGCGTTCTTGCTCTGAATTGCGTTGGTCATCTGGGTACGCATTCCGCCATAGGGAAATGCGCGGAACGTGATCTTGATGCCCTTCTCCGCCTCGTAGGCTGCTGCGGCCTTCTGGTAAGCCGGGAGCCATGGGGTGGTTCCGGTTAGAACGATCAGTTCCTTGACCTGACTTGCTGCGCCGAGCTGTCCGGGAAATCCCGCCAATCCGGCACCGGCCGCGGCCGCCACGCCCTGCAAGACCTGCCGTCTGCTCAAGTGCGGTCTGGGCGAAGAAATTATTGGCTTGATCATCTTGTTCCTCCCTGTGATCAGTTATTTCGGCTTATTTGACCGCGCCGCGTGTCATGCCGGCTATAATCCTTTTGCTGGCGACGACGCTGGCGATCATGATCGGGACAACCGCGAGGCTGCCGGCCGCGGCAAGCTGCCCCCACCGTACCTCGTAGGGCTGCACGAGCGATGCGATGCCGACAGAAAGCGGCGACGTCGTTCCGCCGGAAGTCATCGTCAGACCCATCAGGAACTCGTTCCACGTCATGATCGCCGTAAAGAGTGAACTCGTGATCAGGCTCGGCATGGAGAGCGGCAGCATGATCATCCAGAAGGTCCGCGCTTCGCTTGCACCATCGATCGAGGCGGCTTCCTGCAGGGCGGGGGGAATATCGTCGAAGCCGATTTTCATCAGCAACGTCGCGAAGGGCAGGTTGAGGATGGTGTTCAGGATCACCAGCCCGGTGAGGGAGCCGAGCAGACCGGTTTGAATGAGCGTGACGTAAAAACCCGGAACAAGGGCCATTGGCGGCAGAAGGGGCACGACGGCGCAGGAAACGTTGACAGCCGCGTTCAGCCACCCTGAAAGGCGCAACTTCGACAGGCTGTAGGCTGCAAGCGTAGAGGCCGCACCGCAGAGGACGACCGTTCCCGTCACGACGATGATACTGTTCACGAGCTGCGCTCGGAAAGGTTCGGCCGGCGACAAGATGCTGGCAACGTTGTCGAGTGTCAGATCGATTTCCCAGAACATTGAGATGATGGCGCGGTCTGACTGAAACGCGAGTATGATCATCCAGACTATCGGAGCGACAAAACCGAGAAGCAGCAGGACCAGAACGGCATCGGACGTCATGTCGGACAGGCTATGGCGCCGCCGGAGTTTCGAACGGGTCGCTACTTCTGCCTTTATGGCGTGACTACCTGCGGTCATTCCTGCACCTCACGCATAAAAAACCGGCTGTGACGCAATGTCCTGACAGTGAGCACCAACGCGATGATCAGTGACATCAGAAGGACGATCAGCACACTGAAGGCTGACCCGTAGCCGTAATTCAGCTGATCGAAGAAGACGTCGCGAATGTGCAGCGACACGAGCGTCGTTGCATTGTTCGGCCCGCCCGCAGTGAGGAGGTACATTTCATCGAATGCTTTCACACCCATGACGGCACGAATGAAGATCGTTCCCAAAATGGCCGGCATTAGCATCGGTATCTTGACGTAGCGGATGACTTGCCATTCGTTGGCGCCGTCGCAGCGCGCCGCTTCCACCGCCTCTTCATCGACGGCGCAGAGTGCCGTGTAGAGCATCAGAAAGGCGACGGGAGTCCAGTGCCAGACATCGACGATAACGATCGCCACGATCGCACCGACTTCCATACCGAGCCAATCCTGCGTCGGCAGCATGAACGTATCGAGAAGCTTATTAAGAACGCCGATATTGGGGCTGAGAATCAGGAGCCAGATCAGGCTGACCACGACTGGGGCAACCATGGCCGGCCACAACAGGACGACCTGCGCAAGCCGATTGAAACGCTTGCTGCGTTGCACAAGGAGTGCGAGCAACAGCCCGAGCAGCACCGACAGCCAGACCGTTGCGATCACGAAAATCGTGGTGACCGCAACCGAATAAAGCGCCACGTCATTGGCCAGGATATCCCTGAAGTTATCGAAGCCGGCCGGCGACCAGACAAATTGCCCCGCCTCAATTCGAAGGCGAGAGAATGCCATGACGATAACTTGCGCCCAGGAATAACCGCCAACGCCGATTACCAGCAGAAGAAACGGCACCGTCGTGATCTTGCTGAACACGCCCGATCGTTGCCGGAACAGCGATTTCATATCCCCGTGCACCCTCGAATCGGGCGCACCACGATATGTTCACGCCAAGCATGACGATGGTGCAAATCAGCCAGCAACCTATCCTCCTGGGTTCTCCCGTTGAAGTACAATAGGCGCCGCAGCCATAATTTGAAATTCTTTTTACGGTGGAACCCATAACCAGGACGCATGGCGCGGTCCGTTGGTGGGGTAGGTGTCGGCCCTTCTCAAGGGCCGACGTCAAACCGATATTGGGGATAATCGTTCGTGGTCGGTTTCCGCTATCGCAAGGAGAATGCCCGCCTTCAGGCCTGTTGCTGCGCCGCCATGTCCATCCACATGAACTCCCAGACGTGGCCGTCCGGGTCCTGGAAGCTGATGCCGTACATGAAGCCGTAATCGATTGCCGGCTTCCATGGTTTGCCGCCGGCGGCGATCGCCTTGTCGAACATGTCGTCGCACTCGGCGCGGCTGGAAGCCGAAAGGGCCGTGATGACTTCGGTGCCCTTCGCCGTGTCGCTGATTTCGCCGACGATGAAGCTGCTGAACTTCGGCTCCGTCAGAAGCATGGTGAAGATATTGTCGTCGATGACCATGCAGGCGGCGGTCTCGTCTGAGAATTGCTCGTTGAATGTGAAGCCCAGAGCGGAGAAGAAGGTCCGGGACGTTTTCAGATCCTTGACCGGCAGGTTGACGAAAATCATGCGCATGGGGTGCTCCTATTTGAAATTGATCCCGCTTCGATGAGCCAAGGACGAAAGCCTGGGCGTTATGCCGACAATCCTTGTCGGAATTTTTCCTGTTCAATGGTCGGTCACGCCAGTGGGCCGATCGGTGGCCGCACTTCGAAAGCGACCATTTCCGTTTGTATTTTTGCGTTGCACAAGATAGAGCTTGCAGCCAAATTTTATGCAATTGCCTTTTTGCGGAGCTGGTCTCCACAAGGCGCTGCAGCATTTATGATGCTGCATGATTTTGCCCTTAGATCGGTAAGGAGTTAAGGAATCATGCAGAAGCCATATCAGCGTGGCGTGCCGTTTTTCTCGCCCCGGCGGATTGGAGGATCCGGAAATGAGAACTATCACCACCATTGCAGAACTGCGTGACGCCCTTGCCGAACACCGGCGGGCGGGCAGGTCCGTCGGTCTGGTCCCCACGATGGGTTATCTTCATGTCGGACACATGGAGCTCGTTCGCCGCGCCCGCGGCGAGAATGACGTGGTGGTGGCGAGCATTTTCGTCAATCCGCTTCAGTTCGGCGCAAACGAGGATCTCGGCGAATATCCGCGTGACCTTGCCCGCGATCAGGAGCTGCTGACGGATGGCGGGGTCGACATCCTGTTTGCCCCCGGCGTTTCCGACATGTATCCGAGGCCGATGGAAACGGTGGTCGACGTGCCGAAGCTTGGCTCCGAACTCGAAGGCGCAGTCAGGCCCGGCCATTTCGCAGGCGTTGCCACTGTCGTGACAAAGCTCTTCAACATCGTCCAGCCGGACCGCGCCTATTTCGGTGAGAAGGATTTCCAGCAACTCCAGATCATACGCCGCATGGTCGAGGATCTGGCGCAGCCGGTCAAGGTGGTCGGCGTACCGACGGTGCGCGAGGAGGACGGGCTCGCCTGTTCGTCGCGCAACGTATATCTGACGACGGAAGAACGTCGCGCAGCCGCGATCGTGCCGAGGGCACTGGACGAGGCCGAGCGGCTGATCGCAAGCGGCGTCACCGAGCCGGCCGAGATCGAGAAGCGTGTCCTGGAATTTCTCGCCGGTGAGCCGCTGGCGCGGCCTGAAGTGGTGGCGCTGCGCGACCCGGAAACGCTTGAACCCTTCGGCGAAATCTCAGGAAAGCCGGTCCTCATTTTGCTTTTCGTCCGCTTCGGCACGACGAAGCTGCTCGACAACCGCGTCATAGCCCCGAAATCCGCCCGTTTTGCAAAGGTAGCGTGAGAATGAGCGTCCACACCACGAAACGGCGGCTCAGCCCCGCCAGCATCGAATCCCTGAAAGGCGACCGACCGATCGTAAGCCTGACGGCCTATACGACGCCGATCGCGCGGCTGCTCGATCCCCATGTGGATTTCCTCCTCGTCGGCGATTCGCTCGGCATGGTGCTTTACGGCCTCGACACGACCGTCGGCGTCACGCTCGACATGATGATTGCACATGGCCAGGCGGTCATGCGCGGATCGGAGCGCTGTTGCGTCGTCGTCGATCTGCCTTTCGGCGCCTATCAGGAGTCGAAGGAGCAGGCGTTCCGCAGTGCCGCGCGCATCCTGAAGGAAACGGGCTGCAGCGCAGTGAAGCTCGAGGGCGGGGCCGAGATGGCCGAGACGGTCGAATTCCTCGTCAGCCGCGGCATTCCGGTGCTCGGCCATGTGGGCCTGATGCCGCAGCTCGTCAACACGACCGGCGGCTATCGCTCGGTCGGGCGCAACGAGAAGGAAGTGGCCAAGATCCGCCGCGACGCCAAGGCGATCGACGATGCCGGTGCCTTCGCCATAGTGGTCGAGGGGACGGTGGAGCCGGTTGCACGAGAGATCACCGCCACCCTGCGCGCGCCGACCATCGGTATCGGTGCTTCGCCGGCCTGCGACGGCCAGATCCTTGTGTCGGACGATATGCTCGGCCTTTTCAATGATTTCAAACCGCGTTTCGTCAAGCATTTCGCCGAGCTCGCCCCGGCGATCTCGAAGGCGGTCGAGGATTATGCCAATGAGGTGAAGGCGCGAACCTTTCCCGGCATAGAGCACACGTTTCAGGTAAAGCGTTGACGTGTAGGGGCGGGCGCGATCCTTGCGCCCGCGTCCTTATGGTTGATCAAGCAACAAGTCTCGGGGGCCTTCCTTCCGGTATGACGCACGTCCAACCATCAGAAAATTCAATCGCCGCATCAGAGTAATTGAATTGTCGCGATGGGCGGCAGCCCCTATCTGTCCGGCAGGCAATCTGCCGGCGTGCTCGTTGCGAGCGGCCCCGCGGGAGAATTCCATGATTAGAAGCGATTTCCGGGAAGGGCTGCGCGGCGGCTTTCCAATCATGCTGGCGGCGTCGCCCTTCGGAGCGCTTTTCGGCGCACTTGCGGTGGATAACGGTTTTTCGATTGCCGATGCGGTCTTCATGAGTGCCACCGTCTATGCGGGTGCAAGCCAGATGGTCGGCATCGAACTCTTCGGAAGCAATGTGCAGCCCTGGCTGGTGGTGCTTTCCGTCTTCGCGGTCAACTTTCGCCACGTGCTTTATTCCGCTTCTCTCGCCAAGCACATCCGCCACTTCAGCTTCGGTCAGAAGCTGATTGCCTTCTTCCTGCTCGTGGATCCGCAATATGCAGAGACCGAACAGCGCGGTGAGCGCGGATTGCCGGTCACCTTCGCCTGGTATGCGGGTTTCGGCCTCGTAATCTATGTCCCCTGGATCATCAACACGCTGATCGGTGCGATTTTCGGGCAGTTGATCGGCGATCCCAAGGCGATCGGCCTCGACGTGCTCCTCCCGATTTACTTTCTGGGACTCGTGATGAGCTTCCGAACACGCGACCGGTTCCTGCCGATCGTGGCGGTGAGCGCCGTCGCTTCCGTCGCGGCGATGCATTTCGTCGGCTCTCCCTGGCATGTCAGCATCGGTGCCCTTGCCGGCATCGTGCTTGCAGCCTGTCTGCCGCCGAAGCGGCCGGCGGTCGAAGTTCACGCCGTGGAACAGGAGGCCTGATCCTTGGACGCGCAACATCTCGATCTTCTCTATCTCATCGTCGCGGCGGCGGTCGCCACCTATGTCACGCGCTTCGGCGGCTATGTCCTGATCACGCAGCTCAAGAACATCCCCCCGCGGATCGAGTCTGCATTGAACGCAGTCCCGGCGGCCGTATTGACAACCCTGGTCGCGCCGGCCTTCGTCTATGGGGGCATGGATGTCGCCGCAGCGATGCTCGTCGCCTTCGTCATCGGGCTGCGCTTCTCGACCCTTCGGATGCTCCTCGTCGGCTGGATCACGGTCATGATGATCCGGCACCTGATCATGTAGGTTCCTCGCCGCCCGAACATGGTCCGGCGATCGGATTGGCGCCCGGCCTCTTCTGGATTATCATCCTATTGTTGCCGGGGAGGCAGCTGACTCCCGGCCTACGGAGGAGCGACCATGATTACCAGAATTTTCGTTGCGCTGTTTCTCGCGCTGGCGCCCGCTACCGCTTTTGCGAACCAGTGCCCCGCCATGATGCAGGCGATCGACGCGGCCATGCCCAACGCATCGCTGTCAGACGCTGATATGGCCAAGGTCAAACAGTTGCGCCAGCAGGGAGAAGACTTACACAAGGCTGGCGACCATGCGGGCTCGGAGGCAGCGCTCGGTCAAGCCAAGACGATGCTCGGGATCTGACTGGTAACGGCCCGTATTGGCTTCCAGCTGATTTTCGAAAAGGTGAAATTCAGTAAAATTCGCGGGTTACGCGAGAGCGTCGCCGCAAATATAACCATGCTGTTGGTTGAGAAATCGACCCTCCCAACGGAGGCCCGGCGGTACCCCAGCCCCAGCCCACACCGCCGGGCCGCCCCGTCCCAGACCAGGATGATTTCAGGTCGGAGCGGCCCAGAGGCATGAATCTGATCATTCCTACAGGTGAGAGGATGCGGGCACAGACTTTGCCGCATCCCCCTCCGTTTATCGCTCGATCGATTCCGTAGCGCTGGTCAACCAGGCTCTGGTCTCACCGTCGGCCAAAAGCGGCATCAGCTTCCCCCGCGTTTCCGAGTGGTAAGAATTCAGCCAGTCGAGTTCGTCGTCCGTCAGAAGGGCGGGAAGGACGAGCCGGCGGTCGATCGGGCAATAGGTCAGCGTGTCGAAGCCGAGCATTGGCTGGTCGCCGCCTGCGATTTCCTCCGGTTCGCGAACGAAGACGAGGTTTTCGATACGGATGCCGAAGGCGCCGGGGCGATAATAGCCCGGCTCGTTGGAAAGCATCATGCCGGGCAACAATTCCTGCGTGGCAAGCCGCGCAATGCGCTGCGGTCCTTCATGGACCGAAAGATACGAGCCGACGCCGTGACCGGTCCCATGGGCATAATCGGCGCCGGCCTTCCACAGCGCGATCCGGGCGAGCGGATCGAGGTCGACGCCGCGCGATCCCTTCGGGAAGCGCGCCGTGCTGATTGCGATCATGCCCTTGAGAACGAGCGTAAAGAACCGCTTCTGCTCTTCCGGCACTGTCCCGATCGCCACGGTGCGGGTGATGTCCGTCGTGCCGTTGACGTATTGCGCGCCGGAGTCGATCAGGAACATCGTTCCCGCCTCGATCGGCCGGTCGGTATCGTTCGTGACCCGGTAGTGCATGATTGCAGCATGCGGGCCGGAACCGGCGATCGTGTCGAAAGAAATGTCCTTCAGGGGGTTCTGCATGCGCTCACCGACGGCTGCACGCGCTGCCTCCAACTGCCGGACTGCGCCGATTTCGGTGACGCTGCCGGGCTCCGCCCGGTCGAGCCAGGCGAGAAACTCAACCATCGCCGCACCATCCTGCAGGTGCGCCCGGATCGATCCGCCGATCTCGGCTGCATTCTTGCAGGCGCGCGGCAGGCGGGCGGGATCGGCGGCCTCTATGACCAGGCCTTCCGTCCTGCGGATCAGCTCGCCGATGGCGAAGGGGGCGAGATCGGGGTCGATCATCATTGCCGCGCCGGTAGAGGCGAGGGCGGCCAGGCGATCGTCGAAGGTCGCGGGTGCCATTATGTCTGCAAGCTGGGTCAGATAGGCTTCCTGCTCGATTCCCGTCTTGCGCTTGTCGAGAAAAAGCTCCGCGCGTCCGTCAGAATGGACGATGGCGCGGGCCAAAGGGTGCGGGGTGTGGGGCACGTCGCTGCCGCGGATATTGAAGGTCCAGGCGACGGAGGAGGGGTCCGTCAGAACGACGGCTGCGGCATTGGTCTTTTCCACTTCCGCCGCGATTGCCGCGATCTTCTCCTTCGCCAATCGCCCCGCATGCTCGACGGGCTGGATCGCCACCGCACCAAGCGGCGCCGCCGGACGGTCGGCCCAGAGCCGGTCGAGCGGATTGTGGTCAAGAAATACGAGGCTGCCATCGATCGCGGCGAGCGCCTTTTCGAGCCGGCGAACTTCCGCTGCGGTGTGCAGCCAGGGATCGATGCCGAGGCGGAAACCCTTTGGTGCATGGCGCTCAAGCCACACATGCGGCGGTTCGCCGATGAGATCGCCGCCGGTGAAGACGCTGCCGTCGACCTGCTCCTTGAGCTGCGTGACGTAGCGGCCGTCGACGAAAACGATCGCCTGGCGCTGCGTGACGAGCGCAACGCCCGCCGAGCCCGTAAACCCGGTCAGCCACGATAGCCGTTCGCAGCAGCGGGGCACATATTCTCCCTGAAACTCGTCGGCACGCGGCACGAGAAAGCCATCGACGCCCAGGCTTGCGATGGCTGTACGCAGTGCGGCGGTTCTCTCCTTGCCGAACTGAGGCGTGGAGGTGACTTCGAAGGACTGGAACATGGATATCCCCGGTAAGCTTGAAGGAGAACGGAAGGTGAGACGAGGCATGTTAATGCATGTCGCCCGAAAATGTGCAGCGGTTTTGGGACAAGACTCATAAAACAGCAGCCATATCGGCTCACCTCCGGCTGAGGGCGTCTGCCCATTTGTCATACATATGCACACGATGCATGGCACCCATGCCGCAATGTATCTATCTCTATCGGAATTATAGTTTATAAGCGCGCTCAACGAACACGGACGAATATTCGCCGGTTCAAAAGACTGCAGTTCCGAGAATAGCTGGTCATCTGTTCTCCTCCTCCCTCAGGGTGGTCAGCTTCGGAACGGTAGAGCCCGCTTGAGCGCTCCTCCTCCTCAGGCTCGCGGGTATGGTCGGTCACAAGCCGGCCAGCAGGCGATGCTTCGGCATCGCCTTTGTTTCGAAAAGGCCGCCCGTCATGATGGACTGGGCGGCCTTTTCGGTTTCAGGCTCTCTTCTCAGCTGGAACTCTTACGGTCCTCATCCCGATGTCGAGGAATAAGGACCGAAGCAGAGTCTCTTATCGGGTCAGATGGATGGTTACCCAGCCGTTGCGCCAAATGGTGCGCGCATGCTTGAGGTTCTGGCCATTATAGGCCGCGATCACCTTCCAGCGCTGCTCGGCGAGGATGCCGGAGAGAATGACCGAGCCTCCGGGGGCGAGATTTGCGGCAAGTTGCGGTGCCATCTTCATCAGCGGCCGCGCCAGGATGTTGGCGATGATGAGGTCGAAGGGGCCGCTGGCGCTGAAGGTATTCGAGTGAAAGCCGGGCGCGGTGGCGAAGGTCAAGCCGGTGACGACACCGTTTCGACGGGCGTTTTCGGAGGCGACGAAAGTCGCGACAGGATCGATGTCGGTTGCAAGCACCGGCACGTGAAGAAGCTTCCAGGCGGCGATCGCCAGCACACCGCTTCCCGTTCCCAGGTCGAGAGCGTTGCTGACAGGCCGAGACCGGGCGACAGAGGCAAGCATTTCAAGGCAGCCGGCCGTGGTGCCGTGATGGCCGGTGCCGAAGGCCTGCCCGGCATCGATCTCGATGGCGATCTCGCCGGGTTTAACCCTGTCACGGTCGTGCGAACCGTGGATGACGAAGCGACCTGCGCGCACAGGGGCGAGGCCCTCGAGCGATTTGGCAATCCAGTCCACATCCGGCAGCACTTCGCGCTCGATCGGAAGATTCGCAAAATCGGCTTCGAGTGCCTGAGCGAGGCGCGATCTCACGCTCTCTTCTTCGTCGGCCATCATATAGACCGAAGCTTCCCAGACATCACGCTTCTCGTCGATCTCCATGGTAGCTATCGCGTAATCGTCGTCTTCGAAGATCGCGCTCATGACGTCGAGTACGGCTGTCGCCTGCTTCTCGGTGGTGGTGACGAAAAGGCGTATCTCGCTCACGGTGCTTTCCTTCGGCATACAGCCATTCAAGGGCCATAGCGTCTTCAGCACGTCCGATCGGATGCCTGCGCTGTGGTCGGTTTCGCCGCTATCATGAATGGAGGACAAACGCAAAGCGCCGGCTTTTCCGACGCTCGCGGGAGTCGTGACGGCGATCAGCGTCAGCCCCGTGTGAGATTTTCCAGCTTTTTGACGGCCGTTTCCGGATTTTCGCCATAGGCGATCGTTCCGCTGAATTGACCGTTCGCATCGAGGAGGAAGACTGATGCGGTATGGTCCATCGTGTAGTCGCCTTCCGGCTTTGCCTCGTCGGTGGGGACCTTCTTGTAGTAGACACGATAGCCCTTCACCATTTCCAGCACCTTCTCGGGCGGACCGGAGATGCCGGTGATGCGCTTGGATACGTTCGAAACATACTGACCGAGTACCTCAGGCGTGTCGCGCTCGGGATCGACGGTGATGAAGTAGGCCTGCAGCTTGCTCCCCTCGGGATCGACTTTTTCGAGCCAGCCGTTCAGTTCAAACAGCGTTGTCGGGCAAACTTCCGGACAATGGGTGAAGCCGAAGAACAGTGCCGTCGGCTTGCCGGTGAAGGCCTTTTCAGTGACCGGCTCGCCGTTCTGGGCGACGAGGGTGAAGGGTACCCCGAAGGGGCCGGAAGCAGCCTGCTGTTTGGATCGCGTCATATCGAAGCTTACCCAGCCGAGAACGGCCACCAGGACCAGAATGGCCGCCCAGAGAACTATGCGTATGGATTTCATCATTGCCACCAGTCTGTTGCGGCCCATTGCGCATCCGGGCGGACGCGCTTCGCCGTAAGGCCGTCAGGAATGTAGGGCGTTGATACCGCTTCACATGCACTGGTGCAAAGGGGACAAATGCCGCAGGACCTTCGGGTGTGTCCCGTCTCAGATGCACCAGGCGAGGCCGGCTTGAGCCAGCGACAGAAAAATATCCGCCCCATTCGCCATCCAGCCTTTGAAAGCGAGCAAAGAGACGAGCGCGAGCGCGCCCGTAACGAGGGCGAAGATCAGGGGTGTGAGCGACTTCTTTGTGTCCGTGCGCATTGGGAGATCATAGCATTGTGAGACGGAAGGAAAAGGGCAGTCGCAGCGGATTCGCGTAACCTTCCGCATAGCCGCTGCGGGAGCATTGATCTCGTGTTTTAGCAATTGTTTAAGATGTATTTGCCAATGTCCAATGACGCGGAGAAGTGCACCACTTCGATATGACATGAGGTCATCCGGTTTGATCGAGCTCCGGTTTCCCGCATCGATCGCAACGGAAGACCTGCCGTCGGCGGGGTCCAGCCACGGACTGCCATATTCAATGAACACGCTGCCATCCGCCAAGAGTAAACTCTCCGTGAGCCAACGTCTTGCCACGCTTGCGGGCGCCGCCTTTCTCGGGTTCGGTTCCGTTCTCGCCCTTGGCCTGTATGAACAAGGCAGCTCAGGCGAAGCACTCGAAAAGGCGATCATCGCTCAGCGCGGTGCAGGAACGCTCGAGGAAATGCGCCTCGCCCAGGTGGAACTCGTGCTTGCGGCAATGGACACGATTGTGGACCGCGCCGAGCGCCGGATACATCCGGACCGCGCGCTCCAGATCAGGGCCTCTCTGGCAGTTATCGAGCGCAACCAAGCCGATATACAGACGCTTGCGCGTCTTCTGGGGCAGTCTGAGGTCCTTGCCGGCTTCGATGCGGATCTGGCCGAACTGCGTAGGACAGTCGAGCAGGAGTTGAAGGCTCTCGTGGAAGCGGGAGCGCCAGCCGCCGAATTTGCTCGCATCGATGATGTGATCGACGGCGCCGGCGAGCGCCTGGGCGCGTCGCTTGCGCGATTGGCCGATGCCGCAGCCAGCCTTGCCGAGGCACGGATTGCCGATGTGCGTGCCAGCGGCAAACATGCGCTCATGTTCCAGGCCGTCGCCTGCCTGCTGGCTATGGCAAGCCTTATCGGCCTGATCTGGTTCCACGGGAACGCATTGCGCCGGGGCATTCTCGGTCTGCGCGATAACATGCGGCGGATACAAGAGGGCGATCTTTCAGCTGATGTGGCCGGGCTCGAACGCGGCGACGAAATCGGTGAGATGGCACGATCGGTGGAGCTTTTCCGGGCTTCGGCAATCGAGAAGCGGTCGCTGGAGGAACGGGCGAAGACGAGCCGGAACGAAACTGAAGCGGAACGTGGGCGGCAGGAGGCAGAGCGTCAGCAGGCGGCCGGCTTGATCAAAACCGCAGTTGAGACCCTTGGCCGGGCACTGAACCAGCTTGCAGACGGCAATCTGGCTGTCGCGATCCGCGAGCCTTTCGAGGGCGGGCTCGATGCCCTGCGCCGGGACTTCAATGATACGGTGGAGCGGTTGAGCCACGTTCTGTCGAGCGTCAGGGAAAACACCGCCTCCATCGAATCGAACGGGCGGCAAATGCGCAGTGCTGCCGACGACCTGGCCTGGCGGACCGAAAAGCAGGCGGCGTCGCTGGAGCAGACTTCTGCCGCGCTGGAGGAGATCACCGTCACGGTGAAGACCGCGACCGAGCGCGCCGAAGAGGCGAGCCATATAGTCGATGAAACGCGCATAAATGCCGAGGAGTCCGGACGTATCGTCGGTGAAGCGATCGCTGCAATGGCCCGCATCGAGGGCGCCTCCAGCGAGATCGGAAAGATCATCAACGTGATCGACGAGATTGCGTTCCAGACCAATCTGCTGGCGCTCAATGCCGGGGTCGAGGCCGCGCGGGCCGGAGAAGCCGGCAAAGGCTTTGCGGTCGTTGCCCAGGAAGTGAGGGAGCTCGCCCAGCGAGCCGCCGGGGCCGCCAAAGACATCAAGGCTCTGGTGAGCCGTTCGGGCGACGAGGTAAAGGCCGGTGTCAGGCTGGTTCAGGAGACCGGGCATGCGCTTGGCCACATCGGTACCAAGGTCGCCCGCATCAACGAACATATGAGCTCCATCGTCCTAGCGGCGCGCGAGCAATCGACTGGCCTGAATGAAATCAACACCGCCGTGGCGCAGCTCGACCAGATGACGCAGCAGAATGCCGCCATGGTCGAACAGACGAATGCGACGAGTCGTACGCTTGCGCAGGATGCCGAGATGCTAAGCGAACTCGTCGGGCAATTTCGCCATGAGCGGGCGCGCGAGACGGCGACCGGCATGGCGGCGGTCCAACCGTCGGGCAGGGGAGGCACGACCATGGCGAGCGTCCAGGCGAGCGCGACACCGGGGGCTGGCGCGACGACCCTCACGCTCCGCAAGTCAGGCACAGCCGCACAATCATCCACGCGCTCCGTTCCATCTCCCGCCAAGGCGTTGATGGGAAAATTGGCGGGCGCATTTGGCAACAGCCCGGGTTCGCTGCCGTCGGCAAAGGCATCCGGTAAAAATTGGGAAGAGTTTTGATCATGAGCAACGCAATCAAACAGTCAGGCGCCTACCTTGAAATCGTCTCCTTTCATCTGGGCGACCAGGAATTCTGCATAGACATCATGGCGATCCGAGAAATTCGCGGCTGGGCGCCGGTGACGCCGATGCCGCACACCCCTCCCTATGTCCTAGGTCTCATCAACCTGCGCGGCGCAGTGATCCCCGTCATCGACATGGCCTGCCGCCTTGGGATGAAGATGACCGAGCCGTCCGAGCGCTCCGCGATCATCGTTACCGATATCAATGGCAAGCTCGTCGGGCTCCTGGTCGAGAAGGTCTCGGACATGATGACGATCCGCGGCGAAGATCTGCAGCCGGCGCCGGAGATCATCCCGGAAGCACAGCGAGCATTCTGCCGCGGCATAGTTGCACTTGAGAAATCGATGGTCTGCTTCCTCAACCTCGATACCGTCATCGCCGAGGAACTGGCGCAGGCGGCATAGGCCTTCGGGGAGCGAAGCTCCATTCCCGAGCCAGCAGGGACGAGCCGTCATAAGCCCGCATTTCTTTTCGTAGAGGCCCGCGAAAGCGGGCTTTTGCATGAGCCGGCGAACGTTTGACGCCGAGATGCGGCGGCGGCGGCGACGCAACGGCCGCCAGATCCGCATCACGGCGACATGAGCAAATGTGAAAACATACGGGGCGCATTTAAGGAACCCCTGCACGCCAAACGAGTTATGAAAATGCAGCATTGGCGAGAAGCCCTCTGCTGTGATGACAGCCTCCGCGTTCGGAAGCTGATGTGGAAACAGACAGGAGCAACGCCATGAAAGTTCCTTTCAGAACACCGCTCGCTGCATTTGCCCTCTCATCGGCGCTTGCCGGCGTCGCGGTGCCGGCCTTTGCAGATAGTTATTATCAGGGTATCGACCCGCACAATCCTCCGGGAACACAGAACGCCGGGTCGGTAATGGTACCCGTGCCGGCCAGCCCGTATTACGTCGATCCTGCTCCGACCGGGAGCGTCTATGTCGATCCCGCGCCGACCGGCACTGTCTATGTCGATCCTACGCCCACGGGCAGCATCTATGTGGATCCGGCGCCGATGGGCAGCCGGGCCAATAACGTGCCCGGCAAGGCACGAGAGCACTATACGAATGAGTATCAGGGCCCCGGTGACGGTGACTACTATCAGGGCATATCGCCTCCAGCACCGCGTCCCTAAATGCCTTGGCCCTTCTTCTGAGCGCGTTGCGCTCTTGCGGACCACCGCCTCGAGAGGCGATGGTTCGCCCTTCATTCACGGAGGCAGACAAGCAGTGCCTCACCTGCGGCTCTGGATTGGCGTCAAGTTAAAGTTGCGTAAGGACCATCACTCTTGGATGAGCAAACGTGACAAAACGTCAAACGCCTTCGGCGGGTGCGCGGTGTTATGTTGGGAACCGCAGCATTCGTAGGAGGCTCGTATGCTGAACAGCAGCATCCATTGGGAGGTCGGATGCCTAACGGACATAGGAGTTAATGCCATGAGAGTTTTTCTGAAAACATCATTTGCTGCATTTGCCCTGTCATCCGCCTTGGTCGGCGCCGCTGCGCCGGCCTTCGCGGATAGCTATTATCAGGGTCTCGACCCAAACAATCCTCCGGGAACGCAGAACCAGGTGCGCATGTCCCCCATGCGCTCCATGCCCTCGACCTCGGTCGACCCGACCGCAACGGGGAGTATCGATGACGGTCGGATCATGTCTCCAAGCGGTACCTACCACGAGAGATACCAGACGGGCGAGGGCGACTACTATCGGGGCATCACGCCGCCTAAGCCATAAGGCACGAAACCAGCTACTGCATGTTTCCTCGGGGCGCACCAGCTCAAGAAGCAATGTATGCGGCGTGAAATCCGGCCGACCTTGGATCACGATGCTCTAGCCGGCAGAAGCGCGGCGCTGTAACCCGGAAGGGGAGTGCGGAACCCGTGCTCCCCTTCCTGTCGTTTTGATCCGTAGCGTTGCCCCGGGTCGCGATGCGGTTATTTCGGGCGCCCGTTCTTCCAGGTGACCTGTTCACCATAGAGTGGAACCGTCGTGATCGACATTTTAGCCGATCCGTCAGTCAACTGCCGGGAATGCGCCAGATAGATCAGCGTGTCGTTGGCCCTGTCGTAGATGCGCGTCACAAGCAGGTTCTTCCAAATGAGGGACAGGCCGGAACGGAAGACTTCCTCTCCCTCTTCAGACAGTTCGATGGTGTCGATGGTTATCGGTCCGGTCTGGCGGCAGGAGATGGAGTTGTTCGATGGATCCTCGAACCAGTTGCCGTTCTTCAGGCGGTCGATGACGCTGCGATCGAAATAGGTGACGTGACACGTAACCCCGCTGACCTTCGGGTCGCTTACCGCGTCGATCTTGATGTCGTTGCCAAGCCAGTCGACCCCTACCTCACCGACAGTTTGGGCATGAAGCGCCGGAACCGATGCGACCGAGAGGGTGAGGCCGGCGAAAAGCAAGGCACGGATGCGACGCAACATGAATATCCTCCAATGAGCTGGAAAGTCCAGACAAGCGGCGGATGCTACAATGCAACGCTCCCGGCCGCCACCCCGTCGACGCCCGGTTCTGGAGACGCCGTGCGGACGGTCACGCCGAGTGGCGCAATTCCGGCCGGCCGGCGCGCGCTTCCCGCAATTGCGCGGCGGCTGCTGCAAGGGCGCGGGCGCTCGAGTCAATCCGGCGATCCCTGGCGATCGTGCAACGATCGCGACCGTCCGCCTTGGAGTCGTAGAGGGCCAGGTCTGCGCGGATCATCACATCCGCAATCGTCTCGTGCGCGGTGGCGGCTGCGATCCCTATGCTCACGGTCAAACGGATGCGCTGATGAGAGCGGCCGGCAGGCGTCTCGCGCACGATGCGGCAGATCTCTTCGGCAAGCGCCTTTGCCTGCTCTTCAGTGTGGTCCGGCAGGACGATGCCGAATTCCTCTCCTCCGATCCGTCCGAGAACGCCCCGACCTGCGAGGAACGTCGAGACGGTGTCGGCAAAGTGCGCGAGTGCCATGTCGCCGCAGGCGTGCCCGTACTGATCATTGATCTGCTTGAAAAAATCGAGGTCGAGCAACAGGAAGGCAGCCGGCCTTCGGCGGGTCAGGCACTCGGCGAAGATCTGCTCGCCTTCTTCCATGAGTGCTCCGCGCGACAGCGCCCCGGTCAGCCCGTCCCGAGCGATCGCGGCTCTTAACGCGGCGATGATGCGCGCCTGCATCGTGAGGATCACGGCAATGAAGACAAGCGGAAGACAAAGCGCCTGCATGGTGACGACTAAGAAATCGAACAGAATGAAGCCGGGCGATCCCGATCGCTCGGCCGTGAAGTGGGACGACGGGCCAAGGATATGAGCCAAGGCGGTGAAGACCACGACGACGGAGCCGATAATGACGACCTGGATCACCGGCATTTCCTTTGGCCAGCGATTGGCCGCGGCCAGGCCGAGGATAAGAAGTGGGAGCGCGGTCACGCCCGCAACGACGATGATGGTGGCGGCGGCACTTCCATTGCCGCCAAGCGCAATGATGAACCCGACCACGCCGCTCGAGAACGCCAGTACCAGAAAAAGCGGGGTTGGCATCGATAGCGCGAAGAACCGTTGAAGGCCTCGCAGGACAAAGAAGAGGGTGACGACCAGACCTGCATAGCCGAACATTGCAGCGATCGGCGCCTGCATGGCCGTCGCAACGGTCAGCGCCGCTGCCGACGCCGCCGACAATACGCAGCCGAGCGCGATTTCCCGAACACCGGCAACCGGCATGCGCCGCAGAGAAGCGAGGACGGGAAGCATGGCAAGAAGTGCGATGGCGGGTATGGCGGAGAGAAAGCTCATTTCGAAACGGCCTGTCGTGCTAAAATAAAGTGCGGCTTGCGTTTCAGCCAGTATGCAAGGCCATTGGTAGCGGCCGCGCATTAACGAAAGCTGGCGGAATTCGCTGCAATTTGAACGAACACTCTCTCCATAGTTGTGGTTGTCGGTGCACGCTTTCACGGAGCGAATGTCATGACGCAGGAAAGCATAGTTTTTGCAGACAGGACCGATGCGGGGCGAAGGCTTGGCCATGCCATACGTAAGGAGCGCTTCTCCGAGCCGCTGGTGATGGCCTTGCCGCGCGGGGGCGTGCCGGTCGCCTTCGAGGTTGCGAAAATTCTCGCCGCGCCGCTCGACCTTCTCATCGTTCGAAAGATCGGTGCGCCGGGCCATCCTGAATACGGTATCGGGGCACTCGTCGACAGCGATGGACCGCAGGTCGTGCTCAATGCCGAGGCCATGCGCAGCGTGAATCCTTCCGAGAGCTACGTCGAGGCGGAGACCGAGCGGCAAAGGCATGAACTCGCGCGCCGCCGCGCGCTTTATCTCGGCGACCAGATGCGACGATCGCCGAGGGGGCGTAACGTCATCATCGTTGATGACGGCATTGCCACCGGCGGCACGGCCAAGGCTGCGGCAAGAGCCCTGCGCCAGGCGGGCGCGGCGGCGTTGATGCTCGCTGTGCCGGTCGCGCCGGCGAGTGCAGTCGCCAGCCTGCGAGACGAGGTGGATCGGTTCGTCTGTCTCACTACGCCCAATCGATTCCATGCGGTCAGCATCTATTATGAGGACTTCGAACAAACGACGGATGCCGAGGTGATTGCGTTGTTGAAGCGGACGAGGGGAGAAGGCGAAAGCATGTAGCCTGACAACGGGGCGATGACAGAACCACCCGACGAAGGTAGTTGTAGTGCACTCCGATTTGCGAACAAGGATTGAGAATGAGCGAGAATCTTGCAATTCGCCCGGTGACGCGCCTCGACTACGAGCAATGGCTGCCCCTTTGGAGGGGTTACAACGCCTTCTACGGCCGCGCCGGCGAGACAGCGCTCCATCCCGACGTTACCCAAATGACCTGGTCCCGCTTCTTCGATGCCTACGAGCCGATGCATGCACTGGTCGCGGAAAGCGGCGACAGGCTCGTCGGCCTGACTCATTACATATTCCACCGCAGTACGACCTCTATCCAGCCAAATTGCTACCTGCAGGATCTCTTCACCGATGAGGTGGAGCGTGGCAGAGGCATCGGACGGGCTCTCATCAACGGCGTCTACGAGGCCGCGAAACGCGCTGGGTCTCCCCGTGTCTATTGGCTGACCCACGAGACGAACCGTACGGCCATGCAGCTCTACGATAGGGTGGCCGAGAAGTCGGGCTTCGTGATGTACCGAAAAATGTTCTGACCGCCGATGCGCTTTGGAAAACGACGGTACGGCGCGGCCGGCTTCGATGCGCTTTCCCGGGCGCGCACGCCGTCCTCGGCGTGGCTGTCCGGGCGGTCCCCCGTTTGACGACCAGCCGTGGTCGCGGTACTCGATCGGGCGCGGCCTATGCCGTTATCGCGTGCAGCAGCTCCTCTCCCGTGATGATCCGCTCCACCTGTTCGATGGTCGTGTGCTTCGGATCGATGTCGTCGGCAACCACCCGTCCGCCGCGCATGACAATGATGCGGTCGACCACCTGGAAAACGTGGTGGATGTTATGGGCGATGAAGATGCAGGAATGGCCGGTGTCGCGGGCCTCGCGGACAAAACGAAGGACACCCTGCGTTTCGGCGACCCCAAGGTTGTTGGTGGGCTCGTCGAGAATGATCAGTTCGCTGTCGAACTGCATTGCGCGCGCGATCGCGACTGCCTGACGCTCGCCGCCGGAAAGGGCCGCGATCGGCGTCTCCGGAGGGATATCCTTTGTGATGCCGACCCGCTTCAAGAGTTCGCGAGCGGATGCGTTCATCGCATCCTGGTCGAGTCTGTTCAGGAAGCTTCCACCTTTGATCGGCTCGCGACCGAGAAAGAGGTTCCGGGCGATCGAGAGCTGCGGTACAAGCGCCGAATCCTGGAAGATTGTCTCGATACCGTTGGCGATCGCATCCGCCGTGCTCTTCAGTTCGACCTTGCGGCCCTTGATCAGGATATTGCCTGAGGTTAGCGGAACGGCGCCGGAAAGCACCTTGATCAATGTCGACTTTCCCGCCCCGTTGTCGCCGAGCAATCCTACGACCTCATGCGTCCGGACGGTCAGGTTGACGTCCCGAAGGGCATGGATGCGGCCGTAGAACTTGTTGATTTTCTCCATTCGGATCAGATCTTCGGCCATCCTTATACTCCTGAGTTGTGTCGGCGTTCCAGCCATGAGTGCAGTGCCATCATTCCGAGGATGATCGCGCCGATGAAGATGTTGTAGGCAAGGCCGGGCACGCCGATCATGACGATGCCGTTGCGCATGACGCGCAGAATGAAAATGCCGAGCACCGTGCCGATGATCGTCCCGCGGCCGCCGGTGAGCACGGTGCCGCCGATCACCACCATGGCGATCACCTCAAGCTCGTAGCCGGTGCCGCTGTTGGGGTTGGCCGCAGAGGTACGGATGGAGCTGATGATGCCGGCAAGCGACGCCATCGCGGATGATGCCATGAACAGGCATATCTTCGTGCGGCTCACGTTGACCCCGCGCGCGCGTGCAGCGTTCGGATTGCCTCCCGAAGCCTGGATCCAGTTTCCAGCCTTTGTCTTTGTGAGCACGTAATGTGCCGCAACCGCTGCCAGCGCGAACCAGATCACCGACATGTACATCCGGAAACTGCCGATGAAGTAGCTTCCAGCCAGAACGTTGGCAAACAGGTTGCCTTCCGCATTCCAGGTCCGCTGCGGGAAACCGTCGGTGACGTAGAGAGCGGTGCCTCGGACGACCAGGAGCATCCCGAGCGTCACGAGGAAGGACGGTATGTTCAGCTTCGTGACGAACCATCCGTTGACAAAGCCGATCAGCAGACTGGCGGCAATCGCCACGAGGAATGCGACCCCGAGCGGCATCATCTCGCTGTTGAACAAGGTCCACATCAGGACAGCCGAGAAGCCGAATACCGAGCCGACCGAAAGATCGAACTCACCCGCCGTCATGAGCAAAGTCATTGCCAGTGCGATCAGGCCGAGTTCGACGGTAAAGGACAGCGTATTGCTGATGTTCGGAAGCGACAGAAAATCCGAGTTGAAAGACCAGAAGACCATAAGCTCGAGCACCAGAAGCACGAGCGGACCGAATTCCGGCTTCGAGACGAAGCTTTGCAGGAACGTACGTTGTTGCATGATTCTCACCGGTTGGGTTGGCCACCCGGAACAAGCCGGGTGACGCAGCCAGACTGAACTCGAGAGGCTTACTTGCCGGAGAGGATCTTGTCGTAGAGCTCTGCCGTATCCTTTTCGTAGAGCGCGCCGGTGATGATATTGAAACCTGGCGGTATCTTGCTCGATGCCATGGCAGCCATGGACAGTGCCATATAGCTGGTCGCCTGCGGGTCTTGCCATTGGGCGGCATTCACGTAGCCCGTCAGAACCTCCTGGGTGGTGTCTATCGAATTGCCCCAGCCGACCACGGGAATTTCTCCCGGTTTTACGCCGACCTGGTCGAAGACGCGCTTGATGCTGCCGGTGACGAGGTCGCCCAGTCCGATGATCGCCTTGATCTTCGAACGGTTTGCAGTCAGGTAGTCTGACATGCGGGTGATGATTTCCGCCTGGTCAAGCGTTGCGTCGGTGACTTCCCAGGTGATGTTCAACGGCTTGAAGACGCTGGCAATGCCTTCCTCTTCCTGAACGCCGTAGGTCGCGCCGGGAACTTCGACGGGCATCCAGACGAAATCGCCGGATTTCACGAGCTTCTTGTCGACGAGATATTGCGCCCAGTTCTTTCCGAAAGCTCTGTTGTCGCCTCCGACATAGGCGTCGAAGCCGGCCTGCGGGTCCGGTGTGTTGAAATTGATGATCGGAATGCCGGCCGCTTTTGCTTCCTTGACGACCTCGTTGAGGCTGCCCGGATCGGGCGTGGTGGTTGCAATGCCGGCCGCACCCGCCGAAATCGCCGCTCTAATCGCTTCCTGCTGCGCAGGGACGTCACCGTTCTGGAATGACGTGTTTACCGTATTGCCGGTATCCTCGGCCCACTGTTTTGCACCTGCCAGAAAATAGGTCCACACCGGGTCCGCCGGAGAGCCGTGCGAGACCCAGTAGTAGGTTTTGCCTTGCGCATATGCGCTTGAAACGAAACCTGCTCCCGCAGCGATGACCGCCGCCGAGAGCAATGTTATAGCTTTCTTCAGCACCTGAATTCTCCTCCCATGGCCCGATCGTCTGAACGGGCCTCTGATTTTCGCTGACCTCCTCAGTCAACATCAAAATGACTTAGTTAAAGCTTCATTTTGATGTTATAGATGCTAATGGAAGCATCACTTTCCTGTCAAGGCGAATTCAGGGCGCTCTGCACCCGGCAACGGCTTGAAATCGCTGCGGCAGCGCATCTTGAGATGTACACCTTCGCCCAGTCACGATGCGCCTGGAGGATTTCCGGTCAAGCGGGGAGAGGCGCTAGCCCGGAAGAAGGAAGCGCCCATCGAATGGGAGCGTTCGGGCGTCGCCGCTAGCGTCCGTAACGAGGACATGGTTGTCTGAAACGGCGACGTCGGAAACGCGGCTCCAACCCTGCGGTACGGGAAATGCCCCGAAGGCATAGCGGATCCGGGTAACCGTATCAGGAGCGAGGGTGAGCGCGGTGCGGACACTTTCTCCATCCTTGCCGTCATCCGCTAGGTGGAAATCAACCGCCGCCTCTTCGATGCCGATAACGGCAGTGTGCCTGCCGTCCCACGGCGGGTAGTAGCGCCCTCCATTGCTCATCCAGAGCACAGTCTGGGGCAGCAGGCTTGCATCCTTGAGGCCCAGGAAGATAAACCCGTCCTTGTTCGCCACGGCGGCCGACCACCCGATCGGCGCGGTCGGGCTCTCGGAGAGAACCACGACGTCTTCGTGGTTTCGATCGAAAGGATAGAAGCTCCCGTCGATGATTGCGCCATCGGCCCGGCGCAGAGACGCGAGTGATCCGAACGTCTGCGGATAGGCCAGGATCGAGCGGCCTCTGACCGGCTCCGTCTCCGGTGGAGTGGGACCAGTCCTGCCGTTTGATTTCGGCGAAAAACTCAGCCGCACACCGCCAGGCACATGCAGCATCGCGTGGTGGGCGATCGGAATCTCGCCCGCGCCGCCGGTGAAGGTATGGGTCTGATATACGAAGGGGTGACCGGGCCGAAGACGGATCTCCTTGGTCAAGGCTGCCCCCTCGACCTTCTGCCGAAGCTGATAGATCGCGGTTTGCATCCCCCGCATGTTCGAGGGCGCCTTCACTCGCTGCCAATCCCCGTTCGCAGCCCATCCGTGCAGCGGGAGGTCCGGCCGCGCCTTGGCGAAGGGCGCGCAGAAGAAATCGCCCGCCAGCCTTTGCTCGACCGCCGGTACCGATGAGGGGAGCCGCTCGCCCGCGCGGGTCCAGGGCGCCTTATGCAGCGGACGCAGATACTCACCGCCTTCGCAGGCGATAACGACCTCGTCGACGACGCCGCATACCGGATCGAACAGAACCGTAATGCCTTCCGTGACAAACCTATCCATGTTTTGCTCCGTTTGCGGCGATTCAGGCGTCGGCTGGGATGTTTTCGCTGAAAACCGATTGAATGCGGATCGTCGCCGCAGAGATCGAGGTCTCGTTGCGGGTGGCGCGCACGAGACGGTCGATGGCTTCGCGCGCTTCGACCCCGGCGTTCTGATCGATCACCGCGTCCATGACGCCGCTCAGCAGATACTGACGGGTATCGTCGGTGAGGTCGTGCCCTACGAAGATCAGGGACTTCTCCCGCCCGGCCTCCTTCAAGGCGCGAGCAATGCCTGCATGGCCGGCGCCGATGCAGTAGATCGCGACGAGTTCGGGCTCCTCGGCGAGCAGCGTGCGCACTTCGCTGTAAGCGCGCTCGGGGTTCTCCTTGACCTCACGAACGGCGATGATCTCCAGAAGAGGGAACCGCTCGTCGAGCACGTGCCGGAAACCCATTTCGCGTTCTTCATGGCCGCGATAGGCAAGGGCACCGGCAATCAGCGCGATCTTTCCCCTCGCGCCCGGCACGAAGCGCCCGATCAGGTATCCGGCCAGCCGCCCCGCGGCCCGGTTGTCAATGCCGACATAGCTCACCCGCCCGACGTGACTGATGTCGGAGACAAGGGTGAGCACCGGGACGCCCGCCGCGATCCGCTGCCGCAACGCCTCCCGGACCGCCGGGCTGTCGAGCCCGATCAGGCCGACGCCCTTGCAGGAGGGGCGAAGGCTTGTCAGTTTCTCGGCAATTTCCTCGGGCTCGATGCCGTTCAGCCGATGGATGATGACGTCTACATCCGGTCGCACCGCGGCCTGCCGCTCCAGGTGGAGCGCCAGATCCGCGATAAAGGGGTTCGTGCCGCCCGGGAGGATGAAGTCCAGGCCGATTTTACCGGGGTTCGAGACTTCTCCCGGCGTTTCGGCGAGGCTTGCAGCGATGGCCATCACGTGAGCGCGCGTATGCTCCTGCACCCCCGGCCGATTGTTGAGCACCCGGTCGACGGTCGCCTTCGACACGCCGGCCATGCGGGCAATTTCATCCACTTTCGGCCGCGATTTCACCACGTGGCATTTTCCTGTCATTCCCTTGATATCGGAGGGAATCTAGATGCGGAGAATACGGCGGTCAATGGTTTTACCTCAAATTGAGTGTTTTATCCGCCGTTTGGCCTGAATGTTCGATGGTAGCTTTTCTCCATGAACCGCGAGTGTAATCGAGCGCATACATGTTGACAATCGTGGCTAGACGCTAATAGCTTCAGAATGATGCGTCAAATTGATGTACAATGCGGATGTCGTGGCGGTACCTGGGGACGCTGGAACACGCAGAGGGGCAGGTCGCTTCGACCAAAGGGGAGGACGTGCGCGATGGCAAAATGGCCTATCGCCGGAGGCCAGCAGATCATCGACAGCGCCGTTCTCTCCGCCCGGGAAAGGCGCACCGTGGAGCTCCTACCATGAGCAAACCGGACGAGAGCGACTATGCGCTCGAAACGGCGGAAGTGCCCCTCGTCGACGCACCCGTCCTGAATTACCGACCGCCGAGAACCAGGTCCTACGCGCCGGGCATTGCCGTCGTAGGTGCCGGGGGCATCTCCTTCGCCCATCTGGACGCCTATCGGAGCGCCGGATACGACGTGAGGGTGATCTGCAACCGCACGCTCTCCAAGGCGATCGAGCGTCGCGACGCGTTTTTCCCGTCTGCCGATATTTCGGATGACTTTGACAGCGTCATCAGACGCGACGATATCGATGTCGTCGATATCACGACGCACCCCATCGCGCGGGCGCCCATGATCGAAAGCGCGCTTCGCGCAGGCAAGCACGTGCTGTCCCAGAAACCATTCGTCCTCGACCTCGATGCAGGGCTGCGGCTAGTGGAGATCGCCGAGCAGCAGGGGTTAAAGCTCGCCGTCAATCAGAATGGGCGCTGGGCACCGCATCTCGGCTACATGCGCGAAGCCGTCACAAGCGGTGTGATCGGGGACCTCATGTCCTGCCATATCGGCGTACATTGGAACCATGGCTGGATCAGGGGCACGCCTTTCGAGAATATCGATGACCTCGTGTTTCAGGACTTCGCCATTCATTGGTTCGATTTCCTCGCAAGCGTGATTGGAAACCGCGCCACGTCAGTGATCGCTACCCGCACGCGTGCGTCGGGCCAGAGCGTCGCCCCGCCGCTTCTGGCACAAGCCCTCGTGCAATTCGAAGGAGGGCAGGCCTCGCTCGTTTTCGACGGATCCGTTCCATATGGTCCCTTGGACCGAACTTATATAGCGGGGACGAAGGGTAGCCTGTCCAGCTGGGGACCAAATCTCGGCCGGCAGAGTGTCGAACTTTCAACCGAGAACGGCATTGCTCGGCCCGTTCTTTCCGGAACCTGGTTCAACGACGGATTCCGGGGTGCAATGGGCGAATTATTGTGCGCGATCGAGGATGGTCGGGAGCCCCTTCACAATGCCCGAGCCAATCTCGATGGCCTTGCTTTGACGTTTGCCGCAATTGCATCATGCCGTCGCCTGCAACCGGTAACCCCGTGGGGCGCCCGCACGGTGACGATCTGATCGAGATCCGTTTCGTTTAGTGGGATTACGCCATCGAGGGGGTGCGGAGCCCATCCGAAGCACAAACTTCGTTCACCAGCGCTCCGGCAGGAAGGCTCCAGCTTCACGCCCGCTCGACAAACCCATCCAGCACGCGTTTCTGCCCGGCGCGATCGAAGTCGATCGTCAGCTTGTTCCCCTCGATCGCCGCGATGTTTCCGTTGCCGAACTTGATGTGGAAGACGCGGTCGCCGACGTTGAAGCGGGATGGTTCGGCCGTGGTCGACTTGGCGACGAGCTCGCCTTCGATGGTGCGGGTGCGAGGGCCCGATTCGCCGTAACCGATGCGTTCAACAGAGTGGCCGGACCGGGTGCCCCAGTTGTCGCGGGTGGCCTCCGAACGGTGCTGCTGCGCGCGCTTCCAGCCGGGCGTCTGGTAGCTGTTTTCGAATGGATCGGCCTTGTCGAATCGTGACTGCCCGTAGCCGCGACTATAGCCGCCATAGGAGGCCTCCTGTTCGGCGACCTCAACATGGGCGATCGGGAGCTCGTCGAGAAAGCGCGATGGAAGCGTCGACTGCCAGAGACCGTGGATGCGCCGGTTCGACACGAACCAGATATGGCAGCGGTGCTTGGCGCGGGTAATTCCGACATAGGCGAGGCGGCGTTCTTCCTCCAGCCCGGAGCGGCCGCCCTCGTCGAGAGCGCGCTGGTGCGGGAAGAGTCCTTCCTCCCAGCCGGGCAGGAAGACGGTACTGAATTCCAGTCCCTTGGCCGAATGCAGCGTCATGATTGAAACTGCGTCCATATTCTCGTTCTGCTCGGCGTCCATGACGAGGGCGACGTGCTCGAGGAAACCACGCATCGACTCGAAGGCTTCCATCGAACGGATGAGCTCCTTCAGGTTTTCGAGGCGCCCGGGTGCCTCCGCCGATTTGTCGGCCTGCCACATTGCGGTGTAGCCGCTCTCTTCGAGAATCTGTTCCGCGAGTTCGGTGTGTGGCGTCGTTTCGAGCAATGTCTGCCAGCGGCGGAAATCCGCGACGACGTCGAAGAGGGACTTGCGCGCCTTCGCTTTCAACTCGTCCGTCTCGATGATTTCGCTTGCCGCAGCCAGCATGGGGATGTCGCGGGCGCGGGCATAGTCGTGAAGCGTGCGGACGGTCGTGTCGCCAAGGCCCCGTTTCGGCGTATTGACGATGCGCTCGAAGGCGAGGTCGTCGGCCGGCTGACAGACGAGGCGGAAATAGGCCATGGCATCGCGGATTTCCATCCGCTCGTAAAAGCGGGGACCGCCGATAACGCGATAGTTGAGGCCGAGAGTGACGAAGCGATCTTCGAACTCGCGCATCTGAAAGGAGGCGCGCACCAGGATCGCTATGTCGTTCAGTTTGTGATTCTTGCGCTGGAGCTGCTCGATCTCCTCGCCGACCGCGCGGGCCTCTTCTTCGGAGTCCCAGGCAGCATGCACATGCACCTTCTCGTCCTCAGGATTCGTGCGTTCCGTAAAGAGCGTCTTGCCGAGACGGCCTTCGTTATGAGCAATCAGATGCGCTGCCGCGCCGAGGATATGTTCGGTGGAGCGGTAGTTGCGCTCCAGCTTGATGACCTTGGCGCCGGGGAAATCCTTCTCGAAGCGGAGGATGTTGTCCACCTCGGCGCCACGCCAGCCGTAGATGGACTGGTCGTCATCGCCGACGCAGCAAATATTTATTTGCTGCTGTTTGCTTGCGCTCACGCTGTCGCCGCTGCGCGGGGGCGCGCGATCGGGCGCGGCGGCCACCTGGCCTTGCCGGGCGTCGCCCGGACCTGCCGAGGCAGATCGCTCAGACGGCCGCGGCCGCTGGGCGAGCAGCCGCAGCCACATATATTGCGCCGTATTCGTGTCCTGATATTCGTCGACGAGGATATAGCGGAACTTGCCGTGATACTCCTTCAGCACGTCCGGATTGGCGCGGAACATGCGGATCGGATGAAGCAGCAGATCGCCGAAATCGCAGGCATTGAGCGTCAGCAGCCGATTCTGGTAGGCGGCATAGAGCTCGCGGCCCTTGCCATTCGCGAATGCGCGGGCATCGCCTTCGGGGATCTGCGAGGGGTCCAGTCCCTTGTTCTTCCAGGTGTCGATCATACCGGCGAATTGCTTGGCCGGCCAACGCTTGTCGTCGAGCCCTTCGGCCTGGATGAGCTGCTTGATGAGACGGACGACGTCATCGGTGTCGAGAATGGTGAAGTCCGACCTCAACCCCACCAGCTCCGCATGGCGGCGAAGGAGTTTGACCCCGATCGAGTGGAAGGTCCCGAGCCAGGGCATGCCTTCGACGGCGTGGCCGACGAGCACGCCGATGCGCTCCTTCATTTCCCGCGCTGCCTTGTTGGTGAAGGTGACGGCGAGGATCTGCGAGGGAAAGGCGCGGCCGGTCGAGAGGATATGCGCGATCCGCGTCGTCAGGACCCGCGTCTTGCCGGTACCGGCTCCGGCGAGGACGAGCACCGGACCCTCCAGTGCCTCGACCGCCTCACGCTGCTCCGGATTGAGGCCGGAGAGGTAGTCCGGCCGCTGGGCCTTGTCGCGGGCGGCCATGGCGCGTGCGGCGATCCCGCCGGTAGCAGCCGCCGCTTGCCGGGGAGCGGGCTCCTCGTCGAAGAAGGGAATATCGTCAAATCCTTTGCTCATGCGGCCCAATGTAGTGATTCGGGACCGAAAGGCCAGAAATGATGTTCTTCTTTTATTCCGGATACTTCACCCTTGCCGGCATGCCTGTGGAAAGAATGGCATTTTCAGGCTGGGCGTTCTGAAGCTTTTGTTTCGCCGGACGCATCGAACACCGTATCGACCGGAACCTGCAGGGCCATCGCCAGCTGGTTGGTCTTGGCGGCGAGCGAAATGACACGCATAAGATCCGCATGCTCGGCGTCAGTCATCCCTTTGACCTTCGCCGCGGCGGTGTGGGAATGAATGCAATATCCGCAGCCATTGGTTACGGAAACGGCGATATAGAGCATCTCCTTCATCAACGGATCGAGCGGCGACGGCATCGCCATTACCGTCTTGACCTCCGCCCAGGTACGCTCCAGCAGGTCGGGGTCGAAGGCGAGCCAAAGCCACATATTGTTGATGAAGTCCGATTTACGCGTGGCGCGAATGTCATCGAAAACGGCCTTGACGCGCGGATCGGCTTCCGGATCGGGCGGAGGGGCGACAGTGCTCATATTTTCCCTTTCCAGTCGCTCAAACGAGCGCGAAGACGCGCGCCGGTCCGCCCGTGCCGCCGCGGTGCTTCGGCGCGCCGAGAACGATCGTCGCACCCTTCGCCGGCAGCTTGTCGAGATTGGCGGCTGCCTCGAGCCCCCATCTGCCTTCCGGAAGCCAGGCATGATGGGTGGCGAAATCCGGCGAGGCGCCGTGATCGAGCGAGAGCGTGTCCACGGCAATGCCGGCCGCCTTGGTTTCCTCGATCAGGAGCTTGGCGGCTTCCGCATGAAAGCCGGGGAAGTGCAGCTTTCCGGCCGCGTCCGCATTGCGGAACTTGTCGGTGCCGAGATGATCAGCCCAGCCCGAGAGCATGGCGACGCAGGCGTTTTCCGGAATTTCTCCATTGGCGGCAACCCACGCCTTGATGTCATCCGGCGTTAGCTGCGCATCCGGATCGGCGGCCGCCTTCTCGCGGATGTCGACGACGCACAGCGGCACGACAAGCTTTTCGACGGGCAGCTCCGCCACCGAAAGTCCATCGGCGGAGAAATGCAGCGGCGCGTCGACATGGGTGCCGGTGTGCTCGTTTACCCGAAGCTCGAACAGGTTGAACTTGTGTTCGGAATATTTGAACTTCTGCTCCCGGAAGAATTGCTGCTGACCGAAAAAGGTCGGGAAGTCTTCGTGAAGCTCGTGGGTGAGGTCGGTGACGCTGCCATGGCCGGCGGCAAGCGCCGCAGGTGCGATCCCCATGTTCGCGGCGGCAAGGCCTGCCGTGGCGACCGCGGCGGCACGGAGCAATCCGCGCCGCGACAACATCCTTTGCTTGACCGACTCCAAGACGCATGCATCGCACATTGCCAATCTCCCTTGCGGCCAATCGCCCTGCGGCCAGTCTTCGTTCGCGACGAGTGCCGGTCCGAAACAGTCGCCGCCGCTGGACAGAATAGCCGAGCCGCGGAGGCTGTAAACATGCCGTCGCTTCGCCGTCGGCGCGTGCGGTGGACGGTTGGAGCAAGCGCCATCATGCGAACAACAAAATCGCTTTTATTACAATTGCGAAATGATGCCATTCCGAGATTGCCCGGCCGTCCGCAAACAAGGATAATCCGCACAAATCGGGACGTTCCATCGGGTGTGCGCACCCGTTGGAGCGCGCTTTTCTTTTTGGAGATGTGAATGCGCTTTTGGAATCAGCTCGCGATCAGCGTCGTCGTCCTCGCCGTCGGGGGCGCGGCCTGGGTGCGTTTTGCACCCGGAGCGGGCGAGACCTTGGCCGCGATCGGCGTTTCGCAGCCGTTGATCGATGCCCTGTCAGGGCCGCAGGACGGCCAAGCGGGACGCGGCGGTTCCGGTAATGCCGGCCGCGGGCAGGGCGGACGCGGGCAGGGGGGGCTTGGCGGCTTTGCGGACGTTCCGCTGGTCGTCGTCCGGCCGGCCGCGAGCTCACTCGTCAACGACAGACTGAATGCCATCGGCAACGGCGAAGCGATCCGTTCGGTTACGGTTACGCCGACCGCAACCGGAAACCTCACGGAAATACTGGTAAAATCGGGTGACAGGATCGCGGAAGGCCAGGTAATCGCCCGTCTCGACAGCGACGATCAGATGATTGCTGCCGAGCAGGCACGGTTGACCCGCGACAGCGCCCGGGAAAAAGTCGAGCGCTACCGCAATCTCAGCACCGCGCGCGCAGTGACGGCGGTCGAAGTGCGTGACGCCGAATTTGCGCTGCAGGCGGCCGAACTGGCGCTGAAAACGGCCGAACTCGACCTGAAGCGGCGCGATATCGCAGCGCCTTCAAAGGGCGTCGTGGGCATCATCACCGTCAATATAGGAGATTACGTCACGACATCGACGCCGATCGCGGTGGTTGACGACCGTTCGCAAATCCTGGTCGATTTCTGGGTTCCAGAGCGCTTCGCGGGCAAGATCTTCGTCGATCAGCCGGTGACCGCGAACGCGATCGCGCGGCCAGCCCGCGCACTCCAGGGCGTTGTTCATGCGATAGACAACCGCCTGGACCCGGAGAGCCGAACGCTCAGGGTCCGGGCAAGACTCGAGAATCCGGACGACATGCTGCGCGCCGGCATGTCCTTCTCGGTCACAGTGGCATTCGAAGGTGATCGTTATCCCACCGTCGACCCGCTGGCGATCCAGTGGAGCTCCGAAGGATCCTTTGTCTGGCGCGTCAATGGCGACAAGAGCGAGCGTGTGCCGATCAAAATTATCCAGCGCAACCCCGACAAGGTGCTCGTGGAAGCGGAACTCGCCGAGGGCGACCGAGTCGTCACCGAAGGCGTGCAGCGGCTGCGCGACGGCGGCGCCGTGCGCATTGCCGGCGAGCCTGCGGCCGAGGCCGGGCAGAAGGTTGCGGGAGACGCGCAATGAACATCGGCATGGGAGGTCATCATCCAGGCGGTGGGCAGGGCGGAAAGACGGGCTTCACAGCGCTCTTCATCCGCCGGCCGATCTTCGCACTGGTGGTCAATACATTGATCGTCGTGGCTGGCCTTGCCGCGTGGAACGGCGTGGAGATTCGCGAGCTGCCGCAGGTGGACCAGCCGGTGGTTTCCGTCACCACCGAATTCGACGGCGCCTCGCCGGAAACGATCGACCGCGAGGTGACGTCGGTCGTCGAAGGGGCCGTCTCGCGCGTGCAGGGCATCAAGGACATCTCGTCCACCTCGTCCTTCGGGCGCAGCCGGGTAACGCTCGAATTCTCCGACACGACCGATATCGGCCAGGCGGCCAACGACGTTCGCGATGCGCTCGGCCGGATCACCGGTCAACTGCCTGATGACGCCGACGAGCCTCGTATCGTGAAGGCGGATTCCGACAGCCAGCCGATCATGCGTCTGGCGCTGACGTCGGACACGATGAGCATGGACGACATGACGCTGCTCGTCGAGAACGAGATCAGCGACCGGCTGGCGGCGGTCGAAGGCGTTGCCGACGTCACCGTCTACGGCGATCAGGAGAAGATTTTCCGTATCGACGTGAACCAGGCGAAACTTGCCGGGCGCGGTGTCACCGTGGCCAACCTTCGCGAGGCGCTCGCGAATGCCTCCTACGATGTGCCGGCGGGGTCGCTGACGAGTGCAAACCAGGATATTTCCGTTCGGGCGACGGCTGATCTCCAGACGCCCGAGCAGTTCGAAAACCTGATGCTCGGCAATAATGTCAGGCTTCGAGACGTCGCGACGGTGACGCTCGGCCCGGATACCGGCACTTCGGCGCTACGCTCCAACGGCCGGGAGGGAATCGGGCTCGGCATCATCCGTCAGGCGCAGTCGAACACGGTCGATATCTCCCAGGGCGTGCGCAGCGTGGTGAACGCGATTTCCTCGGATATCCTGCCTCCCGGAACCGAACTCAAGGTCACCAGCGACGATGCGGTGTTCATCAACGGCGCCATTCATGAGGTCGAGATCGCACTTTTCGTTGCCGTTTTCATCGTCACCCTGGTCATCTACCTGTTCCTGCTCGACTGGCGCGCGACGCTGATCCCGACGATCACAATGCCGATCGCGCTGATCGGAACGGTAGCCGCGATCTATCTTGCCGGGTTCTCGATCAACATCCTGACCCTTCTGGCGATCGTGCTCGCGACCGGACTCGTCGTCGACGACGCGATCGTGGTGCTCGAAAACATCGTGCGCCGCCGGGCCGAAGGGCTCGGTCCGCGCGCCGCCGCCGTTCACGGTACCCTCGAGGTCTTTTTCGCCGTGCTCGCGACAACCGCGACGCTTGCAGCCGTGTTCGTGCCGCTCTCCTTCCTGCCGGGGCAGACCGGCGGCCTTTTCCGTGAATTCGGCTTCGTGCTCGCCTTCTCGATCCTCCTGTCCTCCTTCATCTCGCTGACGCTTTGCCCGATGCTGGCTTCGCGCATGCTGACGAAAGAGAGGCAAGAGCATCAGGGTGTGATGCAGCGGTTTGGCCAGCGCGCCTCCGCCTTTTACCGGGTGACGCTCGGTGCCTGCCTCAATGCACCGCTCATCGTCTTCGCCGTTGCGGCGTTCTTCACCGCCGCCGGCGCCCTGGGGTTCCTGACTCTCAAGTCGGAACTGACACCGAATGAGGACCGCTCCCAGGTCATGTTGCGCATCAACGCGCCGCAGGGCGTCTCGCTGGAATACACACAGGCACAGATACGTCGCATCGAGGAGGGCCTGCAGCCGTTGCTCAAATCCGGAGAGATCAGCAATGTGTTCTCGATTTCCGGACAGGGCGGATCGGCCAATAGCGGCTTCATGGTCCTGACGCTCGCGCAATGGGAAGAGCGCGATCGCACCCAAAGTCAGATCGTCGCCGACATCAACAGAATGACCGCGAAGATCCCGTCCTTGCGCGCATTCACCATCCAGGCGAACAGCCTGGGTATCCGCGGCGCCGGCAGCGGCCTTCAGGTCGCGCTCGTCGGCAACGACTACACGAAGCTCGGCGATGCGGCGGCCAAGCTCCTCAGGGCCATGGAGGACAGTGGCCGTTTCGAGAATGTAAGGCTGAATTACGAGGCCAACCAGGCGCAATTGTCGGTGACGATCGACCGCGAACGCACCTCCGACCTCGGCGTGGACATAGGCGGACTTTCCTGGGCGCTGCAGGCGATGCTCGACGGCAGCAGCGTCGTCGACATCTTCGTCGAAGGGGAAGCCTACCCGGTCAAGCTGCTTTCTTCCACCGAGCCGCTCAACGACCCGACGGATCTGCAGAATATCTTCATCAAGGCCGGGGACGGCCGGATCGTGCCGATGTCGTCGATCGCAACGATCGAGGAGAAGGCGGTGGCGCCGCAGCTTTCGCGCGAGTCCCAGCTGCGCGCCGTTTCGCTGTCGGCGGGCCTGAAATCCGACCTCGCCCTTGGCGAGGCGCTGTCGATGGTCGAAGAAATGGCCGAACCCATTCTGCCGCCGGGATCGCGGATAATGCCTCTTGCCGAGGCCGCGACGCTGGACGAGAACGCGAACGGTCTGTTCGTCACCTTCGGCTTCGCGATCGTCATCATCTTCCTGGTGCTTGCGGCGCAATTCGAAAGTTTCGTGAGCGGCCTCATCATCATGTCGACCGTGCCGCTGGGTCTGGCCTGCGCCATTTTCGCGATGATCCTGACGGGCAACACGCTGAACATCTACAGCCAGATAGGCCTCGTCATGCTTGTCGGCATCATGGCCAAGAACGGCATTCTGATCGTCGAATTCGCCAACCAGCTCCGCGACCGCGGACAGGACGTTCGCAGCGCCATAGAGAACGCAGCCAATATCCGTCTCCGGCCGGTCATGATGACGATGATCGCGACTGTCGTCGGCGCGGTACCGCTGGTGCTGGCAAGCGGTGCCGGTGCCGAAGCGCGCATCGCTCTCGGCTGGGTGCTCGTCGGCGGGTTGGGCCTGGCGGTGATCGTGACCCTGTATCTGACGCCGGTCGCCTACCTGGTCATCGCCGGTTTCACCAAACCGCATGCCGACGAGGAGCGGAAACTGGAGGAAGAGATGAAGGCGGCCGAAGTGCTGAAGATCTAGTCTGAGTGGCCGCCAAGTGGCCGCTTGGCGATATCGTCACAATGCGCTTGCTGCGGCAGTGAAATAGACCATCGTGGCGACCGCACCGAGCGCACTACGGCCGGCATGAAGCCTGCCCCAGCGGGCGATCAATTCGTGCGTCTCCGCATTCGCCTGATCCGGACGGGTCGTTTCCAGGCGTCGGTTGACCGGCATGATGACGAGCAGAGTATAGGGCCAATTGAGGATGATCACGGCCGCTCCCAGGGCCCAGAGCGCATTGCCGGTCTGCCACCAGGCCATAGCGCCAAGAAGGCAGGACACGATCGCAAGAGAAGCCTGCATCTCGAATCCACGCCGATAGGCGGGCACCCATTCCCGGAGGGCCGCGCCTGCGTCCAGCGCAAGCCTTGCAGGCTGCTCGGCCAGGTTGATGTAGATGGCGGCGCCGAAGAAAATCGCCGCGGTGATCAAAGCGAGCAGGCCGGACATGCGTTTCTCCTTTTCCGCATGACCATACTACAGCGCCGCGCGTCTTAGCAGACGCAGAAAAGTCGCTGTAGCACTTGGATCTGCTGAATGTTTTGTCCTTCAATCGGGCCGATTGAAGGACACATGCAGCAGACAGGCATGCAAATGAAAGCGTTCGCAGAAGCCGCACTTGTGACAAGCCGGTACCACCAGAGGGATTTTTTTGCCGCGGCGGCATTCTGAAGGGGTCACCTTCTGGACAAAGTGATTCCGATTTGCACAGTAGCGCATTGAAATGTAAGCGCTTCCGGCCGGACGGCTCTCGGCGGCGGGCGGAGGTGCCGACCATATGGTTCATCCATGAATACCCGATCGCATCGATCAGGGCCCAAGAGAATGGAATGGGGATGGGAGCTTGCCTATTTTCCTTCCCGCCGGACCGGTTGCCCTTATTTCGAGTGCGAATAAGGGATAGATTATGTGGGTGGCCCAAGGGCGCCTCTTCTCGGTGCTGGCGAAGGTGCATCGGGAGACGAGAAGGAGAGTTTTGGTGGCATTGAAGTCAATCGCGGCAGGGGTCAGGAACGAGACCGGCATTGCCGCGGCCAAGACCCACCTTGCTGCACGCTTCGGAGGCCGGTTCCAGACCGGCGAAGCGATCCGGGCGCAGCACGCCCACACCACGACCTATATTCCCGCGCAGCTGCCCGACGCGGTCGTTTTCCCCGAAAGTGCCGCCGAGGTGTGCGAGATCGTTGAAGTCGCCTGCGCGCATAGGGTGCCGCTCATTCCGTTTGGAACGGGCTCTTCGCTCGAAGGTCACCTCAATGCGCCTCACGGCGGCATCTCGGTCGACATGATGCGGATGAACCGCGTACTCGCGGTCAGTGCCGAAGACCTGGACTGCACGGTGGAGCCGGGTGTGACGCGCGAGGAACTCAACACTTACCTGCGGGATACGGGGCTCTTCTTTCCCATAGATCCGGGCGCGAACGCTTCGATCGGCGGCATGGCCTCGACGCGCGCCTCGGGCACCAACGCGGTTCGCTACGGCACGATGAAGGAAAACGTACTCGCCGTGACGGCAGTCGTGGCGGGCGGGCGCGAAATCAGGACGGCTCATCGAGCGCGCAAATCGTCCGCCGGCTACGACCTGACACGGCTCTTCGTCGGTGCCGAAGGGACGCTCGGTATCATAACCTCGATCACGCTGCGCCTGCAGGGAATACCGGAGGTGATTTCCGGCGGCGTCTGCCCGTTTCCTACGATTGCCGACGCCTGCAATGCCGTTATCCTGACCATCCAGTCCGGCATCCCGGTTGCCCGGATAGAGCTCCTGGATGCGTTGCAGATGAAGGCGTGCAATGCCTATTCGGGTTTGAGCTACCAGGAAACACCGACGCTTTTCGTCGAATTCCACGGCGGTGGGCAAAGCGTCGAGCTCCAGTCCCGCCAGTTTGCGGAAATAGCGTCGGAATTCGGCTCTCCCGGTTTCATCTGGACGACGAATCCAGAGGAACGGGCACGGCTCTGGAAGGCGCGGCACAATGCCTATTGGGCGCAGAAGAGCCTCATGCCCGGGCGAGCAATTCTCTCCACCGACGTTTGCGTGCCGATATCCAGGCTTGCCGACTGCGTCGCGGCGACGCACGAAGACATCGCGGCATATGGATTGGTCGCACCGATCGTCGGACATGCCGGCGATGGCAACTTTCATGTAGGGCTGCTTTTCGATGACACGGATGCGGCTGACGTGGCGCGGGCGGAGGCTTTCGTCGAGAGACTGAACGCGCGGGCGTTGTCCATGGATGGCACCTGCACGGGGGAACATGGGATCGGCCAGGGCAAAATGCCGTTTCTAGCAGCCGAACTCGGTGATGCGCTTGATCTCATGCGGCAGATCAAACGCTCGCTCGATCCCGACAATATCTTCAATCCGGGCAAGATCTTTATCTGAGGCTTGCAAAACCGGCTCAAAGCCGCAATGCAGAGGGCGAACGAACTGACGGGAATGTGACACGGTGCTGGCGCGAATACTGGTTACCCTCGGCGGACTGTTGGTTGTCGCGCTCTTTGCCGCGCTGATCGCACCCCTTTTTATCGACTGGACCAGCTTCCGTAACGATTTCGAGCGGGAGGCAAGCCGCATCATGGGCAAGCCCGTGGTGGTCCATGGCAGCGTCGATGCGCGTCTTATCCCGTTTCCCACCGTCACGCTCAACGACGTGCGCGTCGGATCCAGCGATGGCGGCCCGCCGCTGATCCAGGTTGCCCAATTTTCGATGAGTGCCGAGCTTGCGCCGTTCCTGAGCGGCGAGGCGCTGATCTTCGACATGCGGCTGGACCGGCCGAAGGCGCGGATACGCCTCCAGCCGGACGGCACGCTGGATTGGGCGCGGGGATCGCGCACGGCGATCCCCGCGCATACGGTCATACTGGAGAAAGTGGAGATCGCCGACGGCGAGATCGAGTTCGTGGACGAGCAGACGGGGCGCACGCGCCGGGTCAGCGATCTCTCCGCCGATCTCTCCGCCCGCACCCTGGCTGGACCATGGAGGGCCGAAGGCCGTGCGGCGCTTGACGGTGAGGTGGGCAGCTTCTCGTTCACGAGCAATGCCGTCGATGAAACGGGAGCCTTGAGCCTTCGGGCGCGTCTGGTGCCGGACGAACGGCCCTTCGGCGTGGAGCTCGACGGCAGTCTGAAAGTCGTCGATTTCCGGCCGGTCTATGCCGGCCGCTTCACCCTCACGGAGAATCGGCCAGCCAACGAGGTGAAGGCGGACGGCGCACTGCGCATCAACGGCGAGTTCCAGCTCACCAACGAAAGCATCCGCGTACCGGAATATCATTTCGAGATCGGGCCGCCCGACGATCCCTATATCGTCACCGGCGAGGCGACGCTCGATACAGGCAAGGACCAGAGGTTCCTGTTGATTGCCGACGGTCAGCAGATCGATGTCAGCCGCATCGGCAACTCCGGCAGCAGCGGCAAAACCGGGCGCGACCCAGCCATTTCGCTCCGCCAGCGGATCGACGCGATGTTGGCGATCGCGGCCGATATTCCGATTCCGCAGGTGCCGGGGCGGGCCAGCCTGAAGCTCCCGGCAATCGTTATCGGCGATACGACGGTGCGCGACGTCCGCCTCGATGTGAGGCCGGACGGCGCCGGCTGGATCGTCGACAATGCCGTCGCATTGCTGCCCGGTCGGACGCTACTGGAAGCCAAGGGACGGCTGAACCTCAAAGAACATCGATCATTCCGCGGCGACCTCGTCATCGCCTCCAACCAGCCGTCTGGTTTCGCGAACTGGCTGGCGGGATCGGTCGATCCGGCGATACGCACGTTGAAAACGGCCGGTTTCTCCGCGACCGTCAATCTGACCGACACTCTGCAGCAGTTTGAAAGTCTCGAAGTGGCGGCCGGTCCAGCGACGCTGCGCGGCAGGATCGAGCGCCAGTCCTTCGCCGATCAGCCGCCCGCTTTGTCCATGCAGTTGAAAGGCAACCACATAGACCTCGAGGCGCTTCAGGCCCTGGCCGGGCTGGTCGCCGGCGATGCTTCCACAGGGACGTTGCTGCAGCACTCGATCGCCGCCGACCTTTCCGCCGAGACGTTCTCCGCCTTCGGTGAGGAAGCACGTGATGTCCAAGCAGTGCTTACCTTGAAGAACGGTCAGCTGCAGGCCGAGCGGGTCGCGATCCGGGCACTTGCGGGCGCACAGCTCGCATTTTCCGGCCGGATGAGCGGTGGGCTCGAAAAGCCGGTCGTCTCGGCGAAGATGAAGCTTGCCGCCGAAGAGCTTACACCCTTTCTCGAAATGATCGGACGGCACAGCACGGCCCATCCGGCCTTGGCACGGCTTATCAAAGCTGGCTCCTATTACTCCGACGCCGCGCTCGACCTCACCCTGACGGCCGGAAACAAGGAGGGTAATGCACCGGTCACCTTTGGCGTGATCGGTACCGCCAGCGGAGGCAGGATAGCCGGTAGCTACCAGGCACCCGATGTCGCGCAGGCACTTTCCGGTCAGGGCATGCTGCTGGAGGCCACGCTCGAAAATCCGCGAACGGCCGTTCTGCTGGGGCAGGCCGGTCTGGATCCGCTACCCTTCGAAGCGGACGCCAACGGTATTCTTGCCATCAAGCTGCAGAGTACCGAGGGCTCCAAGGCCAACGGCGCCCTGAGCTTCACCACGGAGCGGACATCGCTTGCAGCAAACGGTGTTTTCGATCTGTCGCGCGCGCATTATCTCGAAGGCCAGGGAAAGCTCACCCTCAAATCCGAGGATCTCGAGCCTTATCTGCTGCTGCAAGGCATCGGGCTGCCGCAGATGGGCAGCGGCTTGCCGCTGACGGTCTCGGCTGAATTTTCAACCGATCCCGACAAGATTGCGATTACGGCAATCGAGGGCAGGGCAGACCGGAATGGTTTTGCCGGTGCGCTTGCGATCGACCGCAAGGTTCCCGGCAAGGCCGAAGGGGAGCTGGCGCTCGATACTCTTGATCTCGCCTGGTTGGCAGAAGGCATTCTGGGACAGGTTCACGACACCAGTACCGGGGGACTGGCGCTGGCACCGGTGGCGAAGCCAGCATGGACCGGGCTCGACATGGCGGTCAACATAAATGCGAAGCGGTTCTGGCCGGGTGTTTACGACCCGGTTTCCAACTTTGCCGGGCGGCTGGAATGGAAGGGAGATGAACTCGCCCTGAGCGATGCGACGGGGGACTGGCTGGGGGGCAAGCTCGAGGGACGAATGCACTTCGGCAACGCCAACGGCTCGGGTTATCTGCGCTCCCGACTCGATCTCAAGGGTGCCGATCTTGCCGAAGCGGGTTGGGTGCGGGCAAACGGCCCCGTCGCGACCGGCCGCTTCGACCTTGCGGTTGCGATGGAGGCTACAGGCGCAACGCCCGAGGCAATGGCGCAATCGCTCAGTGGATCGGGCACGGCGAGCTTCAACGGGCTTACCCTGAACGGGGTCAATACCGCGGCGCTGCCGCAGCTGATGGCTGCGGCAGATGCGATGAAGACCGATATCTCGCCGGAGTCGATCCGCAGGGCTGCAGAGAACTTGCTCTTTTCCGGTCAATCGGTGGTTGGCACGGTGAAAGTGCCCTTCGGCATAGCAGGCGGGACCGTGAGGGTTCAGAACGTCGCAGCGGGCGACGGCAACGCCGCTTTCAGCGGCGAGGCATCTTTCGACCTGCCCGAAGGCCGGATGGCCGGCACGATCGATCTGACCTTCCGCCCGGGCGAGGAGGCGCTGGCGGGGGCAGATCCGCGCGTCCGCTTCGGCTATGCCGGGCTGCTTTCATCGCCTGGCGTAACGGTTGACGTCACCGAGCTTTCGAACTTCCTGTCGCTCAGAGCCTTCGAGCGCGAGCGCAGACGGGTCGAAATACTGCAGGCGAATGTGCTCGAAAAGCAACGTCTGCGTCGCGAGGTCGCGCTCTACCGAGCGCGCGCGGCCGAGCGTGAGCAGCAGCGGTTGCGGACGATCGCGGAAGAGCGGCGCCGGCAGGCAGCGGCGGCAGAAGCGGCGCGGATGCGGGCCGAAGCGCAAGCGCGGGCGGCTGCCGCACGTCGCGCCGAAGACGAGGAGCGGCTGAGGATGCGGCAACTGCCCGCCCGCAGCATCGGTCGCCAGCAGGCGCCTGTCACACCGCCGCAGGATGCCGGTACCCGACAGCGTCAGAATGCTGGACCGCCAGCGGGTCAGGGTCTGAATTTCGATCTGCTTCCCGATATTACGGTGCGGTAGGGCGCAGTCGTTTCGGCGGGCGGCGGCCGACCTATGCCCCACCTGTCGCGTCGGCGCGTGCCTTGACCCAGGCGAGCACATAGACACGTAAGGCTGACGAGAGATTTCCTTCCTGGCCGCGACCGTCGTCGATTTCGGCGATCAGCCGCGCGAGCGGCATGTCACGGTCCTTCGCGATCGCTTTCAACTCCTGCCAGAACGGTTCTTCGAGAGTGAAGCTGGTGCGATGCCCGTGCAGGGTTGCCGAGTGTTTGACGACCTTTCCCTTGCTCGCAAACGGATTCAAGTCTCTGCCACTCCGAATCGGGAAACAGTCGCAAGTCCTTGTGCAGGAATCGTTTTCGGCGCCGCTGGCCTCACGGCTTGTTGCGATCGGGCGCACCGTCGTCGCCCGCCCGGTCGAGCCGCCCGTGATCGAGCGTCTTTGCGGTTTTTTCGTTCAGGGCTTTGGTGACGGATTTCTCGGCCTTGGTTCGACCGAAGGTGAGGCGATTCTGTTCGGCCTGCTTTTCTCTGGCAGTCCGAGCCTGCCGTTTGCGAAACTGGCGCAGATTGGTCACGTCGCCGGTCATTGTCGCGCCTCCTTCCAAATACTCGGCAGATGCAAGTACTCAGTTCTTCTTGCGGAAGGAATCGAGCGAGACGATGGAAGCGCCACCGCCTTTGGGACCGTCAGGCTTTTCGGTGTTTTCGTCCGTCACGCTCTCGGAGGTTTCCTCCACGGGATAAGCCGTTATCTCCGCCGAATCGGTTTCTTGCTCCTCGCTAGCGGCCACGTCGAACTCCAGCTCGAAATTCACGGAGGGGTCATAGAAGCCGCGGATCGCATTATATGGGATCACAAGCTTTTCCGGGGTGTCCGAGAATGAAAGACCGATTTCGAAGCCGGTCTCGGTAACCTTCAGATCCCAGAACTGGTGCTGGACGACGATCGTCATCTGTTCGGGGTACTTGGCCTTGAGGTGCTGCGAGATTCGGACGCCGGGTGCGCCGGTCAGGAAGGTGATGAAGAAGTGGTGGTCGCCGGGCAGATGTCCCGTGGCGGAAACTTCGGCCAACACCTTGCGAATGACGCCGCGAAGCGCGTCCTGCGCCAGAATGTCGTAGCGAATATGGTCCTGGCCCATTTGATCCCCGTTCTCTTCAAGTCACTTGGTGCATGATTCCTGTGACCGGAACTCCATTCAGGAAATCATGCAGCGATTCAAGGTGCTATAGCCGAATCTGCGCCTTGACGACATCGGCGCGGCAGCCTGCTCCTTCATTTGCCCGCCCAGTTCTGACGAGTCAATTATCGAGGCATCTATAGACCATTTCACGACGGGGGAGAAGGTGAAGGCTTCTGTTGCCAGGTGCCTTCGGACCCCGCCTTACGGTGCTACCCGGAAGGACTTGATTTGAAGTGTCGCACCGCCGTTAGGCAGCGAGACGTGCTTCAGCATAGTTGTCGTTTGCAACTATAAGTTTAGCCCGATAACGGTGGTACAATGCCGAGCAAAAAGTCGATCTTTACGCCCTTGTCGATCCTATTTCGCCCCCATCAAAAGCCGGTCTCGAATTCCGACCGGTTTTTGGTGGAGGCGCCGGGTACCGCCCCCGGGTCCAATGGGTTTATTGCATCGCCCGTTTATTGCCATAGCCGCCCGAAGACGGCACACGTCATATAGGTCTTTCCGGGGCCTAAGAAAAGGGCTGTCGGCGCGGAAATGACGGATTTATGTCGGTCTTGCCAGCTTAACGCGAAACGCCTTGACTTACACGAACGGCGTGAAAAACTCCGGCTGCTGCACGTGGTTCGCGTGAAGGACGGCAGCTTTTGATAGCAAGTGCTAAATGGAGGCTTTATGACTGATTATCTCGCAGATGTGCAGAAGTATGACGGCAGCGCCGACGAAGCAGTTGTCAACAAGATCGTGCGCCATCTCGGCATTGCCCTTCGCAACAAGGACTCTTCCCTTGTTTCAGCTTCCGATCCGAAGGAACTGGAACGCGTCAAGGAAAAATGGTGCGAGAAGAAGCTCGGCGTCAGCGGGGCCGAAGCAGATGCGGCGATCGCCGCTACGGCCACGGCGATGGCCGACGATCGCAGCAAGTCGCGCGTGACCTTTTACTATCTAGTGGCCAAGAATCTGGGCAAGCTCCAGACGCTTTGATCCAGTCTCCCATTCAATGCGTATATCGGCCGGCGACGTACCGCCAGGCGCCGGCGCCGCAAGCCCGGCGCCCACTTTCGTAGGCGCTGAACGGCTCCGCGATCCACCTTTCTGCTTGAACTATTCGCCTGCGCCGACGCTGTTCGGCCATAGCGACTGGTCTTTCCCGGCAAAGTATTGCGTATCTTTGCCGTTTGGCCGAGATCGATATGCCGCCCCAGCACCTGGAACACGCTTATTGCCGCATTCTCCGGATCGGCGGGTCACGTTTCCGCAAGGTTTTGTCGAAGACGTCGAGACCTGTGCCGCTCATCGTCACCTGGCTTGATTGCCGACAAGCAGCTGCATGCCTCTCCCGCCCTGAGCCGCTTCGGAAAATCATGCAACGGTTGAAACGCTGCAGACTGACTTCCGACGGAGGGCAAGGGATTGCGGAACATTCGCCGTCCGGTGCGGTTAAACGAGGGACACCCACGCAAGGCGCGCCTCGGAGAGAATTGCAGCGCAGGAGGAAGGCCGATGACATCGTCCAAACATCCGAAGACAAACCGCCCGAGTGACAAGGACCTCAAACAAGATCCCGGGATCGGCCGCACGAAGGGTATTCGCGGGCCGGCGGACTACGAAGCTCTCAAACGCGGCAACACCATCGAAGGCGATGTCGAAAACGACACGACTGCGCAAGGCGGCGCGAACCCGGACCAGCGCGGTCGCACGAACACGTAGGAGCAAGGCAATGGTCGGGAGAAAGACGCAAGAGCAGCAGAAGCGCGTGCTTCAGGGCCGCGAAAACACGGCGAACGCAGACAAGGATTTCAATGCCGAGGCGGATCTCCACCGTTCCGACGCCTTGAGGAAAGCTCAACGCCAGGGGCAGGATCTTAGCACAGAGCATGCCGATTCCCACGAGGAGGACGATCGCAGCATTCTTCGCGGAAAGAACCAGGAAAGTAGGCACCATAAGGGCGCCGGCGACTGAGGTGGTGCCGGAAGCCTGAAATTCCAGACAAAGATGAAGGAGATCCGTGATGGCCAACGCCAGCAAAAAGAACATGGGAAAACCCGACAAGGGCAAAGGTTCCGGCAGCGGCGCGCAAACCGAATTGCAGGAAGGCGTTCTGGGCGAGAACGAGGTCCTGTCGAACAGAGACAAGGCTCAGCATTCCGACTCGCGCGGTTTGGACGAGAGGGCAGTGAGGAACGAGCAGTATCAGGATCACGCCGCCAACCGGCGTCCGGCGAAGTGATCTCGCGTGCAGATTTCCGTTCCGGAAAACGACTTTGGGCCATTGGTTCGCGCGACGGTTCGTTCTATTTTCAAAACAACGAACGAATCGTCGGTTAAAATGCATGCGGCAATATCTCGATCTCCTCGAACATGTGATTGAAACGGGAACCGACCGGGGCGACCGGACAGGCACGGGTACGCGCTCGGTTTTCGGCTACCAGATGCGCTTCGACCTGTCGCAGGGTTTCCCCGTGCTGACGACCAAGAAGCTGCATCTGCGCTCGATCATCCATGAGCTTTTATGGTTCCTGAAAGGCGATACGAACATCGCCTATCTCAAGGAGCATGGCGTGCGCATATGGGACGAATGGGCAGATGAGAACGGCGATCTTGGGCCGGTCTATGGCTACCAATGGCGGTCCTGGCCGACGCCGGACGGCGGTCATATTGACCAGATCGCGACGCTCGTCGAAGGGTTGAAAACCAATCCGAATTCCCGCCGCCACATTGTTTCCGCCTGGAATCCGGCGCTTGTGGACGATATGGCGCTGCCGCCTTGCCATTGCCTCTTCCAGTTCTATGTGGCCGACGGAAAGCTCTCCTGTCAGCTCTACCAGCGCTCGGGTGACATCTTTCTCGGCGTGCCCTTCAACATCGCTTCCTATGCGCTTCTGACGATGATGGTGGCGCAGGTGACGGGGCTTGAGGCCGGCGACTTCGTCCACACGCTCGGCGACGCTCATATCTACCGCAACCACTTCGAACAGGCGCAGCTGCAGCTGACGAGAACGCCGAAGCCGCTGCCGAGAATGGAGATCAATCCAGCTGTGAAGGATCTATTTTCATTTAGATTCGAAGACTTTGAACTCACCGGCTACGAAGCCGATTCACATATCAAGGCGCCGGTGGCGGTATAGGTCGCGGTGACTTCAGCCCGGGTCCGCCCCGGATGACGAACGTGACCTGTCGCAGGTGGGCAGTCGTCGGAAGGCCGTCCATATTCGGCTCCTGGAAACGCTCCAACAGGAGGTTACATGCTTACGCTGATCCATGCGCCCTTGTCGCGTTCGTCGCGGATCGTCTGGCTGCTCGAGGAGCTCGGTGCCGAATACGAGATCCGCTACGTCAACATTCGCCGCTGGGACGGATCGGGTGCTCCCGACGAAAAGAATCCGCATCCGCACAAGCAGGTTCCGGCACTTCTGCACGATGGGACATTGATCTGGGAATCGGTCGCCGTCGTGCAATATCTGACGGATCTCTATCCCGACTGCAGCCTCAGCCGCCCGCCCGGGCACCCCGAGCGCGGCGCCTATCTGTCGTGGCTTGCCTATTATGCGGGCGTCATCGAGCCGACTGCCCTGGCGCATATTTCCGGAGTGACGGTGAACAATCCGGGGCTCGCCCGGCTGTACACCGAAATGTGCGCGCATGTGATCGAGGCGCTCACGCGGCACACCTATCTGCTCGGTGAGTCCATGAGCGCCGCCGATCTTTTGCTTGCAAGCGCATTGCAGTGGATGCGCAAGATCCTGCCGGAGAGCGACGTGATAGACCGCTACATTCGGGTGGTCACCGACCGCGCCGCCCTGGTTCGCGCACGCGAGATCGACAGCAAGCCGAGTGGTTTTCATGACTGAAACAGAACGGAACCCGGCGATCTTACCGAAGATCGTTATCGTCGTCGCCGTCGCGTTGAACGGGGTCATCGGCCGCGAGGGCGATCTCCCCTGGCGGCTGCCGACCGATCTCAAACGCTTCAAGGCACAAACGATCGGCAAGCCGGTCATCATGGGGCGGAAGACCTGGGCGGCAATCGGCAGGCCGCTGCCCGGCCGGCCGAACATCGTCGTCACCCGCAATCGCGCCTTCGAGGCTCCCGGAGCCGAGGTCGCGCCCTCCCTCGAGGCGGCTCTTGCGGTCGCACGGGAGCGGGCGGCGGCGATTGGGGCCGATGAGATTTGCGTTATCGGCGGCGGCGAGATCTACCGCCAGTCAATCGGCATGGCCGATGTCCTCCACGTTACCGAAGTGCAGGCCGAAGTGGATGGCGACACACGCTTCCCCGAGATCGACCCGGCGGTTTTCGAAAAGGTGCTCGAAGAAGACCTGCAAAGCGGCGAGAAAGACAGTCACGCTATGCATTTCGTGACCTGGCGGCGCCGTACTGCGCCGTCGCAGGAGACCGGGGCCTGAGCGGTCTTCCGCTCTTGTCCACGTTCTCGCCCTTCGCTGCGGCACTCCGGTGAACAAATTTAACGCATTTACGGTGAACTCGGCCGTATCGCGTTGAAAGCAATGCACATGATACCTATAACGGGTTCACATCGTGACCGGCCGCAATGCCTGCGGGGCGTTCAGCGAAATATTTTCTTGGAAGTGAGGTTTTGATGCCCTGGAGCAATCAGAATGGCGGCGGCGGTGGCCCTTGGGGCGGCGGCGGCGGCAATCAAGGGCCATGGGGCCAGGGGCCCAACCGGCCACGCGGCGGAAGAGGTGGTCCGCCGGATCTGGAGGAGATCATCCGGCGTGGCCAGGATCAGCTGAAAAGCGTGGTTCCCGGGGGCTTCAACGGCGGGATCTTCGTCATTGTCGGCCTGCTGGTTCTCGGTTTCATCCTGCTGAACTCCATCTATACCGTTCAGCCGGACGAACGCGGCGTTGAGATGCGCTTCGGCAAGCCGAAGGAAGAAATCTCCATGCCGGGCTTGCACTATCACTTCTGGCCGCTTGAAACGGTAGAGATCGTCAAGGTGACCGAGCAGCAGCAGAATATCGGCGGTCGCACGGGCCAAACAAATTCCGGCCTGATGCTGAGCGGCGATCAGAACATCGTCAACGTGCAGTTCTCGGTGCTGTTTTCGGTTACCGATCCGAAGGCGTATCTCTTCAATGTCGAAAACCCGGCCGACACGCTGCAGCAGGTGGCCGAAAGCGCAATGCGCGAGGTCGTCGGACGCCGTCCTGCGCAGGACATTTTCCGCGACAACCGTCAGGCGATCGCCGCGGATGTGAAGAACACGATCCAGGCGACCATGGACAGCTATGGCGCCGGCATATCGGTGAATACCGTGGCGATCGAGGATGCCGCCCCGCCACGCGAAGTGGCCGATGCCTTCGACGAAGTGCAGCGTGCCGAGCAGGACGAGGATCGCTTCGTCGAAGAGGCCAACCAGTATGCCAACCAGGTGCTCGGCAAGGCGCGCGGCCAAGGCGCGCAGATCCGGGAAGAGGCGGCCGCATACAAGGATCGGGTGGTCAAGGAGGCTCAGGGTGAGGCTCAGCGCTTCATCTCAGTCTATGACGAGTATTCCAAGGCTCCGGAAGTCACGCGCAAGCGGCTCTATCTCGAAACGATGCAAGGCGTTCTCGGCAAGTCCAAGAAGTTCATCCTCGACGAGAAGAACGGCCAGGGTGTGCTGCCCTATCTGCCGCTCAATGAAATCGGCAGGCCCGTGCAGTCGGGAGGAAACCAATGATCAACAATCGCAGCTCCATTATCCTGATCGTCCTCGCCGCTGTCCTGTTCGTCGTCTACTCCTCGGTCTTCGTGGTGAACGAGCGTCAGCAGGCGATCGTCGTGCGCTTCGGTCAGATCCGTGAGGTGAAGAGCGAACCGGGCCTTTATTTCAAGCTTCCGTTCGGCTTCATGGATGCCGACCGTGTTCAGTACGTCGAAGACCAGGCACTCCGTTTCGATCTCGACAATATCCGAGTGCAGGTTTCCGGAGGCAAGTTCTATGAGGTGGACGCATTCGTCGTCTACAAGATCTCCGATCCTCGCCGCTTCCGCCAGACGGTTTCCGGCGACCGGGAATCCGCGGAGTCGCGGCTCAGGACTCGCCTGGATGCGTCCCTGCGCCGGGTTTATGGTCTCAGGGGCTTCGAGGCAGCGCTTTCGGACGAACGCGCGTCGATGATGCGGGAGGTCCGGACCGACCTCAGCGCCGATGCGGAATCGCTTGGCCTCAACATCGAGGACGTGCGCATCCGCCGTACGGATCTGACCCAGGAAGTCTCGCAACAGACCTTTGATCGGATGAAGGCGGAGCGTCTGGCCGAAGCCGAACTGATCCGTGCCCGCGGTAACGAGGAAGGCCAGAGACGCCGTGCAATTGCCGACCGCCAGGTGGTCGAAATCGTCGCCGAAGCACAACGTGATTCGGAAATTCTGCGCGGTGAGGGCGAAGCGGAGCGGACGCAGATCTTTGCCGACGCATTCCAGCGTGATCCCGGCTTTTTCGAGTTCTACCGGTCGATGGCGGCTTATTCGCAATCGATCGGCAGCCCGGATACAACCATCGTGCTTTCGCCGCACTCGGAATTCTTCCGTTATTTCAACAGTGCCGACGGTGCGGACCAGCCGCTGCCGACCCCGGGACCGGCGGCACCGACCACCACAGATTAAGCGAACGATGTCAGACTTTCTGACCGTGTTTGCTTTTTTCCTGATCATCGAGGGGCTGGTGTACGCACTGGCCCCTTTGGTTTTGGTGGAACTGGCGAAGCGATTGCCGTATGTCCCTGAACATCAGCTCCGATTGGCCGGATTGACATCGGTGGCCATCGGCGTCGGGCTTGTATGGTTGCTTCGAGGATAACGCGAAATGCCACATAAATTGCTCATCCGGCTGGTCGATGCCGAATATGCCATCACCCGACTGAACGTCGGGTCCGCTATCCCGGAATGGCTGCCGGGGCCGGGATTCTGGACGGTCTCAAGTTCCCGTGAGGAGATGACGCTCGTCTGTCGTGCCGCTCGCGTCCCGTCCAGTGTGCAGAGTTCGCTTGGCTGGCGCTGTTTTCGCGTCGAACAGCACTTCAGTTTCGATGTGCCGGGCGTGCTGTCGTCGGTGCTTCGGCCGCTCTCGGAGGCAGGTGTCGGCGTCTTCGCCAATTCGACCTTCAGCACCGATTATATTTTCGTCGCCGGGTCCAATCTCGAGCAGGCAGTCGAGGCGCTAAAGCAGCACGGGCACGAAATAACCATCTGACGCACCTTCGATTTGCCGCCCATCAGGAAATCGTGTCTGGACGCTTCGGAATTCCGCCGTATCTTCAAGAGAAGGTCCTCGTGCCGCGCTTCTCGAACAAGTCGCGCGGCGCTGTAGTTCGTTGCAGCAAACCAAAGATCGTGCGTCATTTCCACCGGCCGACCTGAAGCCGGCGTGACGCAAGGGAAATGATAGGAGCCTGGCGACTTGTCGAAACGACCCGAATTCTTCCGCGGCCTGGCGCTCGCGGCCGCGACGGCACTCATTTTCACCAATACGGCGCTTGCCCAGACGGCCACGTCACGGCCTCCGGCCGGTCCTCCATCCGTCGCGGATCTTGCCGAGGGACTGCTCGACGCAGTCGTCAACATATCGATTTCGCAGAACGTCAAGGGCGACGACGACAATGCGCCGATACCGCAGGTGCCGGAAGGGTCACCCCATCAGGAGTTCTTCGACGAATTTTTCAGGGGTCCGGGAGGCGAGGGCGGCCGGCCGCGCACCGTCAATTCGCTGGGTTCAGGCTTTATCATCGATCCCGCGGGCTACATTGTCACCAACAACCACGTGATCCAGGATGCCGACGATATCGAAATCAATTTCTCCGACGGCACGAAGCTGAAGGCGAAACTGGTCGGCATGGATACGAAAACCGACCTCGCCCTGCTGAAGGTCGAACCGAAAAAGCCGCTCAAAGCCGTCTCTTTCGGTGATTCGCGAAAGATCAGGATCGGCGATTGGGTGATGGTGGTCGGCAATCCGTTCGGTCTCGGCGTTTCCGTTTCCGTGGGCGTCGTCTCCGCACGCGGCCGCAATATCAATGCCGGCCCCTATGACAGTTTCATCCAGACCGACGCGGCGATCAATCGCGGCAATTCGGGCGGACCGCTTTTCAACATGCAAGGCGAAGTCGTCGGCATCAATACGGCGATCCTTTCGCAGACCGGCATGTCGGTCGGAATAGGCTTCGCCGTGCCGGCGGAGCTTGCCGTCAACGTTGTAAACCAGCTCAAGGAATTCGGCGAAACCCGCCGCGGTTGGCTTGGCGTTCGAATCCAGCCCGTCACCGATGACATCGCCGAGAGCCTGAAAATGGAGCTGCCGCGCGGCGCGCTCGTATCGGGCATCATCGAGGGCGGCCCGATTACCAAAGGTGAAATCAAGCCGGGCGACATTATCATCCGCTTCGACGGAACGGATATCGCGGAGATTCGGGACCTCATGCGCACCGTCGGAGAGAGCCCCGTCGGCAAGGCCGTCGATGTGGTGATCATCCGTGACGGCAAGGAGCAGTTGGTCCGCGTGACACTGGGCCGGCTGGAAGATGGCGAGCAGCTCGCCAATGCGAAACCGGGTGAGATGCCGGAGAGCAGTGATGCGAAGCCCGGCGAACCGCCTGCCGCGCAACTGCCGGCAAGCGACACCGTGCTCGGCATGAAGCTCGCAGAGCTCGACACTGACCGCCGCCAGAGTTTCGGAATCGCCGAAAACGTCAAAGGCGTCGTCATTACCGAGGTGCAGCCCAATTCGCCCGCGGCCGAGCGCCGGGTTGAGGTGGGCGAGGTGATCGTCGAACTTGGTCAGGAAGCAATGGAGACGCCGGAGGATGTCACCTCACGCGTCACGGAACTCAAGGCTGACGGGCGCCGCAACGCTTTGCTGATGATCGCCAACAAAAGCGGCGAACTGCGCTTCGTGACGGTACGGATGGAGTGAAACTCGCGGCGGCGTTCTGACGTACCAGAAACGGTCACGTTCAATTTTCAAGTCACCCGACTTAGAGCATTTCCGCTTTTCCCCGATCCCGGAAACTCTCTAAACCCTTATTTTGCCGCAATTTCGGACGGAAAATCGCTCCCACTTTTCCTGGAATTGCTCTAGAAACTTCGCGATCTAGCGTTTCGCGGTCTCGCCGTTCCGCTGCCGCCGATCAGCGGTGATCGCGTAAAGCACGTGTGGTCTCAGCTGCGGGTGCGTGTCCGGGACGCCGGAATGCTCAAAACCGCGCGAGGGGTCGCAATACATGCCGATCCGCTTCATCACGGCGATGGAACGGGTATTCGTCGCAACGGCGATGGCAACGATCTCGCCGAGCTTTCTTTCCTCGAAACCATAGTCGAGAAGCGCCCCCGCAGCCTCCGTCACGTAGCCCTTTCCCCAGTGTCGGGCAGCCAGGCGCCAACCGATCTCGACCGTGCCGTCGGGCAGGTGCGGTTTGAGATCCGTGCGTGCAAGTCCACAAAAACCAATCGGTGCATCATTCTCCCTGAGGGCGAGCGCGAAGAAACCGAAGCCGGTTTCGTAAATATTTCGGTTGTTGCTATCGAAGAGCGCATCGGCATCCGCGCGGTTGCGGCGGAAGGGGAAAAACTCCATCACCTTTGGATCGCTGTTGATCTCGGCAAAGAGATCGCGATCGGCCTCCAGCCAGGCACGGAGTCTGAGCCGCTCGGTCTCGTGGATGATCACGCCACGAAGTCCGTCTTCCGGTAACCCTGAAGGTAGAGCAGGGCGGTGAGGTCGCCGTGATCGATGCGGATCCTCGCCTGCTCGGCAACCACGGGCTTGGCGTGTAGCGCCACTCCGGTGCCGGCAAGTTGCAGCATGCCGAGATCGTTGGCGCCGTCGCCGACGGCGATGGCGTCCGCTGGCGTGATGCCGAGCCGTTCCGAAATATCGATAAGCGCGTCGATCTTTGCCTGCTTGCCCAGAATCGGCCGAGCGACATCGCCGGTGAGCCTGCCATCCTCGTCACGGAGAATATTGGCGCGGCTTTCGTCGAAGCCGAGCATTTCCGCTATCGGTCCGGTGAACACGGTGAAGCCACCCGAGACGAGCGCCGTATAGTGGCCCTTGGCCTTCATCGTGGCAATGAGTTCGCGGCCGCCGGGCGTCAATGTGATACGCTTGGCAATGACCTCCTCGACGACCGAAACAGGCAGGCCCTTGAGAAGTGCCACTCTTTCGACGAGTGCCGGTTCGAACGCGATCTCACCGTTCATGGCCCGCGACGTGATTGCTGCGACCTTCTCCTTCAAGCCGACTTCCGCGGCCAGTTCATCGATGCATTCCTGCCCGATCATGGTCGAATCCATGTCGGCGATCAGAAATCGCTTCCGACGGCTTTCGGCCTCCTGCACAGCGACATCGATAGCGGCGCCGGCAACCGTCTCACGTAGCCCGGCTTGTGCTTCGCCGGCATCGGTGCCATCCCTCAACACGATGTCGCAGGCGATGCCGTCCGCGAGCCAATAGAGTCCTGATGCATCGAGGCGTTCCGCTGCCGCCTCCGCGCGTGCTGGCGTCAGAACCGGATTTGACGGATTGGCGATAAGCGTGGCAACGAGAGCCATGATGCAAAACCTTGCGAGAGACATCGACGCGATCCTGATAACCGGACCAACCGCCAGCGGCAAGTCTGCGCTGGGGGTGAAGCTTGCGCAGAGACACGGGGGCGTCGTGATCAATGCCGATAGCATGCAGGTTTACGGCACGCTGAAAATACTGACCGCGCGCCCGGACGAAAGCGAGATGGGGGGAGTCGAGCACTTCCTTTACGGCCACGTGCCGCCGGACCGTGCCTATTCAACCGGCGCATGGCTGCGCGAGGCGGAAGCGCTGGTGGCGAGATTGAGGATAGAGGGGCGGATGCCCGTTTTCGTCGGCGGCACCGGCCTTTATTTCAAGGCGCTGACGGGAGGGCTTTCCGACATGCCGGAGGTTCCGCATGCGATCCGCCAGCGCCTGCGGAAGCGCCTGATGGAGGAGGGTGCGGAGGCGCTCCACTACGAATTATCCGCTCTGGATCCGGAAACGGCGCAGCGCGTGCGATCCGGTGACGGGCAAAGGATCGTGCGCGCGCTGGAGGTGATGGAGGCGACTGGAAGGCCGATCGGATTTTACCAACAGAGCCGAGGTCCTGTCATCATCGATGCCACTCGGGCGCGGAAGATCGTCGTCCTGCCTGAGCGGCCGGTGCTTCATAGCCGCATCAATCGGCGCTTCGAGGCAATGCTTGGCATGGGGGCCGTCGAAGAGGTGCGCGCGCTTCTCGCGCTTGATCTTCCGCCGGAGATGCCGGCGATGAAGGCGATCGGCGTGCAGCAGATCGCCGCGATGCTGAAAGGCGAGATGAGCGAGGCGCAGGCGATCGAGGCCGGCGCGGCTCAGACGCGGCAATATGCGAAGCGCCAGATGACCTGGTTTCGCAACCAGCTCGACGAGACCTGGCAGCGTATCGACGCTGCGGAAGCGCTGGGCGAAAACCATTGAACAGGCGCCCGTCCGGCCTCCATGAGGCGAAGAGCGCGCAAGTATCGGCGGCTCTAACGGGTGCCGTGATCGACCGGCGTCTGCTGGTGCTGGATGAGCTTCCATTCGGCTCCGGCGCCATGATAGGTGGACGTGCAATAGGCCGCATAGGGCTGATCTTCGCCGCGTCGCGCCTCCGCGAGATAGCCGAGCACGATAAAGGTTTCTCCGATCCGGCCCATGATTTTCTCGCTGACCGCGAGTTGCTCCCACCGCGGAATTCCGTGAAGGCTTTGGATTATGACCGACCGCCCGCGCAGGAGACCGACCGGTGCGGGGAATGCCATGATGCAGTCTTCGTCCAGCACTTCGCGATAGGGTTCGGAGCCCTCGAGCCAGAGCCGCCGCTCGATTCTCCAAGCGTCATTGTCGTCCATGTCGTCTCCCCGGATGAGATCACGAAGATTTAGGGTCGGATCGACTTCAACGCGCGAGACGAGCTTCCGGATCCAAATGCAGAGCACCGCGCAATCTCGCGCGATTTGCTTTACTTGCGAATGAGACTGCCGAGTGGCCGCTTGAGGAGACTGTCGCGCAGCGATCCTTCGCGCAATGAGGAGGGTGGGCCGAAACCCGCCTGCTGTTTTACGGCCGTTGCGGATCGATCGGACGCCCTGTCCGCATCGCCCGAAAGGATCTGCGCGCGAATCCGGTCGAAGCGTTCGATCTCCGGATTGCCCCGCAAGCCGTTTTCCTCGTGCACAGGCGGCTGCTTCGTCTGCGCGGCCAGGTAGCTCTGTTGGAAACTCGATATGTCAGGTCCGTTTACGGCGCGCATTCGGCTGATGATCGAGCGGAGGTCGGCAAGGGGCGGCGCGTCGTCGTCGACCTTGTCGGTTATCCCGTGGGCGCGGGGAAGGCGGGCGTCTTCGACCCGCGCAAAACGCATGCGCATCGGTACTGCGACTGCTTCGCCGAAGGCGATCGCCTCGCCGTTGCCGATAGAGGAAATGAAGCTGGTGGTCGAGATCGACGAATTGGAGATCGCCGAACGGATGATTTCCTGGTCGCGATCATTGGCGAGCCGCATGGCGAAAACCGTCGAGCATTGCGACAGGATCGTCGGATCGAGTTCGCCCGGTCGCTGGGTAATGATGCCGAGCGAGACTCCGTATTTTCGTCCTTCCTTGGCGATGCGTGCAATGGCCTGGCGCGTAGGCAGGAAACCGAGCGTGGGATCGGCCGGCACATAGCGGTGCGCCTCTTCACAAACGACCAGCATGTGGATAGCGCCGTTGCCCCAGAGGCCGATCTCGAAGGCCATTCGGCAGAGCACGGAGGCAAGGGAATTGACCACCTCCGAGGGGATGCCGGCGAGCTCGAAGGTGGCAATCGGTCTGTCGTCGCCGGGGATGCGGAAGATTCTCGCAATCGTGTCTTCGATCGTGTCCGTGATCGTGTTCTGCGAGAACATGAAATGGTATCGCGGATCGTTGACGGCGGAGACGATCCTGTTCTTAAGGGAGCGCAGATGCGGCTTGTCGTTGCGCCCCTCGAGCCGCCCGATGCGCTCATCGATCATCGCCAGGAGATCGGCGATGCGATAGGGGACAGGGGTGTCTGCCGTGATCGAGCTTCTTTCCGTATGCCGCCGCATCAGGCCGGATTCGGTGCCCTTGAACGCCCTTTTCGCATCCGCGATGACATCACGCAGGATGTCGAGTTCGTCCGGCACCGGCGGGCGTCCACGGAAGATGACCTCGGCTAGCTCCTCCAGCCGGAAGAACCAGAAGGGCAGGTCGAGCGTATCCGTGTCGATGACCACGGCCTGGTCCGGAAAAGCAGCAGCGAACTCGTTGTGCGGGTCAAGAATCAGCACGCGCAGCTTCGGGTCCGCGGCGATTGCCTTGTTGAGGAGCAGCGTTACGGCCGTCGACTTGCCGACGCCTGTGGTGCCGACGATCGCGAAGTGTTTGGCGAGCATCGAGGGAACATGGATGGTGGCGTCGAGACTTTCGTCCTGCGTGAGCTTGCCGATGACGCAGCTGTCCGATTGACCAGGATCGTAGATGCGCGCGAGGTCACTGACGCGGATCCGATGGGCAATAGCTCCGAGATAGGGGTAGCGGCTGATGCCGGCGGAAAACGCTTCCCGTCCATCCGGACCGACCTGAACCTCGCCCATCAATTCCACTTCGATGCGGAAAGTGTTACTGGCCTCTTCGCCCCAACCCTCGGAAATGGTCTGCATCGAGTAGACCAGGGCCACGACGCGGTTGGAGCCGACGGAAATCGAGACCAGTTTGCCGACCGACCAGAGCTCGGTAAGCGATGTCTCGCCGTTTTCGGCAACGGCTGCGATCGTCGCGCGCGAACCGTTGCAGCCGACGACACGGCCGAGAAAGCGATTACCGGGCTTCAAGCCATCGCGGCGATCCATCTCGCCGGCGCGAGGCGCCAATTGATATCCACTCTCGAGCAAAGCAGCACCTCGGGCGAAAAACGCCACATCAGCAGCAGGCTGTGCACCGAACATCGGTGCCTCTTTCCATGCGGCGTCCCAGGATAGCGGCTGCGGTTTAATAACTGGTTGCGCGCAGGTCGTGGCGGGCAGGATGCACCAAAGACGTTGACGGGTGGGGAATTTCCGTCTAACAAATCGCCCCATGAACAAATTCGCGGTTATTCTTGTGGTGGGACGGCGCATGGGCAGGATGGTGTAACCATCCGGCGGTAGCCACCCATGCGCTGAACGAGGCTCCTGACGGGGCCTTTTTTTATGCCTTCAAACACGTTATTCACCCAAACCTGAACGAGGGACGGAAGCAGGCCAATGAGCGGAACTGAGAACCAGATGACGGGCGCGGAGATCGTTCTCCAGGCTTTGAAAGACAATGGCGTCGAACACATCTTCGGCTATCCCGGCGGCGCCGTGCTTCCAATCTACGACGAGATTTTCCAGCAGGAGGACATACAGCACATCCTCGTCCGCCACGAGCAGGGCGCCGGCCACATGGCCGAAGGGTATGCCCGCTCCACCGGCAAGGTCGGCGTCATGCTGGTGACATCCGGCCCGGGGGCGACCAATGCGGTTACCCCGCTGCAGGACGCGCTGATGGACTCCATCCCTCTCGTCTGCATCTCGGGGCAGGTACCGACATCGCTGATCGGTTCTGACGCCTTCCAGGAGTGCGACACGGTCGGAATTACGCGGCCTTGCACCAAGCACAACTGGCTGGTCAGGGACGTCAACGAACTCGCCCGCGTCATCCACGAAGCTTTCCGCGTCGCCCAGTCGGGCCGCCCCGGACCGGTCGTCGTCGACATTCCGAAGGACATCCAGTTTGCGACCGGTGCCTATACGCCGCCTTCGGCCGTTCCAACGCAGAAGAGCTATCAGCCGAAAACCCAGGGCGACCTGAAGAAGATCGAGGAGGCGGTTGCGCTCATGAAGTCCGCGCGCCAGCCGGTTATCTATTCGGGCGGCGGCGTCATCAATTCCGGCCCGCAAGCCGCACATTTCCTGCGCGAGCTGGTCGAACTCACCGATTTTCCGATCACGTCGACGCTGATGGGCCTCGGCGCCTATCCTGCCTCCGGCAAGAACTGGCTTGGCATGCTCGGCATGCATGGAACCTATGAAGCCAATCTCGCCATGCACGATTGTGACGTCATGATCTGCATAGGAGCGCGCTTTGACGACCGTATCACCGGCCGGCTCAATGCCTTCTCGCCGAATTCAAAGAAGATCCACATCGATATCGACCCGTCCTCGATCAACAAGAACGTCCGTGTCGACGTTCCGATCATCGGCGACGTCGCCGCAGTCCTCGAGGACATGGTTCGCCTGTGGCGTGCTGCGGCCAAGACCGTCGACCGGACGCGGCTCGAGGATTGGTGGAAATCGATCACCAAGTGGCGCGCGCGCAATTCGCTCGCCTATACGCCGAGTGCCGATGTCATCATGCCGCAATATGCGATCCAGCGGCTTTACGAGCTCACCAAGGACCGCGACACCTACATCACCACCGAAGTGGGACAGCACCAGATGTGGGCGGCGCAGTTCTTCGGATTCGAGGAGCCGAACCGGTGGATGACGTCGGGCGGCCTCGGCACCATGGGCTACGGCTTCCCGGCCGCCGTGGGCGTTCAGGTTGCGCATCCGGATAGCCTCGTCATCGATATCGCGGGCGACGCCTCGATCCAGATGTGCATCCAGGAAATGTCCTGCGCGGTTCAGTACGGCCTGCCGGTCAAGATCTTCATCCTGAACAATCAATATATGGGCATGGTCCGGCAGTGGCAGCAACTGCTCCACGGCAACCGACTGTCGCATTCCTATACCGAGGCGATGCCTGACTTCGTCAAGCTCGCCGAGGCCTATGGCGGCGTTGGCATCCGTTGCGAAAAGCCGGGAGAGCTCGACGAAGCAATCAAGCAGATGATCGATACTCCGGCTCCGGTCATTTTCGATTGCCGAGTCGCAAATCTCGCCAATTGCTTCCCGATGATCCCCTCGGGCAAGGCGCATAACGAAATGCTGCTCCCCGACGAGGCCACGGACGAGGCGGTTGCCAACGCCATCGACGCCAAGGGCCGCCAGCTCGTTTGAGGACAAGGGTAGGAACAGGATCATGAACGCACATCTTCAGCCTACGGGCTCGGCCTACTTCATCGCCAAGGAAACCGAGCTTGCGGAAACGCACACGCTATCCGTTCTGGTCGATAACGAGCCGGGCGTGCTTGCCCGTGTCATCGGCCTCTTCTCCGGCCGCGGCTACAATATCGAGAGTCTGACGGTCTCCGAAACGGAGCACGAGGCGCATCTTTCGCGGATCACGATCGTGACCCGCGGCACGCCGCACGTGCTCGAGCAGATCAAGAACCAGCTCGAAAGGCTCGTTCCGGTGCATCGGGTGGTCGATCTCACGGTGCGCGCTGCCGGCCTCGGTCACGAGCGACCGATCGAGCGAGAACTGGCGCTCGTCAAGGTCCATGGCTCGGGCGAACATCGGGTCGAGGCGCTGAGACTTGCCGATGCATTCCGCGCATCGGTCATCGACGCCAATATCGATCACTTCGTCTTCGAGATCACGGGCAAGCCTTCGAAGATCGAGCAGTTCATCGCCATCATGAAACCGCTGGGGCTGATCGAAGTCTGCCGCACCGGTATCGCTGCAATGAACCGCGGCCCGCAGGGGATGTGAGGCGGTTCTCTCAACCGCGATAGGGACGTGGATGAGCGCAGTCGGCAAGGCGGGCCACCGAGCCTGCGCCGCTGTGGTCGCTTCTCAGATCACTTCCAGCCGCGTCTTCCTCTTTGGCGGCGGGAAATGACGATCCAGTTCGGCGAGATTTTCCGCCGTCAGATGGATATCCATTGCGTCGCGGTTTTCGCGGGCGCGTCCGGCGGAACCGGTCTTCGGAATCGATATGACGCCGGAGCGCGTCTTCAAAAATGCGAGCGCCACCTGGGCGGGCGTCGCCTGATGCGCCTTGGCGATGTGGATAAGGTCGGCATCATTGAGCAGGCGGCCCTCGTCGAGCGGCGAATAGGCCATGATCGGAACGCCGCGGCCGCGGCACCAGGGCAGAAGGTCGAATTCGACGCCGCGGCGCGCGAGATTGTAGAGCACCTGGTTGGCCGCGACATTGCCGCCGTCGGGTACGGCCGCAAGCTCCTCCATGTCGTCGACGTCAAAATTCGAGACGCCCCAGGCGCGGATCTTACCAGCCTGCTTCAGCTCTTCGAAGGCGGCCACAGTCTCGGTGAGCGGATGGCCGCCACGCCAATGCAGAAGGTATAGATCGAGGCAATCGGTCCCGATATTGCGCAGGCTGCGTTCGCAGGCGGCAAGCGTGCCCGTCCGGCTGGCATTGGAGGGCAGTACCTTGCTGACCAGGAAGGCGTCCCCCCGCCGACCCTTGATCGCTTCTCCGACGATGCGTTCGGCGGCGCCGTCGCCATACATCTCCGCCGTGTCGATCAGCGTCATGCCGAGATCGAGCCCCGCTTGCAGGCTGCGGACCTCGTCGGCGGCTCCGGCACGGTTTTCGCCCATTCGCCAAGTGCCTTGGCCGAGCACGGGAACCTTGCGGCCGTCCGGAAAAGTGATGGTCGGGATCGGATCGTGCATCGGTAATGGTCCTGCAGGTTGCGTCAGTGCCGAGATTTAAAGCCCGCTGGCTGAAAGTCCATAAGGCAATCGCAAACATGGCCGGCCCGGGACGCTCCGTCGGCGGGCTTGATGGTGCCGACAGTATCCTCTCGAAAGAAAATAAAATTGTGCCTTGTAAGAAACACAATGATGACCTACATAGCTCAGTATCGATATTGATCGACGATATTTGTTTCTGCGCCGCGGCGCACCGTCACGAAAATCCTGACAACATCGGTTTTGATACACCGTTTTTATGCGGTGGCGGTTTTCCATGGCTATTGAAAGGACATCGACGTGGCTTCTGGAACGGTAAAGTGGTTCAACAGCACCAAGGGCTTCGGTTTCATCCAGCCAGATGACGGCGCCGCTGACGTGTTCGTCCATATTTCGGCGGTTGAACGCGCCGGCCTGTCCACGCTGAAAGACGGGCAGAAGGTAAGCTTCGAGCTGACGCAGGATCGGCGCTCGGGCAAGACCTCGGCGGACAACCTTCGCGCGCTCTGAACGGGCCGCGCGTTTGTGCCGTAAGACGGCATCTTATGAAATTGTTATCTCCCCATCCGTGACCACGGATGTACTGGCACGGTGGGTTGAGATGATGAGGAAGGTCGGGTCTGTCCCGGCCTTTTTTATTGGCTGAAATTTGATGGAAGGATCTCGCATGAAGGACGTCGGTAACCGAATTTTCAAGGCCGAGAAGAAGAACCCTGCGGATCGCGCGGACCAGGCCACAATTGCGTCACGCGCCATTATCGAGCAAGAGGCTGCTGCGCGCGTGAAGAAAACGGCTCGCCTAAAGCAGATGCGGCTTGAGAAAGAGGCCGAGGAAGCAGCAAATCCGGTCGCCGAACCCGTCAAAAAGGGGAAAGCGCAGAAGCGGAAATAGGCGCTCCCGTCCGCAGATCCGGCGTCTAAGCCTCTCTCTGCGCGGCAAGGAGCAGCATCATCGGCCGGTCGACCTCTTCCGCCAGGTCGGGAATTCGGGCGATCTCCTCGGCGGTGGGGCTCCACTCCTGAACGCGGCGGATCACGAAGCCGGCCGCAAGCAGACTGTTCAACGTCGTGCCGAACATTCGGTGATACTTGACGACGCCCCTGGCGAGCCAGTCGGTAAGCCGTGTTCCTTCGACTGCGTAGCGATCGAGCGGCCAGATACGGCGCCCCTCCGAATCGACCGTCCAGCCTGGGTTGGTCGGAGCCATGTAGATGGGATGCTCGATGGTGAAGACGAAATTGGACCCGGGCAACAGGCTGGCGTGGATCGTGCGCAGCAGGCGGTCGAAGTCTTCGATGTAGTGGAAGGCAAGCGAACTATAGGCGAAGTCGAAACGCGCTTCGGGAAGAACCAGCTCCTCAAGATTGGCAATCCGGTATTCGATGGCCGGATCACTCGTCTCATTGCGCGCCCGTGCGATCATCTTCTCGGACAAATCAATACCGAGAACACTAGAGGCTCCGTTCTCCCGCGCCCATCGCGCGAACCAGCCGAAGCCGCAGCCGAGATCGACGACGCGCAGGCCGTCGAATTTCGGCAGCATCGCGCGGATCGCCGGCCATTCCGGGGCACCGTCCAGCCCATGCAGGGACCGGCCCAGTTGGCTGTAGCCGGCGAAGAATTCGGGTTTGTCGTAAATATTCTGTGCCATTTTCCATTTCGTGCTGCCGGAAACAATCCGTGTCCGCTTGTCACCGTGACAAGATTCGGGTGGCGGTTAGAATTAGGTCAGCTAGCTTGACCCAAATCCTGGCGATTGCCCGCCTCGAAGTTACGCTGAATTATGATCTTTCCGCGGCACCCCACTGCATGTTTCCTTCAATCGGATCCGATCAAAGGACAACATGCAGCAGATCAAAGTGCTACAGCGACCTTTGTGCGTCCGATAAGACGCACGGCGCTGTAGGGGTGAAGCGGCCTGGAGGAGACCATGCAACCGGATACGCTGCTGGCGCTGTTCCTGTTCGCCTTCACGACGTCGATCACGCCGGGGCCGAACAACATGATGCTGTTTGCCTCGGGCGTGAACTTTGGTTTCGTGCGTACCATTCCTCATATGCTGGGTATCGGCAGCGGCTTCTTCGTTCTCCTCATCGCAGTCGGGCTCGGCCTCGGCGCACTGCTTCATTCCGTGCCGGTCCTCCATACGGCGTTGAAATTTGCCGGGGGCGCCTATCTCGTCTGGATCGCCTGGAAGATCGGCGCGTCGCGCTCGCTCGGCGAGGGAAAGGCGAATGCGGTGCCCATGACCTTCCTGCAGGCGGCAGCTTTCCAATGGGTCAATCCAAAGGCCTGGGTGATGGCGGTTTCGGCAATGGCGACTTATACGAGCAGCGACGGTTATTTCACGAGCGTGCTTATCGTCGGCCTGGTCTTCGCGCTCGTCAATGTGCCGAGTGTTTCGACATGGGCGGGCTTCGGCTCGACGCTCCGGCAATGGCTCTCGGAGCCTGCGCGGCTGAAATGGTTCAACATCACCATGGCCGTACTGCTCGTCGTCAGCCTGTGGCCGATGCTCAGGTAAGCCAATGGGCATCTTCAGAAAATGATTCTGCTTCATCGCCCAATGCATTAATAATAGACGCATTTTCGGAAAGGATTACGGAATGTCCGAGCATCGTCATGGCCCTGGCGAAGAACACGGCCATCATCACGACAATCATCTCACCGACATGGAGGCGCGGGTCAAGGCGCTGGAGACGGTGTTGACGGAAAAAGGGCTGATCGATCCTGCGGCGATCGACGCGATCGTCGACACATACGAGACGAAGGTGGGACCGCGAAACGGTGCACGCGTCGTCGCCAAGGCCTGGAGCGATCCGGATTTTGCCGATTGGCTGAGACGTGACGCCACCGCGGCGATCGCCAGCCTCGGCTTCACCGGACGCCAGGGCGAGCACATGCGTGCGGTGTTCAATACGTCCGAAACGCACAACCTCATCGTCTGTACGCTCTGCTCCTGCTATCCCTGGGCAGTGCTGGGGCTGCCGCCGGTCTGGTACAAGGCGCCGCCCTATCGATCGCGGGCCGTTATCGATCCGCGGGGCGTTCTTGCAGAATTCGGGCTTAACCTGCCGGCTGAAAAGAAGATCCGCGTCTGGGATTCGACCGCAGAGCTGCGCTATCTGGTGGTGCCGGAGCGGCCGGCGGCCACCGACGATCTCGGCGAGGATGCCCTGGCAAAGCTCGTCACGCGCGATTCGATGATCGGCACCGGGCTCGCCCTTTCACCGGAGGCTTTTCGATGAACGGTCCGCATGATCTCGGCGGTCAGCATGGCATGGGCCCGATCGCTCCGGAATGGAACGAGCCCACGTTCCACGCGGAATGGGAGAAGCGTGCGCTTGGCATTACGCTTTCCTGTGGCGCTTTCGGCGCCTGGACGCTGGACGAAAGCCGGCACGCGCGTGAAAGCCTGCCCCCGGCGACCTATCTCTCGGCGAGCTATTATGAAATCTGGACACGAGCCCTGGAAACGCTGCTCAAGCGCCACGGCTTCCTGACAGAAGCCGAGCTCGACGCCGGCCGTATGCTCGACAAGTGGCGGGAGCCCAAACGGGTGCTCGCAGCGGACATGGTTGCCGGCGTGCTCGCCAAGGGAGCTGCGTGCGACCGGCCGGTGGAAGCGCCGCCGCGCTTTGCCGCCGGCGAGAGCGTGCGTACGAAGAACTTCAATCCGGAGAGTCACACACGCCTCCCGCGTTACGCCCGTGCCCGGAGGGGCGTGGTGGAGGCCGTACAGGGCAGCTTCGTCTTTCCGGACGACAACGCTCACGGCAGGGGCGAGAATCCGCAATGGCTCTATACCGTCGTCTTCGGCGCCCGGGAGATCTGGGGCGAGGGCGCGGACCCGACGCATACCATCTCCATCGATGCATGGGAGAGCTACCTTGAACCTCTATGACGCGAGTCTTGCCCGGTCGCCGCTCCTTGCTTCGGCAGAACTGCCGAAATCGCGGGAGGGCGACCCCGTCTTTGCCGAACCCTGGCAGGCGGCCGTCTTCGCCATGACCGTACGGCTTCACGAGCAGGGCGTGTTTTCATGGAGCGAATGGACGGAAGCGCTCTCGACGGAGCTTTACAAGCCCGGCCGCAGGCCCGACGGCAGCGACTATTACGAATGCTGGGTTGCGGCGCTCAGCCGGCTGTTGACAGAACTCTCCATCGTCTCAAGCTCCGAACTCGAGGCGCTGGTCAAAAGCTGGAAGCGCGCTGCGGAAGCGACGCCGCACGGAAAACCAATCGTCCTCGATAGCGATCCTCTACGTTGAACCGGACTATTGAACGCGTCAGGAGCGCTCCGAGTTCTCGAACTGACGATAGCATTCGTCGGCAACCTTCTGCAGCAGGTCGCGCGGCACTTCGCCCGTGACGGCATAACCGATCTCGCCGTCGATCCAGTAAAAGGTCTCGACATCGCCACGGCTGGCGATCCGGAAGCTCGTTTCGCGGTTCTCGGTGTTCCGGCCGAGAAGCACCGTCAGCCGCCCGCCGGTCCCGTCTTCATACATCAGCATCGCGCCTGCCTTGCCATTGACGGGAATGAGCCGCCCGCCGACGAGCGAAAAGCCGAGCGGGGACAGATCGGGGATTCTTAGGGCGTAGTCGAGCCGCTTGCCGAGCCATGTGGCGAGGTGATCCCGCTCACCGGCGCCGACCTCCACGGGGTGGCGGACTTCGCTGGTATAGATCAGGAATGCCGATTCCGCCTGCCGGGGGAGTGCCTCGGAGGCTGCGGCGGCCAATCGGGAGTCAGGGGCGAAAAGATCGGACGCGTAAACGCCAGCGGCCGCGCCAGCGGCGAAAATCAGAAACACGGCGGCAAGGCGCCGCAGCCTGAACGCCGACGAGCGAGAACCGGTACGTTCGGCTGTCCGGCGAGCCGATATCAGCGCACGATCATTTTCGTCACTGCGGGCGTAAGGGGCGAAATACTGCTTCAATGCCGCTGCCTGGGCCTGCCATCGGTGCACCTCGTCGGCTTTTTCCGGATGCTTCTCCAGCCAGGATTCGACACGCGCGCGTTCCGATTGGCTCAAAAGGTCATCCACAAAGGCGTGCAGTTCGGCGTCGGAGACGGTTTCGAATTCGTCGGTCATTTCGGTCTCCGCAGGGCGATCACATTATCGTCCTTCATCGCTTCGGCGAGCTGGCGGCGGGCTCGCGAGAGGCGGGACATCACGGTCCCGATCGGGATTTCCATCATATCGGCCACGTCCTGATAGCGATAACCCTCTATGACGACGAGCATCAATACGGCTCGGTTATCGGCCGAGAGTCGCTCGAGCGCGTGCACAAGGCGCTGCCTCTCCAGAGGATCCGCATTATTCTCCTCCGCGCGAAGATCCAGCGCCTGATCGAATTCGACTTCCGGATGCCGCGCACGGTGGCGGTGGCCGTTGCGATAGAGGTTTGTCATGATGGTGAATGCCCAGGCGCGCAGGTTCACGCCTCGCCATTGCATGCGTCTGGCAAGCACTTTTTCGACGCAGTCCTGCAGCAGGTCCTCGCCATCCGTATCCGAGCGGGCGAGGCTGCGCGAGTAACGCCGCAGCGCCGGCATCAGCGCCAGGATTTTATCCTCGAAGGGGTCGGGGGAGGAGATCGTCTCCCCCGCGCCATTCTTCAGACCATCACGGCCGTGCGGCATCCCATACGCCCTTCACGCCGTCGCCGGTCGCATCGCCCATCTTCTTGTCCTTCACCCAGAAATAAAGCGGCATTCCATCCTTCGCCCACTGCTTGGAGCCATCCTTCCTTTCGACGATCGAGAAGGCGCCCTCGGCTGGGGCATCGCCTTCCACCGTGAATGGCGGCCAATTCGTCGCGCAGGCATCATAGCAGGCCGAGACGCCCTTCTTGTCGTTTTTGAAGGTGTAGAGCGTCATTCCGTTTTCAGCGGCGAGCACGGGTCCTTTCTCCGACTCGACCGTTTTCACCGGCGGAGCGGCAAAGGCGGCGACGGCCGCGGCAAGCGAGATGGCGACGGTCAGTGAAAGCGTTCTCATAAGCGTTCCTTCCTCAAGATGTCTTCGAAGCAGAACCGCGCAATCGGGCGGGTTCGAGGATAAGACACGCAAGGTTGCGGATTTATTCCCCCGCGAGGACGAAAACGACGATGAGGGCTTGCGGGCACAAGGCTATCTACTGGCGCGCCGACGCCGGGCATTGCGGCGGACTTCACGCCCGGTCGGCGACGAAGCGGGCGAGGGCGGGGCCGATCAGCGTGATGATGAGCAGGCGGGCCGTCTGCAAGGCCATCACGAAAGGAAGGTCGACATTGCTCGATGCGGCGATCACGGCAATGGAATCGAGCCCGCCGGGGCTGGTCGCGAGATAGGCGGTCAGCGGATCGATGCCGGCGGCCTCGATGAGCAACAGCGCGAGAAGACCGGAAAAGGATATAAGCACGAGAATGGAGACGATCGTCGGCAGCAGGGCGCGACGGGCGTGCGCAAGAATTGACCGCGTAAAGCCAAGGCCGATATTCCAGCCGAGCATTGCGAAAGAGAGCGCCAGAAGCCATTGCGGCAGTTCGATCGTCAGCGTTCCAGTGATGTTGAGGGCCGAACCGATTGCGAAAGGCACGAGAAAGGCGCCGGCGGGGACGCGCAGCATTTTGCCGAGAAAGCCGCCGATGATGCCGATGGCGAGGGTCATGAAGAAGGGAACGCCCGCTATGGGGGCAAACCAGCGGACTGCCGTCGGCGCCTCGGCACCGCTCACCCAAAGATGGGAAACGATCGTGGCAGTTCCGGCGACGAAGACGACGCGCAGATATTGCATGAAAGCGACGAGCCGGGCATCCGCACCATAGGCATCGGCCATCAGGAGCATGGTCGAGGCCGCGCCCGCCGACGAGCCCCAGATCGCGGTCGTGCCCGGCAGAATGCCCATGCGCGTGATCGTCCAGCCGCAGAGTGTGCTGACGCCGATCACCGAGAGAACGATTCCAAGGAAGAGGGGCCAATGGCCGGAAAAGGTCGCGAGAAGATCGGGGCTCATGGAGGCTGCGATCATCATGGCCAGTATCACCTGGACGCAGAAGAAGAGCTGTCGCGGCAATCGTATCGTGCCGCCATTCATGCCGATGACCGCACCCGCGATCATCGGCCCCATCAACAGGCCGGCGGGAATACCGATCATTTCGAGTATCCCGGCGAAGACGGCGGAGAGCAGGGCAAGCAGGCCCCATTGCCAAAGGGGGGACAGGCGTCCCAGTCCGCCGTTCCTGGGCAGCGTCGGGGTTGAGGGCTGTTCCGGCTTCAAGAATATTCTCCGGGGCGGATCGGCTGCGTCGACGATCGCGCACACTGTATGCAGCGCGGCGTTGGTAGCAGCATCCGCCGCCCCGGTTCAAGGCGAGGTACAAAAAAGTGCCACAGGCTTCGGGCCGAAAGACGGCTTCAATGGGTCGATAAGATGCTGCAGGAATTTCCGAACGGCTTTCGACCGGTTGTGGCGGCCGAACGGTCAAATCCGCACTTGCGTCCGGCGGCCGAATCCTGACACTCAGGATCATGCAGTTCGCTCCGCAACAGGATGAGGCCCTGAAGGCCGTTTCGAAATGGTTAAAGGAAGGCCGTTCTCAACTCTTCCGGCTGTTCGGCTATGCAGGGACCGGCAAGACGACGCTCGCCCGCCATTTCGCAGAAAATGTGGATGGCGAGGTGGTTTTTGCCGCGTTTACCGGCAAGGCCGCGCAGGTGCTGCGTTCCAAGGGGGCGACGAATGCCAAGACCATTCACTCTCTGATCTACCGCCCGCGCGGTGAGGAGGAGGTGGAGAACGAGGAGACAGGGAAGACCTCGATCGCCCCGATGTTCGCGATCAACCGCCAGAGCCCGGTTGCGAAAGCCGCGCTGATCATTGTCGACGAATGCTCGATGGTGGACGAAGCGCTCGGCAAGGATCTGATGAGCTTTGGCACGCCAATTCTCGTTCTCGGCGATCCCGGGCAGCTCCCGCCGGTTTCCGGTGGCGGCTACTTTACCAATCAGGAACCGGATTTTCTCCTGACCGATATCCATCGCCAGGCGAGAGACAACCCGATCATTCAGCTCGCCATGCAGGTGCGAGAGGGCAAGGAGATCATGCGTGGCGACTATGGCACCGCGCAGGTCATCCCGAAGGGCGAAGTGACACAGCCTCTGGTGCTTGAGGCAGATCAGGTCCTGGTCGGGACGAACAGGACGCGGCGGCGCTACAACCAAAGACTGCGAGAGCTGAAAGGCTTCACCAGCGAATATCCGCAATCCGGCGACAAGCTCGTGTGCCTTCGCAACGATCCCGCCAAGGGGCTGCTCAACGGTTCGCTCTGGCAGGTGATGAGCTCGTCGAAGGAAACGGTCAAGCCGGGGATCAACCTGATGATCCGGCCGGAAGAAGACGACATGAATCGGGGCGCGGCGAAGATAAAGCTCCTGAAGGCGGCGTTCGAGGATGTCGAGGGTGAAATTCCCTGGACCACGCGCAAGCGCTACGACGAATTCGACTACGGCTACGCGCTGACCGTGCACAAGGCCCAGGGATCACAGTGGAACAATGTCGTGCTTTTCGACGAGAGCTGGGCTTTCCGCGATACGCGCGAACGCTGGCTCTATACGGCGATCACGCGCGCGGCCGAGCGGTTGACGATCGTGAGGTGAATGAGGGCTCGCTGTCTCTTATTTCAGTGGTTTGCCGGCTCCTCGTTCTAATAAGTCGGTGCGATCTGCAATTGTGGCAGCGGCCTTGGGGCGGTTTTGGTCAGGTCAGGCCCTTCTTCGCTCCATATCTTCCCTTCGCTGATAAGCTGCTCGAAGAGCCGCGCCGCCTCATGGCGCTCCGCCTTGTTTGCGAACCGATAGGAGGGCGGCGTCGCCGTGGCGTCGCGGGCGAGGGCATAGGCGACCTCATAATCCGGGATTTTCGGCTGATAGGCGTCGCTCGCCGCGATGTCGATCGTATAGCGCTGGAGGGCCGAGGCGAGATTGCGCCAGCGGATCCAATAGTGGTTCTCGAAGGAGAACCGGGCGAAGATCTCGCCTGCGGCCGTGCCCTTTTTGGAGACGGCGTCCAGAACCTGTTTCGTCATTGCCAGGTTGAGTCCACCTTCCTCCGGGCTCAACGCAACATGGACGATGCGTTCGCGGTGGCCCGGCGCGCGTGACTGGAGCAGATCGCGCCAGTTCTGCATCGTCGCGACGATCCCGAACACGAAGGCGCAGAGCTCATGGACGGCCGAATTTCGTGCTATCGCCTGATAGTGCCGCTGCCATCCCTGTCGATTGCTTTCCGGCAGGAACACGGCAGGCTGTGGCCGCGTGTCGGACGTAGTAGGATAAACGAGATTGATGGCGAAGGTGGGCCATCTGGGCAGCGCCCTGTCGAACAGGTGGATCGGGAAGTTGCTGCTTATGCCGCCGTCCGAGAACCAGCAGATCCGGAATGCGGCCGGTCCCGCCCGGCGCTTCCTGCCACCGGTGGTGAGCGCTTCCGTGCTGTCCAATACTGTCTTCTCTTCGACGTCATCAGGACCAGCGCGGGCTTCCCCCTCGGTTGCGGGCGGGCTCTCGGGCCGGGCGGGCTCGTAGAGCGGCACGGCGCTGATCAGCAGGGGAAAGCTGAGGCTCATCCGCGTTGCGACGAGCACCGGCATATCGGCGTCATGCGGGAGCAGATAGTAGTTCTCGCCCGCCACAGTGACCGGATCCCGCGCCTTCTCCACCATCCAATCGACGACGGCCTTCGGGAAGAGCATGTCGAAATCCCTGCGCCGAAACCAGAAAAGCGCGCTTTCGAAGGGCAGGCTGCGCGGCTCCTGGTGCGATATGCCCGTCGTGATCATCTTCAGGGTCACGGCGCGCTCGGAGCCCGGTTCGCCCGGATAGCGCGGGGCCGTCCAGAGATCGCCGAAGGTGAGGGGCTGATCCAAAGGTTTGCCTGAAAGCGCCTGCAGGGTTTCGTGGAGCCAATCCGTAAGGGCCGCGTTTCGGCCACGGGAGCGATCATGGAATGCCTTGCCGGTACAGAGACCCATCAGATTGCGCCGCATGAGACGAGCGATGCGAAGCACCGCGAACACCGCTCCTCCAACATAGGCGCAGATCACAGCCGGTAGGGCGGCGGATAAAATGCCTGTCGGACCACCCACAGCATAAGCAAGGCTCGCGAGGGAGGCGAACAACAGCAGCATCTCGACGGGTGCGATGCGCAGGACGCTGCCTAGAAGCGCAAGGGTTTTGCGAAGAAAGCCGGCACTGCCGGCCAAGATGACGAGCAGGCGGAATGCCTGACCTGCGCCGGCCGCAGGTTGGAGGAGGCTCCTGATAAAGCCGGGCGAGGACAGATTGGCCGAAGCCCTGGCAAGGCCTTCGAAACCGATGAACTCTTCCGGCTGAGCGACCGGAACCTTCAACCGCTTGCACCGGTCTCCGACCGCAGCGGCCGAGCAGGCCGCGGCTGCGATCGCGCCGGCCGAGGTGCCGCCGATGTTCTTGAACCGGTAGTCGCGCGCGAGCGCCAGCACCGCGTTCGGATAGACAATACCGCTGGTGATTCCGCCCTTCATGACGAGATCGCAATATTTTGCGGGAGTACGTGCCATCGATTGTCTCCTGATACGGGCTGGGTGCCTGGGAGCTGCTCCACCATTGTTTCCGAGGTTGAGCCCAAACTCAGCGGCAATCCAGTGCCGCTTCCTCCAGGCTCAGCGGTGATGATCTCGGCGGTACCTTCGGATAGAACCTTCGCCAATCATCGCCGCCCTGACGAAAACCTGCTCCGGCAGAATGTTCCATTTAGACAGCAAAGGCTCTAAAGATTGCCAGCTTGTACGCTTTGCAACTGCCTGCCGATTGACATTGGCCGATGCGGCAATCAGCCTTCCCGAGTCGATCCCGACACCGCGTGCAGCGAGGGTGATTTTGCGCACGCCTTTCCAGGTCGGGGTCACGTTGAAAGGGAAGAAACGGACAGTCGCCAGATGCCGAGCCGCGTCTGAGTGAATTCGGCTGCCGGACGTGGGGGTAGTGCATGCTGCGTGATAGCCGGACCAAAACACCACGAAAAGCGCCCGAGCGTGGACAAGGCTCGGGCGGCTCTTCCGTGCGTGGAGGCGAGCGGCGCATCGTCACGGCACTTTGCTACGATTTGGTCGGCTCGACCGATCTGATGCATGTCATGGATATCGAGGACTACCAGGAACTGATGTCCGCGTTCCAATTCGCCTCGAAGCAAGAAATTGCATCGCATTCGGGCGTGATGCAGCACGAGGCCGGCGATGGCGGCGTTGCGCTTTTTCCGATCGAGCTCGAGGCCAGGGACGCTGCCTCACTCGCAATTCGGGCAGGACTGGGCATTGTCGAAGCCTGCAAGCGGGTAGGTCGCGAGGCGGGGCAGGACGATCTGCAGGTTCGCGTGGGCATCGCCACTTCCGTCGCCCTGGTTCGCGAAGCGTCACGCGAGGGCTGGGCTCAGGAGCCGGTCACGGGCGCCGCTCTTGCCATGGCTGCCCGCCTGCAGGCGATCGCTGCGCCGAGCAGCGTGCTTGTTTGCGAGGAAACACGCCACCTTGCAGGCAGGTCCTATTCATTTGTGTTTGAAGGCAGCAAGGAACTCAAGGGCTTTACGACACCTGAGAAAGTGTGGCGCGCGCTCGGTCACAAGGTAGGCATAGACCGCTTCTATGCTTTCGGCCGGCTCGGCGGACCCTTGATCAACCGAGAGAACGAACTGAATACCATCGGGCGGATCTGGGACGGTGTTCTTGCGGGACAAGGCTCCGTGGTCCTTATCGAGGGTGATGCCGGCATCGGCAAATCGCGGTTGCTGAGGGAAATCCGCAGACGAACGCGCGGCCGGCGTTCCAAGCTCCTCTTCTTCCAGTGTCTCCCTGGCGGGTTCCGCTCGACGCTTCATCCTCTCCTCAACAACCTTCCGGGATCGGTATCCGGCGGCGGCCAGATGGGTCCGACGGCCGCCGCCGTAGCGGCTCTGTTCGAGCGCAACGGTATCAGGGATGCGGAGGTCGTCGATATCTTTGCCTATCTGCTCGGGGCGCAGGGAAGCCGGCAGCCGTCGAGCAAGGATCCGAAGGCGATCCGCGAAAGGGCGCATCGCGCCCTGCTTCGTGCATTGGAAGCCATGTGCCGAAGTGGGCCGGCCGTCGTGGCCGTCGAGGACATCCATTGGATAGACCCGACATCGCAAGACCTTCTCGGCGAAGCTGCCAGGATAATCGGACAATTCCCAATCCTACTCGTCACGACATCGCGTCCTGCCTCTGCGTCGGAATGGCTGGATATAGCCAGCCCGACGCGCCTGCCGTTGCGGCCTCTCGATCCGGATGAGACCAGACTGGCCATAAAGGCAAAATGGCCGGAGCATCGCCTCGACCTGCTTCCCGATCTCTTCGACGCGACGGAACGGATCTCGGGCGGCGTTCCACTGTTCATAGAAGAGATCTGCCAATGGGTGTCGCAAAACGTCGAACCTGACACGATGCGATTGTCGGAGAGCGCCAATCCCACGCATGTGTCGGCGTTCGAATCGATATTGGCGTCCCGCCTGCAACAATTGGGCACGGCCAGGGAGGTGGCACGCGCGGCGGCGGTAGCCGGCACGCAGGTGACCCTGCCCCTGCTTCGGGCTCTCCTACCCGATTTCGGCAAGAGCGCACTTGCAAACGCTGCCGATACCCTCTGCGAAACCGGATTTCTGACGCGGATAAGGTTGCCGGGACGGACCGCCTATGGGTTCCGGCATACGCTGATACAGGAAACGATCTACAAATCCGTGCTGCGTAAGCAGCGGCAGGTGCTGCATCGGCGGCTCTTCACGACAGTAAACCAAAATCGCGGCATCGCCGCATGGATTGATACGGGCGCTCTTGCCGAACATGCGGAGCGGGCGGGACTCCTCGAAGAGGCTGCCCCCTTGTTCATCACTGCGGGAAAGGAAAGTTCGAGCCGGTCCGCGATGATCGAGGCGAAACAGTTTCTGGAACATGCCCTGGATCTCTGCGGCCAACTGGGCGAGAGCGACACCGCCGAACCTCTGAAGCTTTCAGCGTTTACGGCGCTCGGTCCGATTCTGATAGGAGCAGTCGGTCTGAGCTCCGAGCCCGCGCGCAGGCTTTACGAGGACGCGGTCGAGATTGCCCGTCAGCGGCCGCTGTCCGAGCAGTCCCAATGGTTTCCGATATACTGGGGTTGGTGGCTTACGGGATCGAATTTTCGCGTCATGCACGACCGCGCTCTGGAGGTGCGGTCGATGCTGTCGAAGGCCAATGAGCCGGAAATCCAGCTCCAGGTCAATCACTGCATCTGGGCGATCGATTTCAATCTCGGCCGCCATCGGGAAACGCAGGAGGCGATCAAGGCGGGCCTTGCGCTCTATGACGAAAAGCGGGCCAAAGAGAGCCGGACGGAGTTCGGTGGGCATGACGCCAAGGTCTGCGGCCTCGGCCAACTCGCACTCTCCCTGTGGCTCACAGGACGCACCAAGGCATCCGACGCGGCGCTTTCGAGAATGATCGCTTTCGCGGATCGGATAGCGCATGCACACAGCAAGGCGCATTCCCTGGACACAGAAGCGGTGTCGGCCTTTTACCGGGACGATTTCGAAGGGCTCACCCGTATTTCCCTGCGAATGGCGGATTTTGCCCAGAGGCACAAGATGCAGTCTCTGTCCGGCCTCTCGAATCTCTTCGGCGGCTGGGCCGAGGCACATCGCACGAGTCTTGCGAGCGGGCATGCCTTGTTCCAGAGCGGCTTGTCTCAATTGCGCGAGCTCGGTGCCGTCGCGGATCTGCCGATCTATCTTTGCATGCACGCAACGCTGCTGGGTCTTGCCGGAAGGATCGAACCGGCGATCAACGTGGTGAATGAGGCGATCGGGAAGGGTGAGGAAACCGGTCACGCCTACTGGCTGGCGGAGTTGCACCGGTGCCGTGCAATTCTTCTGGCGCGTACAGGGGAGCGTAAGGAAGTTGTTGCTGCGGACCTGCGCTGCGCTATCGAGATCGCTGAGAGCCAAGGGGCGACGGCGTTGCTCAGGCGGGCTCGAAAATCGACGCGGGAGCTCGGCATTGTCATCAGGCACTGAGCGAGACGGTGTGAGGCCGAAGAACGGCGCGGGCGTCGACGGCACCGCCGCGGACCTCCATGCCTCTATCGTCTCCGCGCGGAAGGTACCCTTTTCCGCCGATCCGGTTGAGGGGAACCTGGAACGCTGCCTCGCCGCGCTTCCTCCGCTCTGCCGCCGCGCGCGCATCACGCGGCTCGGCGATCTGACCGGCCTTGACCGGATCGGGCTGCCGGTGATGCAGGCTGTCCGGCCTGCCGCGCTCTCCGAAGTTACGTCTCTCGGAAGGGGCTTCTCCAAAGCGGAGGCGGCAGTCGGCGCGCTGATGGAATCGCTCGAACGCTATTTTGCCGAGTCCATTCCGGCAGATCGGACCTTTCTCGCGACCGCCGACCAACTCGAAGTCACCAAGGGTCTCTTTGAGAACCTCGTGGTTCCGGAACGGCGTGGAAAATGGCGTCAACAGGTCATTGCCTGGATCGAAGGGATCGATGTCCTGAGCGGCTTAGTGCAGCCGGTGCCGCTGGAACTCGTGCATACCCGTTACAGCGATCCGCCGCCGGCCCATGACGGCGTCTTCCTGCGCACGACCACCGGCCTTGCCTGCCATACCAGCCCCAATGGCGCTTTCCTGCACGGATTATGGGAATGCCTCGAACGGGATGCGATCGCCCGTGCCTTTGCCACGCATGGCTTCTTCGATCGGATGCGGCTTGCGCCCTTTGGCCTGGGGGACAGGATTGATCGTATTCGGTCGGTTGCGAGCGCTCGCGGCATCTCCTTCGCCCTGTGGCTCGCTCCCTCTCCGGCATCCGTTCCCGTCGTCTGGTGTCAGACGATCGAGACTTCGCCGGGTGAGCCGATACTGGCGCTGCCGACGGAAGGTTACGCCGCGGGCCCGAGCGTTGCAGCGGCGGCTGCAAGCGCAATGCTGGAAGCACTCTCGGCACGGGCAGGGGCGATCTCTGGCGCCCGCGACGACCAGACGAGGGAGCACTATCGCAGGAGGACGGACGGGGCGATAGCGAAGGCCCGGGAGCTTATTCTTGGCGATCACGCTACAAGGTTCATGGAGACACCGACGCTGACGCTCACAAATTCCGGTGCGCTGGCAGGCCGCGTGATCGATGCAGGGCTCGGACCGGTGCTGGCCATTTCCGTGGGTGCCGAAGGCGGTGTACATTGCGTGCGAACCGTTCTTCCTGGTGCCTCTCCCTTCTTCGTCTTGCGGTGAGTATGCGATGGCAGCCGATGGTCCGATTCTGGTGTTCCTTGGTCCGACCCTGCGGCTTGCCGAGGCGGAAAAAATCCTCGATGCCGTTTATCTGCAGCCGGCTGCGCAAGGTGACTTTCTGCTTGCTGCGCATGCCTTTCGTCCGAGCGCCATGGTTCTGATAGACGGACAATTCCAGGACAGACCGGCGGTCCGGCACAAGGAAATCCTCTGGGCGATGGCGCAGGGGATTGTCGTCATCGGAGCCGCCAGCATGGGCGCGCTCAGAGCAGCGGAGCTTGACGCTTTCGGCATGATCGGCGTCGGCCTCATCTACAGGTGGTATCGGCGCTTCAGCCTTGGTCCGCTTTCCGACGCCGCGCCAGACGATGCGATTGCCGTGCTTTCGGGACCGCCGGAACTCGGTTTTCTTCCTTTGACGGATGCACTTGTCGACCTGCAGCGGACCTTTTTCGCCTTGTCGCGAAGCGGTGTCATCCTCCCTTCGGAGCGCGATCGGCTTACAACTATCGCTAGAGATATGAACTTCCGGGAGCGTTCCCTTGCGGCAGTCTTTCGAGCGGCGGGCCGCGCGCCCGACAGGAGCGGCGAACTCAGAGCGCAAATCATCGGGCAGAAGCGTCGCGATGCGCTGGATGCGCTGCGCAAGGCTCCGGTCCTTCTGGCGCAGCACCGTCAGGCGCACCGCGCTGATGGCTGGATCGCAACGAACACCTTCCTCCGGGACCTAGAGGCCGGCGGCATTGACTCGAATTTGGTGAACACCTATAAATTGAAACCATAATTTAGGCATTTTAAAATCGGGGACAGTTTGTGCGATGCGTCTGCTTCGGGACGAGGCCCTCGCATCCGGTGACGCGCACTTAGGTACGCGCTTCTGGATCTTCCCTCAGCCACCCTTCATCCCCGGCTATGAGAAGCCGGATCGCATCTGGCTGCCGATACCGCGGGACGAGATCGGTGAGGGGCCGAGCGACGCAACGATGTATGTGGTCGATCCCGTCCAGGACAAGGAACCCTACGGTCTTGACAGGCTGCCGCCGTTCCATGGCGCTCTCCGTCTACCGGCTGCCCCGGGCCCGGACCGTCATTTCGACAACCTTTCTCCCGATTCCCGGGCGTTCCTCCCGGTTCATGCCTATGCCTGCGTCCATTTCGTCCTCAACATCTGGCAGAGCTATCTGGGCAGGCCGGTGCGCTGGTTCTTCGACCAGACCTTTCCGCGGCTCGAGATCGTTGCTTTCGTGAACTGGGACAATGCGCAGGCGGGCTATGGATTTCTGGAGCTCGGCTGTTCCGATATAGACGGGATCAAGCGGCCCTATGCACTGAATTTCGACACGATTGCCCACGAAACCGGCCACCTCATCCTGCTTTCGGAAACCGGTATCCCGACTTCCGTTTCACGCGGCGGCGACTTCTTCTCCTTTTCGGAGGCCTTTTCCGATCTGGTCTCGCTGATTTCGTTCCTGCATTTCGAGTCGGCCGTCGACAGGCTGCTCAGGCGGACCAAGGGTAACCTCCTGCTCTATAACGAGCTCAACCGGTTTGCGGAGACCAGCCCGGAAAGCCAGATCCGCCTCGCAACGAATTTTAGACGGATGTCCGAGGTTACACGCGAGGTGCACGATCGGGCATTGCCCTTCGTCGGTGCGATCTTCGATTCAATTGTCGAGCTGTATCATCGCGAACTCGTGGAGCGAGACTGTGCCGATATAAGGCTGCTCGACATCGACCTCCGGCATCTGGAGCAGGACGATTTCGACCGATTTCGCCAGGCGACGGCGGAGGCGTTCCGGATCAAACCGATGGTTTTCGGTCTTGCGCTTCGGGCGGCTCGCGACGCGGTGGGGCAGGCGCTCGCAACGTCGTTGCCATCGATCAACCCGGACACCTTGCGGCTCGATCAGGTCGCTTCCGCCGTCGTCGCCGCGGCCGGAGGGCAGGCTGCGGGGGTCCTGGAGGCCAATTTCGTATGGCGTGAAATCATCAGTGCGAGATAGGGGACAGAAAAGGAGAGGAAGATGAGTAATTGCAGCAGCAATCCCGGAGTGGGCAGAGAGCCGGAGGGTCTGTCCAAGCCGATTTACGATACCTACAATCCAAGCGAGGTGCGGCTTTACGGGCGGCCGGCGACGCGGGAAGAAATCTTCAAGATTACAGACGAGCAAATCCGGCAAAGAATCGAAACATCGTTACGCGAAACATCACTAAAGGAAGACGACCTCAGAACGCTCGTCAGAATAGTTAAGGAAGCGGCTCTCGGGACGATCGACAATGATGTTCTCGCCGGCATTTTCAGGCAACAGATTGTCCTTGCAATATTCGATGACGAGTTGAAATTCAATCAGCTCCCAGTCAGCGTCAACATACCGTCGAAGAACTTCGAGAAGGGTGGCGAGCGATACATCAAGAGTATTGGTGTTATCTACGGCTATGCCTATGAAGGTCAATGCTACAAGCTGCCGAAGCCGCAGATCATGTACCTGCCGGATGAGCCGCGGGAGATCCTCGGTGGCGATTGCGGGTGCGACTGCGGATATGTTCCCGAACTCGGCTACGCGGTCTGGCAGATCGACAAGCTCGAGCGCGTCATTGCGCTGGACGTCCGCTCCGACGACGTGAAGACCCTGGTGCTCGACGAGAACATGCCCGGCAGCCGGTCGCCGATGGCATATGCACAGGTAATGGCGCTTGCTCCGCAGAGACATCGTGACTGATGGTTGTCTGTGCGGCGACGGGGCTTACTGCAGGCTGCCGTCGCCGCTTCTGTCGGCCGATTGAAAATCAGCCATGACCCTGTTCAGGAACTCGGTCTGGCTAAGCTTGCCGTCGCGGTCGGCGTCGGTGGCGGCAAACTGCTTTCCGTCGAGAATCTGCGCCACTTCTTCCGAGCGCAGGCTTCCGTCCTTGTTCCTGTCCATGTTCGTGAAGGCCGAGGTCATGAAGGCTTGATACTCGGGTCGGTCGACGGCGCCGTTCCCGTCACGATCGAGTCGACTCATTTGGCCCTGGTTCATGGCACCAGGCTGATCCTGCGCCGCCCCCGTACTCACCTGGACAAGAGTCACCTGGGAAAGCGCAAGCGCGGTCACGAGGACTGATCTTTTCATCACTGCCGGCCCCCTTATCGGGTGCAGGTCAAGGCACTGCCCGCAGCGCTGCCGAGCACGGCGCCGCCACCTACAGCCCATAGCTGGCCCGTTCCCGAGCCGATGGTCGCGCCGGCCAGGCCACCCACGACCGCCCCACCGACGGTGCCCGCGATGCAGCCGAACTCACCGGGCCGTCCGCCGGTCATCGAGGCGGATTGGCAGCCGGACAAGGCAAGGCAGCCTGCGAGGGTAAGCGTGATCGTGCAATTCTTCATTTCGTCCTCCAAGCGTACTGCCCGTACCGAATACAGATCGTAGGAGGCGCCATTGAGTGGCGTCGAATGGAAACGGGCGTCCGTTCATTCGCATATTCGGCCGAAAACCCGGCGCACTGTTCCTTGAAATACTCTACAAAACCGAGGAACTGTCAATGAATACTACCGCTGCCTTTGGGTGAAGACAACTCTCAGCCCGCTTGATGACCATCACCAATGGCGACAGATGATGCCGGCCGTGATTACAATCCGGTGCGCAACTCCGCGCCGGCACGTCTCCACCTGCGTGAATGGCCACAGGCGTAAAATTCAATGGCCATTGATCTTGTGCGGACTGCTTACGGAAAGGATGAAGAAGGGCTCGTCGCCTTTGAGGGGCTTGAGCTTCTGCTGGCAGTTCCAGGCCTGCTGGAAACTGTCGCGCGTCAGCAGCTTCCGGTACTTGGCAGTCGCCGACATGCATTGCATCATGGTACTTTGCAAGCCTTCCAGTGCGGCATGCGCATAGATCTCGCCGTCCAGCGAGAAGAGTTTCGCTGCAAGCGAAGTGCTTTCGTAGAGAACATCGGCCTCGCTATCGAGGCGGTCGGCGGAGATGAAGTCCTGGCGCAAAGGGATGCCTTCCCCATCGTGGGACAGGGTGACCCGGATGCCCGCCGCAGGCGCATCGTGCCAGGCGAGCGCGATGGAAAACGCAAGCGCCTGATTGCCGGATGCCGGTGTGCGGTTCCCATCAGACACGTGCGCCTGGGCAAGTGTGCCATGCCGAAGCGCCGCATCACGCAGTTGCGAGGAGAAACGCCGGGTGCTCCTGTGCTGCGATCCTGTCACGCTGATGCTGACGGAGGGAAGCCCCCTGACGGCGGCCATCGGACCATTGACGAGTTTAGCCTCGGCATCGATGTCGAGCGACATTTCCGAGGCCGGCAGAGGGGCGAAAAGGAGAAGCGGCAGCACGGTAAGCACGGCCCAGGGGGACGAAAAGGGGGCGGGCTGCCAGGGTGGCCCGCGTCCGGGCTGGCGACGGCGGGCGCCCGCGGCATCCGGGCCCGGCAATGCCTCGACGCCGTTTGAACACCGGCGGTACTCCGGCACATAGGTCCCCTTGGGAATGGCGATCTGCCATTCTTCGCCGGCGCCATCCGTTTCGTAGAATGCCTTAAGCAGCTTGCGCAGCTTGCCGGCATGGACGCGCACAAGAGGATCGCTGTCGGCATTGAAGGTCTGGCCGCGTCCGAAAACATCAATGGCGATCGAGTAGCCCTTCAGCTGAGCGCCTTCACCGATGATTTCCTTTTCCACCACATAGGAGAGAAACGTGCGCAGACGTTCGGAGCGCTGAAAGCCCTTGCTGTCGAGAACCCGGGCGAGCGCTCGCCGGATCGTCTCATCGCATGGCCTTTCGGCAGGCGTCATCGGTGGCTCCAAGAAAGTGTGCGGCTCAATGCCGGAATTGTGTTTTAGCACATAAGCAACTTTAATCTGATTCGGAACTTAGGCCCAAAGATGGTGGTTGTCAGGCCGCCCGTCGGAAAGTGATGTCAAACAGTAAAAATTTCCCCATTCGAGGGCGGACGCCAGTGCAACGCCTGCACCGCTCCGATCGGGGGCGGGCAGGCGGCAGCCTTCGATGCGGCCGACGTCTTCAGCCGTTACGGTATTCGAGTTTCGGGTACCAGTCGCCGCCCCGGCCTTCGGGTGTGGTGTCGAGCAGGGTCCAAAGAGGGTCCGGATCCGGTGCATCACGAGGGTCCTGGCCCGGATCGGCCATCTCGTTGCTGATCTCCGCGCTCCAGAAATGCCGGATCGTTCCGTCCTTGCGCGTAAACACGGTGTAGCCCGGAACATCTTCGTCGCCGGCACTGACATAATCGCGGGTGAAGTCCCCGTCGCTATCGGAGTAGACCTTCAACTGGGTCCAGCCACGAGCCATCTTTGCGGCGAGCAATCTTTCGATCGGCGAACGGGCGACCATAGCGAGTGACACGCGCTGCTCGATATCTGGCAATTTTCCTTCCCAAGCCGCCATCAGGGAGGTGCACATAGGGCAAGGCTTTTCGCGTTGCGGACCAAACATGTAGCTGTAGACGATGAGGGTGTCCCTCTCGCCGAAGAGATCGGCTAGCGTGACGGCCCCGTACTCGCTCTCAAAGCGGTACGTCTTCGCCACTTCACCGCCGGGCGGCAGTCGTCTTCGCATTTCCGCCACCCGCTCGAGGTGGCGCCTCAATTCGATCTCTTCGGCGAGCAGCGCGTTTCGGGCTTGCCGGTACTCGGCGCTTTCGTTGGGGAAGCGGGCGCGGTTGCGCGCCGCCAGTTCCGTTGCGGGGATCAGCGTGGTCTGGGTCGCCATGATCTCTCTCCTCCGGGGTTTTGAGGCTTCTCGCCTTCAGGAGCGTTGATATCAACGTAGTTAAGCCCTGTCAAAGAGGCGCGGCTTGCGAAAAGCGTGCAAAGACCGTTACCTGTTCCCGAAATCTGCGCTAGAACAGCAGCGCAATCATCATTCGGCCCCTTTTGCGATCGGGGCATTTCGTCTGAAAGTTCGACATGCCTGCAAAGCTCTCCGTAAATCTCAACGCAATTGCAATGCTGCGTAACCGGCGCGATCTCCCCTGGCCCTCGGTGACCGGGCTGGGCCGCATCGCCCTGCAGGCGGGAGCGAGCGGTCTGACCGTTCATCCGCGGCCGGACCAGAGGCATATTCGCTTTTCCGACCTCCAACCGATCCGCAACCTGATAGACGACGAGTTTCCGGCCGCTGAATTCAACATGGAGGGCTTTCCGAACGAGGCGTTTCTCGAACTCGTCGAGCGACATGAACCGGAGCAGGTGACATTGGTGCCGGACGATCCGGCGCAAGCGACCTCCGACCATGGCTGGGACTTTCACAAGAGCCATAACCTGCTCGGCAACGTTGTCGGGAGTCTTAAGAAGAAGGGCTACCGCGTCTCGCTCTTTGCTGATGGCACCCCCGACCTGCAAGCGCTGAAAATCGCGAAGGAGACGGGGGCCGACCGGATTGAGCTTTATACAGGACCCTACGGCGGCTGTTACGATGATCCGGAGAAGGCGGAGCGGGTCGCGACCGAGTTGGGCCGCACCGCGGAGATCGCGATCGGCCTCGGGCTTGCCGTCAATGCGGGCCACGATCTGACCGTCGCAAACCTGCCGTTGCTCGTCAAATACATCCCCGAACTCGCCGAGGTCTCGATCGGCCATGGGCTGACGGCAGATGCGCTCGAATATGGCATGGCCGAAACCGTGCGACGCTTTCGCCGCGCCTGCGGCGAGGCGGCTTAGAAACATCCGAAGGTTTGAGGAGAGATACTCCTCTTTCATCGCTAGCCACTTGACGAATGGCTGCCTGCGTGTTTTTTGGAATCGAATTGCGCAGACGGCGGGTCCAAAGACCATGGGCCACAGTTTTGAGCCGGTCCAATCCGAATTGTTTTATAAAGTTCAATCTACAGCGTTATAGATCAAGTTATTTCGAATAAATTCATTGCCAATGCTCGAGGTGCACTCACATGGAGTACCGAAGGGATATCGACGGGCTGCGAGCGATCGCGGTCCTACCGGTCGTTCTTTATCATGCGGGCATTCCGGGCTTTTCCGGTGGGTTCGTGGGCGTCGATATCTTCTTCGTGATATCGGGCTTCTTGATCACGGGAATACTCCATAAGGAGCTCGCCGAAGGGCGCTTTTCGCTTGTCAGGTTCTACGAGCGGCGTGCCCGCCGGATATTGCCGGCGCTTTTCGTCGTCGTGGCGACGTGTCTGGTCGCGGGTGTGCTTCTGCTTCTTCCGGACATGCTGGTCGGACTTGCGCGCTCGGCACTGGCCACAATGTTGTTCGCATCGAATATCTGGTTCTGGTTCTCCACGTCCGATTATTTCGCTCCGAGTGCGGATTTGGAGCCCCTGCTGCATACCTGGTCGCTGGCGGTCGAAGAGCAGTTCTACATCGTCTTGCCACTCCTCCTTTGGTGGCTCCATGGAAAGCCGCGCAGAACAGTCCTCGGGGCGCTTGCCGGCCTATGCATCCTGTCCTTCGTGCTTTCCGCCTGGGCCACTGGACCCTATCCGCAGGAAAGTTTCTATTTCGCGCCAACGCGGGCATGGGAACTGGGACTCGGCGTCCTGTTGGCGCTCGGCGCGTTTCCGGCCTGCCGAAACGCGCGCCTGGTCGAGGCGGTTGCGTTGTCCGGTATCGCAGCGATCTTCATCTCCGTGGTTTTCTATAGTGCTGCGACGTCATTTCCGGGCCTCGCCGCCGCGCTGCCATGTTTCGGTGCGCTGGCGTTGCTTTGGTCGGGTGAACAACGGCGTACAATTGTGGCGCGCTTGCTGTCCGGCCCTGTGCCGGTGGCTATCGGTCTCGCCTCCTATTCCCTCTATCTCTGGCATTGGCCGATCATCGTTTATTTCCGTCTGACGCTCGGTACGCTGGATCTGCCGCATGCGCAGGCACTCATCGCCATAGGCCTTTCCTTCGTATGCGCCTTCGCAAGCCTCTATTTCGTCGAGAGGCCTTTCCGCCGCGGGCCGCCGGCCGGATTTTCGCCGCGCCTCATCGTTGCGTCAGGGCTTGCCGGCGCTGTTACCCTCTCGCTCGTTTCGGCGGCCGTAAACATAGGTGAGGGGCTCCCCGAACGTCTTCCTCAGGATGTTCGGCTCGCCTATGCCGGCAGCCGCGACGTCGACACCCGCCGTGGCCGGTGTGAAGGCAGGCTTCCAAGTGAAGGTCTGTGCCGCATCGAAGGCGAAGTAAGTTCGCCCGCCGATCTGAGGAACGATGTGCTTCTGTGGGGCGACTCCCATGCAGGGGCGCTCATGTCGGGCCTTGATTTTGTGATGGACGATCGGAAACTCGGCGGCGCGGTGGCCTTCAGAGGCGCATGCCCGCCGATCCTCGGTGTACAGAGGGTAGACCAGAGACACAGCCGTGATTGCGTCGCCTTCAACGAGGCTATCATGACGATGCTGGAGAAAACCGATGATTTCCCGGTGGTGGTCCTGAGCGCACGTTGGCCACTGGCGGCGAACGGCAAACGCTATCCCGGCGAAACGGGACGTCCTGCAGTCCTCGACCGTGTGGACTTCAAGGAGGCGAGCCACAGCACCGCCGGAAATTATGAAATCTTCAAGAGCGAGTTTTTGAAGACGGTTCGAGCGATCCGCGATACGGGGCGGCGCGTCGTCATAGTGGACGGCATACCGGAAATCGGCTGGTCTGTTCCGCACGCACTCGGGCTTCACCGCCTGATCGACGCCGAACTGCCGCCTCCACCCACGCGGCAGGCGGTAGAGGCACGCAGCGCAAAGGCGAATTCGGTCCTGGCCATTGCCGATGAGGATCCGGGCGTACAGCGCGTCAGCGCCGTGCCGCTTCTGTGCAACCCCATCTGCGCTGTCGAGAAGGACGGCATCCCCTTGTATTCCGACGATGACCACCTTAGCGTCTACGGTGCGATGACTCTCGTGCCGAGGATGTTCAAGGACCTGATGCCAAGCGAAACCGATCGCCGGCTCGGGCCCGGCTAGATCATTTCCAGGAAGAGTGGATATGAATCCCGTCCGGGATTGCGGAAATACATAGCAATTCCGCGAGAACACGAGTTTCGGAAGAATGGTGCAGCTTCGATTGTGGCGGCTTCAGCCAGTTGGACCCGCGCCGCACAAGTGGCACCATGGGACGGGTGCTCCCGATCTATGGGATGGGGCAATGGACAGGGAAGATCAAACGCATTCCGGCTCATCCATCAGTCCTCGTATCGTGGTGATCGCCGATCACCAGACGGATCTGGACGAACTGTCGCGCATAATCGGCGCCGAGCCCGAATGGCACTTGATTGCAGCCTGCCGAACCGCCGCGGATGCGATCGATACCCTATCCGCCAATCCAGTCGATCTCGTTCTCGTCGACCTAGACCTGACGGAGATGGATGACCTGGAGCTCGTTCGACGCTTCAGCCGGGAAATGCCCGGTCTATCCTGCGTCATCCTTGCCGCCGAGATGAACGACGAAGAGCTTGCCGAAGCGATGCGGAACGGCGTGGGCGGCGTCGTCCTGAAGGCGCGGGCACAGAGCTCTCTTGTCGACTGCATTCGGGCCGTCGTGGCGGGACGCACCTATCTTGCCGGCCAAAGCATGAATTCGGTGGTAAGCCGCATTCGGGAACGGGATGCCGAACGCCGCGCGGTCTTGCAAAAGTTGACACCGCGCGAGTTGGAGATCTCGCGTCTGGCGGCCTCGGGTCTGCGCAGCCGCGAAATCGCCGCGAGGCTCGGAATAGCCCCGGGGACCGTGAAACTCCATCTCCACAGCGTGTACGGCAAGCTCAATTTAACCACCCGTGTGGAGCTCGCCAATCTTGCTCAACGACTGCAGCTAGGACACGGCTGACGGCGGCAGTGTTGCCGGGCCGGCGCTCGGCCGGCATCCGGACGGAAAAGCCTCTATTCGTTCTCCACGACTTGCCCCGGGAGCTGCCGGGAGCCCGGTGTTGCCGCGCCCACGCGACGAAGAATCTCGCTCGCCGCGAACTCGGCTCCGGTGCGACTGAAATGGGCGTCGGGCGCATACATCAGCAGTGGGTCGGCCTGCGCGCGGATCGCCGGATTGAGATCAATGACCTCGATCCCTTCCGCCGCGGCGGCGCCCAGGACTTTTATCCTCAGCGGATCGAAGGGCCGATCAGACGAGAACGGTCCCATGAAACGGTCGATCCTCGGCACGTAGACCAGTGTAAAAGAGCCGCCCCAGCTCTCGGTGAGTTGCTTTGCCCGGTGCAAGATTCGTCTGAACTCCGGATTGCTTGGAGTAATTTTCGGATAAACCAGCCCGAGGCGCGTGAGGGTCTGCTGCAGTGCGACGAAATTGCGAAACAAGGCCGTTCTGGTGAGGAGGTCCACGCTTGTCACAGCAGCGTTCCTATGCTCGGTCAAGATGCTTCGTGCCTGCCGCATCGCATTCTGCACGGCAGATTGCAAACCGAAGTCCGCATCCGGCGACAGCGCCGTGCGGAGCCACGGAACTGCAAGTTCGCGTTCCAGATTTTCCCAGTCGTTGCCTTCGAAGAAGACCATCATCACGCGCCGCGGGCGCAAGATCTCGCCAAAGCGGCCGAGAGCAGCGAGTTCGGTCAGAGGGCCGTTTCCGCGTATGCCTATGCTTGCGGTGCGGATACCGCCCGCACGCAATTGGGACGCTAGGTCATCTCCCGGCGGCAGGCAAAAGCCTTCCACGAAAGAATCTCCAAGGAGCATCAAATCCAGCGGATCGTCATAGAGGTCATCGGGATTGTTGAAGCCGTATCGGTCGGCGGTGTAGCTGACCACACCATCGCCGGACGTGCAAAGCACCACTTCCGCAGCCGGAAATCCGGAAAGCAGCGCCTCGGGCAGTTCGTCGGTGCCAGAGACGCGGTTCAGGTATCGAAGCGTGAAGCCGGGAACCATATTATCGTTGCGTCTGAGCGTTTCTGCCTGCGCTTCGCTGAGTTGTCCGAACATTCCCAAACGCACGGATACGGCCGTTACCGTGTGCATCGCCTCGAACAGGAAGAGGCCGAGCAAAATGCTCGATCCGCAGACGCCCGCAAGAATGGAAAGGTTTGGCCTCGCAAACAGGCCGAGAACGAGGAAGCACGCAGCGAGCAGGCCGGGGATCACCACATAACGAACGAAATGCGGGGCTTCAGCAGCGAACAGATCGTAATTGAGCAACGCGTAGACGGGACTGAGCAACAGATAAAGGGCCGGAAGCACGCACACCGCAAGCCCGAAATGCCGCTTTTTCATAATGCGTATCCTCGTTCGCAAACCGTTTATAGTGCGAAGACTAGGGAAAACGTCTCTTTAAGAGCGCCTTATCCTGCTCCTCTGCAGTGACGGCTTGGGTGATAACCGTTTTAAAATCTTGTGACTGAATTCAAATAAATACTGTAGGATAATCTCGAGAATATTCTTGCGCCGGAAATATACGAATTTTTTCCGGAAGAGTCTCAAGCAAAATTAATGTCGTTTCAGGTCAGAGTGTGGCGGTGACACGTTGCCGCCGCTTGCCGACGGGGCGACCAGCGGGTTCCCCTATATCCAATGGTATATTGACCCAGGGGGATACCGCTTGTTCTATACTCAGCATCTTATCTATTCATTGCAATGACGCGACCGCATGTCGCAACAATCAGTATTAGGCAGATATTAGCACTCGCCGCTGGGAAGTGCCCAATGAACAATTCGCATGAATCCTTTCCGGAGCACGCGCTGGAGGGGCCGTCGAACCGTAGCTTCGGCTACACCGTCGGCGGAATACTGCTCGCTTTCGTTTTTGTGAAGTGGGCGATCACCGGTGTGTTCACGTTCATCTCGGTCGCGCTTGCCGTCGCAGGTCTTGTCCTCGTTGTATTGGCGCTCGTTCATCCTGGTTGGCTTTCGGTTCCGAACCGACTCTGGATGGGGCTTGGCATGGTGATGTTCAAGGTCGTCAATCCGGTGCTTATGCTGTTGATCTACTCGGTGGCATTCGTGCCCCTCGGCGTTTTTCTGAAATGGCGCGGTTACAATCCGCTCGCCGGCGCTTTGGATCGGAGCGCCGTCAGCTATTGGACAGCGCGCGCGCCGCACGAGCCTGACCCGGCGACGATGCGCAATCAATTTTGACGCAGGGCCAGAGCCAATGCCCTGTCTGCGGGGAGGACTAGCATGGAACTGATACGCGAACTCTGGACCTATATGGGCGTCCGAAAGAAGTTCTGGCTCCTGCCGATCTTCATCGTCCTTGGCGTCTTTGGCGCAATGGTCGTGCTGACACAGGGTACGGCGGTCGCTCCATTCATCTATACCTTGTTCTGAGCCGCTGCGCCCATGCGTATTCTCGGTATCTCGGCATTTTATCACGACAGCGCGGCAGCGTTGATCGAAGATGGACGCATCGTTGCCGCGGCGCAGGAGGAGCGGTTCACACGAAAGAAACATGACTCCGCCTTTCCGGCCAACGCCCTGGCCTATTGCCTGGCCGCAGCCGAGTGCGAAATGGCTCAGATCGATCATGTCGTGTTCTATGACAAGCCGTTCCTGAAATTCGAGCGGCTGCTTGAGACCTACCTCGCATCAGTTCCGCGGGGATTCCGTTCCTTCAAAATGGCAATGCCGCTCTGGATCAAGGAGAAACTGTTCCAGAAGAAACTGTTGCGCAGCCAGTTGGGCAAGCTAGCTGGCGTAAAGGAATGGTCCGGCTCGCTTTTGTTCACGGAGCATCATCTGGCCCATGCCGCCAGCGCCTTCTTTCCGTCACCTTTCCCCAGCGCCGCAGTGCTGACGATGGATGGCGTCGGAGAATGGTGCACGACCTCGTTGGGCCATGGCCGCGGCAAGGACTTCGAAATACTGAAGGAGATCCGCTTTCCTCATTCGCTCGGACTGCTTTATTCCGCGTTTACTTACTACACCGGTTTCAAGGTCAATTCCGGCGAGTACAAGGTGATGGGGCTGGCGCCCTATGGACGCCCGATCTTCGTAAAGAGAATTTTGGATAACTTGGTGGACCTGAAGGAGGACGGTTCATTCCGTCTCGACCAACGCTATTTCAACTATTGTGCCGGCCTTACCATGACCTCTCCCGCCTTTCACAGTCTGTTTGGCGCGGAGCCGCGCACTCCGGAATCGCCGCTGACGCAGCGCGAGATGGATCTCGCTGCCTCGATTCAGGCGGTTACCGAAGAGATCGTTCTGAGACTTGCCCGCTTTGCGCGCCGGGAAACAGGCGAACGGCACCTCTGCCTTGCCGGCGGCGTCGCGTTGAATTGTGTTGCAAACGGCAAATTGCTCAAGGAGCGGATATTCGACGATATCTGGATCCAGCCGGCCGCAGGCGATGCGGGCGGCGCGGTGGGCGCGGCGCTGGCGGCCTGGCACGGCTATCTGGGAAACGGGCGATCCCCCGACGGACGAGACGGGATGGCAGGAGCTTATCTTGGTCCGGCATTCGACCAGCGGGATATCGAGAAGCGGCTGACCGCCAGCGGTGCCGTATACGAAGTCTTGGACGACGAGACATTGATCGCCTCGACCGTAGACGCTCTCGTGGAGGAGAAGGCGGTCGGATGGATGCAGGGCCGTATGGAATTCGGCCCGCGCGCGCTGGGGGCGAGGTCGATACTGGGCGACCCGCGCTCGCCAACCATGCAAAAGACGCTGAACCTCAAGGTCAAATACCGCGAGAGCTTCCGCCCCTTCGCCCCCTCGGTAAGGCGCGAGGACGTGGCGGAGTGGTTCGATATCGACGTCGACAGCCCCTATATGCTGCTTGTCGCCGATGTGCTCGACCGCCACAGACTGGCTACGGTTTCCGACGAGGCCGATTTGTTCGGCATAGACCGGCTGAACGTTCCGCGATCGAAGATCCCCGCGGTCACGCATGTGGATTATTCAGCCCGGGTGCAGACGGTGCATCGAGAAACCAATCCGCGTTACTGGCAGCTGCTGAGCGAATTCAAGGCGCGAACCGGTTGCCCGATATTGGTCAACACCAGCTTCAACGTTCGCGGCGAACCGATCGTCTGCACGCCTGAGGATGCATTCCGGTGCTTCATGGGCACCGAGGTCGAATGCCTCGTGGTGGGCAATTGCTTTCTGAAGAAAGAGGATCAGCCACCAGCCCTTAGACAGGACTATAAGGAGCGCTTCGAGCTCGACTAACGGAAAGTTCCAGGTCACCGCGATCTGATTTCACGAGGCAACTTAACGGCGCCCGTAGCTCCTTAGACAGGCATTTGCGCTTCTCTCCGAACCGGATACTCTAATCCATGGCCTCAGCTACCGGACGTTTGCAAACTGAGCCCGGGATCCGCCCGTCGCGTCAGCCACACGCCAACCGAGGCGGTCGCCGATGGCAATGGGGGAGGCGGGGTGTGCCTCGGCAAGGCTCCGTCTGCGGGCAATTCTTTCAAGCAGTACCCTGCTATCCAGCTTTGAGAAGGCCATTCCGACGGATTCGATCGTGTCCGGAGCTATCCGACAACGAGCCGCGATTCGGCGGAAAGCTCTGGTCGCGGCATATATCTCTTCGGCGAACAGAACTGCCTCGCGCACGCGCTTCTCATCGTTGATGTCCACGTAAAGCACACCGGGGATCGAAAACGGCAGCGTTACGACAATCGGGTCCAGCACCGCGTTGACTGCAGGTGGGGTAACGCCGTTAAGAACGAAAACCACGAGGCCGGTCTGGCTAGCCCAGTAACCGGCGATGATCAGTTCAGCAGGCAAGTGGATGCCAGAGCCGGCAATCTCGATAACGCTTCGCGTTTGCATGTGTCTGCCCACGTCAAAAGAGGGGCCGAGGCCAAGATTACTGATGGCAGGGCGCCAGGTGGCGCGCGTTCGCCTTACAATTTAGCTGAATGCTTGATTTTCTGGGCTTCAAATACGGTGCAGAGATTATCGTCTTCACAACGCTTCCACCATATGCCCTTGGATATATGCCCTTCCCCGCGGACCGGGCCGGCGCGCGTGCCTTTACGGGGCGAATACCGAGGCGACCGCTCTTGCGCCGGCTGCAGCCTCCATGCAACATCCATACATTGAACAGTCGCAAGGTTTCGATGAACGAGGATCGCGTTGAGGTTTCCTGGGTGCCGGCGCTCGACAGAGCGAAGGGGCCTCTTTATCTTGCCATTGCAGACGAGATCGCCGCCGACATCGCCGCAGGCCGGCTGGCAAACGGCATGCGCCTGCCGCCGCAACGGGTTCTGGCGGCGGCGCTCGGTATCGACTTTACCACCGTCAGCCGCGCCTACAACGAAGCGCGTCGGCGCGGCTTGGTCGAGGGCCGCGTGGGGCAGGGTACCTATGTCAGGACCCGTGAGAGGAGTTCGGGCCGTCCGTCAGCGGATCGCCTCGCGGCTGGTCTTGTCGACATGAGCATGAATCTGCCGCCGCTCTTCGACGACCCGGCTCTGTCGGCGAAAATGTGGGCGGATGTCGGGGCACTCGGTCATGGCGGGCTTGACCAGCGGAGCCCTGAACTGTTGATGCGCTATCAGCCCGTCGGCGGCACGGAGCGGGACAGGTCTGCAGGGGCGGCCTGGCTCAAGCCGCGGCTCGGTGGACTTCAGGCCGATCGGATGGTCGTCTGCACGGGCGCGCAAGGAGCATTGCTTGCGAGCGTCGGCATGCTGGCGACGAAGGGTGACAGGGTCTGCGCCGAAGCGCTGGCCTATCCGGGCCTCCGTTCGCTGGCCGCCTATCTGGGCATCGAACTCGTCAGTGTTGGGATCGACCGCAACGGGATCTTGCCCGAAGCCTTCGAGGAGGCGTGCGTCCTCCATAGGCCGAAGGCTCTCTATTGTAATCCCACGCTTCACAATCCGACGACCGCCACGCTCCCGCTCGATCGCCGCGAAGCTATCGTGGAGATCGCACGCCGCCACGGCGTAGCCATTATCGAGGACGACGCCTACGGGGCCTTGCCCGCAAGTCCCGTTCCGCCATTGGCCGCGCTCGCGCCTGACCTCGTCTATCATGTCGCAGGTCTTGCCAAGTGCCTCTCGCCGGCGCTTCGCATCGCCTATCTGGTCGCGCCTGACCGATCGGCGGCCATCCGCCTGGAAGGCGCGGTTCGGGCGACGGCCGGGATGACGTCGCCTCTTTCGGTCGCCATCGCAACGCGTTGGCTGGAGGAAGGAACGGCGCAGGCGGTCCTGGACGCAATCCGCACCGAGGCCGGCGCACGCCAGCAGATCGCGAGCAGGAGCCTCGAGGGCGCGGACCTTTCGAGCGATCGCGAGGGCTTCCATCTCTGGCTGAAGCTTCCTTCCGGCTGGAATCGCGGTGAGTTTACCGCACAGTTGCGAGCGGCCGGGATCGGCGTCGTCGCAAGCGATGCCTTTGCGATATCGGATCCACCCGAAGCTGTGCGGCTCGGTCTCGGCGCCGCCCGAACGCGCGATGACCTGCGGGAGAGTCTTGACGTCATCGCCGGCCTTCTTGCCCGCTCGCCGGCTGCACACAATCTCATTGTCTGAATTCGTTGCAGTCGCGCCTGACGTGGTGCGTGAATGCCCTTGTTGCGCGAATTTGCCGCGGCGCAATATGCATACAATCCGTTGTTTCTGTATGGTTTGTATGTCAATTTGTGCGCGTCAAAGTGAAGGTTCCGCCGACTGTGGGAACGTCTCGCAGGCTTAAGGGTTTGCGGAACAGGAAGACTGCTGAAAGGAAGAACGATGCCGGATCAAGTGTGGCCGCCTCTGTCGCCGCTGCATACGGGCTTGCGCGGCCGCTGCCCCCGTTGCGGGCAGGGTCATCTGTTCGACGGATTCCTGAAGCTCAGGCAAGAATGCGAAGTCTGCGGCCTGGACTATTCGTTCGCCGACCCGGCGGACGGTCCAGCTTTCTTCGTCATTTGCTTCGCCTGCGTGCCGAGCGTTTTGCTCGGCGTGTGGCTGGAAGTGCAGTACGGCGCAGCGCTGTGGGTCCATCTGCTGGTCACCGGACCCTTTATGCTCCTGACCTGCATTCCCCCCTTAAGGCCTCTCAAGGGGTGGCTGGTGGCGAGCCAGTATTTCTACAAGGCGGAGGAAGGAAAAGTGGTTCGTCAGGCCGCGCCCTCGCTGGAAAGCTCGAACGAGAAGGCCATTCGCTGAAGGTGCGGCTAACGCAGCACCAAGTTTCGCAACACCACACCCTTGGGCCAAGGGGGCCCCGGCCGAACCAGGTTCGCCGAGGTCCTCTTGCTGAGCTCCTGATCAGTGCGTGAGTGCAGCCTTGTTTGTTTCGAGGAAGGAGGCGAGTTCTGTGGGGTTCCGACCGGTCATGGCAATGGCGTTGTCGGTCACCACATCGAAATGCCCCTCCCGTGTATTGGCGTCAAAGGACACCAGGATCGGAATGAAGAAGTCCGGCACACCCGCACCCTTGAGGCCTCCGGCCAAGGCTTCGTCGGAAATGTGGACGACGTCGAGCGCTTTGCCGGTAGCTTTGGTAACAAGGGCGGCGATCTCGTCGGTCGTGTAAGCCTGCGCTCCCGTCAGCGTATAGGTGCGGCTTTCCGTCGAGCCTGATTGGAGCGCGGAAGCGGCGGCGGCGGCGAGGTCGCGACGGCTGATGTGCGAAATGCGGCCGTTGCCGGCGGAGGAGAACCATCGTCCTGTCGCAAGGGCGCGGGGCAGTGACAGGAGAAGGTTCTCCATGTACCAGGCATTGCGCAGGATGGTGTAAGGAACGCCCGTCGCCTTGATGGCTTCTTCGGTTCCGAGATGGTCGGTTGCGAAGGGAATGACCGATGCTTCCGGCGCGGGCATCGAAGTATAGAGGATATGGTTCACCGAGGCCTTCTTCGCTGCCTCGACCGCGGTGAGATGCTGCTTGAGACGCTTGCCCGGCTGGTCGAGAACATCCGTCGAGATGATGAGGATGCGGCCGGCGCCGGTGAAGGCCCGTTCGAGCGAGGCCGGATCGTCGAAATCGGCAGCACGGGTCTCGACACCCTGCGCCGCATAGCCTGCCAATTTGGCGGTGTCCCGGCTGGTGGCGATGATATCGGCCGGCTTCGTTTTTCCGGATTCCAGAAGCGCATCGAGTACGAGCTTGCCAAACTGGCCGGTCGCTCCGGTAACGAGCAATTTTTGAGACATGTTCTTCCTTTCGCTTCCATCCAGCCGGTTCGGCATGCCCCCGAGGCATGATCTCGTATCTGAAGCTGGTCTCTTTTCGAGAGTTGCTCTTATCTCGTTATCTGCTAAGAGCTGTAAAGGAGGCAGTTTTTTCTGCCGTGGTTACGAAATGGGTACCGCCATGAACAAAGCGACGGCTGCGGTGAAGGGCGAGCGGGTGGCAGTCATCTGCGGCGTACCCTTCGATATCGACAATTGTCCGGTGCGTGACGTGATGGACAATATCGGCGGCAAGTGGAATTCGCTGATGATCCTGTCGCTCGCCGACGGCCCGTTGCGGTTCTCGCAACTCAGACGGCTGATTCCAGACATATCGCAACGGATGCTGACGCAGACGCTACGCGATCTTCAGCGCGACGGTTATCTGAACCGCACCGTCTATCCGACGCAGCCCCCGAGCGTGGAATACAGCCTTACCGATCTCGGCCACTCGTTTCTGCCCGTTTTAAAAGTTTTTGTCGACTGGTCGCTCGAGAATCACGACGCGATCCGAAAGGCGCGTACGGCGTTCGACGCGCCGGCATGAAGCGTCTCGCATTCGAACAGTTCATGCGGGCGCCCGCAAATTCATGATGTCGGATGGGCGGCTGCCCATCCGCTGCCGCGACCTCGTGCTCAAGCGGCGCGGGTGATGCTCGGTCCTCCGAGAGCGAACTCGACAGCCGCCTCGGCGTGAATGGCGGTTGAATCGAAGCCCGGGATCGGCAGATTGGCAGGATCGAGAATGAGGCAGATTTCGGTGCAGCCGAGAATGACGGCATCCGCGCCATCCGCCTTTGCTTTTTCGATGAGCGCAATTAGCGCGTCGCGCGAGGAGTCCAGTACCCGGCCGGCGCAGAGCTCGTCGAAAATGACATTATGGGTCAGCGTGCGGCCGGCGGCGTCAGGGACCATCAGATCGATGCCATGGGTTTTCATGCGCTCGGCATAGAAGCCGTGTTCCATCGTGTAGCGGGTGGCGAGCAGCAACGGCTTGCGGCTGCCGGCACTCTTTAGGCGTTGGGCCGTCTCGTCGATGATGTTGATCAACGGAACATCGACCGAGCGCTGCACCGCATCCGCGATCAGGTGCATCGTATTGGTGCAGATCAAAATGCAATCGGCCCCACCGGCGACGAGCCCGCGGGCAACATCGGAAAGACGCAGTGCGGCCTCATCCCAGCGGCCGGCTTTTTGAAGGTCCACGATCCCTTGGAAATCCACGGAATGCAGAAGCACTTCCGCGGAATGCAGTTTACCGCGCCGCTCGCGTACGGCTTCGTTGACCATTCGATAATAGACAGCCGAACTTTCGAAGCTCATGCCGCCGATGAGGCCGATTTTGCGCATTTCCATTATCTCGTTCCCTGCTCTTGTGCTGCGAACCCTCGGGAACGCTTCGTCACCTTCTCCGTTCCACTGCTAGATTATCATGCGGGTGGGGTTGGATGCGGTTGCTTTGTCCGGCGTCCCTCTGTATTTTTTCGCGCAGTATTTGCGTTAAAAATATGAAAGGCGCAAATTTTCGGCGCATGCCGCGTTAAAGGCAAGGAGTCGGAGCGTGCTAGACGATAGAGACCGGAAGCTGCTCATGCTTTTGCAGCAGGATGCGAGCGTCCCGATGAGCGATCTTGCCGAGCGGGTGAGCCTTTCTCTTTCCGCCTGCTCGCGGCGCATTCAGCGGCTCGAGGAAGCGGGGTATGTGAGCAGGCGCATCGTCGTGCTCGACCGCGAGAAGATGGGCGTGCCGACGACAGTGTTTGCGCTGATCAAGACGGCGCATCATTCCGACGACTGGATAGAAAAGTTTCGGAGAGCGATCAGCGACATACCGGAGATCGTCGAGGCGCATCGGCTGACGGGCAATTACGATTACATCGTCAAGGTGGTGCTGCCGAGGGTCGAGCACTATGACGTGGTCTACAAGCAGATCGTGCGAAAGGTGGAGCTGTTCGACGTTTCCGCCTCGATTTCCATGGAAGTCCTGAAAAGCGGTACCGCAGTGCCCGTCGGCTACGCGGATTAGGGCAAATGTAAGGGGAACGAAGAGCATGCAGGAAAGACATCATGTCGTCGTGATCGGTGGAGGTTTCGGCGGTCTGCAACTCGTCAACGACCTCAAGAGCGCGCCAGTCAGAGTTACGCTGATCGATCGGCGTAACCATCACCTGTTTCAGCCGCTGCTCTACCAGGTGGCGACCACGGTGCTTGCGACCTCCGAAATCGCATGGCCGATCCGCCGGCTCTACCGTGACCGGCAGGAGGTGACGACGCTGCTTGGTGAGGTCGTCGGCGTCGATCCGAGTGCCGCGGAAGTGATGCTGGCGGATGGACAATCGGTTCCCTACGACACGCTGGTGCTGGCGACCGGGGCGACGCACGCATATTTCGGCCACGACGAATGGGCACCGGTTGCGCCTGGGCTGAAGACGCTGGAGGATGCGACGACCATTCGCCGGCGCGTGCTCATTGCCTTCGAGCAGGCGGAACTGGAAGAGAATCCGGCCGAGCGCGATGCGCTACTGACCTTCACGATCATCGGAGCAGGACCGACAGGAGTAGAGCTTGCGGGCATCATCGCCGAAATGGCGCATCGAACGCTGCCTGGCGAGTTCCGCCGGATCGACACGCGCCTGGCTCGGGTGGTGCTTGTGGAGGCAGGCCCGCGCATTCTCCCCGCATTCAGTGAGAAGTTATCCGCCTATGCCTCCCGCGAGCTGGAGAAGCTGGGCGTGGAGGTGCGCACGGGCACGCCCGTAACCAACTGCACCGAAGAAGGGGTCACTATCGGTGAAAGCTTCGTGCCGAGCCGAACGCTTGTCTGGGCGGCAGGGGTCCAGGCATCGCCCGCCGCAAAGTGGGTCGGCGTCGAGGCGGATCGTGCCGGCCGCGCAAAGGTCGGCCCCGACCTGTCGGCGCCGGATCACCCGAACATCTTCATCGTCGGCGATACGGCATCCGTCATCCAGGGAGACGGCAAGCCGGTGCCCGGCATCGCACCGGCCGCCAAGCAGCAGGGCGCCTATGTTGCCCAGGTCATCCGTTGCCGGCTTGGCGGTTCGCCTGCGCCAGGTCCGTTCCGCTACCGGCACCAGGGGAGCCTCGCCACGATCGGCAAGCGTGCGGCGATCATCGATTTCGGCAGGATCAAGCTCAAGGGTTCGCTCGCCTGGTGGATCTGGGGCATCGCCCATATCTACTTCCTGATAGGCACCCGCAGCCGCTTTGCCGTGGCGTGGAGCTGGCTATGGACCTATCTGAGCGGTCAGCACAGCGCACGGCTGATCACGCAGAAGGACACGCTTCGAGGGGATAAGTGACTGCGGGCGAGGGCATTTCCTCCTGTGGCCAGGCGAGCCTTCTACTCGGCGACCGCACGTGTGCTCGGGCTGATACGTATTGACGCTTGATCGATGCAGCAGTTGGTATGGGCCGGCGGGGTTGCCCACTCCGATGTTTTCGTTACAAGCTGGGTGCCTTCACGATCAGAGTGCGGTATTTCCATGTCTGACACCGACATGCCCGTGATCGACGCGGTTCTCGCCAGGAGACTGATTGCAACACAGTTTCCACAGTGGGCGGATCTGCCCGTAAGGCCGGTCGAGTTCGGCGGGTGGGATAACAGAACCTTTCGCCTCGGTAAGCACATGACCGTGCGACTACCAAGCGCCGCTCACTACGCGCTCCAGGTGGAAAAGGAGCAAGAATGGCTGCCCCGGCTCGCGCCTTCCCTGCCGCTGCCTGTGCCCGTTCCGCTGGCGATGGGCAGGCCGGGCGAGGGATATCCCTGGCACTGGTCGGTCTATGAGTGGCGCCACGGCGAGATCGCCACGCGGGCGCAAATTGCCGATCTCAGCCGCTTCGCAACAACAATCGGCGAATTTCTGGCTGCGCTGCAACGGATCGACGCCCAGGGCGGCCCGCCGCCCGGCCAGCACAACTTCTTCCGGGGCGGAGCATTGACCGTCTATGACCGCGAAACGCGCTGGGCGCTCGACGCGCTTGAAGGCAGGATCGACGTCCACGCCGCGCGCCTGGTGTGGGAGGCCGCACTTGCTTCTGCCTGGGACAGGGCTCCCGTCTGGTTCCATGGCGATGTCGCCGCCGGCAATCTTTTGGTTGAGAATGGCCGTTTGAGCGCCGTGATCGATTTCGGAACGTCGGGCGTGGGCGATCCGGCTTGTGATCTGTCGATCGCCTGGACGATGTTCGAGGAGACGAGTCGTACCGCATTCCGTGCCGCTCTCCGGCTCGACGAAGGGACCTGGGCGCGTGGCCGAGGATGGACGTTGTGGAAGGCGCTGATCGTCGCTGCCGAGATGCCGGGCACCGATCGACGGGAGGTTGAAAAGTCGCGGCGGATCATCGACGCCGTTCTGTCGGATCACCGCCGCTACGCATAAAGGTTCCCGTTACAGCGCCGCAGCCTGTTCCCGGCGGCTTCAACCGGATACGCGGGCGGTGGACTGGCCGCACCATGACTGGGGCCGCCCGCTACGCTTTTTGGCGAGTCCCTCCGATATGAGAATGTCTCCAAGCGATCTGCCGTTTCTGACGACGAGCCGCCGCTTGCCGGGCTCATCGCCCGGGGCGGATTCGGATGCCACCAGGGCGAAGTTTCCTGCATTCAGCAACTCGCGCAACCGTGCCTTGGCGTAGGAGCCGCGCGATCGTTCCTCGTCACACTTCGCAAGCTTCGTTTCCGGTGCGTCGATGTCGGCAATGAGAATTCTCTGCCCGTTGAACAGGAACGTGTCGCCGTCCAGGACGCAATTGTCGTGCCGAATACCGCAAAAAAAGAAGGTGTCGCTCTCGGGTGGCCGCTGGCCAGCCTGTTCGAGTGAATGGGCCACTGGCGGCTTGACGGGTGCTGGCGGGATCAAGGCCGCTTTCTGCGCTATGGATCCCGTATGTTCCTTTGGACGGACAGGGATCGGAATGGTCGCGAGTTCCACCTTCTTTGGCGGTCTCTTCTCGGCGTTCTTCTTAGCTTGAACCTTTTTCTCAGTGAGTTCCTCGTCCGGCGAAAGTAGTGCCGTCAGCTGCGATGTACTGGCCAGACGGTCGAGTTCCCCCCGGTGATCGTAAGCGACGATCCCTCCGACGATGATTGCGGCCGCGAGATACCAGCGGCCCATACCATTCTGGCTGCTCTTCCGTCGCGTGCTGCGCTTCCGTCGTTTGGGATTGGTCTTGGTCATGCGATTCGGTCCTCGATTGCGGCGGCATTATCGAGGCCAGGAGTTAGTGAAAGGTTGTCGTAGCTTGCGCAATCCGTTCATTTTCAATGCCGAAGAAGAAAAGGGCGACACCTGCGGGAGCCGCCCTTCGAGAGTTTCCGTTGACGTTGCTGAACAAGCGCCCCGGCTTGCCGCTTTCCCAGTCTGGCTGCTACCCGGCAATTTTGGCTGACGCCAATATCGCTTATTTGGGTCATATACTTGGAAGGAAACAGGCGGAGACGGTGCCCGCCCGCTTCATCCAGTTCGTGCCGTTCGTGCCGACACGCAAGCCGTCAACGTTGGCGTCGCTGTTATCGCATATGCCAGGGACTTCCGTCGTCGCAGCGTGGCCGTGGCCGTTGCCGCTCACTTATCGCCCTTGTCCTTCCCGCCTTTTCCTTTTCCGTCCTTGCCGCCCTTGCCATTGTCCTGGTGGCCTTTGCCGCCGTCCTGACCGCCCTTACCGCCGTCCTGACCGCCCTTACCGCCGTCCTGACCACCTTTGCCGGGATCCTGGCCGCCGCCCCCGTTGTCGCCACCGCCGCCGCCGCCGTTGTCGGCACCGCCGCCGCCGCCGCCGGTGTCGCCGCCGCCGCCGCCGCCCCCGTTGTCGCCACCGCCGCCGCCGCCGGTGTCGCCGCCGCCGCCGCCGCCGTTGTCGCCACCGCCGCCGCCGCCGTTGTCGCCGCCGCCGCCGCCGTTGTCGCCGCCGCCGCCGCCGTTGTCGCCGCCGCCGCCGCCGCCGCCACCGCCGCCTCCACCGCCGCCACTGCCGCCGCCACCGCCGCCACTGCCGACTGTACCAGCACTACCCCGGCTGGCGCCGCTCTTGCCGCCACCTCTCATTGGGCCGCTTGCGGTGGAATCGCTGCGATCGTGCCGTCCGGTGCCAGCACCGATGGTTGCCGTCGTCAGAGGCGGACACATTTTAATCTGCGCAGGAGTAAGGATTTTTGAGCGGTTTATTGCAACGCAACATGCCGCGAAGTTGGCTTCCGAAAGCGGGCTGCACTGACGGGCAGTCATGCGCTGGCGCTGTACTGCGTCTGCGTCCGTCGTAACCACGACGGCGCCGATCGTTGCCGTGGAGAGTATGAAGAATGTTCGAAATATCGATCTATTAATTCTTTTCATTTCTATACTCCTTAAAACATTAACTTTAAAAATACTTTTTAGAATTGAATTAAAATTAACTGTGGTCAATTTACGAAATATTAGTAGATCGCCATATCGCGGCCTCATTTCGGGTTATCAACCATGGCTTAATCTATCTTAGCTAGTCTCTACGTCGGATCGGGGGACTTGTGCCCGTCGTTGGAGAACGCCTCGTGAAACGCTTCATTGCGCAGACAGTCTTTTTGTTGCTTATTGGAGCCCCGGGGGCTGCAGATGCCGGTACAACCATGAGGACTTCCGGCAAGGCTTTCGCACCGCCCGCCTTCGCATCTTTCTGCGTCCGCGAGCCACGCCTCTGCAGCACAGGCGGCGGCGAAAAGGCGGTCGTTCTTGCTCCGGATAAAATCAGCCAGCTCAAACAGATCAACAGCGCCGTCAATGCGAGCATCCGCGAACGCAGCGACCGCGCAAACGTCGGCAAGGACGATGACTGGCGCGTGCCGACCGCTTACGGAGACTGCGAGGACTTCGCAATCCTCAAGAAGCGAGAGCTGTTGAAGCGCGGCTGGCCCGCATCGGCACTGCTACTCACGGTTGCGCTCTTTCGTGGGGAGGGCCACACGGTTCTCACCGTCCGCACGAGCGAAGGTGACCTGGTTCTCGACAACAGGACCAATTCGGTCAGAGATTGGTCACGCACCCCTTATAATTATTTCGCCCGGCAATCCCAGTCGAACGGCAGGCGGTGGGAACTGATCGCAGGTGCCCGAAATATCTGATTGCGAGCGCAAGGGGTCCTTTCCGGACCGGAAAACGTTACTTTCTCCAACCCGATGATTTCAGATCGGGTGGGCCGGTCTAAAATTCATCGGATTCGACTCGAGGCGCTCCCGCATGGCGAGGAATGCCGATCGCTTTAGCGCGAGCTTCCTGTGGAGATCGGCCGTTCACCGGCAAGCAGCGACGTGAACTTCGACAAGCTGAAGCCAGGCATCTGCAGCGCCGACAGTTCTTGTCGGTCCGTCGTGTGAGATCAGGCGCCGACCATCAAAAACACGAAGCGCCCGAACAGTCAGTCCCAGTTGACCTGCGTCGGTGAAGCTTTGCTTCCCTCTCAATGAAAATCCGGCTTGACGCCCCTGTCCGGGCAGAATAGAACCCCACGAACCGTACCGTACGGTACTGATGGGGCGTCAGCGGATGCAAAGCGTCAGAGCGATGAAAGAGACAGATGCCGGAAGCGGCCTGACCGAGCGCCAGGGAGCGGTGCTGGAGCAGGCTTTGCGGCTGCTTGTCGACGGCGGCGAAAAGGCTCTGACGACCGCGGGTGTCGCGCGCGCCGCGAATTGCTCCAAGGAGAGCCTCTACAAGTGGTTCGGCGACCGTGAGGGGCTCCTTTCGGCAATGATCGCCTTTCAGGCGAGCAAGGTACGCACACTCGACGTTGCCGGCGCAAAGCTGGACGGCGGCAGCTTGAGGGTGCATCTCGTCACCTTCGCCAGGGACCTTCTCGACGTGTTGGCAGGCGACGTGTCGCTGGCGCTCAACCGCCTTGCGATCGGGCAGGCGAGCCGGGAAGGCTCGAAGCTCGGGCACATGCTGCAGGAACGCGGCCGGCGCCAGATCGGACGCAGAGCGGGTGCGCTGCTGGAAGCGGGGCGCAAGGCCGGTCTGCTGGCCTTCGATGACTCCGACGAGGCCTATGGCGCGCTTTACGGGCTCGTCGTCTCCGACTGGCATCTGCGCATGCTTCTCGGGGAGGAGCCGGGTCGTTTGAAGAAGGATTTCAGCCGCAGGGCGGAGCGGGCGGTCGACGCCTTTCTCACGCTTTACGGCGCGAAAGAGTAGGGCGGCCGTATTTTTCGGCTGCCAAAGCGAAACAGACAAGCAAAGGGAAGGAAAATTCGATGCGCGTCTATTACGATCGTGATGCCGATCTCAACCTCATCAAGTCGAAGAAGGTCGCCATCATCGGCTACGGCAGCCAAGGCCGCGCCCATGCGCTGAACCTCAAGGATTCCGGAGCGCAGAACGTCGCCATCGCGCTGAAGTCGGGTTCAGCTACGGCAAAGAAGGCCGAAGCGGATGGTTTCAAGGTCATGACGGTTGCCGAAGCTGCGGCCTGGGCCGACCTGATGATGATGGCAACGCCGGACGAACTGCAGGCCGATATCTACAAGGCCGAAATCGCCGGCAATATCCGCGACGGCGCAGCGATCGCCTTTGCGCACGGCCTGAACGTGCATTTCGGCCTGATCGAGCCGAAGGCTTCGGTCGATGTCGTGATGATCGCCCCGAAAGGCCCGGGCCATACGGTTCGCGGCGAATACCAGAAGGGCGGCGGCGTTCCCTGCCTTGTTGCCGTTCATCAGGATGCTTCCGGCAATGCACTCGACCTCGCGCTCTCCTATGCCTGCGGCGTCGGCGGCGGCCGCTCGGGCATCATCGAAACCAACTTCAAGGAAGAATGCGAAACCGACCTCTTCGGTGAGCAGGTCGTTCTCTGCGGCGGTCTGGTCGAGCTTATCCGGGCTGGTTTCGAAACGCTGGTCGAGGCCGGCTATGCGCCGGAGATGGCCTATTTCGAGTGCCTGCACGAAGTCAAGCTGATCGTCGACCTGATCTATGAAGGCGGCATTGCCAACATGAACTACTCGATCTCCAACACGGCCGAGTGGGGCGAATACGTCACCGGTCCGCGCATCATCACCGAAGAAACCAAGGCCGAGATGAAGCGCGTGCTGAAGGACATCCAGACCGGCAAGTTCACCTCGGAATGGATGCAGGAGTACCGCTCCGGTGCTGCTCGCTTCAAGGGCATTCGTCGCGTCAACGACGCCCATCAGATCGAGGAAGTCGGCGCCAAGCTGCGCGGAATGATGCCCTGGATCGGCAAGAACAAGCTGGTCGACAAGGCGAAGAACTAAGATCTGCCTTCAATGAAAAGAAGGAAAGCCGGAGCGCGCTCCGGCTTTCCGTTCAGGAATTGCAGCGCTTACATCGGATCATTGCCTTTCATGGCATTCGCCATGTGAGACTTGCACTTTTCCTGGTCATTCGCGGCCAATGCTTCTTTCGCCATGGCGAGTTCCTTCTGCGCCATCTCCTTGCGGCCCGTATCGGTGATCTGACCCACGTCAGTCTCGAGCTTCGTCATGCCTGCCTGGTCGCAAACCATGTCGGCCTGCGCGAAGGCAGGGGAAATGCCGGCGGCGGATATCGCGGCTGCAATCAATACTTTTCTCAACATCTGTAACCTCCAGTATCGTCGCTTCTTGCGACACACGGAGCCCAAACCGCCGACGGGTGGATCAGTTCCTTTAGAGAAGCGAGAAGGAGCACAGGAAACTGCCGCCCGCCGCTGCTCCGGCCACCGGCATTGAGATTCACCACGGCCTCGCTATGCTGCCCGCAAGGCGCCGACCTGCCGTCGACTCCGAGCGAGGGCGAAATCCGATGTCAAGAACACGCCGTAAGCTGACGACCATCTTCTGTGCCGACGTGCAGGATTATTCGCGCCTGATGGGGAAGGACGAAGAGGGGACGCTGGCGGCCCTGAAGCGCAGCCGCGATGCCATGGCGCGCCTGATCGAGGCGCATGAGGGTCGGGTTGTCAACACCTGGGGCGATGGCCTGATCGCGGAATTTCCGAGCGTCGTGGAAGCGGTGAGGGCGGCAATAGACGTCCAGAACGAATTGGCCGGGTTGAATGCCGGGCGCCCGAGCGAAGCGCGAATGGACTATCGCATCGGCATCAATCTCGGTGATGTGATCGCTGACGGCGATGACCTTTACGGCGACGGCGTCAATATCGCGGCGCGCCTGCAAGGCTCCGCGCCGGCCGGTGGCATAGTGATATCCAGCACCGTCTATGACCAGGTCCGCAACAAGCTGGCCGTCGGCTTCGAATTTCTCGGCGCGCTGACGGTCAAGAATATCGATGGCGGCGTTCCGAGTTACGCGGTTCAGATCGGAGCGGCGGAAGGTCCGGGATTGCCGGAAGCCAGCGGCGGCTGGGGAAGACAGGGCGCCCCTTCCGATCGCGAGAACCTGGCCGCAGACACAGGAGCAGAAGGGGTGCCAGCCGGGGGCTTATCAAGGACGGACCGCCGCATTTTCGGTGTCCTCGGCGTGGCGGCGGCTGGGGTCGTCGCCATAAATTTCGCTTCGTGGGAGGGGGAGTTCTGGGCGAGATGGCCCTTGTTTGCTTTCGCCTTGATCGCCGTGCTTCGCCAGATAAGCGGGTTGACGCAATTCGACCGCGGGCTTGCCCTGCTCGGGGCCGTCGGATCTGCGGCCGTCGCGGTCAACCTCCTTTCCTGGGAGGGGCGATTCTGGGCGATCTGGCCCGTGCTCGGAATTGCGGTTGCGGCGGGGATCCGATGGGCGGTGCGCGGCTCCGCCCGGTGAGGTCCGGCCGGCATTGGCAGGTGACCGATGCAGCCGCTGTAACCAGAAGTTGACGGGACTCGGCAAGCCGTGCATTCTGCCCGCGAAAGAAAGCCAGTTCAGCAAGCATTCGCATAAAGAAGACGTCCGGGTAAACCTTTTCGGGGGGTACTATGAGGAGAGGCGGAGAGTTCTTTTGCGCGGCGGCGCTGGCGGTAGCGATGACTGCGCCGGCAGCCGCGGCGGATCTGGTAATCGCGATGCCGCCGTGGCCGTCAGGTCAGGCGGCGGCGAACATCCTCAAATTCGGCATCGCCAAGAAATTCAGCCTCGATGCGGAGGTGCGGGAACTCGGTACGCTCAACGCTTTCGTCGGCCTAGAGAAGGGCGAAATCGACATCCAGCCGGAGGTTTGGCGGCCAAATTTCGACGAGCTCGTCCGCAAGTTCGTGACCGAAAAGGGCGCCGTGACGCTGAGTACGCGTGCGGTACCTGCATGGCAGGGGATTTGCGCCACGCCGGAGGCGGCCGCGACGATCAAGACCGTTGCGGATCTCGGCGACCCGGCCAAGACGAAATTCCTGGACACCGACGGTGACGGACGCGGAGAAATGTGGATCGGCGCCGCCGAATGGCTTTCGACCGGAATCGAACGTGCGCGGGCGGCCGGCTATGGCTATGCGGCAAACCTGACGCTTGTCGAGGCCAAGGAAGATGTTGCAATGGCGGCGGTGGATGCGGCAATCGCGACGGCGCGGCCGATGGTCTTCTACTGCTACGCTCCGCATCATGTTTTCAAGCTGCACCAGATCTCCCGGCTTGAGGAGCCGCCCCATGATCCTTCCAAATGGAAAATCGCGCCGCCGAACGATCCGCTATGGGTCAGCAAGTCGAGCGCGTCCACGGCCTGGGACGCGGGCCAGTTCCAGATCGGCTATGCGACGGCTTTTGCAAAGAAACATCCCGAAGTCGCGCAGTTCCTTCAGAATGTGGACTTCTCCCCGGATGAAGTGACGGCGATGAGTTATGCGCTCCAAGTCGAGCGGCAGACGCCGGTGGACTACGCCAGGAAGTGGGTTGAAAGCCACGCGGAACGGATCGACGGATGGGCGAAATGACGATGAGCCAGGAGTTCCCGAAGATATCTGTCGGCCGCCGCAAATTTGGAAAGGCGCTGCTTCTCCTCGGTTTTTGCCTTATTCCGCTTGCAGCGCTTGCCCAGACACAGATCTACGATTCCAAGACAAAGAAATGGGTGAACTACGACAAGAGGAAAGCGCGACAGTATTTCTCGCGAAACAATCAGGTTCCCGAGGCCTTTCGCCGACAGATGGTGCCGTTTCGCACGGCGGAAGTTCCGGGCACGATTATCATCGATGGCAACCAGCATTTCCTCTATCTGGTCCAGCCGGGTGGTCAGGCGATTCGCTACGGCATCGGTGTGGGCCGCGAAGGTTTCGGTTGGGCGGGTATCGTCCGGGTGGGGCGCAGGGCCGAGTGGCCGACCTGGACGCCCCCGGCCGAAATGGTCGCACGCGATCCGAATGCGGCAAAATGGGCAGGCGGCATGCCCGGCGGACCGGACAATCCGCTGGGCGCCCGAGCGCTTTACCTTTACGAGGGCGATAGCGATACGATCTACCGCATCCATGGTACGGTGGAGCCCTGGACGATCGGTCTCGACGTCTCCTCCGGCTGTATAAGAATGAACAATGACAATATCATCGACCTGTATTCGCGCGTCGACGTGGGCGCGAAGGTCATCGTGCTGATGCAGGGGGCCGCGCTCTACAAGGGCGTGTGACCCGGAAAAGGCCGGTGACCGGGGCCGGTCGGGTGAGAGCGGGAAGTTGCAGGCTGTCGCTACGACGAGATCGGAGGGTGGGAATTTGCCGACGAGTAAAGTGGGAAGACGTCCAATTCAAGCGTGCGTGCTGGCAGCGGCTTCGCTTCTTGCCGCATGCCAATCGAATCCGGAACCTCAGGAAATGGCGCGCACGAGCCTCCAAACGGCCCCTGCAGACCTGCAACTCCTCTGCGCGAATGCTGTCGTTGCCCAGGCCGGGGGCGCAAAGGTCCTGCCCACGAGCTCCAGACAGATCGATGCAACGAGCTACAGCGTCGACCTCGATGCGGGTGGTCGCAGGTTCACCTGCATCGTAGACGGCAGCGGCAGCGTGAAGTCGGTACAGCCGGCCTAGGTATTTCCGCTTCTCTCCGAAAGCCGGAATTGATCCCATTGCAGCGAGTCGGAAACGGCTATGCGCCTCCTCTTCCGTCAACTGCGGGCCGGACACGGCTTGACAAGAGGATGACGGGCGGGATGTCGCGACACGTTTGCACGACGTCCGACTGCCTCGGCCGTTCGCAATGCAGACCACCAGCCGATGGATGCACGGACCTCGCCGCGGCTTTCTCATGCGCTACGCCACCATTCGTCATCTTCGGGCTTGACCCGAGGATCTAATCAAAAGCATCGCTGCGGCATAGAAGGACGAACTCATCAAGAAGAAAGCCGGACTGGTGCGATCCGCAGCTTTGGTGAGGTTCGCGAATGGATCCTCGGGTCAAGCCCGAGCATGTCAACTGGTAGGGTTCGTGCGTGAAGATTGCGCGAGGTCCTTGCGGATCGGCTGATTACTTTTGCACTGCAATAAGAATATTGCGATGCAAAATAAATATAGAATATTGTTCCTGTTTTTAGTCTATATTCTAGGTATTCCTTCCAAAAAACGGAATTTCGTGTTTTCATGCCATAGTGGATAGGAGGAGCACTATGGCCACGATCATGCAGCACTTCGCTCTCTTCGATTTGCTTATTCTGGCTGGGATCTCTTTTCTTTTGGTCTGCAGCTATTTCGGTGAGGGTGAGGCTTGAAATAGCCACGGCTTCTTGCCCGGTCGCACTGACCGGAGTGCAGGCGCGATGACTGCTTGTGAGGTCAAGCTACTTTCGCAGCTTGACGGCTGTAGCATGGAGCCAAAGGGTGGGTGCGCCGTCATAGCCGCTTCCTTCCGTTTCGGCTACGTCCACTTCCGGCCAACCTGCCTCATCAAAGAGCCGCACTAGAACGTCGCTCGAAGGGTAGTTGAAGAAACGACCGAAGCAGTCGCGACCCTCTGCCTTGCCGGACTTGAAACTTGCCGCCAGGACGCCGCCGTCTTTGAGCGCATCGAGGATGCGGCCCAGCACGCCGACTAGACCGGCGCGCGGAACATGCAGCAGGCATGCCTCTGCCCAAACGCCGTCAAAGGCGTCGCGCCAGCGCAATTCTTCAAAGCGCAGGACGGCAATCTTTCTTCCGAGCAGGCGAGACGCTTCGGCCGCAAGCTCCGGAGAGCCGTCCGTCGGTGTCACGTCGAAACCCTTTGCGATCATATAGGCGCTGTCCTGGCCGCCTCCACAGCCGAGTTCGAGCACGGCTGCGCCGGGTCTCAAGCGCGAAAGGAACGTGTCCAGCCGGGTGTCAGGCGCGCGGCGCGGACGGCTTGCATAGCATGCGGCGTTCTCGCGGTAGAACTGGCTCGTGTGGTCGCTGTCGAATGGCGGCAAGGGCGTCCTCCTCGTTCGGTCGATCAGTTTTGCAGCAGGTGCCCTCCCGTGCAAGCTCAGGCGACAGGCGACAGGCGAAGGCTGCCTGCTTTGCCGGATTTGGCAGGGCAACGGGTCAACCGCCGAATGAGAGCTGCCAGATAGGTCAGGAATATTGACATAAATCCAGCGCTGTGGTCCTCTTCCAAGAATGCAATCGGGAGGACCTCCATGCTGAACTGGGAAAGCATTTTTGCCACGCGCTCGAACCGGATGAGAGCCTCCGAAATCCGTGAGTTGCTGAAGCTGCTGGATCGTCCCGAAATCATCTCGTTTGCCGGCGGTATTCCCGACCCGGAGCTTTTTCCGAACGATGCGTTCAAGGAAGCGTATGCCGAAATCTTCGGTGGCCCGACCGTCGGCGCAGCACTGCAATATTCGGTAAGCGAGGGCTATCGCCCGCTTCGCGAGTGGCTCGCTGGTCAGATGGCGGCAATCGGCATTCCGGCGAGCGTCGACAATATCTTCATCACCTCCGGGTCGCAGCAGGGGCTCGATTATCTCGGCAAACTGTTTCTGTCGCCGAAAGATACGGCGCTGGTGACCTGGCCGACCTATCTCGGTGCACTGCAGGCCTTCAACGCCTACGAGCCGACCTACGATCAGCTGAACCCCGCCGGAAATCGCACGCCGGGGGCCTATGCCCAGGCGGCCGAGGAAGGCGGTGGGCGCGTCAAGTTCGCCTATCTCTCGGCCGATTTCGCCAACCCGACCGGCGAGACGGTGGATCGCGCCGGTCGCGAGCGTGTGCTCGCGCTTGCCGAGGAGCTCGACATCGCCGTCATCGAGGATGCGGCCTACCAGTCGCTGCGCTATGACGGCGAGGCGGTTCCGCCGATCCTGGCGTTGGAGATCGCCCGCAAGGGCGACATAAACAACACCCGCACAATCTATTGCGGCAGCTTCTCGAAGACGCTGGCGCCGGGCCTTCGCGTCGGCTGGATCTGTGCCGCCGAGCCGGTGATCCGCAAGCTGGTGCTGATGAAGCAGGCCGCGGACCTTCACTCTTCGACGATCAATCAGATGGCGATCGCGACGGTCGCCGAGCGCGGCTTCGATGAGCAGGTGAAGAAAATTCACGGGGCCTACAGGCAGCGCCGCAACGCCATGCTCTTGGCGCTCGAGAGATACATGCCTGCTGGCGTCACCTGGACGAAGCCCGAAGGCGGCATGTTCATATGGGTAACCTTGCCAAAGGGCACCGATGGCGCGGAGCTGCTCGCCAAATCGATCGAGACAGCCAAGGTGGCCTTTGTACCAGGCCGCGCCTTCTTCGCTGACGGCTCAGGTGAAAACACGCTGCGGCTCAGCTTCTCCTGCGCCAACGGCAGGATGATCGACGAGGGCATCCGCCGACTCGGCGACCTCGTCCGCGGCGAGGTTGCACAGGCGGCGTAAGCAAGCTCATGAGGGGCGGCCGCGAATTCAGAGGTGCTGTCACTCACACATGCGGTCCGAGAAGCGAGAGGTCGGCTTTGCCGAGCCGGTCCTTTGCGGTCCAGAGCTGATGCCAGTACGGATAGATGACCGGCGGCCGGCTTACGGCCTCGAGGAGCTCGCGTTCCTCTTCGGTGAGCCTCAGGCCGGCGGCGGCGAGATTGTCGCGGAACTGTTGCTCGGTTCGACCACCGATGATGACGGAGGTGACGGCCTGGCGGCCGATCAGCCAGGCGAGGGCGACCTGCGCCGGTGACACGCCGCGTTCGGCCGCGATCGCCACCAGGATGTCGACGATTTTCCACAGCCGTTCCTCGTCGCGGATCGGCGGCTCGTTCCAGCCGGCGAGCTGGCGTGTGCCTTCCGGCGACTGGCCACGCCTGTGCTTTCCTGAAAGAAGGCCGCCGGCGAGCGGGCTCCAGACGAGAATGCCAAGGCCCTGATCGATCGAAATCGGGACCAGCTCGTACTCGGCCTCGCGGGCTTCCAGCGTGTAGTGAATCTGCTGGCTGACGAAACGCTGGCGTTTATCGAGGGCGCTGACGCCGAGGGCCTTCATTATATGCCAGCCCGAATAGTTGGAGCAGCCGATATAGCGAACTTTGCCCTGCCGCACGAGTGTATCGAGCGCTTCCATCGTTTCCTCGAGCGGCGTCTGGCCGTCCCATTCATGCACCTGGTATAGGTCGATCACATCGGTCTTCAAGCGCTTGAGGCTCGCCTCGCAGGCACTGATCAGGTGGTGGCGCGAAAGGCCGCCGTCGTTCGGACCCGGCCCCATGGAGAAGCGTGCTTTTGTGGCGATCAGCACGCCGTCCTTGCGCTTTCCGCCAAGAACCTCGCCGATAATCTCCTCGCAGACGCCGGTTGAATAGATGTCGGCCGTATCGATGAGGTTGACGCCGGCATCCAGGCAGAGGTCGACATGGCGGCTGGCATCCGCGACACCGACGTCGCCGACCTGGGCGAACTTGCCGCCACCGCCGATCGTCATCGTGCCCATGGTGATGGTCGAGATCTTGAGGCCGGATCGGCCGAGCTGACGATATTCCATTGTCTCGCTCCTTGCGTTGTCGGTCGAGTAAGGTTGTTAGAGGAATCTCGGGGGTATCGCATCCCTATAGGGGAACAGCGGGAAATAAGGCCGGGCTTCGGCCAGTGCGCGCTGGAAGGAGGCACGCGCAAGCAGCCGCTCGAAATATGCCGCAAGGTTCGGATGAGTGTCGTCGAACGGCACCACGATCCCGGCATAGAAGAGGGCGGGAGCGGCGGCGCAGTCGGCAATCGAAAAATCTTCTCCAACTGCGAAAAGCCGGTCGTGGAAGTGCCGTTCGGCAAGATCATACGCGCTTGCAAGCGCCGCTTGCGCATCGGCGACGCCGCGGCCATCGTTTTCGCCGGAGGCCCGTAGCGTATCGGTGACGATCTTCTGCATCGGCACCTGAACGTAGAGATCGAAGAAGCGATCCCAGAGCCGCGCTTCGAGTGCCAGCGCCTCATCGCGTGGGATCAGCGGTTGTTCCCCGGGGTAATGCTGGTCGAGATATTCGATGATTACCGAGCTTTCCGGCACCGTTCTGCCGCGCGCATCGTCGTGCAACACGGGGATCTTGCCCACGGGCCAGACCTCCAGATAGCGCGCATGCTCACTGGGGTCTCCGAAATCCACGATCTGCGGCGTGAACGACGTGCCCGCCTCGTAAAGCGCAACGAGCACCTTGTGGCAGAAAGACGCAAGCGGATGAAGATAGAGCGTGAGCGTCATCGGAGTGTCCTTTGCCGAGGCGGTATGGCGCCATTCGGCCAGCATAGCGGCAACAGCCACAGGCGCAATCGCGCAGAGGAGCGGCGTTGAACAAGGAGAGTCAGGCCGACTTTTTGATGCATCTCCGATAAACTTATGGTTGTCATCAATTCGCCGGAAATCAACCTGATAAGCGAGGGAATGCATCCCCGAAGCTGCCAGCCAGGATCTTGAAATGTTCATTGCCCATCTGCCGGCCGGTTACCTCCTCACCCGGGGCATCGTCCGCAAGCGCGAGACCATCTGGCGTCCGGCGCTGGCCGTGGGACTGATCTTCTCGCTCGCCCCGGACCTCGATCTCTTCTATTTCTACCTTGTCGACGGCCGGCGTACGCCACACCACGACTACTGGACCCATGCACCATTGTTCTGGTTGGCGGCCGCGGCCCTTACGGTTCTGGCGCTAAGTCTGGCGGGCAAGCGGCAATATCTGATCTTCGTCGGGATTGCTTTTGCCAATGTGCTCCTGCACCTCTTTCTCGATTCCATAGCCGCCGACATCCGCTGGCTCTATCCTTTTTCGGATATCCGCTTCAACCTCGTCGAGATACCGGCGCGATACCAGCCCTGGTACTTGAATTTCATTCTGCATTGGACCTTCGCAGCGGAGATGGCGATCTGCGTGGCGGCGGTGTGGGCCTGGGGGAGTGAAAAGGTTTAGAGGCCGCGTTCGCGGAAAAGCGCTAGTCGGGCCAGGCCGAAGGAGGATTCGGCAGACGATCAAACCCTTCGGACGAAAGGAACGAGATATGAAAACGACGCGCCAAGGGGCGCGTCGCGAGAACTGTCGGCTAGTCGGGCGAGAGCCGGACCGGCGCGCTTCAGCGCGCGCGGGCGACTTTCTTCGGCGCCGGCAGCAAGCCTTCGCGCTGCAGTTTTTTGCGCGCGAGCTTGCGCGTACGGCGGACAGCTTCAGCTTTTTCGCGGACGCGCTTTTCGGAAGGCTTTTCGTAGGCGCTGCGCATCTTCATTTCGCGGAAGACGCCTTCACGTTGCATCTTCTTCTTGAGAACACGAAGAGCCTGGTCGATGTTATTGTCCCTGACGAGTACCTGCAAAATAGATCCTTTCCGTTGTAATAAGATTGCTATTTGAGTTCTTTACTTTCGCGCCCTGGTGCTCAAGGGCTTGAACCAGGGCTTGCCGTCGACCGATGACGCCTTGCCGTGTTCCTGAACCGGCGAAGCCGTTTCCGAAGGATCGATGTCGTGCTCGAAGATACGGCGCTCGAAATTCTCGGTTCCGAACCGCACCCGATACTGGGCTTCCCCGTGCTCGGCCGCGGGCAGGATCGAAACGATGCGGCAGGTACGATCGGCGGCTGCCGTGCGCGTAAGGTCAGCTCTCAGAACAACCGAGTCGCCAACGCTATATGTGTTCCGGCTCATGATCGTCTCCTTCGTCCATGCCGCCCAAAGGCGCCACAAGCAAAAAAGGCCGGGCGTTACCCCGACCTCCTCTTGAGCGCCGCGCGTCTTTTCAGACGCGCAAGGGCGCCCCGTCATTCAAGCGCTCCCTGCCAGTACATCCGTGGTCAGCGGAGGCGAATGACGAATTTATGCAGACCGCAGATTGTCTGCCGAGCTCTTGCCGGACTTCGTGTCGCGGACGATGTCGAAGGTGACCTTCTGGCCCTCTACGAGCGAGCGCATTCCAGCGCGTTCAACGGCGGAGGCATGTACGAACACGTCCGTCGCGCCATCGTCAGGCTGGATGAAGCCGAAGCCCTTGGTGCTGTTAAACCACTTTACGGTGCCTGAGTTCATAACGATTTCCTTTCAATCGCTAGAGTTTCCGGACGAATATCGGCCCGGTTTGATCGATATTTGAGAGGAAATCTGACGAAGCGCGTCGGCGCGTAGACAAAGGTCACAAGCAAGTTTCGATGAGCTATATATAAACGCTGCTTCCGGATATGCAATGGATGAGCCGAATTTAATTTCTTTTGGTGTCATCGCCCGCTGAAAATACGATCAAACCGCTGATTTCGGCCGAGGATAATATTTTTCGAATATCATGCGAACGCATTCGCCGGCGGACGGGTTGAAGGGGGCGGTCCCGTTGTCACAAGGCTGTAAAAGACGCGCTCTATCCCTCGGTGCGATCTTCTCCGACTGAGGGCAAACTCATGAAAACGCTTCTCCCTGCCGTCGCCGCAGCGCTCGTCGCCGGCCTCCTGTCCACTGCCGCTCTCGCCGAAAGCCTCGTGCTTTATACCAGTCAGCCGAACGAGGACGCGCAGGCGACGGTGGATGCATTCGAGGCGGCCAACCCCGGCGTCGAGGTGGAATGGGTGCGGGAGGGAACAACAAAAATCATGGCTAAGCTGATGGCCGAGATCGAGGCGGGCAACCCCGTGGCGGATGTGCTTCTGATCGCCGATACGGTGACGATGCAGCGGTTGAAGGAGGCGGGCCAGCTGATGCCTTACAAATCTCCGGAAGCCTCAGCTTTCGAGGCCTCTCTCTTCGACCCGGACGGCACCTATTATTCGACGAAGATGATCACCACCGGGATCATCTACAACACTTCCGCCGCGATGAAGCCGGCCGGCTGGGAGGATCTTGCGAAACCCGAGGCCAAGGGGCTCGTCACCATGCCCAGCCCGCTCACGTCAGGCGCGGCGCTGATCGATGCCCAGACGCTTGCCGGCATCGGTGCGCTCGGTTGGGACTACTACGAGGCGCTCGCGGAAAACGGCGCGACGGCCGCCGGCGGCAATGGCGGCGTGTTGAAGTCCGTCGCAACGGGCGAGAAGGCCTATGGGATGGTGGTGGATTTCATGGCGATCCGCGAGAAGGCAAAGGGCGCGCCGGTGGAGTTCGTCTTTCCGGCGGAGGGCGTTTCGGCCGTTACCGAGCCGGTCGCCATCCTGAGAACCGCAAAAAACCCGGATGCAGCAAAGAAATTCGTCGATTTCCTCCTTTCGGAAGAGGGGCAGCAGGTGGCAGTGACGATGGGCTACATTCCGGCCCGCAACGGGCTTGCCTTGCCCGAGGGATTTCCCGCCCGCGAGGTTGTTAAGGTGCTGCCGGTCGACGCCGCCGCAGCCGTGAAGAATTCCGACGCGGATCTGAAAACCTTCTCGGGGATTTTCGGCACCAACTGACCCTCCGATGCGCGTTTCCGACGAGATCGCCAGAGGTCGGCGCAAGGCAACGCATGCGCCGGCCGTGGACACCGATGCTGAAGTACGCTCCGGCTCGAGAATGCTGGAGCGTCCTCTGCGCGTTCTGGTGAAGGCGCGGTGCTGGCAGTGGCTCCGGCTCGCATCCGGCGGCGCGAAGGATGATGGGTCCGAAGGGGAGCGCGGGCCGGCTCGGGTTCGTCTGCCGAAGGAGTTGACGCGGGCCCTGCGCGGTTTCGATCTTCCGCCACCGCCTTACGCGGACGAAGTTCGTGTACCTGAAACGCGTTCTGCGAAGGCCGGTCCGAGGCGGCAATCGTCATATTTTCGATTTCGGGGGAAGCGCATGTCCGGGGTCGGGGAGCCCGCATGGCTCCTTGCCTTCGTGTGCGGCGCCGTCTTCCTGCTTTCGGTGCTGCCTCTGATCCACCTTGGTTGGGCTGGCCTCAAAGGTCTCGAAGGCGGCGAGGCGGCGAGCGTGCTCCTCGAGGCGGCGACCTTCGCCGCACTTCGCAACACACTCGTTGCTGCCGCGGGCGGCATGGTGATCTCGCTTGTCGTCGGCGCACTCTTCGCCTTCGTGGTGGCGCTTACGGACATACGCGGTAAACTTGCCTTGAGCTTCGCCTTCATGCTTCCGATGATGATCCCGCCACAGGTGACGGCCCTAGCCTGGGTGGAGATGTCGGGGCCCTCGAGCCCCTTGCTCAAGACATTGGGGCTTGCTCCGCCGCTCGGCAGTCCGCAGCCGCTTTATTCGCTAGCGGGCATCGCACTGCTTCTCGGCGTGCAGCATGCGCCGCTTGTCTTCCTGGCAATCAAGGCCGGACTTGCGACGCATCCGCGCGACGGCGTGGAGGCGGCGCGGCTTTCCGGCGCCTCGCCCTGGCGCGTCTTCCGCGACATCGTTCTGCCGCTGGCCTGTCCGGCGCTGATCGCCGGTGGCGCCATCGCCTTCATCTCGGGCATCGGGAATTTCGGCATTCCGGCAATTCTCGGCATTCCCGCATCGATCGAAACGCTACCGACCTTGATCTTCGCCAAGTTCGCGAGTTTCGGTTCGTCGACATTCGGCGAAATTGCCGTGCTTTCGACGATCATCGCATCGATTTCCGCGGGAGGGCTGCTCCTGCAGCAGCGGGCACTCAAGGGCCGGGATTATCGCCTCATCGGCCTTACCGGGGCGAGGGCCGCCTTCACGCTGGGGCGTTTGCGAATTGCGGTGGAGACCCTGCTTTGGGGCACCCTCGCACTGGTGCTCGTCGCGCCGCTCCTGGCGCTTGTCGCAAGTTCACTCGTGCCGGCCTATGGTGTGCCGCTCACTCTTCACACTGTCTCCCTGCAGGCCTATGGCGAGGTTCTCTTCCGCCAGACGGTGACGCTGACGGCGCTGAAGAACTCCGTCTTCCTTGCCTCGGCCGCGGCAGTCGGCCTTCTTGTGATTGCTCTGCCGGCCGGGTACCTGCTCGCAGCGCGACGCGGGAGGGTGGCCAATCTCCTGGCGATCCTTATCGAAATTCCCTACGCACTGCCCGGCATCGTGCTCGCCGTCGCCTTCATCCTTGCCTTCGCGGCACCGCTGCCGGTGATCGGCGTTTCGATCTATGGCACCATCTGGATCATTCTCGCCGCCTATCTCTCATCCTTCTTCGCCGTGAGCCTTAAGCCGGTGATGAGCGCCTTCCTGCAGATGGATCCCTCGCTCGAGGAGACGGCGCGGCTTGCAGGCGCAGGCTTCCTGCGCCGCATGCGGGACGTGCTGCTGCCGCTGGTGGCGCCCGCAGCGGGTGCCTCTGTCATTCTCGTCTTCCTGATCGCGGCGAACGAGCTGACGGTCTCGGCGCTCCTCTGGTCCGCAGGCACGCAGACGCTCGGCGTGGCGATCTTCAATCTCGACGATAGCGGCTCCTCCAATCTTGCCTCGGCACTTTCTGTGCTTGTCGTCGCGGTGGTGATCGGGTTGATGGCGACGCTCGAAGTCTTGGCGAAATACCTGCCGGAGGGCGTGCTGCCATGGCGCAACTGATCCTCAATCACCTGACCAAGGATTTCGGAGCAAAAGGTCCGGGCGAGGGAGGGCCGGCGGTTTCGGATGTGTCGCTGACGCTGCGCAAGCAGGGCTTCCTCGCACTGCTCGGTCCTTCCGGCTGTGGCAAGACGACGGTGCTCAGGATGATTGCGGGCTTCGAGCAGCCGACGGACGGTTCGATCGAGTTCGGCGAGTGCAGGCTTTCGGATGCGGTCCGGGTGCTGCCGCCGGAAAAGCGCAACATGGCGATGGTGTTTCAATCCTACGCGCTGTGGCCGCATATGACGGTGGCAGAGAATGTCGGCTATCCCTTGAAAGTGCGCCGCATCTCGGGCGAGGCTTGGCGATCGCGCGTTGCCGAAGCGCTTTCGCTCGTCCGGCTTACGGCCTACGCCGATCGGCGGCCATCGGCGCTTTCCGGCGGTCAACGGCAGCGTGTGGCACTGGCGCGCTGTCTCGTCCAGCAACCCGATATCGTGTTGCTGGACGAGCCGCTCGCCAATCTCGACCAGCACTTGCGGAAAGCAATGGAGGAGACCTTCCGCGCGTTTCACGAGCGCTCCGGCGCGACGATGATCTACGTGACGCACGATCAGGCCGAAGCGATGGCGCTTGCGACCGATGTCGCGGTGATGTCCGAAGGGAAGCTTCTTCAGGTGGCGCCGCCTGCGGATATTTACGCGCGGCCGGAGGGGCGGGTCGTGGGGAGCCTGATCGGCCGAGGCGCGATCGTGCGGTTGAGATTGCCGGAGAAAGCCGGGCGCCAACTCGATTGGCCGCTCCTGCAAGCGGCATTGGCCGGCAGGCGTTCTGGCCACGGGCATGCAGGCGAGGGGCCGCTTTCCGACGTACTCATCCGACCGGAGCAGGTTCACCCGGATAGCGGGGGTATGCCGATGCGGGTTCTCTCCTCCGTGTTCGAAGGCGAACGCTCGGCACTGACACTCGCACTGCCGGACGGGCAGAGCCTGAAAGCCTATAGCAACAAGGCGTTCTGCCACGGCACCGAGGTTCCGTTTGTCATCAGTGGGGGCTGGCGGCTTTAGAGCATTTCCGCTTTTCTCCGAATCGCGGAAACTCTCCAACCCCTTTTTTGCCGCAATTCCGGACGGAAAACCGCTGCGCAGTTTTCCTGGAATTGGTCTAGATGCGGTCGATCGGTGCAACCAGGCCACGGATGCGGACCAGAACCGTTGCACATCCTGCCTGCAAGCGCTCCGGACGGTTCCGGCGCTGGCACGCAGCCTTCCGAGCCGGAACCAGCATTGGCCCTGCACGTTCCACTGTGCAGCACGATGACGGCGTCCAGGATCGGACGGAGGCGGGTGGCAAAGAGAGGCGGCGCACAGATGGATGTCATGGCTCTTGCGACAGACTACGACGGAACACTCGCCGATTACGGTGCCGTCAGGCCGGAAACTCTGGAGGCCCTGAAGAGATTTAAGGAGACCGGGCGCAAGCTTCTGCTGGTGACCGGGCGCGAACTGCCTGATTTGAAGAGTGTCTTTCCTGAAATCGGCCTGTTCGACAAAGTCGTCGCCGAAAATGGCGCGCTGCTTTTTACGCCGGAAACCGGCGAGGAGCGGCCGCTCGCACCCTCGCCTCCGCCGGCTTTCATCGAGCGCCTGAAGGAGAAGGGCGTGGACCGGATGTCGGTCGGCCGTTCGATCGTCGCAACCTGGGAGCCGCACCAGACCGCCGCGCTTGAGGCGATCAACGAACTCGGCCTCGAACTCGAGATCATCTTCAACAAGGGCGCCGTCATGGTGCTCCCCACCGGCGTGAACAAGGCCACGGGGCTCAAGGCGGCCTTGAAGGAGATGGGGCTCTCCTTTGTCAGCGTGGTGGGTGTCGGCGACGCCGAGAACGACCACGCGCTTTTGAGAACGTGCGGCTGCGGAGCCGCGGTTGCCAACGCCTTGCCCGCGCTCAAGGATACGGCCGACATCGTTCTCGAGGGTGTGCGCGGGGCAGGCGTGGAGCAGTTGATCAATCGGATCATAGAACGCGATAATATGTTGAGCGTCGGTGCCCGCCACCGGGCGTCGATCGGCGAGGGTGCCGAGGGACAAGCGGAGATTGGGGCGCGTGACCCCCGCTGAAAAGTCTGCAGCGCCTGCGGGCGCGCGCGCTCGAGCGGATCGAGATGAAGCCCTGCCCGAGGCGTTGAACAGAAGGCTCCCTATGGTTTCGGTTTTTGCTTCGAGGCCGCGCTTTTGCCGTCGGAGCTTTTCGAACGTTCGTCGAACCGTTCGGCGCCTTTCCGGAGATCGGAACCCTTTTGTGCCTCAACCTTCTTCTCTTCCTTGGCAGCGCTGTCACGTAAACCACTGGCAGCCTGCTTGCCCTTTGCTTTCGGGGCCTGATCGACACCCATGGCAGTCACTCCTCCTTTTCAATGGTTTCAGTGTTCGCCGGAACCCGATACGCTCTAACCTATCGAACCACGCGCTTTCGGCGGAATTGGCTACACATTCCTGGACTTGCCTGGCGCAGTCCGAACGTGCCGAAAGCTCGGTTGTTCCTTCGAAACCCTTGCTGGAGAGTATGAGCAGGTCTCGGCTTTCGACGCCACGTGTCCTGCGGCTGGTGCTGGTTGCGATTCGCGAAGTGAGCTCGGCGGTAATCGCCCGCGCCTCATCCATCGCCTTGCGAAGCTAAGTAAGGCGTACGCTCGAAGGAACGCAGCCGTGGAGCCTGAAGCGCGATGGGTGCATCACCCTGATTCGACACGCTTTGCGGGACGTCCATTCGGTCTGCCCGCCTTTTGAACGAGGTAATTGTGGACTGCCTTGATTTTGTCGCTCTTGCCTTCTCCGTGGCTTTTTTGAATTCCTAGAATGGAAGCGACTGATTCGCGCCGCACCGCATCCCATCTCCGTGTTCCGAGTTTTCGGGCGGCCGGGGAACTGCCCAAGGAGAAGAAACCATGACGGAATACAAGAAGCCTGTTATCACCGAGATGCGTCCGAAAATCACGGTCATCGGCGTTGGCGGCGGGGGCGGAAACGCGATCAACAACATGATCGCCGAGAACCTGCAGGGGGTCGATTTCATCGCCGCGAATACGGATGCGCAGGCGCTGGCGACGTCGAAGGCGGAACGGCGGATCCAGTTGGGCGCTGCAATCACCGAGGGACTCGGCGCCGGTTCGGTTCCGGATATCGGCAATGCGGCCGCCCAGGAATCGATCGACGAAATCATGGACCACCTCGGCGGGACGCATATGTGCTTCGTTACGGCAGGCATGGGCGGCGGTACGGGGACGGGAGCGGCACCGGTGATCGCGGAAGCGGCGCGGCGGGCGGGCATTCTCACGGTAGCGGTCGTCACCAAGCCTTTCAGCTTCGAGGGTCAGCGTCGCATGCAGACGGCGGAGCTCGGCGTCGATCGGCTGCGTGAGAGCGCAGACACCGTCATCGTCATCCCCAACCAGAATCTCTTTCGTATCGCCGACGCCAAGACCACCTTCGCTGACGCATTCATGATTGCCGACCGGGTTCTCTATTCGGGCGTCAGTTGCATCACCGACCTGATCGTCAAGGAAGGCCTGATGAATCTCGACTTCGCGGACGTCAAAACAGTGATGAAGGGCATGGGCCGCGCGATGATGGGCACGGGTGAAGCGACCGGCGAGAACCGCGCCATGATGGCGGCCGAAGCGGCGATTGCCAATCCGCTGCTCGACGAAGTTTCCATGCGCGGGGCCAAGGGCGTGCTGGTATCGATCTCCGGTGGCATGGACATGACGCTCTTCGAGGTGGACGAGGCGGCGACCCGCATCCGCGAGGAAGTCTATGACGAGGCCGACATCGTCGTCGGTGCGATCTTCGACCGGAGCCTCGACGGGACTTTCCGCGTGTCCGTTGTCGCGACCGGTCTCGATGGCAATCGCGGCGCACAGGCGACGGCGCCGGAGGCGATGAACGGCCAGGCCGCGGCCGTGCCGACTCGCACGCTGCAGTAGGTGCCGGCAGGCGAATGGGGCAAACCTTGCCTCATCGGCATCAATCAGGCACGCCGGCGCGGTGCAGATCGCTGACGAAGCGGTCGATGAATTTCTCGGACATGGCCGGCACGCTGCCGAAGTAGAATTCGGCGCGGGCCGTTTTCGCGGTCATGTCCGGCCGCCGGCGCAAAAGCTCCGCCACCGCCGCGCGGGCCTCGCCCTTCCGCTCCTGGGCGCCGAGGGACGCTGCCAGCACCATTGCGGGCCAGAACGTGGCATTTTCCTTGAGTAGAGAGGCGCGGGCCGCCTCGGCGGCTTGCGCGAAGCGACCCGCCTGGTATTGGGCGATGGCGACCATGTTGTGAAACGTCCACAGATGCGGATCTCGAGGGCTCAGCCGGAACGCCTCGTTGATCGCGGTGATGCCCTCTTCGGGGCGGCCCACATAACAAAGCGCTTGCCCGAGAGCAAAGTGGCCCTGGGCGAAGCTTGGGACAAGCCTCAGTGCGTTGCGCAGGTGTTCGATCCCACGCTCCGGCTGGCCGCCGAGTGCCCGTGCCCGGCCGAGTGCCAGATGCGCTGCCGGCTCACGGTCGTCGAGCGCGGTCGCACGTTCAGCCAGCGCCGTCGCGTCGGCGATCCGATCGCCCCGCTCCTCAAGAGGGCCATACCAGCCGAGCTGTATATGGACATAAGCAAGGCGCGCATAGGCCTGGGCAAAAGCGGGTTCGAGGTCGATCGCTCGCTCGAACAGCTCTTTGGAAATCCTCAGATTCTCAAGATCAAACTTGTAGAGGTGCCATAACCCCTTGAGATAGATATTCCAGGCATCCATGTCCGTCGCGCTTTGGCCGCGCAGCGCTGCGAATTCGATGAAGCCGAGTTCGGGTTCCACAGTACCGGTGATCTGTCCCGCGATCTCATCCTGCAGCACGAAAACGTCGTCCAGCATGCGGTCGTAGCGCTCTGCCCAGAGCAGCATGCCGGTTTCGCCGCTCAGCAATTGCGCCGTGATGCGGATCCGGTTTGCCGCGCGGCGTATGCTGCCCTCGATCACGTATTTAACGCCCAAGTCGGACGCAACCTTTCTCACGTCGACAGTTACCCCCTTGAAAGTGAAGGAGGAGTTGCGCGCGACGACGCGCAGCCAACGGCATCGGGCCAGGGTGGAAATCAACTCCTCCGTGAAGCCGTCGGAGAAATGCTCCTGTTCGTCGACGCTCGACAAGTTGACGAATGGCAGGACGGCGATCGACGGCCGCTTCATGTCAGGACGCGGCCGGTTCTGCTTTGGTGCGGGCGATTCTTCCCGTGTTGCGCCCGGCTGCCAGCACCAGACGTGCAGCGGGCCGGGAATATCGGCAAACGTCTTGCAGCCGAGGTCTCCCATCTGGATATCCAGTTTCGAGGAAACCTGGTCATAGACTTGCTGCGACACGCAGATGCCGCCGGGCGGCGCCATTTCCTGAAGGTGCCCGGCAACGGCAATGCCTTCGCCGTGAATATCGCCGTCGTCCGCGACGATATCGCCGAGGTGGACGCCGATGCGCAATTCCAGACGCTCAGTTTCCGCGCTCCCGGCCTGATCGTGCATTGTTCGTTGGATCGCGATGGCGCAAGCGACGGCGTCGAGTACGCTTGCGAACTCTGCGAGCATTCCATCGCCCGCCTGCTTGACGATCCTGCCGTTATGGGCCTCGACCAACGGCAGAATGAAGGCGTTGTGGCAATGCTTGACCGCCCGATAAGTGCCGGCTTCGTCCAGTCCCATCAGCCGGCTATAGCCGACGACGTCCGCGTCCAAGATCGCCGCCAGCCGTCTCATGCCGTCCATCTCTTGGCCATGTGTGACCGAAATCCGATGAGTTGACAGGTTCTCGACCGATTCGCCTGCAATCTTTGCGAGGGCCGCATTCGGGAGTATTCTCTCATCCAGCATGAAAGAAAAGGGGCGCAGCGGCGTCTCCGGACGATGCTAGTGCCTTCAGTCAATGTGAATGCTTGCGTGAAGATCCGCCCCGAGACGGGGGGAACGCGCGCGCAATTTGGGAGGAAGACATGAAACACAAAGCCGAGATCGGGGAATCGTCGCGTCGGAAATTCCTGCGCGGCGCAGCAGTGGCCGGAGCGGCCATGGTTGCAGCGCCGAGTATCGTCAGGGCACAAGGGCCGATCAGCATGCGCTGGCAGAGCACCTGGCCATCCAAAGACATCTTTCACGAGTTCGCGCTCGACTTCGCCAAGAAAGTCAACGACATGACGGGGGGCGACCTTAGAATAGAGGTGCTTCCGGCCGGTGCCGTCGTGCCGGCATTCGGACTGCTCGACGCGGTGTCCGAAGGAACGCTCGACGGCGGCCATGGCGTGATGGTCTATCACTACGGCAAGCAGACGGCGCTGGCACTATGGGGATCGGGACCAGGCTTCGCCATGGATGCCAACATGATGCTGGCGTGGCACAAATATGGCGGCGGCAGGGACCTGCTCGCAAAACTCTACGAGTCCATAGGCGCAAATGTCGTATCGTTCCCCTACGGGCCCATGCCGACACAGCCGCTGGGCTGGTTCAAGGAGCCGATCGCCAAGGCCGAGGATCTGAAAGGATTGAAGTTCCGCACCGTCGGTATCTCGATCGACGTGTTCACCGGGCTCGGCGCGGCGGTAAACGCCCTGCCGGGCGGTGAGATCGTGGCGGCACTCGATCGCGGACTGCTCGACGCTGCGGAATTCAACAATGCTTCGTCCGATCGACTGCTGGGCTTTCCCGACGTTTCGAAGATCTGCATGCTGCAAGGCTATCATCAAAACGCCGAGACGTTCGAGATCCTTTTCAACAAGGGAAAATTCGAGGGCCTGCCAGACCAGTTGAAGGCAATCATAACCAACGCGGTGGACGCGGCTTCGGCAGACATGGCCTGGAAGGCGATCGACCGGTATTCGACCGACTATCGCGAGTTGCAGTCGGCCGACAAGGTCAAATTCTACAAGACTCCCGAGGCCATCCTGAAGCGGCAGCTCGAGGTCTATGACGAGGTCGTGAAGAGGAAATCCTCGGAAAATCCAGTGTTCAAGGAGGTCCTGCAATCCCAGATCACTTTTGCCGAACGCGCAACCCGCTGGGAGCAGGATACGGTCGTCAACCGAAGGATGGCCTTCGATCATTATTTCGGGCCGGAGGGGGTCGCCAAGTCGCTCTGACATAATCCGATCCTGCACATCGCCGGCATGCGGCGGTGATGTGCAGTCAGGACATGGCTATCCCCGGGGGTGCGCGTGAACATTCAGCATCTGCTTATGAGGATCGACGCCATCAGCGTCTGGACCGGCAAGGCGGCGGCGTGGCTGATCCTTGGGCTGATGCTGCTGGTCTGCGGCGAAGTCTTCAAGCGTTATATCCTGAACATGCCGACCGCCTGGATCTTCGACGCCAGCAACATGCTCTACGGCAGCCTGTTCATGCTTGCAGGGGCCTATGCACTGGCGCAGAACGCCCACGTGCGGGGTGATTTCCTTTACAGTGCGTTCAGGCCGCGCACACAGGCGGCACTGGACCTTATTCTGTACATCCTCTTCTTTCTGCCGGGCATCGCCGCCCTCATCTATGCCGGTTACGACTACGCCGCATTGTCCTGGCGGATCGGCGAACACTCGACGGTCACGGCCGAAGGGCCACCGCTTTATTTTTTCAAGACGGTTATTCCTGTCGCCGGCGCGCTCGTCATATTCCAGGGACTTGCGGAGATCCTGCGCTGCATCATCTGTCTCAAGACCGGGGCCTGGCCAGCCCGGCTGAAGGATGTCGAGGAGATCGATGTCGTAGCCGAGCAGCTAGCCCACAGCGAGCATCTCGACCAGGAAACGCGCGAGGCTGCGTTGGAACGCGCGCAGGACATCGACAGGGCAGCCCGGCAGCGCGGGCTCGGAGGGGAGAGCCGTGAGTGAACCATTCCTTGGCCTGACCATGCTTGGTCTCATCGTGGTCGTGATCATGATGGGATTTCCAACTGCCTTTACGCTCATGGGGCTTGGAATGCTGTTCGGCTTCTACGCCTTTTACAATCCGGCGGAACTCTGGATCGACAATCGTATCTTCGATCTCATGGTCCAACGCACCTATGGAGCAATGACCAACGACGTGCTGATCTCAGTTCCGCTTTTCGTGCTGATGGGCTACGTAATGGAGCGGGGCGCGCTGGTGGACAAAATGTTCTACAGCGTCCAGCTGTCGTTCCGGCGCGTTCCAGCGTCGCTCGCCGTGACAACGCTCATCGTCTGCACCTTCTGGGGGATCGCCAGCGGCCTGGTCGGCGCCGTGGTGGTGCTGATGGGGGTGATCGCCATGAACCCGATGCTGCGGGCGGGTTACGATGTGAAGCTTGCCTCAGGCGTCATTACTGCCGGAGGTACGCTTGGCATCCTGATCCCGCCATCGGTGATGATCATCGTCTATGCGGCGGTGGCCGGGCAGTCCGTGGTCAAGCTGTATGCGGCGACGATGTTTCCAGGCTTCTTTCTGGCGCTTCTTTATCTCGCCTATGTCCTCGGCTGGGCGATGCTCAATCCGAAGATTGCGCCGAGCCTCCCGGAGGAGCAGACGCGCGTTCCAGTGCCGCCATGGATGAAGCGATTCGCGGAACTCTATTCACCCAACATGCTCGCCGGACTTCTCGTTGCTCTCGTCTCGCCATCACGCGCGCTCGGGATCGAGGCCGGTGAGGGACGGCTCACCTACTTCAAGATCATCAAGAACATTGTTGCAGCATGCGTTCCGCTTCTCCTGACGGTGTCCACGTTCGGGCTTGTCTGGTGGTATGTCGTCATTCATCAGCAGGCGGCCGCGTCCGAGGCACCGGAGGGACTGGAAGAGCTGGGCGCGCCGGTAGCGGATGCCGGACCGGCGACCGTTGGCGGTCCCGCGACGGGATTCTACATCTGGTTCGGCCTCGCTGCGGCGGTCGCCGCCGTCCCGCTCGTGCGCTACTATCGCAGGATGACCGCCGAACGGCTTCAGGTGGTGAAGCTTCTCGCTTCCTCCGTCATGCCGCTCGCGCTTCTGACGGTAATCGTGCTCGCGGTGATCCTGTTCGGCATAACGACTGCGACGGAGTCCGCCGCTGTCGGTGCCGCGGGCGCCTTCCTGCTGGCGCTGCAGGCACGGACGCTCAACTGGCAGCGCACCAAGGAAGCGGTCTTCCTGACTGCGAAGACCACTGCCATGGTCTGCTGGCTCTTCGTGGGTTCGGCCCTTTTCTCCGCCGTTTTCGCGATCCTCGGCGGACAGGCATTGGTCGAGCAATGGGTTCTCGCGCTTGATCTGACGCCGATACAGTTCATGATTCTGTCGCAGGCGATCATCTTCATTCTCGGATGGCCGCTCGAGTGGACCGAGATCATCATCATCTTCGTGCCGATTTTCCTCCCGATGCTCCACCACTTCGACATCGATCCGATCCTCTGGGGCGTGCTCGTCTTCGTCAACCTGCAGGCTGCGTTCCTGTCGCCGCCGGTGGCGATGTCGGCCTACTATCTCAAGGGCGTGTCACCGCCGCAGGTGACCCTCAACCAGATCTTCGCAGGGATGATGCCGTACATGCTGATCGTCATAGTCTGCATGATCATCATGTATATCTGGCCGGGGATGACACTCTGGCTGCCCGAATATCTCTACGGCTGAGTTGGCAGAAGCGAAGTGCCTAAGCAAAAACAGGGCCCGCCGTCAGCGAGCGGGTCCTGGAAATTCGCGGCGAAATTGCCAATCTCTATATTCACCGGCAGCAATATCACGCCCGTCGCTAAACGCCCGGGCAAATCGATCAGATCTCCGCCCGGAAGCCGCCGCGCGCTGAACCGGGTACAATCCCGCAACCAGAGTTCACCGTAGAGCGAGCTCTGATCTAAATTGCTACTGAAATGAGTTCCCTGATTGCCCCTTCATGATTGCCGAGATGGACGGGCTTGGTCCAGTAACATTTCAGGGCGTTATGTAACGAAGCACGATTGTTTCTTGCGCATAGCCAAGCTTTGCGAGCCGCCGCGGGGACGAGCACGCCGGGCATGGGGGGCTCATGACGAAAAAAGGAGGACCTCATTTTTAAAGCTTTCATAAAAGCCGAGCGTTTTTAGCAACGTTTTTAAAATTAGTTAATGCTTAAGTAGTGCGGTGGAGCTGCTGAGAGGGAAGGCTATGAGGGCCGCGACGTTCTGCCTGCATATGAGAAGGCTGATGCGCGACAGGGAAGGCAACTTCGCCGTTCTGGGCGCTATCGCATTCATTCCGATCATCGGCGCGGCTGCCCTGGCGATCGACTTCGCCGGGGCCTACTTCGAAGCGGAGAAGATCCAGAGCGCCCTCGATGCGGCGGCGCTCGGTTCGGTCCGGGCTTATGGCGAGGGCGCCACCGAGGAGGAAGCCTATGATGCGGCCCAAAAATTCTTCTGGAGCAACTACGCGCTGCCTCAGGAAAGCGTCGTCGACGCCCTGAGTGCTGCAACGGAAGCTTCCACGCAGGCGCTTCCCCGATGCTGCCGAACTCCAATATGCGGGCAATGGTGCGACCAGCGGTGAGTGCATCAGGTTGATCGCACAGGAGATCACCCTGATCGGCAACAGCACATTCAAGATGGATTGCAGTGAGGAGCTTGCGAACACCCACTTCAACTATCCGGGTGCCCTTCGACTGGTGCGCTGATATATTTTTCGGAATGAAGACTTTCGGTGGCGACGGTTACGCCATTTTTCGTCCTCCAGACCGGTAGAAACGCTCCTTTCTTGGGCCTAAATAGCGAATTAGCGAAGAAACGGCGGCTTTTGTGCAATAGAAGCGGACCTTGCCACAATTTCGCTTCACCTCACCGGCAGATTTCCGCCCGCTAACCACCGGCTGGCAGGGGAATTCCAACTCTCGCAAAGCGATCGCCATCAGGTTGGGGCACGGTCATTGCAATTGGCCGGCTGCATCACTGTGCGCCGAGGATCCATTTCGATTTCGGCTACGGAGCGTGCAGCCTCAAAGCGCTAGAAAGTCCTTCGGATTTTGAGACGAAGGCGGAGTGCAGCCTTGATGGTTGCCGGGACGGTGCCGCTTTCGGGCGGGACCGCGCAGCGTATCAGCTTGTCCCGTACCGGCGTCCGACAGGGCGTTCCAACGAGCGGGCGCGCTATTCGCTGTACGCCTCGGTCAAGGACATTCTAGCCCTTTGGTTCCGGAGTATTTCATCTGCAGTCGGGAGTATCTCCGAATGCGGAATGGCTCGGTGTGCGCGAATGCACGTCTATGGAAGGACGATCTCTTGCGATGGACGGGAAGAGACGCAGGCAAGGCCCGGCATCAGGCCGGTCACGCCGGCTGCATGGCATCGGAACTTAGCGGATCCATGCGGCAAATCCAATGCTACGGCGACTTCGCGCTTTTGACAGATGCGCGGCGCCGTTAGGGGAGATCAACTCATGAAGCTTGTCGCGCTTCTGACTGCAGCATTTGTCGCCCTTATGTCACCGGAGACCGTTTCAGCGGGAATGCTGACCCAGGCGCAGCAATATTCCGGGCTGCACGAGGTGAAAAACAACAGGCGTCTGCGTGCCGCCCTCGGCATCAATCCGGCACGCACGCCCTGGTGCGGCCATTTCATGGGGATGGTCGCCCGAAAGGCCGGCCGGCAGCCACCGAAAAGCTATGGCATCGCCCGCTCGTGGTTGAGCTTCGGCGCACCGGTCAAGCTTTCCTACGCGCGCCCAGGTGATGTCGTCGTCGTCAGGGCCGGACGGAGCTATCACGTCGGCGTATTGTCGCAGATTTCCAAGTCGACCGCACGTCTCATCGGGGGCAACCAGTCGGGCCGCGTGCAGCTGTCCTATTTCAGCCGCGCTCAGGTGGTGGCGGTCAGAAGATAGGAGCGAGGCGCGGCGTCCCGGCATTCCGGGAGGACGGTTAAGCTCGGCCTGCAGCTTTACAGTCTTGCTCGTCCCGCTCTAATCTCCGCGCAATTCAATGTGGAATTGCCCGGATGTCGCTTCGCCTCGCCACCTTCAACATCGAGAATCTCATGAGTCGGTTCGATTTTTCCGGCTTCCGCAATCATCTCAAACAGGACCGGGTCTTGCGCCTCTTCGACGTTCGCAGCGAGGCGGAGTATCAGCGTCTGGAAGAGGCGCGTACGATCGCGCATACCGATGATGTCCGGCAGATGTCGGCATTGGCGATCGCCGATTGCGATGCGGACATTCTTTGCCTGCAGGAGGCAGACAACATGGCGGCGCTGCAGGCCTTCGAATACGGCTATCTGTTCCGCATGGTCGGCAATGGCTACCGCCAGAAATACCTGGTCGAGGGCAATGATACCCGGGGAATCGATGTCGCCGTAATGATGCGGGAGGAGACCCGGGACGGCCAGAAGATCGAGTGCCTGGAGGTCAAGAGCCATGCAGCGCTCACCTATGAGGACCTCGATCTCTTCAACGATGAACTGGCGCTGACGAACCGGCCACGCGACCGGATATTCAAACGCGACTGCCTCGAAGTGGATGTGCGAATCGGCGGTCGACCGCTGACCCTTTATGTGGTGCATCTCAAGTCCATGGGACCAGCGCGCGAAGGCCTGGACGGCCGGCAGGCGACCATGGCCGTGCGCCGCGCGGAGGTGAAAGCAGTGCGTCACATCATCGAAGGCCGTTTCGGCAGCGGAGATACGGCCGACAAAATTTTCGCCGTTTGTGGCGACATGAATGATTATCAGGAAAAGGTGAATGTGCTCGGCGATCGGCGCAACGGCTACGAGTTCGTTCCGTATGAAGAGACGTCGAGCGCCCTCGATGTCCTCAGTCACGACGGCTTCGTCGTAAACCCGATGCTGCGGCGCCCGGTCCTAGACCGATGGACGCTTTTCCATAGCAGGGGGCCGGAGGAACGGCATCTCTGCCAGCTCGATTATATCTGGCTGTCACAGGAACTGGCGCGCCGCAATGCGGCCCGGGTGCCAGAGGTCATTCGCGCCGGCCAGCCTTACCGCACGATCTTTCCCGCAGGCCAGGAGGTCGAACGCTATCCGCGTACCGGCTGGGACCGGCCCAAAGCCTCCGACCATTGCCCGGTCGTGATGACGCTGGACATTTGATCATGACGCTGCTTGAAACCGATCGTGCGCAATGGCCCGTCGAAGGGAAGATCTTTCCGGTCTCGGACATCGAAATAGAGGTCGCGGCCGAGCCACACCCGTTTCATCTGGCAGAGGCGGAGAAGGCGCGGGAAAGCTGGCAAAAGGAAATCGCCGTGAATCCGCACCTGTTCGACGGCAGGATGGTGCTGCAGCGATCGGTTCTGGTTGCCGACGGTCGTATCCGGGCGCGAGCCCATATCGTCCCCTATTCTACCTTCCTCTGGTGGCGGAAAACGAGGGCGCCGGGGGCAAGCCACATTTTCGGCATGCCGATGCTCGTTTCCTCGGACGACGCCCTGATTGCCATTCGCATGGGTGCACACACGGCCAATCCGGGGCGGGTCTATAGCCCGGGTGGTTCGCTCGAGCCGGAGGATATCGTCGACGGGCGCTGCGATGTCGCTCGCAACATCGCGCGCGAGGTAAAGGAGGAGACTGGCATTTCGCTCTCCGAGGCAACCGCAGAACCGGGTTGGCACGCCATCCACATGGATGGCACGCTTACGGTGTTCCGCGTGTTTCGACTGGCGGCCACGGCCGAGGACATCGTTGCCCGAGTGGCGGAGCATGTCGCTTCCGATCCGCATCCGGAGATCGACGAGGCGGTGGCGATCCGTGAGCCGGAGCCGACCGCACATAATTATCCCGAGTTCATCCCACCGATACTCGATTGGCTTTTTGCGCGCATCCGGGGGCAGCAGATGGCGTGACGGAGGCCCGCCGGCGGCTTTTTGCCTTGCCGCCGGGACGCTGGCGTTGCAAGGTCGCAAGCGGTTCGGCACCGCGAGAGTACGCACCCGGCGTCCAGGCTTCGGCAGACGGACCGTTGTGATTCCGCATCCGGACCTATCCACGGCGACCCGGACGATAAGGGGACATGCATGGCACGGCGCTACGCGATTTACGATGTCTTCACCGAGAAGCGTCTAGCGGGAAATCCTCTCGCGGTGGTGTTCGATGCCGATGGACTGACCGAAGAAGCCATGCAGGCTATCGCTCAGGAGTTCAACCTATCCGAAACCGTCTTCCTCCTGCGGCCCGAAAGCGCCGCCCATTCCGCTCGCCTTCGGATATTCACCCCGGCACATGAACTGCCCTTTGCGGGACACCCGACCGTAGGAGCGGCTGTTGCCATCGCCGAAACGGCCTATGGTGATGCCAACAGCGCGCTCGAGCTGATGCAGGTGCTGGAAGAAAGCGTTGGGCCGGTCCGCGCGGTCGTCAGACTTAAACCGGGTTCGGCGACCTTCGCGGAGTTCGACCTGCCGCGCAAACCGAGCCGGCTTGAGGCGCAGTTCGACCGGCAGGAGATCGCCGATGCACTTGCGCTCAAGGCGACGCAGGTCGGCTTCGAAAATCATGTACCGTCTTTCTGGAGTGCCGGCGTTCCGTTCGTGATGGTGCCCCTTCACGATATTCGCTCGGTGGCGTCTGTGGAGTTCGATCCGCAGCGTTGGGAACACCTGGCGCCGCTTGCCGAAGGACGGCTTGCCGCTGCCTATCTCTACTGTCGCGGCGGCATCAATCACATGGCCCGTTTTCATACCCGGATGTTCGCTCCGGGCATGGGGCTCGTCGAGGATCCGGCGACCGGTTCGGCTGCGGCCGCCCTTTCGGGCGCCGTCAATTTTTTCGACGGCCTGGTCGACGGCCACCATCCCATGCTGATCGAGCAGGGCGTGGAAATGGGCCGTCCTTCGATTATTCACCTGCATCTGAATATTGCGGAGGGGAAAATCGCGAGTGCGCGGATCGGTGGCCATGCGGTAAAACTTGCCGAGGGCGAGCTGGCGGTCTGATTTTTTTGCAGAAAACTTGGCAAGGCCGCTGGACAAGCCAGGCGAACGCCATTATACGCCCCACCAGACCGCAGCAAAGCGGTCCGGCGGGTGATTAGCTCAGTTGGTAGAGCAGCTGACTCTTAATCAGCGGGTCCACGGTTCGAGCCCGTGATCACCCACCAAAAACATTCTCAATATATCGCGAGCTGCATTCGAGCTCCCCTAGTTCTGCAGCGGTTGCCGTGTTTTCGCACAGTTTTCGCCATTCCGCTCTGACAAAGCCTCGATCTGTCTGCTTTAGCTTGTGGTAAAAAAGCCAACATTCATCTTTCACCGCGCCCGGGCTGGCATTTGCAAGTATGTTACGACGGACGGTTCATGCGGGGTTATCTACTCCTGACGGAGGCGAGAAGCGGGTCGAACTGGACAGCTATGCCTTCTGGCAAAGCTATCTGGAGCTCAGCGGTGCGCAGTTTATGGAATTCGTGTACGAGGAACTCGCTGCCGATCCAGCTCCTTTCGTCAACCACCTGGTGGCTCACATGCAGGTGGCGCCGCCCGCGGAGTTGCGGACATCGATGGCCGTCCAGCGTGACGAGCTGACGGAGCAGTGGATAGCCCGCTTCAACGAGGACCGAAGATCCGCAAACCTCTTGGCCGCCTATGACCGCCGCGAGCATATCCCGGGGAAAATGAAGAACTTCGTCAGGCTGGGAACGCGGAGCTTGCGGCCGCGGTATCCGTTTGCATTCTAGCAAATTTCCGCTTTTCTCGGAAAGACGGAATTGCTCGAGCTTTTGTTGTGTTGAATTCTCGCGACGATGCCGATAAACGCAACATTTCGTATCGGTTGATCGGAGCGGACCTTGAAAGATCTTCACTATCCCTTTCACCCATCTGAGGATGAGAAGCAGCGGGTGCGAAGAGGGATATTCGATCGCATGCTTTCACGCTACGAGACGTATAAGCTCACGGCGCGTGTCCGCAGGCGGAAACGGTCGATCGAAATGTCGTGCCTGACGGAGGGTGGCCAGAGACCGCTCGGCACTAGCGACATTCCACTTGTGTTCAATACGCACAACGACCGAAAATTGCTGCCGGCCTTTCTTGCGCATTACCGAAGGCTCGGCGTCTCCCGATTTATCTGCGTCGACGACGTATCGTCGGACGGAACGCGGGACTATCTGCTCGCGCAGGCGGATGTGGACCTTTGGGCTTCGCCGGTACGCTATCGGGATGCCCGCAGAGGGCGTGAATGGCGCGAGGCTCTGTTCGAGCGCTATGGCGGGAGCCGCTGGTTTCTGAATGTCGATTCGGACGAGTTCCTGATCTATGACGATTGCGAAAACCGGCCGCTTGGCGACCTTGTTAAGGCGCTGGAGAGCAGGGGCGAGAAGCGTCTTGCCGCCCCCATGCTCGACATGTATCCGATCGGGCAGCTCGGAGCTGCTTCACTCGACGGCGATGACGGCTGGATGCCTTGGGAAATCGCCGATCATTTTGATGGCTCAGGATACGAGATGAGCTATACGAAGCGGGCGATCAGCATCACCGGCGGCCCGCGGAAGCGCAAATTCGCCCATCTGCTCGAACTCATGAAATATCCTGTCATCTTCTGGGACCCGGAATGCAGCCTGGGGGTCAGCATTCATCAGCCTTTGCCTTGCGAGCGGAATTTTCCTGCCGTCTCCGGCGTGCTGCTGCACTTCAAATTCTTCTCCGATTACAAGGAGAAGATCGAGCGGGCGGTCGCCGAAGGGCAGTATTTCAATGCTGCGGCGGCCTATCGCAAGATGCTGGAAGACCTGCAGGAGGCCGGGGAATTCGACTTTTCCCACGAGAGCTCGACGCGATTCTCGGGGTCCGGGCAGTTGCTCGAACTCGGATTCATCGCGCCGGTCCATTATCCGTGACGAGGGCCGGTTTTTCTCCAATCTGATTTCCGCAGTTCCGGGCAGTAAACCGCCACGCGCTTCCCGGGAACTGCTCGAGCCGGGCCGCGATCGAAGAAAGACGCGGAAACGCTCTTAAACTCTTGTCCTGCAAGCTCTATATGACGCTCTACGGCCCATTGCGGGCTCTGAGATAGGGAAGGGTGGAAATGCAGCGTTTCGGACGGGTTCTGGCCATTGCGGCGATTGGTGTTGCGGCGATGTTGACGGTGGTCGATGTCGCCGATGCGAGACGGGCAGGCGGAGGATTCGGTTCTCGCGGCAGCCGGACATTTTCCGCGCCGCCGGCGACGCGCACGGCGCCCGCGCCCGCCGCGCCGATCGACAGGACGATGACGCCGCGGCAGAATGCGCAGCCTTCGACCGCAACGAGCCCGGCTACCCAGAACCGGACGGGCAATGCGCGCCCGGGCTTCTTCAGCGGATTCGGCGGATCGATGATCGGCGGCCTCATGATGGGCGGTCTGATCGGCATGCTGCTCGGTCACGGTATCGGCGGCGGCGTCGGCTTCCTTGGATTGCTGCTGCAAGTTGGTCTCGTCGTTCTGCTCATTTCCCTTGCAATGCGGTTTTTCGGCCGCAACCAGCGCCCGGCCTATTCGGCGCCGTCGGCAACCGCCCGCACATCGGCGACGGCCGGTAATCCGCCATCCTTCCGCATCCCAAGAATAGGGGAAGCCGTGGGCAGTGCCGCCGCGCCGCGTTCGCCTGCTGCGGCACCGGCTTATGGCGGTGGAGAGGAAATCAGTGTCGGCCAGGACGATCTCGATCGTTTCGAGACGATGCTGAAGGGCGTGCAGGCTGCCTACGGAGCAGAAGATTATGCGGCGTTGCGGAGGCTGACCACACCGGAGGCCATGTCCTACCTTGCAGAAGAGCTCAGCGACAATGCAACGAAGGGCCTCAAGAACGAAGTCCGGGACGTTCACCTCGTCCAGGGCGACCTGGCCGAGGCATGGAGAGGAGACGGCAGGGATTACGCAACCGTTGCGATGCGCTACGAGAGCGTCGACGTGATGCGCGACAGGGCGACCGGCGACGTGGTCAGCGGCGACGCGGACAGGCCGACCGAGGCAGTCGAGATATGGACCTTTGTGCGCAGGCCCGGCGCCGATTGGCAGGTATCGGCCATCCAGGGCGTCGAGGCTTGAATTCAACCCAAAACAGGAAGGGGCAGGAGCGAGAGATTTCCTGCCTCTCCAATTGGCAAAATCGCTCTATTGACGGCGCGGTTACCGCCGCTCTTTCCTCAAAGGTGGATTCGTCGTAACACATTGAATTCCACGGAGTTCTTTGCGGCGCTTCTGAAGCCTGCCGTAAAATGGGGCGGCTGATATTTTGACTGGCCGGCAGGAGCGGCGATATGACGAAGCTTGGCAAGACAGGTACGGGATCCGGCGGCGCGGCACTTTTCGCCGCAGCGATCATGATAGCGGCATTTGGCCCCAGTGCGGCCGCGGCGGCGGACTGCAAGAGCACGGCCGGGCCTCGCACGGACTGGCAGGACTGTAACAAAAAACAGATCATGCTGCGTGGCAGCGACCTGCCGGAAAGCAATCTTGTGAATGCCGACTTTACCATGACGGACTTGCGCGGGGCCAATCTGAATTCCGCTAATCTGGAGAAGGCGACGCTCGTTCGTGCTTCGCTTGCCGGCGCCAGGGCGGACAAGGCGAATTTCAGCAGGGTCGAGGCCTATCGGGGTAATTTCTCAGCAATCTCCGCGGAAAACGCCTCCTTTGCGAGCGCCGAGCTACAGCGCACCGATTTTACCGGCGCGCGGCTCACAGGTGCGGACTTCGAAAAGGCGGAACTCGGGCGCGCGACTTTCGACCAGGCGGTGTTGACGGGCGCCCGCTTCTCCATGGCCAATCTTTCGCGAGCCAAGCTGAGCGGCGCCGTTTTCGAAGGTCCGATCGACCTGGACCGCGCCTTCCTCTTCCTTACCAGAATAGAAGGTGTCGACCTTTCCAGAGCGTCCGGCCTCACGCAGGAACAGGTCGATCTCACCTGCGGCGACGACGCGACCAAACTGCCGTCCGGTCTTTCCACTCCCGCGAAATGGCCTTGCCCGCCTGACGACGATTGAAGCGGCGGAGGGCGGCACATCAGTCACCGCTGCGTTCAGCAAACTCAGCAGATACAAGCCTGAGGGCGGGGACCGTCGCCCGCGGCGCGATGCCGGTTGAGAGTTCCTGACGGTCGGCTTGGATTGCCGCTTCGGTAAGGTCGTAATCGAGAGCCAGAGCAATTTTCTTCAACATTTCGCGGGCGCGAAACTCGTGACGGGTGGTGGCCTGCTTCTCTGTGACGAAGTAGGCGGCACTGACGGCTTCTATGAGGTTCAGAGCCGCCAGATTGACGATTGCGTATGTCTCAGCCCGCATCACAGGGCGCCTCCGAACTGCTGGCGGGAATTATGAGTGCCAAGCTGTCGTTGCGTCTGCCGCGCATCGGCGCCGCCGCTAAACTCGCGCTCGCGGTTGAGGGCGAAGAAGACGTCGTCGACGAGGTCCGTCGCAGGCCGCGCCTCGCGCTGGAAAACACGCCCATCGGCGCCGAGATGCCAGGCGAGCGAAGCCAGGCTGCAATAGGCGGAAGAGAGAAATCCTTTGAGCGCCGTCTGGTTTTGCGCATCCGTTGAATGGAGAAGATCGGCCGCGAAGAGTTCGTCGACCTGACCATGAAGATCGGATTTGATTCGGGGGAGGGACATTTAGGGGTTCTTCTCCTCAGTAACTGCAAGCGTCGGGCGACTTCGCCCTGATTACTCCAGCAACATCGCACTCAACACGATCTATGTCAACATGAACTGTGTTGAAATTGGCGGATGTTGCCGGGATGGGGAGGCGAACGTACATCCAGTCCAAGGTTTTGCCTGGCTCTCGTGGGACAAGCAATGGAATGCGGATGGAAAGAGAAGCTCTCGTGCCTTCAGGCGTTGCCAGCGAGGGCGATATAATGGACCGAATGAACTGTATGGGCCTCGAAGCGCAGCTCCTTGGGCGGGTTGAACTGTTCGAGTACCAATTCGGAGCTGTTGTGGCGGACGAATTTTTTGACATAGGCGAGCAGAGCGCCGCTTTCCTCCAGCCGGATCTGGGCGATCACGTAGTCGCCCTTGCGGACGCGGCGGCTCGGATCGACGAAGCAGACTTCGCCGTCTTCGTACCGCGGATGCATGGAATCGCCTGACACAGATACCGCATAGGCGCCTGAGACATCCGAGAGGATGGGCGGTGCCATGACTTCGTACAACACATTGCCGTTCATTATGAATTCACCATCAACTCCGCCGACGGCCTGGCCGAAGACGGGGATCTTTTCCCCTTGACCGATTACCTTGGCGCCGACTCGAGCGTCCGGCGCGTGGACTTCAGGCAATGTCGTGGCAGGGGGCAGGGGGATGGAGGTCCGGCGGTCAGTACCGGTCAACAGCCAAAGCGGGTCGACATTGAATTTGCGGCCGTATACCTCGGCCTCGCCGAGCTCGAAATCGTTCTGCCCGTTTTCGTGGGCGCGATAGGTCGAGGTGACAATGCCCAAGGCATTCGCCGCGTCGGAGGCAAATCGATAGCCCGCTTTGACGCGCGCCTCACGCAATCTTTCAGCTCGTTCGCTCATGACAGGGGACATACCAATGTTGATAACATAAATCATGTTGACAACACGACATTATAGATGTCATTCATAAAGTCAAGCAGCGGCGGATGCGCTTGGCTGCCGGGATCGCCGAAAATGGAACTGGAGAAGCGATGGCGGAGAATTCGGAACTGGCAAGGCAGAAGAGACACTACGGCCTCATCCGGGAGCGGCTGACACGGCCGGGCATAGCGGCGCGCAGAGCCGCTCACATCGAAGAGCTCGAGCGGCAGCTGGTCGCGTTTGCCCGGGACAGCGAAGCGAAAGAGCGGCAGATCGCCAAGCTCGAAATCGATCTTGCCGATGCGGCAGCGCGGCTGCTGGCGCAGGCGCGCATCCTTCTTGCCGACCGAGAGAAGCAGGGGTCGGACGGAGAAGATGGCGACAGGCCGTCGGTCGACGAAATCGTTGCCGTGGTCCTCAAGGATTTTCCAGACGTAAGCTGGGACGACATCATCAGCGTGCGCCGTGAGCGCCGGCTAGTGAGGCCGAGACATGCCTGCATGCGTGCCGTCTATGAGCAACGCCGTGATCTCTCGCTGGCGGGGATCGGCCGAATCTTTCACCGTGATCACACGACCGTGCTTGCCGCCGTGCAGGCTGCCGGCGGGAGCGAGACGGTATATTGAGCTGATATCGCTGCCCGGATCGTACCGGGCGCTTGCTTGCTGGCCCACGTTCTTATCCCCCGACTTCCGCCCATCCCCGCCCGCGCAAGGGCAGGGCGCGCGCGGCGCAACTCATCTCATCAGGCCCGAAAGGATCTCCATGCTGACCAAAGCCCAGAAACTGCGTGCAAGGCGCAAAGCACAACTCGGAAGGCCGCGGAAGGTCGATGCCGAGCGCTTTGCCTGCGGCAAGATAAAGCCCAAATGGTCGCAACAGGACAGCGAGAAGGAAGCGACGGCCGTCGCCCTTGCAGCGCGCAAGCGCATGCACGGCCTTGATACCAGAAGCGCCCTTGCCGGCTACACGCTCGGCCGGCTGTTTCTTGATGGCCGGATCAGCGAGCAGCAGCGGGACGCCGGCGACGATTATGCGGCGGCAATGGTGCGCTACTATCATTTGACGGGCATTCCTTTTCCAAGCGTCAGGGCGCAGCAGATCGGTCACGTGCGAGGGCATGCGGGAGAGCCGAGCGAGGACCGCGCTTTGAAGGTGAAGAAGGCGGCCGACCGGATGATGCGGCTCGAAGGATTGTTGCTCGGATGCGAGGAAGGGCGGCAGGTGAAGGCCACCGTCTTCAACGTTTGTGTCATGGATTACGAAGGATTGAGAATGATGCCGGAAGCCCAGCTGGAGTGGCTGAAGCGGGGCCTCAACGTTCTGCTTTTCGAAAAGGCATTGCGCGAACACGGAAAGGCAGCCATTTGATGAGCTGAGAATAGGAATATTGTCTTTTGCGGCGGTGCGCGGCCGAGCGTTTGCTGCCGCGCGCCCTCAAACGGCGCCAATCTTGATATAGAGTCTTTCCATTCAGACAGAAAAGGTTCTAGGGACCCTGCATCAACTCCAAGTGTTAACCAGAGAAATCCCCCTCCAACCTCTCATTGCTTGCCGAAAGAAGGTGAGGTTCCCGTGAAAGCTATCGCAACGCTCGCCATTGCCGTGTTTGCCGCCGCGATAGGCATACCACCGGCAGAATCCCAGACATGCAGTACGGGAATATGCGCCGGCGGTCCCGGCGGCAGCACCAATCACAACCTCTTCATCGAGAGGGAATACCGCGATTTCCTGCAGCAGAGATATCCGAATTACGGCTCACGATACCGCGGCGGGAGTCCCGACATCAGCATTGGCCCGGGAGCAACCGTTGGCGGACCGCTACACAACAGACCGCGGCTTCGCCAAAGACAAAAGGTGTTCGATGCGAATGCGCATCTTCGCTGGTGCCAGGAGCGGTACAACTCCTATCGATTGTCCGACGACACGTTCCAGCCCTTTCAGGGTGGGCGCCGCCCGTGCAACTCACCTTACAACTGACGGGGCGACACCGGGGTCTACCGTGTTTTCCGCAGAAGTTTCATCGCAACATAGGCGGCAGCCTGTGCCTGAAGCTGGGTGCTAAACTGACCCTGCGCGGGATAGGTAACGCCACGGTAGCTGAGCACGAAAGCCCAGCGCCCGTTCGTTCGCTTTTCGACCCTGAATTCGGCGTCAGGCTTGTCTTCTGATTTCAACGCAGGGGTCCTCGATCGTCGTGTCATGCCGGAAACTGCCGGCGCGAATAACTTGCGCATCCTTCAGCGAAAGACAAGAGCATCACGATGATACCGGCATGCTTGCGGCGCTTGTTCCACACCGAAGCCTGCCCTGCCGAAAGCAGGGAAACTGTCATCCGACAAACGGGTCACTCGACGGAGTATATGGGACCGAACCGCTCCGTGACGAACGACGTCTGGATGCCGCCTTGGATGCGGTCGGTCTTTTCGAGTTTTATAGTGGCGAATTGATCGGATTTGACCGGCTGCGTGCTCTGCCACACGGTGGTGGCGAACAGTCCGGCGCCGACGATAAAGCCGATGGCGACGTAGATCCAATGATTGCGCATGGACGAGGCTCCTTCTCTCGGGAAGGCAAATGCATTGCGGGCTGTCACGGTTCCCGGAACGACCGGGTGCAGTGCTAAAATTCAGTGTCTAAAATAAATGTTCACGGCAATGTGTTCCTGACTCGACAGGCAGGGCCAAGCCGCATCAGCAAAAGATGGCGGATTGGTTGCAGCTTTTCTGTGAGGCATCATTAACGAAATTATACTCAGCCCTGAGCATCAGCCTTGGTGAATTGAAGCAGAGGCCGATATCTTATGCAAGGAAATTATAATATACACTCGTACAATAAAAATTTACCAGCAGGGCGAAGCGGGAAACGGAGTTTGACTCATGCGCGCGTTGAAGTATTGGATCGTGCTGTTAGTCGCAGGACCGTCGCCTGCCTTCTCCACGGACCGTGTCGAAACAGAAAGTGTGAACCAGGAGCAAGCCGCCAGCATCGAGGCGTTCCTGCGGGCGAACCCGAAGTGCTTCGAGTTCAACGATCAATGTTCATTCTGTCTGGTATCCGAAGGCAGGGCCGAGTGCTCGACCCCGCAGATCGCATGTATAAAGCAGCCCTATCGGTGCACTGCCCAATAGGGCTTGCCGCTGTCCGAGGCAGGCAGCGAGACATGAGCGAGATTTCCTGTGGGTAAATCGGAAAGAGAGGGCATTTTGCCTGGCAGAGGCTTGCATGCGGCAGGGCAGTTGCGTTATTCCATAAATCAAGGATAGGAATTCTATCCCAACAAGGCTTCACCAGCGTGCTGGTCTGCGAGAGCAAGCCTGCTTCAGTGTTACGCCGAAACCGCAGAGCTCATGCTTTGCTCCCACTCCCGGTCTGCGCCGTGGAGAGAGTCTTCCATCCCAAGGACTTGGTCCGGCTGGCAACTGTGTTTGTCAGGTGGTTCGTCGGAAGGTTGTTTTGTCCCTGATGATGGCGTTTGCGATGGCGAGCAATTTGCGGGCAAGCGCAA
>NZ_VITA01000011.1 GCF_007827695.1 Sinorhizobium medicae | reverse complement strand
GACCAGAGCCAGCACACGGTCTTTAAAGACCAGGATTCCGACGGCCTTCCGCCCGCACCCATATAAGCACAGTTTCGACACACAGGATTCCTGTGCTTGTCACAGGAATCCAGCAGCGCCGCGTCCGCGGCGCGGAAGGGCGGGCGCTACGGCAACTTTCGCTTGCAAATGTGCGAGGGAAAGGCGCAGCTGACACTCAGGCAAAGCTTCTGCGCCGGCGGGTAAGGGAGGGGACATCCTCGACCGGCGGCAAGCTCTGCAGCACACGTCGAGGCGGCAGGATGGCGATCGCCTCAGTACCGACCCTGAGCTTCGAGCGCAATATGAACTGGCCATTGTGTTTGGCAAGAATAGCCTGGACGATCGGCAGACCAAGCCCGGTACCTTGCTCGGCGCTCTTGATGGCAATCGAGCCCTGACCGAAAGCGGAGAGAACGATCGGGATTTCCTCTTCCGGAATGCCAGGACCATTGTCCCTGATCGAAAGATATTGCCCGCCGCCGGCAGTCCAGCCGACCTTTACGCTGACTTCGCCACCCGACGGCGTGAACTTGACAGCGTTCGAGAGCAGATTGAGCGTCACCTGACGCATCGCCTTCTCGTCAGCCCAGACTGATGGCATCGCCTGTTCGAACTGCTGACCGATCGTTATGTTCTTGCTTCGGGCGCGCAGCTGAACCATGCCGATGCAATCCTCTACGATTTCTGCCAGGTTCACTGCGTCCTCGCTGAGCTCGTACTTGCCGGCTTCGATACGCGAAAGATCGAGGATCTCGTTGATGAGATTCAACAGGTGTTCGCCGGAGCGATGGATATCGAGCGTGTATTCCTTGTAGGTCGGGTTGCTGAGGGGGCCGAGCACCTCGGTGGACATGACCTCGGAGAAGCCGAGGATGGCATTGAGCGGAGTGCGCAGCTCGTGCGACATCGAGGCGAGGAACCGCGATTTGGCTAGGTTCGCTTCTTCCGCGCGGCGGCGTGCCTCGTCCGACATGGACTTGGCCACCTCGAGTTCGGCGATGAGGTCGTCCTTTTCGGACTGTACGGAAAGGATATGGACGTTGGCGCGATTCATGCTGCCGGTCATAAATGCCAGGAATATCAGCGAGAGGGCCAGAATGCCCGCGAAGCCGATATCCACCGGGTCGCCGGTCGCGAGCGCGGAGAAACAGAGCACGCAAAGGACCGGGAGGAAGGTGTAATACAGGGCGTTGCGCAACAGGAAAGTGCCCATGGCGGTGATCGCGAGGGCAATGAAGAGGACTGTTCCTTCGAAAAGACCGGAAGCGACCTGGCCGCAGGACGCGCAGTCCGGGAGCGTGAAGATCGCCCAACAGAGGCCCGTCAGCACCTGGCAGGCGAGGAAACGGCGGCGCCAGACGGAGACTTTTTCTGCGACCACATCCTCGCGCTTGGCCTTGCGCGCAAGGAAGATGGTGACGGCGTGCGCCGAAAGCGCCATCAGCGCCCAGACGAGAATGTTCGCTTCTCCGGAGAGGTACACGCCGCTGGCGGCGATCATGATCACGAGGAGGGGCAGGGCCATCGCGCCGTGGAGTACGGACTCGATGTGGAGCAGGAGCATTTCGCGTTCGAAGCCGGATGGTGCCGAGGAGCCGGTCTGCAGCCGCTGACGCGTCGCGCGAACGGTCTTCGAAACAGCTTTGTTTCGATGGTTCCGCGATCTGTCGACTATGATCTTGTCGGTCGATGTGCTGGCGGCGATGCTCATACTTCTGATCAGGATTGGGTTCAGCTTGCACTGTAGGATGCAATCCTTAAGAAGTTGCTGCCCGCATGAAGGATTCGACAACCATTGTGGCGTGATTGCGGTTTTCTGGTTGGACGAGCGGGGGCATTGGTCGAGGTGGAGGCGCTGGAGTGACGTCGCAGAACCGCAATATCCGGATCGGCAGTGGCGCGGGTCCGGGCTCTCCCGGAAAGCGCTTCGCCTTCGGCCGATCCGGATTTCCTCGGCGGCGCAAGCGGCCGTCGGGCAACGGGGGCATGGCGGGTGGTTGGATTTTCCTGCTCGTCCTCGGAATCGGCGCCTACGTAGCCGCGCAACTGCCGGTGCCCGAACGGCCCGTGACGGGTGAGTTGCGTGGCTCCGCATCGGCGAGCGACGGGGACAGTTTGCGGCTCGATGGGCGTCGCATACGTATCGAGGGTATCGATGCTCCCGAGATCGGTCAGATGTGCCGACGCGCGGATACCCGATGGGACTGCGGCGCGCAGGCGCGACGGCGGCTGGCTGCTCTGGTCGCGAGAGCCACGACCGTGTGTCGGCTCCATGGCCAGGATCGCTACGGGCGCGACCTGGGCGTCTGCACGGTTCGCGAGAACGATCTGGGAAGAGAGATGGTCCTTTCTGGTTACGCCGTCAGCTATGGGCTCTACCATGACGAGGAGGAGAGGGCGCGAAGCTCAGGGACGGGGCTTTGGGGCGGCGATTTTGTGAGGCCGCAGGAATGGCGCCGGTCGAACGGCGGGGTGGATGAGCCCCCGCACCGAACGAGCGACCGGATTGAGACCATTATCCGGTGGCTTCAGGAATATTCGAGTGGGATCATGGCGAGGATCGGCGGTGACTGAAGAGCACCTGCAGGCGTTGCGGGAGGCGATTTCGCTCTGTCGCCGCTGTCGCGATGACCCGGCGCGTGGCATGGATCACCGGTTGCCGCACGAGCCGAGGCCGGTTGCGGTACTTTCCTCCTCGGCGCGAATTTTGATCGCCGGGCAGGCACCCGGTTTGCGGGTACATGAAAGCGGTCTTCCATTCAACGACGCATCGGGAGACCGGCTGAGGCAATGGCTGTCTGTTGACCGCACGGCATTTTACGATCCGGGAAATTTTGCGATCGTGCCGATGGGTTTCTGTTTTCCAGGCTATGATGGACACGGCAGCGACCTGCCGCCGAGAAGCGAGTGCGCTTCGCTGTGGCGCCGCAGAGCGATCGACGCCATGCCGCAGATCGAGCTGGTGCTGGCGGTCGGCCATTATGCGCAGCGCTGGCATCTCGGACAGGGCTGTCCCAAGTCCATGACGGAGACTGTGCGCAACTGGCGGCGCTACGCGAAAAGCAATTCCGGCACCCCCGTATTGCCGCTGCCGCATCCGAGCTGGCGCAATACCGGCTGGCTCCGGCGTAACCTATGGTTCGAAACCGAGTTGCTGCCCTTCCTGCGTGAGCAGGTGAAGGCGCTGACAGTCTGAAAAAATTTTCTTTATTTTCACGAATTGCGCGCTATAGAGGGAAAAATAATTCGAGAGGATTTTTCCATGGATCGCCTTGACCGCAAGATCCTGCGGCTTTTGCAGGAGGACTCGACCTTGGCCGTAGCCGACCTCGCCAAGAAGGTCGGGCTTTCCACCACGCCTTGCTGGCGGCGCATCCAGAAGATGGAAGAGGAAGGCGTGATCCGCCGCCGTGTCGCGCTGCTTGATCCGGTGAAGGTGAACACGAAGGTCACCGTATTCGTTTCGGTGCGCACCAGTTCGCATTCCATGGAATGGCTGCGGCGTTTCTCCGAAGTCGTTGCGGATTTCCCTGAAGTGGTGGAATTTTATCGCATGAGCGGCGACGTGGACTATCTGCTGCGCGTGGTCGTGCCAGACATCGCAGCCTACGACGCCTTCTACAAGCGTCTGATCGCCAAGATCGAGATTCGCGATGTGTCCTCGGCCTTCGCCATGGAGCAGATTAAATATACGACGCAGTTGCCGCTCGACTACATGGTTATCGACCAGGCGAAGTCGAGCGAAGATTAAGCACAAGGGATAAGGCCGTCTCTACCCTCGCTTTAAAAAACTGATCTATCGCAATGATAAACCGCTTTGGCGCGCAGTTGTTCGGCCGGTTTTTCAATGCGGAAGGTCCAGCCGTTGGCGAACCTTGCTGCTCGTCAGTTCGCGCAGCGCGTCCTTGCCGGTCCATCGTGCCGCGCTGTTCGCGCTCATCGCGAGCCTTTGCGCGAGCGCCAGGGCCGGGCCGTGGCAATCGAGGCTGCGCTTGCCGATCTGCCTGAGTGCCCAGTTGACCGCCTTCTTCACGAAATTGCGCTCGTCGGCGGCATGCGCTTCGATGAGCGGCAGCCAGGCAAGCAGCGCCGAATCCGGCTCCTTCTTCAGATGAACGGCGGCTGTTGCGATCATTGCGAAGGCCAGGCGGCGGACGAACTCTCGCTCATCGGCTGCGAATTCGGGAATGAGCACTTGCTCGAGGCGGGCTCCGACGAAAAGGTCGGCGATCGCATCGACCACTTCCCAGGAGCTGCAGGCATTCGCCCATTGCCGCGCTTCAGCGAGCGTCAGCGCCTTTGAGTCCGCAGTGAACGCTGCCAGCAGGCGCGCTTCGCGGATGCCGGAGGCCCAAAGGTCGATCGCGCGGACATGGTCGGTCTTTACCATACGGGCGACGCGACGAAGCTGCACATTCGAAAGGCCCAGGGCGTTTTCGGTCGCAATACCGAAGCGCGCCATTGCGGCGATGTTCTCGTCCGAGCCGAGGGCGCGGAGGTGTTCGATGATTTCCTGCGCCGTCGACTCCGGGGCAGGCATCATTTTTCGAGGCGGGCAAGCAGGGAAGACGTATCCCAGCGATTGCCACCAAGCGCCTGGATATCACCGTAGAATTGATCAACCAGGGCGGTCACCGGCAGCTTGGCGCCATTACGCCGCGCCTCGGCAAGGACGATGTCGAGATCCTTGCGCATCCAGTCGACCGCAAAGCCGAAGTCATATTTGCCTTCGTTCATGGTCTTGTGGCGATTTTCCATCTGCCAGGATCCGGCCGCTCCCTTGGAGATCACCTCGATCACCTTTTCGATGTCGAGTCCCGCCTTCTTGCCGAAGTGAATTCCCTCTGCGAGCCCCTGAACGAGGCCCGCGATACAAATCTGATTGATCATCTTGGTGAGTTGACCGGCACCCGCCGGACCCATCAAACCGACCATCCGCGCATAGGCATCGATAACGGATTTTGCCTTCTCGAACGCTTCCACGTCGCCGCCGCACATGACGGTGAGCACACCGTTCTCCGCGCCTGCCTGGCCTCCGGAGACCGGTGCGTCGATGAAATGCGCGCCTTTCGCAGCCGCCGCCGCAGAGAGCTCGCGCGCAACCTCGGCCGATGCGGTCGTATTGTCGATGAAGATCGTGCCGGGGGTGATCGTTTCGAAGGCGCCGTTTTCACCCGTGGTAACGGAACGAAGATCGTCGTCATTGCCGACGCAGGCGAAGACGAACTCCTGGCCCTTGGCCGCTTCGGCCGGCGTTGCAGCGGTCCGGCCGCCGAATTGCGCGGCCCATTGCTCCGCCTTGGCCGCGGTCCGGTTGTAGACCGTGACATCATGACCGCCGCGCGCCTTGAGGTGACCCGCCATCGGGTATCCCATTACGCCGAGACCGATGAATGCGACTTTGGCCATTTCCTTGAGACTCCAGTTTGCGTTGGCGGAATTTCGGCGGCGCGCCTGGTATCAGGGCTTGAAGCGGGCGATCACCAATTGTCCGGCAATCGGCTCGCCTTCTTCCATGCGCACGGTGATGTCGCTGATGTCGATGATCTCGAAGCCTGTCGCCGCAAGACGTGCGCAAAGGTAGGCTTCGGAGTGAGCGAAGCGCTGGTGTGGGCCGACCGCGTAGCCGTGCTCTCCAATGGCTTCGTCGGGCAAACTCTCGCTGGAGATAATCAGCAGGCCGCCCGGCACGAGATTGTCGACGGCACCGAAGAACAACGGCTCCAGTGCGCCTATATAAGGCAGAACGTCGGTAGCGACGATCAACTCGAAGGGCTCGTCGTCGTTGTCATCGAGAAAATCGACGGCTTCGGCGACGTAGAGCGTCTCGTAGAGATCCTTCTCATGGGCGATCTCCACCATGTTCTCCGACAGGTCCACGCCGGTAATGTCCTCCGCAAGATCGCGCAGGGCCCCGCCGGTCAGCCCGGTACCGCAACCGAGGTCGAGTACCCTTTTGAAGGGACCGAGCCCGACGGCCTGAACGCGCTGGCGGACGAGGAGCGGTACGCAATAGTTGAGCTGGTCGACCAGGACATTATCGAAAACATCGGCGTGTTGGTCGAACAGTGTTGCCACATAGGCGTCCGAAGCCTTCAGCGGTGTCTCCCCGTGTCCCATCGACGCCAGTCGAACGGCGGCGCCGCCGTGGTCGTCCGGATCGAGTTCCAGGACTTCCCGATAGGCGGCGGCGGCCGCGTCGAACTGTCCGGACTTCTCCAGGGTAAGCGCCCGGTTGTAAGCCTCCGCCAGGGCTTCCTCGTCAATCTTCTTGCTCTTCTGCATCATGGACGCTTCTTACGACCCCCGGCGGTCTTTGACAATCACCGGCCTCTGCCGCCCCCTCAAGTGGCCTATTTTACCGGAGCGGCGAGGGTGTTCAATGCAGCGGCGGCACGCCTTTTTTCATGCGGGACTGTTGCCGCGCGAGTCGGGGAAGAGAGGGAACATTCGCCTGCGGCAAAGATTTTGATTTGTCGAAGCGAGCGCCATTTCACCTTTACCCAAAAAGGAGTCATCATTGCTAAAACAGTGAAAAATCGGAGGAATGCCGATGTCAGGCGAATTGAGCCCGTTAACGTTGGGAACGGAGATGCCGGAGCGGCAAGCGCCGCCTTTGCCTCAGACGTCACAGGAGACGATCAACGCCATCATCCATTATTATCGTGGCGAGATAGGGCGAATGGCGGGCTGGCGGGACCGGATAGACCGGACATCGAACTGGGCGATCACTGTCGTCGCAGCGATGCTTTCGGTTTCGCTTTCGACCCCTTCGTCCCATCACGGGGTTCTGCTCTTCGCTATGCTGCTTATCAGCTTGCTGCTGCTGATCGAAGCGCGTCGTTACCGGTTCTTCGACGTCTATCGTGCCCGCGTGCGCCAAATGGAGCGCGGCTATTTCGCGCAGATTCTATGCCCTGAGGGAACGCCGAACTTCAAATGGTCGGTGTCGATTGCCAAGAGCCTGCGCCAGCCTGCCTTCCTGATGGGCTATAGGGAGGCCCTCTGCCGCCGGCTGCAGCGGAACTACTGCTGGATGTATCTGATCCTGCTCCTGGCCTGGGCGCTGAAGATTTCATCGCCGAAGATCGCCAGCACGGGAGAGCCTTTCGGCCATGTCCGCTCCTGGGCCGACGTGGCCGAGAACGCCGCGCTTGGTCCCGTGCCCGGCTGGGCGGTAGCGGTCGGCGTCGCGATCTTCTATGCGGCTGTCCTTTACGGATCGCTCCACCGGGCAACAGGCGCCGGTGAACTCGCCCACGGCGAGGTCCATGTCTGACGCACTTGCAGCTACCGCGCCCCTATTTAGAACGCCGTCTTCAGAAATTCTCATTTGATGCCGACGCGCGGGACTGCTTCAACTGCGTTCTCGCGAGCAAAAGGAGCACAAGATGAGCGAACAGAAGGTGGCAATCGTTACGGCCGGCGGTTCCGGTATGGGGGCCGGCGCGGCACGGCGGATGGCGGCGGAGGGCTACAAGGTCGCCGTCCTCTCATCGTCGGGCAAGGGCGAGGCGCTCGCCAGGGAGCTCGGCGGTATCGGCGTCACCGGATCGAACCAGTCAAGTGACGATTTGAAGCGGCTCGTCGATGCGGCGTATGACGCCTGGGGTCGTGTGGACGCCCTGATCAATTCGGCAGGACATGGCCCTCGCGCGCCCGTACTCGAGCTCACTGACGAGGAGTGGCACAAAGGCATGGAGGTCTATTTCCTCAATGTCGTGCGGCCGACCCGGCTGGTGACGCCGATTATGATGGAGCAGAAATCCGGCAGCATCGTCAATATTTCCACCTATGCCACCTTCGAACCGGACCCCCTGTTTCCGACGTCGGGGGTCTTCCGTTCCGGACTTGCCGCTTTCACAAAGCTTTTCGCCGACCGCTATGCCCCCGACAATATCCGCATGAACAATGTTCTGCCGGGCTTTATCGACAGTCTGCCGGAAACCGAGGAACGGCGCCAGCGCATCCCGATAGGGCGTTACGGGACAACGGAGGAGGTGGCCGAGCTGGTTGCGCTGCTCGCCAGCGATCGTGGGGGTTACATCACCGGTCAAAACATCCGGGTCGACGGTGGCATCACCCGATCCGTCTGACACTTCCGACCACAAATGTACCGGCCGTAGTCTAATGGACGATAAACTCGCCCTTGAGTGCCCTCCACTCCGAGGCCGAGATCAATTTGCGGTGCACGTAACGTACCGAGTGCAGCGGTCCATCCAGCGTCTCCTGCCAGAATTTCAGGAAGCTGCGCATTTCCGGAAAATCCGGCGCGATGTCGTAGTGTTGCCAGATATAAGTCTGCAGGAGAGCCGGATGGTCCGGCATCCGATAAAGTATCTGAGCCGTCGTCAGGCCATAACCCTTGAGCTGCAGTTCCATGTCGTTCGTCATACGGACCTCACTTTTACAAAGGTGGTCCCTATGATGGAGCGCTTGATTGCTTAATCAAGCCTTAATGTAAGCGACAAAAGAGAAGTTCCCCTACAAAAACAAATAGTTGGCAGCGAACCCCTTTGAGTGCTGCCGGCTTCCGGCTGGTGCTCGCCATGCTTACAGCGCAATCAGCGCTTCAGATGGCGTGTCAGGCGAGCTTCCAGCCAGCCCCAGACGTTGCGCAGCAACTCCACCATCAGCAGGTACAGGATCGCCGCCCAGATATACATCTGGTAATCGAAGGTGCGGGAGAAGGCACGCCGCGTCTCTCCCATGAGGTCGAAAACCGTCACGATCGCTACGATCGCCGATCCCTTGATCATCAGGATGATTTCATTTCCATACGGGCGCAGTGCCACAATCATCGCCTGGGGCAGAATGACCTTGAAAAAGGCGATGCGGTCCGGCAGGCCGAGCGCGGCCGCCCCTTCCCGTTGGCCGCGCGGCACGCTCTCGATCGCCCCGCGCAGAATTTCGGCCTGATAGGCGGCAGTGTTGAGTGTGAAGGTGAAAAGCGCGCAGTTCCAGGCGTCGCGGAAGAACCACCAAAGGCCCACGGTTTCGAGCTGCGGTCGGAAACTGCCAAGCCCGTAATAGATGAGAAAGAGCTGGGTGATCAGCGGCGTGCCACGGAAGAAATACACATAGGCATAGGCAAGCCAACCCCAAAGCCTGTTCTTGGACATGCGCCCGAGCGCGACCGGCAGCGAAACGACGGCGCCCATGAGAATCGAAGCGGTCACGAGCGTCAGCGTCACCCCTAGGCCGGACAGGAAGTTCGGTGCGTAGCGGGAGAACTTCTCCGGATCCCAGCCATTGACGACGGTCAGGAAAATGCCGACGCCGAGCGCAAGCCAGATGCCGAGCGCGACGCTGCCGAAGAAGCGCGAAAATGTGTAGGGCCTCGGCGGGGCGGGGGGCGGAGCCTGCGGCGGAATCATGGTTTCGGCAATGCTCACCGGCGTGTCTCCGCGCGTTTGGTCGAGCGCTCGAGGGCGGAGAATACGATGGAGGAAATCATCGCCAGAACGAGGAACAGCACGCAGGCGACGCCGAAGAACTCGAAGGCATGCTTGGTCACCCGAGCCGCGATCCCGGTTTGCCGAAGAATGTCCGGTAGGCCGATGACCGAGACGAGTGCAGTATCCTTCAGCAGCGCCATCCAAAGATTGCCAAGCCCGGGAAGCGCGACGCGGATGAGCTGAGGCAGGATGATGAGGCGCATTGTCTTGCCACGGTGTAGCCCGAGCGCGTCACCGGCCTCATACTGTCCGTGCGGAATGGCTTTGAATGCCGATAACAGCACCTCGGAACAGTAGGCCGAAAAGACAACTCCGAGTGCGATCATCCCTGCTACGAAGGCATTGATCTCGACCGCGCCGTCGTAGCCGACGGTCGCAAGGAACTGCTGAACGAGGATCTGCAGACCGTAATAGACGATGAAGAGCGTGAGGAGTTCCGGCAAGCCCCGAAAGATCGTCGTGTAGATATTGGCCGCCAGCCGAAGAGATTTCTCCTCGGATTGCTTGGCGAGCGCAATGAAGAAGCCGATGACCAGCCCGACCGGAAGGGTTGCGACCGCTAGGCTGGCGGTGACCAGGAAGCCATAGGCGATCTCATCGCCCCAACCCGCGTCGCCGCAGGCAAGAAGCGTCTCCGAGGCGAACCAGCGGAAAACCCCGGCGGGGCCGCATAGCGGGTCGATAATCGCACCGATCCAGGAAAGACCGGAGGAAAGGGCGGCAAACAATCCGCTCATGCCAATAACTTCCCGTCCCGTTTTTTGGCGCCCAGCCTGTGCTTTGACCTTTGATAGAGGCACTGCAGACGCATATTTTCGAGATTCCTTGTCAAACAAAAACGGCGGGAGGGCAAGCCCATCCGCCGTTGCATTTTCTTCTTCAAAACAGGTTATCCCGCCGTCAAAGCCGAAATACCGCGGGAACGCTGCGATTAGCTACCGTAGACGTCGAAGGGGAAGTACTTTTCGTTGATTTGCTTGTACTTGCCATTCGCGCGGATGGCCTCGATGGCCTTGTTGAGCTTTTCGCGCAGCGCGTCATCGCCTTTGCGCACTGCGATGCCGGCGCCCTCGCCATTGATGACGGGATCGATGGGCAGGGTGCCGAGCAGCTTGCAGCAGGCGCCGTCCTCGGTCTTCAGCCATTCCGAAAGCACGACGACGTCGTCGATCGCCGCGTCGATGCGGCCGTTGGCAAGATCGAGCTTGTATTCATCCGCGGTTGGATAGAGCTTCAGCTCAGACTCCTTCATATGCGCTTCCGCATAGTTGGAATGGGTGGTGGAGCTTTGCGCGCCCAGCACCTTGCCGGAAAGGCCGGCCGCGGTTGCCTCGGTAATCGGTGAATCCTTCGGCACGACGATTGCCGGCGGCGTGTTGTAGTATTTGTTGGTAAAGTCGACCTGTTGCTTGCGCTCTTCCGTGATCGACATCGACGCGACGATCGCATCGAATTTCTTGGCGATCAGCGCCGGAATCATTCCGTCCCATTCCTGTGTGACGAAAGTACAGTCCGCTTTCATCTCTTCGCAAAGCGCCTTGGCGATGTCGATGTCGAAGCCGGTCAGCGTGCCGTCGGATTCGAGATTGTTGAAGGGCGGATAAGCGCCTTCGCTGCCGATTACCACCTTCTCGCCGTCCGCCATGGCGATGCCGGTCATAAGCACGAAAACGGCAGCCGATGCGGTGGCCGCAAGCCGTTTGGAAATAAGCATTGTGTCCTCTCTGTTGGCTTTCGGCATCCGGTTTTTCTTGTTTCGCGGATGCCAATTGGCGCCGGGGCTTGCGCCGCCGGTTGCTGCGATATTCGTACGGTTTTCCGGCAGAAATCAATAGGAAAGCGTCGGTTGCCCACGCTGAACGCCCCGTGTTTGCGGCAGGCGCGTGCAGGTCGCTTCAGCTTTTGTGGAATGCTTGATGGTTTGCCGGTGGATCGACCCGGCATCCGTGTAATATACGCGAGTCGCCATCCTCGGCTTTCGTTTAGGTTGTGGGTGAAGATGAACGGTCCGTTCACGGTCGGTTAATGTCGGCTTCTATAGGCCTTGCAGCGGAACCGATCCGTGGCTGCGGCGTTGCCGCTACGGCATTTTCGGCTGACGCAAAGAAGGCCGGGAGCGCGGATCAGGCCCTGTGACGAGGGCGCCATGGTGGGTAACGCGATTGGTTGCGGGTGCACACCAGGCGTCAGGACCTCCGAACAAGAGGAAGAAATTAATGTCGATTCGATCCAGACTTTTCGCAACAGTGGCCTTGCCCGTACTTTCGGCCTCCCTGGTGGTTCAGCCCGCGTTCGCGGACAGCCTGAGCGCGCCTTTTGAGGTGGCTCAGGAAGGTGCGGACCAACAATCCCCCGAGGATTTGCTGCTACTGAAGCGCAAGCAGCGCCAGGGCGAAGAAGAATCTCAAGGACAGGCGGAAGAGCAGCAGCCCGCAGCCGAGGAGAGTGCTCCGCAGCAGGCGGAAGAAGAGGCCCCCCGGCGCAAGAAGCGCCAGCAGCAGGCTGAAGAACAGCAACCCGCGGCCGAGGAGAGCGCTCCGCAGCAGGCCGAAGAAGAGGCCCCCCGGCGCAAGAAGCGCCAGCAGCAGGCTGAGGAACAGCAGCCCGCAGCCGAGGAGAGCGCTCCGCAGCAGGCCGAAGAAGAGGCCCCCAGGCGCAAGAAACGCCAGCAGCAGGCTGAGGAACAGCAGCCCGCAGCCGAGGAGAGCGCTCCGCAGCAGGCCGAAGAAGAGGCACCCGCGCGCAAGAAGCGCCAGCAGCAGGCTGAGGAACAGCAGCCCGCAGCCGAGGAGAGTGCACCGCAGCAGGCCGAAGAAGAGGCACCCGCGCGCAGGAAGCGCCAGCAGCAGGCTAAAGAACAACAGCCCGCGGCCGAGGAGGGCACTCCGCAGCAGGCCGAAGAGCAGCTGCAAACGGATGAACAGAAAGCCGCGGAACAGCCGGGTACCCAACCCGAGAGCGATGCGACCGCGGAGCAGCCTGCCCCTGAGGCGCCAGCCGAGCAGACGGGCGAGGGCGAGCAGCAGCCGGTGCCCGGCACGGAACAACCCGCAACTGCGGAGCAGCAAGGCGACGAGCCCGAGGGCCAGCAGGCGCCAGAAGTGGTGGACGAACGCTCGACGGAGGAACGGCAGAAGATCGCTGACGACCCCTCAGCGTCCGACGATACCGTCGTGCTTCCGGTTGAGAGGGGCGCAGCCGTCCTCGATAGCGACAAGGACGCCGACATTGCCGGGGGTAATGAGGGGCGCGAAACGCGACGCAAACAGCGCGAGGAACTGCGCGCCACGCAGGAGAGCGTAGAACCTCCGGCCGACGATGCGGCAGCACAGGCCGCGATCCCGGCGGAAGCCAGGGAAGAGATTCCTCAGAAGATCGAGGCGGCGCTCAGCGAAGAGGGCGAGCGTGTTGAAGAGGCTCCGACCTTCGCCGTGCCGCAGACGACAAACATCGTCAACAACACGGTCATAAACAACACGCAGATCAACAACACGACCGTCAATAACACCACTGAGAACAACGTGACGGAAGTGCGGGTTGTCGAAGAGGTCGACGATCGCGTCATCCTCGGCGTCGGCGACCGCATCTTCGTGCGCGGTGACGACCGGCCGCGTCTGCGACTGAATTCGGAAGAGAATTTTTATGAGAATCTTCCGAGAGGCCGCGTTCGCGAGACGATCGTTCGCCCCGGCGGCTATCGGATCGTTACCATCTACAACCAGTATGGCGACGTCCTGACGCGCACGCGTATCGACCGTGGCGGCGACGAATATATCATGATGTATTCGCCTGAGTATGAAGATGACCGGCCCGCTATTATCGACGTCGGTTATGAGTTGCCGCCTATGCGCCTGACGATACCCGTCGACGACTATATCGTCGACTACGCCGACGATCCGGATCGGGACTATTACGAATTCCTGTCCGAGCCGCCGGTCGAAACGGTCGAGCGTGTCTACACGATCGACGAGGTTCGCCACTCCGCTCGCCTGCGCGACAAGGTTCGCCGTATCGATCTCGACACCATCACCTTCGCCACGGGCAGCGCCGAAGTGTCGATGTCGCAGGCAAAAACCATGCGCAAGGTTGCAGAGGCGATGAACAAGGTCCTGGAGAAGGATCCGGGTGAGACCTTCTTCATCGAGGGGCACACCGATGCCGTCGGCGCGGATCAGTCCAACCTCGTTCTCTCCGACGAACGTGCCGAATCCGTCGCGGTACTCCTGACGGAGGTCTATGGCGTCCCAGCCGAAAACCTCGTTACCCAGGGCTATGGCGAGCGGTTCCTAAAGATCCGCACGGACGGCCCCGAACAGGAGAACCGCCGGGTCACCATCCGCCGCGTGACACCGCTGGTACGCCCTGTCGCGCAGCGATAACCACAGGCGCCTGAACACTGCAATCGGGGTCGGGAAACCGGCCCCGTTTATTTTTCGTGACGAATCAATCTTGAGTTGTGTAAATTATCCAACCTGATGCTGCGCTCGGTTGGAGGGATGATGAAGTCAATTGGCACCAGTTTGATTGTTGCCCTTTCGCTCATGGCTGCAATGCCGATACGAGCCGGCGCCCAAGATCCCGCGTCCTCTTTTGACGCGAGGGCGGCGCAGGCGGTCCGCGACGACCCGCAAGCACAGTTCGTTCTCGGTTCGATGTACTACAAGGGCAGCAGCGGGACACGGCGCGACCATGCCATGGCAGCATACTGGTACCGCAAGGCCGCTGAACAGGGGCATGTCAAGGCGCAAGTTAATCTGGGCGGCTTGTATTTCGACGGCGAGGGCGTGGCGCAGGATTATGCCGAAGCGGCGCGGTGGTTTCGCAAGGCGGCCGAGGATGGCGCCGCCGCTTTGGCCGAGCTCAATCTCGGCGTGATGTACGAGCACGGAAGAGGTGTCGCGCCGGATCCGGCCGAGGCCGCGCGCTGGTACGGAAGGGCGGCCGAGCATGGGGATGCGCAGGCGCAACACCGACTTGGTCTCATGTACTTCAAAGGCGAAGGAGTGAAACGGGATCACGTGCAAGCAGCGCGCTGGTATCGCGCGGCGGCCGCGCAAGGCAACCCTTCCGCCCAGTTCCATCTCGGAAGCATGTATTTGCAGGGTCAGGGCGTGCCGAAGGAACCGTCAGAAGCGTTTCGTCTGTTCCGGGGCGCGGGCGGGCTCGGGCATGAAAACGCTCAGTACAATCTGGGCTTGATGTATCTGAATGGCATCGGTGTGCAAAAGGATCTTGATGAATCCGTGCGCTGGTTTCGCGCCGCGGCCGAACAGAAATCGGCGCTTGGTCAGTACAATCTCGCACTGATGTACGCGAACGGCACCGGTGTTGCCAAAAATTCAGAAGAGGCGGCTCGCTTGACGAGTCTCGCGGCCCATCAGGGATTGGCAATGGCGCAGCACAATCTCGGCATCGCCTATATCAGCGGTGCGGGCGTGGAAAAGGACTCTGCAGCGGCCGTGCATTGGTTTCAGAAGGCGGCGCAGCAGGGTCATGCCAGGGCTCAGTTCAATCTGGCAATGATGTATGCACGGGGTGAGGGCGTGGCCAGGAACGATGCGCTCGCGTTCGAGTGGATGCAGAAGGCGGCAAATCAGCTGCCGGAGGCGCGGCAGTACCTCGATCGCACGCGCAAGGAATGAGCTAGACTAGAGCAATTCCAGGAAAAGTGCGTAGCGGTTTTCCGTCCGGAAATTGCGTCAAAAAAAAATGGGTTAGAGAGTTTCCGCGATTCGGAGAAAAGCGGAAATGCTCTAGGAGCGATTGTTCTGCATTCAGACCCGCAGCCCGGTGACCTTCTCGATGAAATCGGCGATCGCCTGTGTGTCGTCCAGATCGAACACCGCGAGACCGGCGTCCGTGACCGGGTGATCGGCAGCGATGGCCATGATGTGCGGATCGCTCGGCGCGAGCGGTTCACGATTGGCGGATTCCCGGCGGCGGGCCTCGATTTTCGGTACCGGCTCGCGCTTGTAGCCCTCTATCAGCACGAGGTCGCAGGGTGCGAGCCGCGACAGGATCTCTTCGAAGGCCGGCTCGGGCGCGCCGCGCAGCTCATGCATGATCGCATATCGCGTTGCGGAAACGATAGTCACCTCATGCGCGCCGGCTTCGCGGTGGCGGTAGCTGTCGGCACCCACCTTGTCGATGTCGAAATCATGGTGAGCGTGCTTGATCGTGGAAACGATATAGCCGCGCCGGGTCATCTCGCTGACAAGGCGGACCATGAGGCCGGTCTTCCCGGAATTCTTCCAGCCGGCGATGCCGAAAATCTTCGGTGGGCGCAGGGGTTCGTTCATGTGCCGCAGTCCTCGATTCGGTGCAACCATGCCTCAGCCTGGTGAAGCTCTTCGGGGGTATTGATGTTGAAAAACGGGTCCAGCGGCCCTGCTGCCGTAGGGATCAGGGGAAATTTCACGGAGGTGGACGCGTGTCGCGCAATGAATCCTCGGGCACGCCGTTTCTCGTCGGTTTGAAGCCAGGCCTCCAAATCGTCCGCGAGCGCAACGGGCCAGAGCGCAAAAAGCGGATGCATCTCACCGGCGGAGAAAGCGACGGCGATTTCAGTCGCTGAATGAATGGCGGTGGTCAACCGGGCGGCAAGGTTGGTCGGAAAGAAGGGGGTATCGACGGGCACCGTAAGGACGTGGCTTGCCTCCGGCGAATTGAGCGCCGCGTGACGTAAGGCCGCCAGAACGCCGGCGAGCGGGCCGAGAAACCCCGGCAACGTGTCCGGCAGGATCTCAAGATCCGTCGCCGGGACAAGAGCCGGATCGGAGTTCAGGTTGACGGCCGTTTCGCCAACCTGCGGCCGAAGGCGTTCGATGACGCGCATAAGCATGCTCCTGCCCCCGAGTAGGACCTCGGCTTTCGGATGCCCCATGCGCGAAGACCGTCCGCCGGCGAGGATGACTGCTGGCGGCCGGGAGGAGGCATGAGAAGGGCCGCCTGTCATCTAGCGTCCTCCACTATTCCAGAGGGCCGGTGAGTGCACGCTGAGCGACCGCTCGCCGGCCGCGCTTGCTCTCGCGGTAGAAAGTATAAAGGCCCGAGCCGATGATGATGGCGACGCCCGCCAGCATCCAGCGGTCCGGTGTCTCTGCGAAGAAGACGACCCCGAGCGTGACGGACCACAGAAGGCTCATATAGCGAAATGGGGCAATCACCGAAATCTCGCCTTCGCGCATCGCGAGCACGATCGTCTGATAGCCGAGCATCAGAAGCACGCTGGCCCCGGCGATATGGCTGAGCGACGTCGCCGACATTGGTTGCCAGCCGCCGAGCGGCACGATGAGGGCCGCGCCTACCAGCGTCGTTACGAATGAGGTCGTCACGGTGATGTACAGCGAAGGCACGTCGGTGCCGATACGGCGCGTGCAGAGATCGCGCGTCGCGGTGCAAAAGACGCAGGCAACGACTGTAAGGGCCGCCACGGTGAAACCCTCAGGACCAGGACGCAACACGATGAGGACGCCGGCGAAGCCGACCACGATCGCCGCCCACCGACGCCAGCCGACGGGCTCGCCGAGAAACAGCGCGGCACCGAGCGTCACCGCCAGCGGTAGCGCCTGCATGATCGCCGATGCGTTGGCGAGCGGAATCTGGCCGAGTGCGGAGATATAGGTCACCGATGCCAGCGCCTCCATTGCGATGCGCAGCAGGATAGCTGGCCGGAGGATGGTCCGTATCGGCCGAAATGCACCGAGACGGTATGCAATGACGACAACCATCAGCGTCGTCAGCAAGCCGCGCATGAACATTATCTGACCGGTGTTCATGGCGCCGGTGACCGATTTTACCAGCGCGTCGTTGCAGGCGAACCCGATCATCGCGAGGCACATGAAGACGATGCCGCGGAAGTTGGCTGACGAGCCCATTCTTTTTCCTGGTGATGTTCTGGCCGAGCGGCAGGGCCTCCCGGCGTTGGCGAATCTCTATTGCATGGTCGTTGAATCCTATCTGATTTAACGAGAAACATGCAGCAGATCAAAGATCTACAGCGATCCTTGCGCGTCGAATTAACACGCATGCCGCGCTGCGCAGCATGCCGCTCGTTCCTCGCACCGCCTGCGGGGAAATGATGCCGGGAGGCGGATGAGGGCAAAAACTGCCGCCGTTAACCCCCGGTGACGCTCATGTGGCGGGCGACGGCGGGGCGGTTGTGTTCGCGGTCGATGATGAAATCATGGCCCTTCGGCTTGCGGCTGATCGCGTCGTCGATAACCTGTGCGAGATAGGCGTCGTCTTCGGTGGCGCGCAATGCCGAACGTAGATCGGCAGCGTCGTTCTGGCCGAGACACATGTAAAGCGTGCCGGTGCAGGTGAGGCGAACCCGATTGCAGCTTTCGCAGAAGTTGTGCGTCATCGGCGTGATGAGCCCAAGCCTGCCGCCGGTCTCCAGAACGTCCACATAGCGGGCAGGGCCGCCGGTACGGTAAGGGATGTCCTTGAGCGTGAAGTCGGCTTCAAGCCGTTTGCGCATTTCCGAGAGCGGCAGGTAATGGTCGGTTCTGTCCTCGTCCACTTCGCCCATCGGCATGGTCTCGATGAGCGTCAGGTCCATGCCTCGACCGTGCGCCCACCGCATCAGTTCCGGTATCTCGGCATCGTTGAAGTCCTTGAGGGCGACCGCGTTGATCTTTACCTTCAATCCCGCCGCCAGCGCCGCATCTATACCTTCGAGCACCTTTGTCAGTTCGCCCCAGCGGGTGATCTGGCGGAACTTGTCGGGATCAAGCGTGTCGAGCGAGACATTGATCCGCCGCACGCCGCAATCGACCAGTTCGGCTGCGAATTTCGACAGCTGCGAACCGTTGGTGGTGAGTGTCAGTTCGTCCAGCCGGCCAGCTTCGATCTCTTTGCCGAGTTCGCGAATGAGGAACATGATATTCTTGCGCACCAGCGGCTCGCCACCGGTCAGCCGCAGCTTACGCACGCCCTTGGCGATGAAGGCCGAACAGAGGCGGTGGAGCTCTTCCAGCGTCAGCAGATCCTTCTTCGGCAGGAAGGTCATATGCTCTGCCATGCAATAGGTGCAGCGGAAGTCGCAGCGATCCGTGACCGAGACACGCAGATAAGTGACTGCGCGGCCGAAAGGATCGACCATCGAAGCCGTCGTGCTGTCGAGGGATCTGGCGTTCGTCTGGTCTATGGCGGCAGTGTTCAAGTCATGTCTCCCTGCGTTCTTAATGTCGTGGCCAAAAAGGGTCGCGTCAAGGCGCAGACTGTCGCAAACTGTTTCAAATATCTGGAAACATGTCCTTTGACGATTTCCGCCCGTTCAATTCTGCTTTACTTGGGCGGTGACGAATATGGAGCAAAACGATGAGCGAATTCTGGCCGACCGAACTGCGGGTATCAAAGGATCGGCAACGCCTGTCCGTCAGCTTCGACGATGGCGCTTCATTCGACCTTTCCGCGGAACTCCTGCGCGTCCTCTCGCCCTCGGCCGAGGTGCAGGGGCACGGTCCTGGTCAACGGCTCACCGTCCCGGGAAAGCGCAACGTCCAGATCATCTCGGTCCAACCAACGGGGAACTATGCGGTGCGCATAGGCTTTGACGATACGCACGACACCGGCATTTTCACCTGGACCTATCTGCGTGAGCTCGGCGAGAGGGGCGGCGAGCTTTTCAAGGCCTATGAGCAGGAGCTCGCTGAGAAGGGCATGTCGCGCGACAAGGCCGAGAAGCCGCGCTGACGCTTCCACACGCCGGCTGAACGGCTGGTCCGGAGCCCCAGTTCAGCCTCCGGCCGGCAAGTCGTCCTCTTTGAGCAGGGTGGCGATGATTTGCTCCATCGCCTCTGCGACCTTGACGCAGTCCTCGATCGGCGTGCCGCCGTGCGAACTTTCGATGAGCGCCGTTTGAATCTCCATCGCCTCCTCCGTCAAGGTCCTTCCCGTGGGCGTGAGCGACAGACGCAGCACGCGCTTGTCCCTGGCATCACCCCGTCGCTCGATGAGGCCACGCTTTTCGAGCTGCGGCAGCAGCATGCTCATATTGGAGCGGCCGACAAGCAGCTTGCGCGCAAGTTCCTGCTGCGTGATGCCGTCGAACCGATAGAGATTGACCAGAATATCGAGGTGAGGCGGCTTGATGTCGAGATGCGTCAGCCGCCGCGACAACGACTGCTGCATCAGCTGGCAGGCGCGGGCGACGGCGATCCAACTGCGAAAACGCGGATGATCCCAGGGGAAGTGGTGGTTTTCGATGGGCACTTGCATTTTGTTCATCGTTGTACAAATATGTTCAGTGTTGAACATTAGAGGGCCCCACTATGGCATCCTTTGCGATCAAGGTCATCCGTCTATCGTTAAAGGCCGTCGCCGCGGTCTCGGCTGAAAAGGCGGGCGAGGCCGCATTCTGGATATTCTGCCGCACCCCGGGCCGTAAGCCGAAAAGCGCCAAGGAGACGGCTCTGCTCGAGGCGGCAGCGCCCGTCATGCAGGGATCGCGGAAGGTGACTTTGTCCTTTGGAGGCGGCTGGGTCGCCGCTCGCCATTTCGAACGACGTTCGGGTCCCCGCCATCAGCGGATACTGCTCGTGCATGGTTGGGGTTCGCGAAGCGAATATCTGGCGACCTTGATCGATCGCCTGCTCTCCTCGGGCGCGGAGGTCGTCGCGCTCGACCTGCCCGGCCATGGAGCGTCGCCCGGCCGAACATTGACCATGCCGCAGGCGGTCCGGGCAATCGATGCGGCCTGGCGCCACTTCGACGGCTTCGATGCCGCTATCGGTCATTCATTCGGCGGCGCAAGCCTTGCCTGCGCGGCAGGGGCGGTTCTTTGCGATGTGCCTGCGCGCGTTTCGGGGAAGCTGGTGCTAATCGGCGCTCCGAGCGAAATGACTTGGCTCTTCAAGGGTTTCGGCCGGGCACTCGGGCTCAAGCCGAAGGCTCAGGCGGCTTTCGAGGGCATGGTGGAGCGGCTCTCCGGACGGCGCATCGACGGATTTGATGCAGCACGCATTCTCGCGGCGGTCCGCAAGCCGGTCCTGGTCATCCATGCCGAGGAGGATAAGGAAGTTCCTGCCGATCATGCGCGCCGCTATGCGGCCGCAGGCTCCAACGTGGAACTGCACTGGGCGAACGGTCTGGGGCATCGCCGCATTGTCTCCGCCGCTGCGGTTGTCGAGAGGGTCGCCGATTTTCTCCGGGAGGAGGGGAAAGCGATTCCCATGTCAAAAATCGCCTGATGGCGTCATCAGACCGTCATGCTATTCCTCGACACGTGCGCGTAGAAATGACGCTTGGGCGTAGCGGCGGCGTCATTGGCAGGAGGGATGAAAATGACGATTATCGCAACGGTCGAGGAATTGCAGGCACTTTATGGCGGGACGAGCGAGGCCTCGATCGTCAAGGTGACGGATTCGCTGACGGCCGAATACCGGCAGATGATCGAAGCGTCGCCCTTTGCGGCGCTCGCGACGGTCGGCCCGGAGGGTTTGGATTGTTCGCCGCGCGGCGATGACCGATGCGTCGTCCGTGTCGCCGACGACAAGACCGTGCTGATGCCGGATTGGCGAGGCAACAATCGGGTCGATTCCCTTGCCAATATCGTACGGGATCCGAGGGTGGCATTGCTGTTTCTCGTGCCCGGATCGAATACGACCATCCGCATCAACGGCACGGCCGTCGTGAGCATCGACCAGGCCTTGACCGATTCTTTCGAGGTTGACGGCAAGCACCCGCGCAGCGTCGTCGTGGTGACGATCGGAGAGGTCTATTTCCAGTGTGCGCGGGCTCTGATCCGGTCGCAGCTCTGGAATGCGGAGCGGTTCGTCGGCTCCGCTTCGCTTCCGACGCCGGGCGCGCTGCTGAAGGCTGCCAAGGCGGATTTCGACAAGGAAAGCTACGATCGGGAGTGGGCCGGCCGCGCGGTGAAGACGATGTGGTAGGCGGCCGCGGCGGCCATATGCCCAGCCGCGGCCGCCTGTGGTCTGTCAGGCCGGTCCGATCATGGTTTCCGGACGCACCACGGCATCGAATTCCTCGTCCGTGACGTACCCACCGCCGACTGCCTCCTGGCGCAATGTCGTGCCGTTCTTGTGCGCGGTCTTGGCGATCTTGGCCGCGTTGTCGTAGCCGATCTTCGGTGCGAGCGCAGTCACCAGCATGAGCGAACGGTCGAGTGCCGCCTTGATGTTGTCTTCGCGCGCCTCGATCCCGACGACGCAATTGTCGGTGAAGGACACGGCCGCATCCGCGAGCAGCTGCACCGATTGCAGATAATTGTAGGCCATCAGAGGATTATAGACGTTGAGTTCGAAATGGCCCTGGCTGCCGGCGAAGGTGAGGGACGCGTGGTTACCGAAGACCTGGACGCAGACCTGCGTCAACGCCTCGCATTGCGTGGGGTTCACTTTGCCCGGCATGATCGACGAACCCGGCTCGTTTTCCGGAAGCGAGAGCTCGCCGAGACCGGAGCGGGGGCCGGAGCCGAGAAAGCGGATGTCGTTGGCTATTTTGAAGAGCGCGGCGGCAGTGGCATTGATGGCGCCGTGGCTGAAGACCATCGAGTCGTGAGCGGCCAGCGCTTCGAACTTGTTCGGTGCGGAGGTGAAGCCGATGCCGGTGATGCTGGCGATTTGCTCCGCAACCTTCTCTGCAAAGCCGACGGGTGCGTTAAGCCCTGTGCCGACGGCCGTGCCGCCTTGGGCGAGTTCGCAAAGGCCGGGAAGCGTCATCTCGATCCGCTTGATCGAGGAGGCGACCTGTGCCGCATAGCCGGAAAACTCCTGCCCGAGCGTTAGAGGCGTCGCGTCCTGCGTGTGGGTACGTCCGATTTTGATGATGGACTGGAAGGCCTTCACCTTTTCTTCGAGCGCCTTATGCAGATGCTTGAGGGCGGGCAGCAGATCGTGAATCACGCGCTCCGCGCAGGCGATGTGCATAGCCGTCGGATAGGTGTCGTTCGAGGACTGGCTCATATTGACGTGGTCGTTCGGATGAACCGGCTTTTTCGAGCCCATGACCCCGCCGAGCAGCTCAATGGCCCGATTGGAGATGACCTCGTTCGCATTCATGTTCGATTGGGTGCCGGAGCCCGTCTGCCAGACGACGAGGGGGAAATGGTCGTCGAGTTTGCCGTCGATGACTTCCTGTGCGGCCTTGACGATAGCGTCGCCGATCGTTGGATCGAGGCGACCGAGCGCCATATTGGCGCGAGCAGCCGCCTGTTTGACGATGCCGAGGGCACGCACGACTGCCAGGGGCTGTTTCTCCCAGCCGATTTTGAAATTGCCAAGGGATCGCTGAGCCTGGGCGCCCCAATAACGATCGCTCGCCACCTCGATGGGGCCGAACGTATCAGTTTCCGTGCGGGTCGATGTCATCGTGATACCTGCTTTCATCATGCGGTTCATGAAGCCGAGGCGGGGAGCCGGTTCCATGGCCGGTTTTCCTCCCCGCTGCCGGGAATTTCTCTGCCCCGGCCATGACGCCTTGTAAAGAGGCCGCGGGCGCTTGGATGCCTCTACAATCGTTTGAATTGCCAGCGCGGTCAGCGGCCTCTCGCTATGGCTGCTTTGGGTTTCCGGCTTCCGAAGATGTGACCTTTCCGTCACATTCACAATCTTCCCTTGCGAATCCTCCTTGTGCCGCAGGAAACATCTGCGCTGCATTCGAGAGGCCAAAGTAGATGCAAATCAGATTTTTAGACGCAGGGGACCGGCCGAAAACGGGACGCGGCGACGCAGGGGATGGCGATTCGGGAGGTTTCGTTTCCTTTTCATTCACCATCCTTTTCTATAACTCTCGGTGCACGAGGGCGTGGCGAGAATCTGGCGGCGGCTGCATTCGGCGGCAAGCAATACGGGGACGTTTGTATTTATGAGAGTTATCAAGTCGGCGGCGGTTGTCGCGCTCATGAGCGGGTGTGCGGTTGCAGCCATGGATGTGCAGCCGGCGTCCGCGCTCACCTTCATGGACTTCATCCGCGGAGGCAAGAAGCGCGACGTGCAGGAACAGGTGCAGCCCCGCCAGCAGCGTCCGGGCGTGGATATGTTTGCTCCGCAACAATTGGAGCAGAGGGCAGCAAAGCCGCCGCGCATCACCGGTCCTCGGTACTACACCTATAAGGCGGATGCGCTCCGCCGGATTGCAACGGACCGGTTGCTCGATCCCGTGGTCACCGGCTCGGTGGCCAACGGAGCGCTGCCGCCGATGGTGCGTACGCCGCTTTCCGAGGTGCGCCAGTTTCTGCCGCAGATCGATGTGCGCGCCCCGGGCGAGGTCGCAAAAGCGATCGAGACCTTCTACGGCACACGAACTGATTTCCTCTGGATCGATGGCGTGGGCGTCAACGGCCGCGCCAAGGCGGCGCTTGCTGCCCTGTCCGCCGCCGCGAAGGTCGGCCTGGACCCGCGCGATTATGCCGTCGCTGTCCCGCCGGAGGATTTCGATCGCGGCGACATGATCGCCCGCGAAAAGGATCTGGTGCGGTTCGAGATCGCGTTGTCCGCAGCCATGCTCACCTATGTTCAGGACACGGTGCGCGGCCGGATCGATCCGAACCGGATTTCCGGCTATCACGACTTCAAACGGAAGAGCGTCGATCTTCTTGCCTTTCTGGAGAAGATCGAGGCATCCGGTGACGTTGCCGCGCTCATCGAAAGCCGGAATCCCAAGAGCGCTCAGTTCGAGGCATTGAGGCAGGAACTCGAACGACTTCGGACCCAGGTCGAAGCGACGCCTCGGGTCGAGATCGCACCGGGGACGCTGTTGAAGCCCGGCGAGAGCAATCCGGAACTCGCCAATGTGATCGCCGGGATCAAGCTTAAAGCCTCGGATGCGCTGAAGACGGAGCATGCAGTCGTGCTCGCCGCCTATGGCGGGACGCCGGATTACACGCCCGAGCTTGTGCCTGTCGTCGAAGCCTTCCAGAAGGAACATGGCCTCAAGGCGGACGGCATTGTCGGCCAGGCGTCGATACGCGCTATCACCGGCGGTGACACGATCGGGGAGAAGATCAGAAAAATCGAAATCGCGATGGAGCAGGCGCGCTGGTTGCCCGACGGGCTCGGCGACCGCTATGTCTTCATCAACCAGCCGGCCTTCACCGCCTCCTATACGGAGCAGGGCGCCGAGCAGTTCTCCATGCGTGTCGTCGTCGGCTCCAAGGCCAATCAGACCTACTTCTTCCAGGACGAGATTCAGACGGTCGAAGTCAATCCATATTGGGGCGTTCCGCAGTCGATCATCGTCAATGAGATGCTGCCGAAGCTCAGAAGCGACCCCGGTTACCTTGACCGCATGGGCTACCAGGTGGAAGTCGGTGGCCGGGTCGTTTCTTCGACCGCTGTGAACTGGTACGGCTCGACGAACTCCATCGCGGTGCGCCAACCGCCGAGTAGCGACAATGCATTGGGTGAACTCAAGATTCTATTCCCCAACGCCCACGCGATCTACATGCACGATACGCCGTCGAAGAGCTTTTTCAAGCGCGATCAGCGGGCTCTCAGCCATGGCTGCGTGCGCCTCGCCGACCCGCGCCGCATGGCGGCGGCCGTACTTGGCGTGAGCGTCGACGAGGTCGGCGAAGAGATATCCGGCGGTCGCAACAAGGCACTCCCGGTATCCGCCAAGGTCCCGGTCTATGTCTCCTACTTCACCGCCTGGCCGAACAAGGACGGAACCGTCGAGTATTTCAATGACGTTTACGAGCGCGACATGTACGTGAACCGCGCCTTCGAGGCGACGCGCAAGGCGCGGCACGCGGAAGGGTGAGGAAAGCGGGCCCTTCTAAACTGCGGGCACGTATCATTTCGGCTTGCGCGAGAGCACTGCCTCGACCAGATCCGGCGTCAGTTCGTCGAAATGACCGATGATGCGGTCGGGAAGGAGGCTTTCGATCGGCACGTCGGAATAGCCGAACGGCACGACGATCGAAGGAACTGCGGCATTTCGGGCGACCAGGATGTCGTTGAGGCTGTCGCCCACCATCACCGCCCGCTCGGGCAGGCCACGGGCATTCGCGACCGTCGACAACAGGTGGTCGGCATGCGGTTTGCGAACGGAGAAGGTATCGCCACCGGATATCGCCGCAAAGCGGTCGAGGAGTCCAAGCCCCTCCAGAAGGCGTTTTGCCAGCATTTCCGGCTTGTTGGTGCAGACGGCAAGTTTCATGCCCGCATCCTGCAGGCGGTCGAGGGCCTCGACGAGACCGGGGTAGGGCAGGGATTCGCCCGGCATCGATCCATGATAGAACTCGACGAACACGTTCATCTGCCGGGTCAGTTCGTCTTCGGCGATCGTCCTGCCGCGGAGTGCGAAAGTCCTTTCGATCATCGCCCGTGCGCCGTGGCCGACCAGATGCGTGAGATCCGCGTAGGTCACTGGCTCGAGGCCAACCTGCGTCACGGCATGGTTCAAGCTGGCGACGAGGTCGGGCGCTGTGTCGACGAGCGTACCGTCGAGATCGAAGACGACTAGGGGCAAGGACACCGGCAACCTCATTCTGCGAAAAACATCTCCGTTCGGGTAGGCGAACCGGGCGCGGAATGCAATGGCGACCTAGGTCGTAGGGCTGCCGGAATCCAATGCAGGCCGTGTATTTTGACTTTTGTTTGCCGCAGCGGGCGTGTAAGTGTCTCAGCGGAATGGGAAGGTGACGGCTGAGGCCGGCGCCCCGCCCGACGTGGTCGAGAAGGAGCGAATGGCGCATGGACGCCCGCCAAATGAAGATCAAGGCTGCCGAAGCGGCGCTTGAACATGTCGAAAACGGTATGCGGCTCGGAATCGGCACTGGCTCGACTGCAGAAGAGTTTGTCAGGGTCCTGGCGGAGAAGGTGGCCTCCGGCTTTCAGATCTCCGGCGTCCCGACGTCCGAGCGGACGGCGCGCCTCTGCCTCGAGCTCGGTGTGCCTCTCAAGTCGCTCGACGAACTGCCGGAACTGGACCTGACCATCGACGGAGCCGACGAAGTCGACGGAAAACTGCGCCTGATCAAGGGCGGCGGTGGTGCGTTGCTGAGGGAGAAGATTGTCGCGAGCGCTTCGGCGCGGATGATCGTCATCGCCGACGAAACAAAGGTCGTGGACGTCCTTGGCGCCTTCAAGCTGCCGATAGAGGTCAATCCTTTCGGCCAGCTCGCCACGCGGCTCGCAATCGAGAAGGTTGCTTCGCGTCTGGGTTTGACGGGGGACATCGTCGTGCGCGCATCGGGCGACGGACCCTTCATGACCGATGGCGGACACCTGATTCTCGATGCATCTTTTGGCCGTATTCCTGATGCAGATGCGCTCGCGGTAGAGCTGAATGCCATCCCGGGGGTCGTTGAGCACGGGCTTTTCATAGAAATGGCGTCGATGGCGATCATTGCCGGTCCTGAGGGAGCGCGCACGCTTAAGGCGTCTTGAGCCGCTCCGGTTGAGCGGCACGGGGCGAATCGAGAGACAGACTTTGCACAGGTCAGCCTGGAGGCGGCTATCGGCCGGGCGACATGTGCCAACACAGGAGCATGGATACATATGAACAAATTCGCAGGTCTTGCCCGCACTTTCGCTTCCGTTGCGATCCTCGTTTCGGTGTCAGTTCCGGCGGTGCAGGCACAGGACGTGACGGAGGATCAGATCAAGGCTGCGCGTGCGACGATCGCGGCGCTCGGTGTGACCAACAGCTTTGACAATATTCTGCCGAACCTCGCCGAGCGACTGAAGAATACCCTGATTCAGGCGTCGCCGAACCACCAGGAACTGATCACCGCGACTGTGGACGAGAAGGCGCTCAGCCTCGCCGGACGACGCTCGGATCTCGAGCGCGAAGCCGCTGCGATCTACGCGAAGACCTTTACCGTCGATGAGCTGAAGGCCATCGCCGACTTCTACAACTCCACGGCCGGCAAGAAGCTTCTGAACGATGGTCCGATCGCTTCTCGCGAAATGTTGAAGGCTGCCGACATCTGGGCGGCCGGCGTTTCGCGCGATCTGACAAACGAAGCAACAAAATCCCTCGATGAGAAGATCGGCAATGCGGCGGCGGCAAATGCCGGTACTACGGCGCCTGCGCAGTAACAGCGGTTTAGCCGCGCGAACCGCATCGACCTAAAGGCAGAGCCCGGAGCGATCCGGGCTTTCCTTTTTTTGCGTTGCAATACTATATCAGGGGCGAAAGGCGACTTCGCTCGCATTTCCGAGCCGGCGGGCCTCCGCCGGCAACCCCTTCGACATTTCGTTTCTTGCAGGAGTTCCCATGACCGCTTTCGACTATGACCTCTTCGTGATCGGCGGCGGTTCGGGCGGTGTGCGCAGCGGGCGGTTGGCCGCGGCGCTCGGCAAAAAGGTGGCGATTGCCGAGGAGTTCCGCTATGGAGGGACATGCGTCATCCGTGGCTGCGTTCCCAAGAAGCTTTATGTTTATGCCTCGCAGTTTTCGGAGCATTTCGAAGATGCGGCGGGATTCGGCTGGAGCGTCGGCGAAAGCCGCTTCGACTGGGCTAAGCTCGTTGCCGCCAAGGAACAGGAAATCGCCAGACTGGAGGGCCTTTATCGCAAAGGCCTTGCGAATGCCGGCGCCGAAATCCTCGATACACGGGCCGAGCTCGTCGGCCCCAACGCCGTGAAGCTGCTTGCAAGCGGCAAGACGGTGACGGCGGAGCGTATCGTCGTCGCGGTCGGGGGGCATCCGAGCCCGCATGACGCTCTGCCGGGCAACGAGTTGTGCATCACGTCGAACGAAGCCTTCGATCTCGCGGCACTGCCGGAAGCGATCCTTATTGCCGGCGGCGGTTACATCGCCGTGGAATTTGCGAACATTTTCCACGGCTTGGGTGTGAATACGACGCTGATCTACCGCGGAAAGGAAATTCTCTCCCGTTTCGATCAGGATATGCGGCGCGGTCTTCACGCCGCAATGGAGGAGAAGGGAATCCGCATCCTCTGCGAGGACATCATCCAGGCCGTGTCGGCGAACTCGGACGGACGCCGTGTGGCGACGACGATGAAGCATGGGGATATTGTCGTGGACCAGGTGATGCTTGCGCTTGGACGCGTGCCGAATACGAAAGACCTCGGGTTGGAGGCCGCCGGCGTCAAGACCGATGAACGGGGTGCTATCATCGTCGATGCCTTCTCGCGTACGAGCACGCCGGGGATCTACGCCATCGGCGATGTGACCGATCGCGTGCAACTGACACCGGTTGCGATCCATGAGGCCATGTGCTTCATCGAAACCGAATACAGGAACAACCCTACGTCGCCGGATCACGACCTGATCGCGACTGCGGTGTTCTCTCAGCCCGAAATCGGCACGGTCGGCATCTCGGAAGAAGAAGCAGCGCGGAAGTTCGAAGAGATCGAGGTCTATCGCGCCGAGTTCCGGCCGATGAAAGCAACGCTCTCCGGCCGGAAGGAAAAGACCATCATGAAGCTGATCGTCAATGCCGCGGACCGCAAGGTGGTCGGCGTCCATATTCTCGGCCACGACGCCGGGGAAATGGCCCAGCTTTTGGGAATCTCGCTGAAGGCGGGCTGCACGAAGGATGATTTCGACCGCACCATGGCGGTTCACCCGACTGCTGCGGAGGAACTCGTCACGATGTACCGGCCGAGCTACCGCGTGCGGGGCGGAGAGACGATCGTCTAAGGTCTTTCCGCCGGTGCTGTGGCCGTCCACGTTTTCTGGTAGGATGGCTTTCCAAGCTTCCTGTTAACGTTTATAAGCCCGCATCCGCGGCAATGGCCCAGCTGGGTGTGGTGGCATTTTGCAGGTATCGGCGGGGCTGGCGGCGCGGACGCATGCAAATCCGGATGCCGGGCGGCGGGACAGTCGCAGGGGCGGGACGCGGGCCGATCCGCGTCAGACAACAGGTGATGGAAATGGCACAGACTTGGACTCCGAACAGCTGGCGGCAAAAACCCATTCAGCAGGTGCCGGATTATCCGGACCTCGCAGCGCTCGACAGCGTGGAAGCGCGTCTTGCCAAATATCCGCCGCTTGTCTTTGCAGGAGAGGCGCGCCGTCTGAAGAGTGCGCTTGCCAATGTCGCCGACGGCCGTGGTTTTCTGCTGCAGGGGGGCGATTGCGCCGAGAGCTTTGCCGAACACGGCGCCGATACGATCCGGGACTTCTTCCGCGCCTTCCTGCAGATGGCCGTCGTCCTGACCTTCGGGGCGCAGCAACCGGTCGTCAAGGTCGGCCGTATTGCCGGCCAATTCGCCAAGCCGCGCTCCTCGGGTATCGAGAAGCAGGGTGACGTATCGCTGCCGAGCTACCGCGGCGACATCATCAACGGGATCGAGTTCACGGAGGAGGCACGCGTGCCCAATCCGGAGCGCCAGGTCATGGCCTATCGCCAGTCCGCGGCTACGCTCAACCTGCTTCGTGCCTTTGCCATGGGTGGTTACGCCAACCTGGAAAACGTCCATCAATGGATGCTCGGTTTCGTCAAGGACAGCCCGCAGGCGGAGCGTTATCGCAAGCTTGCCGACCGGATCTCCGAGACGATGGATTTCATGAAGGCGATCGGCATTACCGCCGAAAACCATCCGAGCCTGCGCGAAACGGATTTCTTCACCAGCCACGAGGCGTTGCTGCTTGGGTACGAGCAGGCGCTCACGCGCGTCGATTCCACCTCAGGCGACTGGTACGCGACGTCGGGCCATATGATCTGGATCGGAGATCGCACGCGCCAGCCGGATCATGCGCATATCGAGTATTGCCGTGGCATCAAGAATCCGCTCGGCCTGAAGTGCGGTCCGTCGCTGACGGCGGACGGACTTCTCGAACTTATCGACATCCTCAATCCGGCGAACGAGGCGGGACGGCTTACGCTGATCTGCCGCTTCGGGCACGACAAGGTCGCCGAGCATCTGCCGCGCCTCATCCGCGCCGTCGAGCGGGAGGGCAAGAAGGTGGTGTGGTCCTGCGATCCGATGCACGGCAACACGATCACGCTCAACAATTACAAGACCCGGCCGTTCGAGCGTATCCTGTCGGAAGTCGAGAGCTTCTTTCAGATTCATCGCGCCGAGGGCTCGCATCCCGGCGGCATCCATATCGAAATGACCGGCAACGACGTGACGGAATGCACCGGCGGTGCACGCGCGCTTTCCGGCGACGACCTTGCCGACCGCTACCACACGCATTGCGATCCGCGCCTCAATGCCGATCAGGCACTCGAGCTTGCCTTCCTGCTCGCCGAGCGCATGAAGGGCGGCCGCGACGAGAAGAAGATGGTGGTGAACGGCTGATCGCTCCAACGAACCGTCGTTCAATATTTCTGAACCTGCGGCGCATCGTCTGAATTTGACAAAGGCCGGACCAGCTTGAAAGCTGGTCCGGCCTTTTCACGTTCGGGCTGACGCCTGGATGTCGCGGTCGACAACCGATCGCCGCCGGCTCGTCCTAAACGTGAACGAAAGACATATGCATGGTGAGTGGAGAGGGCAGATGACGAAAACAAACGAGGGCGGCTGCCTTTGCGGTGCGGTGCGGTTCAAAACGCGCGGCAGGCTGCGCGAAGTGATCTTCTGCCACTGCTCGCAGTGCCGGAAGCAAACCGGACTCTATTACGCAGCCACCAATGTTCTCGACAGCGACATTGAAGTGAACGGCTCCGACGAGGTGACCTGGTACCGGTCCAGCGACGATGCCAAGCGCGGTTTTTGCCGGAATTGCGGTTCGGCCCTGTTCTGGAAAGCGGACGGCCTGGACTACACGTCCATTCTTGCCGGTACCTTCGATGGGGCGGGAGCTCTGGAGCCCGGCTATCACATCTACTGTGCGGACAAGGGGGATTACTACGATATTTGCGACGACCTGCCGCGCTTCCCGGGGGCGAGGCCGCAGCCGTCATGAACGTGATTCAATAAAGTAGAGCGGGATGCGGGCGGGAAGCCGCGCACACTTTTCCTCATCCGGCCCTAGAGCGACAGCTCGGTGGCCTGATCGAAGGCGCTCGCCAACGCCTCGATCTTGACCGCCTGCCAGGAGAGATACTCTTCGATCAGCTGCGCGCTCAGCCAGAGCCGTCCGCGTCTGCCGTCAGGGGCTTTGCCAAGAAACCCGGCTGCCTCTGCTTTGGCGAAGATGCGGCGGACATGGGTATTCGAAATCAGGTAGTGTTCGGCAAACTTCGCCAGGCTGACATCGACCCAAACCTTTCCCTCCACCGCCGCGAAGTCGGACACCCGGGTCATGAGATCGTCGAGGATCACGCCGCCTGATTCCGACCACACGAAAATGGCGACACCCTTCGGCGGGGCCGTCCACCTGCTGTCGGAGAGTAGGCGCCGTGCCGCAAGCGGCTGGGCACGCTGGAAGATCGACCCGTCCGCTTCCGTCCGTTCGACCCTCCTGCCATTGTCGAGGAGATCGAGGGTGCTCATCTGACTCTTGAACCAGAGCCGCATCGCCGTCTCGCTGATTTCCGCCGGTTCGAGGGGACGTGCTCTCCTGGTTCGTCCGCCGGAGGCCGGCTGAAGCAGCTTGTAGGCGACCAGCTCCGCAAGGAAGGCAGCAGCCGTGTTGCGACTGGCGCCGCCGGTCTCGCGCATGAGCTTGAGCAAGCGCGCGGCAGTGATCCCCGATTCCGGATTGCTGACGTCCCGCTCGTGGTGAAGTGAATAGGCTGCTTGTGTCAGCATCCATTTCTGATGTGACGCCACCAGGCGCGCTACGCGCGGGTAGAGGTCATTGACCGCTATCAGCGTTCGTGCGCCTGCCTGCAATACTTGTGGGAAATCCGGATTTTGCAGCAAGTCGCTTACCGTCAATCCGGTCGGTACCTGCTGCTCAGAGCTGTTCTTCTCCGCGACCCGCTGCATCTGCTGCGCGCGCCCCCACTCCTGCGCTGGGGGCACCGCAATGGTCCCTTGGCCCCACATTTACCATTCACGCGTTCTGATCAATGCGCAAGGCCCCGGTTTTGTTTCACACGAAATTGAGATCAACACGTGTGAGACCATCGATATTCACTTCGGTCGCGAGGTGCGTTCGCGCCGTACTTACGGCTGTGCCCGCCGTATCAGGCGGTGACTGGTGTTTCACCGGCGGCTCGCCCAGTCGCCAGCCTGATCTTCACAGAGGCGATGCCCCGCGGGCCTGCAGCGGAATCGATCGCGATCATATGTTTGCCGATGGCGCGGAGCCGCCAATTTGCCGGCACGGGAGCTCAGATACAGGCGAAAGGATATCGCTGCGCCATCTCAGATCCCTCCTTGTATCTACACGGAACAAGCTGTCGGATTCGACGGATCGTTTACAAACCGGCGCTGTAGAGATCGGCGTGGGACTGGAAGAAGCGCTCGGTGCTGTAGCGCTTGCCGAACATCATGTCGTGCTGCAGGAAGCGGTAGTCACGCAACGATGCCGGTATCTTCCGTTGGCGGAGCCAGTCGGCGACATCCTTGCCGTTCTTGCGGATCAGCATGTAACGGTCGAGGACGCGGTAGTGATCATAAACCTTTCCAAGGAAACCGGTGTAGTAGGGGTGCTCATATCCGGCCTGCTTCAGAATCTGATAGGAAAGAAAAGCCGGGCTGATCGTGCCGATCTTCTTTTTCGGACCTGTCTTGTTCGACCAGACGACGAGCGGTGTTTCGTGCTCGGCCTTCATCTGATCCTTCGGTCCCTTCCGCTCGGCCGTGATTCCCTTCATGTAGCCGGTGCTGGAATAGACGGTGTTCAGCGGCGGCAGGTGATCGCCGAAGAGAACGATGATCGTCTCCCGGTCCCGTTCTTTCGCCCAGTCCATCAGCATCTTGAGGCTGTCATCGGCTTCCTTCACGCCTTGAGCATAGGTCGCAAGTACCTGACGATCGGCGTCGGAGAGCTCGCCTTCGACCTTGATCGTGTTCTTCGCGTATCGGTTGGCCTCATAGGGACCATGGCCCTGCAGGGTTACGGCGAAGAAGAAGAAAGGGTCTTCCAGCTCGTCTGCCTGGCGGATGATCTCCTTCGTCAACGACTCGTCAGAGGCGAAGATGCCACGCTTGGCCATCGGCGGCATGTTCTCCTCCGACTTGAACATATCGAAACCGAAGGCTTTGTAGACGGCATTGCGGTTCCAGAACCATCCCTGAAAAGGATGAATGGCGCGTGAGACGTAACCTTCACTGCGGAAGAAGGTGGCAAGCGAGGGGATCGGATTTCGTATATATTGCTGGTAGGGAATGCTGCCATAGGGAAGGAACGCGTTGGAAAAACCCGTCACCGCCTCGAATTCGACATTGGCTGTCATGCCACCGAACTCCGGAGAAAATACGTTGCCGCCCTGCAGTTCGCGGATCGTCGGCATGGGATCGGGTGTCAGCTTCACCTTGGGAAGACGGGTGGGGTCCCAGAAGGATTCGCTCATGAGCACGATCACGTCCGGCTTGCCGCGATGGCTCGTACCGGCGGGAAGCGGCTTGACCGGAATCCGCTCGATCGCATCCGCCATGTAGCCAGCCGGCGCGCTTACATTGGCCATGGGGAGGTTGATGGCGAAAGCCAGGGCAAAGCCGTTGTGGCGATAGTTCTCGGTCTGGTCCCACATGATGGGGATGACCCGCAGCCGGTCACGAATCCAGGAGAACTGGTTGTAGTCCATGATGTTCCAGAACGCTACCAGCAACGGCAAGGCAAATGCGATGCGCGCCATACGTTCACGGCGGGTCAGCTTGGGGAAGTTCCGCCAGGCAAATCGCAGAAGGAGGACGGAAACGACGATCGCGATTATGATTCCGGCCACGACGCCGACGGCAGTCCAGGGCCTATCCTTTACGAGAACCGGCATCAGTTCCATGATCTGCCGGCCAAAGAGGAAATCGGTCGGGTAGAGTGGATCGGACAGGAAGACCTGCTTCTGCTGACTGATGAAGGCGGGTACCACGGCAAGCGGCGCAACGAGCAGTGCTGCCTTGTGTTCCCGGCCGAACAGGGCATCGACGCCGAGCATTGCGAGGAAGAAGACGGCAACCGTGGTCCAGGCCGGCCGCATGGGATCGGTAAAATAGGCGACGGTGTCGGGCCACGACCAGCGCACGATAAGTTCGATGGTGAAGACGACCGAGATCGCGAGCAGAAGCGTGAATAGGGCGCTGCGGGCGCTCGACAGGGTTCTGGCGTATCTTGCGGAAGAGACTTGCCCATTGGCGTAGACGTCAGAGCTGCTCACGGCGGAATCGATACGGGCCAACGGCGTCTCCAATTTCATAAATATTTCACTCTACCGTCATACGGGTGTCATCTTGAACAGAGGATGAATGGCGGAAACGGCGCCGTCGTCGCCGGGTTCCCGGAGCCGTGAAAGATTTCCGTAAGGGTCCGAAATCGCGGATCTTTTCGGATTTTTCCTTCTGAAATGGATTGAGTCTGGGTTTTTTGCCGCGGGATGCGGTAAGAACAACGCGAACGACACATGCATTCGCTGACGAGAGACGACGGGCCCATTCATGACTGCACAGAAAGCCGCTCCCTCAACGCTACGGATCGCCGTAGCACAGCTCAATCCAACAGTCGGAGACATTGCCGGCAATATGACAAAGGCGCGCGAGGCGCGGGCGGCGGCGGCGCGCGAGGGCGCCGACCTGCTGCTCTTTACCGAGCTCTTCCTGTCCGGCTACCCGCCCGAAGACCTTGTTCTGAAGCCCGCCTTCCTGAGCGCTTGCGAACAGGCCGTAGAGAAGCTCGCCGCAGAGACGGCAGATGGTGGGCCGGGCATCGTTATCGGCTTCCCGAGACAGGCGGCCGCCCTCCGGCACAATTCCGTGGCGGTGCTCGATGGCGGCAAGATCATCGCCGTCCGCGACAAGGTGGACTTGCCGAACTACGGCGAGTTTGACGAGAAACGCGTCTTCGATGCGGGCGAAATGCCCGGGCCGGTGAACTTCCGCGGCGTGCGCATCGGTATACCCGTATGCGAGGACATATGGGGCGATCTCGGCGTTTGCGAGACCCTTGCGGAGAGTGGCGCAGAGATTCTTCTTTCACCGAACGGCTCGCCCTATTATCGCGGCAAGCTGGACGTGCGTCATCAGGTGGTCCTGAGGCAAGTGATCGAAACCGGGCTGCCGATGATCTATGCCAACCAGCTCGGCGGTCAGGACGAACTGGTTTTCGACGGCGCGAGCTTTGCCTTCAACGCGGACAAGTCACTGGCCTTCCAGATGAGCCAGTTCGAGGAGGCCGTCGCCGTATCCGAATGGAGAAGGGGTGCGGATGGCTGGGTCTCCGGCAACGGATTGAAGTCACGCGTACCGGAAGGAGAGGAAGCGGATTATCGCGCCTGCATGCTGGGCTTCCGGGATTACGTCAACAAGAACGGTTTTCGTAATGTTGTGCTTGGCCTTTCCGGCGGGATCGATTCGGCAATCTGCACTGCACTTGCGGTGGATGCGTTGGGCGAGGAGCGGGTCCGCACTGTCATGCTGCCATACCGCTACACCTCGCGCGAGTCGTTGCAGGATGCCGAGGCATGCGCCAGGGCCCTCGGCTGCCGCTACGACATCGTTGCTATCGAGGAGCCCGTCGAGGGCTTTCTCAGCGCGCTCTCCGATATGTTCGAGGGTACCGAAGCGGGCATTACCGAGGAGAACCTTCAGAGCCGCACGCGCGGGACGATCCTGATGGCGATATCCAACAAGTTCGGCTCCATGGTGGTGACGACGGGTAACAAATCCGAGATGTCGGTCGGCTACGCCACGCTTTACGGGGACATGAACGGCGGTTTCAACCCGATCAAGGATCTGTACAAGATGCAGGTTTATGCGCTGGCACGCTGGCGCAATGGCACGGTGCCGCCGGGAGCGCTGGGGCCTTCGGGTGAAGTCATCCCGCAGAACATCATCGACAAGGCGCCGTCAGCCGAACTCCGCCCCGACCAGACGGACCAGGACTCGCTGCCGCCTTATCCGGTGCTCGACGACATTCTCGAATGCCTGGTCGAGAAGGAGATGAGCACGGAGGATGTCGTCGCACGGGGACATGAGGAGGCGACGGTCCACAGGATCGAGCATCTGCTCTACATTGCGGAATACAAGCGTCGGCAATCGGCCCCAGGTGTGAAGATCACCAGGAAGAACTTCGGCCGCGATCGGCGCTATCCCATTACCAACCGGTTCCGCGACAGGGGATAATCATGCGCAGCTCGGTGGAGGTCTTCGACGTGGCGACGGGCGAGGCGCGTGTCGTTTGGCAGACGGAACGGCTGGTCGAGGCACCGAACTGGTCGCCGGACGGCAAGTTCCTCATCATCAACGGAGATGGCAGGCTCTATCGGTTGCGCTTCGATGGCTCCGAGCCGGTGGCGATTGACACGGGTTTTGCCCGAGAATGCAACAATGATCACGGCATCTCGCCCGACGGAAGCACGCTTGCAATCAGCGACAAGACGGAATTCGGCAAGTCGGCGATTTACCTGCTCCCCCTTGGCGGCGGCGCACCAAGGCTCGTCACAAGCAATCTTCCATCCTACTGGCACGGCTGGTCGCCCGACGGCCGGACACTGACCTATTGCGGCATCCGGGACCAGGTTTTTGACATTTACACGGTCTCGGTCGAGGGCGGTGATGAGCGACGGCTCACGCAGGGCGAGGGCCGCAATGATGGGCCGGACTGGTCTCCGGACGGAGAATGGATCTACTTCAACTCGAGCCGCAGCGGCCGCATGCAGATCTGGCGGGTGAGGCCGGATGGCAGCGATGTCGAGCGGGTCACCAATAACCCCTATGGCGACTGGTTTCCGCATCCGTCCCCGGACGGCAGGCACCTGCTCGTGCTCTCTTATGACGGCGATGTCTTCGATCATCCGCGCGACCTGGACGTGCGTCTCCGCCTGATGGATCCGGACGGCGGCAATGCGCGCATCCTGCTCGAGCTCTTCGGCGGGCAGGGGACGATGAACGTACCGAACTGGTCTCCCTCCGGCGAGGCCTTCGCCTTCGTGCGTTATCAACCGGAGCGATAGCACAGCTGGACAAGGCTGCGGAGCCATGCTAGCGGATTCGACGTTCGCAGGGCGCATCCGATCCGCGGGAAGGGCAAGGCCCACCTGTCTACCTCGATAATTTTCTCACCTTCTTTCTGTCTGTGGGCGCGGATACCGGACGTGAATGAAAGGAGGTTTTCATGATCACGCGTGATCTTCCAGCCAACGCCAGTCTCGAATCGATCCGCAAGCAGGCAAAGGCCCTTCTCAAAGCGTTCAAGGCGGGAGACGGCGCCACTTTTCAACGCGTCAAACCCTATTTCGCAGATCCGCATGCCATAGGGTTGCAGGAGGTTCAGCTTGTGCTGGCGCGTGAATTCGGTTTCTCCGGTTGGACTAAGCTGAGGGCACACCTGACGGGGACCCGCGGGGGCGAACACTCGGCTGAACGGTTGGCCAAAAGGTTTCTTTCGCTCGCTACACTGTCCTACTTCGGCGAAGTTCCGGCCGATCCCGAGCGCTTCGGCGAAGCTCTGGAACTATTGCATGCGCATCCGGAAATCGCCGATGAGAGCATTCATGTCGCTGCGGCTCTCGGCGATGCCGCCGCTGTCGGCCGTTGGCTCGACAGCGAACCGCAGCTGATCGGATACAAAGGCGGGCCCTACGATTGGGAGCCATTGCTCTATGCAGCCTATGCCCGAATACCCGGCAGATCGTCGTTCGAAGCAGCGCGCCTTCTGATCGGGCGCGGCGCAGATCCGAACGCTTTCTGGCTCGATGATGGGCAGTACCGCTTCACTGCGCTGACAGGGGTGTTTGGACAGGGCGAGGCGGGAAAGGAACGGCAGCCGGAGCATCCCGACCGCCGTGCCTTCGCCCGGCTGCTTCTGGATGCGGGCGCCGAACCGAACGACAGCCAGGCGCTTTACAACTGCATGTTCGAACCGGACAACACCTGCCTCTCGCTGCTGCTCGAGTACGGCTTGAAGCCGAGTGATCGAAACAACTGGCTCCTGCGCGAGGATGGTCGCCTCGTCGCCAATAGCGAAAGGGTCTTTGACTATCAGCTGGCCTGGGCGCTGGAGAAGAGAATGCCGGAGCGTGTCCGACTTCTGGTGGAACACGGAGCCGATGGGAACCGGATCGTTCGGGGCCGAAGCCCCTATGAATGGGCGAAGCTCGGCGGCGATGATGCTCTCGCCGACTTCCTTGCGTCGCGCGGTGCACGGCGCGTGGAGCTGTCTTACATCGATCGGCTGATTCGGGCGATTGGCGCTGAGCGGCACGATGAGGCCATGGAGTTGGTGTGCGCGAGACCGGATCTTGTAGTGCACGTGGAAGAGGCACATCCCTCACTGCTGCATGAGGCGGCGGGTGACGGTCGGCATGGCCAGGTTTCGCTGATGCTGGCGCTTGGATTCAACGTCAACCGGATGACGTCCCGCACGCCTCTTCATGAAGCGGCACTGCACGGAGACCTCGCGATGGCGAAGCGCCTGATCGAAAACGGTGCCGACCCGACGCTCCGTGACCCGTATCATCAGGCGCCGCCTATCGGGTGGGCTGAGTATAACGGCAAGGAGGAGATGGTGCGCTATCTCATAACCCAGCCGCTTGATGTCTTCGCTGCTGCGGCTTTCGGCAATGCCGAGCGGGTGGGGGCAATGCTCGATGCGCAGCCGGAACAGCTGGAGATGACGTTCGGCGAGTTTCGCGGTGGCGGCAGCCCTGACCCGCGGCGCGACTGGATGACACCGCTTGCCTTCGCGGTCGCAGGCAGCCGCAAGAATGTGGTCAAGCTGCTGATGGGGCGAGGGGCAAATCTCGCGCGGCGCGATCCCGGCGGCCCATCAATCCGGGACCTGGCCCGCGAATCGGGAGACAAGGAAATCCTGGATTTGCTGGCCAGCACGGCGGCTGCACGACGGTGACGCAACCAGCCTTGTTTGCCTTCCAGAAGCTGAACGTCCAGCGGACGCTCTTGCCTAACGGTTGGCGACGACGCAAAGCTACGGGAAGGGCGTGTCGCCGCCCGTTCGGAAGCCGGAATTGAAGAGGGAGGAGGGATTTACCATGAGCACGGACCACGCCCGTCTGGACGGGAAAATCGCAATTGTGACCGGCGGAACGCAAGGGCTCGGTGCCACGATTGCCGCACTCTTAGCAGAGCGTGGCGCCGAAGGGGTCGTCATTTGCGGACGTAACGCGGCGAAGGGCGAGGCGAAAGCTGCCGAGATCGCGGCTTCGACGGGTGCGAAGGTCATTTACGTACCGGCGGATCTCGAGCGAGTGGACGATGCCCGTGCCGTCGTTGCGGCCTGCGATCGCAGCTTCGGCCGTGTCGATGCGCTGGTCAACGCCGCAGCAATCACGGATCGGGGTACGATCCTCGACACCAGCCCGGAGCTGTTCGACCGGATGTTCGCGGTCAATGTGCGGGCGCCGTTCTTCCTCATGCAGGAGGCGGTTAAAGTAATGCGGCGCGAGAAAACCGAGGGCACGATCGTCAACATCGGTTCGATGTCGGCGAAGGCGGGCCAACCTTTCATAGCCGCCTATTGTGCATCCAAGGGTGCGCTGGAAACCCTGACCAAAAACACGGCCTACGCGGTCCTGCGCAACCGGATCCGCGTCAACGGTCTGAACATAGGCTGGATGGCATCCGAAGGCGAGGATCGGATCCAGCGCGAATATCACGGTGCGCCGGCGAATTGGCTGGAGGCAGCGGCGTCGAGCCAACCCTTTGGTCGCCTCGTCGATCCCGCCGAAGTCGCACGCGCAAGCGCCTATCTTTCATCGGCGGAATCCGGACTCATGACGGGTTCCGTCATCTGCTTCGATCAGTCGATCTGGGGCGCCTATGACGCCTCGCCTCATCCGCAAGCGCCGCTCTGAGGCCTTGCCCGCCGCCTTGCGTTTCGCTGGTACCTGTGGCCATATGACAGCCGTCAGGTGCCCGCTTTTATGTGGGAGAATCGGGAAGCCGGTGCAGTTCCGGCACGTGCCCAACGCTGTGAAGGGGACGTTCTCGCCAAAAACAGGCTCTGAATCTTTTCAGAGCTTTGCCACTGAATTTTAAAGTGATTTGGGAAGGCGGCGGGAGCGGATGATCCGAAGTCAGAAGACCGGCCTGGCGAGATAGACCGGCCCCGCGCGGACGGCGGGAGGTTTTCGCATTGTTGGGGATCGAACGATGCTGCCTGACCAGAACAGCTGCCTTGCGGCAGCCCAAGCTTTTTCGCCGGATGAACGCGCCGCCGTCTATCGCGCCATTGAAACCCGCCGGGACGTTCGTGATGAATTCCTGCCCGCGCCATTGCCGGAAGAACTGATTGCGCGGCTGCTCGCTGCGGCGCATCAGGCGCCCTCTGTCGGATTTATGCAACCCTGGAACTTCGTGCTCGTGCGACGCGACGAGGCGCGGGATAAAATCTGGCATGCCTTCCAGCGTGCCAACGAAGAGGCCGCGCAGATGTTTTCCGGCGAAAGGCAGGCGAAGTATCGTTCGCTGAAACTGGAAGGCATTCGAAAGGCACCGCTCAGCATTTGCGTAACCTGCGACCGGACGCGCGGCGGAGCTGTCGTCCTGGGCCGCACCCATAACCCGCAGATGGACGTCTACTCGACGGTTTGCGCTGTCCAGAACCTCTGGCTTGCCGCACGGGCCGAGGGAGTGGGGGTCGGGTGGGTCAGCATCTTTCATGAGAGCGAGATCAAGGCGATCCTCGGAATACCGGAGCATATCCAAATTGTCGCCTGGCTCTGCCTGGGCTTTGTGGACAAGCTCTACCGCGAGCCGGAACTTGCCGCCAAGGGGTGGCGGGAGCGCCTGCCACTCAAGGATCTTGTCTTCGAGGAGGGTTGGGGTGTCGCCAGCAGTACTTTTTGATTCGGTGGGAGCTTTTTTCCGAATTGCGAAATTGCTCTGACCTTTCGCGTGTACGCGATTCCGGACGGAAATCCGCTGCGCACTTTTCCCGGTATTGCTCTAGAGCATTCCCTTTCAATTTTCCTGCAGCGGCTGATAGGTCGGCCCAAGCGGATGCTCGAGATCGATCGCACTCTCCTGTTGCGGGAGGAAGGTTGGCCCCACGACGCGCACCTTGCTTTTTGCCGGGTCGTAGGGTCTCTCTTCGATCGGCTTTGCCGGCGCTTCCTTTTTGGGGCCGATCGTTACGACGGAGGGGCTGACAACGGTGAGCCGGCCGGCGGAGCCGGACTTTTGATCAACGGCAGTTGCTGTGGGGTCCGGCACCTGACAGCCACAGATGCCGGGTGAACCGGCGCCACGTGCGCGGTAGGCGAAGGCGGTTGGAAGCTCCGTATAGGGCCGGCCGGTCGATGCAGAAACCATCCGATCGGCTTCTTCCGTCTCGAGGACATGGTAGTAAAGCTCCGTCTCCGCGCCGGGGCAGCGCGCGCGGCATAGATCGGCGTCGCGGCCGAAATTTGCCGGTGTGGCATGCGAGGAGATGGGAAAGAAGGCGCCATCGCACGTTCTTACGCACATGGTCCTCAGGCTCCCGGCGAAATCGTGTTCGATGAGCGGAACGTCTTCGCCGGGGCCGTCGAGCAGAAGCGGATAGGCATCGCTGTCCGGCGGCAGGTCCCGGAGAATGTTCCGGCGAACCTCGGTCTCCTCCGACGCGGACGCGTTGGCAAAACCGCTATCGCCGTATTGCCCGTTCCAACCGTCGGACGGCATTCCGGAGCAGCCGTTGAGTTCCATGGCGGCGAGAATGCGCCGGCGGATTTCGTCGCCTCCTCCGCCGATCAGATGCCTCCGCTGCGCCTTGAGGTTCCGCAGATTTTCCTCCATCCGCGCGATCGTGGTTTCGAGGTCGCCGCAAGCGGCCTCGTCATTGCCGCCGATGACGATGACGCTGTCGCTGCTGCAGTCCATTCGGCGGCGTTCGTTCTTGGCGCGGCGCAATTCGATATTCTGGCGGGAGACCGCGCCGGTAAAATCGCGCAGGCTGGCGGTCGTCGTGAATTCAGTCTGAAGGCCGGCGAGACGGGCGCCCAGGCGCTCGCAGACGCCGGATGCGGAGGCCGGGCTGGCTGTCGCCAGCGCCAGAGTTACGAGAACCGCCGCGATTGGCCGGGCATTGAACGCCACCTGGAGGGACGAGGACACGTAATTCTTCCTGCATTGCGGCGGAGCGTTGCCGATATGTCCGCCTGTCCCCTCCATCATAGGATGTTAACGAGATGGTGCAACGGGAGAGGACGTTTGCGTTACACAACATTCCTCACCCGATCTATGCGCAAGACCCCTGAATGAAGCTGTTGGCCGTGCGAACTGCACGGCCCGGAAATTCGCTAAGCGGCACGCGCCGTTTCGAGCGACATCGGTTGCTCGAGGACGGTGCCCTCGATGGCCGCTACCGCCTTCATCGTATCGAGCAGGGTCCTGCTGACCTCCCAGGCAATGGCAACCGCGTAGACGGAGCCGATCCTGTGCGGGTCGGCGATGCGTTCTCCGGGGCAGCCCATGCGGCGGAACATCCGCTCGAGGAACACGTCGGTGACGGTGACGATATGGCTGATGCCCGAGGCAAGGCCCATTTCGCCGACGCCGCACATCAACTCGGCGGCGGCCACCGTGACCTGATTCGATGCCCGGTCCTGGGAGATTTCAGGGTCGATGCAGAAGCGGCTCGACTCCCACACCGACGCACTACGGATTTCCGGATTGTCCCCGAGAAGGATAGGGAAGGTGTCATCCAGCATATTCGGTCCGAGTGTCGGAAGGAGCCTGAGGGAGCCCCGGATCTTGCCGGTTTCCGGCGAGTACGACATCACATAGAGCGGATTGGCTTTGTCGTAGTGATCGATTTCCCAATCCCCTTCGGTTTTTACGTCCCATTTCAAGAAGTCGTGGAACACGCGCTTACGCAGCCGGAACATCTCGTCGATGGCCTGGGGATGTTGGCTGCGACCGTTTCCGTTTACTATCCTGATCATTTTTCGCTCCATGCGTTATTACGCGATGCAGCGATGCTGTCAGGCTCTCACGACACATGTAACTGTCTATAGTGACAGTTTATTTCTACATTTTTTCCCAATAGATTTTTGGGGAATCTGCTGGTGCCGGGCTTGTGCCGGACCGGCAACCCCTCAGACGGTGGGAATCAGCGCGTGTCGAACAGCATGGGCTACAGCTTGAGTATTGGACACCACATTCAGTTTGCGGCGGGCATTGGTCATGAAGAAGCGCACGGTTCGCTCGGATATGCCGAGTATAGTCGCAATCTCCCAATAGCTCTTGCCAGCCGCCGACCAGGTCAGGACCTCGGTCTCCCGCCCGGTCAGGCGGAGATCGCGCTCGTCTTCCATCGCCCCAGCCATTGCCGAATGTTCGAGCATAGATGCATGGAACAGGTTCGCAGCCAGTTGGAAATCCCGCAGATGGCAACGGCGGTAGGCGGACCACTCGACCGGCGACATGTTGGCGCTGATCGCGAGGAGGGCCATGCGGCCGGCGGGCGAAGGCAGCGGCAAGGCGACACCCTCAGTGGAAAGTCCTATTTCCTCGGCCGCCACGAAAAGTGGCTCGCACTCCGGAAAGCGTCGCCGTGCCGTCGCCCATTCGACCGGTCTGACACCGCCAAGCGCAAGCTTGAGGATCGGATCGATCCTGTGGAGGCCTCGTACGGCGTAGACTTCGGCGGCATAGGCGCCAAACGTGTGATGCAGACGGCAGATTCTCAGACCATCCGGAAGAGACTCCGCTTCCAGGTATAAGAGGTGCGCGATGTTGAAGGTTCGTCGCATCAGGGCGAAGAAGCGCTCGGGGTCTGCGCAACCTCCATACTCCACAATATCCAGCAAATTGAGGACAGCTTGTTGATTAGTCATGCCGTAACACCGAAACTTGCCCCTATAATAAACATGGTTTAAGGCGGCCGGTTTTGTCTAGTGCTATATTTCGTATTCGGTGTGTTATTTGCTTATTTACAATTGCAGATTGCAGTATCGATGATTTTTGCCGATGCGAATGCATCTCTACGGTGGAAAACAGCGATTCTCCGCGGCTCATGGTCGAGGAGGAAGTGCCATCCCTCAGACGGGATAGCTTGATTCGACGACCGCCAGAGCTGCCATGTTGACGACGCCGCGGGACGTGACTGATGGCGACAGAATATGCGCGGGAAGTGCGGAGCCGAGAAGGATCGGGCCGACATGCAGACTGTCCGTCATGGTCTTGACGACACCAAGCGTTATGTTGGCGGCGTCGAGATTGGGGAAAACGAGCAGATTGGCCTCGCCGTTCAGTGTACTGTCAGGCATCACGCGTTGGCGCAGGCCCTCGGAAATGGCGGAATCGCCATGCATTTCCCCGTCCACCTCGAGATCAGGCGCGAGCTCGCGCACGATCTGCAAAGCAGCGCGCATTTTGAAGGCACTCTCGGAATCGCGTGAGCCGAAATTCGAATGGGAGACGAGAGCGGCGCGCGGCGTGATTCCGAAGCGGCGGATCTCGTTTGCCGCCATCACCGTGGTCTGAGCGATCTCCTCCGCACTCGGACTGAAGCTCACATAGGTATCCGTGAAGAAGGTCGCGCCACGCTGCGAGATCAGAAGGCTGAGCGCCGAGAAATCGAGCACGCCCGAACGCTTGCCGATGATCTGCGACACATCGCGCAGATGCCTGCTGTAGCGGCCTTCGACGCCGCAGATCAGCGCGTCGGCCTCGCCGCGTTTGACTGCAAGCGCCCCGATCACGGTCGTGTTCGTGCGTACGATCGTGCGAGCCGCCTCGGGAATGACGCCGAGCCGACCAACGAGGGCGAAATAATCATCGACATAGTCGCGATAGCGTGGGTCGCCTTCAGGATTGACCACCTCGAAGTCGATATCGGGGCGGATACGGAGGCCATAGCGCCGCAGTCGGGTTTCGATGATTTGCGGGCGGCCGATCAGGATAGGCTTGGCCGTACCTTCTTCCAGCAGCACCTGGGCGGCGCGCAAGACCCGCTCGTCTTCGCCCTCGGCGAAGATGACGCGGTTCTTCGACGCATTCTTCGCTGCGGCGAAGACGGGCTTCATGATGAAGCCGGAGCGGAAGACGAACCGGTTGAGATTGTCGAGATAGGCGTCGAAATCCTGGATCGGGCGCGTGGCGACGCCGCTTTCGGCCGCAGCCCTCGCGACGGCCGGCGCAATGCGCAGGATCAGCCGCTGATCGAAGGGCGAGGGGATCAGGTAATCGGGGCCGAAAACCGGCGTTTCGCCGGAATAGGCGCGGGCGGCGACGTCCGACGGTTCTTCGCGGGCAAGACCGGCGATCGCGCGCACGGCCGCCATCTTCATCTCTTCGTTGATGGTACGTGCGCCGCAATCGAGAGCGCCGCGAAAGATATGCGGGAAACAGAGGACATTGTTGACCTGGTTGGGAAAGTCCGATCGTCCGGTGCAGATCATGGCGTCGGGACGCGCGGCACGGGCCATCTCGGGCATGATCTCCGGCGTCGGATTGGCGAGCGCCATGATCAGCGGCTTCTCAGCCATTTGAACCAGCAGCTCGGGCTTGAGAACGCCTGCGGCCGACAGGCCCAGAAACACGTCGGCGCCAGCGATGCTGTCGGCGAGAACGCGGTGGTCGCTTTCCTGCGCGTAGACCGCTTTCCATTCGTCCATCAGGACCTCGCGCCCCTGGTAGACCAGACCCTCGATATCATGGACCCAGATGTTTTCGCGTCTGGCGCCAAGCGTGACGAGCAGGTTGAGACAGGCCAGCGCCGCAGCTCCGGCACCCGAAGCCACGATCTTGGCCTTGGCGATGTCCTTGCCGGCGAGTTCCAGGCCGTTCAGTACGGCCGCCGCAACGATGATCGCGGTTCCGTGCTGGTCATCGTGAAAAACCGGTATTTCCATTTTCTCGCGCAGGCGTCGCTCCACCTCGAAGCATTCGGGTGCCTTTATGTCCTCGAGATTGATGCCGCCGAAAGTCGGCTCCAGAGCGGAGATGACGTCGACCATCCGCTCGACCGTCGGCGCATCGATCTCGATGTCGAAGACGTCGATCCCTGCGAACTTCTTGAAGAGAACGGCCTTTCCTTCCATGACGGGCTTGGAGGCGAGAGGGCCGATATTGCCGAGCCCGAGAACGGCTGTGCCGTTGGACACCACCGCGACGAGGTTGGCGCGAGCGGTAAAATCGGCCGCAGTTTCAGGGTTGTCCCTGATGGCGAGGCACGGTGCGGCGACACCGGGAGAATAGGCGAGGGCCAGGTCGCGCTGGTTCCCGAGCGGTTTTGTCGGCTGGATCTCGAGTTTGCCGGGGCGAGGATAGCGATGAAAGAAGAGTGCCTGCTGATCGATATCTCCGCTGGCGGGAACCGCTTGGGATTTCGCTTTATCGCCCGTGTTCATGCCTCTGTTTTCCTTGACTTCTTGCGTAGGACTTGAGAGCGCGGGTTCGGGAGTGCGTTCATGTCCGATGCTGATCGATGTCGTGCCTTTTGGCATGAATCGCCCGGCAGGTACAGTTTCGACGCGGTTCTTTCCGGGCTTGCTCCCCAGCCCTTGCTGCGTGCTGCCGATACCCTGTGTCATCTTCCTGAAACACGAGTCTGATTTTGACGGTTCTGAAACGGCTAAACCAGGATGAGGCTGGCATGGCGACGGTATCGGCACCCCAACAGAATTCCGTTCGGAAACTGCGGACGCTCTTCATTTCCGATGTTCATCTGGGCTCGAAGGCGGCCAAGACGGATTTCCTGATCGATTTTCTGCGCCACCACGAGGCGGACACGATCATCCTCGTCGGCGACATCGTCGACGGCTGGCGCCTGAAGCGCAGCTGGTATTGGCCGCAATCCTGCAACGACGTGGTCCAGAAGCTTCTGCGTAAGGCACGGAAGGGTACGCGGATTGTCTATATCCCGGGAAACCATGACGAGTTCCTCCGCGACTTTCCGGGCATTCATTTCGGCGGTATCGAAGTGGCGCAGCGTTACCTCCACCGGGGCGCGGACGGCCGGACCTATCTCGTGCTGCACGGCGATGAGTTCGATGTCGTCGTGCGCAATGCACGTGTCCTCGCCTATCTGGGTGACTGGGCCTATGACATGGCGATCGCCATCAATATCGGCCTTGCCGCCGTACGTCGTCGTCTCGACATGCCTTACTGGTCTTTCTCCTCCTGGGCGAAGCTGCAAGTCAAACATGCGGTAAACTTCATCGGAGAGTTCCAGAGAGTCGTGGCTGAGGAGGCCCGTCGCCACGACGCCCAAGGCGTCATCTGCGGCCACATCCATCATGCAATCATCGAAGACATCGGCGACATCAGGTACATCAACACCGGGGATTGGGTGGAGAGCTGCACGGCGATCGCCGAGCATCATGACGGCACCATGGAGCTTATCACGTGGCACCAGACGCGTGGAGACACTACCGCGGACCAGCGAGCCTCCGAGGCCGTTACGCGGCTCGCACCGCAAGCCGCATAACCGGTTCTCCAAGACGAAACGTCGTACGTCATAGGGCCTCAATCGTCCCAGTGGACAAGCGCCTGTAGTGATAAGTAGCCGATGGCGAACGCACGCTCAGTTATGTTAATGGTGGCGTACAGCCATCAGGTCTCCCCATGATTCCCTCCTCTGCTCCCGCGTTCGTAGCGGGGCCCCCGCCGCGCCATTTCGCACTCCGCATTGCGCTGCTCTTCTCGGCGCCGTTGATCGTCAATGGTTTCGCCATGCCGTACTTTCCGGTCTGGCTCAGCAGCCTGTCGCTCAGCGATTTCGAAATCGGCATAGTGCTTGCGGTTCCCATGTTCGTCCGAGTGATCACCGCACCCTTGGCGGGCGTTCTTGCCGACCGTATTGGCGAGCGGTCTATCGTTCTGATCTGGTCCGGGGTCCTGTCTTTCGCCGCTGCCATTATTCTTTTCCATGCGCAGCGTTTCTGGCCAGTTCTCGTCATCTACACGCTGCAATCGGCGGTTTATTCCCCTTACATGCCGATCGTCGAGGCCATCGCCTTATCGGGCGTTCGGCGCTGGGGCTTCGACTACGCGCAGATGCGTGTCTGGGGATCGGTCGCCTTTATCGGGGCGACGATGCTGGGTGGCTGGCTGATCGGGATCGTCGGCGGCCAGATGGTCCTGCCGGCCATGGCCGCGGGTTTCGCGCTGGCCATTCTGTTGGCCGTAGCGGCGCCGCGTGTCGGGCGGCCGCGCAGGCCGTCGCCGATTACCGCAATCACGGAGCCTCCGCCACAATCGCTGCGCCAGACGGATCTGCAACTGCTCCTGGTCGGCGTGACGCTGATCAATAGCAGCCACGCGATGCTCTTCGCCTTCTCTGCCATTTACTGGCAACATATCGGCTACAGCGGCACGCAGATCGGCGTTCTCTGGAGTGCCGGCGTCGCGGCGGAAGTTCTGATGTTCTTCTTCGCCAAGGCGATCGTCCGCCGGTTCAGCGTCTGGACGATGATCTTCTCCGGCTGCCTGCTTGCTGTCATACGCTGGCTGATCTTCCCGATGGATCTCGGTTTTTCGGGCTATTTCGTTCTGCAATGCTTCCACGCCTTCACTTACGCGATCATGCATACGGGCATGCAGCACAAGCTGGTCGAGCGCGTCGCGGAGGAGCAGGAGGCATCGGCGCAGGGGCTGTATTTTTTCTACACCGGCGTCTTCACGGCTATCTTCACCTTTCTGTCCGGCTATTTCTACGCCTGGTTCGGTGTCGACGGCTTCTACTCCATGTCGGTGGTTGCGCTGTCGGGGTGCCTCTTCACTTTTCTGGGCTGGTTTCTTCAACCCCAGAGGCTGGCTTCCGCCGGAAAAACGAGCGAGGCCTCGTAGCGCAGGCCGGGGGACCGGTCCTTGGAAAGCAGGAGCGGTCCGTCCAGATCAACGAAATCCGCACCCTGGGCGAGGAGGACCGCAGGCGCCATGGCGAGCGAACTGCCGACCATGCAGCCGATCATGATCTTGAGGCCGAGCGCCTCGGCGGCAGCGCGCATGCGCAGTGCCTCGGTAAGCCCGCCAGTCTTGTCGAGCTTGATGTTGACCGCGTCATAGCGGTCGGCAAGGCTTTTGATGTCCTGTGTGGCATGGACGCTCTCGTCGGCGCAGACCGGCACTGGACGCGGCAGGCCAGCGAGTATGTCGTCCTGTCCGGCCGGCAGCGGCTGTTCGATCAGTGCGATGCCGTTCTCGGCACAGGCGGAGAAATGAGCGGCGATATTGTCGGCTGTCCAGCCTTCATTGGCATCGAGAATGATGCGGCTGTCCGGCGCGCTCTTTCGGACGGCGCGAATGCGGGCAGTGTCGTCTGCCGTTCCGACTTTCACCTTAAGAAGCGCCCGCTTGGCATGTTTCGCGGCCTGAGCGCCCATCGCCTCCGGTTCGGCGAGCGATAGAGTGAAGGCGGTCGTCAATGGCATCGGGTCCGCGATGCCGGCGAGCGAAGCTGCCGTTCTTCCACGGCGCTTTGCCTCGATATCCCACAGGGCGCAATCGACCGCATTTCGAGCGGCGCCAGGCTTCATCGCCTCCTGCAGATCCTCACGGGCCATGCCCTCTTCGATGAGGGGCCGTACCGACTCGATGGCGCTCAGCACCGATTCGACCGATTCGCCATAGCGGGCATAGGGGACGCATTCGGCCCAACCCGATACCGTGCCCTCGGTGATACGGCATGTGACGACGCTTGCGGTCGTTTTCGAGCCGCGGGAAATGGTGAAAGCACCGGCAATGGGGAAATGTTCAACGGTGGCTTTAAGAGAGATCGGCATGGTGAAAACCCTTTGATTCCGTCCGCTTGGGCCGCGCAGCGGAGATTCGCGCAACATGGGGTCCATTGTGTCATTTCTGTCGCACCAAGGGCACTGTACGACTTTGAATTCCCGCATGATTTTGTCATCGAGCGGAATCTCGTTTAAGAGAGTATGCAGAGAACCAACTGAAAGACCGATATCACGTGACGCCTGCCCAAACAGAGACCGCTGCCGACGTCGTCGTCGATGAGGGCGCCGCCGGAAACGGTCGGCGTTATGTGTTCAGCGGCGACTGGAGGCATGAGACGGCCGAGGCGATGAGTGCCAAGCTGAAGCGGCTTGGAAAACCGGCCGGCGGGCAGAGCGAGTTCGATTTCTCCGGCATCACGGCAATGGATACGGCTGGTGCGTGGATCATTCGTCGATTCATGAACGGGACCGCCGACGAGGTTCGTTTCGCAGGCAGCGACCGGTATGCCGAACTGATCCTCGCACTGCCGAAGCAATTGCGCAGCCCGGAAGGGGAGACGGCACGAGCACCACTCTTCCAGCGGCTGTTTGCGCCTGTAGGTGAGCTGACGGTTTCCATATGGACCGACACCGTCGCGGCCATGTACATTCTGGGATCAGCGGTTCGCGGCGCTCAGATGAAGCTTGGGCGCCATGCGGGCGTTTCACCCGCTGCGATCGTCCATCAGATCGACCGGATGGGCGTGATGGCGACGCCGATCATCACCCTGATGTCCTTCCTGATCGGTGCCATCATCGCGCAGCAGGGCGCATTCCAGCTCCGCTCCTTCGGCGCCGAAATCTTCGTCGTCGACCTCGTCGGCATCCTGCAACTGCGCGAGATCGGCGTGTTGCTTACAGCGATCATGATCGCCGGGCGATCGGGAAGTGCGATTACCGCCGAGATAGGCTCGATGAAGATGCGCGAAGAGGTCGACGCGCTCAAAGTCATGGGCTTGAGCCCGATCGGCGTTCTCGTCTTTCCGCGCCTCGTGGCCCTGACGATCGTCCTGCCGCTCCTGACGATCATCGCGAACTTCGCCGCCCTTGCCGGCGCCGCCATGGTGGCCTGGGCCTATTCCGGCATCACGATTCCGACTTTCCTGGCGCGTTTGCAGGAGGCGGTCGATTTCTCTTCCGTCGCGGCCGGCATGATCAAGGCACCCTTCATGGCGCTCATCATCGGCGTCGTTGCCGCGGTCGAAGGATTGAAGGTCGGCGGCAGTGCCGAGTCGCTTGGGCGGCGGGTGACCTCGTCCGTCGTCAAGTCGATATTCGTCGTGATCCTGATCGACGGACTGTTCGCCATATTCTACGCGGCAATCGATTTCTGAGGTGGCGAACATGGTTCAGGCAGTCATCGGCAAGCAAGCGGATGCGGGGGGGAAGGGGCAGGCGGTCCTTTCCGTTCGCGACCTTACGGTCGGATTCGGCGAGAATATCGTGCTAGACAATCTCAATCTCGAAGTGTTGCGCGGCGAAATTCTGGGCTTCGTCGGCGCCTCGGGCACCGGCAAATCGGTTCTGATGCGCACGGTCCTGAGGTTACTGACGAAGCGTTCCGGCACGATAGAGATTCTAGGCGCCGACTACGACAAGATGGGGGAGGCCGAGCGCGTCGCGCTCGACATGCGCCTCGGCGTGTTGTTCCAGCACGGCGCGCTTTTCTCCGCCCTGACCGTACGGGAGAACATCCAGGTGCCGATGCGCGAATATCTGGATCTACCCCAAGACCTCATGGACGAACTGGCGCGACTTAAGATTGAACTGGTGGGCTTGGCACCGGAGGCAGCGGAGAAGTATCCTTCCGAGCTTTCGGGCGGCATGATCAAGCGCGCGGCCCTGGCCCGTGCACTTGCGCTCGATCCCGATCTCGTTTTCCTCGATGAGCCGACATCCGGCCTCGATCCGATCGGTGCCGCTGAGTTCGACGAGTTGATTGCCAAGCTGCGGGACACGCTTGGATTGACCGTGTATATGGTGACGCACGATCTGGACAGCTTGTTTTCGGTATGCGACCGGATCGCGGTGCTCGGCAAGAAGCGTGTACTCGTCGAAGGCACTATCGAGGACATGCTCGCCTGCGACGACCCTTGGGTGAAGTCGTATTTCCGAGGCAAACGCGCACGGTCGATCGTTCGCGAGGCATGATCGACACGAGAATACGCAAGCGGGCCGCTGCGGTAACCGGCTCGCAGAAGCACATGAACAGGCGGCACAGGCCGCAAAGGTAGGTAATGCCGATGGAAACTAAAGCGAATTATGCCATTGTCGGCTTCTTCACCGTCCTGGTCATCGCGGCCGCCTTCGGTTTCGTCTACTGGATGTCGCAATATGGCCGCACCGGCCAAATGGTCCAGCTCGTCGTCAATATTCCCGGATCGGCAAATGGCCTGTCGGTAGGCTCGCCGGTTCGCTTCAATGGCATCAATGTCGGCAGCGTCCGTAATCTCGCGATCGATGCCAACGATCCGCGCTATTCGATCGCAATAACCGAAGTCTCAGCCGATGCGCCTGTGATGAAATCTACGACCGCCACTCTCGAAGTTCAGGGCCTTACGGGAGCGGCCTATATCGAGCTCAGCGGTGGGCGCAAAGGGGACGAGAATATTCTGAAGACCGCTTTGGAAAGAGGCACCCAGGCGCATATACTTGCCGATCAGTCGAGCGTCACCAGCCTGCTGGCGACTGCGGACCAGATCCTCGACCGGGCGAATTCGGCGATCACGGATATTCAAAGCTTCGTCACCGACGTCCGTGGGCCGCTGACCTCAACCATCGGCAATGCCGAACGATTCTCCAAGGCGCTTGCGGACAATTCCGATGCCATCGACCAGTTCCTGGAGAGCGTCGAACAACTGTCTGGCTCCGTCAACGCAGCATCCAAGAAACTCGACGATACGCTTGCCGGTGCCGACAGGCTGATCAAAGCGGTAGACCCGAAGAAGATCGAGAACATCGTCGGCAATGCCGAGCAGGTGAGTAACAATCTAAAGAATGCTTCCGGCGAGGTGACCGAAACGGTTGCCAGCTTCCAGCGTACGTTGGAAACCTACAATCAGTTCGGCAAGAATGCCCAGCAGACGTTGGAACGCGTCGATGCACTGGTTGCCGCGGTGGATTCGCAGAAGGTCGGCTTGGTCGTCAACGACATCACGGCTGCGAGCGCGGACGCCCGCAAGGTCGCCGCGCAAGTCTCGGATTTTGCTGAAAAGATTTCCGCCCGGCAGGGGGATATCGATCAGACGATCACCGATTTCACGCAAATGTCGAACAAGCTGAATGCAGCTTCGGGCCGAGTGGACAGCATACTCGTGAAGATCGACGGATTTCTCGGAGACGCTGACGCTCCGTCGCTTTCGGCGCAGGCACGCGAAACGCTCGAGTCGTTCCGGCGGGTGGCGGAAAACCTGAACGCACAGCTCGGTCCGATCGCCGAAAATCTCAAGCGATTCTCCAATTCCGGACTTCGAGATGTGGAGGCCCTGATCGGCGATACACGCCGCACGGTGCAAGGTCTGCAAAATACGATTTCCGAATTCGATAAAAATCCGCAACGGCTTTTGTTCGGCGGCGAAACGGTTAAGCAATATGATGGCCGCACGCGTCGGTGATTCGTCGGTCGAAGGTCGCGGGCTGGTTGCGTTCGGGTGGGGAACGGAATGAGCCACGTTGAAAGGGGATAGTCGGGGTATGGGTTTTCCGGATCTGGTAGTTTTTCGTCGCGCGGGAGCGGTCCGGTCTGCGGTGGTTCTTACATTGGGCATGGTGCTGGCGGGCTGCGGGTCGGGCAAGGCGGTGAACGATACGTTTAGCCTGGCGTCTGTTCCGACCGTAGATCGTGCGTCGGCGACAAACCGCCAGCTTCTCGTGCCGGAACCCACGGCTCTGAAGACTTTGGGCAGCGATCAGATCCTCGTCCGCCTTTCAAGTTCCGAGTTGCAATACCTCGCCAAAGCCCAGTGGGGAGACAGTCTGCCGCGCATGGTGCAGGACAGGCTCGTCCAGACTTTCGATAACACCGGCAGGATTCGTGTTGGCAAGCCTGGGCAAGGGCTAGCGATCGATTACCAATTGATAACCGAGCTCAGGGCCTTCGAGATATCCACGGATGGGCCAGCAAGGGCGGTGGTCGAGATATTTGCCAAAATACTGGATGACCGGAACGGTACCGTGCGGAAGCAGCAGGCGTTTCGCGCCGTCGTGCCGGTGCGGGGCGCCGGCAATCCCGCCTTTGTCGCCGCGCTTGATGCCGCTTTCGCCCAGGTGGCAGCGGATATCGTCGGCTGGACGCTCAGGTCCATATAGATCATTCCGCTTTTCTCCGAATCGGGAAAACGCACTATTTCGACGCCCCTTCATTCTCGGGTCAAAGCCCGAGGATGACGATGGAGCGGAGGAGGCGAGTGCATCACCGGTGGTTCGACCATGGCAGACCGGGAGAGGCAAAGGACCCAACTCGCTCTGGAATGGGATGCAATTCACCCGGTCCCGACTTTCGCGAGTTCGATGCGATTGACGACGTCGGCGACCCCTTCAACAGATCGGGCCGCCTCTTCGGCGCGGGCGATCTCTTCTTCGGTCGCCACAGTACCCCCGAGCAGAATCGTGGTGCCCGAGCCAGTTACCGTGACCGCTACGGCGTCGAGGCCCGGTGCGACCGCGAGACAGTGAGCGACTCGGCGCTCGAGTTCGGCTGGATCTTCCGCAGGCAGCCTCTGGGGCTCATCGCCGAAGAATGTTCGTTTTTTAAAGATCATGCGGCGCTCCTTCTCTCCTGGAGAGGGAAACGCCAACGCCGGGAATTTGTTCGCCGGATGGCCGCCGGTCGATGCGCTCTCGCTTCAGGGCCAGCGCACGAGCGGGGGCAGGGAGGAGAGGATCGACTCGACGTTGCCGCCGGTCTTGAGTCCGAAGATCGTGCCACGGTCGTATAGGAGGTTGAATTCGACGTAGCGGCCACGGCGCACGAGCTGTTCGCTGCGGTCCTGTTCGGTCCAGGGCATGTTGAAATTGGTGCGGACGATTCTCGGATAGACGATCGCGAAGGCTTTGCCGACATCGCGCGTGAAGGCGAAATCCGCTTCCCAGCCGCCAATTTCCTCGTCAGAGCGCAGCCAGTCATAGAAGATGCCGCCGGTGCCGCGCGGCTCGTTCCGGTGTTTCAGATAGAAGTACTCGTCGCACCATTGCTTGAATTTCGGATAATCCGCGACCTTGTGCCTATTGCAGGCGATCTCCATCGCGCGATGGAAGAGAACGGTGTCCGCATCGGTCGGGATGCGCCTGCGATCGAGGACCGGCGTAAGATCCGCACCGCCGCCGAACCAGTTGCTGGTTGTCACGACCATGCGCGTGTTCATGTGCACGGCAGGTACATTGGGGTTGACCGGGTGAGCGATCAGCGAAATGCCGGAGGCCCAGAAGCGAGGATCTTCGCTCGCGCCGGGAATCTGGTCGCGGAACTCGGGTGAGAACTCGCCAAAGACGGTCGAGGTGTGGACACCCACCTTTTCGAAGACGCGCCCCTCCATCATGGACATGCGACCGCCGCCGCCGTTACCTTCGTCTCGCAGCCAGTCCTTGGCGACGAAACGGCCTGCCGGACGATCCGACAGAGGGCCAGCCAAATCATCCTCGATCGCCTCGAAGTCAGCACAGATCGTGTCGCGGAGGCTTTCGAACCAAGCTTTCGCCTCTGCTTTCTTGCGTTCGATGTCGGCCGGCAGGCCCTGTGGCAATTGCGGTCTTTCCATGGGAATGCGCTTCCGTTTGCGGCTTTCGCTATCAAAACCGCCGATTCGATGTGGCCGTCACAGGCCATATTTTCGGCTGCTTGGCAACCGTGTCACAGCGTCAGCGACAGTCTACCGCAAACAGCGTAACGGTGCGGCGGATCGGGACAAACCTCTGGCAATATTGCGGCGCGCATCCTATCTTTTCGCCAGAGGTACAGCCCATGGCGAAGATACCCCCAGGACCGCCGCTGGAAGGCTTGCGGCGTCAGATCGCCCGGCATCGCCGGGAACGACCTGCACGAAGCTCCGGACTTTTCGTGCGCGAGACGTTTCGGCTCGAGCGTGATGCCGCGCGAGCGAAGGCGCGCGAATGGTTCGAGACCTGGCCTAAGGCTGCCTATTGGACGGAGGTCGAGAGCTGGCGTCAGCTTGAGGGCGGCGAAATCGAGTTCACGATGCGCCGCCTCCCGAGCGCGGACTGATCCCGGCCGTTCGGTTTGCAATCCCAAATGGATGATCAAAACTCTTCGGGCTCGATAAACAGCATGGTAAAGCTCTCGAAGGCGCGCTAGACCATTCGGTGTCCCTCCGGCTCTCCTCTTCCCTTGCACCTGTTCATTCCGCCCCAATGCCTGTTTTCCGGTCCGTCCTCGTCCTCTCCATCACTCAAATCATCGCCTGGGGAGCGATGTTCATGTTCGTCTCGGTGACGGCGGCCGGGATGGCCGATGATCTTCTACTGCGACCTTCGACCATCTATCTCGGCCCGACGGTCATGCTGGTCGCGATGGCCCTCTGTTCGCCGGTGATGGCGCCGATCTACGCTCGCTGGGGTGCAAGGCTCGTGCTCGCATTCGGTTCGGCGGCTGCAGCTCCCGGGCTGTGGTTGCTTGCCGGCGCCGAAGGCCCGGTTTCCTATTTTTCAGCCTGGGCCATCCTGGGTCTGGCCGGAGCGGCGGCACTTACGACTTCGGCTCAGGTGTTTTTGACGGAGATAGCGGGGGAGCGTGCCCGCCGGGCAATCGGCGCACAGATGCTCGCCATGGCGCTTGCACCGACGATCGCATGGCCAGTCACAACCATCTGCGAAGCGACTTTCGGCTGGCGCGGCACATTCGTTCTCTATGGCGCTGTGATGCTGCTCGTCTGCACGCCTTTTCACCTCTTCGGATTGCCGAGAACCGAGCCGGTAAAGCGCAACTCTTCGGTATCGAATTTCAAGCGCTTTAGCGCGTCGGAACTGGCGCGCCGCTGGCGCATCGTTGCCCTGATCACGGCGGCAGTCGCGCTCAACGGCTTTGTCACCTGGGGCTTCCAGCTCGTCGTGATAGACCTTTTTCGCAGCTTCGCCGTGCCTGGTACCCTGGCAGTCGGCTTCGGATCTGCCATAGGCTTCCTCCAGCTTTCGGCGCGCCTGTTCGATTTTCTCGGCGGCAATCGCTGGGACGGATTGACGACGGGATTGGTAGCCGCGGCGATGATGCCGCCGGCATTGCTGGTGCTGGCGCTGGGCGAGGGGGCGGAATGGTCCATCGTGCTTTTCCTCGTGCTCTACGGCCTTTCAAGCGGAGCAATGTCTGTCAGCCGGGCGACGATGCCGTTGGTCTTCTTCTCGTCGGCGGAATACGGGACGGTCGTGGCGCGCCTCGGCCTGCCGCTCAACCTCGCTTTCGCGGCGGCCCCGCCGTTCTTCTCCTTCCTGCTTGGCGAGGCAGGCAACAGGTGGGCGCTGACCTTCGCGCTTCTCTGCTCCCTCGGTGCATTGGCCAGCATGGCTCTGCTCGCGCGCATGAGGCCTGCGAAGTCGGGTTAGCCTGCTAACTCGCCTCATGCTCCGACCCGTCGGCGGGATCGATGAGGCGCGGCCCGGTGCCCTCTGCCGCGAGAACGTCCCATGGGTTGCGCAGGGGACAGTCACGCATCGACAGGCAACCGCAGCCGATACAGCCGGTGAGTTGATCGCGCAGCGCCGTCAGCTTGGCGATTCGTTCGTCAAGCTGACGCTGCCAGGTCATCGAAAGCCTTCCCCAGTCCTCAACCGTCAGCGGCCGGTCGTCGGGAAGCACCGACAGAGCCGCCTGTATTTCCGAAAGCGGGATACCGGTGCGCTGGGCGATCTTGATCACGGCCACGCGCCTCAGGACGGAGCGCGGGTATCGTCGCTGGTTGCCACGGCTTCGATTGCTGCGGATGAGCCCCTTGCTTTCGTAGAAATGAAGCGTCGACACGGCGAGGCCGCTGCGTTCGGCGACTTCGCCAACTGTCAGTTCGCGCTTGAATTCGTTGGCTTTGTCTTTTTTCACTGCGGCTATTGACCTCAACTTTAGTTGAGGTTCTATAGCATGGGCTCTCTATTAACGACAATAAGGAGCCTGTACGGCATGACTGAGAAGATGACCCTTGCCTTGATCTATGGCAGCGCGCGGCAGGGCCGTTTCTGCGACACGGTCGCGAGCTGGCTCATTCGCGAACTCGAGGCATCCGACGTGTTCAGCCTGACGATCATCGATCCCGTCAGAATGAAAAGCGCTCGTGGCGACAAACCCGCCCAGCCGGCCGAGTGGATGGAACGCAAGGTCGCAGAAGCCGATGCCTTCATCGTCATCACTCCCGAATACAACCACGGCTACCCGGCAGCGCTGAAGGAGATGATCGATGCGGTCTATGAGCCCTGGCACGCCAAGCCGGTCGCCTTCGTCTCCTATGGGGGATCATCGGGCGGCATACGGGCGGTTGAGCAGTTGCGTCAGGTTTTCGGGGAGTTGCACGCCGTCACGCTGCGCGACGGCATTTCTTTCGCCAAGGCCTGGTCCAAGTTCGACGCCGCCGGGAATCTCTACAAACCGGAAGAGATGCGTGCTCCGCTCTTCCTGATGATCGACCGGCTGACCTGGTGGGCGCGTACGCTCAAACACGCCCGCAAGGCCACACCCTATAACGAGATCGCCGCCTGAAGTGCTCGGTAAGTTCGAACACGGCCCGGGTGTTTCGCGTGTTTCGCGTACCGCCTCAGAGCGCGTCTGTCTGCCGTATCGCTTCGCCCACGATCATGGCGCCGGCCATGGCGATGTTGAGCGAACGCTGGCCGGGCGCCATTGGAATGAGGATGCGTGCGTCTGCCCGCTCATGGACTTGATCAGGAACGCCGGCGCTTTCTCTGCCGAGGAGGAGGATATCGTCCGGTTTGAACATGAAGCGCGTATAGGGAACTGCCGCTTTCGTGGAGGCGAGCACAAGCCGTCTGCCGGTGCTCGACCGCCATGTTTCGAATCGTTCCCAGTTGACGTGCCGAGTCATGGTCACTGCCGCGATATAGTCCATCCCGGCGCGCTTGAGATTGCGGTCGGAAAGATCAAAACCGGCAGGCTCTATGATGTCGACCGCAAGGCCAAGGCAGGCGGCGAGCCGCAGGATCGTTCCGGTATTGCCGGGGATGTCGGGCTGGTAGAGGGCGATGCGCAATTCGTTCATGGGCCTGTCGGAGGATTGAAACCTGTGGATCGTTATAATGGCTGTTTCTATGACACTGAATGGGCTTCCGATCCATGGCCACACCGGCTCGTCCCGGGGTCCTCCATTCCCGCTGCTTTCGCCGCTACTAATTTGTGCCGTATCGGCAACAGACCGCCTGCCGATGAAGAATCGCGCATGAAAATGGGTGCGGCAATCTGGCATGGCAGCGCGAATAGAGATAAAGCTCGGTTCTCTTCAACGCGAACCGAAGGAGGCATGCATGACCGTTCTGATGTTGGCACGCCTCCCACGAGTGACACGGCCTCTCCTGGCCTGACCGGTTCCGCGCTTGTCCTTCTCTTGATCGAACATGCGCGCTCCGGTTTCATCCGGAGGTCATGATCCGCTTGCGGACATCATTTCCGGGTTGCATTTTTCAAAGATAAAGAATGCGGGGCGACCCGCCTTCCTTCAAAATATCTGACGGAGCTAGACAATGTTCGGCTGGTTTGAATCCCGCCTCAACCCTTATCCGACGGAGGAGCCGACGCTTCCGCCGAAGGGTCTTTTTGCCTTTTGCTGGCACTATACGAAGCCTGCGGCTCCGTGGCTTTTCATCATGTCTCTCTGCACCATGCTGATCGCCATCGGCGAGGTGGCCCTGTTCCAGTTCCTGGGCAATATAGTCGACTGGTTGTCCAGCGCCGACCGCGAAACCTTCCTGTCAGCCGAGGGCGGCAGGCTGGCCTGGATGGCAGCGCTGATTCTCATCGGCCTGCCGGGGCTGGTAGCGCTCGACTCCTTCGTCATGCATCAGGTGTTGCTCGGCAACTATCCGATGATCGCGCGCTGGCAAATGCACCGCTATCTGCTCAGACAGAGCATGACATTCTTCGCCAACGAGTTTGCCGGGCGAGTGGCGACCAAAGTCATGCAGACGTCGCTTGCCGTGCGTGAAACCGTGATGAAGATCCTCGACGTCTTCGTCTATGTGGTGAGCTATTTCGCGACGATGTTGATTGTCGTGGCGGCCGCGGATTGGCGCCTGGTGATGCCACTCGGGGTGTGGCTCGTCATCTATATCGTCATCGTCACCTATTTCGTGCCGCGTCTGCAGAAGATTTCTAAAGAACAGGCCGACGCGCGGTCGATGATGACCGGGCGCATCGTCGACAGCTACACCAATATCGGCACCGTCAAGCTTTTCTCTCATGCGGGGCGGGAGGAGACGTATGCCCGTTCGGGCATGGACGAATTTCTCGGCACTGTTCACCGGCAGATGCGGAGGGTCACGCTGTTCCACATCTTCGTTTACGCAAACAACTGTGTGGCACTCTTCTCCGTCGGCGCCCTCGGGATCTATCTGTGGCTGACGAGCGGGATCTCCGTTGGCGCGATAGCCGTCGCGATCGGTCTTGCGATGCGCGTCAATGGCATGTCGCAGTGGATCATGTGGGAAGTGTCGGCTCTGTTCGAGAATATAGGTACGGTCTATGACGGCATGGGCATGATGACCAAGGCCCATGACATCGTCGACAAGCCGAATGCCGCGACGCTCCGGGCTGACAAGGGCGCGATCAGATTCCAGGACGTCCGCTTCCATTACGGCAAGGCCAAGGGCGTCATTGATCAGCTGTCGCTGGATATCCGGCCCGGAGAGAAGATCGGCCTTGTCGGTCGCTCGGGCGCCGGCAAGACGACGCTGATGAACCTGCTTCTGCGCTTCTACGATCTGGAGTCCGGCGCGATCCGGATAGATGGCGTGGACATCTCGACGGTGACCCAGGACAGTCTGCGTTCGCAGATCGGCGTTGTCACGCAAGACACATCGCTCCTGCATCGCTCCATTCGCGACAACATCGCCTATGGACATCCGCAGGCAAGCGACGCGGACATCATAGCCGCCGCAAAGAAAGCGAATGCCTGGGACTTTATCCAGGCGCTTGAAGACAATATGGGTCGGCAAGGGCTCGACGCTCAGGTTGGCGAACGCGGGGTGAAGCTTTCGGGTGGCCAGCGGCAGAGGATCGCTATCGCCCGTGTTTTCCTGAAGGATGCACCGATCCTCATCCTCGATGAAGCGACTTCCGCGCTCGATTCCGAAGTCGAGGCGGCAATCCAGGAGAACCTCTTCGCACTGATGGCCGGCAAGACGGTGATCGCCATCGCCCACCGTCTGTCGACGCTGACGGAAATGGACCGTCTGGTCATCCTGGAAGCGGGCCGAATCGTCGAGACGGGTTCTCATGCCGAGCTCGTTGCCAGGCGCGGCATTTACGCCGATCTCTGGTCGCGTCAGTCCGGCGGCTTCATAGCCGACGAGGTCGAAAAAGAGGCGGCGGCGGAGTAATCCGTCGCCTCCGCACCGCTGATGGCTCTGCGTTCGGCGGGTCCCAGCTACGCAATTCCAACGAAAGCGGCAGCGAAACGGATTGTCCGGATTTCACAACCGCCTATATCGGAACAATGCTGCGCGCCATAGTCAAGATTTTCGAGAACTGGATTGATCCTTTCGGACCGCGCGAGCGGCTGCGGCCGCCGGGATCACTCTGGGGATTCGCCTGGTTTTATGCCGGCCAGGCGAAAGGACCGTTTCTCGCCATGGCGGTTCTCGGCGGACTAGTGGCGATGCTGGAAGCCGGTCTTTTCTATTTCGTCGGCCGGCTTGTCGACGTGCTCGACATGGTCCGGCCTGAGGACGGCTGGAACGGGTTGATCGCGGCCCACGGGCCTGAACTGCTCTTCATGCTGCTGACGGTGCTGGTGTTCCGCTTCCTTGCGGTGACGCTTGCGGCGCTCGTGGAGGAGCAGTCGATCATCACCGGTTTCCTGAACCTCGTCCGCTGGCAGTCCTATGTTCATGTAGCTCGGCAATCGTTGTCCTTCTTTCAGAACGATTTTTCCGGGCGCATCGTAACAAAAGTCTGGTCCGGCGCGCAGGCAACGAGCGATTTGATCGTTTCGCTGCTGCAGGTGGTCTGGTTCATCGTCATCTATACGGCCTCGACCATGGCGCTCATCGCTCAGCTCGATTGGCGCCTGGCGGCGATGGTTGCCTTCTGGGTCGCCATCTTCCTGGTGCTTGCCCGCCATTTTGTGCCGCGTGTGCGCAAACACGCCCGCGAAACTGCAGAGATGGCGTCGATGCTGAACGGCCGCATGGTCGACGCCTATGCGAACATCCAGACGCTGAAGCTCTTCGGCAGTGACGAGGAAAACGATCGCTATATCAGGGCAGGGTTCCACCGCTTTCAGGGAGCAGTTATCCCTTTCACCCGCCTGCTGACGGCGGTGCGGGCCTCGCTCGCACTTTTGTCGGGCCTGATGATCACGGCCATCGCAATCTACTCGGTCCACCTGTGGCTGGAAGGTGCGGTCAGCTCCGGTGCCGTCGCCTTCACCCTGGCGCTGGTGCTTCGACTCAACATGTTGCTCGGGCGGATGATGTCGCAGTTCAATGCGATCATGCGCAATATAGGCACGATACAGAATTCGGCCGAGCTGGTGTCGCAGCCGATCGGGCTGACCGACCGGCCCGGTGCGCCGGAACTGAAGGTCAGCCGCCCGGAGATACGTTTCGAACACGTGACGTTCCATTATGGCAGGGGGGGCGGGGTCATCGACGACTTCTCGCTGACCATTCGTCCGGGCGAGAAAGTCGGCATCGTCGGCCGTTCCGGTGCCGGCAAGTCGACCCTGGTCAACCTGCTGCTGCGGTTTTACGATCTCGAAGGCGGACGCATTCTGATCGACGGGCAGGACATTGCCGCTGTCCGGCAGGAATCGCTGCGCAACCAGATCGGCATGGTAAGCCAGGACACTTCGCTTCTGCACCGGTCGATCCGCGACAACATCCTCTTCGGGCGAACGGGAGCGAGCGACGAGCAACTGATCGAAGCGGCGCGCAAGGCGGAAGCTTACGACTTCATCGTGGATCTGCAGGATCAGCGTGGCCGCAAAGGTTTCGAAGCCCATGTGGGCGAGCGTGGCGTCAAGCTTTCCGGCGGCCAGCGCCAACGCGTCGCGATCGCCCGCGTCATGCTCAAGGATGCGCCCATCCTCGTCCTGGACGAGGCGACTTCGGCCCTCGATTCGGAAGTGGAGGCTGCGATCCAGTCCAATCTGGAGCGACTGATGCAGGGAAAGACGGTTCTGGCGATTGCACACCGGCTATCCACGATTGCTGCCCTCGACCGGCTCGTCGTCGTGGACAGGGGGCGCATCGTCGAGAACGGCACCCACGCCGAACTGATCGCCAATGGTGGTCTCTACGCGGATCTCTGGTCGCGCCAGTCCGGCGGTTTCCTCGCTCAGGAAGAGGCCGCGGAATAGGGTACTCCGCGGCACAGCCGTAATGCGTCAAGTCCTTGTGCCAATTGGTCGCGGCTTTCCCCGCGACAATCTGCCCACCGCCCCTTGTCAAGGCTGGACATAATCTGCGATCAGGCATAGAACGCGCCGGATTGATGGGGAATCTGCGTGCAGATTTTTTCCCGGATTCTGACAATTCGATCCGTGGCTTGCCTCAAGAAGCCGGACCGGTTGGCAGCGTGTTGACAGGGTGTGATTCCATGGCTCGGGACGGGGCAGGAAGCGCGCCGGGGGCGGATGCGGTTTCCGCAACATTGCGTGAGAGGATGTTTTAGCCGTGAGCGAACACGAAACTTCAAGCGAGACCATGGGCGAGCCCACTCGCCGCGATTTCCTATACCTGGCTACCGGCATGGCCGGCGTCGTCGGTGCGGGTGCGGTGGCGTGGCCGTTCATCGACCAAATGCGTCCGGACGCATCGACGCTGGCACTTGCTTCGATCGAAGTCGACGTTTCGAGCTTGCAGCCCGGCATGTCGCTGACGGCGAAGTGGCGCGGCAAGCCGGTATTCATCCGCAACCGTACCGAGAAGGAAGTGGAAGAAGCCAAGGCCGTCGCACTCGAAGAGTTGAAGGATCCGGTGGCGCGCAATGCCAACCTTCCGGCCGATGCGCAGGCGAGCGATCTCGATCGTTCCGCCGGTGAGGGCAAGGAAAACTGGATCGTCATGATCGGCTCCTGTACCCATCTCGGTTGCGTACCGCTCGGTCAGGCGGGCGACTTCGGTGGCTGGTTCTGTCCCTGCCACGGTTCGCACTACGATACCGCGGGCCGTATTCGCAAAGGCCCGGCACCGGAAAACCTCCCCGTGCCGACCTTCTCGTTCGTATCCGACACAGTTATCAAGATCGGTTGAGGGGACTACTGATAATGAGTGCTGATCATTCAACCTACACGCCAACGACAGGCATCGAGAAGTGGGTTGATTCCCGCCTTCCGTTGCCGCGGCTCGTCCACGACTCGTTCGTCTCCTATCCGGTTCCGCGCAACCTGAATTATGCTTACACCTTCGGTGCGATGCTTTCGGTGATGTTGATCGTGCAGATCCTCACCGGCATCGTGCTGGCCATGCACTATGCCGCAGAAACCTCCGTCGCCTTCAATTCGGTCGAGAAGATCATGCGCGACGTCAATCATGGCTGGCTGCTGCGCTACCTGCATGCCAACGGTGCGTCGTTCTTCTTCATTGCGGTCTACCTTCACATCGCCCGCGGCCTCTATTACGGCTCCTACAAGGCGCCGCGCGAGATCCTCTGGATACTCGGCGTGGTCATCTATCTCCTGATGATGGCGACAGGCTTCATGGGCTATGTGCTCCCCTGGGGGCAGATGTCTTTCTGGGGTGCCACCGTCATCACCGGGTTCTTCTCGGCCTTTCCGCTTATCGGAGAGTGGATCCAGCAGTTCCTGCTCGGCGGCTTCGCCGTAGACCAGCCGACGCTGAACCGGTTCTTCTCGCTGCATTACCTTTTGCCGTTCATGATCGCCGGCGTGGTCGTCCTGCACATCTGGGCGCTGCACGTCACCGGTCAAACGAATCCGACTGGGGTCGAGGTCAAGTCCAAGACCGATACCGTGCCGTTCACGCCCTATGCGACGCTGAAGGATGCACTGGGCGTATCGGTCTTCCTGATCGTCTATGCATGGTTCGTCTTCTATATGCCGAACTTCCTCGGTCACCCGGACAACTACATCCCCGCTGATGCGTTGAAGACGCCCGCACACATCGTTCCGGAATGGTACTACCTGCCGTTCTACGCGATGCTGCGCGCCATCACCTTCAATGTCGGCCCGATCGACTCCAAGCTCGGCGGCGTTCTGGTGATGTTCGGCTCGATCATCATCCTGTTCTTCCTGCCTTGGCTCGATACGTCGAAGGTCCGCTCGGCCGTGTACCGCCCCTGGTATAAGCTGTGCTTCTGGATCTTCGTTGCTAACTGCATCATGCTCGGCTGGTTGGGCTCGCGCCCCGCGGAAGGCCTCTATGTCGTGATGTCGCAGCTCGGCACGTTGTACTACTTCGCCTTCTTCCTCGTCATCATGCCGGTCCTCGGTCTGATCGAGACGCCGAAGCGCATTCCGAATTCCATCACCGAAGCGGTCTTGGAAAAACAGAATGCCAAGGCGCAGTTGAAGCCCGCACGCGCCTGACCGAACAGCGATCGATAAGGAATCCACAACAATGAAAAAGCTTGTTACAGGCATTCTGTCACTCGCTGTCGTCGCCGGTCTCGGGTTTGGAGCGGCTATCGCCCAGGACGAAGCAGCCGGCGAGGAGCATGGCGGGGGCACCCCCCATTACCCCATCCACAAGCCGGAACAGCAGGACTGGCCCTTTGCCGGCCTGTTCGGACACTACGACAAGGGCCAGCTGCAGCGCGGCATGAAGGTCTACACCGAAGTCTGTTCGGCCTGCCATTCGATGGAGCTCGTCTCCTTCCGAACGCTTGAGAACCTGGGATACTCCGAAGCCCAGGTGAAAGCCTTCGCGGCGAATTATGAGGTCGAGGATGGGCCAAAAGCGGATGGCGAGATGTTTACCCGCAAGGCCGTTCCATCCGACTACTTTCCGTCGCCCTTCCCGAACAAGGAAGCCGCTGCCGCATCGAACAACGGCGCCGCACCGCCGGACTTCTCGCTCATCGCCAAGGCGCGCGGCATTGAACGCGGTTTCCCGCAGTTCGTCTTCGATATGTTCTGGCCCTACCAGGAGGGCGGTCCTGACTACATCCATGCGCTTCTGACCGGCTACCAGGATCCGCCGGCGGGTGTGGAAGTGGCTGAAGGTACCCATTACAACCCGTATTTCGCCAGTGCCGCGGCCTTGGCGATGGCGCCGCCGCTCTCCGACGATCAGGTAACCTATGACGACGGCGCCCCCCAGACCGTCGACCAGTACTCCAAGGATGTCTCGGCGTTCCTGATGTGGGCCGCTGAGCCGCATCTGGAAGATCGCAAGCGTACTGGCTTCATGGTCATGGTGTTCCTGCTCATCTTCACTGGCCTCATTTACCTGACGAAGAAGTCGGTCTACGCCAACAAGGAACATTGATCGGCCGCGGCCGGAGTTCGGCCAGCACGAATTCCGCGGCCGCCCCTCATCCGCCTGCCGGCACTTTCTCCCCATCCGATGGGGAGAAGGTGCAAGCGAAACCGCTTCTCTCCTTACCGCATCATCGAGATCTGAGACAGCGCCGCGAGTCTTCTTAGGCCCGTTTGCGGGGAGGAGGCCAGCTCCTGTAGCGCTCATCCGCCTGCACAAGCGCCACTCCCTTCAATCCCCTGCAACTTCGAGATCTCGAACCGCCCCGCGCGTCTACTTCGCTCTGCTTGCGGGGAGGAGGTCAGCGCCTGTAGCGCTCATCCCCGTGCCGCGCGCATAAGCGCAAGCCCCGTCGCTTCCCCGAACATCGAGAGATCTGCGACGCCGCCGCGTGTCTCCTTTGCCCCGCATGCGGGGAGAAAGTGGCGACAGCTGCATGAGGGGGTTTTTCCGCATCCGGACGTGGAAGCTGCGAGCCCCTTAGACCACGATGTTCCTGAGGTAGGATCGACCTTAAGAACATGGGCGGAAACCGCACACACTCTTTTTCATCCCGCTCTAAGGCAACACTCCGTTTTTGAGATGTCGGTCCGCCCGTTACCAAAACGGCCCCGTCTTGCGACGAGGCCGTTCAGGAGACAGATACCGATTGCTGTCGGGGATTAGCTGAAGCGCCCCGCTGCATGGGCAAGCATGGTGTAGACCTTGCCCGTATCGGACGTCAGATAGGTCTGGGTGATGCGCTTGTCGGGATCGTTGCGGGCGACATCGGCGAGCAGCTTCTCGAAGTCGGCGATGTAACGGTCGACCGCGGTGCGGAATTCCGGTTCGCGATCGTACTTCCGCTTGATCTCGTCGAAGGTCTGCTGCCCCTTCAGCGTATAGAGGCGACGTGTGAAGACGTCGCGTTCGCCACGCTGATAGCGCCGCCAAAGATCGACAGAGGCGTCGTGGTCGATCGCGCGCGCAATGTCTACCGAGAGCGAGTTCAGCGACTCGACGACGTGGCGCGGGTTACGGCTGTCCCCTGCCTTTGCAACCGGCTGGCCGTCCGTGGCCCGCGGCCGTGCAGCTGCAGGCTCTTCCTCGCGGGAAGCGGCGCGTAGGAGATCGCGCATCCAGCCGCCGCCCTCTTCGGCGCGTTCCTCCGTTGCCGGCGGCCGGGCAGGCTGCAGCGGGCGAGTGGCCTGCTCAATGCCCAGACTTCCGCGTAGTGCCGCGTTCGGTGCGGGCTGAGCCGCCGGAGGCTGCGGCGCTGCGGCTTGCGGCGCCGGCCGAACCGGGGCGACAGGCGCCTCCTGCTGGCGCACGGGTTGGGCGATTTCGAGTTGCGAGGACGACTTGCCGATGATCTCGGACAGCTCCTGCAACGCCTTGATCTGCTCGCCGACGGCGCGGCGCATCAGTGCCGCGTTCTCCTTGGCTTCTTCCGGAAGGTCGAAGGCGCCCCGCTTCAGCTCTTCGCGGGTCATATCGAGTTCCTTGCGGATCTCGCCCGCAGAGCGCCGGATGTCGTCGGTAGCGCCATTGAAGCGGCCGATCGCGTCTTCGATCGCCTGGCGGACGGCCTCCCGCAATTGTACCGCGACCCCATCGGACTTCTTGCCGCTCTCGGTCAGCATGCGCTCGACGTCGGAGACGGAGGCTCCGATGCTGCCGCGTAGCCGCGAAGCTGCGTCCTTGGCACGCTCCTCCACGGTGGCGAACGCTCCTTCGAGCGCCTGTCCGGCTTCCTCGCCAGTCTTTGCCACGACCTGCCGCAGAGCCTCGGAGGCGCTGAGTGCACGGCCTTCGACTTGCGACAACGTCTTGTTCGCGTCGGCGAAGGAGGTCTCGACCCCGGAGCGCAGCCTGTCGGCGATCTGCCGTGAGCGTTCCTCCGCTTGCGTGAAGACGCCCTCGACCGAAGCGGCGGCTTCATCGCTTGCCTTGACAAGCGTGTCGCGAAGCGCTTCGGCGGCCTCGGTTGCCCGCTGTTCGGTGTTGGAAAGAAGCCGCCCCACATCGGCGAAGGAGGACTGTATGCCGCTGCGCAGATTGCCGGCGACCTGGCCGGAGCGCTCCTCGGCACGCTGGAAGGCCCCATCGACGAAGCCCTCGAGAGCCCGCATGGTCCGCTCGATCTCTTCCGAACGCTGGACGAGACCGACCGAAAGCGTGCGAAGCGCGTCCTGGCGTTCTTCGAGCGTACTGACGAGATTCGACTGAGCGGCTGCCAGAAGGTCGGATGCCTGTCCGAGAACCTTCGAATGATCTTCGAAGCGGCCGACGATGCCGCCGATCTGCGATAGCGTCGAGGAGGAAATGTCCGACAGCTTGTCGACCTTGCCTTCGATCAGGCGGGTCGAGGTGGAAAGCATGTCAGAGGCTTGGCGTGCCGTCTCCGAAACCTTCGCGGCTGTCGCCTCGAGGCGCTGATCCATATCGCCGAGATTGCCGCTCGCCTGGTCGATCACCGACGCGATCGCCGAATTGCTTGACGCAAGCTGGTCGATCAGACCCATGGCGGTCGACTGCAGCCGGTTCTCGACCATCTTCATAGCCTTGGCGGTCTCTTCCGCACGCATCGAGATGGCATCGAGCGTCTCGCCGGTACGCTCGGTGATGGCGTTGATGAGCGCGGCGTTTTCGGCACGCAAGCGGTCGGCGCTTTCCTGGGTGAGGGTGGCAATACGCTCGGCGGCCTCCTTGCCGGTAGCAGCGTATTGTTCGATGACGGGGCGAGCCTGTTCGTCGAGGAGGCGCGAAAGTTCGATCGAGCGCCCGGCGAGCATCGAATTGAGCTCGCGGGTGCTTTCGTCCAGCGTGCTGCGGATGGACTGGCCGCGCGCATCCAGGGATTTCTCCGCTTCGGTCAGGCTCTGCTGGATGCTCTTGGCATGGCTTGCGATCTGACTGTTCGTAGAGGCGAGACGGGCGGTCGCGGTTTCCGCTGCTTCGGTGACCGAACGGGCGATCTCAGCATGGCGCGCGGCCGTTACAGAAGCGGTTTGCTCGATCGATGATGCAAATTCGGCGTTGCTCGCGGCGAGCGCGCCGGCAAAGTCAGCCCCCGCTTTGGACAGCAGCCCGGCCGAACGCGCGGCTTCCGCATCGATCTCCTGAGTGGCGTCGCTGACGGCGCCGCGCAAGCTTGTGACGAGCGCGGCAGCCTTCCCTTCGATCGTGCGGTTGACGTTTTCCAACCCGATATTGAGCGCGCGATCCATCGTGCCGAGACGTTCTTCTATCCGGCCTGCGCCGGCCTCGATCGCCGTCGATATCCGCGTTGCCGCAGTTTCGCTGATCCTGTCGATCTCGCCCGCGCGTTCACCGAGACTTTCGGCGATCCGCTGGCCGGCATTGTCGACAATGGCATTGACGCTGCCGACGCTGTCGCGAATGCGCTCTTCAAGGGAGCCGAGGCTCGTCTCGATGCGGGCGCCGGTGTCGCCGAGCACCGCATCGACGTCGCCGACGCTGGAGCGAATACGCTCCTCGAGCGATCCGAGGCTTGTCTCGATCCGCGCGCCGGTCTCGTCAAGCCGGCTGTTCACGCCGCTGATCGAAATGTCGACCCGATTGGTGAGGGAGTCGGCCGCGAGACTGATCTGATCTGCTGTCTCGGCAAGTCGCTCCGCTATCTCGCCCGTCGTCGAGCGCATCCGGGAGTCGAGCGCTTCGGCGCTGCGATCGATCGCTCCGGCGATCGATGCCTGGCGCACCTCGAGCGACATTTCAAGCATGCTGGCGCTGGTCGCCAGAGTGGTGGCCATTGCAACTGATTGATCGGACAGGATTTCTTCCAAACGCTCGCGGCCCTGGCCGACTGAAAGGTCAATCGCACTGATCCGGTCGTCAAGAGTCGTGCGCAATTGCTCATGCGTGCTCGCCAATGCATCGCGCAACTGCGCGGTCTTGCCGGAGAGCGTCTGATCGATCTCGTTGGCCTTGCCGGCAAGCGCTGCTGTCGCTTCCGATGCGCGGGCGGCGAGCGCCTCGGTGCCGCGCTCGATCGCCCCGGCGATTGCGGCCTGACGCTCCTCGATCGACATTTCAAGCATGCTGGCACTGGTCGCAAGCGTCGTCGCCATCGCCATCGACTGGTCGGAGAGCAGTTCTTCGAGCTGCTCGCGGCCTTGTCCGACTGAAACGTTGATCGCCCTGATCCGGTCGTCGAGCGTCGAGCGGATCTGGTCGTGTGTCGTCGTCAGCGTATCGCGCAGGTGTTCGGCCCTGCCGGTCAGCGTCTGTTCGATTTCGGCGGCTTTTCCGGCAAGCGACGCTGTAGCTTCAGACGTGCGGGCGGTAAGCGCCTCCGCGATTTCCGCGCTGGTCCCTGCCAAGGTCTCGGATATCCTTCCGACGCGGCTGCTCAGGTCCTCGGCAATACGGGCGCTGGTATCGGTGAGTGTGCCGGCGATCAGACTGACCCGGCCCCCCAAGTTTTCGGCGACTTCGGAGACACTCTGCGAAAGCTTGTTTTCGATCTCGCCGACGCGGTCGGTCATGGTTTCTGCGACCGCCATGGCGCGGAACGTCAGGCTATCGGCGACATCCTCCGCGTGGCGGCTGAGCGAGTCGGCCATTTCGCTTGCGCGAGCCGACATGGTGGAGTTGATTTGCGTCGCGCGCTCCGCAAGCACTTCGTCCAGTGCCGTGGTCTGAGTGGACAGCACGTCGGTGATCGTTCGGCCGCGCTCGGAGAGGACGCGCTCCAGCCGATCGGCGGTGCCGCCGACAGCATTTTCGATGACGCTTGCTCCCGAGGCGAGGGCGCCCGACAGCGCTGCGGTTCGTTCGGAAAGCGTGTTGTCGAGCCGATGCTGGCTTGCGGCGATCGCACTCGTGATCTCGTCCGTGGAGCCGGTAAGGGTTTGTTCGATACGGGCGTGAGCCGACTGCAAGCCATCGATGAAGGCGGACGTGCGGGAGTCGAGCCCATCCGTCAGGCGTTGCTCGCTTGTCGTCAGCGCTTCGGCGAGCGCATCTGCGCGCTTGCCGAAGCCGTTTTCGATGCGGTCCTGTGCTTCGGTCAGGGCTCCCATCAGCGAACCGGTCTTGTCCGATAGGACGCTCTCGATGCGGTTGTGCGCGTTGCCGATCAGGCTGCTGAGTTCGTTGGTGCGGCTGCCGATCGTCTCCTCGATGAAATCTTGTGTCGCACCGAGCGCCGTTGCCAAGGTCAGCGACTGGTCGGAAAGCGCCGAGTTGATCTTTTCCACACTGCTGTCGAGTGCGCCGCCGATAGCCTCCGAGCCGCCGGATACCGTCTCGTTGATACGGTGGAGACTTTCCATGAGCTTCGTGTCGAGCTGGCTGGCGCGCTTGTCGAAGGCGCTTGCAAATTCGTGGAAGCGTTCGTCGAAAGCGGTTGCCAGATGGCCGACCGTGGTCTGCAGCTTCTCCTCGAAGAAGCCGCCGCGCAGATCGAGATCCATGATCGCGTCGTCGGCGCTCGATTTGAGGCTCTGGCGGAAGCTCGCACCCTTTTCATCAAGTGCGGTGTTGAGCGAAGAAAGCACGTCATCGAGGCCGCCGGAGATAGCCTGCTGGCCTATCCTGATGCTCTCATTGAGGTCACGCGTCCGGGCGATCAGTGTTTCGTTGAGCTGACGGGCGCGTTCGTTCAGCGCGGCGTTGAGCTTCTCGGTGTTGGCGTCGAGCGTCGAGGCGCGGGTTTCGAACTGGCTGAGCAGCTGCTCGCCGCGCTGCGTGAGATTTTCGCTGAGTGCGTCCAGGCGCGAGTCGAATTCGCTGCTGAGGGCCACTCCAGCAGTCGTCAGGCCCGAGAGCAGCGCGTCGGTCCGGGTGCTCAGCATCGTGCTCAGGTTTTCGAGCGCATGATCCGATTTGTCCGTAAGTGCTGCGGCGCGGGTGTCTATGAGTGAAGCGAAGGCTTCGCCGGAAACGGCGATGCGCGAGGCAATGTCCTCGCTTGCCGTCTCCAGGTCGTCTTTCAGCTTGGTGTGCGCACCTGCGATTGCCGTTCGGATGCGCTCAGAATGGCCGATGATCGCTTCGCGCTCGAGACCAAGCTCCTGGACGAGCGTGCGGACCCGCAGCTCGTTATCGCTGTAGCTGCGCTCGAGTGCGCTGACTTCCGAATGCACAAGCGCTTCGAGTTCGGTTGCCCGGGCTATGGTGCGCTCTATGCCCTCGTTCATCGCAGAGACTTCGCGGCGCACGGCCTGGCCGACCGTCATGACGCGGTCCGCGGCATTGGTCTCCGGTTCAGCGAGCCGCATCGCGACCTCAGCCATGGAGCGCGCTGCGCTGCGCAGTTCCTGGGCTCGCGCGATCATGATCGCGAAGGAGAAGAAGAGCATGACGGGCAGGGCGATGCCAAGCAGGACGCCAATCACACCGGGCATCGCTGCCAGATCGCCGAGAGAGCGGATCTGCCAGATCTCCGGCGCATAAAGAAGGTGGGCAACACCGAGCGCGGCTGCGGTCCAGATTAAGGACACGAGCGCAGCGACGCGTATCGCCGCACGGCTGGAGCGGACCTCGAGCGAGCGCAGCGTTGCGGCAGGGGACTTGCGCGTGTCGTCGTTGGCGGGCGCCAAGGGGGGCTGCTTCGGCGCCATCTCGCTCGCAAAGCTGCGCGGTGCTTCCGTGCCGCGTGGTTGCGTCTGAGAATCTTGTTGCGGGCGTGCGGCGCGGGCCTCACCGGAGCCGGCAGCCTGCTTCCCGGGCTCGGACGCTTTTGCTTCCGGCTCGCTCGGAGAAACCTCGTCGTTCAATGCCGACTTCAGGTCGTCAAAGTCGATCTTCAAGGCCGCTTCCAGCGCCTCGAACGCCTTTTCGTCGATCGACTCGTTGGTCTTCTTCGTCGCCATACGGATACGCCTCACTACTATTGCCCGATAATGGCCGTCTTTCTGCGCCGCCAGCTGCCCAGCGGAACATCCGAACCAGGGCGGCGATCGCAAGATCTAAGCTTCGTAACAAAGCCAGAGCTTGGCTGATCACCCATTGCATCGCCTCGATGGATAGCCGCAGCCTATGCCCTGCGACACTGTGGGACGCAGCTTATCCACCGGAACAGTTGCCATTTCGATATACAGACCCGTTCCTAATCGTATCGTAGTGACACATTAGCCGGGCTCTTACAATTATGACCGTTCCGCATTCATTAAAATCCTAATGATTTCTTAACAGAATCGCGGTCTTGCGACTGGAAAAGCCAAGGGAATCAGCCGGTTTAATGGCCGTTAACCATGTCCTCAATTTTTCCGCCTCCATTGCGCCGCGTTTTAGGTCAATGGCAGTGCCGCGCGCCGATAATCCTGTCTGAAAACGGTGCGGTTGTTATGCGAAATCAATTGTAGGAACGAGCCCATGGCGGCACTCACAATAGCCTTCGAGTCACCGGAGTACCCGGGAAATTCCATTCCTTCGGGCAGAAGCCCCATCGACCTTGCTCATCTGTTCAAGCAGACGATGGGCGATACGGCCCTCGAGATCGAGGTCCTGAAGCTCTTTGCACGTCAGGCACGCCGGGCGATTGCCGAGATCGCGGAGTGTGATGAGGAGGCCCGCGGTCAGGAAGCCCATCGTTTGAAGGGAGCGGCGCTCGCGGTCGGTGCCGTCGCAGTTGCGGAGGCTGCTGCCGCGATCGAAAAATTGCCTTCCGATGCTTCATTGCAGACCGCTCTCGGTGCCGCCGTTTTGCAGGCGGAACTCTTCATCCTGAAGCTCTGCCGGTAACGCAGCTGCGCGCCGCATCCGATCGAAGCGGCGCGCTTCATCAGTGTCATGCACGTGTCTTGTCCGAGCCGGCCGCGCAATTCTCTTCAAAGGGCGCTACTGCCGACGTCAATGCGATCTGCAAAGTATAGCGGCGACTTGCGGCTATGCGGATGGGCCTCGTCATGTTGACTGGCCGAGCGATTTGTTGGAAGAACGTGCCCTGAATTCAAAGCCGGGGCACCGGCTAACCGAATAAAGCCATGTGCCAGCCGGCCGGCCCTTTTTTCAATTCGTTCCGGAAAGAGAAATGACAAAACTTACGATCGTAGCCTTTGACGGCGCGCGCCACGAACTCGATGTCGAGAATGGGTCCACGGTCATGGAGAATGCAGTTCGCAATTCGGTCCCCGGGATCGAAGCCGAGTGCGGCGGCGCCTGTGCCTGTGCGACCTGTCACGTCTATGTCGACGATGCCTGGGCGGCTCAAGTCGGCGCTCCCGAAGCGATGGAAGAGGATATGCTGGACTTCGCCTATGATGTGCGTCCGACGTCGCGTCTCTCCTGTCAGATCAAGGTGAGCGAAGCTCTGGACGGACTCATAGTCCATGTCCCGGAGCGTCAGGCCTGATCGGTCGGCCCCTCGGACCACGATGCGTTGAGACGCTGCCGCAGCGCGGAAGCCGGGCACAAGTTTCTTCATCCAGATACAGGCGCCCGCGCCGCTGCGGGCAAAAAAAAGCCTCGCCGGTCGATCGACAAGCGAGGCTAGGAGGGCGTATCGCATGCAGATGAGGGAGGGAACATCTGCCGCACCAGGACACGCCAGGAGAACCTGTGCTGCCCCACCTGCCGGTCGTGAAGCCAATATCCGGCAGCGAAGCCAATCTTACGCGGTTGCCGTCAAACGCCAGATCCCGATGACCCGCAATTCTACACCAACCTCATCGAGCAGTTGAACTCTAGTTCCTCCACTCGTTCAATGGCTTCAATATAGCTGAGTCGATTGCTGCCCGCTATCATTAGATTCCGCCAATAAAATACGGTGGGTATTGGGCGTCTTCTTCGAAATCGGAGAATATACCCCACTAATTCTTGGGGGTATTTTATTCGACGGTCCAACGCGGGCGAATTTCGCGCCGGCAAAGACGTGGCCCGCTCGCATGATCAGCGGGCCTTGGCGTTCTTCTTCAGAGTTTCCAGACGGTATTGCAGCAACCTGATCATACGCCGGTCGAAGTTCGCCGCTTCGGTGCGGTCAAAACGCGCCTGATCCTTGTCGTGCCGCTCGACCTCTTCCGCGCTCACTTCCGCGACCCGCGCCTGAATGCGCTCACAACTGTCCTCCGGTTTCAGCGAAAGCAGCGCCTTTTCCATCTTGCGCGCGTGGATGCGCGCAATCTCGGCGTGGCGTTCCTCGTGCCGTTTGATATCACTTGCCAAGGTGTCCCAGACCAGGGCGAGGTCGCGGCCGGCCTGTCGACGATACTTCCAGCGCGGCAGGATGATGCGTGTGCTAAGCGTCACCTTTGCCGATCCGACCGCACAGCGGTCATCGCGGGTGACATAGGTGACCGTTCCGCCGAACTTTATCCGGGTCGCACCCGGATGTCGCGTACCGGTGCTTTTCATCATCGGGCCGGACGACGAAAGCGCCTGGTCGAGCTCTGCTGCCGTGCGCCCCCCGATCGAGAAATAGGAAATTCTCTTGCTGATCAGCGTTTCTCCCGAGGCCTTGCCAATTGGAAGGCCTACGAGCAATGCAATCAGGGCTGCACGCAGCGGGATATGTAATCGAGGCATGGAAGCGCATACTCGCCGATTGAACTTCGTTGAAGCTTGGGGCATAGCCAGAGCCAGTGCAACACAAATCGGCCGTGACTGATGCAGACAGCACGGGAACCACGTCACAACACGTTGCTTTCGAAAGTGATTATTTGCACCACGAACCACCGGCAAATTTGCCGTCGTTCAGCTGCGGACCGGAAAAATGACCTACGATCCATTTCAGACCTTTCGCTGGCAGTTGGCGCATGGACGCGTTCTCGAACTCGGACGGCGTGGCGTTTTGATGGCGGTCATCAATGTTACGCCCGATTCCTTTTCCGACGGCGGCCGCTTCGTAAAAGCCGGTGCCGCCGTCGATGCTGCATTGCGAGCGGTTGAGGCGGGGGCGGAAATTCTCGATATCGGCGGCGAATCCACGCGCCCGGACGCCGAGCCGGTCAGTTCCGGCGAGGAACAGGGCCGCATTCTGCCCGTTATCTCGGCCATCGCGCGGCAATCTCGGGCGGTCATTTCAGTCGATACCTATCGCGCGGAGACCGCGCGGCTCGCCGTAGAGGCCGGCGCCCACATCGTCAATGACGTACATGGATTGCAGCGCGAGCCCGCGATCGCGACTGTGGCGGCGGAGACGGGCGCAGGGCTTTGCATCATGCATACGGGGCGCGCCCGGGAGAAGCTGCCTGACGTGATCCAGGACCAGTTCCATTTTCTCGAACGATCGCTTCAGATCGCCACCGATGCCGGCGTGCGGCGCGACCAGGTCGTGCTCGATCCGGGATTCGGATTTGCGAAAGACACGGATGAGAACCTTGAATTGATGGCCCGCTTCGCAGAGCTGCACCGGTTTCGAATGCCCCTTCTGGTCGGAACCTCGCGCAAGCGTTTCCTCGGCGCGGTGACGGCACAGGAAGCCCAGGACCGAGATGTCGGCACAGCCGCGACGACAGCGCTCCTCAGAACAGCGGGCGCTGCGATTTTTCGGGTACATGATGTCGCAATCAACAGGGATGCGCTAGCCGTGAGCGATGCTATGCTGGCCGCAAAGAACAGCCGACGGGACACCAAGTCATGACCGCGACCTACACGATCACCCTGAAGAACTGCGCGTTCTTTGCCCGTCACGGCGTGCTCGACGAAGAGGAATTTCTCGGGCAGCGCTTCTTCGTCGATGCGGAACTCGAAGTCGAGCAGGGCACGGCGCTGGTCGAGGACTGTATCGACGACACCGTGCATTACGGCATCGCCTTCGCCGAGATCGAGAGAATCGTGACCGGACGAAGACGTTACCTGATAGAGGCGTTGGCGCTCGAGGTCGCCAAGACGCTTTGCGCCCGCTTCCGCCAGGTTCGCAGGGCAAAAGTCTCTATCCGCAAGCCGAACGCGCCGGTCCCGGGCATTCTCGATTACGTGGAAGTTACGGTCGAGCATGTCGCGCAATAGCGAATGGCCACGTGCGATACTTGGTCTCGGCGGCAACGTCGGCGATCCCCGGCGAACAATGGCACACGCATTGCGGACGCTTAACATGCGGCCGGACTGCAGGATTGTCGAAGTCTCGCGGCTCTACCGTACGCCGCCATGGGGCAAAACGGATCAGGATTGGTTCTTCAATGCTTGCGCGGAGGTCGAAACGGCGCTCGAGCCGGAAGCATTGCTTGCGGCTTGCCTCGATATCGAGCGGACGATGAAGCGTGTGAGGAAGGAGCGGTGGGGGCCGCGGACGATCGACATCGACCTTCTGACCTTCGCTGATCTCAGCGTGGAAAGCGCCACGTTGCGATTGCCTCACCCGAGGATGACAGAACGCGGCTTCGTGTTGAAGCCGCTTTCCGACTTCGCGGCAGAGCTGAACGTGGAGGGGCGAACCGTCAGCGAATGGTTAAGCCTGGCTGATGTGACCGGTATCGAGTTGGCAGACGAAAACACCGAGTGGTGGCGCGTGCCGGATTGAAACGTCGTATCGAGCTGAGTCCGGCCGCCAGGTTTGGCGAAAGCAGCGGCTACTCGATCGAGCCGACAGCAATTTTGTCCATCTGCCGGTTGAGGCTTACGCCGATGACCGGGACCATGGTGTCTTCGACCTTTACCGAGATCGTGATGTTCATGGTCTCTTCGTCCTGCAGGCGGGCAATCATCGCGCCATTGAGCTGTTTGCGGTTGATGCCGACGACCACCTTGTCCTTGGCCACCTTGCCGGACACGACATCGAGCCCTTTGCCTTCCGCCCCGTCCAGGAATTTTCCAGTATAACTGTTGCCCTTCCGGACGATCGTCGCCGACATGGGTTGCTTGAACACTCCGACGCGGCAGAAGCCATCCAGCTTCAGGCCGGCCTCGTTGCCCGGAGCCGGCTCACCGGCGAGATCGCAGGTGAATTTGGTACCCTTGTATTTACCGGCAACGATTTCGCCCGGACCTTTCCATTGTCCGGCGACCCTGTCGAAAAATGCCTTGTCGCGGGCGCCGGAGGAGGCGGGCGTCGCAAGGCCCGCAGCGGCGACAAGCGCGACAGCGGCCAAGCCACGAACAATCTGGGAAGGGCGCGAGAGCATAGGCGGTCCTTGATGGGTCAAGCTGCAGAACGTGAAACTATAATGCCGCAAGAATGGTTAACGGATGGTTTCATCCTGACTTATATGCTGGCTGTATCGGCAGCGCGCAGGCCCTCCGTTTAGGCTTTGCCGGTCGCGCTTTCAGTTCGTCCGGCACCCGGCGCCAGGTCTGCCAGGAAGTCGCCTATGCTGGGGCGCTTCAACGCCCGGAACGGCATCGGCCTGCAGAGATCCATCGCCGCAATCCCGATCCGTGCGGTCATCAGCCCGTTGATTACGCCTTCGCCCAGGCGGGCAGAGAGCTTGGAAGCTAGGCCGTGGCCCAAGATCTGCTGGACGAGGCTGTCGCCGACAGCGATCGAACCGGTTACGGCGAGATGTGCGACGACGTCGCGCATCAGGCGCAACAGGCCGAGCGTACCCGGCCGGCCGCCGTAGAGTTCCGCCATGGCCCGGATCATCCGTGCGGACTCGTAAAGCACGTAACCGAGGTCCACGAGCGCGCGCGGGCTAACGGCAGTGACGATCGACACCCGCTTGGCGGCTCCAAGAATGATCCGGCGTGCCTCGCGGTCAAGCGGCGCCAGCAATTCGCGCTCGGTCAGATCAACGAGATGAGGCGCATCGATAATTTCGCCCTCGGTATCCGCCAGGCGGGCGCGGCCCTTTGCTGTCCGGGGATTGCCGGCGAGCAGGTGAACGAGCCTCGCCGTCGCCGCGCGTGCTGCTTGCGCCTTTCCGGCTACGGCCGCCGCGGCTAGATCGGCTTTCAGCGCCTGGACCGCAGTCAACTGCATCATGCCGAAAATTTCGCGCGCGACCACAATCAGGAATGCCGCAGCGCCGATCGCCACGACTGCGACCGCGCCATAGCCAAGCCAGTCGGCGCGTGAGAAGAGATCGCGCACGAGCCGGTCGACCCAAAGCCCGACCGCAAGCGAGATCAGGATGCCGAAAGCGCCCGCGGCGATTTTGCCGAAAGAGAGCCTGCGCCGGGGCGGCCTTGCTTCCGGAGGATTGAGGGCCTCGATGGCCGCTGTCGTTTCGATGAATGGGTCATCGGCGTCGGGCGTCATGACGATCTTGTCGCTAAAGCTTCCTGGCGCGCGCCGAGGTGTCTGTTCCAGCTCACGGCTGGTGGCATCTTCCGTTCCGACGGGAAAGGCAGCGGGCCTGCGTCGACGGCCATTGGAATCGTCATTCATGCGAGTCGATCTCCGAGCAGGAACTGCATGGCCCTGTCGAGCCTGATATGCGGCACCGAAAGTTTCAACCCGCCACGGGTCTCTTCGAGGTGCGGCGGCCGGAAGCGGACGAAGTTCAATTCCGGTACCGCGGGCTCCGTGGCGGAAGCGGCAAGGGCGGATGCGGGGTGTCGATCGACGGCTTCAAAAAGAAGTTCAGGATCTTCCGGCAAGTCACCGGGAAATATGGCCGTTTTCCTTTCCCCGTCGAATGTTTCGCCATTGATCTTCTCGCCGGCGATCGGCGTTCCCACGATAACAGGCAAACGATGCCCGTCGTGATCTACCGTGGCCTCGCGGGTCGCTCTGACCGATGCGAGCGCCATTACCTCAAGTCCCGCGCCGCTCATTCCTATTCGCTCGGCCGCCCGGCTGACGAGGCGCGCGGTGATGCGCTCGAGCCGATCGTGGCTCTCATGATGCAGGTGATCGGCCTTTGTGGCGGCGATCAGCACGCGGTCTATCTTTCGGGTCACGAACGAAGTCGGCCAGGAATTCACGCCCGGCCGGAAACAGGCAAGCACGTCGGCGAGAGCCTGTTCCAGATCCTGCAGCGCCTCCGTGCCGCGATTGACCGCCTGGAGTGCGTCGACAAGCACGATCTGGCGGTCGAGACGAGCGAAGTGCTCGCGGAAGAACGGCTTCACGACATGAGTCTTATAGGCCTCGTAACGCCGCTCCATCATTGCCCGAAGCGAGCCCTTGGGTGCGTGTCCCGCAGGCAGGTCGGGGAGCGGTGAGAAGGTAAGCGCCGGCGATCCTTCGAGATCGCCGGGCATGAGGAACCGGCCCGGCGGCAGAGTCGAGAGGGATCGGTCGTCCTCCTTGCAGGCCTTCAAATAGGCAGTGAACGTTTCCGCGAGCCGGCGGGCACTGCCTTCGTCCGCAGGCGCCGAGGCGCCGAGCGCTGAGGCCAGTCCCAACCATTCGCGCGACAAATCGGCACGCATGCCGGTGCGTGCGCGTTTGACCGTCGCATCGCTGAATTGCCGGAAGTCCTGATTGAGCAGCGGCAGGTCGAGCAGCCATTCGCCCGGATAGTCGACAATGTCGATCGACAGCCGTCCGGGAGAAAACAGGCGGCTCCAGCCGCTGGCGCTCTCGTAGTCGAGCGTGATCCGCAGCTGCGATATGGCTCTGGTCGAATCCGGCCAGGTCCTGTCTCGCACCAGCGCGGCGATGTGGTCTTCATACTGGAAGCGCGGCACCGCGTCGTCGGGTTGCGGTTCGAGCCGGATCTTCGATACACGGCCAGAGCGGACCGGCTCGAAGACCGGCAACCGCCCCCCGTTCAACAGATTGTGGACGAGCGACGAAATGAACACCGTCTTGCCCGCGCGCGACAGACCGGTGACGCCAAGCCTGACCGACGGGTTCACAAGCCCGGCTGCACGGTCGGCGAGGTTGTCGATGGCGATACGTGCGTCGTCTTTGAAACTGGTGAGAATGGGCGCCAAGTTCTTTCGTTCCTCCGGGCAGTGAGTGAGCGCTGGGCTTATTTGCGGACATCCCAATCCAGCCCGGGCAGTCGTGTTGCGCCTCGTGCGATATAGGAAAGATTTCCATCAGCGCAACGACAGAAGCTGAAATGGCGCTTCCTTGCAGCACAGCGTAGGGCAGGGCTTATCCTTTGCCGACTTCCTCAGGCGCGGGAATAAGAAGGTTCGAAAGTGCCGCGGTCCATCCGGTTCCGGCACCCGGCTTCGCCGTGAAATCGATCACCGCCAATGCGGCCGGAGGATATCCGCCCGCGAGGGCAGCTTCGGCCCGTTCCTCACCCAGTACCCGGTGGAAGAGTTCCTCCATCATCGGGTTATGTCCGATCAGCATCAACGAGGACGATCGGCTCGCATTCGCCGCGACCAGGTCAGCGTAGACGCTTGCAGGGCCGGTATAGAGCGGGTCGAGGTATCGGATGTCGATATCTTCGCCAAGCGCGCGATAGAGCGGCTCGGCGGTCTGCCGGCAGCGGACGGCTGTCGAGCAAAGGATCAGGTCCGGCCGGAACCCGTGATCGGCCGCCGATTGTGCGGTGAGTTCGGCCTCCGCAAAGCCGACGTCGTCGAGAGCACGTTCGAAATCACGCTGACCCGGCAGCGCCCAGCCCGATCGGGCGTGGCGAAGAAGCAGAAGTCGGAAGGCCGGGACGACGCTTTCTTGCATGTACGCATCCGGTGTTGGAGATCCCAGGATGGAGGCGTCTGCTGCGTCGACGGCACAAAACACCTCGCGGAAGCCCCTTGTCCCGCCGGTTTGCGTAAAGATCAAGTCGTACCTCGCTGTTTTTTGATCAAGCGCGCTTATTGAACCGGCGCTCGGCGCATACGAGATGCGCCAATCCGAAATGCTGCCGTCGCCACCGCGTTGAGCGGCATGATGCCGGCGATCATCGCGGCGGGCGGTATTTCACCATTCAAGACTTTGCCTGTAATTTCGATGAAATATTAGCCGGTTAGCCTGCGAAACCGGCAGTGTTAAAATGCAGTTAAGCACTGATTACGAGGCTTGAATCAGAGCTTCCATAGGTCTATACACCGCCGCAATGAGATGTTCTTCAGGAGAATCGCGTTGAGTGAGAAGATCGATCTTAGTACCTACGTCCTTTCAGAGGACGAGGATTTTATGAATGCAAACCACCGGGCATACTTTCGTGCGAAGCTGAATGCCTGGAGAAACGACATCCTTCGGGAAGCCCGCGAGACACTGGACCACCTGGCGGAGGAGAGCGCCAATCATCCCGATCTCGCAGACCGCGCCTCATCCGAAACGGACCGGGCGATTGAGTTGCGGGCGCGGGACCGTCAGCGTAAGCTGATCGCCAAGATCGATGCCGCATTGCAGCGGCTCGATGAAGGTACCTACGGATATTGCGAGGAGACCGGAGAGCCCATTGGACTGAAGCGGCTTGACGCTCGGCCCATCGCAACCCTGTCGATCGAGGCGCAAGAGCGTCACGAGCGTCGCGAGAAGGTCTACCGGGACGAATAGCCCGGACATCATGTGATACTGAAACGGCGCGGATCGATCCGCGCCGTTTCCATTTATGTTATGCATTCTGGCCGACTATGCTTCGGCTCTCATCCCGCTCCAACTCATCGTGATCAGGATGCCGCCGTTACAGTTTGCGGCCAGCGGATATATCCGAGAGCATTCTTTCCATCTCTTCCTCGATCGTCGGCTCCTTGCGGCTGTCCTGCAGGGGCGATCCGAGAATCGGTTCCTGGCGACCGGCGGCAGCCGGCCGGATCTCCGGTCGGGGCTGAGCGGTGGGTGCCAGGCGCTGGAGATCGCCGCTTATTTCCGCATCGAGCATGCGCTCGAATTCCGCTGCCGCTTCGGGCTCTGCGCGCCGGGGTGGCAGCGGTAGGTCCGGCATGGCTTTGACCGGCTCAATCGCCGGCCTCACGGGTTCGACCGCGGCAAGCGGAACCGTGCGCTCGTTGCGAGTGGGTGGCTCCAGTGGAAGCGCTTGACCGCGAAGGGCGCCGAAATCAGCGTGCGACGGCTCGACGGCGACGGATAGGGGTGGAATCTGTGGCGCAGGTGAAGGCCTGGAAACTTGCAGCGGCGATGACGGACCCTGGACCGGGGCCTGTGGATCCGGGACCGAGCGGGTGGAAGGTTCGGCGCGCGCGGCAACGCGTGGCGACTCGTTCGTCTGCGCCGATTGCCGAACGGTCTCCACGGCAGCTTCCGCCGGGAGAGGCGTCCGCGTGGGAAGAGGGGAAGAAACGGATTGGGGCCGGGCTTCCGCGATCGGCGCAGGGGCGGCCTTTTCTTCCGGCTTCGATTGGAGATTCGCCGGGCCCGGGCTTTCTTGCTCGGGCGCGATGCGGCTTTCGATCACGATATCCGTCGGGCCGCCGATCATGATCAGGTGCTCGACGTCGTCGCGGCGGACGAGCACCAGGCGGCGGCGCGTATCAACGGCGGCGGCATCGAGCACCGCCAGCCGGGGCTGCCTGTTTTTGCCGCCACGAACGAAAGGAGAAGAAGGCTTGTTGCGAATCAGCCGAAGCACGGCCGCCAGGCACAGGAGACCGATCGCAACCGCTCCGGCGGCGATCATGAACCGGCTGGTATTGTCCCCCAGGATTGTTTCCATCATAGGCTGAACTCCTTACTGCCGCCTCGCATGGCAACATTTGACGGCTTTTTTCGGGCTTGAACAAGCTCCGGCCCGACATTCCCTGTGAATTGACCGCAGCGCTTCCGCCGAGACGCTTTTTGCTGTTATCTCTGATTGTTAAAGATGATTCCAGGTCGACGCGCGAAAGTGCGGAGGGCGGCTACGGGTCTTGCGACACGATGCCTTCGGACCGGGTACCGCATGGTTCCTTAATCGGAAACGGTTTAGGGATAAACTGTGCGGCAATTCAAAGTATTGCAGCTGCCCTCATACATCCACGGGGAGGTACGGCACTGCAAGCGTTCGGGATTGCGTTGCGCGACCCGGCAGCAGGTGAGGACCGATGACGAAATTGCGGCAGGCAGGTGACTACCAGATGCCGGTCGTTGACCGAGGCGTTCGTCCGGGAACCATTCTCAGGATCATCCTGCTGGCGATCGTCCTTACGGCGTCGGCAGCCGCATTCGTCGTCTTCAAGAACCAGCTCGAAAACGAGATCGTCCTCGGCATTCTCGGCGTTCTGGCCATGGTGGGCATATTCTTTCTGGTCTCGTCGGTCATAGGCTTCATCGAGGTGATGCCGCAATCGCGCCCGGACGAGCTGGCCCGCGCCTTCCTCGATGCCCACGAGGACGGGACGATCGTGACCGACCGCAAGGGGCGCATCATCTACGCCAACGCCGCTTACGGTGCTCTGACCGGTACCAAGAGTGCGGCAGGCATTCAGTCACTTGAAACGATCCTGTCGCGCAACAGGGAAGCGACCGAGGCGATCTACCGCCTGACCAACGGTCTGCACGAGGGCAAGCAGGGGCACGAGGAATTCCGCCTGCTAAAGCCTCTGGCGAATGGGAAGATGGCCGGTTCCGGCGCCCATTGGTACCGGCTGAAGGCGCGGGTACTGCCGCTCGAGGACGCCGGCAGCAATCCGCTCTATCTATGGCAGATCGCAGACATCACCGCAGAGCGCGACGAGCAGGAGCGTTTCTTCAAGGAATTGCAGAACGCGATCGACTATCTCGACCACGCGCCGGCGGGGTTCTTCTCTGCCGGGCGAAAGGGTGAGATCTTCTATATCAACGCGACCCTTGCAGATTGGCTCGGGATCGATCTGACCAAATTCCAGCCTGGCTCCGTCAGCATTGCCGAACTCGTCGCGGGCGAGGGGCTGGCGCTCGTACAATCGGTTCAGGCGGAGCCCGGTCTCAAGAAGACCAAGATCCTGGATCTCGATCTGCGGAAGGCCAATGGGCAGAGCCTGCCGGTGCGCCTGGTCCATCGCGTCTCTTCCACGCGGGATGGCGCCCCCGGTGAAAGCCGCACGATCGTAATGTCCCGGGAGGGCGATGATGGCGATCAGTCGGCATCGAATGCCGCCATGCGATTCACCCGCTTTTTCAACAATACGCCCATGGCGATCGCCTCTGTGGATGGAAACGGGCGCATTCTCAGAACCAATGCTCCTTTCATGAAGCTCTTCGCCGGCCTCGTTTCGCAGGACGAGGTCGAGCGCGGTGCCCTGATCGACGCGGTCGTGCACCATTCCGAAAGGGGGCGCCTGCAGGAATCGCTTGCTGCCGCGAAGGACCGGCAGAGCGATATTGCGCCGATCGATGCGCTTCATCCGAAGGATGAGGGGCGCCACTTCCGCTTCTATGTGAATGCGGTCATCGATCAGACGGATCAGGCGCCCGAGGAGGCGGCGATAATTTATGCGCTGGAGATCACCGAGCAGAAGGCGCTCGAGAACCAGATGGCGCAGACGCAGAAGATGAATGCCGTCGGAACCCTTGCCGGAGGCATTGCCCATGATTTCAACAACGTCCTGACCGCCATCCTGCTTTCCGCCGACCACCTGCTGCTATCGGCGCGACCGGCGGATGCCACTTTCGCCGATCTGATGGAGATCAAGCGCAACGCAAACCGGGCCGCCGTTCTCGTGCGGCAATTGCTCGCCTTCTCGCGCAAGCAGACCATGCGGCCGACGGTGCTCAATCTCACCGACGTCATCGGCGACCTCAGAATGCTCGTCGACCGCATGACCGGCACCAATGTCAAGGTGGAGGTGGACTACGGCCGCGATCTCTGGCCGGTGAGGACCGATCTCGGCCAGTTCGAACAGGTGCTCCTGAACCTGGCCGTGAATGCCCGCGATGCGATGCCCGCGGGTGGGATCATCACGCTTCGGACACGCAATCTGCCGGCGGGCGAAGTAGCCGCACTCGGGCGTCGGGAACTGCCCGAGGAAGACTTCGTGATGGTAGAAGTATCTGACGAGGGCACCGGCATCTCACCCGAGATCATGGACAAGATCTTCGAGCCCTTCTTCACCACCAAGGACGTCGGCAAGGGGACCGGGCTCGGATTGTCGATGGTCTACGGCATCGTGAAGCAGTCCGGCGGCTATATTTATCCCGAGTCGGAGATCGGCAGCGGAACCACGTTCCGCATCCTGCTGCCGCGGCATATCGATGTTCCGGAGACACAGGAGGAGCCGAGCTCCGACGGGGCGGCGGCGGAAACGGCCGCGCCTGCCAGGATCGAACCGGTTGCGGTGCCCATGCCTCGGGCAGAGCCTGCCGACCTCACCGGAGATTCCGCCGTCGTGCTGCTGGTCGAAGACGAGGAAGCGGTCCGGCGCGGGGGCAAGAGAATGCTGGAGACGCGCGGCTATACGGTGCACGAAGCTGGGTCGGGCGTCGAGGCGCTGGAGATCATGGAGGAGCTCGCCGGTGCCGTCGATATCGTCGTATCCGACGTGGTAATGCCGGAAATGGACGGGCCGACGCTGCTGCGCGAACTGCGCAAGAAGTATCCCGACCTGAAATTCATCTTCGTCTCCGGCTATGCCGAAGACGCCTTTGCCCGCAATCTGCCTGCCGATGCGAAGTTCGGTTTCCTGCCGAAGCCGTTCTCGCTGAAACAGCTTGCGGTCGCCGTGCGCGAGATGCTCGACAGCTGAAGCCGCCTTTCGCGCCGCCCACGCGCTGAACTGATGCGTGCGAGTGTCCCTCATCCGGCAGGCGGATGAGGTACGATTTCCGCCCCTTGCGTTACTTCATCGCAAGAGCGACAGCGATTTCGGCAGCGAGGCGTGCATTGTTTTCGACCAGCGCAATATTGGTTTCGAGGCTGCGACCGTCCGTCAAGCGGAAGAGGTTGTCGAGCAGGTACGGCGTGACAGCCTTGCCGGTAATTCCTTCGCTTGCCGCGTTGTCGATCGCGCGGGTGATATAGATCTCCATCTCCTCGCGCGGGATTTCGCTTTCTTCGGGCACCGGATTGGCGACAAGCATCCCCCCTTCGATTCCGAGCAGTTCGCGCGTTCGCTGGAAACTGGCGATCGCCGCCGGGCTGTTCAGCATCAGCGGGCTCTTGAGGCCGGATTCGCGCGACCAGAAGGCCGGGAAGTTCTCGCTGTCATAAGTTACGACCGGCACGCCGCGGCTTTCAAGAACCTCGAGCGTTTTGGGAATATCCAGGATGGCCTTGGCACCCGCGCAGACGACGATCACGCCGGTTCGCGCGAGTTCGTCGAGATCCGCCGATATGTCGAAGCTCTGCTCGGCGCCGCGGTGAACGCCGCCAATGCCGCCTGTGGCGAAAACCCTGATGCCGGCGCGGGCGGCGGCGATCATGGTTGCGGCAACTGTCGTGGCGCCTGTACGGCGTTCGGCAATGGCAAAGGCAAGATCGGCGCGTGAAAGCTTCATCGCGCCCTGCGTCGTCGACAGCGCCTCCAGCTCGGCGCCGTCGAGGCCGATATGCAGGACCCCGTGGATGACGGCAATGGTCGCCGGCACGGCGCCCTGTTCACGGATGATCGTCTCGACGCTGCGGGCCATGTCGAGATTGCCGGGATAGGGCATGCCATGCGTGATGATCGTCGATTCCAGGGCCACGATCGGCGCACCGCGTTGCTTGGCAGCCGCGACTTCGTCTGAATAGTCGATCGTCAGGGACGAGGAGGAGGGGTTGGTCATGATCTGTTCCTTCAGTGACGACCTCTTCGAGGCAAGCTCGCGAGAGGTCTGGTCGATTCCGGTGCCCGGGTCACATAATTGTCGGGGTCGATCCACCTCAACTCATGAACGTGACCGGCGCCCAATTCAGCCGCCAAATCTCATGACAGCATTTCCGCTCCCGGCACAAGTTGCAGCACCTGCTCCAGCCTCTCGGCCGACAAATCTTCGGATACGGCAAGGGGGGAATGCAGCGTTATCACCGCTGCTGCGATGCCGTGTCGCAAGCAGGCGCAAATGTCACCGCCTGCGAGGCGGGCGGAGAGAAAACCCGAGGCGAGCGCGTCGCCGGCGCCGGTAACGTCGGCAAGTGCCGGGAGAGCCGGCGGGCGGCCGAGACAGGCGCCCTCGCGATCAAAGGCGACCGCGGCCCGGCTTCCGCGTGTCACAACGCCGCCGGAGAGGCCGGCGGAGCGCAGCAGCAAGGGCCATTCCTCGGCGGTTGCGGGCTCGGCACCGGTTAGCGCTCGTGCTTCGGCCTCATTCATGAACAGGAAATCGAGCCCAGCCAGGCATTCGCGGTAACGGACCACCTTTGCCGGAGATACCGCGATTCCCGCGCGCAACCGCTTATCCGTCCCGGCTGAACCGAGGAGAGACGCCAATGTCTCCGGCGGCAGATTGGCGTCCATCAGCACGAGCTCGCTCGCAGTCGCGATCTCTCGCGTTGCCCGCTGCTGCAGCCGGCGCGGCGTAAACAGAGCATAGAGATCCATGTCCGCGAGCGCGATGACGAGATTGCCGTCATTCTCGAGAATAGCCGTATAACTCGGCGTCTTCCGATCCAGGAAAATGAAGGGGCGGTCGATTACACCCGCAGCTTCCGCCGCGGCTGCCACGATGTCGCCGGCGGCATCGCCGCCACGCGGGCCGATCATGGTCACGCAATGGCCGAGACGCGAGAGATTTCTGGCGGCATTGAAGCCGCCGCCGCCGGCTTCCTCGAACCACGTGCCCGGATTGCTCGCGCCCGGTGCCGTTGAACCGCTGATCCGGCCGCGACGATCGATGTGTGCGCCGCCGAAAACAGCTATATTCCGCGGCGTCATCTGTACTGGCATCTGGTCCTCGAACACGTGCGTAGCAAAGTGCGACGTTGCTCTCTTTCGCGGCATTCCGATCCAACGGTCAAGTCCATGTTTTATGGCTTTGGCCGGATTTGATCCATGGTGAATCGCGAGACGAATCGGGGCGGAGTATAAAAGCCCCCGTGCGTTCACGCTCAACCGGCGAATGCAGTGGATGAGACAGGGTGAACAAGAACCGAACGAAATGAAAGGAACCGAACGTTTTCAATGATTTGATCTGCCATTGCCAGAATGGAACAAAACATGTACAAAAACGTCTGCGGCGGCTTCATTGCCTCGATAGCTCCAATAACCTAAAGGTGGACCAATGGCACAAAATTCTTTGCGGCTCGTAGAGGACAAATCGGTGGACAAAAGCAAGGCACTTGAAGCGGCTCTTTCTCAGATCGAACGTGCGTTCGGTAAGGGATCGATCATGAAGCTCGGAGCAAAAGACAGTGTGGTCGAGATCGAAACCGTATCCACCGGTTCGCTCGGCCTCGATATTGCGCTCGGCATAGGCGGCCTGCCGAAGGGCCGTATCGTCGAAATCTACGGTCCGGAAAGCTCGGGCAAGACCACGCTGGCGCTTCAGACCATTGCCGAGGCACAAAAGAAGGGCGGCATCTGCGGCTTCGTCGATGCCGAGCATGCCCTCGACCCGATCTATGCGCGCAAACTCGGCGTCGATCTCGAGAATCTCCTGATTTCACAGCCTGATACCGGCGAGCAGGCGCTGGAGATCACCGATACGCTGGTCCGCTCCGGCGCGATCGATGTTCTTGTCGTCGACTCGGTTGCGGCACTCGTGCCGCGTGCGGAAATCGAGGGCGAGATGGGCGACAGTCTGCCGGGCATGCAGGCGCGTCTCATGAGCCAGGCGCTGCGCAAGCTGACGGCCTCGATCTCCAAGTCAAACTGCATGGTTATCTTCATCAACCAGATCCGCATGAAGATCGGCGTAATGTTCGGCTCGCCTGAAACGACCACGGGCGGCAATGCGCTCAAATTCTACGCTTCGGTGCGCCTCGATATCCGGCGCATCGGCTCGGTCAAGGAGCGCGAGGAAGTCGTCGGCAACCAGACCCGCGTCAAGGTCGTCAAGAACAAGATGGCACCCCCCTTCAAGCAGGTGGAGTTCGACATCATGTACGGCGAAGGCGTTTCGAAGACGGGCGAATTGATCGATCTCGGCGTCAAGGCGGGCATCGTCGAAAAATCGGGGGCCTGGTTCTCCTATAACAGCCAGCGGCTTGGCCAGGGACGGGAAAATGCCAAGCTCTTCCTGCGGGACAATCCCGAACTGTTGCGCGAAATCGAGACCGCTCTGCGGCAGAATGCGGGTCTCATTGCCGACCGGTTCCTGGAAAATGGCGGACCGGAGAGCGAAGGCGACGAAGCCGCCGATATGTAATAGAGGGCATCCTCTCGCTGAAGCATCCAGAACCGGCCGTCGTCACGGCCGGTTTTTTGATGGCCGCTGGACAGCATGATATGCGGACGATAAAAGCCTGTGGTTCTGGCGGCTGCGGCCGCGGGAGGATGCGGCTACAGCGACAGGTCGCGGGCTTGAGACTGAGGCGGGCAACGGCAAGGTTGGCTCGCCGGAGTGGTACACAGATAGGACGCAAGATGAGCGGCGTGAATGAAATCCGGTCGATGTTCCTCGACTATTTCCGCAAGAACGGTCACGAGGTCGTACCGTCCAGCCCCCTCGTGCCGCGCAACGACCCGACATTGATGTTCACCAATGCGGGTATGGTGCAGTTCAAGAACGTGTTCACCGGGCTCGAGCAGCGCCCTTATTCGACCGCGGCAACGGCGCAGAAATGCGTGCGCGCCGGCGGCAAGCATAACGATCTCGATAATGTCGGCTACACCGCCCGGCACCATACCTTCTTCGAGATGCTCGGAAACTTCTCCTTCGGCGACTATTTCAAGGAGCGGGCCATCGAGCTTGCCTGGAACCTGATCACCAAGGAATACGGTCTCGATGCCAAGCGTCTTCTCGTCACGGTGTACCACACCGACGACGAAGCCTTCGGCCTGTGGAAAAAGATCGCCGGCTTGAGCGACGATCGCATCATCCGCATTGCGACGAGCGACAACTTCTGGGCCATGGGCGACACCGGTCCATGCGGGCCGTGCTCGGAAATATTCTACGACCACGGCGACCATATCTGGGGCGGCCCTCCCGGCTCGGCGGACGAAGACGGCGATCGCTTCATCGAGATCTGGAATCTCGTCTTCATGCAATACGAGCAGATCACGAAAGAAGAGCGCGTAGACCTGCCACGCCCCTCGATCGACACGGGCATGGGGCTGGAGCGCGTCGCCGCCGTGCTTCAGGGACAACACGACAATTATGACATCGACCTTTTCCGGGCGTTGATTGCGGCGTCCGAGGAAGCAACAGGTGTCAAGGCCGAAGGCGACCGTCGCGCGAGCCATCGCGTGATCGCCGACCACCTGCGTTCCTCCGCCTTTTTGATCGCCGACGGGGTTCTGCCGTCGAACGAAGGCCGGGGGTACGTGCTGCGCCGGATCATGCGACGCGCCATGCGCCACGCTCAATTGCTCGGCGCGCAGGATCCGCTGATGTGGAAGCTCCTGCCGGCACTGGTAGGCCAGATGGGCCGCGCCTATCCGGAACTCGTCCGTGCCGAAGCGCTGATCTCCGAAACGTTGAAGCTGGAGGAAACCCGATTCCGCAAGACCCTGGAGCGCGGTCTCAACCTTCTGGAGGAAGCTTCGGCCGATCTTTCCGAAGGCGATCAGTTCAACGGCGAGACTGCCTTCAAGCTCTACGACACCTACGGCTTCCCGCTCGACCTCACGCAGGATGCTTTGCGCGCCAAAGGCATCGGCGTAGATACGGACGCATTCACGGCCGCCATGCAACGGCAGAAGGCCGAAGCCCGTGCCAACTGGACCGGCTCCGGCGATGCCGCGACCGAGACCATCTGGTTCGAGCTCAGGGACAAGCACGGTGCAACCGACTTCCTCGGCTATGACACCGAGTCGGCGGAAGGCGTCATTCAGGCGATCGTCCGGGACGGCACCGTGGTTGAATCCGCCTCAAAGGGCGAGACGGTACAGCTGGTCTTGAATCAGACGCCTTTCTACGGCGAGTCGGGCGGTCAGGTGGGCGACACCGGCGTCGTGACCACCGAATCCGGCAAGCTTACCGTCACCGACACGCAGAAGCGTGGCGAAGGGCTCTTCGTCCATTATTGCGTCGTAGAGGAAGGCAGCGTGAAGACCGGCGAAGCGGCTGCCTTGGCGGTCGACCATGCGCGCCGTACGCGTTTGCGCGCCAACCATTCCGCGACGCACTTGCTGCACGAGGCGCTGCGTGAGGTGCTCGGCACCCATGTTTCCCAAAAGGGTTCGCTCGTTGCGCCTGAGCGCCTTCGCTTCGACGTCTCACATCCGAAGCCCATGACATCGGAGGAGTTGAAGGTCGTCGAGGAGATGGCCAACGAAATCATCGTCCAGAACACGCCGGTCGTCACACGGCTGATGAGCGTCGACGATGCGATCGCCGAGGGTGCCATGGCGCTCTTCGGCGAAAAATACGGCGACGAGGTGCGGGTCGTCTCCATGGGGCAGGGCCTGCACGGCTCCAAAGCGGGTAAGGCATATTCGGTGGAGCTATGTGGCGGCACGCATGTGTCCGCCACCGGCGACATCGGCCTCGTCCGCATCGTCTCTGAGAGCGCGGTCGGATCCGGTGTCCGCCGGGTGGAAGCGCTGACCGGGGAGGCGGCGCGTGCCTATCTCGGCGAGCAGGATGAGCGGGTGAAGGCACTCGCCGCGGCACTCAAGGTTCAGCCCTCGGACGTTCTCGGGCGGGTCGAGTCGCTTCTGGACGAAAGGCGAAAGCTGGAGCGGGAACTTACCGAGGCGAAGAAGAAGCTTGCGCTCGCCGGTGACGGTCAGAACGGTTCCGGCGAGGCTGCCCGTGAGATCGGCGGTGTCCGGTTCCTCGGAAGGGTGGTCTCCGGCGTCGAGCCGAAGGATCTGAAGAGCCTTGCGGATGACGGCAAGAAGACGCTCGGGTCGGGCGTGGTTGCCTTTGTCGGCGTCAGCGGCGACGGCAAGGCAAGCGCAGTCGTGGCCGTGACTGACGATCTCACGTCGAAAGTAAGCGCTGTCGATCTGGTACGCGTCGCTTCCGCTGCACTCGGCGGAAAGGGAGGTGGCGGGCGCCCGGACATGGCGCAGGCGGGCGGTCCGGACGGCGGACGCGCAGCCGAGGCGATCGAGGCGGTTGCCGTCGCGCTCGCCGGCTGAAGCGCCGCAGCACGAGAATGAGGCAGACGGTAAGCGCCGCGGTCAGCACCGCCGCCCAATTGACTGTTCCGGCTGCCTGAGCGAGGGCCACGGCTTTGTCGACGATCGGGCCGGGCTCCGCGCCGGCAAGCGTCAGGCCGAAGAGGTCGCGAAGCTGGCTTGCAAAAATGATGACCGCGATCCCTGCTGTGAAGCCGACCGTGACAGGATAGGGGATGAACTTGATGTATTGCCCGAGCCTGAGGTAACCGGCGGCGATCAGCATGAACCCGGACATGAGGGTTGCGAGCAGCAGGCCGTCGACGCCATGCCGCGCAACCGTGGCGGCGACGAGCACGATGAAGGCGCCGGCCGGACCGCCGATCTGGACGCGGCTGCCGCCTAGCAGCGAAACGACGAAGCCGCCGACGATCGCGGTATAAAGTCCGCGATCGGGCGTAACGCCCGAGGCGATGGCGATCGCCATGGAGAGCGGCAGTGCCACGATTGCAACCGTCAGACCGGCGAGCGCGTCCGTTTTCAGACGGGCGGGACCATATCCTTCCTCGAGAATGCTGACCGTCTTGGGCATGAGGGAATCGGGCATGGTCCGGATCGGCCACGTTGGCGGGATCGTACGTGCCGGGCATGCTCAGCCTATCTGAGTCGCCATGCCGCACAAGCGCGCCGGCGGGTTGTGTCAGGTCAGCGGGATTTGCCAGATCGATCCGTGGCTTGAACACGGTTGGGGAAAGCGCGCGAGGGCGATATGATGTTCGGAGCATCGGCGTCGTATAGTGGCCCAGGCCAAAAAGAAACCCGGCGCAAGGCCGGGTTTCCGAATATCGGCGATGAAGCAGGCGTCAGGCCGCCATGGCCTTCCGGAGGTTCTCGTCGATCTTGTCGAGGAAGCCGGTGGTCGACAGCCAGGGTTGGTCGGGACCGATGAGCAGCGCCAGATCCTTGGTCATGAAGCCCGATTCGACCGTATCGACGCAGACGCGCTCCAGCGTCTCCGAGAACTTCGCAAGTTCGGTGTTGCCGTCGAGCTTGGCACGGTGCGCGAGGCCGCGGGTCCAGGCGAAGATCGAGGCGATCGAGTTGGTCGAGGTTTCCTCGCCCTTCTGATGCTGCCGGTAGTGGCGGGTGACCGTGCCGTGCGCAGCTTCCGCCTCGACCGTCTTGCCGTCCGGCGTCATCAGAACGGAAGTCATCAGGCCGAGAGAGCCGAAGCCCTGCGCAACGATATCGGACTGGACGTCGCCGTCATAGTTTTTGCAGGCCCAGACATAGCCACCGGACCATTTCAGCGCCGAGGCGACCATGTCGTCGATCAGACGATGTTCGTACCAGAGCTTCTCGGCCTTGAACTGGTCGGCGAACTCCTCCTCGAACACCTTCTGGAAAATGTCCTTGAAGCGGCCGTCATAGGCTTTGAGAATGGTGTTCTTGGTCGAGAGATAAACGGGGACCTTGCGCTGCAGGCCGTAATTGAACGAGGCGCGCGCAAATTCGGTGATCGACTCATCGAGATTGTACATGGCGAGTGCCACACCGGCGCCCGGCGCGTCGTAAACGTCATGCTCGATCGTCTGGCCGTCTTCGCCGACGAATTTGATTGAAAGCTTGCCCTTTCCCGGAAACTTGAAATCGGTCGCGCGATACTGGTCGCCAAAGGCGTGGCGGCCGACGATGATCGGCTTTGTCCAGCCGGGCACGAGGCGAGGCACGTTCTTGCAGATGATCGGCTCGCGGAAAATGACGCCGCCGAGGATGTTGCGGATCGTGCCGTTGGGCGACTTCCACATCTTCTTCAGCTTGAACTCCTCGACGCGGCCTTCGTCCGGCGTGATCGTTGCGCATTTGACGCCGACGCCGTGCTTCTTGATCGCGTTCGCGGCGTCGATCGTCACCTGATCGTCGGTTGCGTCGCGGTTCTCGACGCCGAGGTCATAATATTCGAGATCGAGGTCGAGATAGGGATGGATCAGCTTGTCCTTGATGAACTGCCATATGATGCGGGTCATCTCGTCGCCGTCGAGTTCGACGACCGGATTGGCGACCTTGATCTTTGCCATTGATATGCCTCGTAGCTTTGCGGGACATCGGCGCGATGCCCCCCGTGGGAGAAATCCAGAGCCCTATAGCACTGTGAGCCGGCAAGGCAAAGCATGCTCGGCCGAAACTTTGGACCAAGGCGCGGCCCTTGGATTTCGTGCCGCTGCACGCTCCGCTCAGACCGGCGCCCGCTTGCCTCGCAGCTTTGAAAAGGACGCCGGAACGGCTATTCAGGATTGAACGGCGGCGTGCTCGGGTTGTCTTACCCATGCCGCTATCCTACGAACGCGGGACACCGTGAAGCGCAAATCGGCGGAGGCGCAATGACGTTCAGGCTTGGCTTGCGGGACTGGCTGCTGGCCAACGACCCGGCCTTATCCCGGCTGAGGCAGGCGTCGCGCATTACCGCGACGGTGGTGTTCTCAACCGCGCTGCTCGTTCTTTTCCATTTCATCGTCACATCGCTTCCGCCGGCTGCCTATGGGCTTGCGATAACGCTGTCGATCGAAGGCGGTCTGGCAGTTCGCGACAGGACCGCATCGGAACAATTGGTCACACGCATTCTTGCGGTCGTCACCGCGGTCGCAATGGTCACGCTCGCTTCGGCCCTGGAAGACCACCGGCACATTTCAGACTTTGTTTTTCTCGTCATCATCTTCGTGGCCGTCTATGGCCGCGCCTTCGGTCAACGCTGGTTCGCCGTCGGCATGTTCGCTTTCATGTCCTATTTCACAGGAGCCTATCTGCGGCCGTCTCTCGACCAGTTGCCGGCGCTCGTTCTCGGCGCCGGAATTTCGGCTGCCGTCGCGCATCTGGTGCGGACGGTCCTGCTCCCGGACGACCGGTACCGTGACCTCTTGCGGGCGATCGCGAGCGTCCAGCAGAGGGTGGATGATATTCTCCTCGGGATCGTGGCCGCCGCGCGGAAATCGAGGATTGCCGATCGCCGCAGGCTGCACGCGCTCGAGGAGCGGCTGAAGGAATCCGTGCTGATGGCGGAGAGCTTTATCCCCATGGACAGCAGCCGCCCGGCACCGGAGCCTGGCGCCGCATCTGCGGACCTCGCCATAGTGCTCTTCGACATTCACCTCGCCGCGGAGAGCGTGATCGTACTCAGCCTTCAGGCCATGCCGCCTGCGGCCCTCGTCGAGGCGGTGATGGCGCGCGATGCGAAGACCATCGAAGAACGGATGCTGTCCCTTGACGGAGAGAACGTCAAACAGGTCGAGTCGGCCAAAGCTTTGCTCTGGCTTCATTCGGTCCGCGAACGACTGCATTCGAGCCTGGCCGGCATCAGGGAGGAGGACCTCGAGGAACTGCCTTCGGCTCAACCACCAAAGCTGTCAGCCACTCGCCTTTCCATCGCGAACCCGGCTTTACGCAATGCAATCCAGATCACGCTTGCCTCGGGGATCGCGATGGTGTTTGGCCTGATGCTTTCGCGCGAGCGCTGGTTCTGGGCAGTCCTCGCCGCCTTCCTCGTCTTCACCAATACGCGCTCGCGCGGAGACACCGTAGTCAAGGCCCTGCAGCGGTCGGCCGGCACGCTTGCGGGCATCATCGTCGGACTTGCTGCGGCAAGCGCCATCGGCGGGAACATCTATGTCGTCCTGCCATTGGGTGCCGCCTGCATTTTCCTGGCATTTTATTTTCTCCCGGTTTCCTACGCGACCATGACCTTCTTCGTCTCGGTCGTACTATCTCTCGCCTACAGCCTCCTGGGCGTTTTGACGCCGCAACTTCTGGAGTTGCGCCTTGAGGAAACGCTGATCGGCTCCGTGGCCGGTGCTGCTGTGGCTTTCGTGGTGTTCCCGACGAGTACCCGCACGACGCTCGATGCCGCAATCAGGAATTGGTGCGACAGGCTGGTCGACCTGCTCGAGGAGGCAAAGAAGGGAACGACCGGCCTGAATTTGGTCAGCCGGTCGCAGGCGCTCGATCGTGCCTACAGGGATCTCACCGCGGCCGCCAAGCCGCTCGGCGTTTCCTGGCAGCTCGTCACCCGACCGGGGCACGTGCGCCAGACGCTGGCCGTGTTCATGGGATGCACCTATTGGGCGCGAATCGTCGCGCGGAAGATGTCGCAGACAATGAAAGACCCCGCGGCCTTCACGGCTCGGATAGAAGAAAATCTAAAGCTCGCCGGCAAGGTGCGCGAAAACGCAGCTGGCTATTTCTACCAGTCCCACAGCGTCGCCGGTCCGATAGAACGTCACCTGCCAGTGTCGCGCGACGATGCCGGCCTTGGGCTGGAGATGGTCGCCGTTTCGCTCGGGCGCCTCCATTTTCCGCCGCCGCCCGTCGGCGAGGAGCGCGGTCTTTAAATTCGTGTTCATATATGCGAGGGAAGCGCCGAACAGAAGGCAAGGCAGAAATGGCAGGCACCAACAGCGAGCGCGAACTTTTGACGGAAGGCCCGGCGATCATTCTCGCCTTTCCGCAGCTTGGCGAAAATATTGGAATGGTGGCGCGCGCCATGGCGAATTTCGGCCTGTCCGAGCTGCGCCTCGTGAGCCCGCGCGACGGCTGGCCGAGTGAAAAGGCACGTTCCGCTGCCAGCCGCGCCGATCATGTGATCGACGGTGCCAAGCTTTACGAAACGCTAGAAGAGGCGCTCGCCGATCTCAATTTCGTCTATGCGACTACGGCACGCGACCGCGACGGCTTCAAGCCCGTGCGTTCGCCGATCGTCGCCGCGCGGGAACTGCGCCAGAGGTTCAGCGTCGGTCAGAAGGTCGGGATCATTTTCGGCCGGGAGCGTACCGGTCTGACCAATGCCGAAGTCGCGCTCGCCGACGAGATCGTGACTTTCCCGGTCAACCCTGCCTTTGCTTCGCTGAACCTTGCCCAGGCCGTGCTGCTGATGTCCTATGAGTGGCTCAAGACCGGAATGGCCTCTGAAGACGAGACGTTTTTCCAGCCAAGCGAGCAGCGGCCGGCGACCAAGGAACAGTTGCACGGGCTCTGCGAGCATCTGGAGGAGGCGCTCGACGCGCGCAACTATTTCCGTTCCGCCGATAAAAAGCCGAAATTGGTCGAGAACCTGCGCGCGGTTCTGACCAGACCATCTTTTACCGAGTCGGAAATCCAGGTGCTGCGCGGCGTCATCTCGTCGCTCGACCGTTTCACACGCGAAAGTCCGCGTGGCTCCGCCGCACCGCCCGGATACAGCAGGAAAGAACATAGCGGCGGTGACAAAGACTGAGCTGAAGCCCATCCTCGTCTTTGACAGCGGGATCGGTGGCCTGACTGTGCTGCGCGAGGCGCGCGTTCTGATGCCGGAGCGCCACTTTATCTATGTCGCCGACGATGCCGGGTTTCCCTATGGCGGCTGGGAGGAGGGCGCCTTGAAGGAGCGCGTGATCGCGCTTTTCGGTCGGTTGCTCGCCGAGCACGATCCGGAAATCTGCATCATCGCGTGCAATACGGCATTCACCCTCGTCGGGGCGGACCTGCGCATCGTCTATCCGCAAATGACCTTCGTCGGCACGGTGCCGGCTATCAAGCCTGCGGCCGAGCGTACGCGTTCGGGCCTCGTTTCGGTGCTCGCGACACCGGGCACAGTGAAGCGTGCCTACACACGCGATCTCATCCAGTCCTTCGCTTCGCAATGCCATGTCAGGCTGGTCGGGTCGGAGAACCTTGCACGCATGGCTGAGGCCTATATCCGGGGTGAAGCATTGACCGATGATGCGGTTCGCGCCGAGATCGCGCCTTGCTTTGTCGAGGTGGATGGAAAGAGAACCGATATCGTTGTGCTCGCCTGCACGCACTATCCTTTCGTGGCCAATGTTTTCCGTCGACTCGCGCCCTGGCCGGTCGACTGGCTGGATCCGGCCGAGGCGATTGCGAGGCGAGCGCGCTCGCTGGTGCCGCTTCCGAACGGATTCGAGCCATTGAATGGCGAGGATCCGGCGATCTTCACGTCCGGCAAGCCCGATTTCGCCACGCGCCGGCTGATGCAGGGTTTTGGCCTGAAAGTCGCAGCCGTTGGTTCTCTCGGCTAAGCGCAGCAACCGATTATTCCCTGTGGGTTTTCATAATCGGCGGCTCGCGAGGATAGGATCCGTGCTAGGTATTGCCCGGTTTAGTGGCCCATCGGTGGTCGCGAATCAATCTGCTTGAAGAGGTAAGGATGAAAGTCGGCATCGACATGGGAACGACGTCCGAAGGGACTTCGGCCTCGCTCGATATCGAAGAGCTTCTGGCGACGCGTCTTCTGGTCCAGGGCAATTCCGGCTCCGGAAAGTCGCATCTGCTGCGCCGTCTGCTCGAGCAATCCGCGCCTTGGGTGCAGCAGTGCATCATCGATCCGGAAGGCGATTTCGTGACATTGGCCGACAAGTTCGGCCATGTCGTGATCGAGGGGGAGCGCACGGATACCGAGCTTATCGGCATTGCGACGCGTATTCGTCAGCACCGCGTTTCCTGCGTGCTGTCACTCGAAGGGTTGGACGTCGAGCAGCAGATGCGCAGCGCCGGCGTGTTCCTGAACGCAATGTTCGATGCAGATCGGGAATATTGGTATCCCGTTCTGGTGGTGGTCGACGAGGCGCAGATGTTCGCGCCCTCGGTAGGCGGGGACGTTTCGGAGGAAATACGCAAGGTTTCCCTCGGCGCCATGACCAATCTCATGTGCCGCGGCCGCAAGCGCGGGCTTGCCGGCGTTATCGCAACGCAGCGCCTGGCCAAGCTCGCCAAGAATGTTGCGGCGGAAGCGTCGAACTTCCTGATGGGGCGCACCTTTCTCGACATCGACATGCTGCGCGCCGCGGACCTGCTCGGCATGGATCGTCGCACGGCCGAGATGTTTCGAGACCTGAAGCGCGGCTCTTTCGTGGCGCTCGGTCCCGCGCTGTCCCGTCGCCCTTTGAGGGTGACGATCGGTTCGGTCGAGACCTCGGCGCGCTCCATGAGCCCGAAATTGATGCCGCTTCCGGAAGCACCGCAGGACGTGGCAGACCTGATCTTCACGCCCGATCCGGAGGAATTTACCCGTCCGGCCATCCGCCGCGCAGCGCCGCAACCGCGGCCCGCGAGCGACATACTCGCCGAATTGTCGCGTCCCAGGCCGGAGGCTGCAGCGCCGGCAGAGGTCAAGCCGGCGCAGCCGGAAATCTCAGCAGCGGAGCGGGACGCTCTGATCAACGGCCTCTTCGCCGAGATCGTCGCAAATCCCGAGGCCGCCTTCAGGCCTGATGCGGAACTCTTTCAGGATTTTCTCGTTCGTTGCCGCATTCGCCGCGTTCCCGGACCCGCGCTCTACTTGAGCGCGTTTCGTCGCAAAATGGCGGTCGCCCGGTCAGGCGTCGACGCCGAAACGGCGGCGAGCGAAGCCTGGGCCTTGGCCCTTGGGCTGGCCGACCGGGTGACGGAAGACCTGCAGGCGGTTTTCCTGATGCTGGCCCATGCGGCGCTGCGCGGGCTGCCGTGCCCATCGGATGCGATGATCGCGCGTGCCTACGGAACGCATTCGGCACGCCGCGCCAGGCGCTTGCTCGGCTATTTCGAAGAGCAGGCTTTGATCGTCGTGCATGCGGATTTCTCCGGCAGGCGCATCGTCGCTTTCCCGGATCTCGGCCGGGAGACGGCGCCGGGCGACGCCAGCGCGCTCGACGTTGGGAACTCGACATGCGCGGCTGCCGAATGAAGCTGCGTTCCGAAATACGGCTGAATTCGCCATTGTTCCTGTCATATTCCGTTGACAATTCGGAGCCCAGTGCTTAAAGACCCGCTCAACGCCGGGCAGCAATGTCCGGTGTTTCATTTGACATGTCCCGTGGCTTCTCCGGCAGCGTGATCGTGAGAGGCCTGTCAGAATCCTAAAATGGGTTCAGAGGAGGGCGTGTTTCCTTGACCCGGTTTGGTAACAAGCCGGCATAACACTTTGAAGGGAAATGCGATGAGCAAGCGCGAATCGTCCAAGTATAAAATTGACCGCCGCATGGGCGAAAACATCTGGGGCCGTCCGAAGTCCCCGGTCAACCGCCGTGAATATGGCCCCGGTCAACACGGCCAGCGCCGCAAGTCCAAGCTTTCCGACTTCGGCGTGCAGCTGCGCGCCAAGCAGAAGCTGAAGGGCTACTACGGCGATATCCGTGAAAAGCAGTTTCGTGCGATCTTCGCCGAAGCATCTCGCCGCAAGGGCGACACCCCGGAAAACCTGGTCGGCCTGCTCGAGTCTCGCCTCGACGCGATCGTTTACCGCGCCAAGTTCGTTCCGACCGTTTTCGCCGCGCGCCAGTTCGTCAATCACGGCCACGTCAAGGTCAACGGCGTTCGCGTCAACATCGGTTCTTATCGTTGCAAGCCGGGCGACGTCATCGAAGTTAAGGAATCGTCCAAGCAGCTCGTTACGGTTCTCGAAGCCGTGCAGCTGGCCGAGCGCGACGTTCCTGACTATATCGAAGCCGATCACAACAAGATGGTCGCGACCTTCGTTCGCGTTCCCGCTCTCGCTGACGTGCCGTACCCCGTCATCATGGAACCGCACCTGGTCGTCGAATTCTATTCGCGTTAATCAGGCCGCGCCTGACGAGTTTAAAACCGCCCGGAAACGGGCGGTTTTTTTGTAGGAAGATGTTGGACGACGCTTCCGAAGTGAGAAAGTGCATCATGCGCGATCTAGAACAGCAAAAAGGCCTTCAGTCGATCATCGACGACATCTATCGGGAACTGACGCCGCGCCTCGGCGAAGGCAGGGTCGCGGACTATATTCCTCAGCTTGCACGAGTCGATGCGCGCCACTTCGGCATGGCAGTCGTCACGACCGGCGGGGAGCTTTATCGTGCCGGCGACGCTGAGGTGCCGTTCTCCATCCAAAGCATCTCCAAGGTGTTCACGCTCACGCTGGCGCTGGGCAAGCACGGCGAGAACATCTGGAGCCGGGTGGGTCGCGAGCCATCGGGCTCGGCCTTCAATTCGATTGTCCAGCTCGAGCATGAGGGTGGCAAGCCGCGCAACCCGTTCATTAATGCCGGTGCCATCAGGATAAGCGACCTCATTCTTGCCGGCCATACCCCGAAAGAATTGATCGGCGAGATCGTGCGGTTCGTTCGTTATCTTGCGGACGACGAGAATATCGTAATCGACCATGAGGTCGCGCGTTCGGAAGCCGCAACCGGATATCGCAATATAGCGCTAGCGAATTTCATGCGGTCATTTGGCTGCCTTGATCATCCGGTCGAACATGTGCTCGGCGTCTATTTTCATCACTGCGCACTCGCCATGACCTGCAGCCAGCTTGCCAGATCGGGGCTGTTTCTTGCCGCCGGCGGAACCAATCCACTGACCGGCCATTCGGTCGTTTCGCGCCAGCGCGCGCGACGCATCAATGCGCTTATGCTTACCTGCGGCCATTATGACGGCTCCGGCGACTTCGCCTACCGGGTCGGTTTGCCCGGCAAGAGCGGCGTCGGCGGCGGCATCATGGCGGTGGCGCCGGGCAAGGCATCCATTGCCGTCTGGTCGCCGGGCCTCAACGACTATGGCAATTCGCTCCTGGGATCGCTGGCGCTGGAGATGCTGGCTGCGCGGACTGGCTGGTCGGTGTTCGGACCGTAAGTGCGGTTGATCGGCGGCCTCAGCGGTCGTTGGCCGCCCACGGTCTGTTTTTCCTTGATCTTCGCTACCGTACGGGGCAAGTGCTGGTAACGACTACAGCAGGGCGCGTCACCGTCGCCAGCAGAACCCGAGACTGCCGCCATGGAACTCGCACAATCATCCTTGAACGAAACGACGGAGATCTCCGCCGGCGAAGAGGCCGTCTTCGACGCCGGTGCCCATCCGCTTTTCTCCCGCATGCCGTCCTCCGTCTCCTTCAACAAGCTGCGCAAGCGCCTGCTCAGGCAGGTGCGTCAGGCACTTGACGACTTCGGCATGCTCAAGGGCTCCAAGCGATGGCTCGTCGGCGTGTCGGGCGGCAAGGACAGCTATAGCCTTCTTGCACTCCTGATGGATCTGAAGTGGCGTGGTCTGCTTCCCGTCGAGCTTGTGGCCTGCAATCTGGACCAGGGACAGCCGAATTTTCCGAAGCATGTGTTGCCCGACTATCTTCAGTCGATAGGGGTCAGGCATCGCATCGAATACCGCGACACCTATTCGATCGTAAAGGAGAAGGTGCCGGCGGGTGCCACCTATTGTTCGCTCTGTTCGCGGCTTCGGCGGGGCAATCTTTACCGCATTGCCCGGGAGGAGGGTTGTGACGCTTTGGTGCTTGGCCATCACCGCGAGGACATCCTCGAAACGTTCTTCATGAACTTTTTCCATGGCGGGCGCCTCGCGTCGATGCCGGCGAAGCTTTTGAACGACGAGGGCGACCTGATGGTTCTTCGGCCGCTTGCCTATGCGGCGGAAGACGATATCGCGAAATTCGCCGCTGCCATGGAGTTTCCGATCATCCCCTGTGATCTTTGCGGTTCGCAGGACGGGCTCGAGCGCAACGCGATGAAGGCGATGCTTTCCGATATCGAGCGGCGCATGCCGGGCCGCAAGGATACGATGCTTCGCGCGCTCGGACATGTGAATGCCTCGCATCTGCTCGACCCGAAACTTTTCGATTTCCAGTCCCTCTCTCCGGAGCCTTAAGAATGAGCCATTCCGTCGACATCGCCGCACTTGCCAACCTACTGCAAGAGGCGGCGGTAAAGGAGATCCTTCCGCGCTTTCGCAATCTGGGCTCCGGCGACGTGCGGATGAAATCGGAAGCGATCGACCTCGTGACCGAAGGCGACGAAGCAGCCGAGAGGCTGATCAAGGAGAAGATCGGCTCCATCGCGCCGGGGGCCGTGTTCATCGGCGAGGAGTCCGTGGCCGCTGATCCCGCCCTGCTTGAGAAGCTAGCCGGCGCCGATCTGGCCATCATCGTGGATCCGATCGACGGCACCTTCAATTTCGCTGCTGGCCTGCCGCTCTTCGGTGTCATGGCGAGCGTCGTCGCGGGGGGCGAGACCGTTGCCGGGATCATCTACGATCCGCTCGGAAACGACTGGGTAATCGCAGAGCGAGGTTCCGGTGCGTGGATGTGCCGGGCCGACGGCACGCAGGAGAGGCTATCGGTTACCGCGGGGGTGCCTGTTGAGAACATGGTTGGCGTTGCTTCGGCCGGGTTCTACAAGCAGGCCGAGCGCCGTATCGTCATGGGAAATATGGCCAAGGTCCGGATGGCCACCAGTTATCGCTGCGCGGCGCATGAATACCGCATCTTCGCCGGGGGCCATCTGCACTTCCTCATGTACCAGAAGCTGATGCCCTGGGATCACCTTGCCGGTACCCTGATCGCCGAAGAGGCCGGCGCCTATGCGGCTCGCTTCAACGGTTCGCGCTATCTGCCGGCGCATACGGATGGCGGATTGCTTCTGGCGACCGACAAGGAGAGCTGGCAGGAATTGCGGCGAGAGGTCTTCACCGTCTGATCGGAAGACATCGCCGGCGAGATGGAACCCGCCCCGATTGCCGGGCGGGTTCTTTCGTCACAAATGGCCGCCGCCGTGTTCGTGCGTCGTATCGCTATCGCCCGGATGGGTGAACAGCTTCCCGTTTTCGGCCCAGAGCGTTGCGAGGATGGTCAGCACTCCGAAAAGAGCGTAGCCGCCGAAGAGTGGCTGCAGCGTGCCGTTGAAGAGCTGGCCGACGGCGCCGCCGATCAGCGCACCGCCGGTGGTCGAGACGAAACCGGTGATCGCGGTTGCTGTTCCCGCGAGATGCCCCATGGGTTCGAGGCTTATGGCGGTGAAGTTGGTGGCGATGACGGCAAAGAACATCAGCAAAAGAGAAAACAGCAGGTAGCTGATGGTGAAAGCCGGAGTGCCCGCGAGCGAAAGAACGTATCCGATTGCCGCGACGACGGTGAAGAGGATCATGGCTGTGTGCGAGATGCGCCGCATTCCGAAACTGCGCACGAAATAGCCATTGGCGAAGTTCGCGACCGCAATGCCGCCCGCGGTGCCCGCAAAGGCGATCGGCAGCCAGTCGCTGAGATTGTAGACTTCACCGAAGACCTGCTGGACGCTGACGACATAGGCGCAAATGACGGCCGTGAACAGAGTCATACCGATCATGTAGCCACAGGTGATGCGGTTTGTAAGGACCGTACGAAAACCGGACAAAACCGCGCCGACTGAAAGCGGCAGGCGCTCCTCCCTCGGCAGCGACTCTTTCATTCGGGTAAGTGCCCAAACGAAAAGGGCCGCGCCGACGACGCCGATCAGGATGAAGATCCAGTGCCAATCGGCATAGGCGATCACCAGCTGGCCAAGCGTCGGGGCGACGATCGGCACGATCATGAAGACGATCATGACATAGGACATGACGCGCGCCATCTCACGGCCCCCGAAACAGTCGCGGACGATCGCCATGGTCGTAATGCGCACGGCGGCACCGCCGATACCCTGAACGAAGCGGAGCAACAGCAGCGCTTCGATGCTTTCGACCCAGGAGGCGGCGAACATCGACAGGCTGAAGAGGGCAAGGCCCGCAAGCAGCACCGACCGGCGACCGAATGTATCGGAGAGGCTTCCGAAAAAGATCTGGGAGAGACCGAATCCAAGAAAGAAGACGCCGATCACGAGTTGCGTGTCGTTGGCATTGGCAACGTTGAGCGTCCGGCCGATGGCCGGCAAAGCCGGCAGCATGCTGTCGATCGCCAGCGCGATGCTTGCGGTCATGACCGCTATGGTGACGATGAATTCGACGAGGCCCATTCCGAGGCGCGCGGCACCCGAGACCTGATTGCTGTGCCCGGATGACTGCTCACCGAGTGAAGATTGCTGGGAAACGGAAGACATGTCTGAAATTCCGAAATGGATGGGGAAAACTGGGGAATCCGGCTAACCCGCCGGATTGTGCGGTTTGAATAGCTTTCCGCCCTCTGCGATCAGCACACAGGCCAGGGCGACGACGGCCACTGTAAAGAAGCCGATCGCAAGGGGCGTGACGCTATTGTCGAAGGCTTGGCCGATGAACGCACCGATGATGCCGCCGCCGATCGTCTGCGTGAAACCAAGAACAGAGGAGGCGGTGCCAGCCACGTGACCGAGCGGCTCCATCGCCATGGCGTTGAAGTTTGCGGCTATCAGCCCGAACTGAAACATGGTGGCGGCATGGAGAAGCATGAAGAGCGGCAGAGGCAGCGGCCCGATCAGGGAAGCCGACATCCAGATGAAACTCGCCAGCGTGAAGCCGAGAAGTGCGGCATGCGACAATGCCCGCATGCCGAACGTCCGCACGAGGCGCGAATTGGTGAAGGAGGCGACCGCCATCATGCCGGCGAAAGCGGCGAAAACAGCCGGAAACCAGACGCCGAGACCATAGACTCCGACGAGAATCTGCTGCGCAGAGTTGATAAAGCCGAACAGGCCGCCGAGAAGCGCCGAGGTTGCCAGGGTGTAGAAGAGCGCCAGCCGGTTCGTCAGGACGATGCGGAAGCCGGCGATCACGGATGACGCCGTGAAGGCGCGCCGGTTCTCGGGGGCCAGGGTTTCACGAAGCCGCAGCGATACGGGAAGCGCGACGGCGACCGCAAACAATCCGATTACGACGAAGATCATGTGCCATTCGGAAAACAGCATGATCAATTGCCCGATACTCGGTGCAATGACCGGGACGATCATGAACACCATCATGACCAGCGACATGATCTCTGCCATTTGCCGCCCGCCATAGACATCGCGCACTATTGAGACAGTGATGACGCGGGTTGCCGCCGCGCCTACGCCCTGTACGAGCCGAAGGAACAGGAGCGTCGTGAATGTCGGGACGAAGACGATCGCGAGTGCGCAGACGCCGTAAAGCGCCAGGCCTCCCAACAAGGGTGCCTTTCGCCCGAAACGATCGGATAGCGGGCCAAAGAACAGCTGCGCAAATCCCATGCCGAGCAGGTAGGCGGTTATGACGTATTGCCGGTGGTTCTCATCGGCCACACCGAGGCTCGCGCCGATTTCCTGCAGCCCCGGCAACATGATGTCGATCGAGATCGCGTTGATCGACATAAGCATTGCCATGAGAGCAATGAACTGAACCTTGGTCAATCCGGAGAGGGTGGCAGTTTGATCTAGTGGCCTTGTCATTTCATACATCCTGCCGGCTGCAGCTTGCCCGCAGCCGGTTCTTTGCCGCGCTGAGCCAGTGCGTGGCACGTTTCGCAATGATCGAGTTCACTGAATATTCAGTCTTTTGTTGTGTTGGATCGAAATGGACGCAGTACGCTATTCGGCGGAGATCGAAGAAGATGCCCGAAAAAAGCAGGCACGCCGATGCTTACGGCGCGTCATATCTGATTGGAGTATCGCCGCTCGCTCATGAAGCGCATCGAAAATTAGAGCTGCGGCATATTGCTTGGGAATCAAAAAAGGCGGTTACCCGCCTTTTCCGATAAACGCAAAGATGCGGTTCGGAGGTGTTGGAGCGTTGCTACGCGGCACCCTTGACGGAGATGCCCTGTCCCTGAAGAAGCGACTGAAGCTCTCCCGCCTGGAACATTTCCCGCACGATGTCGCAGCCGCCGACGAATTCGCCCTTCACATAAAGCTGCGGAATGGTCGGCCAGCTGGAATAATCCTTAATGCCCTGGCGCAGATCCGCATCGGCGAGCACGTTGATGCCCTTGTAGTCGACGCCGACATAATCCAGGATCTGCACCACTTGGCCGGAGAAGCCGCACTGCGGAAACTGGGGCGTTCCCTTCATGAAAAGAACGACGTCGTTCGTCTTGACTTCGGCGTCGATGAAATCGTTGATTCCGCTCATCTCGTCTTCCTTCCTGCACCGGTTTCAAGGACCGGATGTCGATCGGGGTCTAGATAGCACGCATGCGCGTGGTTTTCACCACCCAATCACAAAATTATTGATGGGCCCTCAAAGTTCGGCTTCCGCACCACTCTAGCAGCGGAATGAGGAAGCTGAACGCGATTACGACTTTGCGCGGCGGCGCAGTTTATTCCGGGAGGCCGCGGTCCGGCGACGGCTCACCTGCTTTTTTGCCGGCTTACGGAAAGCCACCTCAACGATATCCGCCAGTATGCCGCCGTCGGATGCGGTTTTTCTGTTTCGCCGTCTGGTCCGCTTGGTCGCGGTCGTTCTCGTTTTCTTGAGTATCTCTTTCAGTGCGCTGTCAACGACCCCGCTCACGAGCTCCTTGACCAGGTTGGCCATTCCGGCTACTCCGGCGCGCTGGTCTGCAGGGCAAGTGCATGAAGAATGCCGCCCATATTGCCCTTCAGAGCATTGTAAACCATCTGGTGCTGCTGCACGCGCGTCTTGCCGCGAAACGCTTCGGCCACGACTTCGGCGGCATAGTGGTCGCCGTCACCGGCCAGATCGCGGATCGTGACCTTCGCACCCGGAATCCCGGCTTTGATCATGTCTTCGATATCGCCTGGTGCCATGGGCATGATACGCCAACTCCCTTGTCATTTTTGGGGCGGCAACATTGCTGCCGCTCGCTATGGTCCCAAGGGAAACACGATTCAGGGGCCGAACGCAAATGCTGTTTCCGCCGTCCGCCCGGTCGGCGGATCAATTGTCCGGCGCAAGATCGCCGCCCATATAATTGGGGAACCACGCTTCATGCGCGGAACGCAAGGCGTTTACCGAAACGGGTCTTGCATCCCCGAGCTTCACCGCATCTCCGCCGGTCCTGCCAATTACCGGCAGCGCAACTCCGGCGGCTTTTGCCCGAGCAGCCACCGTCTCGACCGCGCCATTTGCGACGGTTACGACATAGCGACCTTGATCCTCGCCGTAGAAGACCGGAATCGCGTCGTGCTCCGCCGGTGCCGCGATCGTCGCGCCGATGCCGGAAGCCATGGCCATCTCGGCCACGGCCAGTGCAAGTCCGCCCGACGAGCAGTCGTGGACGGCCGTGACCAGACCGTCGCCGATCAGCCCGCGAACGAAATCGCCGACCTTGCGTTCATGGGCGAGGTCGACATGCGGCGCCGGACCATCCGTGCGGCCGTGAATGTCGCGCATGTAGACGGACTGGCCAATGTGTGTTCCCCAGCTTTTTGGAGCGCCGGCAAGAAGGATGGTTTCGTCCGCAACAGCAAAGCGTATCCGCGCCATTTTCGACCAGTCGCGGACGAGGCCGACGCCGCCGATCGTGGGGGTCGGCAGGATAGCCTGTCCGTTGGTCTCGTTATAAAGCGACACGTTTCCGGAGACGATCGGAAAGTCGAGCGCCTGGCAGGCTTCACCTATGCCTTTGATCGCATGGACGAGCTGGCTCATGATCTCGGGACGCTCGGGGTTGCCGAAGTTGAGATTGTCGGTTGCGGCGAGCGGCAGCGCGCCGGTCGCGGTCAGGTTGCGCCAGCATTCGGCGACTGCCTGCTTGCCACCCTCGAACGGATCGGCTTCGACATAGCGCGGCGTCACGTCCGAAGAGAATGCAAGCGCCTTGGCCTCATGGCCCTCGACGCGAACCACGCCGGCGTCGCCCCCCGGAAGCTGCAGCGAATTGCCCTGGATCAGCGTGTCATACTGCTCATAAACCCAGCGGCGCGAGGAATTGTTGGCGGAGCCGACGAGTTGCAAGAGTGTATCGGCGACATCAGCCTGCGGGATGTCATTGGTGGCGAGCGGCGAGGGCACCTTGGCCGGCGTCCAGGGCCGATCATATTCCGGTGCCTCGTCGCCGAGTTCCTTGATCGGCAGGTTCGCCACTTCTTCGCCCTGATGCAGGATACGGAAACGCAGGTCGTCGGTGGTCTTGCCGACGATTGCGAAATCGAGGCCCCATTTGACGAAGATCGCCTTGGCTTCCTCTTCCTTCTCCGGGCGCAGCACCATGAGCATGCGCTCCTGGCTTTCGGAAAGCATCATCTCGTAAGCGGTCATGCGCTCTTCGCGCACCGGCACCTTGTCGAGATCGAGCTCGATGCCGAGATCGCCCTTGGCGCCCATTTCGACGGCCGAGCAGGTGAGGCCGGCCGCGCCCATGTCCTGGATCGCGATGACCGCGCCGGTCTGCATCAACTCCAGGCAGGCCTCGAGCAGGCACTTCTCTGTAAAGGGATCGCCGACTTGAACGGTCGGGCGCTTTTCTTCGATCGATTCATCGAACTCGGCAGATGCCATGGTCGCACCGCCGACGCCGTCGCGGCCGGTCTTTGCACCGAGATAGACGACGGGGAGGCCGACGCCTTCCGCCTTGGAATAGAAGATCGCATCTGTTTTGGCGAGGCCTGCCGCGAAGGCATTGACGAGAATGTTGCCGTTATAGCGCGCGTCGAACTCGACTTCGCCGCCGACGGTCGGCACGCCGAAGGAATTGCCGTAACCGCCGACGCCAGCTACGACCCCGGAGACGAGGTGCCGGGTCTTCGGGTGATCCGGAGAACCGAAACGCAGCGCGTTCATCGCCGCAATGGGACGCGCACCCATGGTGAAGACGTCACGCAGTATGCCGCCGACGCCCGTAGCTGCGCCCTGGTAGGGTTCGATGTAGGAGGGGTGGTTGTGGCTTTCCATCTTGAATACGACGCAATCCCCGTCGTCGATGTCGACCACGCCGGCGTTCTCACCGGGTCCCTGGATGACGCGCGGCCCCTTGGTCGGAAGCGTGCGCAGCCATTTCTTCGAGGATTTGTATGAGCAATGCTCGTTCCACATTGCCGAGAAGATGCCGAGCTCCGTAAAGGTCGGCTCGCGCCCGATCAGGTTCAGAATGCGTTCGTATTCGTCAGGCTTGAGCCCGTGCGAAGCGATCAGGTCCGGGGTGATGGGGCGGGTGTTGGAAATCGTCATCGTCGACCGTCAATCCTTCGCGCGGCGCTATAGGGCACTTTGCGGCTTCTTTAGCCTATGCCGCGGCATGGTGCGACAGAAAAATACGGGCGATCAACAGGGCGTCGGCGCAGATTTGTATCACGGAAAGGCGTTCTATCGGACGATGTTTTCAGGTCGAATCGATCCCTCTAGAACTCGTATCCGAGCATCAGCCCCGCACGCGTCAGGCCGTCGTTCGGGCCGTCGCAAAGGTTGGCATTGGATGCATGTTCGACTGTGGCCGAGAGGTTCCAGTGGTCGTCGAACCGGTAGCCCGCGGCTGCATATTCGCGAAACAACAGGCGACAGCCGAGTTTTGGACCTTCGGATCCATCATCGTTGAGATTGCCGTCATGAACGGTAGCGCCGGCGCCGATCTCGACGAAGAACCGCTCGGTGACGTCGGCGGTCCAACTGAGGCCGCTGTAGATCTCGCTCACTCCGGTTGACGACGTCGCAACGGACGCGCCGGCATGGAACCGGGGCCGCAGGATTTTTTCCACCAAGCCGTTCGCGCTGTCGGCGCCGAGCGGGTCAAAAAAAACTGTGAGGGAGGGAAAGGCGCCATTCTCCTGATTTGAGCCGTCACTGATCGAGGCCGTAGCGCCGAACCGGAGCTCATCGAAGATCTCTGCAGCACTCGCTTGCGTAATGCCGGCCATCGAAGCGCTTGACAAGACCAGAGCGACAACGAAGGCCTTTCTGCCCCGACCTGCAAACGAGCGAAAATCTCTCATGCTGAAACCTTCCAGTGCGAATCAATCAACGCGGTATCAAAAGCGTGGATAGATTGCCGAGGCTTGCGCGAAAGTCACCATTCGAGAATGGACCGTCAATCGAAACTGTCGTATCCGACGCGTCCACTGTCGAGCAGACGCCGCAGAACGTCGAAGCCTCGCTTCACCTCCGATCGGTCGACGGGAGAGGAGAAGCCGACGCGGATGCGATGGAAAACCCGGTCGGAACGTCCGGCCTTGAACTCGTCCTCGTCGTCGATGAGCACGCCTTCCTGAAGAGCGGCCTGCTTGAATGTTCCGGAAAGCCACGGCTCGGGCAGTTTCAGCCAGAAAAACGGGATCTTGGAATGCGAGTTGAACTCGAACCCGGAAAAGATTTCGCGAGCCAACGCTACGCGCGCACCGATTTCCTCCACGCCGCGATTACGCAATACGGATGCGGATCCCGAGAGGACCAGGCGGGCGCATAGTTCTGCGAGAATGAAAGGCAGGCCGCCGCTCACCATCTTATGGGCCACGCGAATACGTTGACTGAAATGCGGCGGGCAAGCGACCCAGCCGCCGCGTACGCCGGCTGCAACGGACTTCGAGAGCCCGCCGACAAGAAAAGTCCGCTCGGGCGCAAGCTCCACGAGCAGCGGAAGCGGGTCTCCGGTCATCGAGCCGTAGAGGTTGTCCTCGATCAGCCAGACGCCGTACTTGCGCGCTATATCGGCAATCGCCCGGCGCCGGTCGAGGGGCATGACGGCGACGGTCGGATTCTGGGCGCCGGGCATGAGAAAGGCGAGTTTCGGGTGCTGTTGTGCGCAGACGCGCTCGAAGTCTTCCGGCCGCATTCCGAACTCGTCGCTCTCGACCAGTGCGATCCGCCGGCCGATGAGGCCTGCGCTGCGGCTGATCTGGGAGTAGGTCAGAGTCTCGAAGGCAATGCGATCGCCAGGCGAGGTGACGGCGGAGATTACCGCGACGACTGCGGCGTGGGCGCCGAGCGTCGGAACCACCGTTTCCGGCGCCGGGCGGAAGCTCTCCCGTGCGAGCCATTGAGACCCTGCCTCGAACCAATGCTCTGGAAAATTGCGGGCATAGCTCGCAATGTCCCGATGATGCTCGCGGCTGATCTCGCTGAGCAATCTAGCCAGAATGTCACCCTGTCCTATGTCGGGCGCGGCCGTGCTGTCGAAGCGGAGCTTTCCGGCAGGGGCGATGAGCGGGCGCGTCCCTGACAGCGACGTCGTCAGCGGGTCCGACTGTTCCGGCGGCCGGCTCTCCGGGTGGTCGAGAACGTAGGTACCGCGCCCGACCTCGCCGCTGACCAGGCCTCGCTCGCGGACAATCCCATAGGCGCGTCCGATCGTGCCGATCGTCACGCCGACATCGAATGCAAGATTGCGTTGGGGCGGCAACTTCGTGCCGACGGGCAGGGTGCCGTTGCCTATCGCCTCTTCAATCTGGTCGGCGATGCGCGCGTAAAGCGGGCCGTGGCCCTGTTCGATGTCTGGCAGCCAAGTTGTCATAGTGACAATTATCTATATTGCGCGCCAAACGCTGTCAATTATCTCTGTCGTAGGAGTGCAATGAGGACATTGGTGGTACAATGGGTGCAATTGATACAATTCGACCTCTGAAGCGGCTGCCGCCGCCGCCGGTTCACTTCGACATTGATCCGGTTAGGAATGCGGGAAACCTGTTTTCACGGCTCTGGCAGTTTTACTGCGCCTTGGCTGCCAAACGGCGCAGCCGTCTGGCGCTTGATGAACTGAGCACACATCTGCTCGACGACATAGGTGTGAGCGAATCCCAGGCGCGGCGCGAGTCTGCGGTCCCGTTCTGGCGGTAGGGTGTGAGGCAATGCTTCCTTCCTCACTCCTGCCACAGAACGGGAGTGACGGGAGGCAGAGCGCGGCAACGCGGCGGTCGCGTTGCCGCAGATGACAGATCAGCTGCAGCCCTTGCCGCCCACTGCCCAACGGCGCACGTCGGCGGCCATGCGCGTGCCTACCGGCTCGCTCATCAGAGGGCCGAAGGCCTGCAGTCTGGCGGGGTGACCCTCGGCCTCCACCACGGCAAGCGGCCGTGATTCCGGTGAGTTGCGCGGGACGATCAGGATGCGGGGACGTCCGGAGAATGAGTTGAGTTCCGGAGCGAGGCGATAGGCCTTGAACGCTGCATCGCCCGACTTGAACCAGCAACCGTTCGCCCCGAGAGCGACGCGCTCCATCGTCGGCAGGGCGGCGGAGCTGGCGGCCGGCGCTGCGGGACGTCCCGACTGGCAAGCGGTGATGAGCGTCAGGCTCGCGGTAACACAGGCGAGAGCAAGGAAACGTCCGAAACGGATGGATTGCATAGGAGTCCCGCGGGAGATCGTTGCGAATGCCGCCTTGCAGCAGCAACTGGAGCAATTTCAGACAAGGCCAAGCAATTTCAGGAAATGTGCGTGCGGGTTCCGTCTGGAATCGCGGTGAATGAAGATCAGGCAGCGATGACGTCGAGCGCGGAGGCGAACAGTCCCCGGCCGTCGGCGCCGCCATGCGCTGACTCGATCAGGTTCTCCGGATGCGGCATCATTCCGAGCACGTTGCCCTTCGCGTTTATGATGCCTGCAATGTCGTTGACGGAGCCGTTGGGATTGGTTCCTTCGGCATAGCGAAACACGACCTGGCCATTGCCTTCTACCGCCTTCAACGTTTCCGCATCGGCGAAATAGTTGCCATCGTGGTGGGCAACGGGGCTGCGGATCACCTGGCCTTTGGCGTAGGCGCGGGTAAACGCCGTGTCCGAGTTGACGACTTCCAGCTTCACCTCTCGGCAGACGAATTTCAGCGAGGCGTTGCGCATCAGCGCGCCGGGCAGGAGGCCTGCTTCGACCAGGATCTGGAAGCCGTTGCAGACGCCGAGGACGCGGACACCTTGTTCCGCCCGGGCCTTGATCGCCTGCATCACGGGCATGCGTGCCGCGATCGCGCCGCAGCGCAGATAATCGCCATAGGAAAAGCCGCCGGGGATGACGATCAGATCAACGTCCGGGATCTCGGTCTCGGTCTGCCAGACGGTGACTGGCGCGCTGCCGGAGATCTTGGTCAGGGCAGCGATCATGTCGCGGTCGCGATTGAGACCTGGAAGCTGAACGACGGCGGATTTCATGACGTACCTATCTTGCCTTTGCCCCCGGCATATAAGGACTTCCGGGGCCGTTTCAACGCAGTGCAATGGCGCCCCCGCCGTCAGGCGAGGGAAATGCTGTAATTTTCGATAACAGTATTGGCGAGCAGCTTTTCGCACATCGCCTTGAGGTCGGCCTCAGCCTGCGCCTTGTCGGCTGTTTCCAGCTGCAGATCAAAGACCTTGCCTTGCCGAACCAGGCCTATGCCGTCAAAGCCGAGGGCGCCGAGCGCGCCTTCGATCGCCTTGCCCTGCGGGTCGAGAACACCGTTCTTAAGCGTCACGGTTACGCGTGCCTTGATCACTTTGACTTACCCTCGAGATTACTTGACCAGCACCGGACCCGAACCGCGCGGCGGCTCGTTTTCGTTGATGATGCCGAGGCGGCGGGCCACTTCCTGATAGGCTTCGACGAGACCGCCCATATCGCGGCGGAAGCGGTCCTTGTCCATCTTTTCTTTCGTCTCGATGTCCCAGAGACGGCAGCTGTCGGGGGAAATCTCGTCGGCAAGGATGATGCGCATCATGTCGCCCTCGTAGAGGCGGCCGCATTCGATCTTGAAATCGACGAGCTGGATGCCGACGCCGAGGAAGAGGCCGGAAAGGAAATCGTTGATGCGGATGGCGAGCGCCATGATGTCGTCGAGTTCCTGCGGGCTCGCCCAGCCGAAAGCTGTGATGTGCTCTTCGGAGACCATCGGATCGTCAAGCGCGTCGGCCTTGTAATAGAACTCGATGATCGAGCGCGGCAGCACTGTGCCTTCCTCGATTCCAAGGCGCTTGGAGAGAGAGCCGGCAGCAACATTGCGCACGACGATCTCGAGCGGGATGATCTCCACTTCCTTGATCAACTGCTCACGCATGTTGAGGCGGCGGATGAAATGCGTCGGAATGCCGATCTTGTTCAGATGGGTGAAAATGTACTCGGAAATGCGGTTGTTGAGCACGCCCTTGCCGTCGATGACGTCATGTTTCTTCTTGTTGAAGGCGGTGGCGTCGTCCTTGAAAAACTGGATCAGCGTACCCGGTTCCGGGCCCTCGTAAAGGATCTTGGCCTTGCCCTCGTAGATACGGCGGCGACGATTCATGGATTTGTCTCTGTGGTTGTTGGCGCTCTTGGGAGGCGCATTGGGAATTTTCTCAGCGGGTCCATATCCGAAAAGAAGACAATTAACAATCGGCCTGTCTTTCCATCCCCGAATTAGATTAGGCTATCATGAAAGCCGCCGAAGGCGAAAAGGCGCATTGCACTTTCGGGAGCCTTTTGGTTAATGACGATGGTGCTTCGGGCAGCAAATTTGAGGGAGATCGACTGATGAACACGATGCAGGACCGCGAGAAGGCTTTCGAGGCGAAGTTTGCGCTGGACGAGGAATTGAGGTTCAGGGCCGTCGCGCGCCGGAACAAGCTGCTCGGCCTTTGGGCGGCCGGTCTTCTCGCCAAGTCGGACCCGGAGGCCTATGCGCGCGAAATCGTCGCCGCAGACTTCGAGGAAGCCGGCCATGAGGACGTCGTGCGCAAGATCAAGGCCGATTTCGACGCGGCTGGCGTAGCCATTTCGGACGACGACATTCGCCTCCGGATGGTGGAATTGCTCTCGGAAGCGGTCACGCAGGTTCAGAAAAGCTGAATTGATGCACGCATGTCGCCGCCCGGATGCGACCGGGCGGTAGGCCTTGGCGGATTGGTCGCCTGAACTTCATCTGTTTGATGAAGGAAATGTGGTAGTGCCATTATTTTGCAGGTTCTTCTCGAGTGCGCAGCCGGCTCCGGACGCGGACCATCGGTATCACCGTGCGGGAGAACTGGTTGCCGAGCAGGCTTCAGAAAACCATTCTCGACTATCTCCGAGTTGCGGCAGCGGGTCTGGGTCAGGCTTAGCGTTAAGCCCGCAGGCGGCTCAGAAACTGAGCAAATACCATCGATCCTTCTGGCCAGGGCCCGTGGCCGGACTCGGTGTTGATGTGGCCCGCATCTCCGGCATCGACGAGCAGTGATCCCCAGGCATTGGCGATGTCGCCGGCGTGCTCGTAAGAGCCGAAGGAATCGTTGCGGCTGGCCACCATGAGCGATGGAAAGGGAAGGGGATCGCGCGGATAGGGGCCGAAGGTCATGAGGTGCTTCGGCCGGATCTTGGGATTGGCGACGTCCGGCGGGGCGACCAGGAACGCGCCGGCAATCGGCTGCGTGCAGTGTGGCAGCGCGTGGATCGCCGTGGCAACGCCCAACGAATGCGCGACGATGACGACCGGCTTCTCGGCGGCATTCACCTCTTCGATCATGCGGGCCACCCAATCCTCCCGCACCGGCTTCGACCACTCGGCCTGCTCGACACGGCGTGCGGTCGACAGCTTGCGCTCCCATCGGGTCTGCCAATGGTTCGGACCCGAGTTGGTGTAACCCGGTACGATGAGGATGTGAGTTTCGGAAACCTTCATGATCATCGCGATTTGGCGACGAAAAAGGCCGAAGTCAAGGCGGAGGCGACAGACGCGGCATTTTATGTATAATCGCCTTTACGGTCGCGGTTCGGCAGCGGCCTTTTTGTTACGCCGCTGTCGCGGTCCGTGGCCGCTCTGGTTCGTTGAGGAGTGTGAGCCATGACAACCTTCCATGTTCTGTCGGGGGCAGATCCTACTGTCACGCATCCCGGCATACGAAAGATTGGCATTGCAGATGTGTTCGACGCGTTGCGTCTCGGGCTCGATGATTTCCGGGAGAAACCGTCGCATTATGTGTTTCTCTGTCTCATATATCCCATCGCCGGCGTCGTATTGATGACGTGGAGCGCGGGAGCAAACATGTTGCCGCTGCTTTATCCGCTCGCCTCCGGCTTTGCCCTCATCGGGCCGGTTGCTGCCATTGCCCTCTACGAGGTCAGCAGGCGCCGGGAACTCGGCATGGATGCGCGTTGGCCGCATGTCATGCGGCTGCATCGCCATCCGGCGATCCCGTCGATCCTTGCCGTAGCCGCCATTCTGTTCGTCATCTTCGTTGTCTGGCTGCTGGTCGCCCAAGGCCTTTACACGACCATGTTCGGGCCGACGCCTCCGGCCACGATCTCGGAGTTCTGGAACAATGTGATAGGCACGGAGCAGGGCTGGAACCTGATCCTGGTCGGCAATCTCGTCGGCTTCGTCTTTGCGGTCGTCGTGCTATCGATCAGCGTGGTGACCTTCCCGCTGCTCCTCGATCGAGACGTGGGTGCGCTGACGGCTGTCGAGACGTCGATCAGGGCGACGCTCGCCAACCCCGTACCGGTCGCCTTGTGGGGTTTGATCATCGCAGCCGGATTGGTGATCGGCTCTATCCCGATCTTCGTGGGGCTTGCCGTGGTCATGCCGATCCTCGGCCATGCCACGTGGCATCTCTACCGCAAGCTGGTCGTGCCGCCCGGGACGGCACGATAGCGCTCGGAGAGGGACGTTGGAACGTTCATCGTCTTCAACGTCCCGTCTCTCAATCGGTTATCGAACCAATCAGCGAAAGAATTTGTAATAGGACGAGATCTGGGCGGCCGTGTTCGAATTCAGGTTCAGCTTGATGCCGATCCTGTCGCCGCGCACCCAGCGCACCATGCCGGAAAGAAAGCCAAGCTCCTCGCTTCGAATCGTGACTTCCTGGCCGATTCTGGCGCCGATATCGAAAAGCAGCTGGAAGCAAATTCCTTCGCCGGCAAGATCGACAACGACACCGTTGCTGGAGCCCGTCTTGCAGGTTACCGAACCGGTTATCCTGGTCCGCTCGCGTGGAGCGGCCCGCTGAACGCTTTCCTTGTAAACCATGGCTTCCTCGGAACCAGATTGCGCAGGTTCGATCTTCTCATGGAGCACCTAAAGGACTGCTAAAGACTTCGCCCGCATTTGAACATCGGATGTCAGATGCGGGCGAAAACCAGCGCTAAAACAGAACGCTCTAAACGGCGCCGAAGACCCTCTGAAAGATCGTGTCGACATGCTTGGTGTGATAGCCGAGGTCGAACTTCTCACGGATTTCCTCTTCGGAGAGTGCCGCGCGCACTTCAGTGTCGGCGAGCAGTTCTTCGAGGAAGTCTTTACCCTGCTCCCACACTTTCATGGCGTTGCGCTGGACGAGCCGATAGGCGTCCTCGCGTGACACGCCTGCCTGCGTGAGGGCCAGGAGAACGCGCTGCGAATGAACAAGCCCGCGGAACTTGTTCATATTCTTCAGCATGTTCTCCGGGTAGACAAGAAGCTTGTCGATCACGCTCGTGAGGCGCGCCAGAGCGAAATCAAGCGTGACTGTCGCATCCGGGCCGATCATGCGCTCGACGGAGGAATGCGAGATATCGCGTTCGTGCCATAGCGCGACGTTCTCCATGGCCGGAACGACAAAGGCTCGAACCATGCGGGCAAGACCGGTCAGGTTTTCCGTCAGCACCGGGTTACGTTTGTGCGGCATCGCCGAAGAGCCCTTCTGACCCGGAGAGAAATACTCTTCCGCCTCCAGGACCTCCGTGCGCTGCAAATGCCGGATCTCGGTTGCGAGACGCTCGATCGAGGAGCCGATGACGCCCAGCGTCGCGAAATACATCGCATGGCGATCACGCGGGATCACCTGGGTCGAGACGGGCTCAGGCTTGAGGCCAAGCGCCTTTGCAACGTGCTCCTCGACCCTTGGATCGATATTGGCGAAGGTGCCCACTGCTCCGGAAATCGCACAGATTGCAATTTCCTCGCGGGCGGCGAGAAGGCGTTGCTTGCACCGGTCGAACTCCGCATAGGCCAGTGCAAGTTTGACACCAAAGGTGGTCGGCTCGGCGTGGATACCGTGAGAACGGCCGATCGTCACCGTGTCCTTGTGTTCGAAGGCACGCCGCTTCAGCGCTTCGAGCAACTTGTCAAGATCGGCGAGCATGAGATCCGTCGCGCGGACGAGTTGAACGTTGAAGCAGGTATCCAGAACGTCGGACGAGGTCATGCCTTGGTGAATGAAGCGGCTGTCGGGACCGACGAATTCGGCGAGATGGGTCAGGAAGGCAATGACATCGTGCTTGGTGACCGCTTCGATCTCGTCGATGCGATCGACGTCGAACTTGGCGGCGCCACCCTTTTCCCAGATGGTCTTCGCGGCCTCCTTGGGAATCACGCCGATTTCGGCCAAGGCATCGCAGGCATGCGCCTCGATCTCGAACCAAATTCGGAATTTGGTTTCCGGCGACCAGATGGCCACCATTTCCGGCCGGGAGTAACGGGGGATCATGGGCTTCAAGCTTTCGTCGAGAGTGGAGGGATGGCAGTGCCTCTATCAAAGATGGCGGCTAAGCTCAACGCCGTTGCCGTGCGTCCGATCGCGCGAGCAGCAGACTTGCGGCCATGAGCGCGACGGCTCCGAGGGGCAGGTAAAGGCGAACGCCGAGAACCAGGAACTGGTAGAAGGCGGCAAGCGAGGTGAACGCAAATTGGAACAGCCAGGTGCGGGTTCCAGTCATTGCATGCCACTGTGCATAGAAAGAGCGGTAGTCGAGCGCGAAGAGGAATGCCGTCGTCCCGATCGTCGCCGCGGCGAGGCACAGGAAAAAGGCAGCAAAGCGTGTTTCGGCAGTTCGGTTCTGCGACAGGCAACGAGCGGCAAATAGCGCGGGCGGCCAGGCCATGAGCCCGCCGGTTGCGTAAAGAGTAAGGATGGCCTCGAGACGGAAAGCCGCGTCGGTTTCACGGCACCACAATGCGAGCCATGCCGACAGCGCCATCATGAAACCCCAGCACAGCGCGCCCACGACCGTTTCCCGCAGGTTCGGAACCGAGTGCGCAAGGCGGAAACGCTCCGGCCGGCTCTGGTCCGTTGTGAAGACTTTCTCCCCGACGGCGGTTTTCCCCTCCATCAGCCGGGAATCCGTACCGGCACCGCGATCCAGCGCCCGTCGGCCGTACCTTCGAATCCGAGCGACTCGACAAGGATCATCACCGCGTGAACCTCGGACCCATCGGTATTGACATGGGTCACGACGGCACCGATGCGGTAGCCCGTCGGACAGCGGCGGCTGAGCGGAATCCGCTGATCGTCTTCGAGCACCTGCGCCACCGGCTTGCCGGCCTGTTTGTTCATCGTGAGGCGGAAGCCTTTGACCTCCTTCAGAAATTCCTTGCAGATCCCTTCCGGCTCGAAGGTTTTCTCTTCGAGCTTCAGCGAATAGATCTTTCGAAAGGATGGATCGGCGGGAAATGACGAATAGGTCAGGGTGCGCGGCGCCGCATCGAGTTCCGTTACAGGATTATAGGCGGCGAGCACTCCCGGCGTGTCGTGGAGACGGTAAGCGTCGATGAGGGGCGCGGAGCGCTTGTTGGCCTGACGACGCGCTCTGTGCAGATGGGCGCCGTCTTCCTCCTCGACGGCGCGCACAGGAGCGCCCGGCAGGAAGCGGTCTGTATTCGTGTCGAGAACGTAGATCGTTGAATAGGGAAAGCCGGAGCCGTCCTGGATTCCGTATTCCTCGAAGGCGAAGACGTTGCCGTCAGACGAAAATCCGATGGGTTGAAAGGCGGCATAATCGCCGGCCGCGGCACCCGATGCGGTCAGCGCGGCCGCCATCGCGCTTGCGGCGGCAATCATGCTTGCGGTTGTCGGGCAAAATTTCATCCGCGCGCCTTTTCCGCCCGTGCGCGTAGCGTTTCGATGGCGCCGCGATAGGATTCGACGGAGCCGCCCTTGAAGATGGCTGAGCCCGCGACCAGTACGTTGGCACCCGCTTTGGCCGCGACTGCTGCCGTTTCAGGCGCTATACCGCCATCCACCTCGATTTCGATCGGACGGCTACCGATCATTGCCTTTATCCGGCGGATCTTCTCCTCGGTCGCGTCGACAAATTTTTGCCCACCAAATCCCGGATTCACCGTCATGACCAGAACGAGGTCGACAGTGTCAAGCACGTATTCGAGAGCGTCCTCCGGCGTCGCCGGATTAAGCGAGACGCCGGCCTTTTTTCCGAGGGACCTCACCGTCTGCAGCGAACGGTGCAAATGCGGACCTGCTTCGGCATGAACGGTAATGATATCGCAACCGGCCTTCGCAAATGCCTCGAGAAAGGGGTCGGCCGGCGCGATCATCAGGTGGCAGTCGAAGGTCGCCTGGGTGTGCGGGCGCAGCGACTTGATGACATCGGGTCCGAACGTGATGTTAGGCACGAAATGCCCGTCCATGACATCGAGATGAATCCAGTCGGCGCCCGCTTGGGTGACGTCGCGAACCTCCTGGCCGAGCTTGGAGAAGTCGGCCGCCAGGATGGACGGGGCAATGCGAATGGGGTGGGTCATCATCAGGGCTCCGGCTCTTTCCCGCGCCGTACAGCGCCGCGCATCCGTCAGACACGCGAAAATCTGTGCTGTATTTGATCCGCGGCATGTTGTTTGAATCGGCTGGGATTCACCGTATGGAGTAGCATTGCGGAGCCTCCCGAACAACCGGCGCGGGGATCAGAAGCGGGCCGACCAGGCTGGTATCAGATCGTTGCCTGTATCGCATGCGTCATAAACGCCGCGCGCGATCGCGCGGGCCATAGTGGCGGCGGCTGCGGCGCTGAGATCGATGGAATCCTGAAGCGACGGAGCTTTTCCACTCGTGCCGGTCGAAAGCGCGAAGACGAGATCGCCGTCGAGCGGCGTATGAGAGGGCCAGAGCGCGCGCGAAAAGCCGTCATGGGCTGCGATTGCCAGCCGCTTCGCCTCCGCTTTGCTGAGCAACGCATCGGTGGCGATGACGGCGATGGTCGTGTTTGCCGGGGAGACTTGCCGCTCCCGAAACTTGAACCGGGGGGTAGCGGCGTCCGCCGGCCAGGGCGATGGCTGGCCAAGCCCGCCGAACTCTCTTTCCATCTCGAAGGGCGCGGCCCAGAAATGGCGTGTCTCGCCAACGGTCGCGGAACCGAAGGCATTCACCGCCACCAGCGCACCGACCGTGATTCCGTTGGCCAGCACCGTCGAGGCTGAGCCGAGGCCTCCCTTGAAGGTGGCCGTGAGCGCGCCCGTACCTGCGCCGGAACTGCCTGTGACGAAATCCGCGGATACGGCATATGCCGCTTCGTAGCCGAGCTCGCGGTAGGGAGCGTAGCGCGCCCAATCCTTGCCGCCGCCATTTGCAAGATCGAAGAGGATCGCCGCAGGCACGATCGGTACGCGGTGTGGCCCGACGGCGAAACCGCGCCCCATCTCGCGCAGTGCCGCCTGCACGCCGGAGGCTGCGTCAAGGCCGAAGGCCGAGCCACCGGAAAGCACGATGGCGTCGACCGCCTGCACCATGTTGTGCGGAGCGAGCAGGTCGGTTTCGCGCGTGCCGGGGGCGCCACCCAATACCTGAACCGCCGCCGTCGCCGGTGGATCGCAGAGCACCGTCGTGACACCGGATTTCAGGTGATGGTCTTCAGCATTGCCCACCAGCAAGCCCGGAACGTCCGTGATCAGATTTCTGGCGCCCTTCTGCATCATTCGGTCGTGCCATTATTGGCTGCATCGACGAAGTGTCCATCCTGCCATCGCATAAGCCTGAAGGGAGTTTCGGCGAGCTCGTGCGAGCGAGTAAACCCTATCGGCCCGAGGACTGTCGTATAGGACCCTTTCGCCAGAGCAACGGCGAGCGTGTTGTCATCTTTTTCTGCCTGGTCCTTCGCCTGTTCGAGCAGGGACACCGCGGCAAAGGCTGGAAGCACATAGCCTTCCGGCTCGATCCCGGCTGCACGCATCGCCTTCGCTACCGGCGCGGCTTCCGCAGAACGGGCGGGATCAGGTATGGTCATGGCGAGAACGCCGTGTTCCAGCGGCACGTCGAGATCGGCGGCTTTCAGTGTATCGCCGCCGAGAAGGGTAATTGGAACATTTTCCGCCTTCGCGTCGCGCGCAATCACCGCGGTGTCGTTACGGTCACCTCCGGTGAAGACATGCGTTGCACCGCTCTTCGCCAGTCTGCGCACGAGGCTCACCTGCTGTTCCTGCGAAGGGCGGTAGGTGTCGGTGAAAACGGGGGTGACGCCGATCTCGGCCAAGCCGTTGCGTACACTTTCCACCAGTTCGCGACTTTGGATCGTCCCGTCATCTATGAGTGCGAGTGGCCTGCCTTTCCAGTTGGAGACGATGGCATCGGTGACCGCTGCCGCTTCCGACTTTCCACTGGGCGCAAGGCGGTAGAACGGCCAGTTTTTCTTAAGCGCGTCCTCCATGAGGATATCCGAGCGGACGCTGACGGTAATGGCCGGAATGCCGGCTCCGGCGAGCGCCGGCAGCGCGGCTTCCAGACTTTCGGTGCAAAGAAATCCGACCGCGGCTTCGGCGCCGCTCGCAAGCAGAGCTTTCGTCAACGCATCGCTGCCCGCTGGATCACAGCTTTCGTTGATCGGGATTACCTGGCTTCCACGATCGCCGGCCTGGAATGCTGCTCCGGCAGAAATCTGCTTGCCCAACGCGGCGAAGGGCCCTTCTGCGGGCGCTACGACGGCGATTTTTACGCCGGCGGCGAAAGCAGGGCCGCTCAGCGTGAGCGCGGCGACTAGGATGCTGGTGGCGATTGGTTTCCGCATGTTTTTTCCCGCTATCGAGCGCCATGTTTTAAGGATGTCGTCGCGCTCGTCAAAGGAAAAGATAGAGGCATTGCAGGCATTGTCGCTGACTTGTTCCCAGGTGCCGCCGATCCGCAAGATTCTCGCCTCGCCGGGTTTCATATTTTTCGCGAGAGTCTATGTATGTGCGAGATATCCGTTCCGGAGCGAGATGTGTGTGTTGGAGAAAACCCGGCTGGACCCGATAACCTACCGTGACGCGATGAGCCGCATGTCGTCGCATGTGCAGCTGATCACTGCGGCCGATGGCAATGAGCGGCGAGGCGTGACGATCACCGCGTCCTGCTCGGTATCGGACGATCCGCCTACCGTGCTCGCTTGCCTCAACGCGGCGAATCGGCGCAATGATATTTTCTCGCGCGGGGGCGGTTTTGCGCTGAACCTCCTGAGCGACAGGCATCACGCATTGGCTCACGCCTTTTCGGGCCGCGATCAGCTCGACATGGAGCGACGTTTTTCCCTCGGCCGATGGGTGCAGCGCACGACCGGCGCGCCTATCCTCGTCGATGCGATCGCTGCTTTCGATTGCCGCCTGATCGAAGTCAAGATCGTGGCGACGCATCTCATCCTCATCGGCGAAGTGGTCGACGTCCAGCTCGGCGAGAAGCAGCCGCCGCTTATTTATGTGGACCGTGGATACCACACGCTATAAGTTTTTCTCCAGGCGGAGGAAGCATGGCGAGACAGGTTAGAGGAAAGTTGCCCCAGTCCATTGACGAGACGAGGGCACTGCTGGAAGCACAGGACTATCTCGCCGGAACCGCGCTCGCGACCGTTCTCTTTCTCGCACTCAGGATGAAGCGCCCGCTTTTCCTCGAAGGTGAGGCCGGCGTCGGCAAGACCGAAATCGCCAAGGTTCTGGCGCGCGCCCTCGACCGTCCCCTTATCCGGCTCCAGTGCTACGAGGGACTGGATGTCGCCTCGGCCGTGTACGAATGGAACTATCCTGCTCAAATGTTGGAAATTCGCCTCTCGGAAGCGGCCGGAATGGTCGACCGGCAAAGGGTGGAAAGCGACATCTTTTCCGAACGCTTCCTCATAAGGCGGCCGGTGTTGCAGGCGATATCGACAACCGCCGGTGGCGCGCCGGTTTTTCTGATCGATGAGCTCGATCGCACCGACGAAGCCTTCGAAGCCTTTCTCCTGGAGGTGCTTTCCGACTTCCAGGTCACAATCCCCGAAATCGGGACGATCAAAGCGGACGAGCCGCCGATCGTCATCATCACCACCAACAGAACGCGCGAAATTCACGATGCCTTGAAGCGGCGCTGCCTCTATCATTGGGTCGATTACCCGAATGCGGCGCAGGAACTGGAGATCATCCGCCGCAAGGTGCCGGGCTGCAGCGCGGCGCTGTCTCGCGAGATCGTCGCTTATGTTCAGAGATTGAGAACGCTCGACCTCTTCAAGAACCCGGGTGTGGCGGAAACGATCGACTGGGCGACCGCATTGACGGAACTAGACGCTCTTGCACTCGATCCCGAGAAGGTGGCCGACACGCTCGGCACCCTGCTCAAATACCAGGATGATATTGCCCGGATCGAAGGCACTGAAGGCAGCCGCCTGCTCGGCGAAGTGAAAGCCGAATTGCTGGCGCAGGGCTGAACATCATGACCGGCGCCAATTCGGGTGAGACCAACTCTTCTGCATCCCGCGAAGGACAGGGACGGCTTGCCGACAATATCGTCTTCTTCGCCCGCGCGCTGAGGCGCGCCGGATTGCGGATCGGCCCCGCCGCCGTCGCTGACGCGATCGATGCGGTCAGGCTGATCGGAATCGGTTCCCGTGGCGAATTCTATGCGGCGCTCCAATGCACCTTCGTCAAGCGCCATGAAGACCAGGCCGTGTTCGACGAAGCGTTCCGGCTCTTCTGGCGCTCTCCGGACCTTGTGAACAAGATGATCGCGCTCATGTCGCCCATTGCCTTGCCTCGCTCCGGGGAGGACCGGCGTCGGCGTGCCGGCGAAGCACGCATGCGTGATGCGCTCCTTGCCGGTCGGCACGGTGCACAGCAGCCGAGCAAGGCGCCGGAGGTCGAGGTCGATGCACGCTATACCGTTTCGGGGCGCGAACTCTTGCGCAAAGCGGATTTCGGCCAGATGACCGCCGAGGAGATCGCCGAGGCAAGAAGGGCCTTGTCCTCGATCCTGCTGCCGCTGGACCGGATACGCACGCGCCGCTATCGCCCCTCCCGCCGTCCAGTGCGAATCGACCCGCGCGCCACCATGCGCGACGCGATGCGGCTTGGAGGGGATTTCATCCTGCCGCGATTTCGCGAGCCACGCTTCGTTCATCCGCCATTGGTCGTGCTTGCCGATATCTCTGGATCGATGAGCCAGTACACAAAAATATTCCTGCATTTTCTGCACGCGCTGACGGAACAGCGGCAGCGTGTGCAGACGTTTCTTTTCGGAACGCGGCTGACGAATGTCACGAGGCAGATGCGCAACCGCGACCCTGACGAGGCGCTGGACGAGTGCATTGCCGCGGTCAAGGATTGGTCGGGCGGCACGCGTATCGGAGAGACGCTGCACGCGTTCAATCGGCGCTGGTCGCGGCGGGTATTAGGACAGGGCGCAGTCGTGCTGCTGATGACCGATGGGCTGGAGCGCGATGACACAGCGGGTCTGGAGGCTGAACTGGGCCGACTGCATCGATCCTGCCGCCGGCTCGTCTGGCTTAATCCGCTGCTGCGCTTCGACGGTTTCGAGGCGCGCGCGAGAGGCGTGAGGGCCATGTTGCCACACGTTGACGAGTTCCGGCCTATACACAATCTCGAATCGGTCTCCGACCTGGTGAAATCGCTGTCCGGCCAGGGAGGACGCGATGCCGACCCACGGCGTTTCCTCAACCATGGACGGCTTGCCGTTGACCGAGCGCCGGCGAATGCGCCACAGTGATTGTAACTTGATCCGATGCAGGATGCTTGCCTGAGTGCAGTTTTCGGAGATGCAGAATGCAGAACGAGCCGAACATCCTCGATCCATTGGCGGTCGCTGAAACCTGGCACGAGCAAGGTCGTGCCGTGGCGCTCGCGACCGTGATCGAAACCTGGGGCTCGGCGCCCCGTCCCGTCGGCAGCCATCTGGTAATCGACGGGGAAGGCAATTTCCAAGGCTCCGTTTCCGGCGGCTGCGTCGAGGGCGCGGTCATCGCGGAGGCTGCCGACGTGATTACGTCCGGTACCCCGCGGCTTCTCGAATTCGGCGTAGCCGACGAAACCGCATGGCGTGTCGGCCTGTCCTGCGGTGGCCGGATCCGTGTCTATGTCGAACGAATTGACGGCTGAACGATGGAACTGAGCACACTGCAGGCACTCAATGTCGCGCGCGCGTCGCGCCGCGCTGCCGTCGTCGTCACCGATCTTTCGGAAGGCACCAGTCAGGCTTTCATCGAAGGCGACCGCATTCGCGCTGAATGGGCAGCGCCCGTCTCCGAAGTGCTTCATTCGGGCCGGCCCCGCCTTCTGACGATCGAGGAAAGGGCGCTTTTCTTCAACGTGCATCTGCCGCCCCCGCGTATCGTTGCGATCGGTGCGGTTCACATTTCGCAGGCATTGTCGCGTCTGGCGCCGGTCGCAGGTTTCGACATGGCGGTCATCGACCCGCGCACGGCCTTTGCAACGGCCGAGCGTTTCCATGGCGTCGAGCTTCTTGCGGACTGGCCCGAAGACGTTCTGCCGGATCGGCCGCTCGATCGCTATACGGCACTCGCCGCTCTCACGCACGATCCGAAGATCGATGACTATCCGCTCAGAGCGGCATTGGAGGCAGGGTGCTTCTATGTCGGCGCGCTTGGCAGCCGCAAGACCCACGCGGCGCGGTCGGAACGCCTGCAGACGCAAGGAGTGGCGACGGAGGCAGTTGCGCGTATCAAGGCACCGATCGGCCTCGATATAGGTGCCGCCAGCCCGGCGGAGATTGCCGTCGCGGTGCTCGCCGAGATCATCGGGGCGCTGCGACGTCGCGACGTTGACCTGCCGGCGGAGGGGGGCAAATGAGGTTCGGACCTGTGCGGCCTGCGGATGCCGAAGGCGCTCTTCTCGGCCATTCGGTAAAGATCGGCACAGTGAAGCTATCGAAGGGACATCGCCTGAACCCCGACGATGTCGCGGCGCTTGCAGAAGCGGATGTAACGGAGGTCATTGTCGCGGTGCTCGAGCCCGACGACCTGCCTGAGGACGAAGCCGCGTCACGCATAGCGGCCGCCATCGCCCCGGATCATCTGCGATTCTCGCGGGCGGCGACCGGCCGGGTCAACATCTATGCCACCGCTGCCGGTCTTTTCGTGGCCAATCGCGCCGTTGTCGATCTGCTGAACCGCATAGATCCGGCGATCACGCTCGCCTGCCTTGCCGATCATGTTGCCGTCGAGGCCGGCGACATGGTGGCGACGATCAAGATCATCCCTCTTGCGGTGCAGCAAGTGCTCGTGGAGCAAGCGCAGGCACTGCTTCGGGCGGACCGGGCCTTCGAGGTCAAGCCGTTCACGCCTCGGCGCGCGGCCCTGGTGGCAACCGAGCTGCCTTCCCTGAAGAGCCAGGTAATGGACAAGACGCGCGCCGTTCTCACCACGCGGCTGCTGCAATCGGACAGCCGGCTCGATAGCGAGCGACGCGTGGCGCATACGACCGAAGCGGTCGCGGCAGCAATCGTCGAGGCCGCCTCGACGCATGACCTGATCATCGTCTTCGGCGCCTCGGCCGTGGCCGATCCCGACGATGTTATCCCGGCTGCCATCCGGCGCGCCGGCGGTGTCGTCGAACATGTCGGAATGCCCGTCGATCCAGGCAATCTGCTTGTGCTCGGTAGACTTGGCGAAATTCCTGTCCTGGGTGCTCCCGGTTGTGCTCGAAGCCCGCGGGAAAACGGCTTTGACTGGATCCTCGATCGTTTGCTCGCGGGTGAGTGGCCGAGCAGCGAAGACATTACAGGGTTCGGCGTCGGCGGGTTGCTCAAGGAAATACCGACTCGTCCGCAGCCACGGGAAGGCATCGCCGACAAGCGCGCCGGCCCTGTTGAGCTCGTCGTTCTGGCAGCCGGTAGGGCGAGCCGGATGGGGCCGGAGGGCCGGCACAAGCTCCTGGCGGAGTTCGAAGGGATGCCGCTCGTGCGGCGGTCAGTGGAGGCGGCCATCGGCGCGGCTCCGGGCAGAGTGACGGTGGTGACCGGGCACAGGGAGGCCGAGATTCAGGCGGCACTCGCAGGCTTGTCCGCCAACTTCGTCTCAAATCCCGACTACGCGGGCGGGATGGCATCTTCGTTGATTGCGGGCCTCTCCGCTCTCGACACCGGTGCTGGCGGCATGCTCGTCATGCTTGCCGATATGCCGGGGATCACATCGGAACACCTGGCAGAATTGATCGCCGCCTTCGAAGTCGAGTCCGGCCGAGCAGTGGTGCGTGCCGTCGCCGGTGGGCAGCGCGGCAATCCGGTCATTCTGCCAAAGGAGACATTCCACGCCGTCCGGCAGCTCGTCGGCGACGTCGGGGCCAGGCACATCGTCGAGCGGTGCGGCTTGCCGGTGATCGATGTCGAACTCGGCCCTGCTGCGCGTCTCGATCTCGACACACCGGAGGCGATCCTGGCTGCGGGTGGGATTTTGAAGGATTGAGCGATGGATAATGCGGCAATCGAGGAGATGTTCGAAACACTTGGCCCGGTCAAGATCCGCCGCATGTTCGGCGGCAAGGGCATCTATGTCGACGGCATCATCCTTGCACTGGAGGTGAACGGCGAGATTCTTCTGAAGGGGGATGCAGAAACGGCGCAGGCGTTCGAGGAAGCGGGCGCGCGCCAATGGACCTACGAAGGCAAGGGCAAGCGGGTGAAAATGCCCTATTGGAGTACGCCCGAAGCGGCCTGGGACGATCCGGACGACATGGCCCGCTGGGTGAGACTTGCCTACGAGGCCGCGCTCAGGTCGAAGAAGTGATGCGCGGACCCGCGAAAGCCCAATCCTCCTGGCGGTGTCGACAACATTCAGGCGAGCGCGCGAATTGCGTCGGCAGCAAAGCGGGATAGGGGCTGGGGCAGGGCGGTCAGGTCGAACCAGCGAATGTCGGAAAGCTTGTCCGGCTCAGTGAGGCGCGGCTCGCCGGAGAAGTCCTCCGTCACATAGATCAGCGAGACCCAATGCTGCCGCTCGGCCTCGATCAACTGTTCGCTGATGCACAGAAAGCGGATCGAATGGATGGAAAGACCGCTTTCCTCCTGCGCTTCACGCCGTGCCGCGTCCTGCGCACGCTCCATCTGGTCGACTTTGCCGCCGACAATGCTCCAGTGGCGGGCCTCCGGCGCCTTCAGGCGACGACAGAGGAGGATTTTTCCATCCCTTACAATCGCCAGACCACAGCCGAGACCGGGGAAGTCAACACCGGGCTGTGCCATGAGCGAAGGGTCAGGCCTTGCCGACGATCAGCATGAAGGCTGGGATGTCATCACCGAAACCCACGGGCGTAGGGCCGTCGTCATGGTCGCGGCGGTGACGCTGCCGACGATCGCGATTGTCGTCATTAGCCGCATTCTGCGCGCGGCCAGGACGGTCGCTGCGGCCGTTATGGCGATCCTTGCTCTCGGCATTGCGTTCGATCTTCACCGTGTCGACCCTTTCCGGGACTGTTTCGAGTTCTTCAGTATTATTGTCTACGGCCGTGACAGCTTTGTGATCGGAGCGGGTCTTCACGGGTCGCTCCCTCTTCCGATCCTTGCGCCCGTCGCTGCCGCGGTCACGACGGCTGTCGTGACTTTCCATCGGTTCGGGCAGTTCCGAAAGGTCGCCATTGTGCCATTCGACTTCCTGGCCGATCAGCTTTTCGATGGCGTCGGCGAACTTGATGTCGCGCTTCGTGACGATTGTGAAAGAGGCACCGGAACGGCCAGCGCGCCCGGTTCGTCCGATGCGATGGACATAGTCTTCCGCATGGATCGGCACGTCGAAATTGAATACATGGCTCACGTCGGGAATGTCGAGCCCGCGCGCCGCGACATCGGAGGCGACCAACAGCTTGATGTTGCCGTCCTTGAAATTGGCAAGCATGGCCATGCGCGACCGCTGATCCATGTCGCCGTGCAGCGCGCCGACCGAGAAGCCATGACGGTCGAGCGAGCGGAAAAGCTCGGCGACATCCTTCTTGCGATTGCAGAAGATGATCGCGTTCTTCAGGTCTTCCTGGGAACGAATGAGCTCACGGAGGACGGCTCGCTTTTCGTAGTCCTTGCCGTGCGCTGCCACGAGACGCTGCGTGACCGTTATGGCTGTCGATGACCGGCGTGCCACTTCGACCCGCTCCGGATTCTGCAGAAAGCGATCCGCAAGCTTCTGGATTTCGGGCGGCATCGTGGCTGAGAAGAACAAGGTCTGCCGTGTAAAGGGAATGAGCTTCGCGATACGTTCGATATCAGGAATGAATCCCATATCGAGCATTCGGTCAGCCTCGTCGATGACAAGAATTTCGACGCCTGACATCAAAAGCTTGCCACGCTCGCAGTGGTCGAGCAGCCGGCCGGGCGTACAAATCAGCACGTCGGCGCCGCGCTCGAGCTTGCGGTCCTGCTCGTCGAAGGAAACGCCACCAATCAGAAGCGCGATGTTAAGCTTGTGATTCTTGCCGTATTTGTCGAAATTCTCGGCGACCTGGGCCGCGAGCTCGCGCGTCGGCTCAAGTATAAGCGTGCGCGGCATCCGTGCGCGGGCGCGTCCTTTTTCCAGAAGGGTCAACATCGGCAACACGAAGGATGCGGTCTTGCCGGTGCCGGTCTGGGCGATGCCGAGAATGTCGCGGCGCTGAAGCGCCGGCGGGATTGCACCAATCTGGATCGGTGTCGGTATCGTGTAGCCCGCGTCGGTAACTGCGGAAAGAACTTTCTGGCTCAAGCCAAGGTCAGCGAAATTGGTCAAAGGGGAAACTGTTTCCGTTCCGGTTCTGATGAACTCTGTTCGATCGAGGGAAAATGCAGCAGCATGTGGCGGCGCTCATACGACCAAAGGCGCCGAAAGTCAAGAAATCCAGCCCGTTGAAACACCGGAAGTTGAAATCAGCCGAATCTGTTGCATTTTGATCAAGTCCGCGAGAGATGGCGACCGGCCTTGCGGCCTATCGATCGAGGAAGCCGGAAAGCTCCGTTCCGGCCCTCAGGAACCGCGCCGGATCGACGGGCCGCCCGTTCAGACGGACCTCGTAATGAAGATGCGGTCCGGTCGATCGTCCCGTGCTTCCCGACTTGGCGATGACCGCGTCTGCCTTCACTTCCTCGCCGACATCGACGAGAATGGTCGAAAGATGCGCATAGCGGGTCGACACGCCATTGCCGTGATCGATCTCAATCATGTTTCCATAGCCGCCGGCCGAGCCTACTGCCGTGACGATGCCGCCGGCGGTCGCGCGGACGCGGGTGCCGGTCGCCGTCCGGAAATCTATCCCGGCATGCAGCGCCAATCGGCCGAGGAAAGGATCCACGCGGTTTCCGAAGCTGCTGGTGACGTCGGCTGCCGGTGCCGGACTGGCGAGAGGAAGCCTTTTTGCGGCCTCGCGGGTCCGCTCGAGTTTCACAAGAGCGGTGTCGAGGTCGAGCAGCGATCGGTCGAACCCGTCTCCGTTCTGCGGTTCGATGAAAGGACCGCCGATACCCGGCTCTGCCGACCTGTCCACGTTGAGCGCTTCCTCGACTACCGGCATTGTGAAACCCGCATCTTCGACGATCGCCCTGATCGTCTCCGACGTCCTGAGCGCCGTGTCCGTCATGTGCTTCATCTGCGCCATCTGTTCGAGTTCCAATCCCTTGAGTGAAAGCGTAGCACTGGAAAAAACTCGATCGGCACGGTCGGAAGCGCTCTCGCCACCGGAACTTCCCGCGGAGGTCGGGGCATAGCCGAGTGCGGCGGAGTGAGGAGAGCGACCAATATCGTTGCCGGCAATGCCCATCATCGCCTCGATTGCCTTGACGCCGGTCTCAGTTCCTGCCTGATTGCCGTCCCCCAGCGACCCAGTGCCCGGCGAAACGTCATCCTTCCCCGTATCTGAAAAAGCGTCGCCGGCTTCCGAGAACTCTCCGAACTTTGCGCTCCTGGAGGTCAGTTCCAATTGCCTCTGCAGCAGTTTTTCGACCTTTTCCTCGACAATCTGCTGGTCCAGCAATTGACGGCTCGTCACACGATCCACCTGTGCGCGCAGTGCAGTGATCCGGTCCTCGTACTCGTGCTGCATCCGCGCCTGCCGCGCGATCGTTCCGCCAATCAGGTCGTCGCGAAGCACGAGGTAGGTTGTCGCTGCAAGATATCCAGTGCCGAACACGCCGGCGAAGCAGGTGATCAGCGCAGCCATCCATGGACGGACCGTCATGTGCCGAACCCTGTCGCCGCTCGCCAGAATCAGGACATGGCTTTGCCTACGCTTCGCGAAGACGTTTTCCGAACCAGCAGACACCACATCACCCCCGACGATGCGCTCACTTCGCGCGTCCGAAGGAGAAGCGCAGGCGCTTGTCCTTCATTCCGCTCCAGCTCGCATTTCTTCCGGATGATTACACTTCGTTAGGGTTAATAAAGCGTTTGTGCCGACGCTTGATCAGATGTTGGTGGCGGCAGTCATTGACCGATAAAACGAGGGGGTCAACCCCGCCTCGGCGCGGGCAATGTCGTTGAAGGGGGGCTTCAGCGGGCCGCGGAAGTTTGCCCGCACGAGGGTTTGAAAGGCGACGGCCGGGTCCTTCCTTTGCCGGGCGCAAAGAAAGCGGAACCATTTCGCTCCGATTGCGACATGGCCCTTCTCGTCCTCATAGATCACGTCGAGCACAGCGGCGCTCTCGTTGTCGCCGGTCTCTCGCATTTTCGCGCGCAATGCGGGTGTCACATCGAGACCGCGGGCCTCTAGAATGAGCGGCACGACGGCGAGGCGGGCGGTCAGGTCGTTGCGCGTGTCATGCGCCGCCTGCCAAAGGCCGTCATGTGCGGGAAGGTCGCCATAGTCGGCCCCCAGATCGTTCAGTCTTTGCCGAACCATTCGAAAATGTTTGGCTTCCTCGAAGGCGACCTGCATCCAGCCGTCAAAGAAGGAATTCGGCACCGGTTCGGACGCAAAGCGTGCGACGATGTCGAGAGCCAGATCTACGGCGTTCAGTTCAATATGAGCAATGGCGTGAAGCAAGGCGACACGTCCCTTCAGCGAACCGAGCGAGCGCCGCTTGACCTGAGTCGGGGGTGTCAGAACGGGCTTTTCCGGGCGGCCCGGCCGCTCGGGCACGGCGCGGTCCAGGGGAGAGCGCAAGGACAGCTTTCGCGCCTGCCAGCGCCGCGACGCTTCCTGAGCGAGCTCGGTCTTGACGCTAAGGTCGGCGGCGCGGATCGCTTCGACAGCCGCGCCGCGCAGGCTGTGGAATTGCGGAAGGTTCGCCATTGTCTCGCCGAACCTGCTCAAATTGCCTTCGCCGCAGCCAGAACCTCGTCGGCGTGGCCGGGCACTTTGACCTTCTCCCAGACGCGGCTGATGACGCCCTGCCTGTCAATCAGGAAGGTGGTCCGTTCGACACCCATATATTTGCGGCCATACATGCTCTTCTCGACCCACACGCCATAGGCGCTGGCCACGGCCTTGTCCTCGTCCGAAGCAAGTGCAACGGTGAGGCCGTGTTTCCTGGTGAAGCGATCGTGGCTCTTGGCCGAATCGGGCGATATGCCGATGATCATAATTCCCGCGCTTTGGAACTCCTCCTTCAGAGCCGAGAAGGAGATGGCCTCCTGCGTGCAGCCTTTCGTATCGTCCTTCGGGTAAAAGAAGAGAACGACGGGCCCGCCGCGCAGGGCAGCGAGTGAGATAGTGCCACCTCCTTCGCGAGGAAGTTCAAACTCAGGAGCGACATCGCCTTGTCTCAATCCTGCCATGATCAAACCTTTCTTGCGTCAATTTTTATGGACATTCCACGGTTAATGCATGTCGCGAAAAATGTGTCACATGACCCGAATGCAATCTGCTTTAGGGGCATATCGAAGATGGCCGGATGCCGTCCAGCGGATTTGTGATAAATTTGACAGCTGCCGGACGGCTACGTAGCTACCGCTTTGTCCTTCAATTCGGATTCGACGGGAGGGAGAAGCGGTACCGAGCACAAGGGGAGTGAAGCAATCTTTGCGGATGGACATGGCCATGCCTTGGCGTTTGTGCCAGAGGCGAATCGCGATGGCTTGGTTCTACGAGTTGTGATCTAGATGGGGCGAATGGAAGATCCGGCCGTCGCTAAAATGGTAGCGGGCCCGGTGGAAGGCATGCAATGGGGCAATCAGGTCGGGGGCGCTCGCGCCGATGAGTGACATCCGCGGCGAAAGAGTGGACTTTCGCAGGGAAGACATCGTCGCGCTGCACGCTTTGCCCTCGGCTCAAGCTCACGACCCGGTCATCGTGCACACGCCGCGGCCTGGCGGTGCCTGGCGCCTGTGCGGAAGGATTCTGCTCTGCTGCTCGCTGCTCGTCTTCATCGCCGTTGCTTCGCTTATCGCCATAATAGAAAGCGGAATTGTAGACGGGCCGCTGAATGCCAGGGCCAGGACGGCGCTCAACACCGCACTCGGACAGGATTATAGCGCCGATGTCGAGAGCACGGTGATCCGGCTGACCGGCGGCGGCGCACTTGCGCTCAAGGCGCGGGGCGTGACGCTGAAGGAGCGCGGATCCGGCCGGCATCTCGCCAAGCTCGGTGCAATTTCGATCGCCCTCGATCCATTTGCCCTGGCGACCGGCCGCATCAATGTCTCGAGGCTTGAAGCGGAGGGTGGCGAGCTCGACACCGGGCTCCTGCCGCGCGGCGAGCCCATCGATCTTACAGCCATCCGCATAGCGGACGTAGGCACTGCCCTCGAAGAATTGTTCGCACAGGGCGATCGGATGTCGCGCTTGACCGCCGGACGGTCGACCCAGACCGTCGTCCTCTCTGACTTCAGCCTAACGGTCAGCGGCACGCGTGGGCGGGCCGTTCCCGTCGAAATCAAGACACTGCAATTCAGTCACGACCCCGACAGTTCGATGCGAGTTGAGGGCACGATTGCGGTTGACGGCATCGAATCTCAGCTTACGGCAAAGGCTCTCGGCGACAGGGGGCGCATCGCCGCCTTCGAGGCCGGGCTCGACGCGCTGCCGCTTTCGCCGTTCCTCCATCACGGCAAGTCGGGCAATGAGGAGGCCTTCGGCATCGAAGCCACCGCCAATGTGACGCTCAAAGCCGCCCGCGCTGCGGATGGCACGAAGCCGGCACTCACGGCGGCCGTGAAGACGTCCAGGGGCTCCTTCCACGCCGGCGGCCTCGCCTCCAAACTCAACTCCGCGGAACTGAACGTCTCCTACGATTTCGAGCGAGCCTCGGTCGAGATATTGTCGTCGATGGTCAGGATCGGCCGGTCGAGCTTCCCCTTCACGGGAGCCCTGATCGATCTCGACAAGATTGCCGGCGCAGACCGGAAAGGATTCGCGGTCGATCTCCTGTTCAAGAACGCCAGCTCCGACCCTGAGGACATGCAGGCGCCCCCGCTTGCCTTCGATGCCAAGGCAAGCGGGCGTTTCGAGTCCGACACCCACCGGCTGATCTTCGATCAACTCGCGATATCGAGTCCGCTTGGCTCCATGGCGGGTTCGCTTTCGGTCGCCTTCGGCAAGACGTCGCCGCGCATCAGTTTCGCTGCGGTCAGCGACAGGATGCACTCCAGCGCCGTCAAGCAGCTGTGGCCCTGGTGGCTGGCGAAGGGGGCTCGTCGCTGGGCGTTAGGAAACCTCTTCGGAGGCATGGTAAGCGACGCACGCATCGAGGTCTCGATTCCGGAGGGGCGTATTGCCAGTAGCGGCGGAGAATTGAGGCTCAACGAAAAGGAGCTCAACATCAACTTTGCCGTCGACGAGACGCGCATCAACATCGCGGGAGAGATACCGCCGTTGCGTGACACGGCCGGACGCTTCAGCCTGAGCGGCGAGCGGATGTCCGTCGCCGTCGAGAAGGGCGCCGCCTTCTTCCCGTCCGGTCGCTCCGTCGCCTTGAATGGCGGGGATTTCATCATTGCCGACGTCTATAAAAAGCCGCTGATGGCGGAAATGAAGATCAAGGTCGCGGGCGAGGCGGACGCGATAGCCGAGCTCGTCCGCTACAAACCGATAGAGGCGCTTCGGAAGACGCCTTTCACTCCCGAGGATTTTACCGGCCCGATGACGGCGCTGGTGGGTGCGCGGTTTGGTCTCATTTCCGACCAGAAGCCGCCACGTCCACTGTGGCAGGTGGAAATGGAGCTTGAGGACGTGACGATAAAGCGGCCCGTTGCAGGACGTTCGATCGCCGATCTCGACGGGACGATGAGGATCGACAACGAGCGTGCAGTGCTCCAGGCGAACGCCCTAATCGACGGTGCGAAGATGCGCGTCGCGCTCACCGAGCCGGTTGGCACCTCGGCCAATGTGGCGAGAACGCGCGAAATCTCCGGAACGCTCGACGACGCGGCGCGGGCGAAAATCGCTCCGGCCCTGTCCGGAATCGTCAGCGGGCCCGTGGGCATAGACGTTTCGCTTGCGGAAGACGGCAGCCAGTCGGTCAAGGTTGACCTCGGAAAGGCCGTGCTGTCGCTTCCCTGGATTGGCTGGAGCAAGGGCTCGGGCATCCCAGCAAAGGCGCAATTCACAATTCGGGCGGCCGGTGGCATCACGGAGATAAACGACCTGCGGCTCACCGGAGAAGGTTTTGGCGGCAATGGCGAATTGCGCGTAGACGAATCCGGCCTTGCAGCGGCGCGGCTGAGCGGCGTGCGCCTGGCAAGCGGCGACGATTTTTCCGTCACAGTGGGACGCAGCAAGGGAGGCTATTCGGTAAACCTAACCGGCACCGCAGCGGATATCCGACCGGCGCTCGCTCGCGTCAAGGGCGGCGCGAGTTCAAAGGATGGCGGCAATGTGAAGATCAAGGCGCGGCTCGACCGGGTCACCGGTTTCAACGGCGAAGTCCTGTCGAATGTTGATCTCACCTATTCGAGCCGCGGCCAGCAGATCGACGATGTCAACCTTTCAGCGATAACGGCAAGCGGCCAGGCAGTCGTTGCCAGGTTGGTCAAGGCCGGTGCGGACAACACGCTGGAACTGACGACAAGCGATGCCGGAGCCTTTGCACGCTTCATCGACATCTACCGCAATATGCGGGGCGGACTCCTCAATTTGCGCCTGCGTGATCGCGGTGCCAACTCGTGGCGCGGAACCGTGGACATCCGCAAGTTCTCGCTGGTCGGCGAACAAAGGCTGCAATCGATGGTCTCGACCCGGGCGGGCCAGGACGGTCGCAGTCTCAACGAAGCGGTTCGACGCGATATCGACGTGAGCACGGCTCAGTTCGAGCGTGGCTTCGCGCAACTCCTGCTGGATCAGGGCGCAATTCGGGTCGGCAGCGGAGTGGTCCGCGGTATCGATGTGGGCGCGACCTTCCAGGGAACTGTCCGCGACGCCAATGGTCGTATGGACATGACGGGTACGTTCATGCCGGCTTACGGATTAAACCGGCTCTTCGGGGAATTGCCGCTGATCGGTGTCCTGCTCGGAAATGGGCGCGACCGGGGCCTGTTGGGGATCACGTTCAAACTCGCCGGACCGTTCAGCCAGCCAAGTCTGACGATCAACCCGCTGTCGATCATAGCGCCGGGCGTCTTCCGCAATATCTTCGAGTTTCAATGAGAGGCCGACCCGAAACATTACGATCTCATGCCGGCCTCGGATTCACACGGGCCGGACGAGCAGATGCTTCTTCTTGCCCAGCGAGAGCTTGATCACGCCGTCCCCGGACACGTCACGGCTTCCGACGACACGGCGCTCATCGGTGACCTGATCGTCGTTGATCCGGACGGCGCCGCCCTGAACATGGCGCCGAGCTTCGCCGTTCGAAGCGGCAAGACCGGCACGTACCATCAATGCAAGCAGCCCGAGCCCCGATTCGAATTCTCGAGCGGGTACTTCGATCGAGGGCAGGTTCTCGGCAAGCGCACCTTCCTCAAAGGTCTTGCGCGCCGTCTCGGCGGCCTGTTCCGCCGCCGTGCGCCCGTGCAGCATGGCAGTGACCTCGGTTGCCAGCACCTTCTTAACCTCGTTGATCTCGGAGCCGCCGAGCTTCGACAGTCGGTCGATCTCAGCCATCGGCAGCGTGGTGTAGAGCTTGAGGAAGCGCGTGACGTCTGCATCCTCCGTGTTTCGCCAGTATTGCCAGAACTCGTAGGGACCGAGCATATCCGGATTGAGCCAGACGGCGCCGCTCAGCGATTTGCCCATCTTTGCGCCGGAGGCAGTGGTCAACAGCGGCGAGGTGAGCGCGTAGAGCTGCGGCGTTCCCATGCGATGGCCGAGATCGATGCCGTTGACGATATTGCCCCACTGATCCGAACCGCCCATCTGGAGCCGGCAGCCAGTGCGCTGGTAGAGCTCGACGAAGTCGTAGGCCTGTAGGATCATGTAGTTGAATTCGAGGAAAGAGAGCGACTGCTCGCGCTCGAGCCTCATCTTCACGCTGTCGAAGGACAGCATGCGGTTCACCGAGAAATGCCGGCCGACATCACGCAGGAATTCGAGATAGTTGATACCGAGCAGCCAGTCCGCATTGTTGATCATCAGCGCGTCCTTGGGGCCGTCGCCGTATTTCAGATAGTTCGAGAAGACAGTCTTGATGCTCGCTATATTGGCGGCGATCGTTTCAGGCGTCATCAGTTGCCGCGCCTCGTCCTTGAAGGACGGATCGCCAACCATGCCTGTGCCGCCGCCCATCAGCGAAATGGGGCGGTGTCCGGTCGCCTGCAGCCAATGCAGCATCATGATCTGGATAAGGCCGCCTGCATGCAGGCTCGCAGCCGTAGGATCGAAGCCGATATATGCAGTCACGGTTTCCGTCAGGAACAGCTGATCGAGACCGCCATTATCCGACGTCTGATGGATGAAACCGCGTTCGCTGAGGGTGTGCAGGAAATCGGACTTGAACTCGGACATAAGCTGTCTCTTTCGTCTGGGTAGAACGTGTGCGCCGCGCCTTTATCACTGTTTCGTCGAAAGTGCACGTTTTTGCTTGGCGACCCTTTTTGCTATGAACATGGGTGCAGGCGGAGGCGGCGCTGACGTCACCTCAATCGCAGGAACGTTGCGGAGAAAATGCATGGGCAAGACAGTAACGGCGATCGGCCTGATGAGTGGCACGAGCATGGACGGCATAGACGTGGCGCTTTTGCGAACGGATGGCGAGACAATCGTCGATCGCGGCCCGTCTGCCGGGTATACCTATGATCCTGCGTTCCGGGCGCGCCTTAAGACGGGTCTCGACGATGCGCGATCGATTGTCAAACGAGAGGAGCGTCCGGGAACGCTGGCTGACCTCGAACATGAACTGACCCTCAGACACGCAGATGCTGTTCGAGGATTCCTACATCAAAACAACATACTGTCAGAAAGTGTTGATGTAGTAGGTTTTCACGGGCAGACTGTCCTGCATCGGCCTGATGAGGCACTGACGGTGCAGCTTGGCGACGGCGATCTCCTGGCCCAGGAAACCGGGATCGATGTCGTCTACGATATGCGGGCAAATGACATGGCCCATGGAGGTCAGGGCGCACCACTCATTCCGGCCTATCACGCCGCCCTTGCGCACGAACTCTCAAAAAACGGTGAAATCGTTGCGCCCGCCGTATTCGTCAATATCGGCGGCATTTCCAATCTCACTTTTATTGGCTGGAGGGATGAAATCGTCGCCTATGACAGTGGCCCCGGCAACACGCTGATCGATCAGTGGGTGGAGGCGCATGCCGGCATTCCCTTCGATCAGGGCGGCATGATCGCGAGCGAGGGCAGCGTGATGCGGGAACTCGCAGAGAGCTATCTTTCCCATCCCTTTTTCAGCGCAGAGAAACGCCGCTCGCTCGACCGGAACGACTTCGCGCCGCCCTCCGGCGAAGCGGCGAGCCTCGAAGATGGAGCGCGCACCCTGGCGCATGTGACGGCCGCCGCAATCATCCGGTCCGCGCAGCACCTTCCGGCACGCCCCGAGACTTACATTGTCTGTGGCGGCGGGCGCCTTAATCCCGTGATCATGCGCGACCTTCATATGCTAGCCGAAGCGGAGGGAGCGCGCGTGGTCGCAGCGGAAGCGCTGCGTCTGAATGGAGACTCCATGGAGGCGGAGGCCTGGGCCTATCTCGCGGTGAGATCGCGATGCGGCTTGCCTTTGACTTACCCCGGGACGACCGGCGTCAGCCGTCCTGTCAGCGGAGGACGGCTGGCACGGAAGCCGTCGAGAGCGGAAACCGCTTAATGATTTTTTCGTGCACCTTCGTTAACATGGTTTCACGACCGCGGAGATCCCGGGATTCGTTGGCTGGGTAAGGACTTTCGGGAATTGTCGATGGGTGGTGCAATTTCACTTCTGGCAGTGAATTTCGTCATTGCCCAGATATTCGTGGCGGCCTTTCTCGTCATTGCGGTAAAAAGCCGGCACGGCCGGGCCGCCGCCTGGTGCGCCGCTGGATTCGCCATAGCCTCTCTGGCTGCGATTTGCGAAGCCGTCCTGCCGTTTACACCGGTGCCCAAATTTTTTGCCGTCGGGGCCTTTGCAAGTGTCCTTGCCGGTTTCTGCCTGCTGCGTTTTGGCCTGGGACTCTTTTATGGGGTGCCGGCAAAACCAGCGGCGCTTGCGGCTTTCCTGATCGTTTCGGTGGTAGTCGATCTGTTGATTTACGACCTTCCGCGCGGAACGCTGCAGCACGCCTTCTTCTATCAAATGCCCTTCTTCCTCATTCAGGCCTGGACCGCGGCCGCGATCATGCGTTCCCCGCGCCGTTCCTATGCAGACAGGATTCTCGTTGGACTCCTGGTGCTGAATGCTCTTCATTTCCTCGGGAAGGTTTATGCCGCGATAGCCGCGGGGGCGGGCTCCACGGCATCCGACTATCTTCAGAGCCCATTCGCCTTGATCTCGCAGGCGCTCGGCGCCGCGTTGATCGTCGGGACTGGTGTGGCGATCCTCGGCGTCATGGTCAAGGATATCGTCGACGCGGCCCGCGCCAGCTCCGAGATCGACTCCCTCTCGGGCCTCTGGAACCGGCGCGGCTTCATCGAGCGCGTCGCGCCCTGGTTGCTGAGCCGCAACGCCAAGAGCCCCGGCGCGTTGATCCTTACGGACCTCGACCGGTTCAAGGGCGTCAACGACACCTATGGCCATCATACCGGCGATGAGGTCATTCGGCAGTTCGCGCGTGTGCTTCTCGACCTGATCCCCAGCCGCGCCGCGGCGGCACGCCTGGGCGGCGAGGAGTTTGCCGTTTTCCTCCCCGGCGTCGACCTGGCCGATGCACGAGTGGTTGCCCAAGGAATGCGAGCCGCGATCGCCTCGACGCCGATTGCCGACCTTCCGGAGACGGCCACGATTACCGCAAGTTTCGGCGTTGCGGCGATAGCTCCGGGAGAGTCACTGGAAATGGCGCTGCAAAGGGCGGATAAGGCGCTTTATGTGGCCAAGGCCGCCGGGCGAAACCGTGTCGAATGTGCCGAGCCGACGGCCCGCGTCGTCACACCGGTTGTCTCCCAGTGGATGAGGCAATAGATCGCCACCGATGTGGTAAAGCCGAAGATATGGAACAGCCCGAGAAACGAGCTCGATTCTCGGGTTGTAATTTACGTGGCGTTCCGTTCAGCGAATCCGCTTCGCCACAGGCTCCGGTACCAGTTCACCGTTCAGGCGGCGGTCGAGATAGTCTTCGCATTCGGCCATCAGGGTTTCGACCTGGCCATTGAAGAAGTGGTTCGCACCCGGCACCGTTTTGTGCGTGATCAGGATGCCCTTCTGTGCTTTCAGCTTCTCGACGAGCCCATTGACGTCTTTCTCCGGCGCGACCCTGTCCGAATCGCCATTGATGATCAGGCCGGACGAGGGGCAGGGCGCCAGGAATGAAAAGTCGTAGATGTTCGGCTGCGGCGCGACGGCCATGAAGCCCTCGATTTCAGGGCGCCGCATCAGCAGCTGCATGCCGATCCATGCGCCGAACGAGTAGCCTGCAACCCAGCAGCTCTTCGAATCAGGGTGCAGGCTCTGCACCCAATCGAGCGCGGATGCGGCGTCGGAAAGCTCGCCTGCACCATGGTCGAATTCGCCCTGGCTGCGCCCGATACCCCGGAAATTGAAGCGTAAGGTGGTAAAGCCCCGCTTCTGGAACATGTAAAAGAGCTGGTAAACGATCTGGTTGTTCATCGTGCCGCCGAACTGCGGGTGCGGGTGCAGGATGATCGCAATCGGTGCGCTCTTCTGCTTCGAAGGCTGATAACGGCCCTCGAGGCGACCGGCCGGTCCGTTGAAGATGATTTCGGGCATTGGCTCTCCGGGAGTGTTTCTGGTTCAAATTCGTGGTTCTTCGCGCCGATCTGTCTTGACTAAACCAGTCAGCTTTTCTAGAAACTACTTTAGAACCGTTCAAAACTTCGGTGCGGAATTCCGCATGTGCTTCGTCTCTTAAGGCAAGCGGCGCGGAAAATTCAAGGAAAATGCAACGGTGCCGATCGATGCGATCGGCCGAGGCTCTGGTAAAGGATCGATGTCGGGATCGCGCATCTATATGGACTGGAACGCCACGGCGCCGCTTCTGCCCGAAGCGCGCGAGGCGCTCGTGTCCGCGCTCGATCATCTCGGCAATCCTTCTTCTGTTCACGGCGAGGGGCGTGCTGTCCGGGCTCTTGTCGAGAGCGCCCGGCGCGATATTGCCGCGCTCTGCGGCGCGCAAGCCGCGGCGGTCGTCTTCACCAGTGGCGCCACGGAAGCGGCGAATATGGTGCTGACGCCGGAGTTTCGCATGGGGCGCACGCCGCTGAAGGCGGGGAAGCTCTATGTTTCGGCGATCGAGCATCCGGCAGTTCGAGAGGGCGGGCGCTTCTCGCGCGATAATACTTGTGAGATAGCGGTGACAAGCGCCGGGATCATCGACTGCGCAGCGCTCGAAACCCAGCTGCAGGCGCATGACCGTGAGACCGGTCTACCCATGGTGGCGGTCATGCTTGCCAACAATGAAACGGGCGTTGTCCAGCCGATCGCGGACGTTGCGGCCATCGTGCGCGCGCATGGCGGCATACTGGTCGTCGATGCGGTGCAGGCGGCCGGGCGCCTCCCGCTTTCGATCGAGGCGCTCGGTGCGGATTTCCTCATCCTGTCGTCGCATAAGATCGGCGGACCGAAGGGGGCCGGCGCCCTCGTCGCCCGAGGCGAAATCATGATGCCGTCTTCCTTGATCCGCGGAGGCGGACAGGAAAAGGGACATCGTTCGGGGACCGAGAATGCAGCGGCACTGGCGGGCTTTGCGGCCGCGGCCCGCGCCGCCGCCAGGCATATAGATGGGCGGATGGCCGCTGTCGCCGCAATGCGCGACAGTCTCGAAATGAAAATGCGATCCAGCGCGCCTGACGTGATCATCCATGGGCAGAGCGTTTCGCGCCTCGCAAATACGTGCTTCTTTACCCTTCCAGGCCTCAAGGCGGAAACGGGGCAGATCGCATTCGATCTCGAGGGCGTCGCCTTGTCGGCAGGTTCGGCCTGTTCATCCGGGAAGGTCGGGCAAAGTCACGTTCTGACGGCTATGGGCTACGATCCGCGACAGGGCGCGCTCAGGATTTCGATCGGCGAAGCGACGACGCAGGTGGAAATCGAGCGCTGCGCCGCGATATTCGCGAAAGTGGCGGCGCGGCGACCCTCGACCGGACAGGCGGCCTGAGACGCAGAGCCTTGGATGAAATTGCGGAAAAGCAATTTTCCGCTTGGCAAATGGGGTGAAAAGCGCCTTTTAGCCATTACATAAGCGGTGCGCGAATACTTGCATCGTATTGACAAGCTGCCGGACCTTTGATCCGGCGAGATTGGAGAACGACATGCCTGCCGTGCAGGAAACCATTGATCAGGTCCGCCAGATCGACGTGGACCAGTATAAATACGGCTTCGAGACGACGATCGAGATGGACAAGGCACCGAAGGGTCTGTCCGAGGATATCATCCGCCTGATATCGTCCAAGAAGAACGAACCGGAGTGGATGCTCGAATGGCGCCTCCAGGCTTATAGCCGCTGGCAAACCATGGAGGAGCCGAGCTGGGCGCGCGTGCGCTACCCCAAGATCGACTTCAACGATCTCCACTATTACGCCGCGCCGAAAAGCACGAGCGGGCCGAAGTCGCTCGACGAGGTCGATCCGGAACTGCTCAGGGTTTATGAGAAGCTCGGAATTCCGCTGAAAGAGCAGGAGATTCTCGCCGGCGTCGAGAAATCGAGGATCGCAGTCGATGCGGTGTTCGACTCCGTCTCCGTCGTCACCACGTTCAAGGAAGAGCTGAAGAAGGCCGGCGTGATCTTCATGTCGATCTCCGAGGCGATGCGGGAACACCCCGATCTCGTGCGGAAGTATCTCGGTACGGTCGTGCCGCAGTCGGATAACTTCTATGCGACATTGAATTCCGCGGTCTTCACCGACGGTTCTTTCGTTTATGTGCCGAAAGGCGTTCGGTGCCCGATGGAGCTTTCGACCTACTTCCGTATCAACGAGAAGAACACGGGTCAGTTCGAACGGACGCTCATCATCGCCGACGAAGGCGCCTACGTCTCCTATCTCGAGGGCTGCACGGCACCGCAACGCGACGAAAACCAGCTTCACGCGGCAGTGGTCGAACTGATTGCGCTCGACGATGCCGAGATCAAATATTCGACCGTGCAGAACTGGTATCCTGGCGATAAGCAGGGCAAGGGCGGCATCTATAACTTCGTGACCAAGCGCGGCGATTGCCGCGGCAAGAACTCGAAGATCTCCTGGACGCAGGTCGAGACCGGATCGGCGATCACCTGGAAGTATCCGTCCTGCATCCTGCGCGGCGACGGTTCGCGCGGGGAATTCTATTCCATCGCTGTTTCCAACGGTCATCAGCAGATCGACTCCGGTACGAAGATGATCCATCTCGGCAAGAACACTTCGAGCCGCATCATCTCGAAGGGTATTGCGGCGGGTGTCTCGGAAAACACCTATCGCGGTCAGGTTTCTGCGCATCGTAAGGCGGAGAATGCCCGCAACTTCACGCAATGCGACTCGCTTCTGATCGGCGACAGGTGCGGCGCCCACACGGTACCCTATATCGAGGCGAAGAACTCGACGGCTCAGTTCGAGCACGAGGCGACCACGTCCAAGATTTCCGAAGACCAGCTCTTCTACTGCCTGCAGCGCGGCATCCCGGAAGAGGCGGCGATCGCTCTGATCGTCAACGGCTTCGTTAAGGAAGTCATCCAGGAACTGCCGATGGAATTCGCCGTCGAAGCGCAGAAGCTGATCGGCATCTCGCTCGAAGGCTCCGTGGGCTAAGCGGGACGAGGACCTGAGATCATCGTAATCCAGGTCCCGACCGAATACCGAACCGGCGCACGGAATTGTGCGCAATGAAGATTTCGTTGCCCAAGAGGACGAACATAAATGCTTGAAATCAAGAACCTGCACGCACGTATTGCCGAGGACGGCACCGAGATCATCCGCGGACTGAACCTGACGGTAAAGGCCGGCGAGGTCGCGGCCATCATGGGGCCGAACGGCTCCGGCAAATCGACGCTCTCCTATATTCTCTCCGGACGCGAAGATTACGAAGTGACCGAAGGCGACATCCTTTATAACGGCGAAAGCATTCTGGAGCTCGACGCTTCCGAGCGAGCCGCAAAGGGCATCTTCCTGGCGTTCCAGTACCCGGTGGAGATCCCGGGCGTCGCGACCATGCAGTTCCTGAAGGTGGCGATGAACGAACAGCGCAAGTATCGCGGCGAAGACGAATTGACCACGCCGGAATTCATGCGTCGCGTCAAGGAAGCCGCCGCCGAGCTGAAGATCGCGCCTGAAATGCTGCGCCGTCCGCTCAATGTCGGTTTCTCCGGCGGTGAAAAGAAGCGCGCGGAAATTCTGCAGATGGCTCTGCTCGAGCCGAAGCTCTGCGTTCTCGACGAAACCGATTCCGGTCTCGACATCGACGCGCTGAAGATCGTTGCCGATGGAGTCAATGCCCTGCGTTCGCCCGATCGTGCGGTCGTGGTCATCACGCACTATCAGCGTCTTCTCAACTACATCGTTCCGGATACCGTCCACGTCCTCTACAAAGGGCAGGTCATCAAGTCCGGTGACAAGACGCTGGCGCACGAACTCGAGGCTAACGGCTACGCTGAAATCATCGAGGCGGCGGCCTGAAGCCTGTTGAAGGAGTGTTCGAATGAATATGCAACAGGCCATTAAAATGACGGCGGCGGAAACGGCGCTCGTCGATGCCTATACGGCGCAGATCGGTGATTTGCCGGGTGACGGCGCCGTGCTCTCGCTGCGCGACACGCTGGTTCACGAGTTGAAAACTTCCGGCCTGCCGACCCGTCGCGTCGAGGCATGGCATTATACGGACCTGCGCACGCTGCTGCGGGCTGTACCAGCGGCGGATCCGACTGCCTTTGCCGAACGCGTCGATCCGCTCGTTCCGGGTTCGTCGGTTCTCTCGGTGCGCAACGGACAGGCCGACATCAAGAACGTTCCGGAACAGCTGACCGTGCGCTCATACACCGAGAGCCTGCTCGATGGTTCGGCAGCAGCCGGCCTCTCCGTGCTCGGCGCGGATGATGCGATCGGACGGATCAATGGCGGGCTCGTGCGCGGCGGACTGGAAATCGCGGTCGCAGCCGGTGTTGAGATCGAGGCTCCGGTCGAAATCCAGGTGGTCCAGAGCCATGGACAGGCGCATACGCGCTTTCCGGTTTCTTTCGGAGCCGGTGCCAAAGCGACCGTAATCGAGCGGCATCTTTCGACGAACGCGGAGCAGAGCTTCGTATCCTCGGTCAGCGACGTGACGCTTGCTGAAGGTGCGGACGTGATCTGGATCATCCTGCAGCAGCAGGGACCTGCGGATACGCATCTCGGCCAGATTCGCTTCGATCTCGGCAAGGACGCGAAGCTGCACCTCTTCGTCATCAATGCCGGCGGAAAGCTGGTCCGTCAGGAGCTCCATGGCCGGGCGACTGGAGAAGGCGCTGACCTCACGCTACGTGGGATCAACCTTCTCGGCGGTGAAAGCCACACGGATCTGACGTTCACGTTGAGCCATGATGTGCCGCACACGACATCGAGCGAGATCATCCGCAACGTCGTCTTCGACCGGGCGAAGGGCGTGTTTCAGGGCAAGATCCTGGTCGCGCAGGATGCGCAGAAAACCGACGCGAAAATGTCGTGCAACACGCTGCTCCTGTCAGACGATGCGGACTTCTCGGCAAAGCCTGAGCTGGAGATCTTCGCTGATGACGTTCAGTGCGGTCACGGTGCGACGGTCATCGATATCGATCATACGCAACTCTTCTACTTGCTCGCACGCGGCATACCGGAGAACAAGGCGCGTGCGATGCTCGTCAACGCCTTCGTCGCCGAGATCGTCGAGGAGCTGGAAGACGACGAAGACCTGGTTGAGTCGCTCGAGAGCGTGATTTCGGCCTGGCTCGAAAAACACGCCTGATTGGACAAGAATATGGAACATTCTGTGCCGGTGCCGGCCTATGACGTAGAAGCGATCCGAAAGGACTTTCCGATCCTCTCAAGATCGGTCTACGGCAAACCGCTCGTCTATCTCGACAACGGCGCATCGGCGCAGAAGCCGCAGCTCGTCATCGATGCTGTTTCCAATGCCTATTCCAACGAGTATGCCAACGTCCATCGTGGCTTGCATTTTTTGTCGAATGCCGCGACGGAGGCTTATGAGCAGGCGCGCGAAAAGGTACGCCGTTTCCTGAATGCGCCATCGGTCGACAATATCATCTTCACCAAGTCCTCGACCGAGGCGATCAACACCGTGGCCTACGGCTACGGAATGCCCAGGCTCGGCGAGGGGGATGAGATCGTAATTTCGATCATGGAGCATCACTCCAACATCGTGCCCTGGCACTTCATACGCGAGCGGCAGGGCGCCAAGCTCGTTTGGGCGCCAGTCGATGGCGATGGCGCGTTTCACATCGAGGATTTCGTCGCGTGCCTGACGGAGCGCACTAAACTTATTGCCGTCACACACATGTCGAATGCTCTGGGTACGGTTGTTCCGGTGAAGGAGATTTGCCGCATTGCCCGCGAGCGTGGAATCCCGGTGCTCATCGACGGTAGCCAGGGCGCGGTGCATATGCCCGTCGACGTCCAGGACATCGATTGCGACTGGTATGTGATGACTGGTCACAAGCTCTACGGTCCTTCCGGCATCGGCGTTCTCTACGGCAAGACCGAACGGTTGAAGGAAATGCGCCCCTTCATGGGAGGCGGCGAGATGATCGAGGAAGTCACCGAGGAACGCGTCACCTATAACGATCCGCCCCACCGCTTCGAGGCCGGCACGCCGCCGATCGTCCAAGCGATCGGGCTCGGCTATGCGCTTGATTACATGGAAAAGATCGGTCGTGAAGCCATCAGGGCGCATGAGGCGGATCTGACGACCTACGCCCGCGAACGTCTGTCCGGGGTCAATTCTCTCCGCGTCTTTGGCGACGCGGCCGGCAAGGGAAGCATCTTTTCCTTTGAGCTCGCCGGCATCCACGCCCACGACGTCTCCATGGTGATCGACCGTGCCGGCATAGCGGTCAGGGCCGGCACGCATTGTGCGCAGCCGCTCTTGAATCGGTTCGGCGTCACCTCCACATGCCGAGCGTCCTTCGGTCTCTACAACACCCGCGCCGAGGTCGACGCGCTGGCGGACGCGCTGGAACACGCACGCAAATTTTTCGCTTAGGGAAACGGACATGGGTCTCGAGCAAACACAAGAAAAAATCGACGTCCGCGAAGGTATCGTTCATTCGGCGATTCCGCCGGAGGAACTGGCGCGCCTCAGCGACGACATCATCGCCGCTCTGAAGACGGTCTACGATCCGGAGATCCCCGCCGACATCTTTGAACTCGGTCTCATCTACAAGATCGACATCGAGGATGATCGGATGGTGAAGATCGACATGACGTTGACCGCGCCGGGTTGCCCGGTTGCGGGTGAGATGCCGGGATGGGTCGAGAATGCCGTCGGCACTGTCGAGGGTATTTCGGGCGTAGAAGTGTCGATGACCTTCGACCCCCCATGGACGCCTGACCGGATGTCGGAAGAAGCACAGGTGGCGCTCGGCTGGTATTGAGCGCATTGAGCACTTGCCGATATTGATCCGCCAGCAAGCGGGCATTACATTCAATCTGGAAGCGCCGGGCCTTTACCCCGGCGACGCGAAGGAGATGAAGCCCATGGGCTTTGCCATAATGAGCCTGACCGATGCCGCCGCCAACCGAGTCCGGTCGATCGTGGAAAATGCCGGAGGCGAGGCTAAGGGCATTCGCGTCAGCATCAAGAAGGGCGGATGCGCGGGCATGGAATATGCCATCGATCTGGTCACTGAACCCAGTTCGAAGGACGACCTGGTCGAGCATGAGGGTGCGAAAGTCTGGGTCGCCCCCGAGGCGGTGCTCTATCTTCTCGGTACTCAGATGGATTTCGAGACCACAACCCTGCGCTCCGGCTTCACCTTCAATAACCCGAATCAGACTTCGGCCTGCGGCTGCGGTGAATCGGTCGAGTTGAAGCCAGCCGATCTGGCCGCACTTGCCGCACGAGGCGACGCGGTGGTCCGCGCCAGCTGATTTCAGCACCTGCGGCGTTCAAGCCCCCAGGAGTTGGCGAGGCAGGAGCGGCGAATCTCCTTCTCCCGTCAGAACGCGTAGAACGTGCCGGCAGGCGGATGAGTGCCGGCAATCCCTTCCGCTACTCCGACTTGATCTCTCCCATGCGGTTCCATGCGTCGAGGCCGGCGATCTTGTAGGCTTCGGCGAGCGTGGGATAGTTGAAAGTATTCTCCACGAAGTATTCGACGGTGCCTTTCAGATTCAACACGGCCTGTCCGATATGGACGAGCTCGGTAGCACCTTCACCGATGATATGTACGCCCAGCAGCCGCCGTGTCCTCAGCGAAAAGATCATTTTCAAGAGGCCGGAATCCAGGCCCATGATATGTCCGCGTGAGGTTTCCCGGAAGCGCGCAAGGCCGCATTCGTACGGAATTCCCCGCTCTTTGACCTCTTCTTCCGAGAGGCCGCAGGTCGAGATCTCCGGCACGGCATAAATTCCGTAAGGGAAATACTTCTGCGGTTCCTTGGCGATCGCGCCGACAGCCACGCGAGCCGCGACGCGGCCCTGCTCCATCGAGGTCGAAGCAAGACTCGGAAAGCCCACGACGTCGCCTGCGGCGTAGATGTTCGGAACCGTCGTCTGGAAGGTCTCGGGATTGACCTTCAGCCGCCCGCGGGCATCCGCCTCGAGGCCGGCGGCGGGAAGGTTGAGCGCGTCGGTTGCACCCATCCGGCCGGCGGCGAACAATACCATTTCGGTCGTGATCTTGCGGCCGTTGTCGAGGGTGAGCAGTACCTTGCCGTCCTCAAGCCGCTCGACCTTTTCCGCCTTCTGGCCAAGGTTGAGCTTCATGGCGCGGTCGCGCAGTTGATAGGTGAAGTCCTCGACAATCTCCCGGTCGATGAAATCGAGCATGGTCGTCTTGGGATCAATGACCGTCACCTGGATGTCCAGAGCACTGAAGATGGTGGCGTATTCTATTCCGATGACGCCGGCGCCGATCACCACGAGCGAGCGCGGCAGTTCCTGGATATCCAGCAATTCGTCGCTGTCGACGACCGTTCTGCCGTCGAAAGGCATGTCGTCCGGCCGAAAAGGCTTCGTTCCCACCGCAAGCAGGATGCTGGTGCCGGAGACGAGCATGCTCTCGTCGTCGTCCTTGGAGATCTCGAGAGTCGTCGGTCCAACGAAGCTTGCCCGGCCGCGAATGTGTTGCACCCGGTTTCGCGCGAACTGGTGTTCGAGCACCTCCACCTCATGGTTGAGGGTGATAATGAGACGCCGGCGCAGATCTTCGGCACTGATCTCCTGCTTGACCCGATAGGAACGGCCGTAGAAGCCGCGCTCGCGCCAGCCTGTCAGGTTGAGCGCCGTTTCCCGCAGGGTTTTCGACGGGATGGTTCCGGTGTGGACGGAAACGCCACCGACCCGTTTCCCCTGTTCGATGACGAGCACCTTCTTGCCGAGCTTCGCAGCCTGGATAGCACCCCTGCGCCCGGCCGGACCACTGCCGACGACGATGAGATCGTACTGGTTCATGAACGCTTCCCCTGATCCTGTGAGAATCGTTGTGCGATGCGGCATATTTCGCGCACGCACAGCTATATCGTCAATCGCACCGTTTGATGACGTGCAATGCGGCATCACTCTGTCCCGGATGCGTCTGCTGCACGTTTTCGTCAGAACGATGGACGTCCTTTCGAGGAGAACGCGCCCCACGATGATACGTTTGCATCTACACGACATCTGTTGATTGGCATCGATCACAATCCTGTTTTTAGGTCGATCCGATCTAAAAGCATCGTAATCTAGACTTGATCGCTGTTGATGCTCCGGATGGTTCCTCCGTCGGCGCCGTCATATGCGGCTGCGGCGTTTCGAATTATGGTTCGGACCCACGAAATCGCCGGCTCTCGCAAGGCAGATATACCCCAAAGCAAGGAAAGCTGTGACTTTCGGGGAGGGTCAAGGTGAATGAGCCTCAAATCGGGATGGCAGCACATCAGGGCTCGTGCCGACCGGTCCGGCATCGAAGCTATGAGGTCCGTGGTATCGAGTACGTAACCCAGGGCGGCATAGGGCGTCGACTCATAAACTTTGACACCATATCCTCGCGGCGACGAGCTTTACGGCGGCGAGGTAGTTTTCCGGGTGCTTATCGTAGCGGGTTGCGATGCCTCGGAACTGTTTGATCCTATTGAAGAACCGCTCCACGAGGTTCCGCTGCCGGTAGACCCAGCGCGAGAAAACGAATGAGCCCTTACGGTTGGTCTTCGGCGGAATGTTGGCCCAGGCCTTTCGCTCGGCGACCTTGGCCCGGATGGCATTACTGTCGTAGCCCTTGTCAGCCAGCAGGATATCTCCCTCGCCGAGCTCGTCCGTCAGCGCGTCGGCCTCGGTGCAGTCGGCGATCTGCCCGCCGGTCAGACGGAGGTTGACGGGGCGACCTTCGGCGTCGACGAGCGCGTGGATTTTGCTCGTGAGCCCGCCACAGGAACGTCCCATGCCGCCATCGTCTCCATCCCCCTTTTTCCCGTGGCCGCGTGCTGGTGAACGCGGACACAGGTTGAGTCGATCATGACGATGTCGCCATCGTAAGCCTCGGAAACGGCTTCAAGAAGCCGATCCCAGACACCGGCCTTCCGCCAGCGGACGAAGCGGTTGTAGCAGGTGGTCGGCGGACCATAGCGCTCCGGGATTTCCGCCCAGGGCGAGCCTGTCCGAAACCGCCAGAGGATGCCATTCAGCACCCGCCGATCATCGACGCGGGGAACACCACACGGTTTGTTGGGCAACAGCGGCGACAGGATTGACCATTCGTGGTCGGTGAGTTCGTAGCGGCGGCGCGTCATTCCAAGGCTCCCTCATTCGGAAGCCTTGAATCATCGGCGCGACTAAACAACAAGTGATTTTATGAGTTTACGACCTAACTCGGCACGGAGAAGGCAATCTTGCGGTGTCTGCCGGCTCGAGCGAGCTCTACATCAAGGTAGTTCTGTGAAGTCGGCCAGGGAAGCGGATAGATGTGTTGCTGCGCCAGGTAGAGCTCGGTCGAAATCCGATCGAAACCTTCATGAAGCACCGAGCGCGGACCGGCCAGGACAACGAATTCATCCTCCCATAGGACGTCAGCATCGACGAGTTGTCCGATGGGTGTTGTGCCTCCGACCGAAAGGACGAAGTCGACCCGGCCTGTGGCGAGATCGGTCTCGTAGCTGCGCCGCTCGAACGGTTCGATCGTGAGCGACCACTGCGGCGCCCGCGCTCGCAACATCGTCGCCAACGTCGGCAGGAGCGAGAGCTCCAGGGCCCCTGGGGAGACGATTCGAACGTCGCGCACCGATTCGCCGGGTTCGAACGGCACCTCTGTCGCACTCACTCGATCTGTTTCCAGCTCGGCGGCCAGCAGCGCTTTCAGAAGCGACAGCGAGCGCTCCAGGCTTTGTGCACGTGCGGTTGGCAGCATCCCGCTTCCCGTTCTGACGAACAGGGGATCCGAAAACATCGTTCTCAGCCTTGCGAGCGCGTGACTGACGGCAGAAGGAGAAACAAAGAGGCGTTCGGCAGCGAGCGACGCTACGTTCTTCCAACATAACTGCCAGCACCTTGAGAAGATTGAGGTCGATCCTGCGCCAATCCACGCGAACTGAATGCTGTTCAGGTTACGATGATAATCTATCATTTGGCTCAGTTTTTATGATGTGGCAATAACGTCTCGACCACATCCTCAAACTGGTGAAATCATGTCAAAGGGCGTTAGGCTGGCCGCTGCGGTCACACTTGTTGTAAGTCTCGTTCCAACTCAGCCGACCGCAGGCGGTCTAGGTGATAGAAATCATCTTCACACTGAACTCGCGGCTCTCGCCAGCGCGCATCCCGGGCGAGTCGGTATCTGCGTGCAGGATCCAACGTCGCCCCCAATCTGCGTGAATGGCGAGCAACGTTTCTCATTGCAGAGCGTGATGAAGCTTGTCGTGGCCGCGGCCGTGATGCGGGCGGTTGACGAGCGGCGTGTCGCCTTGTCAGACCGCGTTACTGTTCGCCGTGAGGATCTGAGCGTTAATATCCAGCCCATAGCCGATATCGTCAGCGAAAGAGGCTCCTTTGAAACCAGTCTTGGGGACCTTCTTCGTCGTGCAGTGGTGGAAAGCGATAGCGCCGCCACCGACATGCTGATTTCGCGCCTGGGAGGCACGAAGGCGATACAGGCGTTTCTCGGTGAATCAGGGCTGCATGGCATCAGGATCGATCGAACGGAGCGAGAGCTTCAAACCGAAACTGACGGGCTGAGATGGACACCGAAGTTCGTATTCCCGGAACGCCTCGAACAGGCTCGCAAGGAGGTTGCCGAAGCCAAGCGCCAGGCCGCTTTCGAAGCCTATCTCACGGATCCGCGCGACACCGCCAGCCCCCGCGGCATGGTTGGCTTCCTGCATAAGTTGGCGGCGGGACAACTCCTGTCCGCGTCCTCGACCGCTCACCTACTGGAGGTCATGAAAAAGACGGTCACGTTTCCCGATCGCTTACGTGCCGGCGTGCCTTCCGGTTGGACGATCGGGCACAAGACGGGCACGAGCCGGACCCGAAACGGTATCAATGGCGTGACCAACGACGTCGGCATTCTGACCGCGCCCGATGGCAGACATGTAGCGGTAGCCGCATTCGTTGCGGAATCGCGGACCGGCAACGAAGAGCGTGCAGCCATGATTGCAGCGGCCGCCCGGGCCATTACCGCGGCTTACGAATAGGAGTTGTGGCCGGCTCCGGATCGGCGGCGCTGGGTTGACAAGCATTCATGAATGAACGCCTGGCTCAATGACGAAGGCAAGCCGCAGCTATTCACGAATAACATCAGGAATGACGCGGGAAGCTCGGGGCAGCCGTCGTCGAACGATCCGAAAATGCCGCAGTGATGCGTCCAGAATGCGCCTGCTACCGACCGACCTATTATCAGAACAATTGAAGCCCCTTGAGACTGACGTGGCCGTCCTTGCCGATGATGACGTGATCGTGAAGCGCAATGCCGAGCGGCTTGGCGGCCTCGGCGATGAGCTTCGTCATCTCGATATCGGCGCAAGACGGCGTCGGGTCGCCGGAGGGATGGTTGTGGACGAGGATCAACGCAGTGGCGGAAAGCTCCAGTGCGCGTTTGACCACCTCGCGAGGATAGACGGGCGTGTGGTCGATTGTTCCCTGCTGCTGCACCTCGTCGGCGATCAGCGTGTTGCGTTTGTCCAGAAAAAGGATGCGGAACTGCTCCTTCGTCTCATGCGCCATCGCTGCATGGCAATAATCGATCACGGCGCTCCAGGAGGAGAGAACCTGCTTATTACGCAATTCGCTCTTGAGCATGCGATGACTGGCGGTGGCGACGAGCTTTAGATCGAGCGCAACGGATTCCTTAACTCCCTTCACTTCGTGAAGCAGGTGCAAAGGGGCACCGAAGACGCCGGCGAGCGTGCCGAACCGGGCGAGCAGGGCCTTGGCGATCGGCTTCGTATCGCGGCGGGGGATGAGGCGGAAGAGAATGAGTTCGAGAATTTCGTAATCCGCCAGCGCCGCGTCGCCGTATTCACGGTAGCGAGCCCGCAGGCGATCCCGATGGCCGTGATAGTGAGCATCCTCTGTGGGCGCCGGCGCGGCGGCGGGCGTTTGCTGCTGCGGGATAAACTGACGTTCGTCCGTGGCGCCGAAAAGGACGTCGGGTTCGGGGGCGGGCGGTGTCTTCGTCACGCGTCGCCCGGAACCTGAATACCGGGCTTGAAAAGGCCGGCCGGTGAAAGCGTGAATATTTCGCAGCCCTCGGCAGTGACGCCGACCGTGTGCTCGTATTGTGCCGACAGCGAACGATCTCGCGTGACCGCCGTCCAGCCGTCGGAAAGGACCTTCACATGCGGGCGGCCAAGATTGATCATCGGCTCGATCGTGAAAATCATGCCCTCCTTGAGCTCCGGTCCCTCATTGGCGCTGCCGTAATGAAGGATATTGGGTGCGTCGTGAAAAAGCCGGCCGACGCCATGGCCGCAGAAGTCTCGCACGACAGAACAACGCTCGGATTCGGCGTAGTGCTGGATCGCCTCGCCGATCGCCCCGGTGCGCGCGCCTGGGCGAACCGCGGCTATGCCGCGCATCAGACATTCATGCGTAACGTCCAGCAGGCGCTCGGCGGCGCGCTTTATCTCACCGACAGGATACATACGGCTGGAATCGCCGTGCCAGCCATCGACGACATAGGTCACGTCGATGTTGACGATGTCCCCTTCGCGTAACGGCTTATCGTTCGGGATGCCGTGACAGACCACATGGTTTATCGAGGTGCAGGACGACTTGGTATAGCCGCGATAATTAAGCGTTGCAGGCAGCGCACCGTGGTCCATGCCGAACTCGAAGACGAAGCGGTCGATCTCCTCCGTCGTCACGCCCGGGCTCACGCGCGTCACGAGTTCGTCCAGGCAAAGTGCGGTCACCTGACAGGCCTTGCGCATGCCTTCAAATCCCTCCGCTCCGTAAAGACGAATGACGCCGGTGTTTTTGTAGGGGGCCGCGCCGGCATCGATGTAGGTTACCATTCCAGAACTTCCGTTGTTTCAGGCGGTTTTCATAAAACAGCAGGGACCGCTTCGTCCACCATCATCGGTCCCGTCGCCACGATTTGCAGGGGCGACACCTGGCATTTCACGGCATAGGCCTCGACTCCGCGTGTGCTCGCCCGTTCGAACGCACGCGCATAAACCGGATCGAGTTCACGGCATATTCGAAAGCGGCTGCAATCATCTCTCTGAACAAGATAGAGCATGATCGCGCGGTGTCCCGCCGCGACCATATCCCCCAGTTCCTCGAGATGTTTGGCGCCGCGCTCGGTAGGGCTGTCGGGGAATTCGGCGAGACCGCTGAGGCGGCTGAAATGAACGTTCTTCACCTCGACATAGGCAAGGCCCTTTTCCGCATCGCTGAGCAGAATGTCGATCCTCGAATTGCGGCCGTATCTCTGCTCGCGCCGAAGCGTATCGTAGCTGTCGAGATTGCTGACCTGTCCTGCACTGATCGCTTCTTCTGCAATCCGGTTCGGCAAACCCGTGTTGATGCCGACGAGCGTACCGTCCGCCTCGACGATCTCCAACATGTGGCGATATTTGCGCGTCGTGCTGTCGTGCTCCGACAGCCATATCCGTGAACCGGGCGTCGTCAGTCCACGCATCGAGCCGGTGTTCGGGCATGAACCGGTAATTGCCATCCCGTCGGTGAGAATGGCGTCGAACAGGAAGCGCTTATAACGCTGCACGAGCGTCGCAGGGACGAGCGGGCCGGTGAACTTCAAGGAACGGGACTTTCTAGTAGAGCACTTACAGGAGAAGTGCGGGTCAGGCGCGCATACGCACGTAGGAGCCCGGAGCTTCCTCGATCGAATTGAGCGGACCCCCGGCCTTGCGGGCCGGAACACGGCGTTTGTCGAGCCGTTCGACCCAGCTTTGCCAATGCGGCCACCAGGAGCCGGCCGTTTCCTTTGCCTTGCTCATCCAGGTTTCGACGTCGCCCTTGGGCGGCCCTCCCGTCCAGTATTGATACTTGCCGCGAGCCGGGGGGTTGACCACACCCGCGATGTGCCCCGAGCCGGAGAGCACGAACGTCACCTTGCCGCCGAAGCTGCTGCTTCCGAGAAACACCGATTTTGCCGGCGCGATGTGATCCTCCTTCGTCGCGAGATTGTAGACGGGGATCTTGACGTCGCCGAGGGATATCCGACGACCGGCAAGCACCATCTCGCCTTTGGCAAGCCTGTTCTCCAGATAGCAATTGCGGAGATAGAAGGAGTGGTTGGCCGCGGGCATCCGTGTCGAGTCGGAATTCCAGTAGAGCAGGTCGAAGGGCAGGGGATCCTGACCCTTGAGATAATTATTGACGAAATAAGGCCAGATCAGCTCCGAGGCCCTCAGCATGTTGAAGGCGGACGCCATCTTCGAGCCTTCCAGATATCCGGTGGCGCTCATATTGGCCTCGAGGTGGCGGATCTGGTCGTCGTCCACGAAGACCTTCAGATCGCCCGCATGGGTGAAATCCACCTGGGTGGTGAAGAGCGTCGCGGAGCGAATGCGGTCATCCCTTTCCGCGGCATGCAGCGCCAGGGTGGCGGCGAGCAGCGTGCCGCCGACGCAATAGCCGATGGAATTGACTTCGCGCTCTTCGGTTGCCTGTTCGATGATGTCCAGCGCGAAGCCGATGCCATCGCGCGCATAGGCTTCCCAGTCCTTCGTTGCATGGCGCTCGTCAGGGTTCACCCAGGAAATGACGAAGACCGTGTGGCCCTGGTCGACCGCCCATTTGATGAAGGATTTCTCGGGGTTGAGATCCAACACGTAGAATTTGTTGATCCAGGGCGGGCAAATGAGCAACGGCCGCTTGAGTACGGTTTCGGTGCTGGCCTCGTATTGCAGCACCTGGCAAATATCGTTCTGCGCGATGACTTTTCCCGGCGTAACCGCGATGTTTTCGCCGATGGCGAACTTGCTTGTGTCAGTCTGCCGCAGGCGAAGCTCGCCGCGGCCGGCGGCGATGTCCTCCGCCAGCATCTGCATGCCCTTCACGAGATTGGCGCCGCTGGTCGCCACTGTTTCGCGATATAGCTGCGGGTTGGTGGTGATGAAGTTGGTCGGGGAAAGGGCGCTGGCAATCTGGCGAACATAGAAGGCGGCCTTGTGCCGGGTATGGTCGTCGAGGCCCTCGGCGTCGTTCACCATGCGCTCCGCCCAGTCCGACGTAACGAAATAGGCCTGACGTATGAAATCGAAAAAGGGATTCCTCACCCAGTCTTCGTCGGAGAAGCGCTTGTCGTTGCGCTGAAGGCTGGCCGGCTCGTCGACTGCGTCGCCCGCCATCCGGTGGACCGTCCGGGACCACATATCGAAGAAACTGCCGAGAAGATGAGTCTGGGCTTCGAGTGTCCGCCGTGGGTCTGTGAGCCAGTATTCCGAGACTTTGGAAAGCGTTTTGACCATATCGGAGACCGGCTCGGCGAAGCTATCCGTCTTTTCTCCGGATTCGCGGGGCGCAAGCCAGGCGGAAGCAGCTTTTCCTAGCTGCTCGGCCGCGCGAGCCATGTTGATGGCCAGGTTTTCGGGGTCCTTGACGATGTAGGGCTCGACCGATTTCGGGTCGAAGCCGGCAAAGCCCTTAGCGCCCTCGGCCTTCTCTGCTGTCACCCGGTTTCCTCCACAGCATCTTGTTTGTTTTGTATTTTTACATTCTGCCCGAAAATGATTACAAGGGCTAGCGCATCGTCGCGCCGTGGAAACAGAGGTGATCGTCAGCATGCTAGTCGTCGGAAAACAGCGTTCTCTTTCTCGGATTTCCGCACTGATTTTCGCTAGCGTCCTCGCGGGCTGCAATTCGACAGCAGACCTTGCCACCTATCCCTCGGTTTACGGCCAGAAGCCCGCCGCCATGCCGCAGATGACCAATGAGGAAGCCTTGAACATGCAGGGGCGGCTGACCGCACTTGCCGGGCAACGCCGGTCCGGCGCGATCTCCGAGGCGGAGTATCAGCGCCGCCTGAAGGAATTGCAGCTTCTGGCCGAGCAGCACGGCGCCGATACCCTGAAAGAGATCGAGAATTAGAGCTTGCCTTTCTCGTGATTTGGCCGCAAAGCGTTGAATGGCCGCAGTGACGGCCGTTCACCCCGCGCATGTCGAGCAAAAGCCCAAGGGGCTCGCAAAGCCGCGCGCCAAATGAGGTCTGGAGATGGAAGAGTTTCATAAAGTCCGGCGTTTGCCGCCTTATGTTTTCGAACAGGTCAACCGTTTGAAAGCTAGCGCGCGAGCGGCCGGTGCTGACATCATCGACCTCGGTATGGGCAATCCGGATCTTCCCACCCCGCAATCCATTGTCGACAAGCTCTGCGAGGTCGTACAGGACCCGCGGACGCATCGTTATTCGTCATCGAAGGGCATTCCGGGTCTGCGACGGGCCCAGGCCGCCTATTATGCACGTCGGTTCGGTGTCAAGCTCAATCCGGAGACGCAGGTCGTCGCGACCCTCGGCTCCAAGGAAGGCTTCGCCAACATGGCGCAGGCCATAACCGCACCCGGCGACGTCATCCTCTGCCCAAATCCGACCTATCCCATCCACGCATTCGGGTTCCTGATGGCGGGAGGCGTCATCCGTTCGATTTCAGTCGAGCCGGACGAGTCCTTTTTTCCTCCGCTGGAGCGCGCCGTACGGCATTCTATTCCGAAGCCTCTGGCTCTGGTTCTCAACTATCCCTCCAATCCCACGGCGCAGGTCGCCACGCTCGACTTCTACAAGGACGTCGTCGCCTTTGCGAAGAAACACGATATCATCGTGCTCTCGGACCTCGCCTACTCGGAAATCTACTTCAATGACGCGCCGCCGCCCTCGGTTCTGGAAGTTCCCGGTGCGACCGATGTGACTGTCGAATTCACGTCGATGTCGAAGACCTTTTCCATGCCGGGCTGGCGCATGGGCTTCGCTGTCGGCAATGAGCGACTGATCGCGGCGCTGACGCGGGTCAAGTCCTATCTGGACTACGGCGCTTTCACGCCGATTCAGGTGGCGGCGACGCAGGCGCTGAACGGTGACGGCAGCGATATAGCCGAGGTGCGCTCCATCTACAAACGGCGCCGTGACGTCATGGTGGAGAGCTTCGGCAAAGCAGGTTTCGAAGTGCCGCCGCCGCCGGCGACGATGTTCGCCTGGGCAAAGATCCCCGAGAAGTTCCGTCATCTCGGCTCGCTCGAGTTTTCCAAGCTTCTCGTCGAGAAGGCGGATGTCGCGGTCGCGCCCGGCATCGGCTTCGGCGAGCAGGGCGACGACTATGTCCGTCTCGCACTCGTGGAAAACGAGCACCGGATCCGCCAGGCCGCGCGTAACATAAAGCGCTTCCTGTCCTCGGCCGACGAGACGATGCACAACGTCATCTCGCTCAACGCACATCGGTAGGGAGCGGGATTGCCCGTTTCCGTACCCAAATTGCCCCGCCCGGTCTGGCGGGGCGCCTCTACATGTTAGGAACTTGCTATGGCAGATGCCCTCAAAATCGGCATTGCGGGCTTGGGGACAGTCGGTGCCTCGCTCGTGCGGATCCTCCAGGATCGTCATGAGACACTGGCGACTACATGTGGAAGGGCGATCGAGATTACGGCCGTAACGGCAAGGGACAGATCAAAGGATCGGGGCGTGGATCTTGCCGGCATCACCTGGTTCGACGACGCGGTTTCTCTGGCGTCGCAAGGAGGCATAGACGTCTTTGTCGAACTGATGGGCGGCACCGGAGATCCGGCCTATGCCTCGGTCAAGGCGGCGCTCACGCACGGCGTCCATGTGGTGACCGCCAACAAGGCACTTCTGGCAGCACACGGAATCGAGCTGGCGGAAATCGCCGAGAAGCATGGTGCGCTTCTGAACTATGAAGCGGCTGTCGCCGGTGGCATTCCCGTCATCAAGGCGCTTCGCGAATCGATGACCGGGAACACGATTTCGCGCGTCTACGGGATCATGAACGGCACATGCAATTACATCCTGACGAAGATGGAGAAAGAGGGTCTCTCCTTCGAGGCCTGCCTCAAGGAAGCTCAGCGTCTGGGCTATGCCGAAGCCGATCCGGCCTTCGACATCGAAGGCAACGACACCGCGCATAAACTCTCTATCCTGACGAGCCTTGCCTTCGGTACCGCAATCGCTGCCGACGATATCTACCTTGAGGGCATTACCAACATCTCGATCGAGGACATCCAGGCGGCCGCCGATCTCGGTTACCGCATCAAGCTTCTCGGGGTCGCCCAGCGTACCGAAAGCGGTATCGAGCAGCGCGTACACCCGACCATGGTCCCACATGACACCGTCATCGCGCAGGTCGATGGGGTGACAAATGCCGTGGCGATCGAATCCGATATTCTCGGCGAACTCCTGATGGTCGGCCCCGGCGCCGGAGGGGATGCCACCGCATCGGCAGTGCTTGGCGATATCGCGGATATCGCGAAAAGCCGCCCCGGCGCGCAGCACGTTCCGGCATTCGGCCGCCCTGCGAACGCGCTTCTTCCCTATAAGCGCGCCCGAATGCAGAGCCACGAGGGCGGATACTTCATCCGGCTCAAAGTGGTCGACCGCACCGGAGTCTTCGCCAATGTCGCGAAGCAGATGGCGGACAACGACATTTCGCTCGAATCTATCATGCAGCATTCCAAGCACTATGCCGATCCTGCCGAGCCGAAGACGATCATCCTCGTTACGCATGCGACCTTTGAGGCTTCCGTGCGCAAAGCGATCGTCTCGATCAAGGCCGAGGGATACCTTGTCGGGGAACCGCAGGTGATTCGGATCGAGCGTCCGAAGGCTTGGTAGCGCACTTCCTGATTAAAACTGTTGAGAAGCGGCTCCGACTCGTGCCTTGCGGGCCGAAGTTCGCGCTCCTCGGTTTTTCCGGGCCGAAATCTTCGTTAAGAACGGTAGGACTTCGGGCGGGTAGACAATGGACGTTTTGGCGGATCCGATCCAGCGGGCTTTTCTCGGCGTTGAACGCTCTGTAAGCGGACAACGGTGGGTGTCGCGCCTCGATCAGGCGGGCCAGAACCGTGCACTGGCCATAAGTCAGGTTCACGGCTATTCCGAGCTCATCGCGCGCGTGCTTGCCGGGCGTGGGGTCGGACTTGACGACGCCGGCGCCTTCCTTGATCCGACGCTGCGCGCACTGATGCCGGACCCCGATATATTGACCGATTGCCGCAAGGCTGCCGAGCGGCTTGCAGATGCGATACGCCGCCGCGAGAAGATCGTGGTTTTTGGCGATTACGACGTGGATGGTGCGGCTTCAGCAGCGCTGATGGTGCGTTTCCTGCGCCATTTCGATCTAACGACCGAGATATACATCCCCGACCGTATATTCGAAGGCTACGGCCCCAACCCGCAGGCGATCGAACAGTTGATCGATCGGGGCGCGGAACTGATCGTCACCGTCGACTGCGGTTCCACCAGTCACGAATCGTTTGCAGTGGCGGCAGAGCGCGGGACCGACGTTGTGGTCGTCGACCACCACCAGGTCGGCTCGACGCTGCCCCCTTGCCATGCACTGGTCAATCCCAATCGCGAGGACGATTTGTCGGGCCAGGGGCACCTTTGTGCTGCTGGCGTCGTTTACCTGGTGCTCGTCAACACATTGCGCGTGCTGCGCCTGAAGGGCGATTCGCGCGTCGCGTCCTTCGACCTCCTTTCGCTGCTCGACCTTGTGTCGCTCGCGACCGTCTGCGATGTCGTGCCGCTCAAGGGGCTCAACCGGGCTTATGTCGTGAAAGGATTGATTGCTGCACGGCACATGGGCAATGCGGGTCTCGCGGCGCTCCTGCGCAAGGCGGCGATCGGCGGACCCGTGACGCCCTATCATCTCGGCTTCCTGCTGGGACCACGGATAAATGCCGGCGGGCGTATCGGTGACGCTGCGCTCGGGAGCCGGCTGCTGACCCTCGATGACGCCGCGGAGGCTGAAATCATCGCCGGCCAGCTTGATGAACTCAATCGCGATCGCCAGGCGATGGAAGCGGCCATGCTGGCGGAGGCTGAAGCCGAGGTGCTGGCTGAATACGGGACAGGCGAGGGCGCGTCCGTAATTATCACTGCCCGGGAGAATTGGCATCCCGGGATCGTCGGACTGATTGCCGCACGTATTAAAGAGAAATTCCGTCGGCCGGCCTTCGCTATCGCCTTCGACCCGAACGGTCGAGGCACCGGATCCGGCCGTTCGATCAACGGCTTTGACATGGGGCGGCTCGTGCGCGCGGCCGTCGACAGCGGCCTTCTGATCAAGGGTGGCGGGCATGCAATGGCTGCCGGGCTGACGGTCGAGAGAGGTAAGCTCGGACAACTTCGGCAATTCTTCGAAGAACGCGCCGAAACTGCAGTTCGCGATCTCGTGGCCGTCCAAACACTCAAGGTCGATGGTGCAATGGCAGCTGCCGGGGCGACGCTGGACCTCGTCGACCTTCTCGATCAGGCAGGGCCTTACGGCTCAGGGCATCCGCAGCCGCTCTTCGCCTTCCCGCAACATCGGCTGCGGGACAGCAGGCAGGTCGGCGCCAATCACGTTAAGGTGACTCTCGAAGGACAGGACGGCCGTCGAATCGAAGGAATCGCCTTCCGTGCCACCGAGACGCCGCTGGGCGCGTTCCTGCTTGGCAATCGCGGCGCTACGGTCCATGCCGCGGGATCCGTGTCGGCGGATCTCTGGCAGGGAACACGCAAGGTGCAGCTGCGCCTGACGGATGCTGCGAAAGCCCATTGAGGTTCAACGTGATGCGACTACGCGCAGCGCATCAATGGCTTACGGCATTTTCCTGAAGACAAGTGGCACGCCCAACGGGAATCGAACCCGTGTTTCCGCCGTGAAAGGGCGGCGTCCTAGACCGCTAGACGATGGGCGCCTGCTGCAACGACGTTTGTACGTCTGGAAAGACCACAAGTCGCTGTAAGACAAGGCGGCTTATAGAGATCGCTTTGGATTCTCGCAAGAGACCGCATGCCGTAAAATTCGATTTTTCCGAGATAATATTCGGAGATGTCTCACGCTCACCTCGACATCGAATCGCGCGAATTCGACACAAGGGAATGGTACGCCCAACGGGACTCGAACCCGTGTTACCGCCGTGAGAGGGCGGCGTCCTAACCGCTAGACGATGGGCGCCTGGTGGTGACTGTAAGCACCATACTATGAAAAACACGGAATAGAAAAGAGGTGGATGGCACGCCCAACGGGAATCGAACCCGTGTTTCCGCCGTGAAAGGGCGGCGTCCTAGACCGCTAGACGATGGGCGCCTGCTGCAGCGACTTTCTGCGGTTAAAGGCGCAGGTCGCTGTAAGACAAGGCGGCTTATAGAGAGCACATCGTATTCATGCAAGCGACGAAAAGCGATAATTTTGATTTTTCTGCGAAAGCCCATGAAGATCGTTTCGACCTATGGCGATGATCCAGCATAGGACCTGCAGGCCCCGAGCCAGGACAAGTATCGACAAGTAAAACTCTGGAAAGAATGGCACGCCCAACGGGAATCGAACCCGTGTTTCCGCCGTGAAAGGGCGGCGTCCTAGACCGCTAGACGATGGGCGCCTGCTGCAACGACGTTTGTGCGTCTGAAAAGACGACAGTCGCTGTAAGACGAGGCGGCTTATAGAGAGGGCTTCGGATTCCCGCAAGTGGCAGGTTTCATTTTTTCCCAGAAAAATGACCGGCCGGTCGCGACATCTCATTCGCCTCCACGGTTAGCTTGACGTGGCTCTCGGTGGTCAACCCTTGCGGCGGCGGCACCGCCAGTTCCAGTCCCGTTGCGGGCCGATGTCGATGTGTACGGATTCGGTGTGACAATAGGTGCCGACGCCGCCGCGGCCCGGAACTTTGCGCAGGAAATCTGCAAGCTCCCATTTGCTGACGCCCGCCACCTGAATGTCGGCCGCCTCGCATCGTGTGTGTCGGGACTGGCGCTTGCGGTTGACCTTGATGGCGCGCAGGCCCGAGGTGACCATGACCTTGCGGCCGTAATGCGCTTCCACCGTTCTCAAAATGTTGAGAAGCTCCGGTTTGAAGCAGCCTGTTTCCACCTTCTCGGTTTGCAGTATGAGGCCGTTCGGTGTGAGTCGGGCGAGGCCGGAGAGGTTGGCCACTTCCAAGGGCGCGTCGTCCTCGTCGGCAGCATGCGCATCGTGCTCCACGCTGAAGAGCGGATTCATATTGACGCCCGGCAGGGAAGCATAGGCGAGAGATGCGATCTGAGGCTGACCCGCATTACTCACGGTTATCGTCTTCTTCCGGCTTGCTTGCGCAGCGTGTGTTTCGCGCGGCATTTCCTTGCGTTTGGGCGCGAACAGGCTCGCCAGGGTCCAGGTCTTCTTCGCCCCTTTTGTCTCCTTCTCGCCTTCGCCGGGGCCCGCGGAAGGCGTGCTCACCGCCGCTGCGGAAGCGACTTCGACCGGTTGCAGGGCCGACGCGGTCGCTCCTGACAGTGCTGCCTGCGCGCTCAAAGGCAACGGTACCGACACGGGCATATCGACTGCGGCAGTCGGACCTGTAGCCGCAATCGTTTCGTTTGCCGCAGGAGTTTGCCCTGCCGAGGCCCCCTGCGGCGGCTGATTCGCCGTTTGGGCCTCGGATTGCCCGTTGCTGAACAGGCTGTTGGTCCTGGCATTCATTCTCGGTGCTGCGGCGGCTGGCGTCGGCTGGTTGCTTGGGTCCGGCTGCACGGCTGCGGATGTCGCCGCCGGCGATTCTCCATAAATACTCGATGATGTGGCGCGTAGCGCAGTTCCCTGCATGGTAAGGCCGGGCTGCACGGCTGCGCTCTGTCCGGCATCCGCCGTCGCGCCGTCGGGCGCCTGCGCGGTCCTGTCGTCAGGCACCGCCTCTTGCTTACCCGGCGATATTTCCTGGGAGCCTGCCAATGATGCTTCCGCCGTCTGCTGCGATTTGAGGGGGTCGATCGTCTCGCCATCCGCAACGGCGGAAACGCATCCGGCGAGTGCCAGCAGCGATACGGATAATGCCGCGGCGCGTCCGATTGTCAGGAGACCGCGTCCTGTTTCCAGATGTTGCAACGCCTTTTCCCCGCTCTTCGTGCATGCGGGTGGCTCTGCACCGCGCACGCCGCACGATCCGACTCAGGAACACCGTCCGACCCGGCAATAACATTTTCACGCGGAGAGCGCTCGGCTCCCCACGGGAAAGGTCAGGCAAGTATAGGGCTATCCCCGCAAGTGACGACGAAGCAGAGCCCCGTTTCAACGTCTGCTGCGGCAAGGTAATGAAAGCCGCATGATTTGTAAACCTGCACAACCTATTTCAGCTTCGCGAAACATACGCGAAGGCCCGGTAATAACCGGGCCTGAAGATCGTCAGCTGTTCTTTCGATCCTTTTGCACCGGCGCCGCCCGCGCCGCTCAGCATGACCGGCGGCGTCTAAGGTGTAACCGGGGGCAATTGCGCGAGGCTTACCACGCGCCCGTACTTACCATTCGCCTGTGTTGGCCATGGAGGCCCAGGGTTCCTGGGCGGGAAGGCGCTCGCCTTTCTGCAGGATCTCGATGGAGATGCCGTCGGGCGACCGCACGAAAGCCATGTGGCCGTCGCGAGGCGGACGGTTGATCGTAACGCCACCATCCATCAGGTGCTTGCAGAACGCATAGATATCGTCGACCTCATAGGCGAGGTGGCCGAAATTCCGCCCGCCGGTATACTCCTCCGGGTCCCAGTTATAGGTGAGTTCCAGGCATGGCGCGGCTTCGCTTTTGGCGCGATCGATATCGCCGGGAGCGGCGAGGAAAACGAGCGTGAAGCGGCCTTTCTCGTTCTCGTATCGGCGAATCTCCTGGAGCCCGAAAAGCTTGCAATAGAAATGAAGGGCCTTGTCGAGGTCGTTGACGCGAACCATCGTATGCAGATACCGCATTGGAGAATGTCCCTGTTTGGTGAAAGATGGCGTATAGTGAAACGGCGGCAAGCCAGACGCAAGGCTGCGTCCCTATAAACGTCTCAGACCAAAATACGTCGGGGGACTTGCACACGCGCTGCGGGACGATGTTATTCTGGCCCATAAGAATCAGTTAACCGTATCGAAGTGTTGCGCGTAACGAGGGGCTGCGAGAATGGCTGACAGGACATCTTCTAAAGACGTCATCCATAATGGCGAATTCGGCAACGACGCCCTTGACCTCACCGAAATCACCGGCGTTATCAAGTGGTTCGACGTTGCCAAGGGCTTCGGCTTCATCGTTCCGGACAACGGCATGCAAGACGTTTTGCTGCATGTGACCTGCCTCAGGCGCGACGGATACCAGACGGTTCTGGAGGGTGCGCGTGTCGTCGCCCTGATCCAGAAGCGGGATCGCGGCTACCAGGCGTTCCGTATTCTCTCCATGGATCAGTCAACCGCCGTTCACCCCTCCCAGATGCCACCGGTCAGAACCCATGTCCAGGTGACGCCGACGAGCGGGCTGGAGCGCGTGCTGGTGAAGTGGTTCAACCGGACCAAGGGCTTCGGCTTCCTGACCCGCGGCGAAGGCACTGAGGACATTTTCGTGCATATGGAAACGCTGCGCCGTTTCGGGCTGACGGAGTTGCGGCCCGGACAGGTGGTGCTCTGCCGTTTCGGTGACGGGGAAAAGGGCCTGATGGCGGCGGAAATCCACCCCGACGGACCGACGCCGACGACGCGGTCGCACTGATGTCCCGGGTTGCTGTTATAGCCGCAAGAAGCGCCCTCACGGCGCTTTTTTTGTTGTCGCTGCTCGTCGCCTCGGCCATGGCCGAGGTTTCCTTTGCCAAGGAGCGGATCCGGCTGATTACGGCGAGCGGACGAACGCACGATCTTACGGTGGAGCTCGCGAGAGAGCCGGGCCAGCGCGAGCAGGGGTTGATGTATCGCCGCCAGATGGCGCCAAATCATGGCATGCTGTTCGATTTCGGCGAGACGCGGCCGGTGATGATGTGGATGAGAAACACCTACTTGCCGCTCGACATGCTCTTCATAGCCAGCGATGGCACGATCCGCACCATCCACGAGAATGCGGTCCCGCTTTCCGAGGCGATCATCGATTCCCGGGAACCCGTGGCATACGTGCTCGAGCTCAACGCAGGAAGCGTGAAAAGGCTCGGCATCAGCCCAGGGGACCGGCTCGAAGGCGCGGGCCTTCCGTCCACGGAAAAGGCGAACTGAAGCGTTCGTCACTCCACCCTCCTTCACGGCCCTCCTTCACGAAATTTGCTGTTGCAGCCGCAGGGCGAAGCGTGTATCTCCGCCTTCGTGGTGCGGAGTGTAGCGCAGTCTGGTAGCGCATCTGGTTTGGGACCAGAGGGTCGGGAGTTCGAATCTCTCCACTCCGACCATCCAATCACGTGAGAGCATTGATCTCTTGGTTAAACGGGAGCCGTTCGAAACAATGTCCGCGAAGATCTACCGTCCCGCAAAGACAGCGGTGCAGTCCGGCAAAGCCAAGACGCATCTGTGGGTGCTGGAGTTTGATCAGGAAAGACCGCGCACGATCGACCCGATCATGGGCTATACCAGCTCCGCCGATACACGGCAGCAGGTTCGCCTGACCTTCGAGAGTGCGGAGCAGGCGATTGCCTATGCCGAGCGCAACGGCATCGAATATCGCGTGATCGCACCCAAGGATGCGGCTCGTAAGAACGTTTCCTACTCGGACAATTTTCGTTTCAACCGGACGCAGCCCTGGACCCATTGAGGCTCACGGTGCTCGTTTAGGGCACCGGACGGCCCCTTAGCTCAGCTGGATAGAGCACCTGCCTTCTAAGCAGGTTGTCGCAGGTTCGAGTCCTGCAGGGGTCGCCAAAAAACCAAATGTCCATACCGGAGACTTAGGTAACAGATCGTACCTAAGACATGGGTGACAATCTCGTGCCGAACGGAATGTCTACGGTTTGCAGAGTCCTCTGCTCCAGGTCGATATATCCCAGATCATAATGGTTGAAGCTGACGAGCCAAATACCGTCGTCGGGACTTCCTTTGATTCCAAGCTTCTGTCCGGCCTGCACGTTGGAGATGTTGATCTTCTTGCGATAGACGCAGAGCGATGAGGCCACAGGAAGCCAGTTAGGCTACGTCAACTGAGCTGATCACGGATGTCGGCTCTTCGCCGTTCCTACTTGGTCGGCTTCACAAGCGAGATGACTCGCGGCTTGGATGGCGCGTCAAGCCATTCGATCCACGTGTCCCTTTCCTCGATCGTGTCGAAGAACCGCCAGAGCTTGTATTCTTCTTCGGTGGTGTCCAGCATCTCACCGACGGTGACAAGTTCCAGCGGCAACGTCACCTCGTTCCCGTCGAAGCGAACGAAATAGAGCCCTTCGGCTGCAAGGCGGATCACTTGACCCGTGGCATAGCTCCCATCTGGGTCGTCGACTGTGAAGTACATGCCGGTCAAAGTTTCAAAAATCTTGTTGCTCATCGGTTTCGCATGCCAGTTCGATATGTGGGGAATCAGAAGTTCGCCCAGGCTGCCGATAAACGCAAGAGCGCGCGTATCGCATCGGCCAGACTCAGTAATCGCTCGCGGATCCGGGCGGCTATCTTTGCCGGCAACGCCGCTTTATCAAGCCGGCCGCGAAAAAGGCACGCCGCTCTGCCCCGATCCGCAGGAAACGGGAACGCGTTGGCGGCTCGCTTCGGATGGATAGCCACTACTGCTAGAACGTCCGGGTTTTGCGGTGGTCTCTACAGCCGTGACGCGTCCTGACGGCTGGAGCGATAATCGAGCCCGTTGGCGGAGGCTCGGGTTCCCGCTCGACCGCAAGTATGCTCATCACGATCGAGATGAGCACGAGTATAAGCACCAGAAAGGCTAATCCCGCTTTATCCATTCCCCATCATGGCGAGCCGAATGCGCGCAAAGCGGGGCAGACATCCGGCGCAGAGCCATGGATCACCGTCATGGTTAAATTTGCCTGAATCTATCTGCCTGACGGGAGGACGCACCGACTCGGCGCAACGCAGTTACACTGCATCGTTGACGGGCACGGCAATGGGAACGGAGAAGCCGTTCCGTTCCGCAGCCGGCCTTCAGGTAGGCTGGTTAGGAATGCAGCGTGAGCTTCTTCAGCTTATCGATCCGTCGTTCGCCGGACTGATAAACCGAGATCAATCTTGCGGCCAATGCCTCCGCCTGATCGCCGCAGTTGGGTACCTGACGTTCTTCCAGCAACTGCTCGAATACACGGCCGAGCAAATCGATTTCGCCGGGACGAAACGCTTGTGAGTAGTTCCGGGATGCCGTCACAGCGCGCAACTCCTCAGTTGGGGCGAAAGCGCGATATCTCCCGGCCATCGGCGCCCGTGCCACAAGCCGATGATCGTCGAAGCCTACGCCTATCCGCGGGAATGGCGACGCCTCAACAGTTGCAAATGCGAGAGCGCGATGAGGAAAAGCCTAAGCAGTTCCCCGCTCGCATCCCGCGCTCAACGCATTGGAACCACGCTCACCGCGGCCGTGCCGATCAGAAAAGGGAGGGAGCCAACGCGCGCCGAGAACCGCGCCCAACTTAAACTGGTTCACAATATGGACCATTGCCAAACGTAATCGTGGAGTAATTTCAGGTAATTGGCTTTGTTTATTGCTTGTGTCGCTTCTGTGGCCTACAAAATGGACCCCGTCGGGTGGCGCTTTGGAGGGCGCCGGACGATCTGGAATGTCGATCCGATGGTGCCAATTGGTTCGGGCGACGCCTCTGGGAGGAGCTTTGACGCTGTTCGATCGGCGTGGTTCGCGCAGCGCGGAACGCGTTCGGACGGTTCAAAAGGGAGGAAAAGAATGACCACCACGACGGAGGGCGTTTCCGAATTCGCCGTGCTCGCCGAAACGATGGAGGCCCGACCGGGTTCGCGGCTGATGCGCCCGGTCGAAGCGCTGTCTGCCGTTCTGCTTCTGGCCATTATCGCCATGCTGCTTTCCGGCGTGGTCTTTCGCTATGGTCTATCCAGACCGATCGTCTGGATAGACGAAGCGGCGTCGATTGCCTTCCTGTGGCTGGCCATGCTCGGATCGGCGATCGCGATCGACCGTTGTGAGCACCTGCGGCTGACCATCTTTCTCAATGCTCTCGGTGAACGGGCCCGACAGTTCACCGAGACGCTCGGCATGGTGGCGATCATGGCATTCCTTCTCGTCTTGCTGCCTGCCGCCTATATGTATGCCTCCGGGGAAATGGACATCACCTCGTCGGCGTTGAACATTCCTGCCGGTTATCGCGCCGCGGCGATTGCCGTCGGCATGGTTCTGATGGTGTTGCTGGCCGTGGCGCAATTGCTCAGAACCGCGAGGGCGCTGGACGTAGCGGTCGCGGCCGTTGCCGCCGTAGCATCGGCGCTCTGGCTGCTTTCGCCGGCACTTACATCGTTCGGCAATGGCAACATTCTGATTTTTCTCGTCGGCGGCGCCGCCGTCTGCCTCGCAATGGGCGTTCCGATCGCATTTTGCTTCGGCATCGCGACGCTTCTATTCCTTGCCTTCACGACATCGATGCCGCTGGTCGTCATGATCGGCCGTATGGACGAGGGAATGTCCAGTCTCATCCTGCTGTCGGTCCCGGTCTTCGTGCTCCTCGGTTGCATTCTGGACGCGACCGGCATGGGGAAGGCGATCGTCGATTTTCTTGCGTCCATGCTCGGCCACGTGAAGGCCGGCATGTCATATGTTCTGCTGGGGTCGCTCTTTCTGGTATCCGGCATATCTGGATCGAAGGTCTCGGACATGGCAACGGTCGCCCCGGCACTGTTTCCCGAGATGAAGCGGCGCGGTCACAAACCGAAGGAGATGATAGCACTTCTGGCGACCGGCGCGGCCATGGCCGATACCGTACCGCCGAGCATCGTGCTGATCGTGCTCGGCTCCGTGGCAGGCGTCTCGATAGCGGCGCTGTTCACCAGCGGTTTCGCCATCGCTCTCGTGTTGCTTGTCGCGCTCGCCGCGCTTGCCCGCATCAAGGCGGCCCGCGAAAATGTCGATGGCGTCATACGCCCGTCGCTGAAACGCATCGGCGCCACGGCCCTGATCGCTGCGCCGGCTCTGGTGTTGCCGTTCATCATCCGCAGCGCGGTCGCGAGCGGAGCGGCGACTGCGACGGAGGTCTCGACCATCGCAGTGGTCTACGCCTTTATCATAGGCACTGTGCTCTATGGTGGCATCGGTATTCGGCGAACCTATAAGATGCTGGTCGAGACGGCCGCGATGAGCGGTGCGATCCTTCTGATTCTCGGTACCGCCGCGGCAATGGCCTGGGCGCTCACCCAGACCGGGTTCGCCTTCGAGCTCACCGACATGATGAGCGGCCTGCCGGGCGGATGGTTCACATTCATGTTGGTATCGATCGCCTTGTTCATGCTGCTCGGCTGCGTGCTCGAAGGCCTCCCGGCAATCGTCCTCCTAGCGCCCATCATGTTCCCGATCGCGCGTGCGATGGGCATCCATGACGTCCACTATTCCATGGTCATCGTCACTGCCATGAATGTCGGACTTATGGCGCCGCCGATCGGCATAGGCTTCTACATTGCCTGCAAGATCGGCAACGTCTCGCCCGACGAGGCAATGGGTGCGATTTGGCCTTACATCGGCGCGATGGTGCTTGGCCTTTTGCTGATCGCCGCCGTTCCCTGGTTCTCGCTCGCATTGCTGTGAGCACGCCATCCCACATTCATCATCGACGATCAGGAGGAGAACAGAGCGATGAAGATTACCCGTAGAACGATGCTGCTCGGCACCGGGGCAGTGGCCATCGGGGCGTCGATCCGCACAAAGGCTCATGCGGCGGACTTCACCTACAAGCTGGCAAACAACCTGCCGGTTACCCACCCGCTCAACATCCGCCTGAAGGAAGCGGCCGACAAGATTCTGGAGGAGACTGGAGGTCGGCTGAAGATCAACATCTTCCCGAGCAGCCAGCTCGGCAACGACACCGAAACCCTTTCGCAGCTTCGCAACGGCGCAACCGAGTTCTTCTCGCTCTCGCCGCTGATCCTGTCGACCCTTGTTCCCAACGCCGCCATCAGCGGTATCGGCTTCGCCTTCCCCGACTACGACACCGTCTGGAAGGCCATGGACGGAGAGCTCGGTGCCTATGCACGCGGCGAGATCGAGAGAAAGGGTCTCGTGCCCATGGAAAAGATCTGGGACAACGGCTTTCGGCAGATCACCAGCTCGAATAAGCCGATCAACACGCCGGAGGATCTCAAAGGATTCAAGATCCGTGTGCCGCCGAGCCCGCTCTGGCAATCCATGTTCACAGCCTTCGGCGCCGCACCGACCACGATCAATTTTGCCGAGGTCTACACGGCGCTCAGCACCGGCACGGTGGACGGCCAGGAAAATCCGTTGGCAATCGCATCCACCGCCAAGCTTTATGAGGTTCAGAAGCATTGCGCCATGACCAACCATATGTGGGATGGTTTCTGGATGCTGGCGAACAAGCAGGCCTGGGAGAGACTGCCTGAAGACATCAGGGAGATTGCAGCCAGAAACCTGAACGAATCGGCCACGGCCCAGCGGACCGATACCGCCAAGGTGAACGACACAGTCCGCGAACAACTGACGCAGAGTGGCATGACTTTCACCGATCCGGATAAGGCTGCGTTCCGCAAAACGCTGAGGTCGGCGGGTTTCTATGCCGAATGGAAGGGCAAGTTCGGTGACGAGGCGTGGGCCATCCTGGAAAAGGCGGTAGGGACCAGCCTGGGCTGAGGACCGGACTATGAAGGGGCGGGCGGCCGTTTCATCCGGCCGCTCACCGACCGATCAGCGATGTGGCACGCGAGCGTGCGGGCGCCTTCCGGGGTTTCGAATGGCAGACCGTCTTAGAGGAAAATCGGCAATCGTCTTCGGTGCAGGTTCCTCCGGCCCCGGCTGGGGGAACGGCAAGGCGGCCGCCGTGCTTTATGCGCGCGAGGGCGCCAAGGTCGCATGCGTCGACCTCGACATCGAGGCCGCCGGGGAAACGGCGGCGATCATTGCGGAAGAAGGCGGCGAGGCGATCGCCATTGCCGCGGACGTTACCGCCCTCGCATCGATCGAAGCCGCCGTTGCTGCCGCGCGGCAGGCATACGGCACCCTTTCGATCCTGCATAACAATGTGGGCGTAACGCATATGGGTGGGCCGGTGGAGCTGTCGGAAGCGCAGTTCCAGCAATCCGTCGATCTCAACCTCGGCTCGGTGTTCCGCACTGCCAAGGCAGTGATCCCGCATATGATCGAGGCCGGCGGCGGTGCAATCGTCAACATCTCGTCGCTTGCCGCTATCCGGTGGACCGGTTACCCCTATTTTGCCTATTACGCGACGAAGGCGGCAGTCAACCAGGCGACTGTCGCGATCGCGGTTCAATATGCGCGGCAGGGAATCCGGGCCAACTGTGTCGTCCCCGGCCTGATCGACACGCCGCTGATCTACAAGCAGATCTCCTCGCATTATGCTTCCACGGATGAAATGGTTGCTGCCCGCAACGCGGCGCTCCCAAGCGGGCATATGGGCGATGCCTGGGACGTCGCCAATGCCGCGCTTTTCCTTGCCTCCGACGAAGCGAAATTCATCAACGGCGTTTGTCTGCCGGTCGATGGCGGTCAGAGCTGCACGATCATGGGAGCGCGCTGAGACATGGACGACGTCGCCATCAGGGACATGACCGGCTCCCAAAGCGTCGATCGGGCGACGAAGCTGTTATCGCTGGTCGGACGACAGGCGGACGGCATGACCCTCAGCGCCGTGGTCGAGAAGAGCGGGCTCAACAAACCCACGGTGCGTCGCCTGCTGCTGGCCCTGATCAGGGCCGGCCTTCTGGAGCAGGACGACCGCGACCGGCGCTACTATATCGGCGAAGAAGCCTATGTGCTTGGAACGCTCGCATCGGGCCGGCACGGGCTGCTGCGCCTTTCGACGGAAAGCCTGCATCGCCTTGCTCAAAAGACCAGCGACTCCTGCTTTCTTTCCGTGCGCCGCGGAGCGTCCTCGGTCTGTCTCCACCGGGAGGAGGGGAGCTTTCCAATTCGCACCCACGCACTCCAGGCGGGCTCCGTGCATCCTCTGGGAGTCGGCGCCGGCTCTCTTGCCATGCTGTCAGCCCTGCCGGACGAGGAGGTTTCAGCCGTGCTGGAGCAGAATGCCGCCGTGCTCGAGAACCAGTTTCCGATGCTTGCTCCCGACGAACTGCGCCGGCGCGTCGAACTTACCCGCATCCAGGGCTATGCGGTCAATCCGGGCCTTATCCTGGCCAATTCCTGGGGGGTGGGCGTCGCGATCCGCTATCCGGACGGCGGCGTGGCTGGAGCCGTCAGCATTGCCGCCATAGACAGCCGCATGCAGGAGCCGCGACAGAGCGAGCTGGCGGTCCTTCTCAGACAGGAAGCATCACGCATCGAGATCAAGCTCGCCGAGCAGTTCCGCGACAGGCGGACGCGACACATTGCAGCCGTTGCAAGACCTCTCAAAAGGAGATCGCCCAGATGACCGAAGCGCAGATCGTAGGCTGGGCCCACTCCCAGTTCGGCAAAACCGACTACCCGGATACCGAGGCGCTGATGGCTGCGGTCGCGGCGCCGGCACTTGCGCATGCCGGCGTGGCTGCCTCTGATATCGACGGCATCTTTGTCGGCGTCATGAATGGCGGCTTCTCAAAGCAGGAGTTTCAGGCCGCACTTGTCGGTATGGCCGACGAGGCGCTTGCTCATGTTCCTTCCGTACGACTGGAAAACGCATGCGCGACAGGCTCGGCGGCGATTTATACGGCGATGGATTTCATTGAGGCCGGCCGCGGCCGCATTGCTCTCGTTATCGGCGCCGAGAAAATGACCGCCGTTCCGACGGCGCAAGTCGGCGACATTCTCCTGGGCGGCAGCTACCGCAAAGAGGAAGGCGATGTGGAAGGTGGCTTTGCCGGCGTCTTCGGACGCATAGCGCAGCATTACTTTCAGCGTTACGGCGACCGTTCCGAGGAACTGGCGATGATCGCCGCCAAAAACCACGCGAACGGAGTTGCCAATCCCTATGCGCACATGCGCAGGGATTTCGGTTTCTCATTCTGCAACACCGTTTCGGAGAAGAACCCGATCGTCGCCGCCCCGTTGCGCCGCACCGACTGCTCGCTCGTCTCGGATGGGGCCGCAGCCCTGGTGCTCGCCGCTGCGGAAACGGCTGCGACTCTGCAAAGGGCGGTCGCGTTCCGGGCGCGCAGCCATGTCAATGACGTCTTTGCGCTCAGCCGTCGGGACATGGCGGAATTCGACGGGCCACGACGGGCGTGGAAAGCGGCGCTGTCGCAGGCTGCCGTCACGCTCGAAGATCTTTCCTTCGTTGAAACACATGACTGTTTCACCATAGCCGAGATGATCGAATACGAGGCCATGGGCCTGACCGCGCCCGGCGAAGGCTACCGAGCAATCCGTGACGGCACCACCACCAGAAGCGGACGGCTGCCAGTCAATCCATCCGGCGGCTTGAAATCCAAGGGCCATCCGATCGGTGCGACAGGGGTTTCGATGCATGTCATCTCGGCCATGCAGCTCATGGGTGAGGCAGGTGAGATGCAGATCCCTCACGCAGGGCTCGCCGGCATTTTCAACATGGGCGGTGCTGCCGTAGCGAATTATGTCTCGATCCTGGAGCGGGTGAAATGACGAGCGACGAACCGCAGGGCGGCGTCACCCCGGTTTCGACGCGTGTCATGAACCTCGCAAACCTGCTTTCGCAGGCGGCAAGACGAAATCCCGACGAGATTGCGCTCATTCGCGGCGACGTTCAGTGGCAGTGGCGGGAGATTGAGGAACGCGTCGACGCCATGGCATACGCCTTCGTCCACGAATTCGGGGTGCGGAAAGGCGACCGTATTCTCGTCCACTCCGCGAACTGCAATCAGATGTTCGAATCCATGTTCGCGGTTTTCAGGGTGGGGGCGATCTGGGTGCCCACAAATTTCCGGCAAATGCCGGAGGAAGTCGCCTATCTGGCGCAGTCGAGCGGTGCCCGAATGGTGATTTTCCAGGCCGCCTTTGACGCGCACGCCGAGGCGTGCCGCGCTACGGGCGAGAGGATCGAATCGTTCGTTTCGATCGGTTCATCGCCGATCGGCGAGGACTATGACGCAATCGTTGCGCGCAATCTCGGACGGGGCGTTTCGCCGGCTGCCGTCGACCGCGACGACCCATGCTGGTACTTCTACACCTCGGGCACGACCGGCCGGCCAAAGGCCGCCGTGCTGACGCACGGGCAAATGGCCTTTGTCGTCAACAACCATATCGGCGATCTTTTTCCGGCGACGACGCATCGCGACAAGTCCATCGTCGTCGCGCCGCTGTCCCACGGTGCCGGCGTGCATCAGCTCTGTCAGGTCGCGCGAGGTGCGACGACCATTCTTCTCCCGTCCGAAAAACTGGACATCCCGCAATTCTGGACTCTCGTCGAAAAATGGAGGGTGAACAATCTCTTCGCCGTCCCGACCATCGTGAAGCTGCTCGTCGAAGACCCGTCGGTCGACCGGTACGACCATTCGTCGCTACGCTATGTCATTTATGCGGGTGCGCCGATGTATCGCGCCGACCAGCAGACGGCGCTCGAGAAACTCGGCGCTGTCCTGGTGCAATATTTCGGCCTCGGCGAAGTAACCGGAGCGATCACAGTCCTGCCTCCCGCCTTCCACAGTCTCGGAGACGGCCCGGATGCGCGAATTGGTACCTGCGGCTTCGAACGGACGGGCATGCAGGTGCAGATCCAGGACGAAAACGGAGACGAGGTCGCGGCGGGTTGTAGCGGCGAAATCTGCGTGATCGGCCCGGCGGTTTTTGCCGGCTACTATCGGAATCCCGAGGCGAACGCGAAAGCGTTTCGCAATGGCTGGTTTCGAACCGGTGACCTCGGTCATGTCGATACGCAGGGCTTCCTCTACATCACCGGTCGCGCTTCCGACATGTTCATCTCCGGCGGATCCAACGTCTATCCGCGCGAAATCGAGGAGAAGCTTCTCATGCATCCGGATATCAGCGAAGCGGCGATCGTCGGTGTTCCCGATCCGGTATGGGGGGAGGTCGGCGTCGCGGTTTGCGTCGCTCGCGACGGGGCGACACTCGATGCGGCGGGCTTGAGAGAATGGCTGGACGGGAAAGTCGCCCGTTACAAGCTACCGAAGAAGATCGTCTTCTGGCCCGAAATGCCGAAGTCGGCCTATGGCAAAATCGCCAAGAAGATGATCCGCGAGGAGCTTGAGCGGCGCGGGGAGCTGAATGACCTTTCGCCTGGCGGCGCGGAGAGCCGGAGTGTCGCCCCGTGAGCGTGAAATCCGTCCTCATAACTGGCGGCGCCTCCGGGATCGGCTTCGAAATAGCGACGCTTCTGAACCGGCGTGGCTGGAAGGTCTATCTTGCCGATCGCAATGCCGGTGCATTGGCAGATGCCTGCAGCGTCATCTCGCTCGATCCCGCCCAGGCGCTCGCCTGCAGCGTAACGGATGAAGAGCAGGTGCGATCGGCCATTAAGGCAGCCGCGTCGTCCGCGCCGCTCGGAGCGATCATCAATTCGGCCGGCATCGCAATGGACAGGCCGGCGGTCGACACCAGCGTCGATGATTTCCGCCGCATCCTCGACGTCAACCTGACCGGCACCTTCATCGTATGCCGTGAAGCCGCACGTCACTGGCTGGCAATAGCCGCCCCCGGTGCGATCGTCAATATTTCCTCCGTGTCGGGCCTCGTCGGCAACAAGGGGCGGGCGGCTTACGGCGCCTCGAAAGGGGCCGTCAATCTGCTCACTTACATACTTGCGACCGAGCTTGGACAGGATGGAATTCGTGTCAATGCCATCGCGCCGGGCGCCATCGATACGCCTCTGTCGCGGGCCGTCCATACGGAAGACGTGCGCGCACAATGGCACGAGCGCATTCCGCAGCGTCGCTATGGAACATCGCGCGAAGTCGCGCAAAGCGCAGCGTTCCTGATCTCGGAAGAAGCCAGTTATATCAACGGCCAGGTTCTTGCGGTCGATGGTGGTTTCGCTCATGCAGGCCTGGTTCTGAAAGGATGATGATGCGCAGGATTCTCCAGCCCGGCGCACCGCTTGCGCCACGGGTGCTTTCACTTGAATGCCACGCCGAGAGGATGCGTCTGACCTTCAAACCCGACCGCAATGTGCTCGACGCCGTCCATGAGGCGCTTGCGGAAACAGGCTTCGACAGCGCAATAATCCAGGTACGGGGCGGCTCCTTCGAGCCGCTTGCCTACATCACGCCCACCCTGGACGGCGGCGGCCTTCATGCGGCCTGGTACAGCGACATACATGCGCCGAAAGGCCCCGCCATCATCGAGGGTCTGGTCATGACATTCGGCCGGCGCGATGGAGAGCCGTTCCTGCATGCTCATGGCGTCTGGCGGCATGAGGACGGATTCCGCGGAGCAGGGCACGTCATGCCGAAAGACACGCAGTTTGGCGGACCGGTGGAGGCGGAAGCCTGGGTCCTGTCGGGCGCGATCATGGATCAACTGGAGGACAGCGAGACCCGGTTCCGTCTCTTCACGCCTGTACCCCATTCCGCCGCCTCTGCGACCGCCTCACGGCGCGCTGTTCTCTGCCGGATGAAGCCGAATGAACCAATTCATCAGGCAATCGAGCGCACGGCGGGTGAGCACGGTATCGAACGGGCAAGTTTGCACGGCATCGGCAGCCTCGTAGGCTGCACTTTCACCGACGGCCGGATCATGGAGTCGGCCGCATCGGAATTGCTTATTCGCAAGGGGACGCTTTCACCGGATCAGAATGGAAAGGCTGAAGCGAGACTCGATATCGCGATCGTCGACACGGAACGTGCCATATACGAGGGTGAGATTGCCAATGGCACCGATGCCGTTTGCATTACCTTCGAACTGCTGATTGTCGAAGAGTAACGGTCGATCGCAAGATCACGGTAAGGCAGAGCGTCCTTAAACCGCTCACTCCTTCTTGGCTGTGCTTCGCCGGTCGAGCAATTGCTGAAAAATATCGGCCTGCCTGTCTGCCGCCGAACGTATGGCGGCTAAATGGCCAAGCATGGCACCGAAGGCGACGAGGATGAGGCCGCTGGCGATTGCCGGAAAGGCCCAGGGAAGGACAGCGACAAGGGTCTTCACGTCGGGAGTGGGCACAAGGGTCATCGCCAGCAGAGCAAGCGTACCGATGACGATCGTGCCACCCAAGAACTCCAGAAACTTTCCCATCCTTCCTCCCCGTACAAATCTTGGAGCGGGATGAGGGAAAGTGTGTGCGGTTGGATGCCCGCATCCCGTTCTAACCTGGTAGAATCAATCACGTTCACGACTTTAGGTCGATCCGAAAATCGCGTCATCCGATGTTTGGAGCACTTCCCGAAAAGTGGTCGAAATTCCTTCCACAGAAAAACCCGGCAATTGCCGGGTTCTTGATCGAAACGCGCCAGGCGATCAGAACTTTACGCCGACACCAATGGTGAACTGGTGCTGGTCGAGGTCGACATCGACGCCGCCGACATCCTTGTCGCTGAAATCGTTGTAGCGATACTCCGCGCGTCCGAAGACGCTGTCCGTGAACCCGTAGTCGACGCCGCCACCGATGGTCCAGCCGTTGAAGGTTTCCTTCTCCTTCGGCGCGCCGGCAACGTCGACGAAACCGCGCGTTACCGCCCAGCCGCCTGTGGCATAGAGGAGCGTCCTGTCGTTGACGGTGTATCCGAGGCGGGCGCGCACGGATCCGGAAACATCCGTTCCCACATCGGTGTTCGTGCCGAAGACGGTGACGGTCTCATCATTCCAGTTGTAGCTGACATCGCCCTCCACGCCGACGACCCAGTCACCATGCTGGTAATTGTAGCCGGCGAAGGCGCCCAAGAGGCCTCCACTGAACCGCTTCGAGCCGCCGCCGCCGGGAACGCTCAGATCGCTGTTCAGCCAGCCACCGCCGCCCTGCAAGCCGAGATAGCCGCCAGTCCAGACGAAGCTGTGGACTGTCTCGACCGTCGGTGTCGGCTCCGGTGGCTGTGCCAGATCGGCTGCATGCGCCTTTCCGCCAAGCATGAAGGCCGCGAAGATCGCAACAAGCACATTTCTGATCATCACAGACGCCTCCTGTTGTCGGCAAAGATTAACAACATATCGGATGCGAGTCTGCGAAAAACAACGCCCCCGGCGGCCCTCGGGTGAAGAGAAAAGAGGGCCGGCGGCTCGTCCCGGCCGGCCCTTCCGAAAGATCGCGGAAAAGGGGAACATCTCGGAGCGGGCCTGCAAATGCCCGCAGAGAGATCGATGTGCCCGCCGATAATGCCTTAAAGGATGTTTCCGAATTGACATGTAGCGCAGAAAATTTGACGTTATGCGCATGGTTGCGAACAGGATTGCACAATCTACGATCGAGGTCGCGGTGATTATCCTGCCCGAGTCGTCGATCATGTCCCTTGCTTCCGTCCTCGATCCGATGCGCGCGGCAAACCGGGTGACCGGGCACGAGGTCTTCCGGTGGCGGTTGCTCTCGGCCGATGGTGACGCGGTGATGCTCACCTGCGGCTTATCTATTCCGGTGGATGCTCGGTTCGCCCTGCCGATCGTCGGGGATCTCCTTCTCATCATCGGCGGGTTCAATCTCGAGAGATATGCAGGCAAGCGCTTCCTCGCTACTCTGCAGGAATGCGCGCGGCATTTCGATATCGTCGCGGGCGTTGAGTCCGGGTGTTGGCTGCTCGGGCGTTCCGGGCTTATCAAAGGCCGCAAGGCAACCGCCCACTGGGAGGAGCTCGAGGATTTCAGTCGGGCATTTCCCGAGCTGCAGGTGATTGGGGACCGTTTCGTGACCGACGGCAAGTACTGGACCTCCGGTGGCGCGTCGCCGACTTTCGACATGATGCTGCACCTCATTGCGGAGAGGCTGGGGCCGGCTATCGCGCTGGATGTAGCGAGCATTTTTGTCTACGATCAGATGCACAGTCCCACGGACGTACAGCCCTTCGTCTCGCTCGGCCGCATGGAAGCACGAGATCCGGAGCTCGCCGCGGCCATAAGGCTGATGGAGCGCACACTCGAACGGCCGATGACGGTCGCGGCGCTTGCGCGCCGGCTATCCGTCTCACAACGCAAGCTTGAAATGCTCTTCGCCAAAGGCCTCTCGACCAGCCCGGGCGCCTATTACCTGCGCCTCAGGCTGCAGGTCTCCCACCGGCTCGTTCGCGATACCGGAATTCCAATGCGGGATGTCGCCCTTCGCTGCGGGTTTGACAGTCTCTCGGCCTTTTCGCGTGCCTACCGACGCGAATACGGGACGAGCCCTACGGGTATGCGCAGCGCACGCAGCGCAAGCGTCGCTTCTGAGATGTCAGATGAAGGCGGACGCCACGCGCGCCCCTGACGACACTTAAAACGGGGGCGGGAACCGCACCGCTTTTCCTCATTCCTCTCCGGCGTTCAGCGTCGTGCTTGTCCGGTTGACCCGGCAAGCGAACAAGCCTCTTCGAACGCTTTGACGGTCTCCGGCTCGTTGTCCTCCGGCAGCACGGCATCAGCCACATCGGCCCGGTCGGCCGAAGCGGCCACATCGCCTTCGTAGACATAAGACTGGATGTAATAGGCCAACTCACCCTTCCACACATTCCGTCCGTCTATCTGGCGGCAAGCCACGGCGGTTTCGAAATCGGACTGGAGATCATCCACCGTTGCGTTGGCCGAGACGAGATTCGAGGGCACCGCGAGCGAGGCGATCAACAAGACGGCGGTAAACATGATGGCAGCCCTCCGGAAAGCGAACCTATTGGGAAACGGTGGGACAGTTTCTTGGTTCCCTTTGGGTAGAGAGCGATTCCGATTCGGAAGGAAGTGGCATTTTAATGAAGATAGATTTTTGCGGGCCAGCGATGTGTATCAGCCACACAGCCCGACGCTGCCGGTGGTCCGGTCGCAATGGCAAGAGCGCCGGCGGTGCCAACATTCGGGCGCCGCCGGCAGTCGCGGTGTTTCTTATTGAACGACCTGGACGACCGTGTAGGTTTTAGGGTCGACGATCACGCGTTGGTTGTTCACCACGGCGAAGGCATAGGAGGGGTTCTCCGGGACGGGCGTCAGCATAACGCTGCGCGGTAGCGGGCGCCCGACGGCGATCCGTTCCTGCAAGACGACCGTATCGGCTGGAACCGGCTGCTGCCGGACATAAGTTACGACCTGCTGCGGCGGAGGGGCGATAACCGCTCCGGCGACGAGCCCGACCGCTCCACCGATGGCGGCTCCAACGGGGCCTCCAACGATTGCACCAGTAACCGCTCCGCCCGCAGCGCCCGTTACGGCACCTTGATTGCTGTCATTTGCAATAGCGGGCGCGGCAACGATGCCCGTTGCGATCGCAGTAACAATGAAGATCTTGGCGTTCATCTGTCGTACTCCCTTGCTATACAGTGGAAGAACGAACATCCTTAAACATTGTTCCTGATTTTATTTCGCGCTATCAGTATTTCATCAATAAAAATAAGTTACCCGGCTGAAATAATCCGTTACCTGTTGCGTGGCGCTGCAACGCTCTCGAGTGAGGCCCCAGAGCGGCGGTACCCGAAGGGACTACTGGGCCGCCGCTCTAGGACCGCTCGCGGGTCTGCTGTCCAGCGGCGGCTGGTTGCCAAGCCTCGCGATCTCTCTGCAGCCAAGGTTTGGCTGCAATCTTATCGCGAACGATATAGCAGCCGGGAGCAAAGCGTATCGGACCATTGGTCGGCCAAGAGCCTTAGGAAGGCGGGACCAAAGTCCGATCGCAGGGGATGCAGGGCCATCGGGGGATAAAAAAGCCCCGCTCGATGGCGGGGCAGGCACGCATCCGCTTGGCAAACGAAATGCGGGGAAAGATGTAATTCCAACGGAACTACGGCTTGGACGCTATCTCTGAGCAGAGGCGGTGGGAAGGTCTGAATCTCTGATTCCGGTACTCCGCTGCGAATAAACCTGCGGCGGATTCTCCGTTAGAGCTGCTGGTAAGCTGTAACGACCAGGCCTGTTCGACTTTCAACTCAGCTCAAGCCGAAGAACGACAAGATGGCGATTACGATAACGACCAGGCCAACGAGATAGATAATCTGATTCATCGCTCAACTCCTTTCATCACGAGTGAACGGGCATGGCGCAGGTAAGTTCCAGGCGAGCGCTAAACGCGGTGCGCTGGTGACGGGGCGCGAAGGGCGGAATTGAGTACAAACCCAACTCCGCCTTCACATGCGCACGCGGTGGGGGATGCCCGCATTGACAACCAGGGTCAGTTGACAACCTGGACGACCGTACGCGATTTCGGCTCCACGATGACGCGGCGTTCATTGACCACTGCGTATGCGTAGGTCGGGTTCTCCGGAACCGGCGTCAGCACGACCGTTTCAGGAATGGGTTTGCCGACTGCGACAGGTTGCTGAACGACCACTGATGGGGGTGCCGGTTGCTGCTGTACATAGGTGACCACCTCGGCAGGCGGAGGGGTCAGCGCGCCGCCAAGGGTGGCGCCGACCACCGCGCCTACTCCAGCTCCGACCGGGCCCCCGAGAATGGCCCCGGTTGCGGCGCCGCCCACCATGCCGGTCGCTGCGTTTGTGCCGTCGGACTGCTGTGCGGCCGCACCACTGGCAAGCAGCGCTGCGGTCGCGGTAATATATACTAGCTTCTTCATAGCATTTCCTCTCGTTGAACTCGTCACTCAACGGGCAAGCACGGAGTCTGTTCCAATCTTTGGACTTTGGTCTGATTCCGACTCAGACGATCGCCCGATTAAACACGCGATCTCCGCGGGTATATTTGGAAGATAGTCGCAGTTCTTCAGAAAGTACGGCACTGCGGTGTTCATCGACGGTTCAGACCCGAAAGATCAATCTGATGAACAGCAAAAAGGAGTCAGCCATGAGAAAGCTCTCATACGCCTTTGCAGCCGCAGTTCTGGCCGCGTCTTTCGCTTTGCCGGTAAACGCGGCGCCGATCTTCGTGCCTATACCGGAGCAAGTGAAAACAGGGGCTGTCGAGCAGGTCAATCATTGGCGCCATCGTCATTGGCGCTCGGAGCGCCACTGGAACAAGCGACATGCTTCGCGCTCCTGCCGCTATTACGGCAGGTGTTATCCTCGGCATTACAGGCACTACAGCTATCGGGACTATCACCGCTACCATCCCCGGCAGGGCGTAACTGTCTATTTCAATTTTTAGTGCCGATCTTATATGCCTGATCGACCGGCGAGAAACGGACGCGCTTTATCCGAGCCCGCCCGGTTCGTCTCGGGATGGTGGCGAGGCATATTCATGCCGCCGTAAGAGTGGGGGAAGCGTCCCCCTGTGAGGATCTGCGTCTTTGCGCTATGAACGTCGCCCTTCGGCCGCTGTAGTAGCGCTTTTCCAAATTCTTTGCCTTCGCTTTGAGCCGCGCAATCTCGGTAAAGCCGCAATACTCCAAGAGGTTCCGGACAGCAGGGCTGTTGGGGGAGAATTGGCAGAATTCATCGGGTCGCCAGCGAGATGTGCTGATGTTGGTTGCATCGGAAGTGGTCCCCGAGACTCTGCGCATGTGCCACAATGGCCACCGGTCCAGAACGGGATTGATGATCGGGACTTTCATAAGTGTCGTGTCAACGACCAGAACGTCTCCGGTCACGGCTGAAATGCGCTTCATGCTCAGAACCGGGTTTTCCAGGTGGTAAAGAATGCCGAGGCAGAGGACGAGGTCGAATTTGCCGTGAGTGGAAGGGTCGAGATCCAGAAGATCAAGCTGCTGGAACTCAACATTCGATAGTCCGAGAGCATCTCCGACGAAGCTCGCCTGCTCTACGTAATGGGCGTCAATATCGATCCCGAACACATAGTCTGCCCCTGAGTTTGCCGCGTGGACCGAGAAGCCGCCGCAATTGCATGCGATGTCCAGAACTCTTTTGCCTTTCAACGAACCTCCGCAGGCGGTGAGAATACTTCCCCAGGCGTGATCGAGGAACGTCTGCAGTCTGGTACGTTCTCGTGTCTGCCGGGAAAGTTCAGGAACAAACGTACTGAGCCCAAAGGGCAAGTCGATGGCGTGATGGAAGGGCGCGAGGCGGCGGACCGTCGCCTGGATTTCGCTTTTGCTTTTCGCTCTGTGGTGAGAACCAGATGTTTGAAGATGATCCATCGTTATTCTCCACGATGAAAATTCATAAAGGAAATTGTGCAAACGAATCAGAGAGCCACGCCTGCACCTTCGACGGGCAGGAGGGGTCAGGACTCATTTTTCTAAGAACTAAAATTAAGTCCGTCGACCGGACGACTTTGCTAGTGCCATGCGCATATATGTAAACCTATATACCGAAACCACGGCGAACGGGCTATCATAGGCGTTATTGTGTCAAAACGGTGTCGCGAATGAGACCGATCGACAATCCCGGCGGCCAGCTATGACTTCTTGCTGCCCTTTTTTTTCTCGAGGCTCTCCTTCAGGGCCGACATCAGATCGATGACGTTTCCGGCATGCGCAGGCGCTTTGTCCTTGCCCTTCGGCTCGGCGACTTTCCTGGCCGACTTTCGCTTGCTCTCGATGATTTTCAGGAGTTTCTCCTGCACTGGATCGCCGACCATGTCGGGGCTCCACGGTTTGCTTCGCTCCTCGATCAGCGTCGTAATCAGGCTCATCAGCTTGGGGTCATTGTCGCTGTTGGCGATGTCACCGAAATAGTGTTCCGGCTTTCTCACTTCGTCTCCATAGCGCAGCGTCCAAACGATAATGCCTTTCCCGCATGGCTCGAGCATCACGGCACGCTCGCGCCGGCCGATCACGAGCCTCGACATGCCGACGACCTTCTCGCGCTCCATCGCGTCCCGGATAACGCTGAAGGCTTCATGGCCGACCTCGTCAGACGGTGACAGGTAGTGGGGTTTCTCCAACCAGATCCATTCGATCGTATTCCGAGGCACGAACTTCTCGATGTCGATGGTCCTGGCACTTTCAAGTGCCACGCTTTCCAACTCCTCATCTTCGATTACGAGGAAGTCGCCTTCGGCGCGCTCATATCCTTTCACCTCGTCCTCTTCGTCGACCTCTTTCCCGGTTTCCGCGTCGACATATCTGGAGACGAGGCGGTTGTTCGTCTTGCGGTTCAGGGTGTGGAAGCGGACCTTCTCGGACTCGCTTGTCGCGGGCATCATCGAGACCGGGCAGGTGACGAGCGATAGCTTCAGGTAGCCTTTCCAATATGGACGAGGGGGCGCCATCGTTCACCTCTCTTAACCTGCGCGGCGACGCTGGGCAGGTGCGCCCTCCTCAGCCGCCTTTTTCTTGCCTTCAGCCGCTGCTGCCTTGCCGGTACGCTTCTTCGACGCTGCCGGCGGCTTTTTCATGCCCGCACTCTGGCGTAGCGCCTCCAGCAGATCGTTTGCTTTCGAGACTTTCGGGGCAGCGCGCTTCGGCAGGGCCTTGCCTTCCAGCTTCGCTTTGATCAGCTCGGCGAGCGCGGCTTCATAGCGGTCGTCGAACTCGTCGGCCGAGAATGTCCCCTTCTTCGTGCCTATGATGTGCTTTGCGAGTTCCAGCATCTCGCCTTCAATCTTAATGTCCGGAATGTCCTTGAAGGCTTCTTTGGCGCTTCTGACCTCATAGTCGAAGTTGAGTGTGGTGGCGATCAGCCCTTTGTCGTGCGCGCGCAGCAACACTGTGCGCATTCGGCGGAAGAGCACTGTCTGCGCGATCGCCGCGACATTCTTCTTCTGCATGCCGTCCCGCAAAAGTGCATAGGCCTCGGTGCCCATTTTGTCCGGGGTCAGGTAATAGGGCTTGTCGAAATAGACCTTTTCGATGTCGTCACAGGTGATGAATGCCTGTACTCGAAGCGTTTTGTCGCTCTCGGGCACTGCAGAGGCAACTTCCTCCGGATCGAGGACGACGTATCTGTCGTTGTCGAGCTCGTAACCCTTGACCTGGTCTTCTTTCTCTACCGGCTTGCCGGTCGCGCTGTCGACGAACTCTCGCCGTACACGGTTGCCCGTTTCCTTGTTCACCGTGTGGAAAGAGATCCGCTCGGAAGTCGAGGTGGCGGTGTAGAGCGCCACTGGGGCGGTCACTTCGCCGAACCGAACGTAGCCCTTCCACAGGGCTCGTGCAGCGACTGCCATGAAAAACTCCTTTGCATAACCAAGGGAGTCAACCGACAGGCTTTCTGCTTTGTTCCGGACCGGACGATATATTCATCCGATCCCCATCTTGCTGAGGAAAGGTGCCGCAGCCAGGCGATCAGTGTACCGAATGGATGGATTGCTCCAGGAAGCTGCGGATACCGTCACGCTGGATCGTTGCAAGAAATTCTTCGAATGCTTCGCGGTCGGTAGCGAATGAATCGTCCCAAATCGTGGAATACCCTTCCTGATCCACCACTTCGAGGGTCCAATCCGCGTTGGTGCCGGCCGGGCGGTAGATGCCGATCACCACCACGACTCCGTCGTCGACGAATTGGCCGGAGAATTCTGAAAACTCATACTGCTGTTCGGTGTCGGTCATGCAGCTTCATATCATGCACGGGTGAAACGGGCGAGCGCTCTCGTTGTCACGACGTGACTCCCGTATGAGTGCAGGTGTACTTGCCGGGATCCCAGCTGCCTGCCTGGCATGGGATGTCTGCAATGCCCGATACGAGCAAGAACACGAGCAAGGCTCCGATCAGAATTCCAGCGAGGATGAAGATTCTCATGACGTCTCAGCTGATCGCGGACCCCTTGGCACGCTTGCGCCATCGTGGCGAAAACTGCGTCTGGCGCCAGTATCTTCAATCCGGCATCCATGGCAAGAGGAGGGGCAGCACGCAAGGCATTGATAGTTTTGATGCGCCTAGCTGAGAGATGGTCGCTGAACCGCTGCCGGAAGCCGCGGAGTTCAACTATGCGCTTCAGCTCATCCACCTTATCCGTGTGCGGCTGGAGTTCTACGGGAATATGTTGGACGCTGCCAAAGCCGGGGATGCGGAGGAGCTCGTCCTCGGCACCCTCGACATCCATGATCAGAACGTCAGGCCGATGACGATCGAGGATATGGGAAAACTTCACGCTCTCCACTTCAATCGTGTGTCCAACAATCTTCCGGTCGAAAATGCTTGAGGAGATGACATTTTCGGCCTGATGGAACGAAACCGTCCGGCCGTCTGAAGTAACGGCCTTTAGGACGAGATGTGGCTCTAGTTGATTCAGGCGGAAGTTGTCGCGTATGAGGCTGGCAAGGCTGCTGTTTGCCTCATATGTCGAGACGTTATCCTGACCGCAAATTGCGGCAGCGAGAGCGGCAATAAAGCCGACGCCGGTCCCTATTTCCAGAACCCTTGCGCTTGGCTTCAGTATCTTTAGAAGGATGTTTCGCTCTGTGTCTTCGTAGACCTCGCGATACATCAGGTCTTGCAGATACGGGGGAACACGTTCGTCTGCCGCGATAAGTTTGACCCCGAATATAGAAACCGTCCGCGGCTTAAATGCACGCCGGAACCTCTTCCGAAGCGACCTGATAATGCGCGTAGTCATATATCCCAGCCATGACACAACCTGCCTCGGCGCGCGCGCCATTAATAGAAAAGTTGTACCAATACAACCAGCAATAATAGAACATCGTGCCTCCGACGCGGCGGATCTGACTCGTTGCCAACTGGCGGAGCGGCCTTCGAAATGGCATCGGATTCACATCGGCTGCGCCGCGGTGACCGCCATCCGATTTTCATGTGTCATGGGCCGAAAGGGCGGAAATCTGCAGTGAGTATCGCAATTCCAGCCTGGATCGCATGGCAAGGAATGTTCGCAACCTGTTGATATGATTTGCCATTATATGGTGAGCGCGCAGGGATTCGAACCCTGGACCTACTGATTAAAAGTCAGTTGCTCTACCGGCTGAGCTACGCGCTCCCATGCCGGAACTGAGGCCCGGCGGAAGTGGCCGGACATATGCACGCACGCTTTGCGCCGGTCAACCCAAAAATTGCACTCGATCACGATGATTTTTGGTCGGATCGCGCAAATCCGACCTGCCCGATTCCAATGAGCTGCATGGTCCGGTCCTCGGCATAGCTGTGGTCCGGTGCGGCAAAATGATCGCCAAAAGGTGATTGGTTTCAGCCGGCGCATCCGGGTAAGAAGGCGCCAGCCGAGTGCAGGAGTTCTGAACCATTGTCGATCGCAGATATTTCCATCTGGACCGCCGTGCTAGCAGGCGCTCTGTCTTTTCTCTCTCCTTGCGTCCTGCCTCTGGTCCCACCTTACCTGTGCTACATGGCCGGCGTTTCCGTTGAAGAGTTCCGGAGCGGCGAGGCCGTGGCAGCCGCGAGCACGCGCAGGGCAGTGCTGCCGGCGGCGCTTTTGTTCACGCTCGGCTTTGCGACGGTCTTCGTCGCCCTCGGTGCCGGAGCGTCTTCGATCGGTCTCTTGCTCAGGCAGCATCTCGATCTTCTCTCGCGCATAGGCGGGATTATCATCATCGTGATGGGCCTGCATTTCCTTGGCCTATTCCGAATTGGACTGCTTGCACGCGAAGCACGTTTTCAGGGAGGTAAGCCGGCGACCCTCTCGGGGGCCTATGTCATGGGGCTTGCCTTCGCCTTCGGATGGACACCCTGTATCGGGCCTGTGCTCGGGACGATACTGGGCGTTGCCGCCGCCCGCGATACGGTTGCCGACGGCGCTGCTCTCCTGGCGATCTATTCGCTCGGCCTTGCGGTGCCGTTCTGGATCGCTGCGGGATTTTCCGGCGCCTTCATGCGTTTTCTTTCGCGTTTCCGCCGGCATCTGGGGGTCATCGAAAAGCTGATGGGGGGTCTGCTCGTCGCAACTGGCTTTGCTTTCCTCTTCGGTTTCGTGAGCGCCGTTGCAATCTGGTTCCAACAGACCTTCCCAATTCTGTCGCAAATCGGCTAAGCACGCCCGGAGCAACGGCGGGGACGGCGATGGCGGAAATTACGGGTCTGGTACTGCCGTTCTTCGGCCTCATCTTCCTCGGTTACCTGACCGCGCGTCTCGTGGATCATCCGGGCGAGGCGATGGGGTGGCTGAATACGTTCATCGTCTATCTGGCGCTGCCGGCGCTATTCTTCAAGCTGGTCTCGCGCACGCCGGTCGAAGAGCTCACCCGCGCCGATTTCATTCTGACCAGCGTAGGCACGACCTATGTCGTCTTTGCGCTGCTCTTCGCGATAAGTCTGTTCCTGCGTCGCAATACCGTTGCCGAAGCGACGATGCAGGGTTTCGCCGGCGCCTATGGCAATATCGGCTATATGGGCCCGGGCCTGGCGCTGCTGGCCCTCGGCGAAACCGCGGCCGTTCCGGTGGCTTTGATCTTCTGCTTCGAGAACGCGGCACATTTCACCGTCGCTCCTGCGATGATGGCTGCGGCGGGCGGCAGCAGACGGAAGCCCGCAGCTCTCGCGCTCGGCATTGCGCGCCGCATTGCGTTTCATCCCTTCATTCTATCGACCTTCGCCGGCGTCGCTGCGGCTTTTCTATCCTTTGAGCCGCCATTGCCGCTCCAGCGGCTGATCGACTATCTGGCGCAAGCGGCAGCGCCTTGCGCACTGTTTGCGATGGGAGTCACGCTTGCCTTGCGCCCTCTCAAACGCATTCCAGCCGAGATCGGCTACATCGTCCCGGCCAAGCTCGTGCTTCATCCGGTTTTAATGTATCTGGCGCTCAGCCTCGGCGGTGCCTACGATCCCATCTGGGTCCAGACGGCCGTACTGCTCGCCTCCCTGCCGACCGCGACCAATGTCTTCGTGATCGGCCACCAATACGGCGTCTGGCAGGAACGAGCATCGGCAACAATTCTCATAACGACGCTGCTTTCGGTCGCGACGGTAACCGGCCTGCTTTTTCTCATACGCTCAGGCGCTCTTCCGGCCGATCTGTTCCCGTAAGCCCTCCTTGAACGCTTGCAGGGCGCTGCCCGGGTGAATCCCCTCACGCATCAAAAGGCCACGCAGCGGGCCCGCAGAGGCGAGAAGATGCAGACCCGCCGCACGCAAGGCCTGCACGGGCAGGAAATTCGAAAGAAGAGAACGGTTCAGCAGGTCGACGCTTGCCGTCCTGCTGACGATGTCGGCGCGGCGGCGACCGTCGAAGCGGTCGCCCGTGTCTGCCGGAAGGCGGCTTCCGGCCGGCCGGCCGATGAGATCGACGAGGGTCATGATGTCTCGGAGGCTGAGATTCAGGCCTTGTGCCCCGATCGGAGGAAAGGCATGGGCCGCTTCGCCGACGAGGAGGATGCGCCCCTTGCCAAAACGACGGGCAGCAAGCCCGGAAAGCGGAAACGACTGAGGCGTTCCTTCGGTGGTGATCTTGCCGAGAATCGATTGCATGCGATCCTCTATGGTGCGCGAAAGCGCGTCCGGCGCGAGCTTCAGCGTCTCCTCTGCATCATGGGGCTTTTGAACCCAGACAAGACTTGAGCGATTTCCGGGAAGGGGGACCTGAGTGAAGGGACCGCTTTCTGTATGAAATTCGGTCGAAACGTCCTGGTGCGGCAGTTCGTGGCCGAAATTCAGCACGATAGCGGCCTGCGGATAGGACCAGGTTTTCACATCGATCCCCGCGGCTTCCCGCACGGTCGAGCGTCGCCCATCGGCTCCGATTACCAGATCGGCCGAGATCGTGCGGCCATCGCCAAGGCCGATTAGAACCTCCGCACCGCCGAGATCGAATCTCGCTGCCGCGGCGGTCGTACGCTCGAGCGTCGAAAGCGCCATTTCATGCTTTTCCAGGATATCCAGGAACGGCGAATTCGGTATGTTATAGCCGAATGCCTCAAGTCCCACTTCCGAGGCGCGGAAGTTGACGGGGGGCGCCCGAAAGAGCCGCCTGGTCCCGTCGAGGATGCGGATGGCGACAAGCGGCGCCGTCAATGGCTCGGTCTCGTCCCAAAGGCCGAGCGTCTTCAGATATCCGATCGACTGGTCCATGAGCGCGGTGGTTCGTCCGTCGGCTATCGCAGGTTTCGGACCGACGAGCGCTACCCGGTGGCCCTTGCGGGCCAGGGCGATCGCCGTCAGCGAACCGGCAAGTCCCGCGCCGATAATTGCAATGTCATAGTGATCCATGTCGACAGGACCTCCGATGCGGCTACCCGCAGTTTCGTCTCGACGTCCATGACTTAACTATCATGGCAGCCTTCCGGTTGCAGTAATGGCGAGGCTTCTTCCGCGTTCCTCATTTCTGTGTCTGCCACAGCAAGGAATACAGCCGCCGATCCGCTTGCGTGACCGTCCCCGTATCCTATCGCAATATTCGTTCTAGCCGCTTAGCCCATTGAAATAAATGGGCAGAATCGGCGCACCGGCGCTTGCCGCATGTCCACAGGTCAATGCAGCCCGAAAGCGGCGAACGGTTTGTTTTTGCTGGCGATGCTCGGCAAACGGTGCATATTACCGCCAAAGCGGCGCCTGTGCTGAAACAACGGCTGACTGGCGGCGCGAGACGGGACAAGGGACAGGGCGGCTTCGCAGATGAAGTTTTTCAATTACAGACGCGTTCCTTACGCCGAGATCCGCGCCTTTTCCGTGCACATCCTTACAGCCTCCGGATCGTTCCTGGCCTTTCTCGGCGTTGTCGCTGCGGCGGAGCACCGTTTCGTCGACATGTTCTGGTGGCTCGGCCTGGCTCTGCTTGTGGACGGCATTGACGGTCCGATTGCCCGCAAGGTCCAGGTCAAGGAAGTTTTGCCCAACTGGTCCGGCGATACGCTCGACAATGTTATCGACTACGTGACCTATGTGCTGCTGCCGGCCTTCGCACTTTACCAGAGCGGGATGATCGGCGAACCGTGGTCCTTCGTGGCAGCCGGCGCGATCGTGGTATCAAGCGCAATCTACTATGCGGACATGGGGATGAAGACGGACGAGTATTTCTTTTCCGGATTTCCGGTCGTCTGGAATATGGTCGTCTTCACCCTTTTCGTCATCCAGGCGAGTGAAGTGACTGCATCGGTTGTCGTTTTCCTGTCCGTGATATTGACGTTCCTGCCGATCAACTTCCTTCATCCAGTGCGTGTAGAAAGACTGAGGCCGCTCAATCTCGGCATCTTCCTCATCTGGTCGGCGCTCGGCATGTATGCTCTGCTTCTGCACTTCGAGACCCCCGCCTGGGTGGTCGTAGGCGTCGTTGCGACGGGGCTTTATCTCTACGTCATCGGTTTCATACTGCAGCTCTTCCCGAAGCTCGGGCGTGCTTGAAGCGCGAAAGGCTGCGCGTAATAAGGAGTTTGTCATGACACAGGCAATCGTCGTTCGCGAACTCGGCGGACCGGACGTTCTGAAAATGGAGGGCGTGACTCTTGCGGCACCCGGACCTGGCGAAGTGCAGATCCGGCAAGTCGCGATCGGCCTCAATTTCATCGATGTCTATTTCCGCACTGGTCTCTACAAGTCGGCGACCGGGCTCCCCTTCATCCCCGGCAAGGAAGGCGCCGGCATAGTCACCGCCGTCGGCGACGGGGTCACCATGTTTTCGGTCGGCGACCGCGTCGCCTATGCGTCGGCAGATGGGGCCTATGCGAGCGAACGGAACGTTGACGCGTCGCAACTACTGAAAGTGCCCGATGGGATCAGCCTGGAGACGGCGGCTGCGATGATGCTCAAGGGCATGACCGCGCAATACCTTCTGAACCAGACCTTCAAAGTCGGCCCGGACACGACCTTGCTCTTTCACGCTGCGGCCGGCGGCGTCGGGCTCATTGCGGGGCAATGGGCAAAGGCACTCGGGGCGACGGTGATCGGAACGGCCGGATCACAGGAGAAGATCGACCTGGCGCTTGCCCATGGCTACGACCATGTCATCAACTACCGCACCGACGATTTCGTTACGCGCGTGAAGGAGCTGACCGGAGGACGCGGCGTCGACGTCGTCTACGATTCGGTGGGTCGTGACACTTACCCTGCCTCGCTCGACTGTCTGAAGCCGCGCGGTCTCTGGGCCAGTTTCGGCAACTCTTCCGGCCCGGTGGATGCCTTCAACATCGGCATCCTGGCGCAGAAGGGAGCGCTCTATGCGACCCGCCCGACGCTTTTCACCTATGTCGCGACCCGGCCCGCCCTGGAGGCATGTGCAAATTCCCTGTTTGATGTTGTGCAAAGCAACAAAGTGCGTATCAATATCAATCAGACCTATCCGCTTGCCGAAGCCGGTCGGGCGCATACGGATCTCGAAACAAGAAAAACAAGTGGAACGACATTGCTGATTCCCTGACCGAAACCTTGCAGCGCCGCGCGTCAGACGCGCGTAGGTCGCTGTAATGGTTCCAGTGCTGCATGCAGCAAAGGCCGGGGAAATCGAAGAGGGGAAAGAGGGCAGCGTGCCTGTAAAGGGACAAACCGCGAGCGGCCCGTTGCTGGCCGTTCGCCAGCTTACGAAATTGTTCGGCTCGTTCGCGGCCTGCAATGCAATAGACCTGCAGATCGAACCCGGAGAAATCCACGCGCTGCTCGGCGAGAACGGCGCGGGAAAATCGACATTGGTCAAGATGCTCTTCGGCGTGCTCGCGCCCACGTCCGGTGAGATCCGATGGCGGGGGCGGAATGTCCGCATCACCAGCCCGAGCGATGCCCGCTGCCTCGGGATCGGCATGGTCTTTCAGCATTTTTCATTGTTCGAGGCGCTGACCGTTGCGGAGAATATCGCTCTCTCGATGAATGGGAGCGTTTCGCTCGCCCGCGTTGCCGAGGAGGCAGCACGGTTATCGCAGATTTACGGGCTGCCGCTCGATCCGAAGGCGCATGTCGCCGATCTCTCCGTCGGCGAACGGCAACGGATCGAAATCGTCCGGGCTCTCCTGCAGAACCCGCAGCTCATCATTCTCGACGAACCGACTTCCGTGTTGACGCCGCAGGAAGCCGACCGGCTTTTCGAGACGCTCCTGAAACTGAGATCCGAGGGGCGTTCCGTCCTCTATATCAGCCATCGTCTCGAGGAAGTGCAGCGCATCTGCGACCGCGCAACGGTGCTGAGACACGGCAAGGTCACCGGCGCCTGCGACCCACGCGCCGAGACTCCCGCATCTCTCGCACGGATGATGGTCGGCAGTGATGTAACCGTCGTGACTCCAGAGGGGACGAGCACCAGAGGCGACGTGCAATTGGAGGCGCGACATCTCTCGGTCGCGGCGCGCACGCCCTTTGCCGTATCACTCAAGGACATCTGTCTGAGGGTCAGGGCGGGCGAGGTGCTGGCCATCGCCGGAGTGGCCGGCAACGGGCAGAGCGAACTCTTCGACGCCCTTTCAGGCGAGTATCCGGTGGCTGACGACGACGCCGTCCAGATACGCCAGCGGCCGGTCGGCACGAGGAACATCAATGCGCGCCGGCTGATGGGGGCCGGTTTCGTACCGGAAGAGCGCCATGGGCATGCCGCCATATCGGGGTTGTCTCTCTCCGACAATCTCGTCCTGGCGCGCAGTCAATCCGACCGGCAGGCGTTCCTCGGCGGAGGTGCCTTGAAGATCATCCGTCATGGGGCGGTCAAGGCGGCAACGAGGCGCATTTCCGAGGCGATGGACGTGCGCAAGAGCGGCGACGACCCGCCGGCCGGTTCACTTTCGGGCGGAAACCTGCAGAAATTCATCGTCGGAAGGGAGCTGGACCGGCAACCGGCGGTGCTCGTCGTCAACCAGCCGACCTGGGGCGTCGACGCCGGAGCAGCGAGCCGTATCCGCCAGGCGCTCGTCGATCTCGCAAAAGCCGGCTCCGCCGTGCTGGTGATCAGCCAGGACCTCGACGAGATATTCGAAGTGGCGACGGAAATCGCGGTGATCAACGAAGGACGTCTTTCCGATCCCTATCCGGCGCGTGAACTTTCGCGCGAAAAGATCGGGCTGCTGATGGGCGGCATGTCCGGGAAGACCGAAAGCGCGGGAGCAGCGCATGCGCATTGAACTCGAAAAGCGAGCGAAGGCCTCGGCGCTGTTCTCGATCCTGTCGCCGTTCATTGCCCTTGCACTGACCATCCTCTTCGGCGGCGTGATGTTCGCATTGCTGGGCAAGAATCCGGTCACAGCGCTTTACAGCTTTTTCGTCGAGCCGCTGAGCGAAGTCTGGTCGCTGCACGAGCTGGCGATCAAGGCGGCGCCGCTGATCCTGATCGGCGTCGGGCTCTCCGTGTGCTTCCGTTCCAACAACTGGAACATCGGCGCTGAGGGTCAGTTCATCATGGGCGCCATTGCCGGCTCGGCCCTTCCGGTTCTTTTCTACGATTGGCAGTCGCCGCTGTTACTGCCGCTGATGATGCTACTCGGCATGATAGGGGGAGCGCTTTTTGCGGCCATACCGGCCTTTCTGAAGGCGCATATGAATACCAACGAGATCCTGACAAGCCTGATGCTGGTCTATGTGGCTCAGCTCTTTCTCGACTGGCTCGTTCGAGGCCCCTGGCGCAATCCGCAAGGCATGAACTTTCCGGAAACGCGGACGTTCGGTGCTGATGCAGTCCTTCCCGAAATGCTCGCCTCGGGGCGCATGCATTGGGGGTTCGCCTTCGCCATCGTCGCAGCGGTGCTGGTGTGGTTCATGATGCGCTATACGTTGAAGGGCTTCGAAATCACCGTGCTCGGTCAATCCGAGCGGGCAGGGCGCTTTGCGGGCTTTTCCTCGCGCAAGATGATCTGGTTCTCTATGCTGTTTTCCGGTGCGCTGGCGGGGCTGGCCGGCATTTCGGAAGTGAGCGGGGCGATGCAGCAGCTCCGTCCGGTGATCTCGCCCGGCTACGGCTTCACCGCCATCATCGTCGCATTCCTCGGCCGCCTCAATCCGCTGGGGATCGCCGCTGCCGGTCTTGTCCTTGCCTTGACCTATCTTGGCGGAGAGGCGGCGCAGCTTTCGATCGGCGTATCCGACAAGGTAACGCGCGTCTTCCAGGGACTGCTGCTGTTCTTCGTGCTCTCGTGCGACGCGCTCATTCACTATCGCGTCCGGCTGGTGTGGGACCGCTTCGCAGCGGTCAAGACTGAAGAGGCGCACTGATGGGCATAGTCGAAGCAATCCTCTTCAGCGTCATCACCGCTGCGACGCCGCTCGTCCTCGCCGCTTTGGGCGAGCTCGTCGCCGAACGGTCCGGCGTGCTTAATCTCGGCGTTGAGGGCATGATGATCATGGGAGCTGTCTGCGCCTTCGCCGCGACGCAGCTCATTGGCTCGCCCTATGCCGGAATCCTTGCCGGTATTGCTGCCGGCGCGGTGTTTTCGCTGCTGTTCGGCTTCCTGACGCTGACACTGGTTGCCAATCAGGTTGCGACCGGCCTGGCACTCACGCTTCTGGGGCTCGGCGTCTCCGGGATGCTCGGCGAGAGTTTTCTCGGCATGCAGGGGATCAAGCTGCAGCCGATCGCGATTCCGCTCCTGTCGAAGATACCTGTCGTCGGGCCGCTTTTGTTTCGGCAGGACGCCATATTCTATGCTTCGGTCGCGATTTTGGTTGGCGTTCACCTGTTTCTGTTCAAAAGCCGTGCGGGATTGAAGTTGCGGGCGGTGGGCGACAGCCACTCCTCGGCCCACGCTCTCGGCGTGAACGTCATTCGCACCCGCTACCTTGCCGTTCTGTTCGGCGGCGCCTGCGCCGGACTTGCCGGAGCGCAGTTGTCGCTCGTCTACACGCCCCAATGGGTGGAGAACATGTCGGCCGGCCGCGGCTGGATCGCGTTGGCACTGGTGGTCTTTGCATCGTGGCGACCCTGGCGAGTCGTCGCCGGAGGATATCTGTTCGGGGCCGTCTCGATCAGTCAGCTGCACGCTCAGGCCTTCGGAATCGGCATCCCGTCACAGTTCCTGACCGCGCTTCCGTACATCGCAACGATCGTCGTACTCATTCTTATCTCGCATAACCGGCGCATGACCCTGATCAATACGCCGGCATCGCTCGGCAAGCCGTTCGTGCCGGACCGGTGAACAAGACAGACGGACATTTCTCAAACCGACAGAGGTCAAAATGAAAAAACTACTCGTCGCCCTCGCAACCACGGTAGCCGTGCTCGGTATCGCGCCGGCTGCAAGCGCTCAGGAGAAGGCAAAAATCTGCTTCATCTACGTCGGCTCGAAGACGGACGGCGGCTGGACCCAGGCGCACGACATCGGCCGTCAGGAGCTGGAAAAGGAACTCGGCGACAAAATCGAAACGCAGTTCCTGGAAAACGTGCCGGAAGGCCCGGACGCTGAACGCGCGATCGAGCGGCTGGCGCGTTCAGGCTGCGGCCTGATCTTCACCACGTCCTTCGGATTCATGGATGCAACGATCAAGATCGCGGCGAAATTCCCGGATGTGAAGTTCGAGCACGCGACCGGCTACAAGACCGCGCCGAACGTTGCCACCTATAACAGCCGCTTCTACGAAGGCCGTTACATCCAGGGTCAGATCGCCGCGAAAATGTCCGAAAAGGGCGTTGCCGGCTATATCGCCTCCTTTCCTATCCCCGAGGTAGTGATGGGCATCAACGCCTTCGTCATCGGCGCCCGGGCGGTCAACCCCGATTTCAAGATCAAGGTCGTGTGGGCGAACACGTGGTTCGACCCGGGCAAGGAAGCGGATGCCGCCAAGGCCCTCATCGACCAGGGCGTCGATATCATCACCCAGCACACCGACACGACGGCGCCGATGCAGGTCGCGGCAGAGCGCGGTATCAAGGCCTTCGGCCAGGCATCCGATATGATCGCGGCCGGACCGCAGACGCAATTGACCGCCATCGTCGACACCTGGGGCGCCTATTACGTGAAGCGCACCAAGGCGTTCCTCGATGGAACCTGGTCGACGTCTTCGAGCTGGGATGGCCTGAAGGACGGTATTTTGACAATGGCGCCTTACACCAACATGCCTGATGACGTGAAAGCAATGGCGGAAGAAACAGAGGCGAAAATCAAATCCGGCGAGTTGAAGCCGTTCACCGGTCCACTCAACAAGCAGGATGGCAGCCCTTGGCTGAAAGAGGGCGAGACCGCCGACGACGCAACGCTGCTCGGCATGAACTTCTATGTCGAAGGCGTCGACGACAAGCTGCCGCAATAAAAGGGCCAGTCTGAACAAGTTGGCCGAATAGAACCTTGACGATTTGCAGACCCCGCGCTTGACGCGGGGTCTGTGCATTCCCTGTGGGGTGTCACCTTGTTCGATCCGCAGTTTTTCCTGCATTTCTCAGCAGGCTTTCAGGAATCGTCTATTCGATCTAGTGTGGTTCGATTCGATCTGATGTGAATCGATCTGCCGCCGGCGCGGCGACGGAAGCGCTCGAGCAGGGAGGACAGTTCCCGAGGAGGAATGGATTGAACAAGAGCCTGCTTGAGACCGTGATATCCGGCACGCCGAAACGGACGAGCCATGCACAGGTCGTGGATCAACTCGGCAAGGCGATTGTTTCAGGCGAATTCCCGGTCGGCAGCATCCTGCCCGGAGACCCCGATCTGGCGATGCGCTTTCGGGTTTCGCGCACAGTGTTGCGCGAAGCCATGAAGACGCTTGCAGCCAAGGGCATGATCGTCCCGCGTGCTCGAATCGGCACACGCGTCACCCCCCGCAAGGAATGGAACCTCTTCGATAGCGACATCCTCACATGGCATTTCGCATGTGGCGTCGACGAAGATTTTCTCTACCATCTGAGCGAAGTGCGGCTCGCCTTCGAGACGCATGCTGCGGCTCTGGCGGCGAGAAATGCATCGGACGCGGAGATCGCGGGGATGATGCGTCTTGCGGTCGCCATGGGGGACGCAGATCACACGCCGGAGAGTCTCGCCACCGCAGACCTCAAATTCCATCTTTCCGTTATTGAAGCCTCTGGAAATCCCTTCCTGCGCACGGTCGGCGGCCTGATCGAGGCCGCCCTTGTCGGCGTCTTCAAGCTCAGTTCACCCACCGCCGAGAAAGGCGGCATCGACGAGGTGGCACGGAACCACATCCGTATCGTCGAGGCGGTCGGCAAACGGGACGAGGCGACCGCGCGCCTTGCAATGGAGCACGTGATCAAGGTGGGGCGCGCACGTATCCGTCAGGCGCTCAGCGGAAGCGTGGCGAAAGCCTGACCTCCAGGCTTCGTGAAATCCTGCTGCCGACCTTGCCCGCGCCCGCGGCCTAGCCTATCTGGAACAAGGGCAGTCTTCAGCGCAGCCCAATTGGAAACGGTGAACCGGAGACCATGGCCGAACTTTTCGTCATTTTGCTTCTGCTTTTGATCAACGCCTTTTTTGCGTTGTCGGAAATGGCACTCGTGTCGGCAAGCAAACCGCTCCTTCGTCAGATGGTCAAGCAGGGAATCCCGCGCGCAGAAGCCGCACTCAGGCTTGCGGAAGATCCAGGCAAATTCCTGTCGACGGTGCAGGTCGGGATCACCCTGGTCGGTATCCTGGCTGGCGCCTATGGAGGCGCGACAATCGCCGCCAACATCGCGCCGTTCCTGAACGACATCGCCTGGATCAGCCCTTACGGCGATACGGTCGCGGTCGCCCTCGTCGTCACCCTGATCACGTTTCTGTCGGTGGTCATCGGCGAGCTCATACCGAAGCAGTTGGCGCTTCGAAACTCGGAAGCGCTGGCGATGTTCGTCGCCCGTCCGATGGCGCTGCTTTCGCGTATCGTCGCCCCGGTAGTCTATCTGTTCGAAGGCGCGGCCAACCTTTCGATGCGTATCATGGGAATGAGGCCCGAGGACGCGGATCACGTGACCGAAGAGGAAGTTCAGGCGATCATGGCGGAAGGCGTCGAAAGCGGCGCCATCGAAAAGAGCGAACACGAGATGCTGCGGCGGATCATTCGCCTTGGCGACCGCAATGTAAAAACGATTATGACGCATCGCACCGAGGTGAGCTTCATCGACATCCAGGACGATCTGGAGACGATCGGACACAAGATCCGGCAGTCCGGCCACTCGCGCTATCCGGTGGTCGACGGGCCTGCGGGCGATGTGATCGGGGCAGTCCTTGCAAAGGAGATATTGAATGTTTCGCAAACCGGAAAATTCAATATCCGCGATTATGTCCGTGACATTCTCACACTGCCGGAGACGGCCTCCTGCTTAAAGGCGCTCGAAGCCTTCAAGACGTCCAGCATCAATATGGCCATGATCGTCGACGAATATGGGAGCACAGAGGGGATCATCACCACCGCCGATATCCTCGAGGCGATCGTGGGCATCATTCCATCAAACTATGACGATTCCGAACATGCCCTCATTCACCTGCGCGACGACGGCAGCTATCTCGTAGACGGACGTACGCCAATCGATGAGATCCACCTTCAGATCGGCATCGAGGGCATTGACGCCGACAGCGATTTCGAAACCATCGCGGGCTTTCTGGTGCAGCAATTGCGCAAGTCGCCGGAAGAGGGCGACACGGCCGAGGCTCACGGCTATCGATTCGAGGTGATCGATATGGACGGCCGCCGTATCGACAAAATCCTGGTCAGCCGAGCCGGTGAGGCACTTTCCTGACACCACCGGGCAAGTCGGCGCGCAACGCGGACGAATGCGCGAGGTGAGGCAGATGGCAGCGAATGCGGAAGATGGCGGACGCGGGAGGCCCTGGAGGAGAGCGGCGTGGGGTGCTGCTGCGGCGCTGATGCTGTTACCCTGGCTTGCAATGCAAGTCACCGGGGAAGTAGCGTGGGACGAGGCGGATTTCGCGATTCTAGGTGCCATGCTGGCCGGCTCAGGCGGCATCTACGAGTTGGCAACGAGGATATCGGCCAACGGCGCCTACCGCGCTGCCGTCGGCGTTGCGCTCGCGACAGCGTTCTTCCTGATCTGGATGAATTTCGCACTCGGGATCATCGGGACCGAGGATGGGCCCGCCAACCTCCTTTACGTCTGCGTGCCGGCGGTGGGCATTATCGGAGTCTTCATTGCGCGCCTGCGGCCGAACGGAATGGCACGCGCCTTGTTCGCGACGTCCCTTGCTCAAGGGCTGGTCGCCGCGGTAGCGGTGAGTGCAGGGATGGGATACCCGGAAAGTCCGCCGCTGGAAATCCTTGGGGTCAATGCGTTGTTTGTCGCGCTATGGCTCGCATCGGCCTCATTGTTCCGGCAAGCGGCGCGGGTGCGCACGCCCTCCCGGTCGCAGCTTTAGGTCAGACTGAATCCCTCAACTTGAAAACACTGCATGCCTCTCCGATCTTGGCCTCGGGGGCACCAGGCGGCCTTACGATCAGGCCATCGGACTGGGCGAAAACGCTGACCATCGACGAATCCTGGCGCGGGAACGGGTGGGCCAGGAACGATCCGTCGGCCTCCCGGGTCAGGCGGGCACGTATATAGTCCTGGCGCCGGTCATTGGCCGGCAGCGGGGTGGCAAGTCGTGCCTGGGACAGTCGTGAACGGGCCGGAAGATAAGCAAGCTTTCGCGTCAATGGTTCGAGGAAGAGCAAGGCGCAAACAAGGCTGGAAACGGGATTTCCGGGCAAACCCAGAACCGTCATACCGTCGAGATCGCCGACCATCAGCGGCTTTCCCGGGCGCATTGCAATACGCCAGAAATCGAGCGTCATGCCGCAGCCGAGCAGCGTCGATTGGACGAGATCGTGATCGCCGACCGAGGCACCACCGAGGGTGACAAGCACATCCGCTTCAGCCGCGTGCGCTTTGGAGACGGCCGCGGCGATTGCCGCGGGCTCATCACCGACAATGCCAAGATCAAGAACTTCGGCGCCGTTCTCCCGGGCGATCGCGGCCACCCCGAAACTGTTGGAGGCGATGATCTGGTCAACCCCGGGAGCGCTCCCCGGCGGCAGCAATTCGTCGCCTGTGGCGAGGATTGCGATTCTGGGTCGTGCAAGAACCGGCAACTCCGGATGGTTCATCCCGGCAGCAAGCGTCAACCGGCCGGCATCGAGCGCGGTTCCGGCCGTGAGTGCTATGTCATCCGCGAGAAAGTCCTGGCCCGCCAGGCGGATGTGCCGGCCTTTGGACGGCGCAAACAGCGTGCGAATGCGTCCCTCCGGCAGGTTTTCCGTATCTTCTTGAATGATTACGGTGTCAGCCCCTGCAGGCACAGGTGCTCCGGTAAAGATCCGCACAGCCTCGCCGGATCTGATTTGACCGCGAAAACCGCTTCCGGCGGCGGATTGCCCGATGACGGTGAGCTCCGTTCCGATTGCGGCAATATCCTCGTAGCGAACGGCATAGCCGTCCATGGCGGAATTGTCGAAGGGAGGGTGGGTTAGACGGGCTGCGACATCTTCGGCGAGTACCCGCCCGAGGCAATCATGGAGCGCCACGCGTTCCACCCGTTGCGGCGGTCGCGCTTTTGCCAAAATTCTCTTCAGCGCCTCCTCGACCGAAAGAAGCGACATCAGCGCATGTCTCCCTCGCGACGATAGTCGCCGGAACGCCCGCCCGATTTACTGACCAGCCGCACCCCGCCGATTTCCATGTCCCGGTCCGCGGCCTTGGCCATGTCGTAGATCGTAAGGCAGGCGACGCTGACGGCAGTCAGTGCTTCCATTTCGACACCCGTTCGGCCGGTCAGCTTCGCCATCGCTTCTACCCGCAAACCGGGGAGCGCGTCATCCGGGGCAATCTCGACCGACACTTTCGTCAGCATCAATGGATGGCAGAGCGGAATGAGGCTCGATGTCTGCTTGGCGGCCATTATTCCCGCGAGCCGGGCGGTTGCGATAACGTCGCCCTTCTTGGCATTTCCTTCGCGAATCAGTGCCAACGTCTCCGGCTTCATCCTGACGAAGCCCTCCGCGACGGCGACGCGGACCGTCTCGGTCTTGTCGCCGACATCGACCATGCTCGCTTCGCCGGCGCTGTCGATATGGGTGAGGGCAGGCCCGCTCATCACTCTGCCGCCAGAATGTTTGCGGAGCCGGTCAGCAGCGCACGCGTTGCCGCCTCGACGTCGTCCTTCCTCATCAGGCTTTCACCGACCAGGAAGGTGGTAATCCCGCTCTTCTCAAGGCGTCGGCAGTCTTCGTGAGTGAAAACGCCGCTCTCGCCGACCAGGAGATGGTCGGAGGAGACCATCGTCGCGAGCCTTTCGGAGACGGCAAGGTCAACCTCGAACGTCCTGAGATTACGGTTATTGATACCGACGAGCGGAGATGACAAGCGAAGTGCTCTATCCATTTCCTCCGCGTCGTGTACTTCGACAAGGACGTCCATGCCGAGTGCGAATGCAGCTTCTTCCAGCCGGCGAGCATCATCGTCGGCAAGCGACGCCATGATCAGCAGAATGCAATCGGCACCCCAGGCCCGCGCTTCGAAAACCTGATAGGTGTCGAACATGAAGTCCTTGCGCAGCGCCGGGAGCGGGCAGGCCTCGCGTGCCTTCGTCAGGAACTCCGGTGCACCCTGGAAGCTCGGCGCGTCGGTAAGGACGGACAAACAGGCAGCGCCGCCAGCGGCATAGGCCTTCGCCAGTTCCGGAGGATCGAAATCCGGCCGGATCAATCCTTTCGACGGGCTCGCCTTCTTGATTTCGGCGATCAAGCCGAAGTCGCCTTTTTCCCGGTGCGCCCCGAGTGCAGCACGGAATCCGCGCGGCGGCGACTGTTCGGCAATCCGCGCCTTCAATTCGGCCAGCGGAAGACGTACTTTCGCGGCCGCGATCTCGCCGCGCTTATAGGCTTCGATCCGACGCAGGATGTCCGTCATGTCTTTTCCTCATGCCGCGTTCGAAACGGTGATCAATCGCTGCAAGGCGACCTTTGCGGCGCCGCTCGAAAGCGATTTCCGGGCCAAGTCCATGCCCTCCATCAGGTCCTTTGCGCGCCCCGCTATCATCAACGAAGCGGCGGCGTTCGCAAGGGAAATGTCCCGGTAGGCATTCTCCGCACCGTCGAGAACAGCTTGCAGCGCGGCGGCGTTATGGGCGCCGTCACCGCCCTTCAAGGCATCGAGCGTAACGCGCTCGAGCCCGAAATCGGCCGGTGTCAGTTCGAAGTTGGTGATCGTGCCGTCCTTGAGCGCCGCAACCTTGGTCACTCCGGTCGTCGTGATCTCGTCGAGCCCTTCGCCATGGACGACCCAGACACTCTCGGAGCCGAGATCGCGGAGCACCTCTGCCAGCGGATCGACCCATTGCGGCGCGTAGACGCCGACGAGCTGTTGCCGAACGCCGGCCGGATTGGCGAGGGGGCCGAGCAGGTTGAAGATCGTTCTCGTTCCGAGTTCCACCCGCGTCGGACCGACATGGCGCATAGCCGAATGGTGCTGCTGCGCGAACATGAAGCCCAGACCGGCTTCGCCGATGCAGCGCGAGATTGCCTCGGGCCCTATTTCGAGATTGACGCCCAGGCAGGAGAGCGCATCGGCCGTTCCTGATTTCGAGCTCAGCGCACGGTTGCCGTGCTTGGCGACCGGCACCCCCGCGCCTGCAACGATCAGCGCGGCCAACGTCGAAATATTGTAGGTGCCGGCGCCGTCGCCGCCGGTGCCGACAATGTCGATCGAACCGTCCGGCGCCTTCACGTGCAACATGCGTGCACGCATCGCCCCGACGGCACCCACGATCTCGTCGACCGTTTCGCCGCGTACACGGAGCGCCATGAGAAAGCCGCCGATCTGCGACGGCGTGGCCGCCCCGGACATGATGATCTCGAAGGCCGCGCGTGCATCGTCGCGGCTAAGTGCCTCGCGCGCTGCGACTTTGGCGACGAACGGTTTCAAATCACTCATGAATTCACTTCTCCGTCGTCACCGTTGCGCCAGCGCCGTTTCGGCAAGCGTCTGGTTGATCGAGACGCCATAGGCGGTTTGCAGTGTCGAGACCATCTGATCCAGGATGTCGTCGCCGCTCGCCCGCGCAATCGCTTCGATCTGACGGCTGTCATTGTCGAGGGCGTCGGCAGGCGCTTTCTCCTCGACTGCCGTGACCTGCATGAGCACCTGGCCGTCGCCGCCAATCCCCGGAGCATTGGCAACGTGGCCGTTCGCGCCTCCGAAGGCCGCGATCACCGCAGCAGGACTGAGCGTCGCATCGTTCGTCGAGCGGGTCAGCCCGGTCTTGGTCTCGACCACGAGGCCAAGTTCGCTCGCGATATCGGCGAGCTTGGCGCCCTTTTCCACGCGCTCCTTGAGTTCCTTCGCCTTTGCCGCAAGCGCCGCACGCTGCTGCTCCGCGGTCCAGTCGGCCGCCACTTCGTCGCGCACCTCGTCGAGAGTCCGGTCGCGGCCCGGGATGATCTCCTCGACATCGAACCAGACGGAGCCGTCGCGCCCGATATTGACCGAGAGCGTATCTGTGCCCACGTCGGCCTTGAAGACTTCCTGGAGAAGAGCCCGCGGTTCCGGCAGGTCCTTCACATCATCGCCGTTCTGATCCTTGCCGGAAGCGTCTACCGCAACGACAGTGACAAGCTTGAGCTTCAGCTGTTCGGCAATCTCCTTGACGGTCACGCCGCCGGCACGTTCGTCTTCGATCTTGTCGTGAAGACCGACGAGCTGATCGCGCGCCGCGTCGAGAGCGATCTCCTTGCGCAGTTCTTCCTTCACTTCATCATAGCTTCGAACGGCTTCCGACCGAATATTGGTCACGCGCAGGATGACCGGGCCGAATGGGCCGTCGACCACGGGCGTGGTGCCGCCGTCCTGAGCAACGGCAAAGGCTGCATCGGCAATCTTTGCGTCAGGCATGCGCTCCTTGGTGAAGTCGCCGAGCAGAACGTCCGCCGACGTCTTGCCTTCGGCCTTGACCAGATCGTCGAAGGACGTTCCGGCGGAAAGCTTTGCGGCCGCGGCGTCGGCTGCCTCTCGCGACGGGAAGGCGAGCTGTTCGACCGTTCTCGTTGCCGGCGTGCGGAAGCTTTCCTTGCGCTTGTCGTAATCGGCGCGGAGCTCTTCCTCCGTCACGGAATCGGACGCGGCGAGGTCCTCCGGCTCGAGTTTGATGTAGCTGAACTTGCGGTATTCGGGAGCTCGGTAATTCGCCTTGCGGCTTTCGAACCACGGAGCGAGTACATCATCCCCCGGCGTCTTGACCGCGTCGATATTTGCGTTGGAGAGCAGGAGATAGTCGACCGTGCGCGTCTCGTGGCGATACTTGTCGACGGCCTCCACCAACACCTTCGGCGCCGTGTAGCCGTCCGTGAGCGCATCGACGATCTGCGAGCGAACCGCAACCTGGCTGCGGTTGTTAATGTAGTCCTGCTCCGTCAGCCCCGCATTGCGCAGAACGCTGGAGAATGTCAGCCGATCGAATTGGCCGTTGACGCCGTGGAAGGCCGGGTCTTCGCCGATCAGCCGCGCCAGCCTGTCCTCGGACAGGCCGAGATTCATGTCGGTGGCGAGCTGGTCGAGTGCCGCGCCTGCCACCAGTTGGGCATAGACCTGGTTTTCAACCCCGAAGGCTTGCGCCTGCTGACGCGTCAGCGGCGTACCGAGCTGTCTCGAAAGCAAAGCCACCTGCCGCTCGTAGGCCAGCCGGAAGTCGCTCGGCGACACCTTGATGTCGCCGACGGTAACCACCGCATTGGGCGTGTTTGGCACCATCAACGTCTGACCACCCCACACCATAAATGAGAGGATGAGAAGGGCCAGCAGGGCTTTGACGACCCGGGTCTGGGCGGCGTTTCTCAGGGAGTCGAGCATGTGGGCAGAAAACCTCGTTGGGATACGCTGGCGTGACGCCGAATGAATTCGTTCCTTAGAACAAACCAGAGAGGAATTGAAGGGCGGTTCGGTGCTAATTGCCGCTGGCAGCTTTGCGTTCGCACTGTTCACCCGTGACTGCGTCGCATGACAAGGACCATCCAGCTTTCAATAACAAAGCCAGCAAAGGCGTCAATGACGAAAGCAATGTCGGAATTTGTTAGCCGGCAATCTAAAATGGGCTGCAAATTAAGCGTTGGAAGCGCGCCGTCCTGTGGCAAACTGATGGGAATCGTGTCTTCCATATCCTGTGGGAATTTCAACCCGCGGGCCATTACGGGAAGTCATTCATGCAGTCCACCATCGTGATGGTCAATCTCTTCGGCGCAGTCGCGCTGTTGCTGTTCGGCCTGTCGCTCGTCAAGGAAGGGGTCACGCGTGCGTTCGGAGCGCGGCTTCGATCAGGCCTTGCGCGCGGCACGGACGGTCCCTTACGGGCTTTTGCGACGGGGCTCGTCGCAACCCTCGGCCTGCAGAGTTCGACGGCGACGGCCCTCATGACGGCCTCTTTCGTGGAGAAGGGGCTGATCCGCTCGCAGATGGCGCAGATCGTGTTGCTCGGCGCCAATGTCGGCACGGCGATGACAGCGTGGATCGTCGCCCTCGGCATCGGCTGGCTATCGCCGCTGCTCATCCTCGCGGGCGTTGCGACACACCGGCTGAGCCGGTCGAGCGCCCGCCAGGGCGCGGGCTACGCGCTTGTGGGCATTGGCGTGATGCTTCTTTCGCTCGAGTTGCTCGGCGCCGCGACCGAGCCGATGCGCCAGTCCCAGGCTCTGGCAGCGTTTCTCGGCATGCTCGATAGCGCGTTGCCCGTGGCGATGATCATATCGGCCGGTCTCGCATTTGCGTCATCCTCCAGTCTTGCCGTCGTAATGCTGGTGCTGTCGCTTTCCTCTGCCGGGGTGCTTTCACCCGGACTGACCGTCGCTCTGGTGCTCGGGGCCAATCTCGGGGGGGCGATCCCGCCGGTTATCACCACGCTCGGTTCGGCGCCTGCCGCTCGACGAGTCACGCTCGGCAATCTCGTGGTGCGCGGAATCGGCTGCCTGGTCGCCCTTCCGGCCGTTAGCGTCAGTGCCGATTTTCTGCAGAGTCTGCCGCTGCCGCGACAGAACCTGCCCGTCGACATTCACCTGCTTTTCAATCTCCTTTTGGCCATCGTCGCCTGGCCATTCGCCGGCTTGCTCGCCCGCACCATGAATCGGTTCGTCCCGGACGACGAAGCGGGGGAGTCCGGGCCGCACTTTCTCGACGAAGCGACGCTCGATACGCCGGTGATGGCCCTTTCCGGCGCGACGCGAGAGGTCCTGAGAGTGGGCGATCTGATCGAGGTCATGCTGATGCGTGCCTCCGAGGCATTCAGCAGGAATGACGTCAACGATCTCGGCGACATTGAGAAATACGAACGGCAGGTCGACCTGTTGCAGCAGGAAGTGAAAATCTTCCTTTCGCGGCTGGGGCGCGATGGTCTCAATGAAGAGGATGGCCGCCGTTCGATCGTGATCATCGACTATGCCATCAACCTGGAGCACATGGGCGACATCATCGAAAAAGGCCTTTGCGAGCAGATCGCCAAAAAGGTGAGGGGGGGGCTGCGATTCTCCGAGGAAGGCTATCAGGAGCTGAAGGGCCTTTTCGATCTCACCATCGATAATCTGCGCATCGCCCAGACCATATTCGTCACGCGCAATGCCGACCTTGCGCGCCATCTCATCGAGGTAAAGGTAAACGTGCGTCATATGGAGAAGCGCTCGGCCGAGCGGCATCTGGAGCGGTTGCGCGGCGGTCTTCTCGAAAGTCTTCAGACCAGTTCGCTGCACCTCGACATGCTGCGTGACCTGAAGCGCATCAACGCGCATATCGCATCCGTCGCCTATCCCATCCTCGAGGAAAGCGGCCTTCTGACGGAAAGCCGGCTGCGGCCGCCGGGTTGACGGCAAAGTCCCGTGTATCATCCGGTTTGAACGGAATTAATGCTACGTGATTGTGCGAGTTATGGTTCTCGCAATATGTTGCTGATAGGAACGCCTGAAAAACGGCGCGGCTACGGCCTGCGATTCTGCTCCGGATGCTGTCCGGAGAGTACCAAGGAGATCAGAGTATGGAACGGACTTGCCTGGCGATCATCCTGGCAGCTGGCGAGAGCACGCGGATGAAATCCGCCATGTCGAAGGTGCTGCACCCCGTCGCGGGGCGGGCAATGATCAGCCACGTCGTGGATGCCCTGGCGAGTGCATCGATCTCCGATGTGGCGCTGGTCGTCGGACGCGACGCGGAAGCGGTGGCCGCCGCCGCGAATACAGGCGACGTCGCGGTCACCGCCCTTCTCCAGAAGGAACGGCTGGGGACCGCTCACGCAGTGCTTGCCGCGCGCGAGGCAATCGCGAAAGGCTATGATGACATCCTGGTCGTTTTCGGGGACACGCCACTGATCACCGCCGCGCCCCTCGAGGCGGCGCGTGACGGTCTTGCCGCCGGAAACGACGTCGTCGTGATCGGCTTTCAGGCCGCGGATCCAACCGGATACGGGCGCCTCATCGTTGAAGGTGATGCACTCGTCGCCATTCGCGAACACAGGGACGCCTCCGAGGAGGAACGCCGTATCACCTATTGCAATGGCGGACTCATGGCAATCGACGGCCGCAAGGCTCTCGATCTGCTGGATCGCGTCGGCAATACCAATGCCAAGGGCGAGTACTACCTCACCGATCTCGTCGAGATCGTCCGGTCCCTCGGCGGCCGAGCGATCGCCGTCGAAGCGCCCGAAGAGGAACTTACCGGCTGCAACACCCGCGCCGAACTTGCTTATATCGAGCGCCTCTGGCAACAGCGTCGGCGTCACGAACTGATGCTGGCCGGCGTCTCGATGGTCGCACCCGAGACCGTGTTCCTTTCCTGGGATACGGCGCTTGCGCAGGACGTTCTCGTGGAACCGAACGTCGTCTTCGGACCTGGCGTGCGCGTGGAAAGCGGCGCGATCATCCACGCCTTCTCCCATCTCGAGGGCGCACACGTCCGCGCCGGGGCAGCGGTCGGGCCCTTTGCACGCCTGCGCACAGGTGCCGACCTCGGAGCGAACTCGAAAGTCGGCAATTTCTGCGAGGTGAAGAAGGCAGAGATCGGGGCCGGGGCCAAGGTCAGCCATCTTACCTATATCGGTGACGCCTTTGTCGGCGCCGGCACGAATATCGGGGCCGGAACAATCACCTGCAACTATGATGGCGTGAACAAGCACGTCACGCGCATTGGCGCGAACGCCTTTATCGGTTCCAATTCGGCGCTGGTCGCTCCGGTCTCGATCGGCGACGGGGCACTCATCGCATCCGGAAGCGTGATTACGGAAGACGTACCGGCGGACGCCGTTGCTTTTGGCCGTGCACGCCAGGAGGTGAAGCCGGGCAGGGCACCGATCTTGCGCGAACGCTACAAGGCTGAAAAGCTGGCACGAAAGATCGCCAAGGCCGCGGAGTAGACGCGCGTTAAATACTGACATTGAAAGTGAAATCAAAACGGATTGCCTAGCGGCGCATTTTCGCTACCAAGGATTTCAACGGGTGACCTTTCGCGCCGCGCGTCCTGTTCAGACGCTCAAGGGTCGCTGCATTTTAGTCGACACGCATTTAAGGCGTGAAGAGACGCGGAGAGGGATATGTGCGGGATTGTTGGTATCGTTGGACATCAGCCGGTTTCGGAGCGGCTGGTCGAAGCCTTGAAGCGTCTGGAATATCGCGGCTATGATTCGGC